>NZ_FOPG01000005.1 GCF_900113435.1 Sulfitobacter dubius | reverse complement strand
ACTGATCCCACGGACCCGACCGATCCGACTGATCCCACGGACCCGACCGATCCAACTGATCCCACGGACCCGACCGATCCGAGTAATCAAGGTTTCCTTGATCCGGTGCTCTCTGATGATGGTCTTTTAGGCGAGGTGACCGGCAACTCTGGCGTTCTTGGGGACATTACGGGCTCTGAGGGCCTGCTCGGTGATCTGATTGGAGAGGGCACCCCGCTTGGCTCCGCGGGTGAGGACCTTCTAGGTCAGCCGTTCCTCGGAAAGGGCGTCCCTGATGACAGTATTGGCTTGGTTGACGGGGCCGTCTCTGACGGAGGCCTGCTAGGTGATCTTACTGGCAATTCGGGGGTTCTGGGTGAGGGGACAGGCTCTGATGGCTTGTTGGGTGATCTTGTCGGAAACGAGGGCGTTTTGTCTGACGTCACTGGTTCGGACGGGCTTGTCGGCGAACTCACCGGTACTGGTACTCTCGGCGGAGGTACGACCGCAAGCGAGGGCGGTGTGGATGATCTTCTGGGCGGGCTTCTTGGAGGCGATGGACTGCTGGAACCCGCAGTTCCTACGGAAGCAAGCGATCAAGGCTTCCTTGACCCAGTGATCTCCGATGATGGACTGCTTGGGGATTTGACAGGGAACTCTGGGGTTCTTGGAGAACTTACGGGATCTGAGGGTCTGCTTGGGGGTCTGGTCGGCGAAGGAACACCGGCAAATACGGTGGGGGAGGCCCTCTTGGGACAGCCTGTCTTAGGAGATGGCGTCCCTAATGACAGCATTGGCGTGGTCGACGGCGTTATCTCCGATGGCGGGTTGCTAGGTGATCTCACCGGCAATTCAGGGGTTCTGGGCGAGCTGACAGGTTCTGAGGGCTTGCTTGGCGAGATTGTCGGGAACGAGGGCGTTTTGTCAGATATCACTGGTTCTGGCGGTATTGTTGGCGAACTAACCAGTACTGGCACACTTGGTGAAGGCACTGGTAGTGATGGTGGTGCCCATGATCCTTTAGGCGGCCTTCTGGGTGACGTATTCGGCGGCCTCACAGGGGAGGAGGCTCCTCTGGGTGATGTTCTAGATGGCCTGACCGGAGAAGAGGGGCCATTGGGTGACGTACTTGGGGGGCTGACGGGATCAAATAGTGGTTCTGGTGACCTCGGAGGCGGATTGCTCGGCGGTGATAACCCACTTGGAGAGACGCTTGGCGAAGTTACCGATCTCCTCGGAGGTCTTAATGGCGACGACCTAGGCAGTATCTAATCCTACGGGTGATCTGAAATATCTAGGCCCCTTCGGAAGCTTTGTAGCTACTGGAGGGGCCTAGAAGGCTGATGAGCCAAAGTTGTGTGCCCAAGCAGCTTATCTGTTGACCTCTCCTTTCCGCTGAACCGAAACGGACGGTAGCGTGATATTTTCAGCCTACACATTCTATGGTCGCCGCCGCATGTGCCCTCATCGCGACGACGGTAGCTGAGAATGAGGCCTGCGAAAGAGAAGGGATTATCCGCAGCATCAGGTGGCAGGCTCTCCGCCTTTAGCACGTCTTTTGTTCCAGTCCCGAAGAGCATTGTCCTTATTGGTTTGCTCTGCGCGATCATCACGGCATTTCTCGTGTATTTGCTGGGCGGGGGCCTCTGGGCCGTGCTCTTCGCATTTATGTTAGGAGGGGCCTGCGCTGTTAGGATTGCTGCTTTGGTGCGCGCGGATATCCTCCAAGGGCTCCACATACCTGGCGCACCAACAGATCCTTTGCCTGAGGAAAGTAGCTTGGCCCCACTGCATGAACGAGAAGGGGCCAAAGCAGATAAACCGTTCCTTATTCTATCAGGAAATCAACGGGCAGATGACACCGCAGATGTATGAGGAGTCCAGAGGTTGTTCTTGGAGTTTTGACGTCCCGCGGCCCTATCAACCGCTCGGTTGAAAGTGTTGCGAACCCGCTGTGTTCGATTGGCATTTGGGCGCACAGGTCGGCCGATTGAAACAGTGATCGGCGCCTTATCCGCTTCCTCTCCCCATGGGCCCATGATCTGCAGATCCGCGAGGACCAACTCTTCTATTTGCGGCCAGTCTGGCAGGCTGTCACCGGTGACGATGCTCAATATTGTGCCCCCGCCAAAATGCGCCATGAGAAGTTGTGGGCAGTCTACGACCGTGCTGATTGCGGCTGCTACGTTGCCGATGGCCATAGCGTATTCGCGGCTGTTCGCATAAGTGTATAGGGCTTCGACGTCTTCGATTTGTGCGCAGAAAACCTGGCAGATTTGTAAGTGCTTGCGGGAAAGCTGCGACAGGTAATTACCAAGCGAAAAAGGGGGGACCAATTGAGGGACGCCAAGGACGTGAACCGGTTCCTTGAGCTCGAAGTCGTGCAACCCCAAGGTGCCACCTGAAAGCATTGATTTTGGATCAAGGCGCAGAGCCACTTCCGAGCTGTCCAAGAGGCGCTGGATTACGCGCAGACGCCGTTCAACTTCCCGAACCTCAAAGGGCTTAACGATATAGTCATTGGCGCCGGCAGCAAACGCTTTCTCAATTGATATCGCGTCAGATTTGAGGGTCAGCATAATGATCGGTGTCGTGCGGTAGCTCGAGATCGCCCGAATTTTGCGGCATAGCGTTATCCCATCCATGAAGGGCATCACGATGTCCAGTAGCAAGCAATCAAAGGGTTGCGTTGTGGCTTCGATAATCGCAAGCGCTTCTTTGCCTGAAGCCGCAACAGTTACATTTGAAAAATCGGTGTCTTTCAAGATCGCGGGCAAGAACTCGCGGATGAATTGGTTGTCATCGACAGCTAGGATCTTCATGTGCTTGGTCCTTTGAGCTTGATATGGCAGGCTTAGATCAGATTTCGTGAAGTGGACCGTACTCGGCGGGCCCTTAAGGCTCTAATGGGATCGTGCCAGACAAAGCTATGTTCTCGATTTCTGAAAAACTACCATTCTCGTTATACAGTCTTTGGTATTATTACATACTAAAGAGTGTATATGGGATTGCGGCGATTTAATGACGTCCTCTGCCAAAGCGCTTAGAAATGAGATCTTGGCTGAAGGCTCCTCTTTTGGAAATGCCTGGGGGTCCGTTGCATTAACGCTGCTTCGGCGCAGTAAAAGCAGGAACTGCGATCATCAAGCGGCTTCCGGGAAGAGTTTGGCGACGAAGTCGATCTCGTTTTTAACTCCGGTCCTGCAGCTTTCGAACTGACCCTTGCGGATGGTGCGGAAGGTTTCGATCCCGGCGAGCGCGGCCTTGGCGCCAGCCATGGTCTGGAAGCCACGCATCGGTCGCAGCCGCTGTTTTGTTGCAGCATGATCGCTCTCGATCCGGTTGTTCAGGTACTTGCGATCGACATGGCGGATTGTGTGCTCTGGCCCGAGCCGGTCGTTGATCTCGCCGATCACCTTGGCGTAGCTGTGCGCCTTGTCAGTGACGATGGTCAGGGGCTGATACAGGCGAACACTTGCGGTGGTCGGGCAGTTAATGCAACGGACCCGCATGAAAGTAATATTTAAAACCGTGCAATCACTTTTTTGAGAAATTGTTAAATTCAACAAAGCTGCGACGCAAGGTTAGAAAAAGCCGAACTCAAAAAATTGCCAGAAGTCGAAATTCTTGAAGCTCCCTACCTTCGCGCGAATAGCGTCGGCGCAACCTCAGAGAAAGATCGGCGAAAATAGGCTGCGGTGCAGCGAGTGACGTTTGGTCCGATGTCCGCTAATGGGATGTACCGGCTGCTTCATCCAGCAGGTTAGGCTGAGCCTATTTCATCCGCAGATAGGAGAAGTATCATGGCGAATATAGACTTTGATGAACTGATGTCGATCGGGATTGATATCGGCAAGGACACCTTCCACATTGTGGGTTTCGATCCGTCGGCCGGACAATGCTTTAATTTAGTGGGGTAGGAAATGTAGGAGAAAATTATGCGCTCTCGGCCAGATGAGATTGCAAGTGCAACGTCAATTCAATCCAGAACACCGATCCTTCGCCCTCAACGGAGGTAAACCCCACCTTTCCGCCGAGCAGGTCTACCAACTGTTTGGTGATGCTCAAACCCAGGCCACTGCTTTTGTTTGCGCCCGTGGTGCCAGGGTTAATCTGATGAAAAGGGGTGAAGATGTCAGGTTGCAAGTCTGCGGGGATGCCGATCCCATGGTCAGTAACCTCAATCCGCGCTCTGCCGCTGATCTGCGTCAAGCGAACTTCAACCACATCACCGGCGGAGGTGAATTTGGCGGCGTTGGAGATCAGGTTGTTCAAGATTTGCGTGACCCGTGCGCTGTCAGTAAGGGTGATCGCGGGTTCCTGGGGTGTGTGGACAGCGAAGCTGACTCCCAGTTTTCCTGCGTAGACTTGACAGTTCTCAACCGCGGTTGTGACCACGTCATTGAGGTCCACCGTCTCGCGTCTTACGGAGACTTTCCCTTCGCTTAATGCCTGGGCGTCCAAAATATCATTGACGAGTGTAAGGAGCCGATTTCCGTTGCGGTCGGCGACATCGAGTAGTTTAAGAGCGGTCTGGTCTTTCATTGTGTCGCCGACCCTGGCTTTCAGCAAAGACAACCCGCCTAACAGCGACGTCAACGGCGTGCGCAATTCGTGGCTGACCACACTCATGAAGTTCATTTTCATGCGTGCTGCTGAGGTTGCTTCTTCAGCCAGAGTGCGCATTTCCCTTTCCCTTTTCTTTGCGACGCGAAGTTCGAGCAGAAGCAGAGAAACAAAGATCCCGAAAAGGATTAAAAGCGTAGTGCCGAGATAGGCGATGACATGCGATAATGACAGCAGACCCGTTCGGAACTCTGATAGAGTGCTGTTTTTGGCCTGGGCAAGAGCCACCAACAGATTGCGTAAAGCGATGTCGTAGCCTTCGAGTTCTGCGAGAATCTCAGCGGCCTTTTGCCGGCCCGCGTCATTTGTCCGCTCTTGTGATATGAACTCAGCAATATCGGGCTCAACGGTCTGGAAGGTCTCCTCAAGATCAGAAAGCACTGTTTGATCTATGCCAAAGCTCGTGATGAGATCTGAAAGCTTACCCTCTTGGAGGATTGTGATCCGGCTCCAGGCGATGTTAAAGCGCAAAGCCACATTGGTTGGCGGTTTAAGGCCGAGCGCGACTTCACTAAGTTCTTTCTCAAGTCTGAGGACTTCGAACTGAAGCTGTGAGCCGATCCAAAGCGGGTCGCTTTGTTCCGCGGTCTGGATATTATCGACCCTATCGCTCAGCTTATAGATGACCCCGATACCAAAGAGCACGGCACCGAAAAAAACTATGAGGAGTACCGCGCGAATGATTCTGTTTTTATCAGTCACTCGACAGCTATGGTTTTGAGCTGCCATACTAGTCTGCCATTAAAAGAATCGTCTCGAAGCTCCGCATGGTCGTCCATTGGATAAATGACCCATATAGGTCCTTTGTCCCGAACCGACATCGGCTCACCATCACGTAGGACTGCCAGAATGACATCGTAATCGAAGGCATCTACGGCTGGCACATTTGAGCTGAAATCATTGAGTGCGACCATCTTTAGGGTCGCATCAGGCCCTACATTTAGGGGCTTCAGCACAGCGTGCAAACGCGGTCCTTGGAACGTGGCTGCGGTATCCACATAGTCGTTTTTGGTCACAACGGTGGTCTGAGGTAGCGCGAGCAGTTCTTCCAGCGTATACGTCACGGATTGCTCAGGGGTCGAAACCGTCAAGATTGTTTGCGCGGCCCCCAGAGTGGGAAGGGCGAGCAGGGCAGCCACGAAGATGGCATTCAGAAAATTCTTCAGTCGCATGAGCAATCCTTGGTAGTCTTTGTTGCTATCGCATGTCGGTTAGAAAACGACCAGATATTGGTGGCAATTTTGAGGCATTTGCCAAAATTGATGCCGCTTTGCAGTAATGTACTGAGGCTTTGAATGCCCATCCTGTACCTGCCTAATCTTGCTTGCCCCCAGCAGGGGGCTACCTTGCGGCGCCGCCATGGACTTGAATGAGAGCTATGCGGGTGGCCTGTAGTAGGTGTTGCGCTGAAACTGCGCGACAGGGCGCGTGCCTTGGATGGCGCGGGAGATGGCTAACGCTTCACCACGAGGAAACCCTGTAAGGCCATTTATGGCCTCCTAAGATTCAGTGTGGAACGTGCAACGCGGATCTCCTTGCTGCTTTAATTTGGTGGATCAGCTGCAGGTCTTCTTGGTAGAATGATTCTATTGATTCTCTTGTTTGTTCAAGCATTTGTATGGAGAACTTCACGCTACTGTTGCGGTCGAGAGGCACAATGGCACGGTCGGTTTGAGTGATATGGTCAACCCAACGGAATACCTGCTCTAGGCCTTCCTCAAAGAGGAAAATCTTTACGTCGGGTCCGGTAAACTCCGCCTGAGGTCGGATGTGATTATCCGACAGATAGGGATCATCAATCTGATCTGCAAAAACCTTTGCAACCCACGCATCAAAAGTACCGCAAAACTCTTTCCCCCAATCAAGCTCCACGGTCAGGGTGTCGCCGGGCACGATGTGCTCTGGCAGCGCCTCGGGGGGATTTATTCGGGTCGCACGGTAGCGGTACTCGCTGAGCAACCGCTCAAACGGATCACGCAGAATACAGAACCGATGATCACAAAACCCGTAGGGTAAGATCATGCGCTGCGTTGCTGCTTCCATATGCTGGGGCGTGGTTTTAGACCATTCTACCGGCTCCCGACTGTAAAGAGCCAGCGGCCCCTTGGCCCGGAGATAGCTTGTAATGCACGACCCACCCGTCTTGGGGATATGGACAAAATGCAGAAGCTTATCGTTGATTTTTAAAAGGGGCACCTGTCGCCTCGCATATTACTATAAATTGTGCATTTAGGTGGGAAACACTTGGCAAGTCAATTCAGGCTGGGATATCGCATTGGCTGTCTGCATGCTCTGTAAACATTGGCAAGCGCTAAGGCTCTTAATCTGAGCCTCTCGGTGAAGGAGGACATCCAAAATGTCGTCTTGCTGCGTGTGCCATGGTGTTGCTGTTTAAACTACTTTAGCGTGCGGCCGACAGTGCGAAGGGGCGCTTATGAATATTGGGACAGAGACGTCAGATACTCCTGATCGGGAGGCGGCCAAAGCTGCGCTGGCCACTCTACATGCCTGGGGCCAGAAAGCCACTCCGGCCGAGATCGCCGCTCTCGATCCTGCGGTTGTGCAGATGTTGACCGGTGCGGGGTACCCTGCGTTTACCCGCATCTATCCAACGGATTTCACCGTGGGCGACAATTACAAAGCCACCTTGCCTGATCTGCAAAACGGCCCTACCAGCCTGATCCGCGGCGCGCAGCAGTTGATCCAGCATGTGGGCATTTCGAATTTCCGCCTCCCAATCCGCTATCACAGCCGCGGCGGGGGTGACTTGCAACTTGAAACCTCAGTCACCGGATCGGTGTCGCTTGATGCCAAGAAGAAGGGCATCAACATGTCCCGTATCATGCGCAGCTTCTACTGCCATGCCGAAGCCACTTTCAGTTTTGAAGTGATCGAAGCCGCTCTGAATGATTATAAGGCCGATCTGGAAAGTCTTGATGCGCGGATCCAGATGCGGTTTTCTTTCCCGATGCAGGTCACCAGCCTGCGCTCGAGGCTGACCGGCTACCAATATTACGACCTCGCGCTCGAATTTGTGGAGCAGGAGGGAAAACGCAAAAAAATAGTCCATCTGGACTATGTTTACTCCAGCACCTGTCCCTGTTCGCTGGAGTTGAGCGAACATGCCCGCGCAACCCGGGGCCAACTGGCCACGCCGCATTCACAGCGCTCGGTCGCGCGGATTTCGGTGGAGGTCATCGATGCAGAGAAGTGCCTCTGGATTGAAGACCTGATTGACCTCTGCCGCCGCGCGGTGCCGACAGAGACCCAAGTGATGGTCAAACGCGAAGACGAACAGGCTTTTGCTGAGCTGAACGCGGCCAACCCGATCTTCGTCGAAGATGCGGCGCGGCTCTTTTGCGAACAACTTCTTGCGGAGGCGCGGGTAGGGGACTTCCGCATTGTCGCGAGCCATCAAGAAAGCTTGCATAGTCATGATGCCATTAGCGTACTGATCCAAGGCGATACCTTTGCGGCGCAAAGTTTCGATCCGAAGCTGTTCAATACGCTTTTCCATGTCGGCTGAGGCGTGGGCGTGAACTCTGGGCCTGTTTTTGGGGGTCTGGTGCTGCGCGCGCTTTATGTGTTTTAGCCAAATGTACTTATCATCTAAGGAGAGGCGCCATGCATCGAGCACTGGTGACCGGCGCAGGAAAGCGTCTTGGGCGCGCTATGGCGCTTTACCTTGCGGGACGCGGGTTTGATGTGGCCGTGCATTACGCCACCTCACGGGCGGCGGCGGAAGAAACCGCCGCTAGCATTATAGCGCAGGGGCGGCGGGCTTCTCTATTGCAAGCCAATTTACTCCATGAAGCTGAAACACAGGCCCTAATTCCCCGCGCGGTGGTGGCGCTTGGAGGTCCTATTACCTGTTTGGTCAATAACGCTTCAATATTTGAGGCGGACGATATCTATTCGGCCACCCCTGAAAGCTGGGAGCGTCATATTGGCAGCAACCTGCGCGCGCCCTTTATCCTGACGCAAGCCATGGCGGCGCAGGAGCTGCAGGCCACGTCAGATGAACGCGGCGAGCCGCGCGCCACCGGGCTCATTGTAAATATGATCGACCAACGCGTGCTGAGCCTGACGCCAGAGTTCATGAGTTATACGATTGCCAAGATGGGCCTTTGGGCCATGACGCGGACGACGGCCCAAGCATTGGCTCCGGCGATCCGAGTGAACGGCATAGGCCCTGGACCGACTTTGCAAGGCCAACATCAGACTGAAGAAGTCTTTACGCAAGAGCGCCGGGACACCGTTTTGGAGCGGGGGGTAAACCTTGAAGATATCACCGCAGCTTTAGGCTATTTCATTGATGCGTCGTCGGTCACCGGGCAACTAGTCTGCACCGATGGGGGGGAGCATCTGAAATGGTAAATACTGGTCAAAAAATGACCGGGCTGATGGCGCGGGTGCGCACGCAGTTGCGGCGGACACATCCAGCGGCCGCAGGCGCGCTGCTCAGCTTTGACGATATCCAGCTCGACCCGGAGCGGCACCGCGTGAGCCGTGCGGGCAATGAACTGAAGGTAGGCCTAACGGAGTATCGGCTGCTGACAACGTTGCCGGAAAAGCCCGGGCGGGTCTTCATCCGCGATCGACTGCTTGATCACGTCTGGGGTCGCGACAACTTTGTCGATACGCGCACGGTCGACGTTCATATCGTACGGCTACGCATAGCGCTGACGCGCGAAGGCGGTAGCGAGCCAATCCGGACAGTGGGCGGCGCGGGCTATGCTTTAGGTTACGACGCTTCGCCTCCCCAGTACGCGTAATTAATAACATAATTAACCTTATGCGATTTTTCTGTGTAGCGGCGCGCGCTACCATCAAGTGCGACTCTTGTTAGAAAACAGTAGTTTATCTAATGAGAGGAATCGGTATGGGAGCGGTTTAGACGCGACTATTACTTCAGAAGCGATGAAAGATCGAGGGCTGACGGCTGGCAAAGTTCCTCGTCGCGGAGATGCAGCGGATTCTAAAGCGTCACAAACCGACGATCTTTCGAGAGATCAAAAGCAATTTCTGGCCCGATGATGCTTTCCACGAAATACGTCTGATACTTCTGCATGGCGGCTAATTGCAATGAATGTAATTTATATCCTATTCTATTTTCCGCGTACTTTCATCATTCTTTAAACAGCTTCATGTATATCTGTTTGTGAGAGTTCCAGCAAAGAATAACCCAATTACTGGATACTTCTCATAAAAAAGTTTTTTATGGAGAAATATTAATGACGACCTACCCAATTATAACAAGCCGTAAAGCCGAGAATAAAATACTCAAACTCGACTTTGAAATCGAGCTTGGAGAAAAAACACTGGCAGCGGCCCAAGAATCAAAGCGCTGGCTGGATAATTGGCAACCCGAACATATCTCGAGCCTCCAGGCTGAATTAGAACAGAAAAGACTCGAAAAGCATCAGATCAAAACGGCCAATAGAGCGGAAATGGCGGCAGTTCTGAACCATGTGAACGGAAAAGCCCGGACTTGGACGATCTGCCCGGATAGACTCATTGGCATCGCTCATGAGTGCGAGGACCTGCTCGATAGTCGCGGTGTCAAGGTCAAGAGCCGTCCTGGTACCATAGTGCTCTATCGCCCTGGTGGCAAAAGGTCTGCGCGTATACGGATCGGCAGAAGCATCACAACTTATGTTGTTCTGCGGCGCGTGCGCGACGGCTGGCGACTGATGCACGCTCAACGCGATTATTGCTTCATAAACCAACGGGCCTTTAGAGAAGTCATTGTTCGGCCCGCGGCACATGAAGATATAATCCGCCATGCGACACGGGGCTTCAGAGGCTGGGATGAGCCTCCGACAGACACCCCACCCGAGGGCCCGACGACATGAGTGTCATGCCGACACACCTGAGAGGAGGCACGGCCGAAAAACAACCTTCTCGATGCGCTGGACCGGCCACCCCCGGGTTGCTCTCAAGGATCCGCCGGGAGCGTGCCAAGTATATGGTGGAACAGAGAAGACGCTCAGAATGGTGGACGGCCGGAGCCCAAAGGGCTTCCGCCAGCCAGTCGGAAAGTAGCAACTACGAGGTGTTGTGCGGGCATTCTGGCAGGCGTGTCGTGCCTAAGGAACGCTGCGAAGGAAATAAATCTTTGGAAAGTTCATCCAAACCCCTCCCCGTCAGCTCTCTTTTGCAAATCAGCTCAGCTGCGATCCGCTTCAGACTATGTAGGTTTTCCTCAAGCAAACTGCTGACAGCCACTTCTGCATCCTGCAGCGTCGCCCGGAGCCGCTGCTGCGTCCTGATGGGGAGCCTGTCAAAATCCACTTGGCTCGCATCCCGCCAAACCAAGTCAGCGCCCCCGAACGACCAATTCAAGTCCATCTCGAGCGCAAGCTTGGTCGCCTGGGCAAGATCGCTGGTCGGACCAAGCCCGGCGCCATTGCTCACCTCGCCCAAAACCAAAGCCTCGGCCGCGCGGCCTGCAAGACACATCCTAAGTTTGGCCTCTGCTAGCTTAGGTGTGATCGTAGGCAACGGAGCTGGCTCAACATGTCCACCCCGAGCCGTCATCCAAGCCCTAACAGGAGTCGGCAAGGGAGACAGTAATGCCGCGAGAAGATGTCCTGCTTCGTGGAGGGACTGTTGCATTAATCCAAACAAGCTAAAACTTGGCGCTTGCAGATTCCATATCCGAGGCAGATATCCATAAAAATATGTCACTTTACCACTAGATATAGATCGGATTGAGCTCAAGAAATTCCGGGTTCCAGTTAATGCAACTGTCCCAGTTTTTTTGACATTGCAAACTCTTCCGTTCCATCATTTTAAGGTTTGCGAAGTATTCCAATACGGACCAGCCACAGTACGATCGCAAGCTCCGCGTGCTAAAGAAACGGATGTTCGAGAAAGAAATCTTTGGAGGGAGGAACTGAAAAGAATCCATCTGCTGGCCAATAATTTCCCCAATCAAGGAACCGATGGAGGTCATCTACTGATAGATTAACCGCCAGCATCCAAAGTACAGCTCCCGACCGGAACCACCGCGCGATTACCAGAGCGATCGGTAAGGTGAGTACCGCTGAAACACGCAAGGATCGGACGCTGAAATCCTCAAACCCACTCATAATAGTCGGCCTAATCTGATAGCTTAAAAGGCTTGTCTGCGCACACTTTCAGATTTGACTTAGTAGGCTTTCCCGCGGGCGGAGACTGGCCAGACGGCCTCAACCTTGCCGCCTCTCACGCCAACAAACCAATCATGAACATTTGTGGTCGGATCGCAGTGGCCCGGAACGAGGCGTAGTTTCTCGCCCACCTTCAGCACCGCTTTTGGATCTGCGATTACGCCATGCTCGTCCGAGCACTCGACATACTCCACATCGTCACGGCCAAATATAAGCGGCAGGCCGCTGTCAGTGGACTGGGCCTTAAGCCCGGCGTCGCAGATTGCCTTATCCGCTTTCACGTGACTCATGACTTGGGTTAAGATGAAAAAAGCATTTTCCCACTCGCCTTGATCGATCCGGCGACCGTCCTTAGCCAGAACACGACCGTAATCGGCGTCCATGAACGCATAAGAGCCGCACTGTAATTCGTTGTAAACGCCAGAATTGCTTTCAAAATAATACGATCCTGTGCCGCCGCCGGACACCAGTTCACATTCGATACCTTCGGCTTTCAGGCCATCAACCGCATCCTGAACCATGGCAATTGCGATATCGAGCTTTTCCTTGCGAGCGTCATAGCTGACCAAATGCTGCATCGCACCTTGATAGGCCTGGATACCAGCAAATTTGACATTGTCAGCCGCCACTACCGCCTTGGCAATCTCGATAACAGCTGGTGTGGTGGATACCCCGCAGCGGCCTGCGCCACAATCTATCTCGACAAGGATTTCAAGCTTGGTTCCGTGCTTTTGGGCAGCCGCCGAAAGGTCGGCGACGTTTTCAACATCATCGACGCAGACGATTATGCGGGCACCAAGTATTGGCAAACGCGCTAAACGGTCAATTTTCTGAAGGTCACGCACTTGGTTGGATACCAGAACGTCCTTGATGCCACCACGGGCGAACACCTCGGCCTCGGATACTTTCTGACAGCAAACCCCGACAGCGCCGCCCAGTTTTACTTGTAGCTTAGCCACATCGACGGATTTGTGCATTTTGCCGTGTGCGCGGTGTCGCATGCCATGGGCTTCGGCATAATCGCCCATTTTTCTAATGTTGCGTTCAAGCGCATCAAGATCCAGCACAAGGCAGGGTGTCTGAATGTCCGCTTCCTCCATTCCAGGAAGAGCTGGGACATCATAACCAACATCAAGGCCTTCGAGATTCACTTGTGCGTTCATTTTAAGTCTCCGTTTAATTATACTCCGCGACGAACCGATCAGGGCGGACCATGTTTGGCAAATTCGCTTCTGGTTTGGAGCCAGGACAGATCACCCAGACCGACTTTGTTGTGCGTCGGGATGATCCCGACGCGCTTACCAGAGCGGGCTTTAAGGCTAATCGCAGCATCAGACAAAATGGGCTCAAACATGGTGGTCACTGCGCCGCCTCGACAAAGAGAAAAGCTCTTTTTTCAGTCGTGCGTTTTCGCTTTCTTTAAATGAGAAAATTGACAGGTAAATTACCATGGACAACTGGTATGCGCCCAACATGATGAGGTCGTTTCTGATTAAAGTCCGCCAATAGCCAGATTTATCTTCTCTTGTTTCACCACCTTGAGTTTGTTGGCGGTCAACGGGTAGCGGGATTTTTACAAACGTCCTGCCCGGCGCATCTTAATTCGATCATCCATCCGGTATTTCATCATGAAAAAAGGCATAAACCAGGGTTTTCCATTGTAAAGCGGAATGGCCGCTGGCGGCTGGAAGTCAAAAGCCGAAGGAGCCTCATTGGTATTTCCCAGAATTTTCTGCGCTGCCTTGCGTCCAATCCAAGGCGCCCAGACAACTCCTGAGCCACAGAACCCAGTCGCGTAGGTCAAACCTTTGCTTTCAAAGATTCGGGGGATCATATCGCGGTGCATGGCGACCTTGCCATACCACGTATGCGAGATGCCAAAAGCCTTCAGCTCGGGAAACAACTCAAGCAGGTTGCGACGTAGATAGGCGACCGGCTTGGTGGGGTCCTCAAGATTGGTCCCGTCTCGACCACCTAGTAAGATACGCGTCCCATCCGGGGACGGCCGGAAATAGAAGCCGAGCGTGCGAGTGTCATTTAGCATCATGCGGCGCGGCATGAGTTTATCCATCAACTCAGGGGGCAAGGGCTCCGTGGCAATGATCCGACTGCGCACCGGCACAATGCGACGCCGTAGCCATGGCGTGGCGCCATCGGTGTAGCCATTCGTACATACAAGAACCTGCCGCGCGTGGACCTGCCCTCGGGCGGTGCGCACATTGAAGCCGGTCGCATCTTGCGTGATGCCCTCGACCGCTGTGTCTGAATGCACAGCAACACCCGCAGCCCGTGTCACACGCAGGAGTTCGGCGATGAACTTCGCAGGGTGTAGGCCGCCAATATCCATGCGCACGCTGCCTCCCCGGAAGAAGTCCGTGCCGACATACTTATGCTGCTCAGCGTGCGGGACAGCATAAGACTCGATTCCCAGCTTGCGCTCCAAATGTTCGGCATGACGTGCCATCCGCTCATAGTCATTAGCGCCAAGCGCGCCACCGAACCGACCGACCTGAACAAAGTCGCAATCAAGTTCCTCGGCGGCGATCATTTCGTACAGATGCTGCCGTGCGTCTTTTCCCTCGAGTGTGATGGCGTCAGCGCGTTCTTGGCCAAATTTCTTCACCAAAGTCGCGTGATCGAGCCTGATGTTGCCGCTGGTGATGCCCCCATTCCGGGAGGAAGCGCCTTCTCCCGGGTGTTGTTTATCATATACAGCTACCGATCGACCGGCGCGGGCCAATGTCAATCCGGCCGTCAGCCCCGCATACCCCGCGCCGATAATTGCGACATCGACACGCCTGTCCAGCGGCATCTCTGGCAACGATGAGATAGGCGCAGCTTCCCACCAGTATGGCATGCATTTTAACGTGGTGTTTTCGGCGGACATCTTGGGGCTCCTACGGAGGTTATAAGTGACGATCAAATTGCACAGCGCCGATCACCCAAAGAATGCGGGCCGGCGCGTCGCTATCGTTCCTGAAGCTATGCTCCAACGAACTGTCAAAAACAAAACTATCGCCTTCCTGCAGTACGGCGCTCTGACCGTTGACGAAGAGCGTCAGTTCTCCTTCGAGAACAAGCCCTCCTTTCTCTGCAGGGTAACTCAGAGCAGTATTGCCTGAGGTGGCCTCCGATGCGATCGTCAGGATCATCATCTGCAAATGATGATTTCCTCCAGAAGTGAGTAATTCCTTTTTCAGCGACCCGAGGTCAATATGCGGCCGATTTGCTGCGCGGCGGAGGAAGGCAGGCTCTTCATCCGATCCATCAGGGCTATCGCTGAACATTTCTTGCATCGGCATGTTAAGCGCGCGCCGCAATGCTGTGAGAACGCGCATTGACGGATTAGCAATGTCGCGTTCAATCTGGCTGATCATACCGACTGACACACCCGATTCCCGAGCCAGTTCCTGAAGGGACATGCCCTTTTCATGTCGCTGACGACGGAAGGTTGCCCCAATCGGGGCCTCAGGGTTGGGCTTTGATGTGGTCATGAGCAACCCTTGTGGAAAAGGAGCAGCCCCTGGATCAAGAACCGCCTGATACCTTCAATAATGAAAAGCATAGCGGGCCATTGCAAGCCACTAAGTGAAAAAAATGAAAAAATTTGCGTGACTAAACGATTTTTTCATTATAGCCGTTGTCATAATTTCATTACTGAAAAAATCTCAGGAGCAGGCCGCAGTGATAGCACAAGGCAGAATCTCCAAAAATAAGGCCGAAACAGCGATGTCAGATTCCGTGCTTTCGGTTCGCAATCTTACAGTTGATTTGCCCAAAGGGATGGAGCGCCAACATGCAGTGCAAGATATTTCCTTCGACCTTCCTCGCGGTGAAATTCTCTGCGTTATCGGCGAATCTGGATCAGGCAAATCGGTAACCGCCAACGCGCTGATGGGGCTACTGCCGTCTTTGATGCATGTCAGTTCCGGCGAGATCCTTTTTCAGGGTCAGAATCTCCTGAAGCTTGAAAAGACTGCTTTGCGCAAGCTGCGGGGCCGGGTCGTTTCAATGATATTCCAAGACCCGCTGTCGGCTCTCAACCCGCTGATGACCGTCGGCGATCAGGTTATGGAAGTCATGGCGGCGCACGGGGAAGGAACAACTGAGACGCGAGAAAAGCGCGCGCTCGAGTTGCTGACCGAGGTTGGTTTACCCGATCCGACACTGATGCTGCATCAATATCCGTTCCGTCTATCTGGCGGGCAGCGTCAGCGTGTGATGATCGCAATGGCTCTCGCCCTTGAGCCTGACATATTGATTGCCGATGAGCCCACCACCGCCTTGGATGTCACGACACAGGCGCAAATTCTCGAATTGATCCAGAAAATCCAGCGCAAAAAGGGCATGAGCGTGCTGTTCATTACCCACGACTTCGGTGTTGTGGCAGAGATTGCCGACCGGGTGATCGTCATGGAAAAGGGGCACATGGTCGAGGAAGGAGTTGCCGATACGGTGTTTACCGCGCCCCAGCACCCCTACACCAAGCGCCTGATTGCCGCCGTACCACGTCTCAGAGAGACAGATCGCCCAAATGCTTCCGAATATAGAGATGAAACCGATGAGCCTGTGCTGGCCGTCGAAAAGCTCAATATGGTGTACCGGAGCGGGGGCGGTTGGTTTAGCCGAGTGCGCGAAGTCAAAGCTGTGCAGGATGCAAGTTTCACCCTGCGCCGAGGCAGGACGCTTGGGGTCGTGGGCGAAAGCGGCTCAGGCAAAACATCACTGGGTCGCTTGCTGATCAAGTTACTGGACAGCGATAGCGGCCAAATTCTCTACGAGGGGCAAGACATCGCTTCCATGAGGGAAAGTGATTTCCGCGGCCTGCGGCCAAAGATCCAGATGATCTTTCAAGATCCCTTCGCCTCTCTTAACCCACGCTCCACCATTGGCCATATTGTAACAGTAGGTCCGATCGCTCAGGGCATGAAAAAAGCTGATGCCAAAGCTAAAGCGCTTACAATTCTTGAAAAAGTGGGCTTGGATTCCGGGGCTTTTGGACGATACCCACATGAGTTCTCGGGCGGCCAGCGCCAGCGCGTGGGTATCGCGCGCGCGTTGATGTTTGATCCCGATGTGCTTGTGGCAGACGAAGCGGTTTCTGCGCTCGATGTCTCGATCCAAGCACAGATCCTGGAGCTGCTGGACAAAATTCAACGCGAGACCCAAGTGGCTATGTTCTTTATTACCCATGATCTGCGCGTCGCCAGCCAAATCTGCGACGATCTCCTGGTGATGCAGAAAGGCCGGATTGTTGAAGCCGGACCGCCGTCTCAAATCTTTTACGACCCGCAAGACCCCTACACCCGCGAACTGGTCGCGGCCATTCCCGGCACCGACCACATTTTGCAGCAAGCGTGAAGTGAAATCAAAAAGAGGACGAAAACCATGACGAAGAATATGAACCGCAGGCAGACGCTCGCGATGCTTGGCCTTACGGGTGCAGCAGGGGCACTCGCGCCAAATCTATTCGTCGGCCCGGCGTTGGCTGCACATCCTGAAGCACCCACCGGTCAGATTGTCGTCGGTGTCAGTCAGGAACCAACTGTCTTCAATCCACTCATGCCGCGGATCGAAGTCGATGACGGCGTCCAACTCTCAGTGTTTGATGGGCTGGTTCGGATCAGCCCCGAGGGCGAATTTATTCCAGCTTTGGCGGCCGAGGTTCCTTCGATTGAAAACGGGGGCTTGTCTGAAGACGGGCTAAACTGGCACTTCAAGCTGCGCGATGATGTAAAGTGGCATGACGGTGAACCCTTCACCGCCGAGGATGTCAAATTTACACTCGAATTGATTATGGACCCGAACTTCCGCAGCTGGCGGACTACAGGTCATGAGTTGGTGCGCGATATTGAGGTGGTGTCGCCGACCGAGATCAAATGGCGTATGGAGGAACCTTTCGCACCCTATATGTCGATCCTCGTTGAGACCATGATGGTTCCCAAACATATCCTCGAGCCTTTGGAAGATCGTAACGAAGCGCCTTTCAACCAGGCGCCCGTCGGAACAGGGGCGTTCAAATGGGGCAGCCGCAAGGCAGGCGATCATGTAGAGCTTACGGCCAACTCTGATTATTTCGGGGAGGGCCCTTACGTTGAGCGGCTGATCTTCAAATACATCCCCGATCTGACTGTGCTCTATACACAGTTCAAGAGTGGCGATATCGATATCATCAGCAACCAATACATCACGCCCGACAACTATGCCGAAGCAAAGAGCCTGGCCGGCAAAGAAGTTAGTGTTGTACCATCACCAACCGTTGAATCGGTGTTTCTGAACAACGAAAAGCCTCAGTTTCAAGAAAGTGCCGTGCGCAAGGCGATCTATGCGGCTATCGATAAGCAAACGATCATTGATGCGCTCTACTACGGCTTGCCGACACCCAGCGAGAGCTATCTGCCGCAACAGTCCTATTACTACAATCCCGACCTGCCCCAGCACGACTACAGTCCCGACACAGCAAACAAGATGCTGGATGAGGCAGGATGGGAACGAGGAGCCGACGGGATCCGTGCGAAGGATGGCGTGCGTTTGTCCTTCAGCAATTCAACGACTTCTGGAAACCATTTGCGAGAACAAGCACAGCAGTTCATCCAGCAATCTCTCGGCGAAGTCGGGATCGAGATGACGATCGAGAACAAGCCACCAGCAGTTATGTGGGGAGAATACTGGACCCAGTCGCAATTCGATTCCGTTATCGTCGGCATCGTTTTCACGACCGGCGCGGATGCGGACGTCACGGTACGTTTTGCCTCCGATGCCATTCCCGCCCAAGGTGGCCGCGGGTCGAACACCGGCCAATATCAAAACTCAGAGGTCGACAAACTTCTCGAAGAAGCCGGGCGTATCTTTGATCAGGTAAAACGCAAGGAAATCTACGGTCAGGTCCAAGAGATCATCCGTGAAGACCTACCTTTGTTGCCGCTCTTCCAGTATGCGACCGTGCGCGGTCACAAAGAGGGGTTGAAGGGGATCGAAGCAAACATCAATACGCGCATCGATACCTGGAACGCGGCCCAATACTACTGGGACCAATAATCGTCAGACGGGGCGCTGTTTCTGGCGCCCCGCCGCCCCTACCTCGCGGAAAAGGCAAACTCAAGAATGGCTGGATTTCTCGTAAAACGCCTTTGGCAGAGCATCATACTTTTGATCATTGTCTCGATGATCGGTTTCGGGGTGCTTCACCTGACCCCGGGCGGCCCCTTGTCGCAATATGCGCTGACGCCCGGCATGACCCAGGAAACGATGGACCGTATTGCAGAGCAGATGGGGCTCAATCGGCCGCTGCCCATCCAATACCTCGATTGGGCCTGGCGTCTGCTTCAAGGTGATTGGGGTACCTCTTATCGAGACCAGCAACCTGTCTTGACAGTGATCGGGCGCCACCTTTTCGCAACCATGCTTCTGATGGTTAGCTCGACCGTGATTTCGATCGGTTTGGGGACGTGGATCGGCATCCGCGGAGCGACGCACCGCTACTCCACGTTTGACTATACCGCAACCGTCGGTGCCATGATTGCTCTGTCGATCCCGACATTCTGGTTTGGCCTTGTTGGCATCTATGTTTTCTCGCTCAAGCTGGGATGGCTCCCAGCTGGCAACATGTACACGATCGGTGATGGATCTGTGCTCGACTATCTACACCACCTTATCCTGCCAAGCATCGTGCTCGCTTTGGTCAATATCGCGATTTGGAGCCGCTACATGCGCACCGCGACACTGGATGTGATCAACCAAGATTTCGTCAAGACCGCCCGGGCGAAAGGTGTTAGCGAACGCCGCGTGCTGATGAAACATGTGGTGGGCAATGCGCTTTTGCCAATGATCACCCTCGCGGGGATGCAGCTGCCCAACCTTTTAAGTGGCGCCTTGGTGACCGAAACAGTCTTTACTTGGCCCGGAATGGGGCGGCTATTTCTCGATAGCCTTGGTTACAACGACTACCCGGTCGTCATGGGCCTGTTGATGTTCTCGGCCATTCTCGTTTTGCTGGGCAATCTGATTGCTGACCTTGTTGCAGCCTCCATTGACCCGCGAATCCGTCTTGCATGAGCTTTCGACCACCTGCGAAGGGATACGTCAAATGACAGCCGCTGAAATACATACACACAAACATCGCTGGTGGCGCAGCCGGAGCGTGCAGCGTTTCATGCAACATCGCCTGGCGATCGTGGGTATGGTGATGCTGTTTCTCCTAACCTTGGCCTGTATCGTTGGGCCATTTCTACTGCCCTATGATGAGCTCTACATTGATCTACGGGCCCGCTTTTCCCCGCCCCTAAGCGGCGACCACTATCTTGGTACCGACCCCTTGGGGCGTGACATCGCTGCGCGCTTGCTAATGGCTGGGCGGATTTCACTACTGGTGGGTTTCTTCGCTATGGTTTTGTCGACCGCAATCGGGACGGTCATTGGCGTTGTCGCAGGATACTATGGCGGCAAGGTCAACTCGGCCCTCATGCGCTTTGTTGACGCTTTCCTCGCCTTTCCTTCAATCTTCCTGTTGTTAGCCTTAGCCGCCTTCATCAACCCAAGCCCCGTGATGATCACGATCATCATTGCCATCACCAGCTGGATGGAAATTGCGCGGATCGTCGAAGCCGAAGTGAAATCCTTACGAGAACGCGACTTCGTCATGGCAGGCCGAATGCTGGGGCTGCGCAATTCTCATATCATGTTCCGCGAGCTGCTGCCGAACATGGTGGGCCCGATCATCGTGGCGGCGACGCTGACCGTTGCCCGCGCGATCTTGCTCGAAGCCTATATCAGCTTTCTGGGATATGGTATCCAACCGCCGCTGCCAAGTTGGGGCAATATGCTGAATGGTGCCCAGCAGTATCTCGCGACTGCCCCTTGGTTGGCCATTATCCCCGGCATCACGATCACCATCGCGGTAACCAGTTTCAACTTTATCGGCGACGGACTGCGCGATGCACTGGACGTGCGCAACGATCCCGCCTGACCACTCGGAGGCCCACTTGACCTTTCTTGCCAATCTGGATCGCCCTCGGGCCGAAATGCTGCGGGCGAAGTTTGCAGAGCTCATGCCTGAAATCACAGTGGCGATATCAGATGAGCCCTATAAGAAAGCCGATGTGCGCTACATGCTCACTTGGCAAGTGCCAAACGACATCAAGACTGCCTACCCCAATCTTGAGGTGATTTTTTCGCTTGGCGCGGGCGCGGATCAATTCGTGATGTCCCAAGTGCCGGACAGCGTTCCGGTCGTGCGCCTGATCGATGATGGTCTGACGTCGATGATGCAGGAATATGTCACGATGGCGGTTCTTGCCCTGCACCGCGATCTGCCGGGCTATATCGACAACCAACGTCAGCAAAAGTGGGAACGTGTCTCAGTACCCCCATTGACCCGTAATCGTCGCGTCGGGGTCATGGGCCTGGGCGAATTGGGACGAGGCGCACTCAGAGCTTTGACGCCTTTTGGGTTTGCTCTTTCCGGATGGGCACGAAGCGCGCATCAGATCGAGGGCGTCGAAACGTTCCACGGAGAGGACGGTTTGCGTCGTTTTCTCAAACAAACTGATATTTTGGTTTGCTTGCTTCCTCTGACCTCAGCCACCCAAAATATCCTGGACAGCACCTTGTTCGATCAGCTACCGGATGGTGCGGCACTGGTACATGTTGGGCGCGGTCAGCAGTTGGATCATGGCGCTCTAACCAAAGCGCTCGACACCGGTAAACTACGTGGAGCAGTAGTTGATGTCACCGAGCCGGAACCTCTGCCTGAGGGGCACCCTTTCTGGCATGATCCGCGCATAATGCTCACCCCCCATATCGCATGCATAACACGGTTGGAAACAAGCCTTCCTGGAATCTGCGAGAACCTGAAGCGACATCAAGCAAGTCGGCCATTGACGGGCATTGTCGACAAGACACTTGGATATTAGATTCAAACGTACGGACAAGTGAACCAGCTTTTCTGAAACGACCGCTGCTCATCTCCCATATACCGGGGCGGAGGTATTAAGTGAGCGGAACTTATGATTACGAGATATTAACCTGCACAAATGGAGCCTTTGATAGCGTCCCCGTCTGATTAAGATTGCGGCACGGCGATATCTTGATTGCCGCTCCGACTGCCCCTAAGCTGGGGCAGTCATTGCCTTCGCATCGGCAACTGCCTTAGGCGGCTTTGGGGTCAACCAGCGGCGGGCTCACGTCCTCCGGGATCGGACAGACATAGGGCTCGACTTCCATGCGGCTACGGTGGTCCTGTTTTGCCCGTGCCAGTAGACCTTTATCGGCCATCAACATACGCGCCGTTGAGCCCATGATCTTGGCAGCATGGATCATGCCCTTATGCGCCGCCCCGGCCTTACCCTGCGCGGTGATTTGCCAAGAATGACCCGGCGTGCCGATCGCATGGGTCGCCACCCGCGCCTGCACCGTGGGCACCGCCCAAGAGACATCCGCCACATCGGTCGACCCCATCATCGCCGGCCCGCGGGAGTCAGCGGGCACGACATAGTCGCACAGCGGTGAGTCCTTGCGCGGCACCAGACCGTTCTGACGGTATTCGGCATTGATGTCCTCATTGCTGAGCGTGGCCTGAATGCGGGCGGCATAATCCCGGTCAGCGTCGTCGAAAGGCACCCCGCCCAAGCTGTCCATTACCTGTTGCATGGCCTCTTCCAGCGGGGTGTTGCCCTGCATGTTCGACACCGCCGACATGATCGAAATGTCGACTTTGGTCCCGGTCATCAATGCCGCGCCCCGGGCGATGTCCTGCACCCGCTCATTGAGCGACCGCATCCCCGACAGCGTGGTCGAGCGGATCGCATAGCGGGTGACCGCACGGGCCTGCACGACATTTGGCGCTGTGCCGCCCGCCTCCAGATAGGCGTTGTGAATTCGGCTTTCCTGCGGAATGTGCTCGCGCAGGTATTGTACGCCCACGTTCATCAATTCGGCCGCATCCAATGCGCTCCGACCTAAATGCGGGGCGGCCGCGGCGTGGCTGGCGCGCCCGGTAAAGGCAAAATCCATCCGCGTGTTGGCGAGGCTTTGGGCCTCATCCACGCGCGTCATTCCGGAAGGGTGCCAACAGATCGCTGCGTCCACATCGTCAAACGCCCCATCACGTACCATAAATGACTTCGCCGCGCCGCCTTCTTCGGCGGGACAGCCATAGTAACGCACCCGCCCCGGCGTGCCGGTTTCTTCCAGCCAGTCTTTCAGGGCGCAGGCTGCCAGCAACGCGGCAGACCCAAGCAGGTTGTGGCCACAGCCATGGCCCGCGCCGCCCTCTTCAACCGGTTTGGGATAGTCGACCCCGGCCTCTTGGCTCAACCCCGGCAGGGCATCATATTCGCCCAGAATGGCAATGACAGGACCGCCCTCCCCCGCCTCGCCCATCACGGCGGTCGGAATGCCCGCGACGGCCTCGGTCACGGCAAACCCTTTGTCCCGCAGCATCGCGGTATGTTCCGCGCATGAGGCAAACTCCCCATAGAGCGTTTCGGGCGTGGCCCAAACCCGGTCGGACAGCCCAACCAGATCCTTCTGATGCGTCTCGACATAATCCCAGATGACATCGCTGTTCTGCATTTCTTTTCCTCTCTGATTGGTTTCGCGGCTCAAGCGTTTACTGTGCCGGTGCCGACGCCCAGTGCCTCTTCCGAAGGCAATGCGCCATCAAACCACAGGCCTGCCGCAGCCTTGCCCATTGCACAGCCGTCGTGGGCCACGCCGGGCACCTCAGTAAACCGCCAGTTAAAGTCGCTCCCCAGTCGTTCGGCAGCGGCCCGGCCCGCGGCCATGTAGTTATGCGCTCGCTGCAACCGGCCCGGCCCCTGTGCCAAAGCCTCGATATTTGAGGGCAGATTGTCCGCGTTAGACTCGCAATCTTTTTCCCCGCCGAGGATCCACAGGTCGCTTTCCAACAGGCGGCGCAGGTCTGCTTCGTTCAGGCCCAGCCCACCCAGACCGGCGGGAAAGGGTGCTTCGAGATCGGGCAGCGAGTACCACCCCGCATTGGCCGCAATCACCGACTGGAACGGCCCGTAGCCGACCAATGCGACCATCCGGTGTAGGAACTGCCCCCCCGCCGAATGACCATAGATGCGCGCTTTGCCTTCTGCCATGACCCCGGCGTCGGTCAGCTCGGCAACAAGACGTGCGGGTACATGATAAATCCAGCTTTCTGGCGGGGTGGCCGTGCCATCTGCGGCCCGGACCATGCCATCGTTATAGGCCGGCGCTTCGGGGTAATGGGCATCAGGAAAGGAGGGCGCAACGATCAGAAGATCATGCCGGTCTGCCGCTTCGATCCAGAAATCGCGGTAGTCATCGCCGTTGCGCATCATCCCATGTTGGACAAAAACCACCTCCTTGCCCGTGGCATAGCCTGCGGCGCGGTAACAGTTCAGGGTCACTGGCCGTTCAGGCTGGCCCTGAAACGCGTAGGAAAGCGCAAAGGCGCCTGTTCGGTCGAAATCGCTTGGCTTGATCATGTTAAAGTCTTGTCCTTATCGTAGAGATGGCATGAAACGGTCCGACCGGGCGCGATCTGCTGCAATTGCGGCGCGTCGACGGAACATTGGGGCATGGCCGCGGGGCAACGGGGGTGGAACGGGCAGCCCGAGGGCGGGTTGAGTGGTGAAGGCAATTCCCCTTTCACTGTGGAAAAACTGCGCTTTCGGTTGCGAACTGAAGGGATCTGCTCCAGCAGCGTGCGGGTGTAGGGATGCTTGGGGTCCGCGAATAATTCGGCGGTCGGCGCCAGTTCTACGATCTCGCCGAGATACATGATCGCTACTCGGTCAGCCATGTGCCGCACCACAGACAGATCATGACTGACGAACAGGTATGTAAGATTGCGCTTACGGCGCAGCTCCAGAAACAAGTTGATGACCTGCGCTTGAATTGACACGTCGAGCGCCGCGATCGGCTCGTCACAAACCAGAAACTGCGGCTCTACGATCAATGCACGGGCAATCCCAATTCGCTGCCGTTGCCCGCCTGAAAACTGATGCGGAAACCGGTCACGGTAGCTGACATCAAGCCCCACTTCCTCAAGCGCTGCGTCCACCCTTGCGTTGATCTGGGCACGCGACAGGTCCGGCCGGTGAACCGTGAGCGGTTCGGCCAAAATCGCCGCGACGCGCTGGCGCGGGTTGAGCGAGGAATAGGGGTCTTGGAACACCATCTGCACGCCGAGGGTAAAGTCTTTCAGCGCCGCCCCGCGCAGGGTCGCGACGTCCGCCCCCTCATAGGACACCGTCCCCTCCGAGGCAGGCAGGATTCCGGTCATCATGCGACCCAGCGTTGACTTTCCGCATCCGGATTCGCCGGCCAATCCCAGCACTTCCCCCCGTTGTACCGAAAGGTTGACCGAACGCACCGCCCGCAGAACAGGAATGTCCGGGGCGCGACCAGCCAGCTTTAGAAGGGTTTCTGCCAAGACGGGCTGCCGGGTGAAGACGCGACTGAGATTGCGCATCTCGAGAATAGCGTCTGCGCTCTCCGCCGCATTTTCCGTGGCAGGCCGGTCGGCGGCGATTAGGGAGGACTCCGTCATGGGTCAACCTTTTGCGAGACAGGGTGGTGGCAGAGATAGCTGCGCCCGAACGCATCGGTTTCGCGCTCCGGCATATCGCGGCGGCAGATGTCGCTGGCTGAGGCACAACGCGGGTGAAAGGGACACCCCAGTGGCCTCTGCGACAGCGGCGGCGCGTTGCCCGGCACCTGGCGCAACGGGGCGCCCGGCACAGTATCACCCGGCACCGAGTCCAAGAGCCCCAGCGTATAGGGATGACGCGGATGGTCGAGCACCGCATCCGTCGGGCCCATCTCGACAATATTGCCCGCGTACATCACCGCGATCCGGTCGGCCAGTTCGGCCACCACGCCGAGATCATGGGTGATCCAGATCATGCCCGCGCCGCTTTCGGCCTGCAGCTTTTGCAACTCGGCAATGATCTGGCCCTGAATGGTCACGTCAAGCGCGGTGGTCGGCTCATCCGCGATTATGACCGCCGGGTCGCCCAACAGCGCAATCGCGATGGCTACCCGCTGACGCATCCCGCCCGACAGTTCATGCGGATACTGATGGATGCGCTGCTCCGGTGCGGGGATGCCCACCTTGCGTAGGCTTTCGACAGCCAGCGATGCTGCCGCGGCAGAGTCATCATGTCCATGCTCGCTCAGCACCTCGGTCATTTGCTCGCCGATCCGCAGAACCGGGTTGAGCGTCGACAGCGGGTTTTGAAAGATCATTGCCAGCGCAATCCCGCGGATGCGGCGCAGCTCCTCTTCGGATTTCTTGCGCAGGTCCTCCCCACGGAACAGAACCTCGCCGGCAGTGATCTCGCCGGGTGGGTCGATCAGCCCCATGACCGAAAATCCCGCAACCGATTTGCCTGAGCCGGATTCCCCGACCAGCCCCAGCACCTCGCCGGGATAGAGGGTGAGGTCGATCCCATCGACAGCGGGCCAAGCTCCTTGAGTGTCATGGAACACGGTTTGCAGTCCGCGAACGTCAAGGACGGGGGAGGGTTTAATTTGATCGGTCATGAGCGTTTCGGATCCAGGGCCGTGCGCAGGCGATCTCCTACGAGGTTCAGTGAAAAGATCAGGATCAGCAGAGCGATGCCGGGATAGAAGGAAATCCAGTAGGCGCCGCTCATCAGGTAGTCGAAACCGTTGGCGACCAGCAGGCCGAGCGAGGGTTCGGTCACCGGCACGCCGACCCCAAGAAACGACAGCGTCGCCTCAAGGGTGATTGCAGAAGCAATCTGCACCGTGGCCAGCACCAGTACCGCGCTCAGGCTGTTGGGCATGACGTGCCGAAACATCACCCGACCTGTGCTATATCCAAGGTTATGTGCAGCCTCGACATATTCCTTGCGACGTTCAGACAATGCCGAGGAACGCATAATGCGCGCGTAATTGGCCCATTGCACCATCACAATGGCAAGGATCACCTTATCTACACCGCGGCCGATCATCGCCAGCAGCACCAGCGCCACGAGGATTGACGGAAAGCCCAGAACGAAATCGACCAGCCGCATCAACAGCGCCTCAATGCGACCGCCCAGTACCGCCGCGACCAGCCCGACGCTAACCCCGATGATAAGCGCAAGCGCGGTCGAGACCAGCCCCACCAGAAGGCTGATGCGCATGCCATAGAGGATCGCCGACAACATATCGCGCCCCTGCCCGTCGGTACCCAGCCAAAACACCATACCATCAAAGCTCTCCGACATCGGAGGCATGCGGTTGTCCATCACGCTGAAGGAGGTCAAGTCATAGGGGTCCTGTTGAGCAAAGAACGGCAGACATAGACCGATGAGAGTAATCACCAGCAGCGCGATAAGAGAGTTTCTCACACTGGGCCGGCGCTTGAGCTTTCCCAGCATCGCGCGGCGTTGCGGCGTATTGGTCAGAGGCTGCCGAACGGCGACGATCTCGTCGCGGTCCAAGCGGGTGTTGGGCGCGGCCATCACATGTTCTCCACAAGTTTCACCCGTGGATCGAGCGCCGCATAGGCGAAATCCACGAGCAGGTTAACGACCACGAAGATGAAGGTGATCAGCATGACGTAGGCCACCACAACTGGCCGATCGAGTTGATAGATTGAGGTGATCAGCAGTTTACCCATTCCGGGCCATGCAAAGACCGTTTCTGTGATCGTCGAAAAGGCGATGAGGGCACCGAACTCGACCCCCAGAACGGTGATGATCGGGATCAAGATATTGCGCAGGATATGGCGCCGAATGATGCGCTTGCTGCGCACCCCCTTAGCGCGGGCAAACAGGACATAGTCTTGATGCACGGCCTCCGAGGCACCAGCGGCGGTCAGCCGGATCATCAGCGCCAGATTGGGAATTGCCAGATTGATGACTGGCATTGCCAGATGGCTCAGCCCGTCAAAAGTAAGGAAACTGAAGGGAACGCCGAGAAGTAACACTGTGTCACCGCGTCCCGAAGCGGGCAGCCAGTTCAGCCAGACGGCAAAGACGAGGATTAGCACCATCCCCTTCCAGAAAGAGGGGATCGAGTAGCCGAGGATTGAGCTGGTCATCACCATACGCGCGCCACGGCTGCCATCGCGCAGCCCTACCCAGAGACCGATGGGAATACCGATTGCAGAGGCTAGAAGCAGCGCCAGGACCACTAACTCGAAGGTGGCAGGCATGCGCGACAAGATTAGCTGCAACGCCGGGATGCCATGCACAAAGGAGGTGCCCATATCGCCCTGCAGAGCATTGCCGAGGAACGTAAAATATTGCGCCCAGACCGGTTGGTCGAGGCCCATCTTCGCAATCATCGCTGCCCGCTCCGCCTGAGTAGCCTCTGGACTAATCAACAAGTCAACCGGGTTGCCAACCGAATAGACAGCGAGAAAAACCGCTATCGATACGGCAAAGAGGACGGCAACGCTCTGAAGTAGACGTTGCAAGGTATAGAGCAGCATCAGGCCTATTCCGATTCGTTTGGGATGCCGCCGCGCAGGATGCGCGACGGCACAAGTGATTTAGCTGCGTGGATCATTCAGTGGCGCGTTCGACCTGATAGGCCAGCGTAAACTGATCGGCACGCCCGTCGTAGCTCACACCCTTGCGGAAAGCCCAGAGAGTGCTCTCGAAGTGCAGGGGAATGAAGCCGAGCTTGTCGACGGCCATCTGTTCGGCTTGCTGCAGCAGTTCAGACCTTTTGGTCTCGTCCACCGTGCTGATCGCCTCCAACACGAAAGCGTCAAACTCCGGATCGCTCCAATCGCCATAATTCGAACCGCCGACGCCACGCGCATCATCTGTGGTCACGGCATATTGCCTCAAAAAGGAAGCCGCACCGCCTTCGCTGGACGCCCAACCGCCCATTGAGAAGCTAAATTCGCGCCCCGAGCGCCGGCTAAAGAACATCGAGCGGGTCATCGCATCAAGCTCGGTCTCGATGCCGACGCGGGTTAGGAACTGCGCTACGGCCTGTGCAATTTGGCTGTCGTTGATATAGCGATCATTGGTGGCGTGAAAGGTCACCTTAAACCCATCAGGATAGCCTGCCTCGGCCAGTAGTTCCTTGGCTTTTTCGGGGTTGTATTCCATTGGAGCGGGCGACGGGATCGCGCCGAACATCTCGTCCGGGATGAACTGATAGGCCGGACGGGCCAACCCATCCATGATGCGGTCGACAATTGCCTGTCGGTCAATCGCCATCGAGATCGCCTGCCGCACCCGCACATCTTGGAACGGGTTGGAGCCGTCTTCGGTAGTGATGAACGGGCTGTCGCCGCGGCCAATATCCATCTGCAGGAAAATCACTCGGTTCGAGGGAGTGGATACGTATTCGAACGCCTCGTTCTCTTCGATTTGCGCCACATCGCGGGCGGCAGGAGATTCGATCATGTCGTAGTCGCCCGACAAAAGCCCGGCCAGTCGCGGGCCATCGCTGGGCACCGGTACGAAGGTGACTGTTTCCCAGTCCGGCTGGGTGCCGAAGTATATTTCGTTACGCATCAGACTTATCTCGGCGCCCTTGCTGAACTTCTCCAGCTTGAAGGGACCAGTGCCCACGGCCGCTTCACCCACGTTGAAGTCATCGATCGAGGGCCAGGTTCCAGTCACGCCACAATCGTTTGGCAGATCGAAAGTGATGTCGTCATGCTCCACGATGCTGTCGCTGATGATGGGAACCCCGGCCAGCATCTCGGGCATGATCGGTTCAACCTGTTTCGTCTTGATGCGCAGTGTATGAGGGTCAGGCGCCTCGACGCTTTCGAAATTGCTGACAACGGAACTGCCGGTGGAGCCGATGGCACTTTCGTTGTTCATCACGCGGCAGAATGTGAAGATCACGTCGCTCGCGTCAAAATCTGTCCCGTCGGAGAACTTTACATCCTCGCGCAGTTTGAAGACCCATGTGTTGTCATCTTCGGCTTCCCAAGAGGTGGCAAGCTCTGGCTGCGCCATAAGGTTGGCATCCGGTGTAGCCAGCATGGAATAGATGTGCATGCCAAGTTGGTTGTTGGGCGTTAAATCATGATAATGTGGATCTACAGCAGTCGGTTCAGAACTAAGCCCGATGGTGAGTTCCTGCGCTGACAGCGAGGTCGCGCCCAAAGCCGTAGCCAGTGCGGCAACGGCACAGGCCTGAGTTTTCTTATAATTCATATCTTCCCTCCCGAGGGATACTGACGTTGACTACTGCGATGCAGGCAGCTTGACTGCAACGACAATTGCAAGCACATGAAACTCATGAAACGTTAATTTCGTCAAGGGGGTCTTTGAATGGCAGGCAATTATCATAGCGAGGTCGCGCAGCGCATCGCAGCCACGTATGAAACCCTTAGCCCGGCACACCGAAAAATTGCAGATTTTATCCTGCAAAATCCGACAACTGCCGCGCTTTTGAATAACGTGGAACTGGCGTCTCGCTGCGTCGTTTCTACCGCGACGGCCACCCGATTTGCCCGCGCCATCGGATATTCTCAATTTTCAGAGTTTCGCGACTCGCAGATCGAGACGATGCGGAAATCGGAATCTCATGCCACCCGACTAACTAACGAAATAGATGAGAGCGCCGGGGCCTTTGATGTCGTTAACAACGGCCTTGACCAAGACTGCGCCAACCTCGAAGCAACCCGCCACAGGCTCGACGAGGGAAGTTGCACCAATGCCGTAGAGATGATCTTGCGGGCGGAGCGTATCTTTGCCTTTGGTGCCGGCGTCAGCCAATTTGTCTGTGGGGTTCTCATTCATGGGCTCGAACCTTATTGCCGCGGCAGTGCGTTCAATATTGGTCCTTTAGGCAATGGCAGCAGTGCCATGCGCCAGGTGCTCCATTGCCAACCCGGAGACTTAGTGGTCGTCTGCTCCCTGCCTCATTACTCGTCAGACACGATCGAAGTAGCTGAAACCGCGCGGGCGCGCGGCGCCGATCTACTCTGCATCACCGATCGCCCTACGAGCCCTCTCAGCAAACATGGACATGTTACTTTCTATGCCGACGCAGTAAGGCGACTTCTGCCCAATTCGATCACCTCCGCCGTTGCGGTAGCAGAAGGCATCATCGCCGCCGTCGCGAACCGTCGGAGCGAAGGAATGGATGTTCATCGGGTACTGGACGCGCGCACGCAAAGGAGCGCGCAGCCGACGAAAGTAAATAGCGAAAAAACCTAATGGAGCGCGTATTTTCTCCCGATCTCTTGGCGGTACTGATGGGCTTTGATGATGTACCTGCAAGCCCCGCTGAGGGCGTGAAACCGCCGACCATCCGCTGAAGTCAGCATCCCAGATACAATCCCCGTCCACGGGCGTTGACAGCCAAAAGATACAGGGTAGGCTCACCTAATGGTCACGCATGAGAATCATTTCCGGTTTCTGCTTCTGAACCGCCCCCGTCCCCGGGTGGCGCACGCTTAGGCGTATCTACAACCCCCGGGGCCATCTCAAACCTTTCGTTGAGACTGCGATCCTTTCCGGGGGACCATCATGTACATCGCCAATGCGACGCATATGCTTACGGGCAATACCTATCGACCATCCTTCAAATGCCCGCCGCTTAAGGGCAGGTTCCAACTAACCCGTGCCGATCGGGTCGGGGTTGAACGTCTGTTGAGCCTTGGGCTCACAGCGGAATGCCCGAACCCGGCGCTGATTGAAGGTTTCCTGCATCACAAGCTGCGCTTGGCGCGCCCCGCGCCCGAACCCACGCCAGCCAACCTCGTTGTGGCGGGGCGGCTCGTTTCCTTCATGACGAACGGCGGCAGGGCCCGAAGCGGCATGCTGACCTTTGTGCCGGCTGATGACGCGGGGTGCATCCCCGTGACCTCCTTCTTGGGCGCGACCATGTTGGGTATGCAAAAGCTGCAACGAGCCCCTCTGCTGCGCGAAGACGGCTGGATCGACACGCTTATCGTGCTGGACGTCTGCGGCGTTTGAAGATGCGCCACCCCAGCCGCTCAAACCTATCAATTTCAAAGGAGTTTCCTATGTCCGCCCCATCCAAACCACGCAAATCCCCTCGCAAGCCCAAGATCGTGCTCAGCAGCACCCGGCTGGCAGAGCTTGAAGCGCTGTCCGAAGGGATGATGCGCCGCAATCCGGAATTGGCTGAGCAGTTGGTCGAAGAACTGGGTCGTGCGCGCATTGTCACCCCGCAGCGTCTGCGCGCTGATGTCGTCGATCTAGGACGCGAGGTGACGTACCATGACGAGGCAACCGACAAAGACCATACAGTCACTTTGGTTCTGCCGCAGGACGCCGACATCTCCAACGGTCTCGTTTCGGTAATGACCCCCATCGGCGTCGCGCTCATTGGCCTGGCCGAAGGCGCTGTGTTCCACTGGGAAACACGCGACAGGCAACGGCGCGAGTTGAAAATCCTCAAGGTCGCGCCTCTTGAGCAAGAAACCTTGCAGAGTGCATAAAATGAGAGAGCCAAACATAAGGGCGCGCAAAAACCATGCGCGGCCCGGGGGGTGTCGCCCAATGCTGTGAAACAGCATGGCGCACCGTCCGGGGAGTGAAACCGCCGTTCAATCGGTACAGCCTTCTTATCTCGGAAATACGCCATGACTTTTCACTTGCCATCCCAATGCCCTTGTTGCGCCGCCGCGATCCCGCGCGCGGCAGCAGGGCGCTGTCCCAGTTGTCGCACCCAGTTCGCGCAAGCCCTGCCAAATAGATCCGTAAAATGTCGGCGCTGTGACGCGCCGATCGCACTGCAAGGGGCTGCGGCACTCACCTGTGCCGCTTGCCGCATGCAACGCCCCTCCCGACTAGCAGCCTAAGAGGGTGCGCAACCTAGCCTATCGACCGAAGTAACAAAGGAAATATCCCATGCGCTTTACCCTTACTGCCCTCATCTGTTCGACACTGGCCCTGCCGGTTAACGCGGAAACGAGCATTAACCTTTCCCTCGGTGCCGTCGATAGTATCGAGACCATGACCTATACTTGCGATGGGGATGACCCGCTGCGTGTGCAATACGTCATCGCGGGCGAAAGCTCGCTCGCTCTAACTGACATAAATGGTACCCCAAAGATTTTCGTCGATGTCGTGTCTGGCTCGGGTGCGCGCTAAGTCTCGGGCGCTGATACCTTGTCAACCAAATGCACGACCGCGCTTTTGGAAAACCAGTTGGACGAAACCAACGTTCAATGTGAGCAATCTAGGGTCAGGATGCATTGATTTCGCTCGCACAGCATGATTCACCGCTCGGAAAATGGAGCAGTGGTATGAGCGATCTTTTCTGGCTGACCGACGCGCAGATGGCCCGTCTGGCTCCCTTCTTTCCCAAGTCACACGGGAAGCCCCGGGTAGATGACAAGAGGGTGCTGAGCGGGATTATCTTCATCAATGGCAATGGCTTGCGGTGGCGCGATGCGCCTGCTGCCTATGGTCCTCACAAGACGCTCTACAGCCGGTGGAAGCGGTGGAGCGAGAAGGGCATCTTCGCGCGGATAATGGCCGGGCTGGCGGCAGAACACGGCGAGAAGACGACCGTGATGATCGACGCGACGTATCTCAAAGCCCACCGAACGGCGACCAGTATGGCCGCCAAAAAAGGGGGCGTGGTCGCCTGATCGGTCGAACCAAGGGCGGCATGAACACCAAGCTGCATGCCATCTGCGACAGTCAGGGACGACCGATCGACCTGTTCGTCACCGCTGGACAGGTCAGTGATTACATCGGCGCACGGGCCCTGCTGAGCGGCCTGCCCAAGGTCAAATGGCTACTCGGGGATCGCGGCTATGATGCTGACTGGTTCAGAGAAGCGTTGCAGGACAAGGGGATACGCGCCTGTATCCCAGGCCGAAAGAAGCGCAAGACGCCGGTCAAATACGACAAGCGGAGATACAAGCGGCGCAATCGCATCGAGATCATGTTCGGAAGACTCAAGGACTGGAGGCGTGTGGCCACCCGATATGACCGATGCCCGAAGGTCTTCCTTTCTGCCATCGCCCTCGCCGCCCTCGTCATCTACTGGTTATGAATCCTGACCCTAAGGCAGGCGTATATGTCTATCATCAGACCTGCAACGCAATCTCGGATGTGCGTCGAGGCCAAAGTCCTGTGTCAGCGACCTGGGGTAGCCTCCTCAATTTTACGTACTGCCCATACTGGAAATGCGCTATCATAAGCCCATGCACAGGAACGATGTAATCAAGATGATGGCGCCGCGGTTTGGGTCAGAGGCGCTGGCTCACGTATGGTATCGCTTAGCGCCTCTGCCGGGGTTTGACGGCCGGACTGCAATGCAGCTCATGAATGACGGTGAGGCACAGCAGGTCCTCGATTATCTCGGCCCAGTAGATGCAGGCGTTTACGCATGTTGACGGCTTGTGACACGTAAGGCGGACCTACTCCCTTAGTAGGGGAGCGCTATCCGTCTCTGGCAAAAAAAGGTCGTTATCGCCGGTGACAAAACGTATCAGTTACAGATTTGCGCGGCATGCTCGACCTCACAAACCGAACCTTTCCAAGGTCTGCGATTAGCGCGAAAGTTTCATGTGCTGTGCCCAGCTGAAAGCCGGACACAGAAGACTGACTAGGTTTATCAAGATCAGATATTTTAGACTGTTAGCGCCCCATAACGCTCGTCTCGAAAATTCAGTGCTGCACGAAGACCTTGGGTGCGCACAAGCTCTTGAAACTGAGCCTTTTCCGGAGCCTCCGCTGCGTTCAGGGTTGCTGCAATATCAAGGTTTACGTTCACGGCATTGCGAAGACCCATGGCCTCATAAGCCCGGACGAGGGCTGTTTTTGTCAAACGCAGTACTACTAAGGGGGTCAGCGCGATTTTCTGAGCTAGCGTGGAGACTGTCTGTTCGAGGTCTTCTGGGGCTACCACACGATTGATAAGCCCAATTTCAAGCGCGGTTTGGGCATCTACGGTGTCTCCAGTCAATAAAAGCTCCATAGTTTTTTTCTGACCAAGAATGAATGGCATCAGAAGCGTAACTGGACCGGAACCGAAGCGGATTTCCGGTTCGCCAAACTTCGCTCGATCTGTTGCAATGATCATATCGCATGCCATAGCGAGTTCGCATGCCCCGGCCAAACACCATCCGTCAACGGCCCCAATCGTCGGCTTTGTACAGGAAAACACAGCCATGCTAAGGCCAACATTATTAGTAAGCGCAGCGTGCCAATCTTCGGGACGGGACAGCCCCATTTCTACCTCTTGCGCGATATCGTAGCCGACTGAGAAGTTATTTTCTGCGCCGCGCAGAACGATGACCTTTACTTCGTCGTTTTTTTCCATCGCCTCTACCGCTTCGCGGGCCGCAGCAACGACTTCTGCTGCGAGTGCATTGAGCTTGCGGGGCCGGTTCAGGGTGATCCAGCCGATGCCCTCTGCGATCTTTGTTTCTACTACACTCATAGTTTTCTCCTTTGGTTCAAGATTGTGGTTCTTTGAGGTTTTTGGCTTGGGTGAGGTGGACGCTCTGCAACTTGCCCTTTATCAACCTCTCCCGAAGCTCACGTTTGTCCGGTTTTCCAAGTGTTGTGCGCGGCAAAGCGGGCAAAATGCTCCATGCTTTGGGTATCCACCATGAAGGCACTACAGCTTGTAGATGCGCACGTAATGCAGCCAGATCGACCGCCTCCGGTGAGCTGACGACCAGAACGCCAAATGGGCGCTCTTGAAAACGTTCGTCATGTTGCGCAATTACGGCGACATCGCGAACCCAGCTGACTTCGCAGATAGCGTTTTCGAGCGCAGCTGCCGGTATCCATTCTCCGCCTGATTTGATGGCGTCCTTCAACCGGTCCGTCAGAGTCAGTGCGCCCGATGCATCGATCGTACCGATATCGCCGGTCGACACCCAGCCATCTGGTGCCGCCGCTTCGGCGCCGGCTTCAAGATAGTGCGAGATTACCGTGGGGCCGCGCACTTGTACTTCACCAGGCACCGACGCTCCCGGCATCAGAGGAACGCCTTTATCGTCAATGGTGCGTAACTCGAGCCCCGGCACCGGTCGTCCTATTGGACTATGTGTTGCGACCTCGACCGGGCCGATAGCGGACATGGAAGAGGTTTCGGTCATGCCCCAAGCTTGAACTGGCGTGATATCGAGTGCTGCCAGCGCTCGTGATAGTGGTACAGGAACTGCAGCGCCTCCGGTGGCAATACGCTTTAGCCCGGAGGCGAGCTGGGTTTCCGGCGCATCCAGGTGTCCAAGAAGGTCTGTCCAGATGGTAGGCACGCCCGCGGCGATCGTGACTGATGCCCTGTTGATCAGTTCACACAGCACTCCGGGTCTGAATGAGCTGCCAGGCAAGACCAGTCCCGCCCCGGAGATGACACATGCATAGGGTAGCCCCCACCCGTTCACATGATAGAAGGGGACGGCCAATAGAGCCCTGTCGGCTCGGCATAGCCCAAGTGTATCTGCAAGACAGAGATTAAGAGCTTGCAGCCAGATCGAGCGATGCGAATACGCCACCGCTTTCGGTCTTCCTGTTGTTCCACCAGTGTGACAGATCGTGGCCGCCATGTCTTCTGGCACGTCAGTAATATCCGAAGGTTCTGGAGTTTTGAAATCGGAGAAGAACTGCTGATAGTCCAAGACCTGCGCATGTTCGAGATCTACGAAACTTACATCCTGATTGCCGGTGACTAATATGAGACGCAGATCGCTCGACGTCAGATTCGGAGCGAGTGTGGCGAACCTCTCGGCTAGTTCGGAATCGAGAATAAGGACTTCGTCTTTAGTTTCCGCGACTATCCGAGCGAGGTCCTCATCCGACATGCGAATGTTGAGTGGGTGCAATACAAACCCATAGGCAGGAACACCGAGAAACGCCTCAAAATGTTCTCTGGTCGTTCCGCAGAAAGTGGCAACGCGTGTGCCGGGAGCAAGTCCAAAGCTTCGCAGTGCTAGGCCCAACCGTGCTGCGCGTTCTGCGCAGGACCGCAGTGAATCGAATATAGCACCGGTTGAAGACTGGTATGTTACTGGTGTGTCAGCACCTGTCTTTATGGCATGTCTTAAGGCACGGGCGACACCAAGGTCTCCCCTTTGCATAGTACTTTTCATTTTAATTTACCCAGAGATCGACTTTTTGTTGCCCGTAAGCAGACGCCTTGTAGTGCTTTCGGCGGCGGTTTTGCGGAAGGGTGATCGTTTGGTAGCTTGATCACGTATGCATCGTAGTGATCCGTCATATCGGAAGTTCCTCCTCTAAGGTGGTTGACCTCGATCTCAGGTTGGATTGGAGTAAAAGCCCATCCAGTCGGCGCATCGCTTCGATCCCTACGAGAGGTCCAACGCCAAAGATTGCGAGAGCTGCGGGCCAACTAAACGAGGCGGCTAAAATGGGGGCCATCTGAATCGTCAAAACGGTAATAAGAAAACCGAGCGCCGTCTGTAGTGTCATCAGACTGCCGGACTTTCCTGCGGGAGCAGCATCTGCGACAAGCGCTGAAAAGAGAGCACTATCGGGAATGATGAAAACTCCCCATAAGACAGCAAATATGACGGTCAATTCTGGTGAATGATTAAAACTAAGGGCCGTGCAAAAACCGAATGAAGCACTGAGCCCCATCGTGGCACCCGCAATCTTTGCTTTGCCGAACCTGTCGGCAAGAGCTCCGGTCGGGATGCAGAAAATACCCCCAATCGAAATCGCGATGAAAGTGGCTAGCCGCGCCATATCTGGCGCGTTCGCGATGCCATGCTCCTGAAAAGACACCAAGAGTGCAGCGGCAATCCAAGCCCAGAAGGCATAGAGTTCCCACATATGGGCAAGGTAACCAGCGAATGCCAATCGAACCGGTCGAAGGGTCCAGGCAAGAGTTAAGTCGCGGACCGAAAAAGCAGGTGCTCTGGTATGATACGGGCCGAGCTTCATTGTTAAGATGAGACCAGCAGCGCTGAGGGCGATCGCACTAGCGAGCAACACAGTAAACTGCCAATTGGCTCCACCAAGTAACGCCAAGCCGTGTGGCATGGCGGAGCCGAGCGTCAGGGCGCCTACCAGCAACCCGACCACAAGGCCCCGTCGTTTCTGCGTCCAGCTGACCGCCAGCTGTATCCCAACCGGGTACACGCTGGCGAGGCAGAGGCCGGTTGCAAAGCGTAGGACGATTTGTATGTTCCCAGCAGGTGGTGTGAAGACGAGCGCGGCAGTTGAGATCGCGGCCAACGCCGCCCCGATGGCAAAAACACGGCGTGGGTCGAACCTGTCGGGTATCCCAAATGCCGCGAGCGCGAGGGCGCCCACGACAAAACCGATCTGAACAGCTGCAGAAAGCAGCCCGATCCGCCAAGGATCGAGGTTCGTACCTGCGCTCAATTCTGGCAAGATCGCGTTAGAGACAAACCAAAGCGACATCGCACCAATTTCGGCAAAGATCAGTATGCCGACATTAGGAATGATACGCCGTGGAGATGTTGCGGCGTTTATCATTCCGCCTGCCCTTGCTCCAAAATTAGTCGCCGCAAAGCATTTCGGTCCGACTTTCCGGTATTGCCCAACGGCAACTCTTGTCCGAAGTGGATGACATCGGGCAGCTTGAACCTTTCCAGGCGGGGCACAGCCCAGTCCAGCAGCTCGGAAGCGGCCAGCTCTGATGCCTCGGTGGGAACGATCAGCAAATGAATCGCCTCACCAAATCGCTTGTCGGGCACGGCCGTCGCCAGTGCGGCGGACACATTCGGATGCTGCTGAAAGGTAGTTTCGACTTCAAGTGGCGAAACCTTATTGCCGCCTCTGTTGATGAGTTCTTTGATACGGCCAGCCAACACAACCTCGCCGGTCGAAAGGATCTTTGCCTGATCGCCGGTACGAATCCATCCTTCGCGCAGCGTTTCCGCAGAGAGCTCGGGCATTTCCAGATAACCGAGCATATTGTACGGGCTTCTGATGAGTAGTTCGCGGTTGTCCGGATCGGTTGCTACTTCGACGTCTGGAGAAGGAAACCCGAGGCTGTTGCCGCCGTTATCGGGAGCCTGATCCCGACGGAACAGGTCACATGTGCCAGTTTCGGTCAGGCCATAGATGCTATTGATCGTGGCGTGCGGCCAAGATTCGAACAGCGTTTGTCGTAGACGGCTGCCGACAGCTTCGCCGCCCGTTAGCACTTGAAAGGACTGTTCCGAAATGGCCGAGCCTGCCAACATGCGCAACATAGTTGGGACGGCTGCCAGGTAATTGATCTCGAATCTTTCGAGTTTTCGTGCCACCCAATGCGGACTATATCGGCTCGTCATGTGAATTGTGCCTCCCGACATCAGGGGTAGGAACGTGGCCCATTGTCCGAAGCTGAAAAGCAGTTGCAGCGGAACCAGCGCGACGGGCGCGGACTGTAGATTAATGGCAATGCGGATAGCGTGGTACTTCGCCGACACACGTTCGCGTGCCAGAACGACACCTTTGGGAGTTCCTGTTGAGCCAGACGTGAAGGTCACGAAGGCGGCACCATCAAGTATGGGGCGATGCGGAGGCGGCCGATTGGAAATCTGTTTTATGCGTGGTTCGGGTGCCACTGCCGGATCCGACGCATCAAGATAAAATCGCGCACCGGTAATTTGCCGAACATGATCAATGTAATCTTGATGAGACTTATGGTGGATGGGCACCGCTACTGCCCCGGCGCCTATGACGGCAAGAATTCCGACGACGTCATTCGCATCGCCGCAAATCGCGATTAAGATAGGTTCTCCGCCTTTGGCCCCGCGCCCTTTTAAATCGCGCGTGAGGCGGACGACCTGATTCTGCAACTCGGCCATCTCTAAAAAGCCAGTATCATCGTGAATTCCGCCACTGCGGGCGCACATGATGGCTTCATAGAAGTCTTGTGTTTCAGCTGCCTGGCTCAAGTGCTGAACCTCTCGTCACGCCATGCTAAGGCACCCTTCAAGCCACCCACACGCAAAGCTTCGAGAAACGCCTTCTTGTCCGGGCTGCCCTCGGCTTCGAGCTCCAAGTCGATTTCAAGCGACCTTTCCAATGCCCTCGACATCCCCGCGATATCCATGGTCTCGTTGATCTGTGCTTTCGTACGCCGGATCACCATCGGATCGACTACGGCTATTCTACGCGCGTGCTCCATCGCAACGCTCAGAACCTGATCGTCTGGCACTACTTCATTTACCATTCCGATCGCTTCGGCCTCCCGTGCGCTCAGAGTGTCCCTTCCGAGAAAAGAAATTTCCTTTGCCTTCTTTGGGCCCACGATCCAAGGCAGGAGCATCACCACGATGCCTGCGCCAAACTTGACCTCCGGCTCTCCAAAAAACGCGCTTTCTGCAGCGATCGTGATGTCGCAGGCCATCGCCAGCTCACAGCCGCCAGCTAGGGCAGGTCCATTTACAGCGGCAATGGTCGGTTTTGACAATGTCCAGAAGCGCATCACACTGTCAAAATCACGGCGAAGAATAGGGGCCCATTCGTCACGACCTTTCGGCGTTCGCGCCGCCTGATCCTGTAGGTCGAAGCCCGGCGTGAACGCCTTGCCTGCGCCCGTGACCACAATTACGCGACACGAGGAGCTGGACTCGGCTTCATCGCAGGCTGCGGTTAGTTCAGACAACATCGGCTGGCTCATTGCATTCAGTCGCGAAGGCCTGTTTAGGGTCAGCACCCAGACTGGTCCTTGCCGGTCGAGCGCTATCGTTTCAAATTTCATTTTCTTACCCCTATTTATGGTTTTGTTCCGGTCGAATCCCGCATGACGCCGATTGAGCGGATGCCACCGACGACATAGGGTACAAGGGTTTTCTGATATCCGTCGTAGTCGACATCGAGACCGTCATCTCCAAGCAAGCCGTTGATGCGACTGTCATTTGTTGTCGACCCGTAGAGACCGGCGAGGAGGAATTGGAATGCACGCACGCCATCTACTTCCGTAAGTGACGGGACTGCGCGGCGGATAGCCTCTATGTACCGATGTGCGGTCGGATTGTACCCTTCGGTAATCGCTTCTGCGAGCTTGGCGTCCCACACATTCCGCCCAATGAAGAGCGCATAGCATCGCCAGCCGGGATCATCACTTTTGAGCTTGGCAAAATAAGGATCCAGAAACGCGCGGACGATAGGTTCGAGTTCGCACCCTGCAGGGCCGACGAGACGTTCGTAGGATTCGAGAAGCTGGGTACGCTCTTCGCTTATGGCGCCAGCGCGGCGCAGGATGACGGCGTTAATGAGCTCATCTTTCTGCCCGAAATGGTACGAAATTTGCCCAACGTTTGCATTAGCAGCGGCGGCAATTTCTTTGAGAGTAACGACTTCATAACCCCTCGTAGCAAAAAGACGCTCCGCGGCATCAAGCAAGTTGCCGCGTGTTGCTACATTGTATGAACTGGCTCGCTTGGTGTTTGCCATCATTTGCCCCAAAATCGTGTCTCTATATCGAATTTGGACGACAAATTAGCATTTGACAAGTGGTTTTTTTTCGAAAAACATAGCTACCATATGAAATTCGAGGCCAAAGCATGGAGGATGCTTCGGTTTTGAGTTGGGGGGAGCCATGAAAATATTACTTTTGGTCGACAAACTTAACTTGCTCGTCGGTCGAACTGTTAGCTTCGTCGTTTGGGTCGGAGCTGGGGTTTTGGTTTGGGAGGTCGTGTCTCGCTATGCGTTCGACAGCCCCACAATCTGGGCGCACGGGTATACACAGCGAATTTTTGCATCTTATTTTATCTTGATCGGCGCATACACGCTTCTGCGTGGCGGTCATGTCAGGGTCGATATCTTGATGATTGGAAGAGGGCCTCGAACGCTCGGAGTTTTCGACAGTCTTAATTATATTTTCCTGCTGATTTGGACGTCAGCGCTGACTTACTCCGGTTGGGAATTCTATCAAGAAGCTCTGCTTTGGCAAGAAAAAGACGATAGCGCCCTAGCCCATCCTCTCTGGCCCGTGAAGTTGATTCTTGTGATTGCGACCGGCCTAATCATGCTTCAGGCAATTGCGGGTCTTATCCGGTCCCTGATCGCCGTCGCAGTCCCATCAACATACCGAAGCACCTGCGAAGTTGATGCGGGGAGTGTATCGTCATGAGCCCTGAGCTTCTAACCATAGGTATGTTCGGCGGCTTGATCGCCGCGATCATTTTGGGTGTGTCACTGTCTTTCGCAATGGGCGGCATCGCAGTCATCTTCGCTTTGATCCTAAACGGTCCACCAGGAGTCTTTTCAGTAGTATCGAGCACGTTTGGCAACATGTGGTCGATACTGCTCTCAGCGATCCCAATGTTCATTGCAATAGGTATCGCCCTTGGGCGCTCCAAGATCGCCGAGGATCTCTATCAAGCCTTCTATCTCTGGTCAGGGCGGCTCAATGGAGGCCTTCTTGTAGGCACTTCAGGCTTTGCAGCCGTGCTTTCCGCTATGACTGGGAACTGTTCCGCATCTACGATCACCACCGGGTTGGTCGGCATCCCTGCTATGAAACGCCACGGATACGACGATCGCTTCGTTCTCGGCACGATTGGCGCTTCGGGTACCCTGGGCATCCTTATACCGCCGTCTATTACACTTATCATTATCGGGATGATGACAGGGCTTTCGGTGGGAAAGCTTTTTTTCGGGGGTTTAATTGCCGGGCTTTTCATCCTGATTGCCTTTATCACCTACGTAGTAATCAAGGCAAATCTGCGGCCCGACCTCGCACCGGCTGCAAACGTCGCGGCGCCTTTCAGCGAAAAGCTAAAGGCGCTAAAGTCAGTTCTGCTACCGCTTCTGATCGTGCTTTCAGTACTTGTCACTATCTTCCTCGGGATCGCGACGCCCACCGAAGCTGCGGGCGTCGGCGTCGCCGCCGTTCTTTTTGCGGTCTGGTTGAGGGGCGAACTCACCTTCGATTTTATCAAGGCAGTAAGCTACGATACCGCATCGGTCACCGGAATGGTCGTATGGATCATTTTTGGGGCAGGGGCTTTCGTTTCGATATACTCCAGTGGCGGCGGGATTGCCTTCATGGTCGATCTACTGCGCAACTCAGAACTTGAGCCTTGGATGCTCATCGTCCTCATGCAGCTTGCTGCGCTTGTGCTAGGAATGTTCCTCGATCCGGTAGGTATCATTCTGCTGACGCTTCCGATCTTCTATCCGATCGTTGTCGAGCTCGGCTTTGATCCGATTTGGTTCTGCGTGATTTTTCAGCTGAACCTCTGCATCGGGTATATTACGCCGCCGTTCGGGTACAATCTGTTTTACCTCAAGAGTCTGAGCCCAGACACGCCGATCACCGAAATCTACCGTTCTGTGCTGCCGTTCCTCGGCATCATGCTTGCCACCGGTGCGCTTCTGCTCGCCGTCCCTGAAATTCTGATTTCATTAACCCAGATGATGGACTGACCGAGCCGCGCTCAGCCATCCCATATCGTCATGCGTGATTTAAGATTAACAAGGAGGAGAACTAAAATGACTGTACCTACAATTAATCGTCGGAGAGTTTTGACCGGAGGCGCGATCGCGGCGGGAACGACTGTCCTATCCGCCCCGGCCGTCTTGGCGCAGGAGCAGATCAAATGGCGTATTCAGAGCCACTGGACACCCGGTGTAGAATATTTTGACTCCATTTATGCCGAATTCGCACGATGGATCACTGAAGCGACCGCGGGAGAAATTCAGGTCGAAACGCTTCAGGCTGATACTGTCGCGCCCACTGGCGAGGTACTTGGCGCACTGCGTCGGGGACTTCTCGACGCCGCGTTCATCTTTCCTGCATACTGGATCGGGCGCATCCCTGTAGCGGGTCACCTCAATGGCAACTTGGCCACCTGGGATAGCCATGAAGAAATGCAGATGTTTTTCTACGATATGGGCGCGCTCGACATTATCCGCGAAGCATATGCCCAGTATGGGATTTATCAGGCCGGACCGATCTCGTTTGCGGGGCTCGCCGTTTACTCCAAGAAGCCGATCGAGACTGTCGAAGACTTCCGAGGGTTCAAAATTCGCTCGACCGGCACCCCGGCAAAAGTTTTTGAAAAAATGGGCGCCACGCCCGTCTTCGTTCCAGGGGGCGAGCTATACCAGAGCCTTCAGACCGGTGTCGTAGACGGTGCTCATTGGGGTTGCGTGTCTACCGGTTGGGGCATGAACCTTCAGGAAGTGACCGAACATATCGTCACACCTGACCTGCTCAGCCATTCCAACGGTGAGTTTATTGTCGGCATGGAGCAATGGAACAAGCTGGGTGACGACCACAAGCGCATCATCGACAACGCAGTGCGTGCAATGAGTGCGAAGGCTAGTGGCCACTTCCGGCACCTCGATTTTAAGCGCATGGACGAGTTCACCAGCCAAATGGGTAAGAACATCTCCCGATTGAACGAGGACGTAGTCACTCAGGTCCGTGAATATTCAATGGAAGTTGTTGACGAATACTCGCAGCAGGATCCCGAATTCTCTGGCCGAGTTGGTGAAGTTCTACACGAATTCATGCGTCTTACTGGCAAAGCCTGATCGGTTTCCTCCCTCCCGCGCTCTCCCGGCGCGGGCCTCCCGCGGGGCGCTCTTTTGTGACGCCGCGGAAATGCAGCAATTATCTTAAACATAGGAGCTAAAAATGCTGAATAAAGTCGATGTCGACGCGCTGGACGGCGCACGCCAAATGATCCGGAAAACACCCGAAGCTGGACTGGCTAAATATGGAGTAAATCTATCTTGGCAGGAGGGTGTTCGTGCAGAGGTCTCGGCCTTGCCCATGTCGCTTGGCGACGAAGAAATTCCGCGAAACTTTACTTGGGTTGTGGATGAACCGCCGCAGCTTTTGGGTGAAAGCAAAGGCCCGACCCCGCAAGAATACCTTATGTCTGGCGTTGGGGCCTGCATCATGGTCGGTTTCATTGTGAATGCGAGCGTTCGTGGCATTGAAGTGCGCAAACTAGATGTCAAAGTAACCGGTGGGTTGGATCTAGCCGGTTTCCTCAACTTGCGGGATGATGCAAAAGTTGAAATGTCAGGGCTGAACTACGAGATTTTGGTCGATTGCGACGCAGATGCCGACACGTTGGCGGAAGTCGAAAAAGCAGCTGTCGGCTTCAGCCCTAACGCGATGTCAGTAAAGAACGGTATCCCGGTGGATGGTTCCGTCAAAAAGGTAGCGTAATTAGCGTGCCTCGTCGGGAGCGCACTCGCACCCGACGAGATCACTTCGCACGGATCGTCGAAGCAATGGTTGAGATGATCTAACTCGAACCCAGAAATACGCTCATTTGGTCCTACGCCGCGCTTGGCTCAGCCATGAGCGGCAGGCTTTTTGCAACCAAAAACTTGAATGTCCAGCTTTACCATAAGAGGTCTTACGATGATTCAACCAGATTATGACACTATTCTCGTCGAAACGCGGGGCGCTGTCGGCCTTATCACACTCAATCGAACCAAAGCGCTTAACGCACTTAACTCAATGCTGTCGGAGGAAATCCGTGCGGCGGTTATGTCGTTTGAGGCCGATGCCGACATTGGTGCAATTGTGATTACCGGGTCGGAAAAAGCTTTTGCCGCCGGGGCGGATATCAAAGAGATGCAGGCGAAATCCTTCGTCGACATGTATTCTGAAGATTACTTCGGGGCATGGGACGCTCTCGCGCGCGCTCGAAAGCCGATCATCGCAGCCGTGCGCGGCTTTGCCTTGGGCGGCGGATGCGAACTGGCTATGCTGTGTGATTTCATAATCTGCGGCGAAAGCGCAAAATTTGGCCAGCCTGAAATTAAGCTCGGAGTTTTGCCTGGGATTGGCGGGACGCAACGCCTGACGGCACTCGTCGGTAAATCGCTCGCTATGGATCTAATCTTAACAGGGCGCATGATTGGAGCTGACGAAGCCAAACAAGCCGGCTTGGTCGCACGGGTAGTTACCGATGACAAAGTTCTCGATACGGCGCTTGAAGCCGCGACAGTCATCTGCAGATACAACGGGCCTTCTGTGATGATGGCCAAAGAAGCCGTGAACATGGCACAGGAGTTGTCTCTTACTGATGGTGTGCGGTTCGAGCGCCGGTTGTTTCAGGCGGCTTTTGCAACTGAAGGTCAGAAGGAAGGCATGGATGCGTTCTTGAATAAACGCGAGCCGTCATTCTCAGGGCGTTGATTGCATGGTGCAGGGTTGACTGTAGAACGCTGCGCCAGATCACCCTGAGCGTTCTTTCAGCCTCGCTCAGCGCCGCCCCATACCCTGAGATCTTAACGAAATATCAAAATCGACGCCCCCCATAGGAGAAAGAAACTAATGCCTAGTATTTTACTGCCGCGTGCGCTGAGAATAGGAGCTGGAGCACTGTCTGAATTGCCAGAGGCGCTGGCGCAAATGGGCCTTACAAGGCCTGTTATCGTTACTGATGACTTTCTTGCAAAGAGTGGGGCCGCCGATCGCGTGCTCGCTATTCTTGAGAATTACGGAATGAATGCCCGTGTTTTTTCTAAAGTTGTCCCGGACCCGACAACCACATCGGTCGATGCTGCTGTCCAGTTTGTTGCAGAAGGTGATCACGATTGTGTCGTCGGCTTTGGAGGCGGTAGCTCCATCGATACAGCAAAAGCCGTAGCCGTCCTTGTCGCGCGAGGCGGAAGCATGCACTCGCTCAAAGCACCGCATCAGGAAAACACTCCCGGTATGCCCATTGTCGCCATCCCGACGACGGCAGGCACTGGGTCAGAGGCAACCCGTTTTACAATCATTACTGACGATAAAACCGATGAAAAGATGCTGTGTGGTGGCATGGCGTACATGCCGTTGCTCGCCATTGTTGATTATGAACTGACAATCACCGCTCCCAAACGGCTTACCGCCGATACCGGAATCGACGCGTTAACACATGCATTAGAAGCTTATGTTTCACGCCTCGCCAATCCATTCTCAGATGCCCAAGCAACCGCTGCCATGCGTGCAATCTGGCCGAACCTGCGCCGAGTGTATGACAACCCCGAAGATCGCTCTGCACGCGAAGCAATGATGGTCGGCTCACTTCAAGCTGGAATTGCGTTTTCGAATGCGTCTGTAGCTCTGGTTCATGGAATGAGCCGTCCGATCGGAGCCCATTTCCACGTTGCCCACGGACTTTCTAACGCGATGTTACTGCCCACTGTGACCGCGTGGTCTGCAGAATCTGCGAAGGGGCGCTATGCCGACTGCGCACGGGCCATGAATATCGTTGCTGATGATGTTTCAGATGAAAAAGCTTCAGAGCTTTTAGTGGAAGCACTACGTGAGATTAACCTCGATCTTGCCGTCCCGACACCCCAATCCTATGGGATTAAGCAATCAAGTTGGATGGGTTTGCTACCCATGATGGCGCAACAGGCTATCGCTTCCGGCTCGCCTGGTAATAACCCCCGCGTTCCGGAGGCTGATGAGATCCAAGAGCTTTATCAGCAAGCCTGGGCCTGACCACTGTACGCGATGGCGAGCCCAGTGTTGAAGCATAGTGTCTTCAACGTTCATTTCCTTATCGTCACAAGCGGCGCTTTTCAAACAACAGCTCTGCGCAATCAAGTTGCGCGGAGCCTATGACAGGAGATTTCACTTTGTTTGCAAATGAGATTGAAGATTACGTCCTTACGGAGCGGGTAGGACATCTCGGAATCATCACGCTGAATAGGCCAAGGGCACTCAATGCACTGAACGTTGAAATGGTGCGAAGCATCGCACGGGCTATCGAACAGTGGGATGGCGAGTGCGAAGTTGACGCCATTCTCCTGCGTAGTGGGTCAAGTCGCGCCTTCTGTGCAGGTGGAGATGTGCGGGCGATCGGCATTCTTTCGAATTCGAATGCCCGTATTGCCATGGGCCGCGAATTTTTTGGTGAAGAGTTCGCATTAAACCAACGGATCAACAGGCTTAAAAAACCATTCATTTCGTTGATAGATGGCGTCGCCATGGGGGGTGGTTTAGGGATTTCTTTACATGGCTCCCATCGAGTTGTCAGCGAAAACGTCAAGATGGGGATGCCCGAAAATCTGATCGGTTACTTTCCGGATGTCGGCGCTACATGGTTTCTAAATAGGTGTCCTGGACATCTCGGCCGGTTCTTAGCGCTCACGGGTACAAACTCGCAGACCGAGGATGCAATTTTCTCTGGATTTGCGACACATCATGTTCCCGCTTCTTCTTTTCAGTCATTGGAGAGCGATCTTGTTGCGGATTCGCGGCTTAATCATGGGGCGGTGGATTCAATTATCCGTCGCCATTGTGCGCCGATCAAAGCGAGTGCCTTCGAAGAAAAAATGGACCAGATCAACGAAATCTTTGGTCAGGATACTTTCGAGGCTATGCTATGCACCCTCGAAAAGGCTGCTGCTGCATGCGCTTGGTTTGCTACCGCGCATGAGACGATCATGCGGTCCGCGCCCACTAGCATTCATGTGACTTGGAAACGCATGGTTGAGGGCCGGAATCAATCGATCGAAACCATCTTGCGGGATGATTATCGTGTGGCCCTGGGTATGGTAGCCCGTGAGGATTTCGCGGAGGGTATTCGCGCCGTTCTGGTTGATAAAGACCACGCGCCAAAGTGGAAGCCGGGAAATCTATTCGATGTTAACGAAAATGGTGTCGAGGCGTTGTTAAAACCCCTAGGAGAAACCACTGACATCGCTGCGGAAGACCTGCAACTGAATACGGCTTAGGCCCTACGTTATAGCTCTTGAAAGGCCAGCTTGATGGATCTCACCGGGAAAAGAACACTTGGACTTTGGGCGGCGCTCGCCACCGTTACGATCTGGGCGGGGTTCCTTGTGATTACTCGGTTCGGCGTGGAGAGCAGTTTTACTGCTGAGGAAATAATGATCCTTCGCCTGGTTCCCGGCGCTCTGGTCATGGCCCCTTTCATGTGGCGATTGGGTGTCATGCCCCGTGGGCAATCTTGGCAGAGGGCTGTAATGCTGATGATCGGGGCCAGCGCAGTCTTTCCCTTTGCCATGTCCATGGGGTTGGCCTACGCGCCCGCTTCTGACGGCGGCGCGCTGGCTCCGGGCACTTTGCCATTCTGGACCGCGCTGGTGGTCTACTTCATGACCGGAGAGGTTCCCGGCTCAGGACGGAGAGTTGGACTGGCGATAATTCTGGCTGGCGCGATTGTCATAAACTTGTGGCAGGTTTTCGCCGGAGCCGAAGAGCATGCTTGGAAGGGGCACGTCATATTTTTGGCCGCATCAGCGCTCTGGGCAGTATATTCTGTAATTTTTCGTCAAAGTGGATTAAGCCCTTTGCATGGGCTCGTCATCGGATCTTTCTGGGGAACGCTGCTTGTCACACCAGTGCTTCTGGCGACTGGAAACGTCAGTTTTTCAGCGGCTAGTTTCAGCGACATCACGATAATGATTTTGATTCAAAGCTTTGCAAGTGGCATTCTGGCCATGTTCCTTTTCGGCTACGCGGTGCAGTGCCTCGGTGCGGCCGAGACTGCCGCCTTTGCAGCTCTGACCCCAATCCTCGCGTTGCTGGGCGGAGCGTTCTTTCTGGGTGAGCTCATTAAACCGTTGAAGGTGGTCGGTGTCGTCATGGTGGCGATCGGCGTTGTCTTGGCGTCAGGTATTGCCAGCAAGTCTCGGCCAACCCTCGCCCCCTGAGCGCCGAAATCTGTTCACAAGGGGGGGGGCGAGGCTTTGACCCTTGGTGCGGAGTATAAATCCAGTGGTTCTCAAGACGGCGAGGTGCGGACGTGTGAACATTCATGGTGTGAGCGATACCTTTCGTGTCGCGAAGGTGGTGGAAATTCGAAGGTGTCGCAATCTCCGGGTAAACTTGCACCCACCCAACCGGCGGCAGCAACCGCCAGAGAGATCACGCCATGAAGAACAATACCGATACTGCCGCACTCTCGCTACTGGCCAATGAAGCGGGCTACGATCCGATCGAGGATCGGCTGCAAGAGAATATCCGCGTCACGATTGAAGCGATCTTCGAAGAGGACCTGGACGCGTTTCTTGGGCGATGCCGTTACGATCGGGCACCAATAAACCTACGGGCTACCAACACGGTCATCGCGAGCGTTAGCTTGTCGGACCTTCGGCGCGGAAACGGTGAGCGTGCCACGCGCCCGCGCCATCGATGAGACCGGCGAGATCACCGAAGGCGCTCAAAGGCGCTGCCGCGCTATCAGCGGCTGACTAAGAAGGCTGAGGCCCTGATTGTTTCGGTCTATTTAGCCGGGACCAACACGCGGCGCGTGAAACGGGCGCTGTATGGGCTGTTTGAAGGGGCGCTGAGCAAGGATGTGAGCCGGTCCTGGCGTAAGGTGAAGGCCGACTGGGACGCTTGGGTCACGCGCATCCTGGCCGATGAAAATATCGTGCGGCTGAATATGGGCGGCAAAAGCAAACCGGACTGGGGTCAGTTTCTCGGCAATCTTGATGCGAGAGGCCTGAAACGACCGGAATTTGTCATTGTCGATGGCGCCCCCGGGTTGGAGGCGGCACTCGTCGCGCTCTGGGGCGAGGAACTACCGATCCAACGCTGCACGGTTTACAAGCACCGCAATCTTCTCGGCCATGCCCCGAAACGCATGCAGGACGAACTCACCGAGGATTTCCGCGACATGATCTATGCCGACACCGCAGCCGAAGTCGGAAACCGTCGCAAGGCCTTCCAGCGCAAATGGCGGCTGACGGTGATATCCTCGATCACCAGATCCGCCTGACCGGCAGCCGCGATATCGGTAGATTTCGCGTGCAGCGATCGGGCCTGCTGAGCGCTCTTCCGCTTCTTCTCGACGGCCCGGACGAAATAGCGCCACTCGCGCCTCCAATGCTGCCAGTGCCTTATGGCCGGTGTCGATCGTTGTGACCCGGAGCACCGCCACGAGTCAGGGAATTGTGATGCCACCGCCCATGGTTCCGGCGCCGATGACGGCGATGGTATTAATCTCCATCAAGACTCTCCTGTTGATTTTGTGGTGCTTCCGTGCCGATGCAGGAACGCATGCACCGCCGAGAAAAGCGAGGGCGCGCGCCGCTCAGCGTTGATGAAATGAGTGCCGTTGCCGATTTCGAGATACTGTTTCTCGGCCGTGCCTAACCGATCGAAAAGCGCGAGCATATCGCTGCGGGTCGACGTGGGATCCTGGGTGCCCCGGACCAGCAGCGTAGGGCAGTCGATCTTGCCGGGATCATAGATCGGCCGGCCGCTGAAACACTCCCACAGATCGACCAGCGTGCCGTTAGGTGCGCAGAACCCCGGCGGCGTTACGGTCCGGGCGGTGGAATCGTCCTGGAGGCTGACGCGGGCCAGCTCTTGCAGCACTGTTTCCTCGCGCCAATCGTCGCCGCCGGGGGGAAGCTGTGCGTTCCAGCGGCGGCGCATATCCTCAGCGGTGATCCGTCTGTGGGGACCTAGCGGGCAGCGCTGCCCGGGTGTTTCGGGATCGGCAAGCTCGGCCAACCACGCCTCGTTGCGCCCGGCAAAGATGGGAGCGTAGAGCACGAGCGATGCGACTTTGTAGCGCCCAGGCCCGGCGACGTAGCGCGCACTGGTCGTGCTGCCCCAAGACCAGCCGACCAATGCGGTGGGCCGTCCGTGACGATAAGTGATGAAGTCCACCGCGGCGCCGATATCTTCGATGGCTTCTGGCCCGGTGCATGCCGGGCCCACGCCGTCTGCGAATGCCCGGGCACGCCAATTGGCATCCCCCGAGCGGCCATAGCCGCGCAAGTCTAGCGCATAGGCCGCAAAGCCCGCCGCAGCGGCGGCCCGGAGCCAGCTAACACCACTGGCGTCGATATCGAACATCCTTCCCGAGAACGTGGCACCATGCACGAACAGGATCGGCGGGCGCTCCGCCGCGTCGCCGCGCGCCGTGAGATGCAGGCGAAGGTCGGGATCGCGCGGCGCGGTGAGCCAATGGATGCGCGCCGCACCTGGATCGGCGGTTGCGGCCATTGCGGTCACGCCACCTTTAAAACGATCTTACCGATATGCTCAGATGTCTCCATCCGCGCATGGGCTTCGGCAGCTTTCTCCAGTGGGTAGACCGAGTCCATCACCGGCGCGATACGACCTGCCTCCAGATGAGGCCAAGCCTCTTTCAGCGGGTCCGTTGCATTAACGCCGCTTCGGCGCAGTAAGAGCAGGAACTGCGATCATCAAGCGGCTTCCGGGAAGAGTTTGGCGACGAAGTCGATCTCGTTTTCAACTCCGGTCCTGCAGCTTTCGAACTGACCCTTGCGGATGGTGCGGAAGGTTTCGATCCCGGCGAGCGCGGCCTTTGCGCCGGCCATGGTCTGGAAGCCACGCATCGGTCGCAGCCGCTGT
>NZ_FOPG01000007.1 GCF_900113435.1 Sulfitobacter dubius | reverse complement strand
AGCACTTCAGTGGTGACAGCGCAAGAACAGGCATCCTAAAGATGCCCTGCCTCCCGCCGTCCCTCTGAACAGCAGAGCGCTTGAGGACTTTATTTGGTTTGGTGATCATAGCGCGAGCAAAACACCTGGTCCCATCCCGAACCCAGCCGTTAAGTGCCGTAGCGCCGATGGTACTGCGTCTTAAGACGTGGGAGAGTAGGTCATCGCCAAACCTAATAAGGTCCTCAAAAACAGTATCTCTCCACGATAACCAATATTAAACAAAACCGCCGCAGCCCAAAAAGCCGCGGCGGTTTTGCTTTGTGGGCGCAGAGCTATTACGGCGCGAGTGTACCCCAAAACATCCCTCCAAATTTTTCGAGACGCAAATGATACGGTCGCCGCGTAAAATCTCAAGAAAATTTTGAATTTTATGTGCGAATCTCCTTGCAGCACCTCCGTTATAAGTTTAGACACCACTTATTGGCGCGGGATGGAGCAGCCCGGTAGCTCGTCAGGCTCATAACCTGAAGGTCGTAGGTTCAAATCCTACTCCCGCAACCAACTTTAGCGAACTTTCGCTTTCAGTAAGGCCCGCCTCACCGGCGGGCCTTACTGCGTTTAGCATGTTCAACAGTTTGCCGCGAAGCTCCAGGAGGTGGACTTTCTTGTCCGCGTCCCAATCGACCACTACTGTATCGATCAGCGTGTGCAGCTCTTCACTCCCACGGCCCGACACGTCTTCGTCCGAAAGCGTTGTCACGAGATCAGCCACGTAGGTTCTGTAGAGGGCGGGCAGGTCTTCCGGCAGATCGATGGGAGTGGGGACAAGCGCTTCCCGCTCGACCTTCAGTGCCTTTGACCTGAGCCCCAAGTTCCCTCCAGCTCTGAGCGGAGTCCTTGGTGTTAATGCCCTGCTCCCCAACGTTGGACCACCGGAAGCTGGATTTTCCCGGCCGCTTCACGATGACGGGCTGGTGACGCCATCTGGACAATGCATGGCGATCGGGAGGTTGTATCCGATCGCGCTGTGGGGACGATCCTCGTTGTAGTGTCGACGCCAACCTTCCAACTTTTCACGGGCGTCGGCAAGGCTTATGAACCAGTGTGCGTTCTAGCACTCCGATCGAAGCTTGCTGTTGAAGGCTTCGATGAACCCATTGTCCGTCGGCTTACCTGGCCGTGAGAAGTCCAGCGTGACGTCGTTGGCATATGCCCAGAGATCGAGAACCCGAGAGATAAATTCGCTGCCATTATCGACACGAATGGTGTTCGGATAGCCGATCCTGCCGCAGACTTCTTCAAGCGTTTAAACCACATCCTCGCCGCGGTAGCTGAACCGCGGATCCACGACCGGGCAGAACCGAGAATGCGTGTCGACCACGGTCAGGATTCTCAGCTTTTTACCCATCGCGAGCTGATCATGGACGAAGTCCATCGCCCAGACGTCATTCGGCCCGGTAACTTCTTCTCGATCTTCACGCAGCTTGGCTTTCACACGCCGTTTCGGGTGCTTGTTTCGCAACTGCAGACCCAACTCATTGTAAATCCTGCGTGTCTTCTTGATGTTGATGGTCCAGCCCTCCCGGCGCAGCAAAACATGGACGCGCCGGTGCCGTACCTGACGCGTGCCTCGCAGATCTCCTTAATCCGCCTCTCAACAGCAGCCTGATCCGTCCGCGGGGACTTATAGTGGTAGCTGGACGTATCGACGTACATCCCGGTGACGAGTTCGCGCAAACGGCCAGGCTTCAGAGCTTTCGCCGTATGACATCTTGCAACATCTCACGGTCGAGCGTCAGGTCCGCAACGATCTTCTTCAGCCGCGTGTTCTCATCCTCGAGCGCCTTCAGGCGACGCATCTCGTCCGGCAGCAGGCCGCCATACTTTTTCTTCCAGTCAAAGTAGGTCGCTTGACTGATACCGGCCTTGCGGCATATCTCGGCGACTGGCGTACCTTGCTCGCCCTGCTTCAGGATAAACGCTTTCTGCGCTTCCGTGAACTTCGATGCTTTCATGCGTTTCTGCTCCTCTCCCAGTCTGGAAAGAATAGCCGAAAACTCCAAATTTAGACGGTCCAGTTTTCAGGGGGCAGAGCATTGTAGTGCGCAAATGCCATTCAACCGCCCAGTCTCAAGTTACCACGCCTGCTTGTTTTAAACGCGCGATTTCATTGGCCACACCCGCAGCGAATGCTTGCCCTACTGTGCTAAGTGGGCGGCCATGGGGAACGAATTGTGCGATATCCCAAGTGATCGATGGTATAAGACGATGCACAGAAACAAGTTCAAGATCGAGAAGCTGGTGCGCCACGGGGTCAACGATTGCTATGCCTTCCCCGCGCTCCACCAGTCGGACAATGCCGTGAATCGTTCGAAGCTCGGCCGCGATTGTGCGGTGAACTTGAATGGTTTCCATCATCAGATCAATCCGCCGCCGAAGCGGGCTTCCTTGTGAGAGATCAATGAACATTTCTCTGCGTAGACGGGGCAGGGGGATGTCCTCAATATCCTCCAGCGCGTGCCCTTTGGGCAGGATGCATTTTGCTTCGCAATGGGCCAAGGACAGGGCTTCGCCCCCGAAGGCTTCTGCATTGAGTGTAATGCCAAAGGCCAGATCGCAGCGCTGCTCACTGATCATCCTAAGCATTTCGGCCATACCTACATCAGCGATTTGCACCGTGGCTTGGGGATGTTCCTTGCGGAAATGGCTAAGGGCGTCGAGCAAAAAAGTGTCGCAAAAGACCGGCTGCGCTGCGATGACAAGATGCCCTACCTGACCGCTGGCGATTGCGCTGGCCTCTTGTTCCAAATTTCGAAGGCCCGCAAGATGGTGCATTACGGTTTGGTGAAACCGAAACGCCTCTGCGGTCGGGGCAAGGCGATTTCGCTTGCGTTGAAACAGCTCGAAACCTGCCTTTTTCTCCAATGAAGACAACAATCGGCTGACCATGGGTTGGCTCATATCCAAATGTTCGGCGGTGAGTTTCATACCCCCCAACCGCATATAGGCGTCAAAGGCCTGTAGCTCTCGTGTCTTGAACATGCTGCACCCTCTCAGTATGCAGATTATGCAACTAGCTGCGAACTCTTGTCAAATTCGGCATACTGTGGATGGTAGCCCGCATCCAACAGCTCCGGGTTGCCGGACAACACTTGAGGTACTTATGAAAAAAATAATCGGAACGATTGCACTTACCCTTTTGGCAGCGGGCGGGCCGGCGCTGGCTCAATCCTATCCTGAGAAATCTGTAACACTGGTGGTCCCTTATGGCCCGGGCGGTGCTTCGGATCTTGCTGGTCGTGCTCTGGCGGAAACGGCACAGCCGATCCTAGGCCAGCCGGTAACAGTGATGAACAAGCCCGGCGCAGGCGGCATGAACGGTGCACGTTTCGTTTCTGATGCCGACGCGGATGGCTATACACTGTTACTCGCGCGTGTTGGCATGGCCTTGTCACCTGCTGTAACGCCGGAATCTGCAGTGCCATGGGATGCCTATACATTTGTGAGCGCACTTGAGGCGACGCCGATGATCTTGGCCGTGCGCGGCGATGCGCCTTATGAGAATGTCGACGACTTGATCAACGCGGTCAAAGACAGCAATGGCGCAATGACATATGCGGCCTCCGGTGCCACAGCGATTGATGGTTTCACCACACAGGCACTTTTGGCCGACAATGACCTCGATCCACTTACCGCGGCGACGCTTGTGCCTTACAAAGGCGGTGGCGCGCTTGCGACTGCCCTGTTGGGTGGTCATGTAGACTTTGTCGCGATGGCAGCCGCATCTTTGATGCCGCATATCGAGAGCGGCGATATGAAAGCTCTAATGGTCTTTGCTCCTGAGCGCGTGGACAGCCTGCCGGATGTCGCTACCGCCGATGAACTGGGCTATGAGAAAGCTGGCCAGATTACTGGGTGGAGCGCGCTTTATGCGCCCAAAGACATGCCCGAAGACGTGGTCGCCAAATGGCAGGACATTCTGGGTCAAGTCGCAACGGACGAAAAATGGCTCGAACTCGCGGCCCGTCGTGGTTCGATTTCCACCATTGGATCAGTTGAAATGCCCGACTACGCCAAAAGCCAGTACGAGCTGTTTAATGGTCTCGCCAAGGACTTTGGCTATCTGCCCCAGTAAGCTCTTGCAGGTGGGCGAGCATCGCCCGCCTGCACTCTCCGTAGCCGGCCCTCGCGGCCAGCCTGATCTCAACAGAGGTCTCATTTCTTTCATGAGGATTGCCATGACGATGCCCGTTTTGCGGGGGCTGCTAGTAGTCGCATTCTTTGCGCTCTTTGCCTTCTATCTTGTCCCTGTGTTTGTGCCTCGCCCGGCGTTTATTCCCGGCTTTGCGCCACCCCCTGACATGTGGCCGAAAACCGTGTCGCTGATTGGTATTGTACTTGGCTTACTTGCACTGATCCTCGCGATCCGCGGCGGCGCTCCGGCGGAGGAAGCGGTCGAAACTGACGGCAGCTCCGTCAAACGTATGACGCTGCGATTTGCTGGCTTGGTCTTCGCTTTCGGGCTGTTTCTGGTGGCGCTGCCCTACGTCGGATTTCTGATCGCGACTATCCTGCTCACGCTTTGCATGGTCCTCATGACTGGCGAACGAAACTATCGAATTTGGATTGTACTTCTGTCCGTCGGAGGGCCGATATCGCTTCTTCTGTTCTTCAATTCCGCTCTCGGAACGCAGTTTCCCAAGGGTGAACTGATTAAGATACTCGGCTTCTGATCGGAGACACTGATGCTAAACGAGATACTCGTAGCCCTTGCGGCTGTTGCCACACTGCAAAATTTTCTGATCATGACCGCCGGTATCTGGGGGGGCGTGATCGTTGGGGCCATTCCCGGGATGACGGGCACGATGGCCGTGACCTTGGCGCTGCCATTCACCTTTTACATGGCCCCGGTTCCGTCGATCCTGTTGCTTGTGGCTTTGTACAAAGGCTCAACCTACGGCGGGTCCGTTTCAGCGATTTTGATCAAGACTCCGGGCACTGCTTCGGCTGCTTGCACGGCCCTTGATGGCTACCCACTGGCTCAACAGGGCAAAGGGGGCAAAGCGCTCAACATGGCGCTCTATTCCTCAGTGATTGGCGACTTCCTGTCGAATATCTCGCTGATCTTCTTTGCTGCCCCCCTCGCCTTACTGGCGCTTCACATTGGCCCGCCTGAGTTCTTTATGCTGATGCTTTTTGCGCTAACGACCGTCGCAGGGGTGTCTGGCAATTCTCTGCTGTTGGGGATGGTCTCTGCGGCACTTGGTCTGTTGTTGGCAACAGTGGGCGAGGACCTCTATGGCTCTTTCCGCTTTGCCTTCGTGCCTGACATGCAGGCGGGCCTGTCGATTGCGCCCGTGTTGATTGGTCTCTTTGCTTTGCCTGAGCTGATCAAACTGGTGGTCATGCGCGCGGCTAAAACCGATGAGGCGGCCCCACTGGGCGCGCAGCATGTGACACGCGACGAGTTCATGGGGTCGCTGCGCAGCATTCTCAAAGGCTCCGTAATTGGTTCAATCCTTGGGGCCATCCCCGGTATCGGCCCTTCATCGGCGGCGTTCTTTTCTTATGGCGAAGCGCAACGAAGCTCCAAGAACAGCGCTAATTTCGGAAAAGGCGAACTTGAAGGCATCGCTGCGTCAGAATCTGCGAACAACGGCGCTTGCGGTGCAACGATGATCCCACTTCTTGCATTGGGTGTGCCCGGCGATGTGATCACTGGCGTGATGCTTGGCGCCTTCATGATCCAAGGTTTGACGCCCGGCCCGCTGCTGTTTCAGACGAACATGCATGAAATTTACATGCTCTTTATCGGTATGCTGGTCTCTTCGGTGCTATTGTTCTTCGCAGGCAAAGTTACCATGCGGATGTTCACAAAAGTGGCTCTAATCCCGCAAACCTTGCTGACGCCGTTGGTGCTGCTTCTTTGTATCTTCGGGATCTATTCTATCGCTTCCAGCACCTTCGATGTGGCCGTGCTTCTTGTGATGGGGCTGGTTGGGTTTGGCATGTTCTTGCTGAACATTCCCGCAGCACCCTTCCTCATTGCATTCATCCTTGGCCCAATGATCGAAGAAAACCTGCGCCGCGCGTTGGCAATATCACGGGGCGATCCTGCGGTGCTGCTATCGTCGCCCATCACATGGGTCTTCGCAGTGCTGATCATCTTTGTGCTTGGCCTAACCGTCCGCCGAGAATTCTTAAAATCTAAAGAAAGACGAGTTCAGCAATGATTGACCTGAGCGAAACAACCTTTGCGTTTGATGACCTGACCGCGGACGCCGCAAGGCATCTGGCACGGCTGATCTCATTCGATACGGTCTCGTGTAAGTCTAACCGTGCGCTTATTGATCATATGGCAGATTTCTTTGGCGATCTGGGTGGGCGGATTACGATACTGCCTGACGAAACCGGCGCCAAAGCAAATCTGATTGCGGCCTTCGGACCCGAAGATATAGCGGGCATCGTCTGGTCAGGGCATACGGATGTAGTTCCCGCAGATGAACCAGAATGGGAAAGTGACCCTTTTCTGGCCCAGATCAAAGACGACAAGCTTTTTGGCCGGGGCTCTTGCGACATGAAGGGCTTTGCTGCCTGTGTTATGGCAGTGGCACCGCAACTGGCGCATGCGGGGCTTACGCGCCCGATCTACCTCTGTTTTTCCTATGACGAGGAAGTGGGATGTTTGGGGGCGCCCGCGATTGCAGAGTATCTAGAGCAACTGCCAGTACCACCTGAGTTTGCGATTATCGGCGAACCTTCGATGATGAAACTGATCACAGGGCAAAAAGGCAAAATCGCCATGCGGGCGCATGTTACGGGCACCGCTGGGCATTCATCATTTGCACCAGAGCATGTAAATGCCATTGAGTTTGCCTCCAAGGCGGTTGAACGGATTTCCGAGCGCGGCAGGCGCTATGAAAAAGAAGGCCCTTTCGATCAGGATTTCACCGTGCCGCACGCCACGATGCTGGTGACGATGATGCAAGGCGGTGTTGCAACAAATGTGACGCCCGACAGCTGCACGCTTACGTTTGAGTTGCGCTCGATCAGCGGTATGGATCCTGAGCAGGATATGGAACGGCTTTTGGATGAAGTCACGCGGGCGGTTGCCCCCCCGATGCAAGATAAGTTCCCCGGTACCGGCATCCGTTTCGAAAAGATCTTTTCCTATCCCGCTATGGGCGATGCGCGAGAGACCCAAGGCTTTCAACGCTATGCTGACCTCCTGCCAGCTTGGGGTGGTAAAGTTTCATATGGTTCAGAAGGCGGTGTTTTCGAGGGAATCGGCGGGATCCCTGCGGTGATCGTCGGACCTGGGTCTATCGATCAAGCGCATAAGCCGAACGAGTTTGTCGCGATTGAACAACTTGCAACCTGTATTGAGTTTTTGAATGGTATCGTCGACTTTCTGTCCTCCGAATAGGCCCGCGGCGACAGCATGAAGTCTTCCCCGCTCGTCGTCGTCATTGAGCGCTTGCCCTCTTAAAGGGCAAGCTTAATTCGCGTCCCGTTTTTGGATCGCGAACAGCAGGTCATCATACGGTTGCTTTCGGCACGTTCGGCCCGCGTTAGAACCATATCTCGGTGGTCGATTTCTCCCTCGACCACGGCCACCTCGCATGAGCCGCACAGCCCTTCGCGGCAATCGCAGGCGACATCGATCCCTGCCGCCATGATCGCATCCAGCAAAGTGGTGTCGGCAGCGACTTTGACCACCAAACCCGAGTCCGTCAGTTCCGCCTCAAACGCTTGCTCATTCTCGGGATCAATACCCGTGGCAGTGGTTGAAAAATGCTCAAAATGGAATGTGCCTTCGGGCAGTTCCTTTGTCAGCGTCTCCAGCGCATTCAGCAGCCCTTTTGGCCCACATGCATAAATTTGCGCACCATCTTCCAGCCCTGCGACCATGTCGGGGAGGTCCATCCGATCACCTTCGTTCCCTGCATACAACGACAGGCGCGCGCCGTGATCGCGAGCCACACGGTCCAAAAACGCCATGGTTGATTTAGATCTGCCAGCATAATGGAGTGCATAACTCTGCCCCAAGGCCTTTAGACGGTCGGCCATCGCAAGAATGGGCGTGATGCCGATGCCACCAGCAATTAGGACCACATGCGGCGCGGTTTCATCAAGTTTGAACAGGTTTGACGGCCCGCGCATACGGATTTCCGCACCAGCTCGGAGGGTTTCATGAATATGCCGAGACCCGCCACGCCCTAGCTCCTCGCGCAGAATAGCAACACGATAGCTGTCATCCTCGGGTGCACCGCATAGTGAGTATTTGCGGTCATATGCGCCGACGCAAAGCTCGATATGCGATCCGGCAGTCCACTTGGGCAAGGGGCGGCCCTGCGCGTCTTCAATGGTCAGGCCAAGGATTCCGTCAGCCTCTTGGCGCACCTCCGCGATCCGTACCTTTCGAGCGATGTCGCGTCGTGCGGGTGGGCCTACGGCAAAGGTGCGACGGGGATGGATCGCATTCGGGTTGGTTCGCTCTGGGTTCTGTGCGGGGTCCCATTCAACCCACAGTTCATCCGGTCCCCGGAATGAGGTGTTGGGTAGGTAGTCAAATTCCTGCTCGGACAACCGCAAATGGGGCAGGCGGCGGGTCACTTCTTCGAGGAAGATCCGCATTTCCATCCGCCCGATGTTCTTGCCCATACATTGATGCGCGCCATAGCCAAACGTCAGGTGATCAACAGCATTGTCGCGGTAGATATCAAAGGTATCAGCCGCTTCGAAATGCCGTTCATCCTGATTGCCAGAGGCCTGCACAATCAACAACTTTGCGCCCTTGGGCAGATCGACATCATTCAAAGTTGTCGGCGCCGTGGTCTGGCGGCGCCAAGCGACGATTGACCCAGCATAACGCAGACATTCCTCAACCGCATTGGGGATCAGGGAGGGGTCCGCGCAAATATCGTTCCAAGCATCAGGATGCGTCAGCAGGGTTTTAAACATGTTGGCAGAGGCCAGCGAAGTTGTCTCATGCGCTGCGACGATGATCGCCATCATCATCGAATGCACATAGCTGTCCGTAACAACCTCGGGTATCTCGGCGTTCATGCGAATGGTATGATGCATCCAACCGGTCCCCTCCGGCTCGGCACGCATCTTTTCAATGATCTCACCCGCATATTGCCAGAAACGCCCTACATCATGGGCAACCTCAATCTGCTTTTGATCCGAAGGCTTGCCCCATGTGTTCACCGAATGCGCCACGGAAAAGGTCTTGAGGGTGGCAATTTCGTCCTCTGGAACACCAAGGAAATGCAGCGCCACCAGCAGCGGCACTTCGTATAACATGCCATCAATCAAATCGACCCGCCCGCTGTCGATAAAGGCATCAATCTTTTCGCGTGTCAGGCGACGGATCATATCCTGCTGCTGTTCCAGATTCTCGGGCATGAAGTGGTCCAGCAGTGCGCGCCGCCGCTCCATATGCGCGGGCTCGTCCTCGTTCACCATGGTGCGGGCCATAGCGTAGTCATAGCCCTTTAGGATCTCTTGCGCCTCTGATGTCGCGGGGGTGATCTTTTCCAAAACGTTCCGTGGGGAAAACAGGATAGGGTCGCGAAACACCGCCTTGATGTCATCGTATCGGGAAACCACCCAGTATCCCAATTTCGGGGCGTAAAACACCGGGAGCTGGTCACGCGACCAACGCAGAGCTTCGGCCGGATCAAGCTGATACGGCCCTTCGAAAGCATCAAACGCCTCCGCCATGGCCGTCGGGTCTGTGACCGGACAACCATGCTCCGCGCCCGCAGAGGCCGCTGTGCCAAATGGGCAGCCCTTATCGTTGCTTTCGGTTTGGTCGACCATCCTTTTGCTCCCCCTCAGTCACGATGCTCCGCATCCGTTGTATTTTACGTATAATGAACAGGCTATATTTAATATGATTGCGTGTAAGGGCTTCATGGGCCTTGCCGAACCCGCATTTCTTTTCAATCGCTAAGGGTTGTGGGGGCAGTGTCGCCACCATGGGTGCATTACTAGCCGAGGCTCGTTGCACGAGGGCACGGCGCGCGTATCCACTGCCATGCGCCTGTCTAGCGGGGCCGTTTCGATCCTATCGAACGGCGATCCGCCCAACCCAGCCCATGTAGTATCTATTGACCGCATCAATCCTTTTTCGACGGCATCCACGTCCGCCCGACAGGGGGGCCGCTGATCGCTTTTTGTCTTGGTTCCGGTTCAGCCAAATGTGGGTTCCTACGGTAAACAACATAAGCCAGGCTCGCCACTGTACCCATCATGGGGATCAAAACCGCCAAAGCAATCACCGGATTGTCAAAGAGCGCGGCCAACGAACCCACCAACAGCCCGGCCCCCATCTGCATAAAGCCCATCAATGACGACGCGGCGCCAGCGATACTTGGAAAGGGGGCCAATGCGGCGGTAGACATGGCGGGCATTACGAAGGCGATCCCGAACGTGTAAAAGGCGACCGGCACCATCACCCGAAGAAAAGTAGTCTCTCCGATCAGCAACGACAGGATCAAAGCGCTGCCCAAAAGGATCACCCCCAGACCGGGCACGACCAACCGATAAGCACTGTTATGTTTCATAAGGTGGCGCACGACCAACGACCCGGCGAAAAAGCTGCCCGACTGCATCAACATCCCAAGCCCAAATTCTGTCGGGCTGAAGCCAAGTTCCTGCATCAAAATGAAGGGAAGGATCGTTGCCAAAGCGTAAATCGCACCGATTGCACCGGCGATAGTCAGTGACGTCGTCATAAAGTGGCGGTTGGTCAGCAACGTGACGTAGGATTGGCCAAGCTGGCGCAGGTTGAGCCGGCTGCGGTCGGGAACGACCGTTTCGCGCAGGCCCCAAACCGTCACGCTGATCACCGCAACACCAAAGGCCATCATCGCAACAAATACGGACTGCCACCCTGCATGCATCACCAAAAGCCCGCCCAGGGTGGGTGCCAGTGCAGGGGCCACCGCCAAAATGATCCCCATCAAGTTCATGATGCGCGAAGATTCATCGCCCTCAAACATGTCGCGGACCAACGCCCGTGAAATCGCCACGCCTGCGCTGGCCCCGATGCCTTGAACAAATCGCGCCGCGATTAGGGTTTCAATTGTAGGAGCTACAAGCGCCAGTAGGCTGGCAGTCACGAACAAAAGCAGAAAGCCGATAATCACAGGCCGCCGCCCCAATGCATCCGAAAGCGGCCCCGCGATTAGCTGAGCCGAGGCAAAACCTGCAAAATAGAGGGTTAGGGTCATTTTGACCAAGCTGTTCGTGGTGTCATAGGCAGACACAACCTCGGCCATTGCGGGGGTATATAGTGCCATGGCAATCGGCCCGGTGGCGATGAAAAGCGCACCAAGCAAACTAACCCTGCGCACAGACATCCGCGGGGCAACTTTGGCCGCAGCTTGACCACTCATTCGATCTGAAACGCTCATGTGGAAACAGCCCCCGTTGTACGTTTATTACGGTAAGCCGTCAGATGATTGTCACGGGCCGTTTTCAGCATACCACGGAAGGACTGCCAGTCATCGGCGGGTATATTCCCGCGCGTGACGGCTCTCACCTCGTTTCCTATGGCTCTTAGTTTGGCCAATAGCGGCGTGGCCTTTTCAGTTACTTGCACCAGTTTGGCGCGGCGGTCTTTTGGATCAACGCTTCGCCGCACCATCCCCGCAGCTTCGAGATTATCCAAAACACTTGTGACGCTCATTGCGCCAAGTCCGGTCAGATTGGCCAAATCATTCTGCCGCAAGGGACCAAAGCGGGCCACGTTCGCCAATGTCCGCGCCTCGCTCGGGGTAATGCCGAGCGCCGCGTCATCCACCCTGCTTTCAAATTCTGCCCGTAACAAACGAGCAATATCAAGAAGCAGAAAAGATGAGGTATCGGAGTCTATCGGTTGATGCATGCTTTCGGCCTCACGAATCGTAAGTTTGACAGATAGTAAGTGAAGCGTACTAATTCAACCTCATCCGTCACATCTGATTTTGAGCGGAAATGTCGAAGTTATCTCGCCTCTCAAGCCTAAAGTAGCGCTAGCCGTATGCGCCGCAGGCCGTGATGACAGCGACCGGGTACAACGTCCAAAGAACGGCGACCAATCCGACCCATCCTGTGGCGAGACTCGTCCATTGCATGAAAGCCGAACCGGCTTTGAACCGATCCCTGTGCAATGCGAACAATAGCGCGACCTGCATAAGGATCGCTGCGAACCACGCAGAGAGCAGTGCGAAACGAAACAGAGAAACCTCCTGATGGCTGATCTCTGGCCAGCGCAGCGCGCAACCGACCCCATGCAGTCCGTAAATGGCGCTAAAGCTGGCAAGCCAAACGAGCGGCGGCAGAAGGAGGCGAAGAATATCCCTCACGCCAACATCCCCGGCAGGTGCGCCGCGAGTAAACTCAGAATGGTGATCACCGCCAAATAATCGGTCCAGAGAGAGACAATATGCAGCTCTGCCGCGCGGGCGGCCGATGTATATCCCCGCAAAACCCGCGCGATAACAAAGCTCAGCATCAGACTAACCAGAAGCGCATGCGCGAGCGCATAGGCGCATAGCACACACAGGGTGGCCGCATAGGCATGACCGTCAGGCGGTGGCACACGGGACAGAAGCATCGCAAAGGTCAATATCGCAATCACAGTTGCACCGAACGCAGCGACCAACGCCGTCATAGGGCGTGCACTTCGGCAATTGCTGCGTATGGCAAAGCGCATGGCCAGCGCAGCGCTCAGCGCTGCTGCAATTCCGATGCCAAGTTCTGCTAGCGATGGCGTCAACCACTCGGCAGGCGGCCAACCCGGAGCAACTGTCCATAGAAAGGCGTAGCCAAAAAGCAGTGATCCAAAGAACGTGCCATTCGCCGCCAGCAGAAAAACAGACCCCCACCAACCGGGAGATTTTGTTGTCTCACCCGCAAGCGGCAAGATCGCCCCCCTGCCCGCGTCCTGCGGTCCGGCATCAACCTGCGCGCCCAAACGCCAGACCCAAACAAGGGCCAGTGCCGCCACGCCCGCCAGTGCCAGCGGAGTCAGCCAAAATAGCTTTAGCAAGATCGACAGAAAGAACAGCCCCGTCACCGCTGCCATGACAATCGGCAAGCGGGTGTTGCCCGGATAGATAACCATGAAATCGGGTCGGCCCGTGGCGATATCAACGGTCAGCGTTTCGCGTCTGTTGGCCTTTGGACCTCCGAGATAACCTTCGCCTTTGGCCAGACGGTTGGGCAGCCCGGGGTCAGCATGGAAGGGGTCGCGCGATACGACATGCGGCAGGCTGGCGAAATTATAAGCCGGGGGTGGCGACATGCTTGCCCATTCCAGCGTTCCAGCCTTCCAAGGATTGCGCCCGCCGCGCACCGCGACAAAAGCGTGGATCAAGACATCGACCAGTACCATGGCCAAACCGATCGCCATGACAAAACTGCTGATCGACGAAATTAAATTGATCACGCCCCAACCAGTCTCGGCGTCATAGGTTTCGATCCGGCGGCGTTGGCCCATCAGACCGACCCAGTGCATCGCCAAAAAGGTGCCGTGAAAGCCGACAAATATCAGGCCAAAAGCCATCTCTCCCAGTCGGAAAAAGCGTTTGCGCCCGGTGAAAAGCGGCAGCCAGTAATAGATGCCCGCAAGGATTGGAAAAACAAACCCTCCGAACAAGACATAGTGCAGATGCGCGGTGATGAAGGCCGTGTCATGCGTCTGCCAGTCAAAAGGCACCACGGCAACCATAACACCGGTCAGCCCGCCGATCACAAAAGTGAAAAAGAAGCCAAGGATGTGCAGCATCGGCAAATGCAGCTCCGGTCGGCCTTTCCACAGCGTTCCGATCCAAGCAAAGACCTGCACCCCGGTCGGCACCGCCACCAGTGTCGAGGCGGCGGAAAAGAACGCCAACCCCATGAGCGGAATGCCTGTGGTGAACATGTGATGCACCCAAAGCCCGAAACTTAGAAACGCCAGTGCCACCGCCGAGGCGACAATCCAGCCGTAGCCCAGCAGGGTGGTGCGCGCCATGACTGGTATGATGGTTGAGATCACCCCGGCGGCAGGCAGGAAAATGATATACACCTCCGGATGTCCAAACAGCCAAAACAGATGTTGCCAAAGCAGGCTGTCGCCCCCCAAATCAGCTTGAAAGAACGGCCACCCAAAGGCGCGTTCAACTTCAAGCAAGACCGAGCCGAGGATCAGCGGCGGGAAACCGGTCAGGATCATCAGCGCGGTGACCAGCGCGTACCATGCGAAGATCGGCATCTTGTCAAGCGACATACCCGGCGCACGGTATTTCAGGATCGACACCGTCAGCTCAACCGCCGCACAAATCGCCGAAATTTCGACAAAGGTGATGCCGATCAGCCAGAAATCGGTGTTGATCCCCGGCGAGTGTAAGGGGCCGGTAAGGGGCGGATACATGAACCACCCGCCATCGGGCGCGATCCCAAGGACCAGCGCGATCAACAACATTGACCCGCCAAAAGCGTAACACCAATAGCCATAAGCGGTGAGCCGCGGAAAGGCGAGGTCACGGGTGCCCAGCATCTTGGGCAGCAAATAAATCGCCAGCCCCTCAAACGTGGGAATGGCAAAAAGAAACATCATGATGGTGCCATGCATTGTGAAGAACTGCGCAAATGCACCGGCATCGACAAAGGCAGAATGCGGCGTCGCCAATTGTGCGCGGATCAACATCGCCAGAATGCCACCCACAAGAAAGAAAAAGAAAGCGGTGACAAGGAACATCCGACCAAGATCGGAATGGTTCACGCTGCTGGTCCAACCCTTCCAGCCCGGCTCGGACGCCCAGATCGCGGTCAGCTTGCGGTGGCGGCGCAGTGCAGTCATTGTTCTGCCCCGCTCACAAAGGCATCCCAAGCCTCAGCATCATGGGCTTTTACCGTAAAAACATGCATCCGATAGCCGGGGCCATTATACTCGGCGGAAAGCCCTTGGTAACTGCCCGGCATATCGGCCTCGATCCTAAGTGTGTTGACGTGGCCGGGAATGGCGTCCAATTTTCCAGCAAGACGCGGCACCCAAAAACTGTGAACGACATCAAGACTGGTAATCGCAACATCTACAGGCCTGCCAGCCGGAATATGCAAAACACCGTCAGTCGTATGGCCGGGGCGATTATCATAGGCAAAGCGCCAGTTCCATTGTCGCGCCTCGGCGCTGACAGCAACCACATCGGCACCGGCACGTGGCATCAACCGGTGCCCGACATGCAGACCATAGACTGTCAACGCGGCAAGGACCGACATGGAAAACACCAGCCCTAACCCAACAATCCAGACTTTGATGCCTGCAGTTTCGTCGGCATCGCCAATCTCCTTCGCGCGAAAGGCCGCCCCAAGCAGTACCAGTACCATTCCCAAAATCGCCGCAGCGCCCGCCAACATCACCCACCACAGGGTCGAAATGGTACGCGCCGCCGGACCTGCGGGATCGACAACCGAAAGCGCGCCGCTGCAACCAATCAGCAGACTGCACGTTACCCCCATGCAACCGATCCGGAGACCCCTGCCAAAATGACCGAAGAACAAACCCCGCAGTGCGATGAGGACAGGTTGATTGACCCGATTGCCGAAGCCCCCGGTTACCAGCAGACGGAAACCCGCATCGCCGTAAACGGCCACCCGATCCACGCGATGAGCGTGGCTTTTCCGGTGGCGCTGTCTTTCTGCCTTTTGGGGGCTGATGTGCTCTTTTGGTGGACTGGCGATGCCTTCTGGGCACGTGCCGCGCTTTGGGCGGCAGGGACGGGCTTTCTCTTTGGCATGCTTGCTGCCTTCTCCGGCACCGCAGAATTGCTGTTGGTGCGCGGCATCCGCGCGCGCGCCGCAGCGTGGACCCATGCAATTATTGCCGTGACCTTGCTGTCGGTATTGGGGGCGAACTGGGGGCATAGGCTTTATGGCTACGAGGCTGCGGTGCTGCCCTACGGTATCCTGCTCTCTGCACTGGGTGCAGCGATGGTGGCCTTTACAGGGTGGCACGGAGGCAAGCTGGTGTTCGATTATCATTTGGGCACATCAAAGGGCAATTGACCGTTCCGGGGGCTAAGCAGCCAATCAGGGAGGGTGACCCCGCTGAGATCAGGCTTTCCCAAAACAAGAAACAGGATAGAAACCATTGGCACCATGGCTGCCGCCAGCGTTATGAAAGCAGGCGCTGTTTTGCGTTCGTCCGGCTTTTCGGCGACCTGCACAACTTGATGACCAATCCAAGCATGTGCCGCCGCCAGTGCTGCAACAAAGACGAGCTTGGCATAAAACCACGGCACAAAGGCTTCGGTTAGAAAGATTAGCCACGTCCCCGCCACTACAGCAATGATCGCCGCCGGGGTGACCACGATCGCATAGGTCGTATGGGTGGCCCTGCGAATGCGTTTGTAATCTTCGGGTGTGACGGCAGGGTCATGGCGCGAAAGCATCAATGGCAGGGCAAGCAACCCGCCGCACCAAAGCAACAGCGCTGCGATATGAGCGCTTTTGAACAACGTGATCAGACCCGGATACAAATCGCTCATGTCACGTTGCCCGCCCTCAGCGCGATCCAATTTCGGCGGGCCAGCGAAACAGCCAGCACAGCATAAGGGATCCCCGCAGGCACCCACATCAGTAGCCCCCCCAGTTGCTGATCTTGCAACGGCGTAAGCCCCCAAGCGTAGGGCGCCATAAAGTGAGCCGCATAAAGCGACTGCGGTGCAAAGGTCAGGATTGCGCCCAGCATTCCCATCTGCGCAAAAGCCGCGACCGTCAGGGATATCGCTTCGACCGCTGATCGCTCTGGCGCGAAAACCTCATGCCAGAACCAGATAGCGCTGCCCAATAGCGTCACCTGCATCAGCCAATAGACCCCGACATGGCTCAGGGCGGCATCATAGGCCATCGGCAGATGCCAAGCCCAGAGAACGACCGTAGACACAACAAATGCAACAATGGCCGACCCTGATCGACGCCTCGGCAAGATGCTTGCAATAAGCGGCGCGGCTACCGCGACCAAAAGGATGTGATGCACGACACGGGCAGAGAACAGCGCAGACGACAAAGCGCAGAGCGGTGAGACGAACGCCAGCACGAGGGCCAACATGGCCCAAGCTCCGTTACGTTTACGTGCAATGACAAAAGCAAGCAGCCCCAAGCAGGTCAATAGAATAGGATCAAGGTTCCAGCTTGCCCATAGATCGACAGGATCCGGCGCGGGGCCGCAATATACTTGGTTCCACGCGTCGTTAAACATGCTGCCTCCGGTTTCTGGTCACGTTTGCACCGTGACCCTCTATCTGGCTGCGACTATTCATTTGACCATAGGCAATTTCTATCGGGGCCCTCAAGATGCGCCCTTTCTAAGGGCGGATTTTTGACCGCCCCCTTAAATTACTTTCAATTCCTTGACTCTCAAAAATGCTGAACCAGTCTTTATCAGTGTGAAGGTTTGTCGCTATTTGATGCGCTACCAAGCGGGCTCAGATGGCGATCCATAGGTTCCAAGGAGGGGCAATGTCTTACTCGACAAGACGCGGCGTTCTGAAAACCTTGCTATTTGGCGGCACCGCCCTCGCTACCCCAAGCGCCCTTTGGGCCGTGGAATATGGCCGCGGCGAAGGTATGCCTTGGGCCCCCATGCGGGGCGATCCGCCTTATTACGGCACAACCGACGCTCGTTTTTTCACCCCCGACGAACGCGCCGCTGTGGCGGCAATTTCTGCACGCCTCATTCCCAGCGATGATGACGGACCCGGCGCAACCGAAGCCGACGTCGTGACCTTTCTTGATCGGCAGATGGCAGGGTTCTACGGGCGTGGGCAGCACTGGTATATGAAAGGCCCCTTTGCAGAGGGGACCGATACCCAAGGCTATCAAAGCGAATACCCGCCCGCAGAACTCTATCGGCACGCCTTGGCCGAACTGGATGCCTATTGCCGCGCGCAGGATGATGAAAGTTTTGCCGGGCTGTCAGAAGGCCGGCAGGACGAAATACTGACAGGGCTAGATGAGGAAAAGATCACTTTTGACGCGGTCTCAGCCAAGGTCTTTTTCGATCTTATTCTAAAAAACACAATCGAGGGGTATTTCGCCGATCCGATTTATGGCGGCAATCGGGATATGGTTGCTTGGCGATATGTTGGCTTCCCCGGCACCCGCTACGATTACCGCGATTTTGTGAACCACGGCGGTGCGCCGATCCAGCTTGAGCCGGTCAGCCTTATGGGGCGACCGGGATGGAGCCGTCCCTGATCGCATGCAAGGCCGCCCCCGTGAGCGATGAGATAAGAGGTACTGATGACACGAAAGAAGCTCTCAGGTTTTGACGTTGTCCTTGTCGGCTTCGGCTGGACTGGCGCGATCTATGCCGAAAAGCTGACCGCCGCCGGACTGGAAGTGCTGGCTCTTGAGCGCGGCCCATGGCGCGATACGTCAAAAGATTTCGCCACCACATTCGCGCAGGATGAACTGCGCTATTATTGGCGGCACGGCATGTTTCAGGAAACCGCGCAATCAACCCTAACTTTTCGTAACAACGGTGCAGAAACGGCGCTGCCGATGCGGCATTGGGGATCGTTCCTGCCCGGCAATGGTGTTGGCGGTTCGGGCGTGCATTGGAACGGACAGACCTACCGTTTCCTGCCATCCGACTTTGTGGTGCGCAGCCATAATGAGGAACGCTATGGCCCGCTGCCCGATGGCATGACGGTGCAAGACTATGGGGTAACCTATGACGAGCTTGAGCCGCATTTCGATTATTTCGAAAAGATCTGCGGCATCTGCGGCAAGGCGGGCAATCTGAACGGACAGACAAGCCCGGGGGGCAACCCTTTCGAGGGGGCGCGCAGCAGCGAATATCCCAACCCACCCATGCAGATGACATTCTCGCAAGATCGGTTCGAAGCCTCGGCCCGCGATCTTGGACTCAATCCTTTTCCAGTGCCATCTGCGAATATGTCACGCGCCTATGTCAATCCACTCGGTCTGCAACTGGCACCCTGCACCTATTGCGGTTTCTGCGAGAAATATGGCTGCGGCAACTATTCGAAATCCTCTCCCCAGACCACGATCTTGCCGGTGCTGATGGAGCGCCCGAACTTTACCCTGCGGACCGAATCCGAAGTGTTATCAATCGAAAAATCGCCAGATGGGTCGCGCGTAACAGGCGTGACCTATGTTGACACCAGCGGCGACAGTTTCTTTCAGCCTGCCGAGATGGTTGTGATGTGCGCCTATCCGTTGGAAAACACCCGCCTCATGCTCCTGTCGCAGATCGGGACACCCTATAACCCGCAAACTGGCAAAGGCGTCGTCGGCAAGAACTACTGTTATCAGGTAATGTCTGGTGCCACGGTATTTTTTGAAGACGAATTCACCAATGGATTTGTCGGTGCCGGGGCACTTGGCATGGCCGTGGATGATTACAACGGTGACAATTTCGATCATAGCGGGCTGGGGTTTATCGGCGGCGGATATATCGCCTGCTACACGACCAACGCCCGCCCAATTGAAAGCCATCCCGTCCCCGATGGCGTTCCCGAATGGGGCAGTGCCTGGAAACAATCCATCGCCGCCAATTTTCTAAAGACAGCCACCGTAGGTGTGCATGGCGCGTCAATGGCGCACCGCAGCAATTATCTTGACCTTGACCCGACCTATACCGACCGACACAATCGCCCCCTTCTGCGCATGACTTACGATTTCACGCAGAATGATCGCCGACTAACCAATCACCTCACGCCAGTTGCCGAAGACATCGCCCGCGGCATGGGCGGACGCGAGGTAAAGGTTTCTGAGCGCACGGGTGCCTACGACTCGGTCCCGTATCAAACCACCCACAACACCGGCGGCACGATCATGGGCACCGATCCGCAGACCAGTGTGTGCAACCGATTTTGTCAAAGCTGGGACATGCCCAATTTGTTTGTCGCTGGGGCCGGTCTGTTTCCCCAAAACGCTGGCTATAACCCCACCGCCACGGTGGGGGCGTTGGCCTATTGGTCGGTCGACGCAATTATCAATCAATACCTGCCTGATCCCGGGCCTTTGGTGCAGCCATGATACGAACCATCATCATAACAGCTGTTGGGGCTGCTGCCCTGTCTTTCGCGGCACCAGCTCAGGCGCAGGAACTGGCGTATTCTCAAGTTGAGCGCGGCCGCTATCTGACCTCTGCCGGGGATTGCAAAGCTTGCCACACCGATATCGAAAACCATGGCCAACCCTTCGCTGGCGGACGGGCGATGGCAACGCCCTTTGGCACAATCTACTCGGCCAATCTGACACCTGATGCAGAAACCGGCCTTGGACGGTGGTCGCGGGAAGATTTCTACAATGCTCTGAACGAAGGCATTGATGACGAGGGGCGGCATCTTTACCCCGCGATGCCCTATCCGAATTTTACCCTCATGACGCGGGACGATACCGATGCGATTTTTGCATATTTGCAGTCCCTTGAACCGGTACACAAAGAAAAACCCGAGAACGAATTTCCATTTCCTCTGAATATCCGGATGTCTGTCAGCGGTTGGAAAATGCTGTTCTTCGAAGATGAAGAGTTCCGCCCCGATCCCGACCAATCCGATGCGTGGAACCGGGGGCGATTTCTGGTCGATGGGCCATTGCATTGCGGCGCATGCCACACCGGGAAAAACCTGCTCGGCGCGAGCGTTGACGATGAATATATGCGGGGCGGCTTGCTTGAGAACTGGTTTGCTCCAAACATTCGCGGCGGCGAAAATGGTGGCATCGCGCATTGGGACGAGGATGACATCGTAGAATACTTGAAGGATGGGCGCAGCAAACACACAGCCCCGATGCAGCGCATGGGCGAAGTGGTGTCCTTATCCACACAAAATCTGCGCACCGACGACCTGCGCGCCGTGGCAACTTATCTCAAAAGTCTTGACGACCAACTGCCCGAAACTTTCGATAAGATTGACGCCGCCCTGGCGGAAATGGGCAGCGCCCTATATTTTGACAATTGCGCAGGCTGCCATGCCGCTGACGGCTCCGGCGTGCCATATGTATTCGCGCCGCTCACGACCTCAAATAAGGTGCACGCAGAAGACCCATCAACCGCGATCCGCATTATCCTTGGTGGCGCCCGGGCAGAGCCGACAGACAATGTGCCAAGCATCCCCGCCATGCCGCCCTTTGCATGGAAACTGTCAGACGCGCAGATTGCCGATTTGCTAAGCTACCTGCGCGGCTCTGGCCCGCGCCACGCCGCGCCCGTTTCCGCGTCCGAGGTCGCTGAGGTGCGTGAGTATCTAAGCGAAGAGCATTGAAGGTGTCAGTCCTTGGTTAAGCGGGAGGTGGTAGCGTGACACACCTTAACAGCCGCCGACACATTCAGATCGTTTGAAAGGTTAACCCATCCTCTGACACCCGCGCTGCCGTTAACCGCCCCGTTGCATAGGCTCCGGTATCAATGGCAATCCGCCCGGGTCCGTTGCATTAACGCCGCTTCGGCGCAGTAAGAGCAGGAACTGCGATCATCAAGCGGCTTCCGGGAAGAGTTTGGCGACGAAGTCGATCTCGTTTTCAACTCCGGTCCTGCAGCTTTCGAACTGACCCTTGCGGATGGTGCGGAAGGTTTCGATCCCGGCGAGCGCGGCCTTTGCGCCGGCCATGGTCTGGAAGCCACGCATCGGTCGCAGCCGCTGT
>NZ_FOPG01000006.1 GCF_900113435.1 Sulfitobacter dubius | reverse complement strand
CTGGCGCCCCGCCGCCGCATCTCTGCGCCGCCGGTAGAGGGGGTTCTAAGGTTAGACGCACAAACCCGCAAGCAGAAAATTACGAAAAGATCAGAATTCACGGAACATCAGCGTAAGGGACTGTTTATATAGCGTTTTACTAGGCGCAGAGCAGGTGAGTTAGGGCCGACACCCACGGCGATACCCTTTACTGAGTACGTCAGAGGACCAGTCGGGCAGCTTTAATCACAGCAGCGAGTCGAAACTGCGGTGAACCGGTTTGACTGCGCTACAGTTGAGCAGGATAGATTCTACATCCAATGGGCCGGGAGAGTTTTCTCGTGGAGAATACTTCGGGTCTATGGGGCAAGCCTTGCGGTTCCGCGCAGGAAGCTCTTCGCTTGCGCTGGTGCCGGAGCCTTTCGATGAATTGTCGATTCCGTCGGGGACAAAGGGGACCAATGCCGCACCTACCATTTGAACAGATTGCGCCAGGCGCGGTGGCCCAATCACCTCCAGTAGCGCTCACGCTCCGCGCTTCCGCCGGCATCCGGACGAAGCGGGAGAGCACATAGGGTGCATCCTGCAATGGCAGAGCATCAGGGATTTCGATTATTGCCCCCTTCTGGCTCCGTCGGATCGCCGGATAGTCCGGCGTTTCGCCAATGAGGTTCGGTATAAATCGCGATGACCTTGTCCAAAGAATGATCGACCTGATCGCAAAGGCCATGATCAGAAGTATCTCCAAGACTTGGCGCTGGCCTGCCACACACATGATTAACTGCACCGCGCTATGTTTTCTGTCGGCTTAACAGAATTACGCAACAGCAACTCTTACAAAATGATTTCCAATCCCTATTTCTGATAAATATACTAGGATTAAAGACCTTCTCTTCTGTGGAGACGAACATGACCGTTATCTCAAAGCTTAAACAGGCTGCAGCCAAACCAACAGGCCGGCCCGGACCACGCATACTGACGGTCAAAGATGCGTGGTATCTTACGCCGAATATGATCCGCGTTACCTTCGCCGGGCCTGAACTTGATGGTTTTCCGGAAGGGCGCGAGGGCGCGAATTGCAAAATCATGCTGCCCAACGATGGCGAAGAACGCACTGCCTTTGTGGATCGTCTCGAAAAAGGCCCACCGCCGCCTCGACGGACCTACACGGTGCGCAGTCACGACGCGGTCAATGGCGAGATGAGCATTGATTTTGTAGCCCACGGCGACAATGGCCCAGCATCCAAATGGGCCAGCCACGCCAAAGCTGGGGATTTCCTCGCCTTCTTGGGCCCCAGCCTGCCGAAAGTCGTCGATTTCAGCGCCAATTGGTATTTGGTCGCCGCCGACCCTTCCGCGATTCCTGTGGCGGCGGTCACGCTTGAGGCGATGCCAAGAGACGCAAAGGGTGTCGCGATTTTCGAAGTGACATCAATCGAGGACAAACAGGATATCCACGCCCCCGAGGGGGTTGAAATCCATTGGCTGGTCCAGCCCGATCCGCAAAACGCGTCCACCGCACAAGAGGACTTCATCCGTGCCATCCCGTGGCCAGAGGGGCGCGTTCAAACCTGCATCGCGGGCGAATCCGGTGTCATCAGAAGCTTGCGGGCCTTCTTGCATCAGGAGAAACAACTGCCGCGTTCAGACACATACATTTCTGGCTATTGGAAGATCGGCCTTATCGAAGACGAGCATCAAAAAGTGAAACGAGCCGAAGCCGATTAGATCAACCTGATCAGATGCAACTGCCCCATAGTGACACGCACTTCTTCGCTGTGAGGCTTTGATGTTGTCACCGTAAAGAACCAGCAACCTCAGGTCTGTTAGGCTGCCTGCACGTCTTAGGGCATCATCGACCTTCGCGGGTCTCTTACGACGATCAGCATGCAAGCAGTGCCCGCCCGCTGATCGCCGCAATTTAGCCCCTTCTAATTGGCATTGTTGCGCCGATTAGAACTTTGCGGTGACCCCTAGCCAGACTGTGCGCCCGGATTGATAGGTGTTGTTGTCGCTGTCGGTTATCGACGCATCGCCCACGTTGTAAATCGCAGCGTTTACTGTCGTCGCATCATTCACCTCATAGGTCATACCAATATCCAGTGTCGTATAGGGATCGTATTCATAGGCAATGACTGCGCCGGATGCATCGGTTGCATATGGTGTTCCATTGGTTCCGATCCGCGCGCCTGAGTTGACCTCTGAACCGTGGTAACTTGCCACTGCCCATGCATCCAGACCCGCGACAGGCGTGATCCAATCCAGTCGAATGCTGGCAGCGTTGCGCGGTGTCCGTGACAATGGCAACCCTTCGAAATCCCCTGAATCCTGTTCGGAATCGGTAAGCGTGTAAGATCCGCGCAGCGAAACCGTGTCTGACAAGACCGCGCTGGCGGTTAGTTCAATCCCCTGAATAGTGGCATCTTGGACGTTGTAGTATTCCCAGCGGTTATAGGTCGTTCCAGCGACCTCAATAGGTTCTCCGGTGTTGAAGTTCTCGATCTTGTCGCGGAAATCGGTGCGGAATGCCGTGCCGCCAATCTCTACCGAGTCGCCCTGCCACAACGCGGTCAACTCAAAGTTCGTGCTCGATTCTGGTTTGAGATCGGGGTTTGACACCAAGACACCAGCGCCCCGTTGCGTAGTGTAATAATAGCCCGGAACCGTTTGTCGGCTAGAGGGTGTGCGGTAACCTGTCGAGACGCCGCCCTTTATTGTAAGGTTTGGTGTCGCACTCCAAACGCCGTAGAGACGCGGCGTAAGCTTGCCGCCAAACGCATCGCTATCTGTGTAACGTAGCCCAGCCGTCACAGCGAGTTCGGGGGTCACACGCCATTCATCTTCGGCAAAGAGCGCCCATTCATCCGATGTGTATTTATAGTCTATTCCATCGGCCAGCCCGGGGTTTTGGTCTGTCAGATCGGCGCGACGGAATTGAAAACCGCTAACCAGCGTATGGTCGCCATGGAATGAAAACGGTGTCGTGATCTTTCCGTCGATGACCGAATTGACGATTTCGGGTGACCTGTCATCCTCAACCAACGCACCGGAGACCCAGTCATAATTCGTCCGCTCACCGACCTCGCGCTGATAGCTCAACTCGGTGGTAGAGTTGCCCCAATAGCCAAGATAGCTGAGCGACAGGTCCTCGCGGATATTGTCCTGCCTGTCCGGATCATCCGCAGGATCAAGGCTTTCCCCCGGATTTGAATAGCGCTCAATGGTCGTGCGGCCGTACTCCAAGGCGATCTCGTGATCTGCGGAGGGTGTCCAAGTCAACCGCCCGGTCAAGTCTAGATCCTCTTGTTCGCGCGGCCCGTCTAGAATTTGCGATTCACCCGACATCAGGCGTCGACCCCAGATTTGGAGGCCCAGCTTGTCTTTGACGATGGGCCCATTCAGATAGAACGAAAGCTGGTTCGAATCCCCATCTTTGCTATGTTGAGGGATGCGCGTCTCCGCGGTCACCGAACCACTCCAGACGGGTGAGACCGGTTTTGTGATGATGTTGATCACCCCGCCCATCGCATCAGAGCCGTAGAGCGACGACATCGGTCCGCGCACAATTTCAATCCGGTCAATTGCGGACACAGGTGGGATAAAACTTTGTTCAAATCCTGCCGACCCATTGGTGCGGCTCTCGCGTGTGCCCTGACGTTTACCGTCAACCAAAATCAACGTGTAATCCCCGGGCAACCCGCGAATTTTGATGTCTTTTTCCCCTGCAACACCAGTCGTGGCCACCCCCGGCACACCGCGAAGCGCGTCGGACAGGTTGGTCACATTCCCCGTGGCAAGCTCTTCGCTGGTGACCACTGTAACTGAGGCGGGCGCGTCAATGACATCTTGGGTAAAGCCACCAGCGGTCACAGTGATTGTGCCAAGGTCAAATGCTGCCGCATCGGCGCCTTGTGCGGCGGCAGGTTTGGACGCAATAGCGCTAGCGGCTGCGATGGCGCTGCAAGCGACAGTCATCATCAAGCGGGCTGTGATCTTCTTACTCATTCTATCATCCTCTTGTCGGATCGTGGGGCCCTAAAGCGATAGCTGGCGGCTTGAGCGGCTGGCGGAACGGGCAAATTGGGAACTTGGGTTTCAGCCATAGACATCAACAAATGTTCTTCCATCTCGGGTAGATACGGCGACATCAGTGTCATAGAGCTGTTTCAATAGATCCTCTCGAATAGCGTGAGAGGCGGGTGCGGTTTCGACGACCCTACCCGCTTTCATGGCGATTACATGATCGGCATAGCGGGCGACGAAATTAAGATCATGCAGCACGACAACTATGGTTTTTCCCATCGTGCGGGCGACGCTGTGCAACAGCCGCATCACCGCAACGGCATGGCTAATATCCAAACTGTTGAGTGGCTCATCGAACAGGGCATATTCGGTGTCTTGCGCCAGCACCATCGCAATGAACGCCCGCTGTCGCTGTCCACCGGACAACTCGTCCAGAAAGCGATCTTTAAGCTCGGTCATCCGGACCAACTCCAGAGCCTCGCTTACCTTTGCCCTGTCTCGATCTGTGGGGCGCCCGTTGCAATGCGGAAAGCGGCCAAATGCAACAAGGTCGGCCACTGTCAGGCGGGCGGTTAGGCTGTTGTCTTGCTTAAGCATCGCCAGACGCTTGGCCAGATCAGTGCTGCGAAAGCTGCGAACATTCTCTCCGTCTAGGAACACGCCGCCCCCGCCCGGTGTTTCTAACCGCCCGATCAAAGACAGCAATGTCGACTTGCCTGCTCCGTTAGGCCCGATAATGGCCGTGACTCCCCCCTGCGGCATAGTAAGCGCAGGAATATCCACCACCGGCAAACCCGCGTAGGATTTGCGTAGATTTTCGATTTCAATCATTTGCGTGACCCGATCAACAGCAGGATAAAGGCGATGCCACCAATGAACTCGACAACCATGCCGACCGTGCCAAGGAAGCCCAACAGGCGTTCCAGTATGACCTGTGCGCCGATCAGCAGAGTGCCCCCGATCAGTACCGACAAAGGAATCGTCAGGCGGTGCGGCGCGCCCGGCAACAGGCGATAGGTTAGATGCACCACCAACAGTCCAAAGAAAGTGATCGGCCCGACCAATGCCGTCGCCGCCGCCACTTGAAGGGTAACGATTAGAAAGGTCTCTTTGGCGATACGGTCATAGTTCACGCCCACAGCCACAGCACCGCTACGCCCCAACAACATGGCATCCAGTGACGGAAACCGCACCCATGCCCACAGCGTCGAAAGACAAATGATCAAGGCGGCACAGGCTTGTTCTCCGCTGCTGGCGCTGTTGAAACTTGCAAATAGGCGGTCTTGCAAAACCAAGAATTCGCCGGGGTCAATCAACCGCTGAAGCAGTCCCGCGACTGATCGGAACAGCACACCGCAGATAATGCCCACCAAAAGCAGCACCTCAATTGCGTGCGACATGCGCGCATACAAGAGCCAGTACAGGGCCATCGAAAAGGCAGACATTACCACCAGCTCTCCGGCAAAAACCAAGTGCGGATCGAGGATAGAAACCTGAACAGAACCCAATATGAAAACACCCAATGTTTGCACCAATACGAACAAGGCATCGAAGCCCATGATCGAAGGGGTCAGGATCTGGTTATTGGACAGGGTATGAAACAGCACCGTTGAGAACGGGATTGCCCAGGCGACAAGCGCAATGGTCACCAGTTTACTGCCCCGCAAAGAGAGTACGAAGCCCCAATCACCCACAGCATTGATCGTCAAAAGTCCAACGGCAAGCACTATGCATTCCGCCGCAGCTAACCCCATGAGCATACGGGCGCGCGTAACCCGCGCGACCGGGTTCATCGCCCGAACTTTCTAAGGATCATTCCAAGGAAGATAACCGCCCCAAGAACCCCCATGGTTACCCCGATAGGTAGGTCATAGGGGTGAAACACCAGCCGTCCGAAGATATCGCATAACAGCGTCAGTGCAGCACCGAGCCATGCCACCAACGGCAAGGAGCGCCGCAGGTTATCGCCACGCCAGCGCGCAATCAGATTTGGTACGACCAGCCCCAAAAACGGGATAAAGCCAACGGTCACCACAATCGCACCAGAAACACCCGCAACTATCGTGATGCCAATTGCAAGCACCGCCAAAGGGTTTAGCCCCAACCCTCTTGCGACGTTATCCCCCAGCCCGGCCAAGGTGAAACGGTCTGCAAGCAACCACCCCAACCCCGTCACAGCCGCGGCTATGTACAGTAGCTCATAACGCTCTTTCAGCACGACTGAGAAATCTGCCGTACTCCAAGCGGAAAGGGATTGCATAAGATCAAACCGATAGGCGATGAAACTGGTCATAGCGCCGATCACGCCGCCAAAGGCGATGCCCAACAACGGGGGCATAAGCGGAGATTTCAGCGGCACCGTGCGGAGCAATATCATGAAAAAGGCCGTGCCAATCCAAGCGCCAGCTGCTGCGATAAGCATACGTCCCATCGGTGCCGCATTGGGCGCAAACAACAACCCCAGCAGCAAACCGAAACTGGCACAGTCGATCGTCCCCATTGTTGACGGTTCAACAAAGCGGTTGCTAACCAACCGCTGTACAATTGCCCCCATGATAGCGGAACTGGTCCCCGCAATAATCAGTGCCGCCGTGCGTGGCACGCGACTGATCAGCAAAATATCCCAAGCATTGGGGTCGCTCATGAGGCTGACCAACCCTATGCCAGTCGCGCCAACTAACAAGCTGGCCACAGATAGCACCGCCAACACAAAACCGCAGATCAATGCGTTGCGCAGGTGACGCAAATCGGACTGCGCACCATTGGTCATGGGAATATGGGCGCGCAGTCGCATCAACGCTTAGTCCTGAAGGGCGGACATGATCTGCGTCATGGCACGCTCCAGCGCGGTCGGGCCGGCTGCACCAACAAGATACCAATCCGCAGGGTCCAAGAAGATAATCTGGTCGGCCTGCGCTGCCTTGGTTTTGGTGACCAAAGCATTGTCGAGCATTTGCGCGGCAGGTTGCCCATCGCGCCCGATGGCCGCATCACGGTCGACAACAAAGACCCAATCCGGATTGGTTTCCAGAATGAACTCATTCGAGATCGGCTGCCCGTGATTTCCGGCCTTCACCTCTTTGATTGCTGGCGCAAAGCCCATCTCGTTGAACACAATAGCAAACCGCCCCTCAGCGCCATGTGTGCTCATGCGACCGCCAGTGGTGATGATCACCAGCGCGGTACCAGCCTCCGAGGACAATTGGCGCAGCGTTGCAAGGCGAGAATCCAAATCCGCCAGTAACTCCGCGGCCATATCTTCCTTGCCGTAGAGCGACCCGATCTCGGTCATATTGCGTCGCAGCGAGCCGAAGAGGTCGGTGCTCTGCGCGGTAAGATCAATCGTGGGTGCAACCGAAGACACGTTGTCGAACGCGGATGCTGAGCGTCCCGCGACAATAGCAAGGTCGGGCGACAAGGCGTTCAAACCCTCCAGATCGGGTTCAAAAAAGCTGCCGAGCTGTTTATAAGGCGGATTGCCATACTGGGTCAGATACTCTGGTTTTACACCCCCAGCGACCCCAGCAACTGGAATCTCCAAACGGTCGAGAATATCGAGAATGGCGAGGTCCAGACTAACGAGCGTTTCAGGGGCGGATTGCACTGCAACCGGGCCTCTCGCCGTCTCCACTGTAATGTCCTCGGCGGTTGCAAGCGTGGCGACGGCTCCGAAAAGTGCCGCGGTCAGTAGAGTTCTCATATTTTGGTCCTATCGATTAAATTAAAGGCCCAAAATGCACTGCACACTCTCGTATGCGTGACGCTGGCCCCTATTCCTGACTTCTTTTGTCGGCTATAGGAGCTTCAGGCCTAGGACAAATACAAGCTACTTAGAACGCCTCTAAGTTAACTCAGATTGAAATTGGACAGATCATGGACGGCGCAGCAGCAAACGTAGAGGATTCAGCGGTCGATATCGTACAGGATCTTGATCGCTTGAAGCTGCTGATCGTCTTTGATGCGTTGTTGGTTGAAGGGAACCTAGGTCGCGCTGCTGAAAAATTAGGGAAAACGCCCTCTGCCATTAGCCGCAACCTGCGCCAACTACGTGAACATTATGGTCAAGAGGTCTTTTACCGCACTGGCAAAGGCATGATACCGACCCCCTTCGCTGAAAGTCTAAGGCTGCGCATACGTGCGCTCGTCTCCGAGGCGAACGCCTTGCTCTATCCCGGGCCTGACAAAGCAGCATCGCCCGGCCCCTTGCTTCACCACCCGCCTCTCGCGCTCAATCAATGGAGCGAAGCAGGCCCCGATTCCACAGAACTGGCCCGCAGGCTTGCGGTCTCTGCCAGACACGCCGATCCTGTTCAGCGGTTTGCAGGATATATCGCAATGATTGGAAACGCGGCGGGCCAAACTCGACCGATGTCACAATCCGAGGCTGAGGATGCCTTTGGTATTTTGCTGTCGGGCGCCATTGCCGATGCGCAGGTTGGGGCGTTTCTAATTGCGCTTCGATCACGTGGCTTGATGAGTCAGGAACTAGCCGGTTTCAGTCGCGCGGCGCGGCAACATAGCCAGCTACCGGCAATCGGCAACGGCCCCGCTGATCTAGACTGGCCGGCCTATCTGTCGCCGCGTGCCCAAGGCATACCGCTCTTCATTCACGCCGCCCGGCTGGTTGCAAGTGCCGGATACAAAGTGGTGCTTCATGGCTATGACGGTGGCATCGTTCACCAAGCGTTTGACCACGCCAATCTGCACGTCGCGCCTTCAACGCGGGCGCTATCTTCCACCAATAGCCTCGCATTCTTACCCATTGGGTATTTTGCGCCCGGGGTTTCAAAACTGGCTGCATTATATCCGTTGTTTATGATGCCGAATGCCGCACATTTCGTCGCTGCGATGCTCAACCCCGGAGCCGCAGGAACGACTTTGGCAGGCCAGCGCGGAGGGGAGCATCCTAAACTACATCGCGATACCGCGAGACTTTTGGGGTGGGACACTTTCGGCGTGCTCTCTGGACAGCGGGACGCGGCGCAAATTATCGCGGGCAAAGGTCAGGACCTGTTTCTGCTCCAAGCAGAAGAGACAACAGATCACTGGGTTGTTGGGCCAACTGTTCAAAAATCGAAACAGCACCCTCACGCTGCTGGATTTACGCGCCTGGAAACGTGGCAGGCAATTTGGGATGGCTACTTTGAGCCGCCAACCGCAATCGGTGAGATCATCGAAACTGCAGCGGTTGCGCTTAAGCTGCTTGGGGGCCCCGAAGTTTCTTTGACAAACGCCAGAGAGTTTGCGCGTGAATTATGGGCACGCCGTCGCAGAGAGACCTCATGAGATCAATGGGCTGAAACGGCTTTTCCTCATCGTCGGTCTCTTTGTTGGAGAAGAGGCTAACTCAAGACACAGGACTTTTCACGGGAGCAGATCAGCAGGCCCCTAAATAGCTCTGAACTTACAACAGCAAGAGACCAAAAATGGGCATCAGCGGCATTAGACCCGCTATGGAGATGAAAACAGCCGCCTAAAATCTACGGCTGAACCCAGTTTAAAATGACGGGGTTTTACCAGTTGAAATGAGAGTAATCAGCCAGCCGGGCGGCGCTGCGGAACAAACGGGCCGTCCGCGACAGCCTCCCTGTCGGAAGGCAGCTGCCGCGTTACCCCCACCACGCCCTCTGCTAACATCAGCGCACTCTTACGCCAGCAATATTTCTGCGCTTGTCGCTGCCCAGCCCGGATCATCTCAATCCTCGCGTTGCTGTCGATACCCACAAACCTCTTCATCGTCCGCGCAATATCCCTCTCCTCCCGCGGGTTGAACCAAAGTGGAGCATCCCCCAAAACCTCCGGCATCGCCCCACTGCGCGCGCAGATTACCGGTACGCCCAATCGCATCGCCTCAAGTGGCGGAATGCCAAAACCCTCATGCAATGCCGCAAATACAAACCCAGATGCCCCTTCATAGAGCCCGCGCAGATCGCCGTCTGGCACCCGGCCAAACGCTTTCACTCGGTCGTTTTCGCAGGCCACATCCGCCACAACACCCGGCGCCAGATGCTTAATGAACGAAATTTTCTTAGAATTTGCCTTTAACCGGCGCGATGACCTCAACGGTCGGATAGTAGCTCCGGTAGCGGCCTAGATCGCGCGTGAGCAGCGGCAAACCACGGACTGCGGCATGGGCGCCGATAAAGAAATCCGGCAAAACGCCACTGCGCGTGCCGCCCGCTTTGCGGTATTTCCGAAAGACTTTGCCCGCCAGAAACAGAGCCGCATCGGGAATAGGGTCACGCTTCAATCCGATGCCACTGATAAAGTCATCAAGCTGTTCCTTGCTGTCATAGCGCACCGAAAGCTCGGCAGAGATCACGTCATTAATCAGCAACGGGCCCGCCAATGAGGCCGCTTCGAGCTGCGCAATCGACCACTCTGCGAACTGCGGGTCATCGGTCACCAAATCCAACAACACATTCGTGTCGATCAGCGTCAAGCATCCGGCTCCGCTGGCAAATCGCGCGTCAGCGCCATTATCGCATCGGTATCCATCCCCGCCCCCGCATGACCGCGGTATTGGGCAAAGCTGCTTTTGGGCTGCACCTCTTCTTGGGGAACGATTTCCACCCGCCCATCACGCGTCCGACGGAAACTCACTTTGCTGCCCGCATGCAGGCCCAAAAGGTCGCGCACGGCCTTTGGGATGGTCACTTGGCCCTTGGAAGTCACAGTGGTCGGCATCGGAATCGCCCTTAGTAAGGAATTATATTTCAAAGGTATTACCTTCACGTCCAGTTTTCAAGACGCGGCTGCGCACCTTGCCCCAAACCGCCGTTAAGGTCGCGTTAACCAAACCGCTGCAATCCTTTCACAAGCCTTAACGCGGCACCGCCCGCCAAGCTGACAGAGGTTCCATGCCCCGGATCATCTATATCCACGTCCCGAAATGCGGTGGCTCCAGCTTTGGCGCAGCGTTGCGGTTGCGCTATTTCATGTCCCAGGCGGTGATTAACCTTGATCCCGGCGATCCCGCACTGCCTGCTGAAACTCGGATCTTGGCAGATTATGCACGCCGCAGGGCGCAACTGCACCAGTCGGCAAACCAAGGCATCCGAATGATCTCGGGCCATGTGCAATACGACCCTGAACTTCACGATCGCGGCGCAAAAAACTATACTTTCGTCACTCTGCTGCGCGACCCGGTGGTGCGTTTCGTGTCGCATTACAACTACCTGCAACGCCGCCACCCCACCCCCTCACGACCAGCCACATTGGCGGGTTTCCTCGACACAGCCGACGCCGCGCGGCTGGCCTCGCAATACCTCTTTTACTTCGCAGGCCAAAGCCTTCTTCCGGGCCAAGACCCAGCCCCTCTTGTCGCCCGCGCCACCGCGGCACTCGCGCGCTTCGATATCATCGGCGATCTGTCTCAACCCCATATTTTCGCGAAACATTTGCAGCGCCACATTGGTACCCCCCTGCCCCTTTGGCGGCGCAACGTGGCCCCCGTTCCCACCGAGTTTCCCGCCAATTTACGCCCCAAAATTGAGACACTCTGCGCGGCAGACATCGCCGTGTACCAAGCCGTACAAATCACACGCATCGCCGCATGAGATGGGCGCTCTCCCCTCTCTCCCTATTGCTCATCTGCTGGGGCCTGTCAGGGGCCGCCGTAGCGCTTACGCTCGCCCATCTCGACCGTCTCGATCTCGTCCAAACCTTCATGCGCCGCGAACATCTTGGCCTTTCGGTTTTTGCCGCCACCGGGTTGGCTTGGCTGTTGCTGGGCCTGCTGGCCTATGCCGTGGGCGACACCGCCGCGCGTTTTTCACGGCGCCGCCAGCGCAAAGGCACGGCGCAGATCAACCTCATCCGCGCGGCCTATCTGACCTTCGCCCTCAACCTTCTGCTACTCGGGGTCACCGCAGTTTGGATCGCGACCACAGCGGCCAAAGCGGGCGGGCTGATCAATCTCGCCGCCTCTGTCTATATCGACAGCCTCACCACCCGCGATCTGCTGCTGGAGAACAAGCTTTTCACCGGCATGCGCCTTTTCTACGCGGCCCTGCCCGCCACCGCCTGTCTGGCCACAGCGCTTCTATGTCTCGGCCCCCTGCCCCGCCAAATCCGCTGCTTGCTGCTCGCCACCCTGATCGGCAACACGCTGGCGCTTTTGATCCTGCCAATCGTGATGAGCCAACGCCTGCTGCTACTGCAACTCCTCCTGTCGTGTTACCTCGTCGCCTGCCTGATTCGAGGGCGGCTGGTCGGTTGGGGGTGGAGCCTGCTGGCTGTGGGTCTTTTCCTCGGCCTCTGGATGGCGCGCGAGTCGATCACCAGCCCAATGATTGACCGTCCAACGCTCGACATCGGCACGCAAAAGCTGGCCTTCTACCTCGTTAACGACATGTGGAACGGCTTTGCCCCCCTTGCGGTCGAGGTTCCGCATACATGGGGGGGCTTGAACCTAGAAGGTTTGATGTTCCTCACTTTCACCGACGGCTATTTCGCCCGCATCCTCGCCCCCCGCGCCGAAGCGCTACAGGAGGTGCTGGGCGGGGGCGAATTTCCTTTGCTCACTGCCGCATATGTCGATTTCGGGCCGCTGCTTGGGGCGCTATTCCTAGCCCTCGTTGGCTTTGTGATCCGGCGTATTTTCATCCGATCGCGTACTTCACTCGGCTTTGCCGTAGCCTATGCGCAGATCGGCGCTTCGCTGATGTTTTCAAGCCACTCAGTCTACTTCACCCACCAAAACATGTTGTTTTCACTCGCTCTCATCGCGGGTCTCTTGAAATTGGTCACGCGCCAAGAAATCCCGCAACCCCAACCAGATCTGCCCTTTTTCCGATCGCGCCGCAGACCAAAGCTGCATTCTCCACCCCTGCCCGACAGTCTGGTCCGCCAAGTCACGCTCTTCGCCTCCCAACGGCGTCGGCCTCACGCAACGACACCCCGCCATGAACGGGCCTAGGCTCCCCGGCCTCCAAGCCTTACGAGGGCTCGCCGCGGTGATGGTGCTGATCGGCCATGTCTTGGCCGAGGCAGAGCATTACTTCGCCCTTCCCCTACCTGGTAACGCCCTCCCATGGACCCGCGGCGTCGACATTTTCTTTGTCATTTCCGGTTTCGTTATCGCCCTTTCAGCACAGCGCTTCATTGGCCGCCCTTGGGCATTCTTCTGGCGGCGGTTGCTGCGCGTCGCACCGCTCTACTACGTCTTCACCACGCTCATGGTCGCGGCTTTGCTCCTCCTCCCTGCTGCCGTCAAAGACACCCCGCTCGATCCCGCGCAGATCATCAGTTCCTACGTCTTTTTCCCCTACGCCCGCCCTGATGGCCGTATCGCGCCGGTGCTGTCACTGGGCTGGACGCTCAATTACGAAATCTGTTTTTACGCGCTGACGGCACTCTGCCTTGCGCTGTCTCGCCCCTTGCTGGCGGTTTCGGGCCTCTTGGTAAGCCTTACCGCTCTAGGGTTAACAATCAATTTCCACCTCCCGCAGCTTATTTTCTGGACCAATCCCCTGATCCTCGAATTCCTTTTCGGCATCGCTCTCGCCCGCCTCTGGCAAGGCGGTTGGACGCGCCCAAACCCATTTCTCTGCACCGCAGCTCTGTCCCTCGGTTTCGCCCTTCTCATCGCCCTTGACCCGCTGTCTCTGCCCCGCTTTCTAGTCGCCGGTCTCCCCGCTGTGCTGATTGTCGCGGCTGGCACGCTCTTTTGCCCTACGCGCACGATCCCCGGGCAACTGCTCGGAGACGCCTCATTCGCGCTCTACCTATCGCACCGCTTTGCTCTCCGCGCGGCAACAGTTCTCCTGTTGCCACTCCTCCCTACAACGCTCCTCGGTGCTTGGGTCTATGTCGGCATGACCTGCCTCATTGCGCTCTGCTTCGGCCTGCTGACCCATCTGCTCTTAGAGCGCCCCTTACTGCGTGGGTTCACACATCCCAAAGCAGCCCCGGCATGAGCCCGCGGTTCTGGTCTTTCGTCCTGCAATGGTCCCGTGTTGGTATCAACGCCGGGATCTTCATCCTTGCCGCGCGATTCCTCTCCTTGGCCGAGATCGGCGCCTTCGCCACCGCCTTCGCCCCGATCCGTCTAACCCAAGGACTGCACAAAGCCGGTATCGGTGAAAGCGTGATCATCCTAGGGGCCCATCAACGCCGCCAAGACGCGCTCTTTGCCCTATCACTTGGCAGCGGCATCGCCTTATCGCTGTGCTTCGCCGCCATCGGCATTGCCCTCTCCGCCCCGTTGCTCATCGCCCTCAGCGCGGTTCCGCTCCTAAACGGGATCGGCGCCGTTTCCGAAGGAATTATTCGCCAGCGGCTTCAACTCCGCGCACTAGCGCTGCGTACCATGGCCAGTCAGGCGATCGCCGCCCTCCTAGCCTTCTGGATGCTATGGAACGGTTCCGGACCATGGGCACTGGTAACCTTTGCGCTCAGCCACGCTGCCATAAACGCGGTCCTGTCCTATCGCTTGGCCATGTGGCGCCCCCAAAGCCTCCCCAATTGGCAATATCAGATACTAATAAGCGGTTTAGTTACCGAAATCTCTATCCGAGACCTTATTAACGCCGCCCTTTTCCCCCTCATGCAACTCGCCACCGCTTTCGCCTTCGGCCTGCCCGCCGCAGGCGCGTTCCAAATCGCGGCCCGAATACTCAACCTTATTGAGGCGCTCACCCTCTCGCCTCTTCGCTTCCTCGCGCTCCCCCAACTCCGCCAGCTTCCAGTTTCCCAACGAACGGCCGCCCTCCCCGAACACCTTCGCCTCACCGCCACGCTCTCCCTATGGGTCTGGGGTTTCATCTTCCTCGCCGCCCCATCCGCACTTCCCCTCCTCATCGGCCCAGCACCGGCGAAGGCCGCCACGCCGATCCTCATCGCTCTTGCAGGTTTCGGCCTCCTGTCCGCGCTACTCATGCCCATAAACCAAATGCTCATCGCCGGAAGTCACACCCGCCTGATGCTCCACCGCGCGGCGCTCCTACTGGGCGTAACCTGCATCTTCGGCACCCTCGCACCGACCCCCACCGCTCTCGCCGCCTCAATCAGCCTCGCAGCCCTCCTGACCGCCCTATGGCACCTTACCCGCGCCCTGCCGCTCCTTGGCCTCACCCTCGCCGCCCTGTCACCCCTCACAGCGCCCCTCTGCGCTGCAGCCGCCGCGGTCGCGTTCTTCGCCGTGCTCCCGCCTCTGACCCTCCCGGTCCAACTCACCCTCGCAAGCGCCCTTTACGGCGCACTCCTCCTGATCCCTTACCGAAGGATAGTCACATGAAACGCGCGGTTCTCCTCACCGGTCATTTCCCCTTCCAAAAACGCCGCCCAAGCATGCTCTGGGTTTCGCACCACCTCCGCGCTGCGGGCTGGCATATAACCCATGTGACCGTCGGCTATAGCTGGCTGTCCAAAATCTTCGGCGATGTCCGCCTGGCCACGCTCGACGGCCCGCCACACCACGGCATCCACCACCACGGAACAAATCTCACATCGATTTACAGCCTGCCGCCCATCCACCCAGTCAGAACCAAAAGTGCCCCGATCAACAGACTCCTAGAACCCAGCTTCGGGCTCTTCACCAACCACTGGCGCCCCCTCCTCCGCGCGCCGCTATCTTGTGCCGACCTTGTCATATGCGAAAGCGGCCCGCCGGTCCTGCTCGGACCACTGCTGGCCGAACAGGCCCCGCAGGCCGCCCGTATTTACCGCGTCTCAGATGACATCCGCCTGCTCAACGCCCCGGATATCCTCCTACGCGCCGAGCGGGATTACGGCCATTTCACCCGCATCAGCACCGCCAGCCCCCATATCGCCGCCCGTTTCGCCAACCACCAGAATGTCACCATCGACCCGATCGGCATCCCCCACACAGAAATAAGGGTCAGCATTGCTGACCCTTACCCGACGCCCCGTCCAGGCCCCGTCGCCGTCTGTGCAGGAACCACGCTACTAGACATCCCCGCCCTCACGCGTTTGGCCGTCGCCCGCCCGCAATGGCAAGTCCACGTCCTCGGCCGCCTACGTCAAACACCGCCCGCCTTGCCCAATATCACGTGGCACGGCGAGCAGGACTTCAACACCACCCTCGCCTATATCGCCCACGCCGACATCGGCCTCGCCCCCTACCGCGATGAGCCGGGGGTCGAGTATCAAACGACCAACTCTAACCGCATCCTGCTCTACCGGCACCACGGGCTGCCGACCCTCGGGCCGGATCGCCTTTGCCATCCGTCGCTCCCCTCAGTAATCGGCTACAGCAGCCCAGATGCACTGGATCGCTGCGAAACCTGGACCCGCGCGCCCGAGCTCGTGCCAGATTGGACCGAACTGGCCCAAAACCTGTCTCAGAACGGCGTAACAGAGCCACCTGAAGTCACATCAACCCCACCCGATGTAGCGACAAAACCCCGCGTAAAAACCGTGCCGGAGTTTGCCTGCAAAGCGTAATTCTCCGCCTGCCCTGCTGCGTCGCCCGCACAATCCTGCAACCACATCAGCGCGTCGTTCGAGCATTTGAACGCAACCGATGTGCCATCCACATCCCGCGCCGCGGCCCGACATCCCGCTGCCCATGTCTCAGTCGATTGGATGACATGTACTTCGGTCCCGTTGCGCGACAGACCGAAATCGCCGCCCAACAGGATCGCCCGCACCCCGTCATGGGTGGTGAACCCATTGCAAGACGTCGCCGTACTGAACCCATTCCTCCAGCTAGAGCAGCCCTGCAACAGCACATGCATCCCCGCCGTGCCGTCCTCATGGAATGACCAGCCGTCCTTGGCCCCGCCCGAGGCGTCACAGCCGAAGAAGGCCACCAGCCCATCCGTCCGCCGCACCCGCGCCGCATCCTGCAAAGCGGTCGGGCTCGACGGCGCGGAATAGCGGAAGGAGCAATTCACCCCAACGATGTTGCGCGCCGCCACCGCATCAAAATGCAATGCGCCGCTGATCCCGCCCTCGCAGTGGACATTCTCAAGGTAGAAATCCTTGTCATGGGTCATGAACCGCGCCCCATGAAAGGACCGGATGACCGCGATGTCTTCGGCACCGGGCGTCCCGCCTACGTTCACATGCAGCAACGCCCCATCATGGACCCAACTGTTCATTGTCGCCGCGCAGCTGGCCACATCCGGAGCCTCGCTCAGCTCGGTATAAAGCCCCTCATCAGTCAGCACATCGCAGCGAAACACTCGGCGGACCGAGCTTTCGTTTGCCATAAAAGTGCCGTTCGCAGCACTCCACGCTACCGAAAACGGCCCCGCCCGATAGCGCAACGCCCCGCCCCAGCCGATCACCGCAACCGGCTGGCTGGGCTCTTCATTGCCGTTTCGGGTAAAGGCCGCTTCGGCATAATTACCTGCCTTGACCAACACCCGATAAGCGGCCCCCGTTGCATTGCCCGCAGCAAAAGCGGCGTGGATGGTGCGCTTGGCATTGGCGAAATCCCCATCCTCTACGCCCAACCCACTATTACCATCGTCGCCAGCGGCCCCATCCACATGCAACGCCAGCCCGCTCCATATCGCAGGGTCAACCAGATTGCGCGGCTCAACCGCTGCGCAGTACCGCCCGCCGACTTGTTCGATGTCGAAATCGAACAGGGTACGGTCCCAGCTAAACCCGACAGGAAACGCGATAGGTACCCGGTTGCGGTATGCATGAAACGGAGCCAACCCGATACCCAACATCAAATCAGCCCCTTGATGCCTGCGGCTGTTGTTCCCGTCGCCAGCACCCGTGCGACGCGGACCGGATAGATCACACCGGGGGCCAAACCGGGCAGGATGATCGCATCCCCATTTTTCAAAACCACAGCCACATCGCCCGCAGATGAAACCATCACACCGCGTGTCATCGCGGCGAGGTCACTGCCGTCGTCTGGGGTTACATCAAAGCCACCGCAGATCGGGCCGGTTAGTCCGTTATGGTGATCTTGAAAAATGTCGAGAATGGGCATCGCGGCCTCCTTTGAACACTGAGAAAGGCAGCATCGAAGGCGGCGATTAATGACCTGCTAAGGCAGCGAACGCTCAAAAGGGCAGGGGGTTTCGCACGCGAAACCTAAATGACTTCGGTTGGAAAAATGGGGAGGTTTCGCGCGCGAAACCTCCCCTGGTATCAGATTTCTTCAAGCAGGTATTTGATCCGGTCCATCACCAGCTCAATCATCTCTTCATTCACATGGTCGCCCCGGATCCGAATGGCATAGCCATCCTCCGTCTGCACCCGCTCCATGGTGACATCATTGGCCAAGCGAACTGGCTTTGACCGCTCGATAACCTTGCGGGGCCGACCGCCCCGTTTCGGGTCAACGCCGACCCCTTCGACGGCCTCAATAAGGGGCTCCAGCACTGCCCATTCATCCTCCGCCGTGGCAACTGCATGGGATTCCAGCGCTGTCCGCATCGCCTCACTTTGACCAGCCCGCAAGCCGGTCGCAGCCCGCAAGCACTGCCGCTCGCTAAGCTCAGGCCCAAAGCGCAGCATATCGCCCAGTTCCTCATGCACCAATGCAAAGGATCGGATCTTAGAGCGTTTCGCCTTGCTGGCCGAAGAAAACAGCGTTGCCACAGCCTCATCTACCGTAGCGAAGACCCCATCATGCACCGTGATCGCGGCTGCCCGACCACGCTCATATTGGCTGAGTCCGGTCCTGATTTCATTCTCTTCGATCATTGCCACAATGGCATCGGCCAATGTGTCTGGTTTGCGCACGAAAGCCTGAATCGTCTGGTGCCGTTCGCCCCCCGAAAGCGCGTTCAACTCCCGCACCGCGGCCAAACGTCGGAACCCCGAGATCAAGGCATATTTGCCCGCAGCCTCTGGATTAGACGGCTCAAAAACCTCAATAGGAAGCCGCAGCCCGTGGTCTGCAATCGACCGACGAAGCTCGGCCAAATCCTCTTCATCCATCTTCAACCGATCACGGCTCAGGGCATCCGCAGTGATCTCGTGAAGCGGAACTTCCGTCAGTACAAGCCCCTTCTCCCGCGCCAATCGCAGCGCCTTTGCATCCGCCTTATCGCGCGCGTTTTCTTCGCGTAGATGCTGGGGCAGGGGGTCCGTATGCCGGGCTGCATCCGCCGCCACATCGGCTATCGGCGCGCGGGTCCCAATTCGGGAGGTTTCGCGTGCGAAACCGTCTTCGATTTCCCTAAGCGCCTCTGCCGAGGGGACTTCAAGCTGTCTGCGTTTCGCCATTCTCGGCCTCCTTCCGCTCTTGATCATCGCGCCACCAAGCGCCCAGCAATATCTCTTTGAACTCGGCATATGTCCGGTCAAAAGTCTCCCGGCCCCGGGTATAGGTCTCGCGATTAAAGTCCCGATAGTCGGCTTCGTAAATCCCGTTCACGCTTTCCCCGGCCTGCCCGACCATCGCCGTAAATTCCTGCCGGTAGGTATTTGTCATATCCCCGAAATAGGCTTGAATCACATTGGCCAAATCTGTCTGCTGGCTGGCATCGAACCGCGTGATAATCGCCCGGACGACATCCCATTCAAACTTCATCTCTGGCAGCCCTTCGCGCCGCCGCGCGGCGTTCTCTCCCTCCTCGATCGAGGCGAAGGTAGAGTAGAGCATATCAAAGAACCGCCCCGTGGAATCGAACTCCAAAAACGACGCCCCCAAGGGCACCAAAATGATATCCGCCGCCGCCAGCGCATTGATCGTCAGATAGCCAAGGGCAGGGGGCGTATCGAGAAGGATAATGTCATATTCATCCAAGGCCCCGCCCGCCTCCAAGGCGGACGACAACGCATCCCACAAAGCCCAATGCCGTAACGCCATCCGCCAGACAGGAATTTGGAACTCCGCCCAGTACAGGTTCAACTGGGCGCCGACCAAATCGATGTTGGGCCAATGGGTCTTTTGCACCACGTCCCCAAGCGAGATCGTCAAAGCTTCCGTCAGTGTTTCATCCATCGGAATCTCAGGCTCCGCCGCTGCTGAACGGACGCGGTTTTCGGCCTGGACCTGCACTGCATAGTCGCGGGCCAGCAGCGGGAAAATCGTCTGCCATTCGTCTTGAACCTGCCCGCCCATGATTGATGTCATCGACCCTTGAGAGTCGAGGTCCACCACCAGAACTTTGTAGCCATCCAACGCCGCCGACATCGCCAGATGCGCCGCGGTCGACGTCTTGCCAACACCACCTTTAAAATTGGCCACAGCAACAACTTTTGCGGGCAACCCTTTTGGTCTGTAAGGGCGGTATTCTTTTGTGCTCACACCTTCTTCGGCGAAGTGGTTTCGCAGCGTCAGGATCTCTTCAAGGCTAAACCGTTTGGCGCTTCCTGCACCTTCTCCCTGAGGTAGCTCGGGGTGCTTGTTCAACACCCGTCGCAGATGCGCAGGAGCTACGGGAATAAGGTATCGGCAGATTTCCCAGGTCGAAAATTTCCGGAGTTTTTTCTTGCCATCTGGCGCATAGCCGCGCTTGGCAAGATCTGCTCTCCCCCTTCCGGCAAAGGCAGCAGCTTTTGCGAATCTGGCAGTGTCTACTGGCGGGCTCAATTTGCTTGCTGCAGCTTTAGGGTCCAGATTAAAATAAGGGGGTAGGGGGGCCCCTGTCTTCTTGTCCATGTTGTGATGCCTCGTTCAGATCATCATTATTCGATGTTATCGCGTAAATTATCGCACATCTTTGCCAGCGTGTGAATCACTAAGAAGATGAGCATGTTTTGTAAGTAAGGTAGGGTTTCGCAGGCGAAACTACGTCTCTCCAACAATTTTCAGATAAGAAAAACACCCATAAATGTTGTAGATCTTTGTGTATCTTTCAGATGTTTGCCCTTAAATAAGTACACAATATCAAATCACTGCATTGAGTTAGGTACCTGTATGCAGGTTCAAGGGAACCCTGCTACAGGAATGCGGGTGCCCATATACGGTTTTGCAGGCGCCGATTCGCGGGGGGGAAGGTACCCGATGGCCGTAGACCGTGTTTAGAGTCGAATCATGCCCCTCTGTGGGTGGTTTAGGTTGGCAGGACGGTGCGATGTTCGGTTCGGATGCCCCATAAGAACCCGTTTACAGGTTCAATTTGCCCTGTAGATGGGTGCCTATTGAAAGATTGAGCATAGGCACCTTTTGCGCCATACTGCTTTAAAGTCACGCTAAAGAGCGGCTGCCGCCAACCATGTGACGCTAGAGCAGAGCATAACGATGAACCCCACCATTCCCCACGATAAGCTGACAGGTGCGCTACGCCGCCAATCGGTTAAAAAGAATGTGGCCGCGATCCATGTATCAGGCAAACTCACCCTGCTGCAGCGCAAGCTAAGCAATGTGTTGTTGCTAAATGCCTACGACACGCTTGTCACACGAAACAAACATCAGATCGACGCACGTACATTGTGTATGATGGTAGGCTATAATTCTAACGACATGGACACCCTCAAACAATCGCTCCGCAGCTTGGCGGAGACAACGGCGGAATGGGACATGCTGGATGCCAACGGGCGGCAAGAGTGGGGGGTGTCTGCTCTTCTGTCTTATGCAAAACTCTCGGGCGGGGTTTGCGAATACGCATATTCTCCGGCACTGGCTGAAAAGCTTCATGATCCCAAGGTCTTTGCGCTCATTAACTTGAATATTCAGCGCAGGTTCACGTCAGGCCACGCATTGGCGCTGTACGAAAACTGTTACCGGTTCGTGCGAACTGGTTCCACAGGTTGGTGGCCGATAGATTTGTTTCGGCGGCTGATGGGCGTCGACGGCAGCGCGTATTATGAGAGCTTCAAACATCTTAACGCCAAAATCATCAAGCCCGCCGTCGCCGAGGTAAATAAGACGTCGAACATTTTAATCACGCCTGAACTGCATAAGATGGGACGGCAAGTTAGTGAAGTGCGGTTTCTGATTAAGGAAAACCCTCAGTTGGCGATGCTGGATATCGACGACGGCGAGGGGCTGCGCCAGGGGCCCGTATATGCAAATCTGATGGAGCTTGGTGTTAGCGACCGATTGGCCCGCCAATGGATTACGGAACATGGCGAAGACTATGTTTCGGAGAAGATCGTATATCTAAAGGGCAGGGGGGCCGTGGACAGTCCAATAGGATACTTGCAGGCCGCATTGCGGAACGACTATAAAGCTGCCGCGCCGGCCGAACCTACGTCAAAGGCCAAACAAGCTGCGGTAAAGCGGCGGGAAAAGAGCGTCGCAGCAGACAGCGCCGAGGCGGAACGCGCAGCGGTTATTGAGGAGGAACGCAAAGCGCGGGCGCAGATCATGGCGAGGATACAAGAGATCGTTGACTCCCGGTCCCCAACCCAGCGTGATGCAGACCGTCGTCTGTTTCTCGCGTGGCTGGATGATGAACTGCTAAAGTCAGAGTTTTCGCGGCTCGGCTGGAAAGCGGCACTTTGTGCCAGAGAGATGGTTGCGTTCTGGACGGACCTGATTCCCGATGCTTTCGACGGAGCCGATTGACTCCTCCTTGAAAGGTCACCTTGCTACCATTTAATTAAAATTAAGTCTAAAAACAATTGAGTAAATCCCCTTATAAAATCCAGTTTGAGAAAAAGGCTTCATGCGGCCCCTAGTCACAAAGAGGTTACTCGGCTAATCAAGTCTAAGAGTTTTCGACTGCCACATTTTGAACTTTTTTAGCATTTTCCCGCGCCGGGGGGCGCTGCTCTATGAAGCAGCAATTGATCGATTATACCATTGCGTCGGAACACGACTGTATGAATCTTGGGCAGTCGTCGCTTTATGCTCGCTGGGGCAAGACGTTGTTCGATATAGCCTTGGGCCTGATGCTCCTGCCCGTGTTATTGCCGGTTATCGCTATCCTTTGTGCTGTCGTTGCGCTGGATGGTGGTTTGCCAATTTTTGGGCATAAACGGATAGGCAAAAGCGGCCGAGAGTTTCGTTGTTGGAAGGTCCGCACCATGGTCGTGGATGCACAGGAACGCCTGCAAGACCACTTGGCAGATAATCCGGAAGCTGCGGCTGAATGGCAGCTTAACTTCAAACTGGAGAACGATCCGCGAATTACGCGTGTTGGCCGGTTTCTCCCTTTTACCTTATAAACGCTTTGAAGCTTGTACCTTCCTTCAGCCATATACCATTTCCGCAAGGCGCTAGGATAATACCCTGCTATAATCTTTGACGCCCGTTCAAAGGCTACGGATTTGAGGTTCTTCCCATAGGAACTAGGGCCGTGAAAGCCGAAAACCGTGTCTGGCGAAATGCAGGTTTGCGGCAGACCTAAATACATTGTGCAGGTTGAGTAACAGATCGCGCCAGTGATTTTGACGGGACGTTGGGATTTGCGCAACTCTCCAAGTTTTAAGAGTCTCGCTCTAAGTAATCCTCCGCGGTCGTTATGTACGATCAGCGGTTTGGATTGTACATGTGATGTTGTTTGAGAATACACAGGCTTAGCGTCTGCTAATATGGGTCCGTTGCATTAACGCCGCTTCGGCGCAGTAAGAGCAGGAACTGCGATCATCAAGCGGCTTCCGGGAAGAGTTTGGCGACGAAGTCGATCTC
>NZ_FOPG01000004.1 GCF_900113435.1 Sulfitobacter dubius | reverse complement strand
CTCTCCCAATCTCGCGCCGCGATTTCACCCTTGGCATCGCCTTTGATCTGCCCCGGCACCATGCGGACCTGAAGCCAAAGCACGTGTTTCCCCTCTGGTGCACGGCTGGGGTCCATCACCGTGGGCTGGCCGCAGACGATCACCGGCTCATCCGGCAGCATCCCGGCTTTGGCCTGCGCATAGGTCCGCGCCATCTGGTCCATCGATGGGGCGAGATGCACATAAGCGAAGCGGTTCAACTCGGCGGCAGGCCAGTTCGGTAGGTCGTCCATCGCCAGATGGATCATCATCGTGCCAGGCGCATGTTGGAAGGTCTTCATCGCCTTATCATGCCGCGCGTCGCCACTGCCGCCGGTCAATCGCAACAAAGCTGAAGGCGCGACATTGGCAATCACTGCCTTGTCGGCCCCAATAAAGCGCCCATCGGAAAGTGTGATCCCGGTCGCCCGACCACCGGCCTCTTCGATGCCCGTGACCTCTGCGTTGCAGGTGACGCTGCCGCCGCGCGCTTCGATCATCCGTACCATCGCGCGGGTTACCGTATCGGCCCCGCCTTGGCCCAACACCATGCCAAAGGCCTGTGCCGCCATGGCTTCGAGATAGGGAAACAGCGCGCCACCGCCGATGTCAGGGGCGAAATCCAGATGCATCCCCCACGCGGCGAAAGTGGCCTTTACTCGGTCATCTTCAAAGGTCTGATCCAACCAAGCCCGTGGCGACATCATCAGAAACTGCGCCAAGTCAAGGCTGCCGCCCGCCCCGCGTTTGCGGAGCGTCGAACAGCCGAGTTTGGCGAGAGACGCCGCCCGCATTGGGCTGCCAAGCAGGGAAAAGATCGTCTCAGCCTCAGCAGGAAAATCATCGCTTAGCCGGTCCCACGCCTCGGCATCCGCCGCGCTGAAACCGGCAATCCGCGCCCGGTTTAGCGCGCGGTCATTTGAAATGCCCAGCCAACGCCCGTCCGGAAACAGGCTCGCAAAAGGGTTCGCCGTGGGCGCAAAGCCCAGCCCATGGCGTGCAAGCTCTTCGCCGTGTTCCGTATGGAACGCAGACCCCGCAAAAAGCGACAGGTTCATCGCCGCCCAGTCATGCCGGAACCCCGGTTGCGTATAGGCGCCTGACTTGACCGCACCCCCCGGTTCGCCCGCTTGCTCATAAACCGCCACACGCCAGCCCCGCGCCGCCAGATGGCAGGCACAAGCAAGGCTATTGTGCCCCGCGCCGATGATGACGGCATCAACATTTGATGTCATTTCCCAATTCTCCCTGAGCAAGATAATTGCAAACGCATATTTTTTTGTCTAGCTTTGTTTCAAGTATCTCGAACGTCACGAAACATTTGCGGAAGGATTGGGCATGACTGATGTCGATCACATCATCATTGGATCCGGCATCAACGCGCTGGTCGCGGCGGCACTGCTCAGCCGCAAAGGCGACAGCGTGCTAGTGGTCGAGCGCGAAGACCGGATCGGTGGCTGCATGATGACCGAAGAGGTCACACTGCCCGGCTTTCATCATGACGTTATGGCCGCGACCTTCGTTCTATTTCTAACCGGCCCCGCTTATGGTGCTTTGGGCGAAGATCTTGCCAAACATGGGCTGGAATTCTGCCACAGCCCGCATCCCACCGCTGCCCTGCGTCCCAATGGTCAAGCCCTGCGGCTGGAGATGGACCGCGCGACGAATGTCGCGGCCTTCAACGCGCGCGCGGCGGGGGACGGGGATCAACACGCGGCGGATGTGGGCGCGATTGAGGCGGACGCGGATTTTCTTTTTGCGCTTTTGGGGCAGCCGCTCTGGTCGCGCCAGTCTGCATGGCTGCTGGCAAAACAGGCATGGAAAAAAGGGCTTGGCCCGCTTAAATCATGGTTCGGTGAGGCGTTGGAGCCGGGCCGTGCCTGGCTTGAGACCTGCTATGAAAGTGACGACGTTCAGGCGCTTTGGGCACCCTGGGTTTTGCATGTAGGACTGACACCAGAGGCCAGCTATGGCGGACAGATGAGCCGGGTCATCGCCTTCGCGCTGGAGGCCGCAGGCGCGCCCGTGGTCAAGGGCGGCGCGGGACAGATGGCGGTGGCGTTCGAGAGATTGATCGCGGCAAACGGCGGCGAAATCCGCACCGGCGTCGAAGCCAGCCGTATCCTTGTCGAGAACGGAGAGGCGCGCGGGATTGAGACGTCATCAGGCGAGAGGATCAACGCCAAGAATGTCATCGCATCCGTCGCGCCGGGGCAGCTTTACGACAGCTTGTTAAAAGATCAACCGTGCCCCGAACATCGCCGCAAATTCCGCCACGGGCGGGGTAACTTTCAACTGCACTATGCGCTGGATGGTGACCCCGATTGGGTTGCCGAGGGGCTAGAGGATGTCGCTTTGATCCACCTGAACGACGGGATCGACGCCGTCTCGCGCGCCTGTAATGAGGCTGAGCGCGGGCTGCTTCCTGCTGTGCCTACAATTTGCGTCGGGCAACCGCATCGCCTTGATCCCAGCCGCTGCCCGGAGGGGAAGGCGGTGCTCTGGCTGCAAATCCCCGACGCGCCGCGCGTCATCAAGGGGGATGCTTCTGCTGAGATCGAAAGCACCCCTGAATGGACCGAGGCGATGCGCGAGGCCTTCGCCGACCGGATCGAAGATATTCTGCGTAAGAGCATCCACAACTTCGATGAAATCAAACTTGCCCGGCGCGCCTATTCGCCTGCCGATCTGGCCGCGATGAACGTCAATCTGGTGGGCGGTGACCCCTATGGCGGGGCCTGTACCTTGGATCAATTCTTCCTCTGGCGGCCTTTTGCCGAACAGAAGAACTACGCCACCCCGATCAAGGGGCTGCACCATATTGGCGCCTCGACCCACCCCGGCCCGGGTTTGGGCGGGGGTTCGGGGTTCAACTTGGCGAAAGGGATGGGCGCTTAGCCGCGCGCGCCCCAAGTGTCGGACAGGCGGTATCCGCCGGGCCACGGATCGTCGGGGTCCAGCATGTGCTGGTGGATGCCGGTGATCCATCCCCTCCCTGAGAGTTCGGGAAGGATGGCCGGATGATCGCCGACGCGGGTCTCGCCCAAGATCCGCCCGGTAAAGGTGGAGCCGATCAGCGAGACGGTGGTCAGGCTGTCTGCCACCCCCATCTCCCCTCGCGCGTGCAGCAGCGCCATCCGCGCGCAAAGTGCTGTGCCAGTGGGGGACCGATCCACCTTGCCGGGCTGGATTGCCACTGCCGCCCCGGCGCGCAGGCCGGTCTCGTCACGGGTCACTGGTCCGGCGAAAAGGCAGAAAGAGAAATGCTGCCAATCGGGGTTATCGGGATGCTCAAAGCGCATCGCGGCATTGGCGGCATTGGTGATCCGCACCCCGAGACGGGCAATATCATGGGCCTCATGTGCCTCAAGCGAGAACCCCATCGCGGCGGCATCGACGACGACGAAACTGTCACCGCCATAGGCGGTATCCACGGTGAGCGTGCCCAGCCCTTCGACCTCCAGCGGAACATCAAGACGGGCCGCGAAGCTCGGCAGGTTCTGCACAAAGATACGCTCTGCCTTGCCATGGCGACATTCGGCGCGGACCTTTACCAGCCCTCCCGGCGCTTCGAGGGTCAGTTCGGTCACCGGCTCAGTCATCGGCAGGATACCTCCGTCAAGCAGGACAGTGGAAACGCAAATCGAGTTGGAGCCAGACATCGGGGGCGTGTCTTCCGGCTCCATAATGATGAAGGCCGCATCGGCGCGGGGGTCTTTCGGCGGGACCAGCAGGTTCACATGGCGAAACACCCCGCCGCGCGGCTCGTTCAAAACGAAGTTGCGCAGGGTCTCATCCCGCGCGATCCAGCGGCTTTGCTCCCAGATCGTGTCGCCGGGGGGCGGGGTGACACCGCCGACGATAACATCGCCGACCTCACCCTCGGCATGGGCCGAGATCACATGCACCGTCTTACTGCTACGCATCCTTGGTTTCCTCCTCGGTCAGCCATCTTGGCACTGCCTCCCCCGCCTGCCCCGTCACGGCGGCCTCCACACAATCGGCGATACTGCCAAAGCGCACGGCCCGGCCCGACAGACCGGGGGCGTAATGGGCGTATTTGCCCGAGTTGGTCATCAGCACCTTGGCCGAGGGCGGGAAGACCGGCTCGGAAATCGAGCACCAGCAGATGTCGGGCACGACCTGCACCCCTGCCGCTTCGAGCCGTGCCACGGTGCCGTCGTCACGCGCCGCGGCGAGCGTATCATGCCCAAGGGTAACGATAGCCGCCGTGTCTGGGTCACGTTTTCGCCCGGCCAGCGCCGCATCCAAAGCCCGGCATTCCGCGAGCGAGAAATGCGGGCTGCCGAAGGCTACGAGATCGACTTGCGCAGGCCCCGCGTTGAATTGCCGCCAGACACGACGCAGGTCTTCGGGCGTGATGCGCAGTGTATCGGCCTCGGCCACAGGGGGCAGATCGGCTTCGGGCGTGACGCCTGCCACATGCAGCATCGGCGCGGCAGAGGTGGTGCCGAAAGCGGCGCAGAGCGCTTTGAGGTCATCCTCGTTCGGCGCAGCGGTTTCCAGCCCGCGCAGCAGCGGGATCCGGTCGGGTGCCGCCTGCCCCGCCAGCCAGCCGAGCATCGGCCAGATCGCCTCATCATATTGCGCGGGCAATGTCACATCGATCACCCGGCGTGGGGTGCGGTGTTCATCCAGATAGACCCCCGAGAGCGGCGCGCGCGTTGTGAGCGCGATACACAGGTCGAGGAAATCGGGATGTTTCACCGTCCGTGCGCCAAGCACGCTATTGGCATAAATCACCGCATTGGATTCCGACCACGCGATGAACTCCCCCCGCTCGGGCGGGGCGGGCAGTTGATAGGGCGCGCAAGTGAAACTGGCGCGCGCGCCCATGGTGACATAGGCGTCGGCCAGACGGCTGGCGGGCAGGCCGAAATCTGGCGGCACGCCTTGTGCGCGCCAGTTGCCGTGGTCGACCGAGATGGCATTCATCGTTGTCGGCACCCGAACTTTTGAGCCCATATCGGCCATGGTCTGGGCAAAGAGCAGGTTCGCAGGGCTGGCGTAGATACACCCATCGATATGCACGCGCGTCACGTCCACCAGCCGCTCGGCCCCCTGCCCTCGCGCCATGGTGCAGGTGATCTCCATCGCCAATTGAACTGCCGGACCGTCGGCCCCATCAAGCATTGCCTGATCCTCAGCGGTAAGATGCAGATCGCGGGCGGGCCTGTCGGACAGGGGCAAATCCCACGCGTCGGTGCTGAGCATCTCAGGCGTGATCCGCGCGTTGCGCGCCTTGGCAAGCAGGTCGTAGTCCTTTGCGCCAAGCCGCAGCACCGCCAGTGGCTTGTCGAACATCTTCCCCGCGATCAAGGCACCCAAGGTCAGGATATCTTCGGCCTCGCGAAAGACCAAAGCGGCGGGGGCATGACCATTCAACGCCAGTTCCAGCAGCACGCCACTGCCGGTGCAGGAGCCCCGGCTGGTGGGCATCAACACGATCCTCCCCGCCAGCGACTGACCGCAGAGCGGGTGATGCGCGTCGATGACCTTGCCTGTGGCCGGATCGACGCCACCCCAGAAACTCAGCCCCTCGGAGGAAGCCAGCACCGCGCCTTTGGCCTCGGCGGGAACGATAATTTGCGCCATGGGGAGCCTTTCCAAGTCAGGTGACGACAAAGCCATGCGCGAAGGGATCACGCTCGTCGATAAAGAGGGTGTTAAAGCCGGTGACCCGCGCCCAACCTGCGATAGAGGGGATGATCGCGGGCTTTCCCGCCACCTCCGCCGCCGCCTCGACACAGCCTTTGAACATCGACCCGATGATGGATTCATGCACGAAGTCGTCGCCCACCTTCAGCTTCCCCTTGGCCGCAAGCTGAGCCATCCGCGCCGAGGTGCCGGTGCCGCAGGGGGAACGGTCGATCGCCTTGTCGCCGTAGAAGACCGCGTTGCGGGCGTGGGCCTCGGGCGCTTGGGCGGCACCGGTCCAGAGGATGTGGCTCAGCCCGTTGATCGCCGGGTGTTCGGGGTGGATGAATTCATATTTCGTGTTCAGCGCCGCGCGGAGTTTCGGGCTGAGGCCGACCAGTTCAGAAACCGAGAAATCCGCCATGTCGCGAAAATTCTTCTGCGGCTCGACGATGGCGTAGAAATTGCCGCCATAGGCCACATCAACCACCACTTCGCCCAGGCCCTCGACCTCCGCCATCAGCCCCTCGGCATGGAGGAAAGCAGGCACATTGGTCAGCCGCACTTCTTCGACGAAACGCCCCTCTTGGCGGTAGGTCACGTCGACCCGCCCGGCGGGCGTCTCAAGACGCAATTGGCCGGGGGTGGCGGGGGTGACGAGCCCGTTTTCAAGCGCGATGGTGACGGTGCCGATGGTGCCGTGGCCGCACATCGGCAAACAGCCCGAGGTCTCGATGAACAGCACCGCGATGTCGCAATCATCCCGCGTCGGCGGGTAAAGGATCGCGCCTGACATCTGGTCATGGCCGCGCGGTTCGAACATCAGACCGGTGCGAATCCAGTCGTACTCCGCCAGAAAATGCGCGCGCTTTTCCAGCATGTTCGCGCCCTTAAGCAGTGGCGCGCCGCCGGTAACGAGCCGCACAGGATTGCCGCAGGTATGGCCGTCGATACAAGGAAATGTGTGTTGCGTCATGTCAGCCTCTAAAAACGCGCGGGAGAGAATGGGGCAAGGTCGATGCCGGGGTCTTGGCCGGTCATCAGGTCCGCGATGATGGCGGCGGTGCCCGCCGACTGCGTAAGACCCAGATGCCCGTGGCCGAAGGCGCAGAGGACATCCGGGCGGCTCGGCAACGCGCCGATGGCGGGCAGGCTGTCGGGCAGCGAGGGGCGGAACCCCATCCACTGCGTGCCGCCTGAGGTGTCGAGCCCCGGCAGAAAACGTTTGGCCTTTTTCAGCATCGCATCGGCCCGGGCAAAGTTCGGCGGCAGGTCGAGCCCGCCGAGTTCCACCGCCCCGCCGACGCGCAGGCCGTTGCTGGCTTTGCTGATGACAAACCCATGGCCGCCGAAGGTGATCTGGCGCTTCAGGTCGAAGGCCCCGGCGGGCAGGGTCGTGTTATAGCCCCGCTCGGTCTCCAGCGGGATTTTCACGCCAGCGGTGCGGGCCAGATGATGCGAATGCGCACCGGCGGCCAACACCACGCGGCCCGGCATCATGCCAGCGGCGGTCTCGACCCCGCCCGCGACCAGACGTTCGGCGCGGGTGATCGTGTCCTCCCCGCCCCATGCGCGGAAGCGTTCGGCCATTGCCAGCACATAGTCGCGCGGGTCCGAGATCGACTGCCATTCAGGCGTGAAGGTCGCATGGGTGAAGCCGGGCGCAAGACCGGGTTGATAGGCTGCAATCTCATCGCCCTTGAGATGCGTGAAGGCGATCCCCGCCTCTTCGCGGGCCTGCCAACCGGGGAGTGACGCGCGAAACTCGGCCTCGCTTTCATAGACCTGCAACTGCCCATCATGCCGCATCATATGGGCCAGACCGCTTAACTCCAGATGCGGATCAAGAGCGGCCTGCGACAGCTTCATCAGCGCCGTTTGCGCCACGGTCGAAGCCCGCACCTGCGCGGGCCAACTCGCTTTCCAAAACCGCCACATCCACGGGGCGATCCGCCCGGCGTAGCGCGGTGGCACGGAAAGCGGCCCCAGCGGATCAAGCAACCATTTCGGCGCCTGCCGGATCATCCGGGGCGAGGCGAGCGGCAGGATCTCGGTAAAGGCAAAAGCGCCCGCATTGCCCGCTGAGGCGCCCGCTGCCGGGCCTTCACGGTCGATCACCCGCACGGGCAGCCCGCGCGCTTGAAGCGCCAGCGCGATGGACAGGCCCACCACGCCCGCGCCGACGACCGTCACCGGGGTTTGGTTCATTACCGGACGCTCGACAAGAATTGGCGGGTTTCTTCTTGCTGCGGATCGCCAAAGATCTGATCCGGCGCGCCGATCTCGGCCATGACGCCCTTGTGAAAGAACGCCACCCGGTCCGACACATCGCGTGCGAAACTCATCTCATGGGTGACACAGATCATCGTCATCCCCTCATCTGCAAGCAATTTGAGCGTATCGAGCACCTCGCCCACCAATTGCGGGTCGAGCGCCGAGGTCACCTCGTCAAAGAGAATGTAATCGGGCGACATGGCCAATGCACGCGCAATCGCCATCCGCTGCTGCTGGCCGCCCGACAGGCGGCTGGGGTAGACGTTGAGCTTGTCAGCCAGACCCACATGCGAGAGTTGCTGCACCGCGATCTCTTCGGCGTCCTTGCGGCCCATGCCTTTTACCTTGCGGGGGGCAAGTGTCACGTTTTCCAGCACCGTCAGATGCGGGAAGGCGTTGAACTGCTGGAACACGATGCCGATTTTACGGCGCAGCTTGTTCAAGTCAGTATCGCGGGCGTGGACTTCGGTGCCGTCGACCACGATGCGGCCCTTGTCGATCGGCTCCAACCCGTTGATACAGGTCAGCAGCGTCGATTTGCCCGAACCCGAGCCGCCGATCACCGAGACGACCTCGCCCCTTTGCACGGTCAGGTCGATGCCTTTGAGCACCTGAAGCGCACCAAAGGATTTGTGGACGTTTTCAATCTCAATCATTTTCTTGCCACCTTTTTTCCAAGCGGCTGCCAAGCCGGGCAATGGGGAAACTAAGCGCGAAATAGATCGCACCCGTTACGAGCAGGATGAACATCGGCTCTTGCAGGCGTGTCACCAGAATTTGCGAGGCGCGCAGCAATTCGATGATGCCGAGCCACATCACCAGCGCGCTGTCTTTCATCACGCCAAGCGTGAGGCCGATCCAACTGGGCAGACCAACCCGCAGCGCCATGGGAAAGACGATCTGCGTGAGGTCTTGGCCCCAAGTCATTCCGAGCGAGCGCGCCGCACGGCGGGTGACCGAAGGCACCGCCTCAATCGCGCCGCGCACGATCTCAGTGCAATAGGCCGAGGTATAAAGCGCCAGCACGATGCAGGAGGTCACGAAGGGCGAAATCCCCCAGCCCGCGATGGCCTGAAAAGCATTGGCAAGGATCAACTGGATCAGCAGCGGGACCGAGCGGAAGATATCCAGCACAAAGGTCAATGGCAGTGCCGCCCAAGGGCTGATCTGGCTGCGCAGCACGCCGAAGAAGACCCCCAGCAGCGTGCCGCCCACCACCGCGAATGCGGTGACCGAAAGCGTCACGCCCGCGCCTTTGAGCATGAACAACAGGTCGTTGAAGGTCAGAGCCGTATCAAACATCTATTCTCTTCCTTCAGTAGCGAAACAGGCGGGCGGCCAGAAGCCGTGCGCCGAGCATCACGGCTTTGGCGATCACGTAGTAGATCACCGCCGCCAGTGCGAAGAATTCAAAGGTCCGGAAGCTGCGCGCGTTGAGGTCTTGCGTGACCCCGGCGAGATCCGAATTCAGCCCCACCGTGACACCGAGAGAGGTCATCAGGATCGCCCAGATCATCTGGTTCGTGGTCGGCAGGAAGGAGATGCGGAACATCTGCGGCAGGATAATCAGGCGAAACGCCTTGGCCTGCCCCATGCCGAGCGACCGCCCGGCCCGCAGTTGCGTACCCGGAATGGCGCGCATCGCGCCGCGGAACGTCTCGCACAGGTAGCCCGCGTTGTTGAATGCGATCCCGGCCAGCAGTGCGGCATAGGGGCTGAGGTAAATCCCGAAAGACCCAAGCCCGAAATGCGCCATGTAAATCTGAAACAGCGCGGGCGTGTTGCGCGCCACTTCGACCCATGCGGTCGCAGGCGCCCGCAGCCAGCGCGACTTGGCATCGCGGCCTACGGCCAGCAGCACGGCGATCGTCACGCCGATGAGCATCGACAGGATCGATATCTGCAGCGTAACCAGCGCGCCTTCCAGCATCTCTGGGAAAGCGCGAAAGGCCTGTCGCCATTGAAAGGTGTAGTTGCCCATCTCTTGCTCCGATCAGCGGTTATCGGCAGTGGGGGCCGCAGACTGCGGCCCCCGCATCCATCAGCGATAGGCTTTGGCGATGGTCAGGTCGGGCGCGTCGCCGCCGACCCATTTGTCGAAGAGTTCTTGATAACGACCCGAACGGACCTGCTGGTTCACGAACAGGTCGAGATAGTTCAGCAGACCGTATTCCTGACGCAGGCCGATCAGACCGACATAGTCCACGTCGAACGGCGCGTCGCCCGCGATGGTCAGACCTTCGAATTTGCCGCCGTTAACGATGGAGGAGGCCACGGTGGAGGTCACGACCGTCGCGTCGATCTGGCCTTGGGACAGGGACAGGAACACATCGGCTTGGCTCTGATAGGAGCGGAAGCTGCCCTCGTCCCATGCGTCGACCTGCTCTTCCAGCGCGATGGCCTCAAACGTGCCCGCGACGGAGCCGACGGTTTTGCCCTTGAGGCTTTCAAAGCTGTCAACGCCTGCGTCTTCGCGCGTCAGCACAACGTTGGTAAAGGCGAAGTAGGGGACCGAGAAGCCAACCGTCTTCGCCCGCTCCAGCGTGTCGGAGGTGGAGGCAACGCCCACATCCGCGCGGCCCGAGACGAGGGCGGGGATACGGTCAGGGAAGGGCGTCTCCACGATCTCGGCTTCGACGCCCAGTGCGGCGGCCAGATCGTTGCAATAGTCCACGTCGAAGCCGACGGGGGTGTTGGTGTCATCGCGCGAGCCCATGGGCGGGAAGTCCAGCACCACGGCGCAGCGCAGCGTGCCCGAAGAAATGATGTCGTCCAGTTTGTCGGCCTGAGCGGCGGTGCCGATCACGGTCGCAGCCACGAGGCTCCCGGCGAGTTGCGTGAATTTCATAGATATCTCCCTCTTGGGTTGGTCGCCCCCGACTCTCTCTGGGCGGGGTACGGGGTGGTATGAAGGAACTATGTCCTCATTAAAAATACAATATGTATTTTTAATTTTTACCGGTGTGTCGACATATTTTTGAACTATTGAGACGCTATCGTCGTTGTTTGGGGATGGGATAGAGCCGCAGCCGCTCCATTTTCAGGCTGAAATGAGAAAGCCAGACACGCGGCCCGGCTTTCTCGGTCTGGTGTCACTCCGCCGCGTCTTCGGGCAGAAGCGCCTCCGGCAGGTTCTGATAGGAAACAGGCCGCAGGAAACGCCGGATCGAAAGGGTACCTACGCTGGTCGCGCCAAAGTTGGTGCTGGCCGGATATGGCCCGCCGTGCACCATGGAGTCCACCACCTCGACGCCGGTGGGGAAGCCGTTTGCCAACAGACGCCCGGCTTTGCGTTCCAGCACCGGCATCAAGACCCGCGCGGACTTAACATCCGCGTCATCCATATGCAGGGTGATGGTCAACTGCCCGTCCAGCTCAACCGCCAGTGCGCGCATCTCTTCCAGCGAAGAGACTCGCACCACCAAGCCCAGAGGACCAAATACCTCTTCATGCAGCGCCGGGTTGGCTTTGAACTCTGCGCCCGTGGTCTCGAACAGGGCTGGGGCGGCGTTGCGGCCTGTGCTGTCGGCCATATGCACTTGGCGCAGGCTTGGCGCGGATTTGAACTTGTCCCGACCTGCACAGAAGGCTTCGGCGATACCGTCGGTCAGCATGACCTGTTCGGCCACGTCTTGCAGTGCGGTGGCGGCACTTTGCACGAAGGCGTCTGCCCCTGCCCCGTCGATCACCACGGCGATGCCGGGATTGGTGCAGAACTGGCCCGCGCCCATGGTCAGCGATGCCGCCCAGCCTTTGCCCAGCTCCTCAGCCCGTGCGTCCATTGCGGCGGGCAGCATGAACATCGGGTTGACCGAGCCCAACTCCCCAAAGAAGGGGATCGGCTCTGGCCGTGCGGCGCAAAGATCAAACAGCGCCCGCCCCCCGGCGAGAGAACCGGTAAAGCCCACGGCTTTGATCAGCGGATGCTGCACGACGGCCTGACCAACCGCGCGGTCACCGCCTTGGATCAGCGAGAAGACCCCGCGCGGCATGCCACAGCTTTCGATTGCTGCATGGATCGCTTCGGCAACAATCTCACCCGTGCCGGGATGGGCGGAATGCCCTTTGACTACGACCGGGCAGCCAGCCGCCAGCGCCGCCGCCGTGTCACCACCCGCAACCGAGAATGCCAGCGGAAAGTTCGACGCGCCAAAGACGGCGACAGGGCCGATCGGGCGTTGCACCATGGTGATCGCGGGGCGCGGGGCGGGCTGGCGTTCCGGAATCGCCGCGTCAAACCGGCGGTCGAGATACTCACCCTTTTCAATATGCGAGGCGAAGAGGCGCAACTGGCCAACCGTCCGGCCCCGCTCCCCTTCAAGGCGCGCTTCGGGCAGGCCGCTTTCTTGGCTGCCGATCTCGGTGATCTCAGCCCCGCGTGCGTCAATCTCATCGGCGATGGCGTTCAGAAATTTCGCGCGGGTCGCCCGGCTGGAATATCCATAGTCCCAGAACGCAGCTTCGGCGGCTTGGCAGGCTTGGTCGACCAGTTCCACCGTGCCGACCGAGAATTCATGTGCGCTTCCGTGCGCGGGGCTGGAGCTAAAACGCGCGTCGGTCGCGATCCACTCGCCAGCGATCAGGTGTTTGCCATGGGGGGTAGAGGCCATCGTCTTATCCTTTCATGCGGGCCGCGGCCCGGTGTCAGCTTGCGTCTTTTCGCTACTGCATACATGATGTATGCATGATTGCAACCCAAGCCCTGCGAGGATCCAGATGACCGATACAACCCTGTCCCACGACGAACTGAATGAAATCGTCATTCGGATTTTCGAAGGTGCGAGCTTATCCCCGCTCAACGCGTCAGCTTTGGCGCGGGTGATCGTGGCGGGCGAAGGCGACGCTTGCAAATCCCATGGCATCTATCGGATCGAAGGCTGTCTGCGCACGATCAAAGCAGGCAAAGTTACACCCGACGCCGTGCCGCAGGTGAGCCACGACGAAAGCGCCATCGTACGCGTGAACGCGGGCGGCGGATTCTCCAACGCTGCGTTTGACGCAGGCGCCCCGGTGCTGGCCGAACGCTGTCGCGCCACCGGGATCGCCGCGATGGTGATCAACGACTGCACCCATTTCGCCGCCCTTTGGCCCGAGATCGAGGCGCTGACGGATATGGGCCTCGTTGCCATGGCCATGTGCCCCAGCTATGCCAGCGTCGCCCCTTCGGGCGGAACCGATCCGCTGATGGGGACCAACCCTTTCGCCTTTGGCTGGCCCCGCGCGGGGGGCGACCCTTACGTCTTTGACTTTGCCACCAGCGTCGCCGCGCGGGGTGAGATTGAATTGCACCGCCGCGCGGGCACCCCCCTGCCCGAAGGCTGGGCCATTGCGCCCGACGGCAGCCCGACGACCGACCCGGAGGCCGCCCTCGCCGGTGCCATGCTGCCCTTCGGCGGGCATAAAGGCTCGGCCATCTCCACGATGATCGAACTGCTCGCCGGGGTTATGATCGGTGATCTGACCAGCCCGGAAGCGCGCGATGCTCTAGGGTCGCTTAGCCTTGCCCCGGCCCATGGGGAGCTGATTATCGCTTTTGACCCGGCCCGCTTCGCCGCCGGGCGTCCGGGTGATCCAATGGCCCGCGCCGAACAGCTGTTTGAGGCAATCCTCGGCCAGGGGGCACGACTGCCTTCGCAACGCCGTTTCAAAGCCCGCGCCGAAACGCTGGCAGAAGGCATTCCCCTGACAGCTTCTGAGAAGAAGCTTCTCGATCAACTCTTGGTGCAAGGGCTGGACGCGGTTTGAAAAAAGCGGCTCACCGCGCAGGCGGTGGGCCGATCAGATGAGAAGAAGTGAAAGAGTGAGGGACCCGTAAATAAGCACTAGCGTTCCGATCTGAAATTCATGCTATGGCACTTCACCGAGCCTTCCGCGCTCAGAGAGATTCGCCGCCATGGGCGCGCACTTTCGAACAAGGCTCTTCTCATTCCAAAGGACCGAAGGAATGCTTGCACTACACACGATGCCGGCTGCATTCAGCCAAAGCGAATGCGATGCCATCATCAGAAGGATTTCGGACGTACCGACAGATGAAGCCCTGTTGGTGGGCCGGAACAGAGACCACAATCTGCGCAAATCCCAACTTGTCTGGACCGATGAAGTAGAGGGCACGGAATGGGTGATGGAGCGGCTGATTGATCTGGTGCGCACAGCCAACCGCGCGCATTTTGAATTCGACCTGACCGAGTTCGCCGAAAGCCCTCAGGTTGCAATCTACAAGGCATCCGATAGCGGGCATTTCGTCTGGCATTCCGACATCGGCAGCGGCGCGGCCGCCGGAAAGCGCAAGCTGACACTTGTCCTACAGCTCAGCGATGCCGACAGCTATGAGGGTGGTGACTTGGAGGTCATGCCGGGCGCTCATACCCTCACGGCCAATCGGACGCAGGGCTGCGTGAGCATTTTCCCCAGTTTCACGCTGCATCAGGTCACGCCGGTCACAAGTGGCACGCGCTATTCGATGACGGTTTGGGCGCATGGGCCGGCGTTCCGGTAAACCTATGCTTGGTAAGGCGGTTGTCCGGACTCAAGGCAGCCAAGACGTGGCGCAATGTCACAAAAGAGCGGCGATCCTGCGGAAATCAAGACGAAATTTTGAGCAATGTCCGAAGAACGCGAAGCCAATCGGCGGTTTCCCGCGCTGCCGTGCGGCAATTCGCTGAAAATTGTAGATTCAAGTTTTCAGCGGTGCCGAAAGCATTAGATAGGGAAAAAATTGCACACTCTTAACGTGTCTCTCGGAGTAATACATTGTCGGTTTCTAGCACTAAACGAATTGAAGGAACGAAAAACGATGGCTTGGAGCGGCGTCAGTTTCTGACGCTCTCGGCTGCGTCCTTTGCTGCGGCCCTTTTACCTTTGCGCAGTCAGGCGCAAGAGGTAGCCGAAGCGTCCTTCAGTTTCGATAATCTTGTCAACGAGATGCGGCAGTTGGCCCAATCGGCCTACGTCGCCCCTGAACCTGTTGAGGGTTTCCTCGCGGACCTTGATTACGACGCCTACCAACGGATCCGTTTCCGTCCAGAACAGGCACGCTGGCAGGAAAAGGGTGTTACCTTTAGGTTGCATGCCTTCCACCCCGGCTGGCTCTTCAAAGAAGCGGTCAAGATCAACGAAGTCGATGGCGACGCGGTGGCGCCGATGGGCTTTACCACAGCCGATTTTGAATATGACAATGACGACCTCGCCCAATCGGTTCCGCCCAATGCCGAGATGCCGGGAGTGGCTGGTTTTCGGCTGCATACACCGCTGAACCGCGCCGATGTTTTCGACGAGCTAATCGTTTTTCAAGGGGCCAGCTATTTCCGCGCTCTTGGCAAAGACACCCTTTATGGGCTGAGCGCCCGCGGCCTTGCCGTTAACACCGGACTGTCAGAAGGGGAGGAATTCCCCCGGTTCAGCGAGGTATGGCTGCGCCGACCTGAACCGGGCGACACTACGGTCATGATCTATGCTGCCCTCGATAGCCCCTCGGTTACCGGCGCGTATCAGTTTGCCGTCACACCGGGTGAGACGACGGTCGTTGAAGTCACAATGCGCCTTTTCCTGCGTAAGGATGTCAAACAGCTTGGCATTGCGCCGCTTACGTCGATGTTCCTACACAACGGTGCGGACAAGGGTGATTTCGACGATTTTCGCCCCTCGGTACATGACAGCGAAGTCTTGGTGCTGAACGTCGGCAAAGACACGACCCTCTGTCGGCCGCTGAACAATCCACCACGGCTTGCAAGCTCGTATTTCGGGGCCGAAAACCCGCGCTCCTTCGGGTTGGCCCAACGCAACCGAGATTTTGAGCATTACCTTGATGCGCAGGCCCATTACGAGCGCCGCCCCTCGTTGATGATCGAGCCGATGGGCGATTGGGGCAAAGGCATGGTGCGTTTGGTTGAGATCCCTTCGGATTTGGAAGGCAACGATAATATCGTCGCTTATTGGATTCCTGAGGCCGATACCCTTGCCGGGGACGAATTGGGTTATAGTTACCGTATGCACTGGGGGATGAACCCACCGGGTGCGACATCTCAGACCCTTGGCCGTGTTGTGCGGCTACGCTCTGGCCACGGAGGGGTAGCAGGTGTTGAAGCAGATACCGAAACGCGCAAATTCGTTATTGATTTTGCCGGCGGCCAACTGAGCGATATGCCAAGCGACGCAGAGCTGGAGCCTGTTGTCAGCGCGCAGAATGGGGAAATAGTAGAGGCAATCCTAAGCCGTGTAGATGGCAGAAATGAATGGCGGTTGGTGCTGGAATTGCGCGCCGAGGCCGACGCCATCGTCGAGATTAAGGCAGTTCTATCGGGATATGACCGAAATCTTACAGAGACATGGGTGTACCAATGGATCAACGCATGAGCACTAACGATGGGGAGCCCCCCTATTCGGCAATGACAACGACAGTGGAGGATTGGATGCCCCCGGTCGCCCCCCTTGTCATGCCTCGTCAAACATTGGAACGGCGCGCCCAACGGCTTGGGATCGCTGAACTGACGCGGGCCTTGTTGCTGCGCCGCAAGGCCTAAGCTCAATGACACTCCAGCAACGGCAATTGGCGGCGGATACCCCCACCCGCTTCGCGCGGGCGCTTGCCGTGACCATTTCGCTTGGCTGTGCTGCCTTGGCTTCGATGCTATTGGCAGAAGCGGCTGCACGGGATGGTTTCAGCGGTTGGGATGGCATCCGCGCCGTACTTGTTTTCGTCACCACAGCTTGGCTGGCATGGGGCGCGTCGCTTGCGTTGATCGGCTTGTTCGGGGGTAGAACAACCGCCCTTCGCCCCGACCTTCATGCGCCGCAGCCCCGCACCGTGATCGCCGTGCCGATCTGTAACGAAGACCCGCTGACCACATTCGCACGCATCGCAGCCATAGACCGGTCTGTCGCACGGGCCGATGTGACCGCAGATTTTGTCGTTCTGTCCGACACCCGCGATGATGGGCTTGCGGGTAAAGAACAATTCGCCTTTGCCCGATTGCTGCGGGAAACGGATGGTGCGGGGCGCATTTTCTACCGCAGGCGGCGCGACAATTCGGGCCGCAAGGCTGGCAATATCGAAGAGTTCATCCGCACTTCGGGCGGGGCCTATGAACTTGCCGTGATCCTTGATGCAGACAGTCTGATGGAGGGCGACACAGTCCGGGCGATGATTGCCCGTATGCAGTCCGATCCGCAGCTTGGCTTGTTACAGACCCTTCCCAAAATCATCGGCGCGCGGTCCTTTTTTGGCCGCGCTCTGCAGTTTGCCTCATGGTTTCATGGCCCGATCTTCACCCGTGGCCTCGCGCGCATGCAGGGGCCGACGGGGCCGTTCTGGGGCCATAACGCAATTATTCGGGTACAGGCTTTCGCGGAAAGTTGCGCCCTCCCTGAGCTTTCCGGCCCGCCCCCATTGGGCGGCCATATCCTAAGTCATGACTATGTAGAGGCCGCGCTTCTCGCCCGTGCAGGCTGGAAGGTTGAGGTTGATGAAACCTTAGGCGGCTCATTCGAGGAAGGTCCGGAAAACGTGCTTTCTTTCGCCAGAAGAGAGCGTCGCTGGTGCCAAGGTAACCTGCAACATTCCCGGTTGATCTTTGCCCCCGGACTTGCGGGTTGGAGCCGGTTTGTGTTCCTCCAGAATGTGACCGCCTATGTTGTCTCTCTCCTCTGGGCGGCGTTTTTGGTCACCTCGGCCATCAGCACGCTTTACGCGCCGCCGCCGGAGTATTTCCCCGGGCCGTACCAACTCTTCCCCGTATTCCCTGACACCAGCACACGCGAAATCACGTTGCTGGCCTTGGGCGTTCTGGGCCTGCTGGTGGTGCCAAAAATGCTGATCCTTCTGCATGCCATCTTGCTTGATCGCGCACGAGATTTTGGCCGCAGCCTGCGCATGGCGCTTTCCGTGCTGACCGAGATCATTCTGACCACGCTTTTAGCCCCGTTGATGCTGCTTTATCATAGCCGTGCCGTGGTGCAGGTTCTATCGGGGCAAGACGGCGGCTGGCCTGCCAATCAGCGCAACGAAGGGCAACTCAGCCTATGTGACGGTTGGGCGGCTGGGTATTGGATCGTTTTGGTCGGTGCGGCGATCATCGCTGCGGTGCAGTGGCTGGCACCTGACCTGACAATCTGGCTGCTGCCAGTGGCTGTCCCGATGCTGTTTGCCCCCTTTCTCATCGCCTGGACCTCCCTTCCGCTGAACCGTGTCCTGTTCGCTGTGCCTGAAGATGCGGCCCCCCTAGATGTTGTGACAGAGTACGATAGCATCTGCGATGTCTGGCGCCTGACATGGAATGATGAACACTTGATGCCCAAAGCCACTTCGCCGGACCTGACACATGCAACAGCATAATCCCGGCCTACCCCCTGCGGCCGCGGCCGTCGGGACCGTGCGCGTGGGCAAAGCCCCCCGCGATCCGCGCATTGATGTGTTTCGCGGCATCGCGCTGGTAATGATTTTTATCAATCACGTGCCAGGGAACCCCTATGAGTATTTGACCATCCGCAACCTTGGCTTTGCCGATGCTGCAGAGGCGTTTTTCCTCATGTCCGGTATCGCCGCAGGTCTGGCCTATACGCCTAGGTTTATCGAAAAAGACCGCATGAGCCATGGTCTTTGGCGTGCAATTGCGCCGTTGTGGAAACGCGCGTGGTCGCTCTACGTCGTGCAGATCGCGCTTTCTGCCGTGGCATTGGGCATCTTTGCGGCAGCGTTTCAGATCACCACGCAGGCTGAGTTCCTGACCAAGATCAACATGCGACAGGTATTTCAAAACCCGACCCAAGCTCTGATCGGCATCCCGCTTTTGACGCATCAGTTCGGCTATGTGAACATTTTGCCCGCCTATTCGGTTCTGCTCGTTTGCGCCCCGGCGGCGATCATGCTTGGGCTACGTCGGCCCCGGCTGCTGTTGGCCCTGTCGCTTACCCTATGGCTCGTGACCGGAATTTACCGCCTGAACCTTCCAAACTATCCCAATCCGGGCGGCTGGTTTTTCAATCCCTTCGCATGGCAGGCGATTTTTATCTGCGGGCTGCTCGTGGGGCTCAGCCAACGCCAAGGCTATCGGTTCTTTCCCCAGTCCAGGGCGCTGTTCTGGCTGTCAGTCACAGTGCTGCTGGGGATACTTGCATGGAAATACGTGCCAGGATTGGGTCAGTTCTTGAACCTTCAGATGCATCATTTGCGAGAGGCTGGCGTGCCTTTCAACTTAACGTCGCATGACAAAACCTATCTCTCGGCCCCTCGGTTCATTCATATTCTGGCTTTGGGGTATTTCTTGTCGCAACTTCCCACAGTGACCCGCATGGCAGCGCATCGGATGGCCAGCCCCTTCCGCCTGATTGGGCAGCATGGGCTTCTTATCTTTGCAAGTGGGACCGTTCTGGCACTGTTTTGTCAGACTTTGATGCTCGCCAAACCGGAAGCCGTGTGGATGGTTTGGGTTCTACCCGTACTCGGAACAGGCGCGCTTTTGGGCATCGCGTGGATTGCCGAAGCATCACGGCGGGTGCTGTCTGCCCCACCGACAGCAGCGGAACGACAGCCCGCCTTAACCGGAACAGGCTTTGAAAAACCGCTTACAGTGCAATCAAAACTTTGACTTGAAGGGGCGATGCTAATCCCGGCGCCCCCATTTGCGCCATGCCATCCAAGCAACACCCAAGCCGCCCGCAATCAACGCCAAATGGCGCGGGCGGATACCGCGCCCGGTCGAGGTATCCTCTCCGGGATGATAGCGCGGGTCGAGCAGGCGGGTATTGGCAAGAAAGCCTCCCATCACTGTCTCTGTGTCTCGAAAGACGGCGCGAAGCCCTCGGCCTTTCTTGCCGTTGAGAGTCTCAATCATTCCGATCATTGATCCAGTTCGGGCCATTACCTCGGCCACGCGCTCTGGCGTTTGGCCCAGATGTTCACCGATCAGGCGGTTCCTAAACCCTTCGATCACCTGCGCGGGCTGCTCAATCGCGACATCGCATTCCGTGTCAAACCCCATTGAGCGGTTATTGAGGTTGCTCGACCCCAATCGCAAAAGGTGGTCGTCGATAATCATAATCTTCGCATGTACATAGATCGGCTCCCCTGCTTCGGTGACAGGGAAACAAATGCGGAAACGGTTTTGATGGTCGGCGCGCTTAAGCTCTTCGACCAACCGTTCCCGCAGGACATGCATGGCGTCATCTTCCAACTGCGATTCCGCATCGCGCGGGTTGATGATAACAATCTCCGGGCCGTCCTTTTCAGCCAACCGGGCCTTCAACGCCTCGCAAACCGTTTCTGCGGCCAGATACTGAGATTCAATATAGATATATTCGCGCGCAGACTTGATTCCTGAGAGGTAGAGTTGCTCAATCTCGTTGACCAAGGGGGCGTCATCGAATGGCGGCTCGGTCCGTGCGATCCCCACATCAATGCCTTCGGCATCAACGGGCAGGCGGTCGGGCCATTCTGACTGCGACATATCGCTGGGCTGTTCAATCTCATCCCCCGTGGCCCGCAGCCATCGACGACGAGAGAGTTCACCGAACGCCGCGGCGGCAGGGCCAGACATGGCCGAAGTTGCGTCATGCCATGGGTCGGATGGTGTGCCATCTTTACGAATTCGGCGCGGATCGTTCGGCAGGTGCTCAGGCGTATCCCAGCGATCTTCGGTCGCGTCGATCCCGCCGCAAAAGGCCAGCGCATCATCGGCCACGACGATCTTTTGATGGTGGCAGGCGCCAAAGGGGTGGTGTCCGTCCAACGCGAAATGAATCCGATCACCCCCGAATAGGCTCAGCGCAAGCGACGGTACCAGACGCCCCGGCGCGGCCAACACCGCCCCATTCCATTTCAGCAGATAGACATTCAGTTCCGGCGTATGCTCAACCACCGCTTCGACAAAGGCCCCAAGTTGATTGGGAAAGCCATCCGGCGCATTGCCGTTTTCGTCGCTTTCGCCCGGCAGCATCTCAAGCTCAAAATCAAAATCCCAGCCGATCAACATCAACTGCTGCCGCGCCCCAAAGAAAATCTCACGCAAAACCCGGAAGTAATCCGCCGCATCCACGATGAGACCAAAACGGTCAGCCCGCGCGACGCGCCATGTGGTGCTGTCGTTGAAAAGGCTTTGGCTGCTTGCCGCATCAGTCGGACGCCCTTGGCCCGCCTGTGCCAAACTCAAATCGCCGCGCACAGTTATGTCCCTCTCGGTTCGGTCCTACATGGCTAAACGCCTACCGCAGGGGGAAGTTGCATGTGTCACAAAATATCACCCGAAAGGCCCGTTCAGACAGGCTGTGCTTCAGACAGTTCGCGTTGCAGCCGGGCTTCTTCAGCGGCTTTTGGCGTGGTGAACCGCGCCAGTAGGAAGTAGGCGATCGGCGTGAGATATAGGGTGGAAAGCGTGGCCATGCCCAAACCACCGACGATCACCCAACCCAATGCCTCGCGCGCCTCGGCCCCCGCGCCCGAAGACAAGATCAGCGGCACGCCCCCCAGCACGGTCGAGGTCATCGTCATCATGACCGGGCGCAGCCGGATCGTCGAGGCGCCAAAAATTGCCTCATGAATATCGGCACCCTGATCGCGTAACTGATTGGCAAATTCAACGATCAAAATCCCATTTTTTGCCATAATCCCGATCAGCATCACCAAACCAATCTGGCTATAGACGTTCAAGCTTTGCCCCGTCATCAGCAGTGCAAAGATCGCACAGGCCAACCCCAATGGCACTGTCGCCATCACCACAACAGCCGAGATGAAGCTTTCAAACTGTGCGGCAAGCACGAGGAAAACCACAAGGATCGCAAAGCCGAATGTCACAAAAAGCCCCGAGCTGGTCTGATCCAATGCGGCCGCCTCGGCCAAGGGCACGATGAGGTTTTCATCGGCGAGCACTTCATCGCCGATTGCCCGCACTTGCACCAACGCATCACCCAACGACAGGCCCGGTGTCAGCCCGGCAGAGATCTCGACTGAGCGGTTCTGATCTTCGCGGTCCAACTCGGGTGCCACGGCGCGTTCCTCTAGCGTGACGAAACTGGCCAGCGAAATCATCTGCCCGGTGCCGGATTGCACAAAGACATTTTCAAGGTCACGCGGGTCGTTCACGGGGTCTGAGGTCGACAGCATCTGCACCCCATAGCTGGTATCATCGATAAACACCGACGCGACCTCTCGCCCGTCGAGCATGGCCTGCAAAGCCTGACCCAAACCGGTGATATCAACGCCTAAATCGGCGGCCAATGTCCGGTCAATCTGCACGAACAACTGCGGCTGTGTGCGCTCATACTCCAACCGAACCTGCCCCATAGCGGGGTCTGTGCTCAGTCGGTCAACCATCGCCTGTGCAACCTCGGACAGTTGCTCATAGTTGTTCCCAGTGATCGCAAAAGACAGCCCGCGCCCTGCACCGCGAATACCAAGAGAGTTGGGCTGGATCGCAAAAGCCCGCACCCCGACGATGCCGCGCAGCTTGCCGTTCATTTCGCCCACGATCTCATCCTGCGCGCGTTCGCGGTCTGCCCAACCGGCAAGGGTGAACACCATGAACCCCCGATTATCCGCGCCAAATCCGGTGATGGAGAAGATGTTCGTTACCTCTCCGGTTTGCTGTAGCGGAGTGATAAGGTCTTCGATCTCGCGCATTTTACCTTGGGTATACTCAAGCGAGACACCCTGCGGGGCCGTGACGCTGAGCAAAGCAACGGCCCGGTCTTCACGCGGTGTCAGCTCTTGGCGAATTTCGCCTGAGACCAACGCCGCCGTCAGCGCCACGAAAGCGGCGATCAGCACCACAACATAGGGCATTGCCAGCGCCCAGCGAAGCGTCGCGGCGTAAAGTCGATAAAGCCCGTTGCCAAGCGCCACCACCGGCCCACGCGGATTTTCGACCGCAGGTCGGGTCAACAGTCGACTGGCCAACACCGGACAAAGGCTGAGCGCCACGACGGATGACAGCATTACCGCGATGGCCAGCGTAAAGCCGAATTCACGGAACAACCCACCCGCTTGGCCCGGCAGGAAAGACAGCGGAATGAAAACCGCCGCCAGCGTCGCCGTAGTTGTGACCACGGCAAAGAACACTTGTGATGTGCCCAAAACCGCTGCCGCCCGTGGCCCCATGCCTGCCGAACGCTGGCGCACGATGTTTTCCAACACCACAATCGCATCATCCACCACCATGCCCGTGGCCAGAACCAAGGCGAGAAGTGTCAGGATATTGATCGAAAAACCAACAAGGTAGATCGCCGCCAACGTGCCGATCAAGGCGACAGGAAGGGTAAGTGCCGGGATTAACGTGGCGCGGAAATCGCGCAAAAAGATGAAAATCACCGCGACTACGATGCCGACGGCAAAGGCCAGCGTGGACAGCACTTCGCGGATCGAACCCGAGATAAAGGTCGCGTCATCAGAGGTTACAAAGATCCGCACATCATCGGGCAAGGTGTCGTTCAATTCCGCAACCACGGCGCGCACGTCGTTTGAGATTTCTAACGTGTTCGAGGTTGCCTGCCGAATAATTCCGATGCCCAACCCCAATTGCCCGTTCGCGCGTAAGATCGTCTCTCCCTCGGCGGGACCGAGTGTCACCTGAGCAACATCGCCAAGCCGGACATTCTCCTTGATTTCCATCGCCTCGAACGCCTGCGTGGTCGCGACGCTGGCTGTTGTCCGCACGTTGATCGACTGGCGGTCCCCCGCCAGATCGCCCGCAGGTGCGTCATAAGCGACATCCGCCAAAGCGCCTTGGATATCACCCAAGGTTAAGCCTCGGCTGGCCAGCTCCAACTGATCAATATCGACGCGAAAAAACGGTTCTCGGTCGCCGTAAACTTGCAAATCCGCAACCCCGTTGACCGAGATTAGGCGGTCTTCGACCCTTTCCTGCACCAGTTTGGTCAGTTCCTCGGGCGAACGGCCCGTTGACGTCACAGCGATCCGCATTACCGGTTGCGCATTTGCGTCAGCCTTGACGATCTGCGGCTGTTCGGCTCCATCAGGGAGTTGGTTCACGATCCGCGCGACAGCGTCACGCACATCGGTGGCGGCCACGTCGATATCGGTGCTGTCGTTGAACTCCAGCGTGACCCGACTGCGTCCGAAGCGTGAGTTCGATGATATTGCCCGCACACCGGAAACACGGCCCACCGCGCCTTCAATCCGCCCCGTCAGCTCTTGATCCACAGATTCAGGCGACGCGCCTGAGAATGTCGTGGTGACGGTTACGACGGGCCTGTCGACATTGGGCAATTCGCGAATTTCCGCTCCAAAAAGCGCGGCAATGCCCGCCAGCACGATCAGCGCATTCAACACAAAAGCAAGGATTGGGCGCCGGACAAACAGCGCGGTGCCAGCGCCGGTAGAAGGCGGTGGCGCGCCTTCGCCAGATGCCTCGGCGCTCATAGGGTTTTCTTTTCTGCGGGGGCTGCGTCTGACTGCACGCTGCCAGATCGATTGACCTCTCGGACATCGCCGCCTTCGCGCAGGGTTTGCACGCCCTCGGTTACAACGACATCAGCCGCGGTCAGCCCCTCCGACAGGACCAACACGGAGTCGCTGTTGCGCTGCGCGATTTCAACCGTGACTTGGTGTGTCTTGCCCTCTCGAACCGTCCAAACAAACGGCCCATCAGAAGACCACTGCACCGCCAACGGTGGGATCGCCAAAAGCGCCTCTCCGACAAATGTGAGGCTAACGGAAAAAGCCATACCTGCACGCAGCTGGTCATCTTCGTTGGGCACCCGGCCCTGCACCAAAAGGGTACGGCTGGCGCGGTCGATCACGCTGTCGATCGCGCTGACTTCGCCCTTAAGCGTTAGATCCCGCATACCAAGAGGGGTAACCGTAATCTCTTTGCCCAAGGCCAATTTGCTGACCACCCGTTCCGGCACGCGAAAATCAATCAGAATTTCGCTGCGGTCGGTGATTGTGGCAAGCTCGTCTTGGGCATTGACGCGGTCACCTTCCTCAATGTCGGTGATCCCAACCCAGCCCGAGATCGGCGCGAGGATCCGGCGTTGGGACAGATCAAACTGCGCTTGGCTCAGAGCGAGTTCGGCGCTCTCCAAGGCCAGCTCAGTCTCGCGCAGGCGCACTTCGCTGACCGCGCCGGTGTTTTGCAACCGCTCAACGCGCACTTGTTCGGTGCGGGCATTCTCTAGTTGCAACTCGGCCTGTTTCTGCGCAATCCGCTCGGCTTCATTCTCCAACAGAGCGATCACCGTGCCCGCCTCAATCAATTGCCCGGCGGGCAGATTGAGTTCGGTGATGACCCCCACAGCGTTGGACCGCACGGTCACTGACCGGCGTGCACGCCCGTCGCCGATTGCGGTGATGCGGTCGGCCAATGTCTCTTCACCCACCTCTGCGGTTACCACCAGAGACGGCCCGCCGCCGCCCCAGCCAGCACCGCCACCGTCCGCTTCCTCCGGTGCGGGATCAATTCCCAAGAGTTCAAGCAAACCGGTATCGGCCACAAAGGGGCGCGACGCGGGCACATAGGTTAACATCACATAGAGCCCAGCCACGAGAACCAGCAAAAATACGATAAATTGGCGCAAAGATTTCACAAGAGTGCGCTTTCAAATGGCGTTACAAGGCGCATAATTGAGCATTCCCCCAAAAAAGGCACGTCAAATCTGCTTGATCGATGGCCAAGCATTCCACGAAGGAGCCGCAGGCTGATACGACTATGACGCGCAACCAAGTCTGGTGGAAGAGCGTCAGGGTTGAATACTAGAAATTACAGATCAGCCGCACATATTTTGGGATCACCGGGCCAAGATGGCCTATGCCGAGGCCGTATTTAAGACCAAGGGGACATTATGCGCGCTACCGTTATGCCACTGGTGACATTGCTATTGGGCTTTTCGCTTTTACAGATGAGCAATGGGTTGCAAGGTACGCTTTTGGCCATCCGAGCGGGGCTTGAAGGCTTTGGCGGGGTCACCACGGGCCTAATCATGTCGGGCTTTTTCGCCGGGCTAAGCGTCGGCTCATTCGTCGCTCCGCGCCTAATCAGCGGCGTGGGCCATATCCGCACCTTTGCCGCGCTCGCCTCTGTTGCCTCGGCGGCGGCGCTGATGCATCTGGCCTTTATCGATCCGTGGGTCTGGATCGCGGTGCGCTGCCTGACGGGCTTTGCCTTTGCCGGGTTGATCATCGTGACGGAAAGCTGGCTTAACGCGTCGGTCAGTTCGGCACAGCGCGGCAAGTTGTTGGCGGTTTACGGGATGGTCGGCATGGCATCGGGCGCTGCGGGGCAGTTTCTGCTCAACCTCGGGGATCCAGCTGAATTTATCCTCTTCGTGCTTGTCTCGATCGTGATGTCGCTGTCGCTCGTGCCGATCTCGCTCACCCGTGTCGAAGGGCCGCGTGCCGAAGGCGCGCAAGAGCCCCCCTCCCTGCGCCGCCTTTGGGGCCTGTCGCCCTATGGCGCGGTGGCCGCCGGACTGGTCGGGGCCTCCATCGGGACATTCTACGGGCTGGCACCGCTCTTTGCTCAGGAAATGGGATACACGCAGTCCCGCATCGCCCTACTGATCGCGGCCTTTACCATCGGCGGCTTGGTGCTTCAGTTTCCGCTGGGCTGGATGTCCGACCGGATGAGCCGTCGCGGTCTTGGCGTGGGGCTGGCCGCCGCAGGCAGCGCGCTAATGTTGCTGACCCTGCCGATCCCGGCGCCGACGGGGACGATGCTGCTGGTTCTGGGGTTCGCCATCGGCGGACTAGTCCTACCCGCCCAGTCCATCGTCATCGCCCATGTGAACGACCGCGCGCCGGGGTCGGCGGTGATCGCCGTCTCGGGCGGCTTGGTGCTGATGCAAGGCATCGGCGCGGCAATCGGACCGCTGCTGGCCGGTGTGTTGCTCGATACGCTAGGGCCGCGGGGCCTGCCGCTGGCCCTTGGGGCGTTTCAACTTGCGATTGTCGCATGGGGCCTACTGCGCATGACCCTGCGCAGTGATCCTGAAACCCAAGAGCGTCACGCCGCGCCGCCGCTAACCCCGAACTTTGTCGAAGGCGAGTTGAGCCGCGAGGAATAGCGCGGCTTAGCCTTTCGGCCAGCTTTCCGGCACGTTGCTGCGCAACTCCTCCAACCACGGGGTTGCCACACTATCCGAAGGCGCGCGCCAGTCACCGCGCGGCGACAACGCGCCCCCGGCGCTGACCTTGGGCCCATTCGGCAAGGCCGAGCGTTTGAACTGGCTGGTGGCAAAGAACCGGTGCAGGAATTTCTCGAGCCAATGGCGGATGGTTTCGAGGTCATAGGCATTGCGTTTGGCCTGCGGGAAACCATCCGGCCAGCGCCCCTGTTCGGTATCATGCCAAGCGTGCCACGCCAGAAAGGCCACCTTTGATGGCGTGAGCCCGTAGCGCATCGTGTGAAAGAGGAAGAAGTCATTTAACTCATAGGGGCCGATCATCGCCTCGGTGCTTTGAATCTCCTCACCCTCTCCGGCCGGGACCAGTTCGGGGGAGATTTCGGTCTCCAGAATGGCGTCGAGCACTTTATCGGTCTCAGCGTCGAACTGCCCCGAACGGGTGGCCCAACGGATGAGATATTGGATCAATGTCTTCGGCACGCCGGTGTTCACGGCATAATGGCTCATCTGATCGCCAACGCCGTAGGTGCACCAGCCAAGGGCCAGCTCACTCAGATCGCCCGTGCCGATGACGAAGCCCTGCCGCTGGTTGGCCAGCCGGAAGAGGTAATCCGTGCGCAGCCCGGCCTGCACGTTTTCAAAGGTGATGTCGTAAACCGGCTCCCCGTCTGAGAAGGGGTGATCCATATCCTCCAGCATCTGCCGTGCGGCGGGGCGGATGTCGATCTCATCAGCGCTGATGCCCATGGCGCGCATCAGCTTCCATGCGTTCGACTTCGTGCCCTCAGACGTGGCAAAGCCGGGCATTGTGAACCCCAAAATACGGTCGCGCGGGATGCCCATCCGGTCACAGGCTTTGGCCGCCACGATCAACGCATGGGTGGAATCGAGCCCGCCAGAAATGCCGATAACCATGGTCTTGCTCTTGGTCGCCTCGAACCGGCGGCGCAGGCCTTCGACCTGAATGTTGAACGCTTCATAGCAATCTTGATCCAGATGGCTTTCGCGGTTCGGCACATAGGGGAAACGGCGCACCGGACGTACGAGGCCTGCGTTATCATAATGCGGCTGATGGGTGAACGTCACGCGGCGGAATGACGATGCACGGTGCCGGGCGGCGTCATGGAAACTGCCCGTCCGCATCCGCTCTGATTGAATCCGCCCGCAGTCCACATCGGCGATGGTTAGTTCCGGCTCCAACGGAAAGCGGGTGGATTCCGCCAGCAGATCGCCCAGTTCGTGGATCATCCCCTGCCCGTCCCACGCGAGATCAGTCGTGCTCTCACCCGGACCGGCGGCGGAATAAACGTAAGCGGCAAAGGCCCGCATGGATTGCGACCGGCACAGAAGGTGGCGGTCAAAGGATTTGCCGATGACGATATTGGAGGCCGAAAGGTTGGCAAGGATCAACGCCCCCCCAAGTGCGGCATCCGACGAGGGCGGCGCGGGGGTCCAAAGGTCTTCGCAGATCTCGGCATGGAAGATAAGGCCGGGCAGATCCGTCGCTTCAAAAATCAGATCGTCGCCAAAGGGAACGCGACGCCCCGCCACGGTGATTTCACCGCTGGTGTCACGGCCGTGGGCAAACCAGCGCTTCTCATAGAACTCGCGGTAGTTTGGCAGGTAGGATTTCGGCACCACGCCCAACACCACCCCGCGCGAGATAGCGATGGCACAGTTGTAAAGCCGCCCCTCGCGGCGCAACGGCGCCCCAAGTAGGATCACCGGCGTCATCTCGGCGCTGGCCTCAATCAAAAAGCCAAGCGCCTCTTCAACAGCATTCAGCAGCGCGTCCTGCATATGCAGATCGTCAATTGCATAGGAGGAAAGCGACAGTTCCGGGCAAACCAATAGATCGACGCGCGCCGCATCTGCTCGGCGCATTTCCTCCAGCAGGCTATCACGGTTAAACGTCACATCGGCAGGCCGCACCCGCGGTGTGCAGGTGGCCACGCGGACAAAGCCATGACTGTGGTAGGCGGTAAAGGCGTCGGCTTGGCTCGTGCTCACGTCAGAGTTTCCTTCAATATCGTCATTTGGCAGCGTTCTGGGGTCATGGCGCGGCAGATTGACCCGATGAACCTTGTTACACCCTTCGCGTGCAAGCGCAAAATGCATGGGTTTCTCTTCGGCCTTCACGCCGGGCGTCTGATAGGACTGTACATTGACCCAACCTTGCCTGCCTGCTTAACATTGCAAGAAATCAATCCGCGCGCATCCATAGACAGGACCAAAAGCGATGATCGACCTTTATACATGGACCACCCCAAACGGCCGCAAGGTCTCAATCCTACTCGAAGAATTAGGGATCGACTACAACGTGCATGCCATAAATATTGGCAAAGATGAACAACACGCCCCCGAGTTTCTAAAGATCAGCCCCAACAACAAAATCCCCGCCATCGTCGATCATGAGGCCGGGATCAGCTTGATGGAATCCGGCGCGATCATGTGGTATCTGGCCGAGAAGCATGGCCGCTTCTTGCCCGAAGGTCAGGCGGAGCGAGCTGAGGTGATGCAATGGCTGATGTGGCAGATGGGCGGTTTCGGCCCCATGGCCGGGCAAGCGCATCATTTCTTGCATTTCAACCCCGGCAAAGCCGCCTATGCCGAAGAGCGGTTTGGCGCTGAGGTCAAACGCCTCTACTCCGTGCTCGACAAACAACTTGAAGGGCGCGACCATATCTGCGGCGAATATTCGATCGCCGATATGGCCTGCTGGCCTTGGGTTTCGCGCTATGAATGGCAGCAGATTGACCTTGCCGATTATCCTAATGTGCGTGCGTGGTACCAACGCCTGCGGGCGCGGGACGCGGTGCAAAAAGGCTACCATGTCCCCAAAGTGATGGGCGACATCCCCGAAGGATAAACGCGCCCACTCCGCGCGCCTTGCAAGACTGCAACGTGGGCGGGAACCATCTCATAAGTTGAACTGTTGCACTCGCATGGGAAGTGCTGCCGTTCGCGCAAGCTTCCCGTTCCATAAATAGGGAGTGAATTGTGACGCCTGATTTGATGGTTTTTCATATTGCCAGTTGTAGGGCCCTGCCATGAACAGTGCGCCGCGTTTCGATCCATTCCCGCCCGCATCCCAATTTAACGTTTTGAAAGATGCCGCCAGACATGCATTGCGCACGGCAGCACGGAAAGAAGAAACCGGCGAAAGGCCGATCGGCACATCCATCGACATTCTTCGCGACGCCGGACTGATGCTGGAGGACGGCGCGACCACGCCGCTACGCACCGTTCACGCGCTGATGCAGATTGGCGCGGCCAATCTTAGCGTCGGGCGGTTGTGGGAGGGCCATGTGAACGCGCTGCGGCTCATCCATCTGTACGGCAATACCGCGCAGGCAAGCCACGCAAAAGAACTGACCCGGCAAGGTGGCCTTTTGGGGGTATGGGGCGCAGATGGTCAAAACCCTGCTACGATTAGCGACGGTGCATTGCAGGGTGAAAAGGTTTTTGCCTCAGGCCTTGGCACTGTCACCCATGCACTCATTTCGGTGAATTCTGGCCCCAAAGTACAACTTGCGCTGATTGACGTGACCGACCCACAACGCGGCGATGCTTTGCAATGGGATATGTTGGGCATGCAGGCCACTGCCTCGGGCAAGTTCGATCTTTCCGGCATAGCCGTGACTAATGAAAACCTTATCGGCGTCCCCGGCGACTATCTGAAAGAGCCGCATTTCGTGGGTGGGGTCTGGCGGATCGCCGCACTTCAAGCCGGTGCGGCGGCAGGGCTGATCGATGCGGCGGCAACCGCTCTTCGCGACATGGACCGGTTAGAGGCTGACGCCCAATTGGCACGACTTATGCAGGTACTGATGCGTGTCTGGGCCGGGATGGCATTGGCGGAACGCGCGGCGCTTGCCAGTTTGGATAACGCCCCAGAAAAGACCATCGTTAGCACCTCAATCGCCGCACGGATTTATACCGAAGAAGTCGCCTTGGAGGCGATCAAAGCGGTGGAGCAAAGCCTCGGACTGCGACACTTCGCGGCGGCATCCGAAACTGGACGCATGGCGCGTGACTTGTCGGTCTACCTGCGCCAAGCCGCACGGGATGCGTTTTTGCAGCGCGCCGCACGCCATGCCCTTTCCAGTGAAGGAACAATCTGGGGGGTCTTTAAATGAGTGGAAACTCAGCCCTCCACCAAGCCCTCTCGGGCCACGAGAAGATTGTGATTCTGGCTCCTCATCCTGATGACGAAACCCTTGCATGTGGAGGCTTGCTCGCCCGCGCCTTCGCGGATGCAGGCGCACATGTGATCTGCCTGACCGACGGGAGCGCCAGCCACCCGTCCTCCGTTAACTGGCCGTCAGCGCGATTGGCCGCTGAACGCCACATCGAGTTGATCAAAGCAGTTGAAATCTTGGGCGGCACGGCTGACGACGTGACATGGCTCGGCTTGCCCGACAGCCGCCTGCATGTGGTCGCTGAAACCGAAGTTTTGGCAGCGCTCACCGAAGTGATCGACAGACACAAAGCAAAGCACGTCTTTGTGCCGGCCCGCGAAGACAAGCATTGCGACCATCAAACAACGGCGCAGCATGCCGAAACCCTGCGGGAAAAACGGCCCGACCTGCATTTCCACAGCTACCCGGTCTGGAGCCGTTGGGACGATCCAGGGTTTGCACAGAATACCGCGCGATATGACCCTGTCCGCCTTAATACCTCTGCGGTGCGCAAGACCAAAATCGCCGGGATCCGGGCGCATCGTAGCCAGCTTGGACAGATCGTGCAGGACGCCCCCGACGGCTTTGTCTTGCCCGAAGCCATGGTCGACCTCTTCGCCCTGAACGACGAAATTTTCTGGAGGATGCCGTGATGGGTGTGGGGTTGGATCACCTGCAAGGGCTTTATGCAGAAACCAGCGATCCTTGGGGGTTTGAAGATAGCGCGTATGAGCAAGCCAAATTTGCAGCAACCCGTGCGGCGCTGTCACAAAGCGGATACCGCTCGGCCTTTGAGTTGGGTTGCGGCAACGGGCAATTGGCGCGGCATCTAATCGACCTCTGCGCGCGCTACACCGGGATGGACGCGGTAGACACCGCCCTGCGCGCCGCACGGCAGGCGGTTCCCCAAGGCCGGTTCGTTCAGGGCTTCTACCCCGGCCCCTTGCCAGAGGGCGATTTCGATCTGCTGATCCTGTCGGAGGTGCTGTATTTCCTTGATCGTGCGGGACTGGAACAACTGGCAATCGACATTCAGGCCCGATGGCCGCAGGCCGAGATTATCTGTGTGACATGGCTTGGCCCCACCGGAAATCCGCTTCAAGGAGAGGAAGCGTTGAAAGGATTTGCACAGGCACTTGCAGCCCGTGATTTCGCCCGACTGACCCAAACCGACGATTACCGCATCGACCGGGCACTGCCGGGGAGCGGCGAATGAGTTTCGAGCGCTGTAAGGATACCGCGATTATCATCCCCGCCCGCAATGAGGCGGAGCGGATTGGCGATTGCCTCATCGCGCTGGCGCCACAGTGCAACGACCGTGTCCGTGTGATTCTTGTGGTGAACAACACCGACGATGACACCGGCGCAGTAGCACAGGCCATTGCCTTGCAGCAAAGTCTTGATCTGACCGTTCTTGACCTCACCTTCGCCCCCGGCATGGGGGTTGGTGCTGCTAGACAGCGCGGCTGCGCCTTGGCGTTAGAACAGATGCCCCACCTGCGCCACATCCTGACAACCGACGCTGATTGCCGTGTCAGCCCCGATTGGGTCGCGCAGAGCCTTCACCATCTGCAACGGTTTGATGCCATCTGCGGCAAAGTCACGTTGAACCCCAAAGAGGCCGTCTGCTTGGCCGGATTAGACCCGAATTTACACCACTATGAAGTTGCTTACCGCCAATTGGTAATTGAGTTCTACGCCCGCAATGCCCCCAATTGTGCCGATTTGCGCGGCAGCCACGGCGGGGCCCCCGGTGCCAGCCTTTGCTTCACTCGGGACGCTTATCAAGCCGTTGGCGGCTTTGCCCCAATCCCCTGCGGTGAAGACCGTCAAATAATCCGCGCCTTGAGGGCATCGGGCAAATCGGTACTTCATGCGGATGATATTTGGGTCGAAGCCTCATGCCGCCTTGTCGGGCGGGCCGAAGGCGGCATGGCCGATACATTACGCGACAGGCTGGCCGGAGTGGATTATCTGGCCGACGACTGCCTGCCCAATGCGGCACTGCTGCTTGACCAGCTACGCCAAGGTGCGCTGGAATTCTGGCCCCCGCAGGTACCGCCATCTCAGCGTGTGCGCGTAAGGGATCTACCTACACATATCGCGGTTTTGTCGTCGTTTCTGCATGGGCAGGCAGATCAGTTTACACCCACCGATTATCCGGACCCAGACCATTTTCGGCCCAGCAAAAATTTTCGCAATCCGACGGCAAATGTGTCGGAACACTTGGCTCTCGGGGAGGTTGAACTCTCGTAGGGGCAGGCAATTGCTCCCCGTTCTTAAGCGGCCCTTTCGGCCCGCCACATATTAGCAAGAAATCCTCCCGACCATATCCCGGGGGCCCTGTGGAGTAAGATCATGACAGACAAAGAACTTGGCAAAGGCGGCGAGCCCCGTCAGCAAACCACGGACCGCGAAAAGACGATGACAACCGCGCAGGGCGGGCCCATCGCGGATGATCAGAACTCGCTCAAAGCAGGTCCGCGTGGGCCGGTCTTGATGGAAGACCATGTATTCCGCGAAAAGATGTTTCACTTCGATCACGAGCGCATCCCAGAGCGTGTCGTTCACGCCCGCGGCTACGGGGTGCATGGGCACTTCGAACTCAAAGAAGCGATCCCCGAACTCTCTGCCGCCGATATTTTCCAGCGCGTCGGCGAAAAGACCCCGACCTTCACCCGTTTCTCCACAGTGGCAGGCAACAAGGGCTCTTTCGATCTGGCACGCGACGTGCGCGGCTTTGCGACGAAGTTCTACACCAAAGAGGGTAACTGGGATCTGGTTGGCAACAACATCCCCGTGTTCTTTATCCAAGACGCGATCAAATTTCCAGATCTCGTCCACTCCGTCAAAGCCGCCCCCGACCGCGGCTTCCCACAGGCGCAATCGGCCCATGACAACTTCTGGGATTTCGTCTCGCTCTCGCCCGAGGCGATCCATATGACGCTGTGGCAGATGTCCGACCGGGCGATCCCACGTTCCTTCCGCTTCATGGAAGGCTTTGGCGTGCACACCTTCCGGCTGGTCAATGCCGAGGGGAAATCCCATTACGTCAAGTTCCACTGGAAGCCCAAGCAGGGCGTGCAATCGGTGGTCTGGAACGAAGCGCTCAAGATCAACGGCGCGGACCCGGATTTCCACCGCCGCGACATGTGGGATGCCATCGACGCGGGCGACTACCCGCAATGGGATCTGGGCATTCAGGTCTTTGACGACGAATTCGCCGACAACTTTGAGTTCGACATCCTCGACGCGACCAAGCTGATCCCCGAAGAACAGGTGCCGGTGCGCATCATCGGCACGCTGACGCTTGACGCCAATGTCGACAACTTCTTTGCCGAGACCGAGCAAGTGGCCTTTTGCACCCAGAACATCGTGTGCGGGATCGACCACACGAACGACCCGCTGCTTCAGGGCCGGAACTTTTCCTACCTCGACACGCAGATCAAACGCCTCGGCGGGCCGAACTTCACTCATATTCCGATCAACGCGCCGAAATGCCCGTTCCACCATTTCCAGCAAGACGGCCATATGGCGATACACAATCCCAAAGGCCGCGCGAACTATGAGCCGAACAGCTGGGGCGACGATGGCGGCCCGCGTGAAAACCCCGAGATTGGGTTCAAAAGCTACCCCGAAGAGGTCAGCGGCACCAAGCAGCGCGTGCGCTCTGAGACGTTCGCCGACCACTACAGCCAAGCGCGGCAGTTCTACATCAGCCAGACCAAGATAGAACAGCAGCATATCGCGGCGGCCTATACGTTCGAACTGTCGAAATGTCAGGAAGAGCGCATTCGCCTGCGGATGCTGTCGCATCTGATGAACGTGCATGACGATCTGGCGAAACAGGTGGCCGAAGGGCTCGGCGTGACCGAGATGCCGGAACCGGCCAAACCCGCGCGGGAACCGATCACCGATCTGCCGCCGTCAGATGCGCTCAGCATTCTGAAAAACCCGCCGAACACTTTCGCGGGCCGCAAGCTGGGTCTGTTCCTGACGGAGGGCGCCGATGCGTCGATCGTGGAAGCCTTGGAGAAAACATTCGCCGATGAAGGTGCGATGGTCGCCATCGTGACGCCGCATATTCAAGGGGTGACCCTATCGGACTGCAGCACCCGCGCGGCAGATGAGAAAATCGACGGTGGGCCGTCGGTGGTCTTTGATGCGGTGGCCTTGGTCTTTGGCGATGAAAAGGCTGACAAGATCGCCAAGAACAAACCCGCACAGGATTTCGTCTCGGACGCCTTTGCGCATAACAAGTTCATCGCCTGGACCACAGCCGCCGATCCGCTGCTCAATGCCGCCGGCGTTGAGAAGGACGAGGGCACGGTGGAAGTCTCTGCCAAGAATGCGGATGATTTCCTTCAATCCTGCCGCAAGCTGCGGTTTTGGGAACGCGAAGAAAAGCTAAACTGGGAATGAGAAAACACGGGCTGGGGCCGCAATGCCCCGGCCTTTTAACGTCGGTGCACCTGTGACGAGGGCGAGATGGCATTCGCAGTGTCTTGCAGTCGCGGCAGAATCTCGGCCCTGATCCGCTCGCGCGTCCATGTATGGGCCGAAACCGAGCACTGCACCGCCGCAAAGGCGCGCCCGTCGGGGCCGGTGATTGGGCAGGCCACGCCAATCTCAGACAGGATCATCTGATCGCTGGAAATCGCGTGGCCCTGCTGAACCGCCTCATCGATGCTGTTGCGGATCGTCGCGCGGTCCAGAGTGGTGCGCGGGGTGAAGGCTTTAAGCGGCCAAGTCTCAATCGCCTCCTCCCGATCCTCAGGCGAGAAAGTCGAGATTATCGCGCGGCCCCCCGAGGTCGAAAGCGCAGGCAGCCGCCGCCCGATGACCGTGGCCGCGAAATAGGTCCGTTGGCAGGGCAAGCGGCTGACGTAGATGATATGATCCTTGGAAAGCTCGGCCAGATTGACCGTCTCGCCAATCTCTTGGCTAAGGTCGATCAGCTTGGGAATCGCCTGCCCAACCAGTTGATCCGACCAGTAATAGGCATAGGCCAACTCAAGCCACGCATGGGACGGACGAAAACGCCGGGTCACCGGATCTTTGTCAAGCATCCCTTCGATATGCAGCGTATTTGCAAGACGTTGCACCGCGCTTTTGTCCAGCCCGCTGCGCTCTGCCAGCGCCACAAGGGACAATTCCGTATGCGATTCATCAAAGGCGCGGAGCAATCGCAGCCCTTTGGCGAGTGACCCCACATAGAGCGTATTTTGCTTCTTTTCCAATCACCTACCCCGAAAGTTAGCCCAAAACATCAAACCGGGGCTTGACGTATACCGAACGGATTGCGTTTACTAATCGTATAGCGATATCAAGTATTATTATATGATACGCTTCGCAAGTCAAAAAGATACGGAACTGAATTCGTAAACCAACAGGGGAGTTGACCATGAAATCCACGGTCCTGAAATCAACCATCACCGGGCTTATCCTAGCCGCCGCCACGGGCGCGGCCTGGGCGGACAAGGCAGACGACACGCTGAATGTCGCCTTCACCAAAGAGCTTGAGAACGTCGACAGCTACTTCAACTCGTCCCGCGAAGGCGTTGTGCTGCAGCGTGCGGTCTGGGACGGGCTGATCTACCGCGATCCGGTCACCAACGAATACATGGGCAACCTCGCCACCGAATGGGAGTGGATCGACGACACGACCATCGAATTCAAACTGCGCGAAGGCGTGAAATTCCACGACGGGTCGGACTTCACCGCCGATGACGTGGTGTTCACCGTGAACTACGTCGCCGATGAGGCCAATGGCGTGAAAACGCAGCGCAACGTAAACTGGATGAAATCGGCCGAGAAGGTCGACGACTTCACCGTGCGTATCATGCTGAAAGAAAACTTCCCGGCGGCGATTGAATTCCTTTCAGGCCCCGTGTCGATGTATCCCAGCGACTATTACGAAGAAGCCGGCCCCGAAGGCATGGGCCTCAAACCAGTCGGCACCGGCCCCTACAAAGTGACCGAAGTCGTGCCCGGCCAGCACTTCAAACTGGAAGCCTATGAGGGCTACCACGACAGCCCCAAGGGCAAGCCCAGCATCAAAAATGTAGATATCCGCACCATTCCGGATGTGAACACGCAGATGGCCGAACTCTTCAGCGGCTCGCTTGATCTGATCTGGCAGGTGCCGTCGGATCAGGCCGAGAAGTTGGCGGAGCGGGACGAGTTCCAAGTCTCCAACGAATCCACCATGCGTGTGGGTTATCTGACGCTGGATGCGGCGGGCCGGTCCGAGGACAGCCCCTTCACCGACGTGCGCGTACGTAAGGCCGTGAACTATGCGATCAACCGTCAGGAACTGGTCGACGCGCTGCTCAAGGGCAAGTCCAAAGTCGTCTACACCCCCTGCTTCCCCAGCCAGTTCGGCTGCGACGAAGAGGCGGCGGTCGAATATGAGTACAACCCCGAGAAAGCCAAGGAACTCCTGGCCGAAGCAGGCTATGAAGACGGTCTGACCATCGACTTCTACGCCTACCGCGACCGTGAATATGCCGAGGCAATCACCAGCTATCTGAACGCCGTGGGCATCGATACCAACTTCAAGATGTTGCAGTATTCCGCCCTGCGTGAGCAGAACATGAAGGGCGAGACAGCCGTGTCGTTCCAGACATGGGGCAGCTATTCGATCAACGACGCCTCCGCCATGGTCAGCCAGTTCTTCAAGCACGGCTCGCTCGACTACGCGATGGACGATGAGACGCTGGAATACCTCAACATCGCCGACAGCTCGACCGATGAGGCGGTGCGCAAAGAGAACTACACCAAGGCGATCGAACGCATCACCGAAGAAGCCTATTGGGCGCCGATGTTCTCCTACAACACCAACTACGTTACCACCAACGAGGTGGAATACACCCCCACAGCCGACGAAGTTCTGCGCTTCACCACGGTTAGCTGGAAGTAAACCTAACGGCAGGGGCGCCGTGATCGGCGCCCCTGCCCCTCCCCCCTTCCGCACCCAACCCAGACCCACGCGGCAGGCCCCCGCCTGCGGCGCAGCCTCAAGGTAGTTGCACCCGTGCTTCAATTCATTCTCAAACGATTGGGACTGGCCCTTCTCGTGGCCTTCACCGTGTCGTTTATCAGCTTTAGCCTGCTGTTCCTGTCGGGCGACCCCGCCGCAGCACTTGCGGGCGAAACCGCCAGTGGCGAAGACATCGAGGCGCTGCGCCGTCTCTACGGGTTCGACCGGCCCATGCTGGTGCAATACGGCGAATGGCTGTTCTCGGCCCTTCAGGGCGATTTCGGCGAAAGCTACTATTTCCGCCTGCCCGTCGCCTCGTTGATCGCTGACCGACTGAGCGTCACCATGACGCTGGGTGTCTGCGGCATCATCTTTGCGCTGCTGACCGCCGTGCCGCTTGGCGTGATCGCTGCGATCCGCCCCAACTCGATCATTGACCGTGTGGCACTGTTCATCTCGGTCGCGGGGCAAGCAATGCCGAGCTTTTGGTTCGGCCTGATCCTGATCGTGGTCTTTGCGATCCAACTGGGTTGGCTACCGCCTTCGGGCACCGAGACTTGGCGTCATTTCATCCTGCCGACCATCGTGCTGGGCTATTACGCCATGCCCGCGATCATGCGCCTGACCCGTGCAGGCATGCTGGATGTTCTGAACTCTGACTATATCCGCACCGCACGGGCCAAGGGCGCAAACGAGACCCGCGTGCTGTTCCGTCATGCGCTGCGCAATGCGATCATCCCCGTGGTGAGCCTTGCCGCCGTGCAGATGGGCTTCATGCTGGGCGGCTCCATCGTGGTCGAGTCTATCTTTGCGCTGCATGGTGCGGGCTATCTGGCGTGGGAGAGCATTGCGCGCAACGACCTGCCCACCGTGCAGGCGCTGATCCTGATCTTCTCGATGTTCTACATCGTTTTCACTTTCCTCGCAGACGTGCTGAACGCATGGCTCGACCCCCGCATGAGGAGCAGCTGACATGATCACCGCTGGTACACATGACAGCCTTTTGGACGAAATCACCGGCCCGACCCCCGGCCAGATGCTGCGCAAGCGCGTCTTTGGGCACCAAGGTCTGCTGATCGGGGCGGTCGTTCTGATCATCCTCACGATCATCGCGATCCTCGCGCCGTGGATAGCCCCGCATGATCCCTATGCCCAAAGCCTGATGACCCGGATGGAGCCGCCCGTTTTCATGGGTGGCACTTGGGAGCATCCCTTGGGCACCGACCATCTGGGCCGCGATTACCTGTCGCGCCTCATCTATGGTGCGCGGATTTCGCTGCTGATCGGGGCCGTGGCCGCGTTGATCTCGGGCGTGATCGGCACAGCCATGGGCATCGCTGCGGGCTATTTCGGTGGCAAGGTCGATGCGGTTGTCACCTTCCTTATCAACGTGCGTCTGGCGATGCCGGTGGTGTTGGTGGCCCTCGCGGTTGTGGCGATCCTCGGCGGGTCACTGCAAGTCGTGATCATGGTGCTGGGCCTGCTGCTCTGGGACCGTTTCGCGGTGGTCATGCGCGCCTCGACCATGCAGGTGCGGCGGCGCGAATACGTGGCCGCGGCTCAGGTCATCGGCGCCTCCACCCCGCGCATCCTCTTGTCCGAGATCATGCCGAACATCGCCAACAACCTGATCGTCGTCGTGACGCTGGAGATGGCCCATGCAATCCTTCTGGAAGCGGCATTGTCGTTCCTTGGGCTCGGGGTGCAGCCGCCGACGCCAAGCTGGGGTCTGATGGTCTCCGAAGGCAAGAATATGATGCTGTTCGAGCCGTGGCTCGTCCTGATCCCCGGCGCTGTCCTTTTCGTGCTGGTGCTGGCGATCAACCTGATGGGTGACGGTCTGCGTGACGTGACCGCCCCCGAAAACCGGAGCTGACCCATGACAGAACCACTTCTGAGCGTCCGCAACCTGCGGCTCGACATTCCCACGGGCAGCGGCACCCTGCATGCGGTGCGTGGGATCGACTTTGACCTTAACCGTGGCGAAACCCTGTGTATCGTTGGCGAAAGCGGGTCGGGCAAATCGCTAACCTCGCTCGCGCTGATGGGGCTCTTGGGCAAATCCATTAAGCGAAACGCGGATCGGATGACCTTTGATGGCACCGAGTTGACCACCGCCAGCCAAGGCCAGATGCGCAAGCTGCGCGGCGCGCGGATGGCAATGATCTTTCAAGAGCCGATGACCTCGCTCAACCCCGCCTATACGATCGGCGACCAACTGGCCGAGGCGCTGTTGCTGCACCGCAAGGTCAGCCGCCAACAGGCCCGCGCACGGGCGATTGAACTGCTGGAGAAAGTCGGGATCACCGCCGCCGAGAGCCGCCTGTCGCAGTATCCGCACCAGCTGTCAGGCGGTCTGCGCCAGCGTGTGATGATCGCGATGGCGCTGATGTGCGAGCCGGAACTGATCATCGCGGATGAGCCGACAACCGCGCTTGATGTGACGATCCAAGCGCAGATCCTGCGGCTGCTGCATGATCTGGGGCGCGAGATGAACATGGCCGTGATCCTCATCACCCACGACCTCGGCGTCGTGGCGCGGGTCGCTGACAAGGTCGCGGTGATGTACGCGGGCGAGTTGGTCGAGACCGGCCCGGTGGGCGATATCTTTGGCGCACCCTCGCATCCCTACACCCGCGGCTTGCTGCGCTGCATCCCCCTGCCCGGCAAGACGGACCGCGGCGCGAAACTGGGCACCATCCCGGGCATCGTGCCCTCGCTGGTGGGCGAGGTTGAGGGCTGCGTCTTCCGCACCCGCTGCCCCTATGCCGTCGCCGAATGCCGCGGCGAGATCCCCAAGCGCGAGGACGGCAGCCACGCCTTCCGCTGCATTTTCCCCGATGGCAAACGCCATTCCGAGAAGGAGCTGACCGTATGAAGGACAGCGTAAACACCCCCCCGGTGCTGGAGCTTTCCGGCGTCAGCAAGACCTACCGGGTGAAACAGGGCATGTTCGGCAAGGTCAAACCGCTGACGGCCGTGAACGACGTATCGCTGCAACTGGGCAAAGGCGAAGTGCTGGGCCTCGTCGGTGAATCCGGTTGCGGTAAATCCACCCTCGCCAAGATCCTTTTGGGGCTGGAGCAGCCAACCGCAGGTCATGTCAAGATTGACGGCGAAGAGATCACGCAGCAGGGCCGGTTGGCGCTGGCGCGGCGGATCCAGCCGATCTTTCAAGACCCCTATTCCTCGCTCAACCCACGCAAGAGCATCTATGACGTGATCTCTCTGCCGCTGCGGGTGCACAACATCGGTGATGAGGAAAGCCGGAAGAAAAAGGTCAAAGAGATCCTCGACGTTGTGGGCCTGCCGCAACGGGTGATCAACACCTACCCCAGCCAGATGTCCGGCGGCCAGCGCCAGCGTGTGGCCATCGCCCGGGCGCTCATCATGAAGCCCGAGGTGGTGATCTGCGATGAGCCGACCTCGGCGCTGGATGTGTCGGTGCAGAGCCAGATCCTCAACCTGCTGGGCGAGCTGCGCGAAGAGTTTGGCCTTACCTATCTCTTCATTAGCCATGACCTCGCCGTGGTCGAACACCTCGCGACCCGCGTGGCGGTGATGTATCTGGGCGAGATCGTCGAGCAGAACTCGGTCGCCGGGCTCTTTGACGCCCCGCGTCATCCCTACACCAAGGCGCTGTTGAAATCCGTGCTGACGCCCGAGCCGGGCTTGGGCGTGCCGGACACGCAGCTTGGCATGGCCTACCCGAACCCGATCGCGCCGCCGCCCGGTTGTCATTTCCACCCGCGCTGCCCGCGCGCGACGGATCTGTGCAAGCAAAAGGCACCGCGTCACACCCCGATCCCGCAGGGGCATGTCGCCTGCCATCTGCACGATCCGGAAACCCCCATGTACGAACAAGAGTAATCCCATGTCATCGAACCTGTCGCACAGCAGTCAAACCCGCAAAACCGTCATCGAAACCGAACATGGCGTCGTCGCCGCGCAGCATCGGTTGGCAGCAATCGCGGGGGCCGAGGTGCTTGCGGCAGGGGGCGATGCGGTGGATGCGGCTGTGGCCACCTCTTTCGTCATCGGCGTGTTGGAACCTTGGATGAGCGGCCCTGCGGGCGGCGGGGCGATGATGCTCTGGCGCGCCGAAGAAGGCCAAGCCCATGCACTGAACCACGGCATGCGCAGCCCGGGCGCACTCGACCCGGCGAATTATCCGCTGAGCGGGCGGGGCAAGGCGGGTGATCTCTTCCCGTGGGAGCATGTGGAGGGGGACCGCAACGTCCAAGGCGCCACTGCCATCGCCGTGCCCGGCGTGGTCGACGGGCTGGGCCAAGCCCATGAACGTTTCGGCAAAATGCCTTGGGCCGAGCTGCTTGCCCCGGCGGTTGAACATGCCCGCAAGGGTCTGTTGGTGGATTGGTATGCCGCGTTGGTCATCGCCTCTTGCACGCGCGCCCTTGCGCAGGATGCGGATGCGGCGGACCTCTTTCTGGAAGACGGGCAGTGGCCGACGATCAGCGGCTGGACCGCGCTGGCCGAAAAACGGCTGGACCAGTCGCGCATGGCCGACAGCCTTGACCAGATAGCGCGGCACGGGGCGCGCGCCCTCTATGATGGTGACCTCGGCGCCGCGATGGCGCGGGATGTGCAGGACAAGGGCGGTTGCCTCAGCCACGACGACCTGCAAGCCTACCGCGCCGAATTCAGCGCGCCGCTCGACTTCGCCTACCGCGATGCGCGCTTCCACGTGGTGCCGGGGCTGACCGCCGGGCCAACCTTCCGCGATACTTTCGCCTCTCTCGCGACCGAAGACCTCGGGAACGTCCCCGGCCCCGACAGCTATGCCGCCATGGCCGAGGCCCTCAAAGGCGCCTATGCCCGCCGTCTGGGCTCCATGGGCGATACCGGCGAAAGCCCCGAGGCCCCGGGCTGCACCACGCATTTCTCGGTCGTCGACCGTCACGGGAATATGGTGGCGCAGACCCAGACGCTTTTGTCGATCTTCGGCTCCCGCGTCGTCTCACCCTCCACGGGCTTTTTGATGAACAACGGCATCATGTGGTTCGACCCGGTTCAGGGCCGCCCGAATTCGCTGGGGCCGAACAAGCGCTGCCTGATGAACGTCTGCCCGGTGATCGGCGAACAGGGCGACAAACGCTTTGCTTTCGGGGCTTCCGGCGGGCGCAAGATTCTGGGCGCGGTGGCGCAACTGTCCTCCTTCGTCACCGATTTCGACATGTCGCTCGAAGACAGTTTCCACGCGCCGCGCATCGACGCCTCGGACGCAAACCATCTTATTGCCGATGAAAGCCTGCCGCGCGAAGTGCTCGACCGGCTGCGCGAGAACAATGAGGTCGCCGAGACCAAACGCACGATCTTTCCCTACGCTTTCGCCTGTCCCGCAGGCGTGATGCGCGCAAACGGGCAGAATTCCGGCTGCACCGAGATCATGTCGCCTTGGGGCGACGCCATTTCCGAAGATATGACAAAGGACATTCAAGCATGACCCGCGACAGCGCGATCGAAGCGATCTCGACCTATTTCGATGAGGGGACGTTCCAAGCCGAACTGGCCAACCTCGTCTCCTACGAGACCGAAAGCCAGAACCCCGACCAAGCCCCCGAACTCAAACGCTATCTGGTCGAGGCGATGGAGCCGCGGCTGACGGCAATGGGCTTTGCCTGTCGCTTTCACGACAATCCCGACCCACGCGGCGGCCCCTTTCTGGTGGGCGAGCGCCGCGAGGGCGACGACCTGCCGACCGTGCTGACCTATGGCCACGGCGACGTGATCCGCGCCCAGACCGACCAGTGGCGCGAGGGGTTGCATCCTTTCAAACTGGTCGAAGAAGGCGACAAGCTTTATGGCCGCGGCACCGCCGACAACAAGGGCCAGCACCTGATCAACATCGCCGCCATCGAAGCGGTGCTGAAAACCCGTGGCAAGCTGGGTTTCAACTGCCGCATCGTGATCGAGATGAGCGAGGAGACCGGCAGCGCGGGTCTGCCCGAGTTCTTCGCCGAACACCGTGAGGAACTGACCGCCGATGTGCTCATCGCCTCGGACGGGCCGCGGCTGCAACCCGAAGTGCCGACCATGTTCATGGGGTCGCGCGGGGGCGTGTCGTTTGATCTGATCGTCGACAAACGCGAAGGCGCGCATCACTCAGGCAACTGGGGCGGCTTGCTGGCCGATCCGGCGATGATCTTGGCGCAGGCCCTGTCGACCATCACCGACAAACGCGGGCAAATTCAGATCCCCGAGTGGCGGCCCGACAGCCTGACCCCCTCGGTCCGCGCGGCGTTGAAAGACCTGCCGATCGAAAGCGACGATGGCCCCGCCATCGACAGCGACTGGGGCGAAGAGGACCTGACCCCAGTCGAGCGCGCCTATGGCTGGAACAGCTTTGCAATTCTCGCAATGAAAAGCGGCGTGCCCGAAGCGCCGGTCAACGCGATCTCGGCCCATGCCACAGCCACTTGCCAATTGCGCTATGTGGTCGGCACCGATCCCGAAGACATCCTACCCGCGCTGCGGCGTCACCTTGATAAACACGGGTTCGAGGATGTCCGGATCGAGCCGCATGACCGCGGCTTCTTCCGCGCGACCCGGCTGGATGCGGATCACCCTTGGGTGAAGTTCGTGGCGGCCTCCCTCACGAAAAGTGCGGGAAAAGCGCCGCATATCCTGCCCAACCTCGCAGGCTCGCTGCCTAACGACAGTTTCAGCGATATTCTGGGCCTGCCGACGGTCTGGGTCCCGCATTCCTACCGCAGCTGCTCGCAGCACGCGCCCGACGAACATGTGCTGAAACCCGTCTGCCGCGACGCGCTTCGGGTAATGGCGGGCGTGTTCTGGGATTTGGGCGAGGGCAACACGCCGCCGCGCGCCGCCTAAAACTGCCGGGCGGGGGCCGTGGCCCCTGCTCGTTACATTGCCGCGCGGATGCAGGCTTCGAGAGTTTTGGCCTCAAGCGCGCAAGGATTAGCGCGCATCGAGGAAGAGGCTGCCGCCTCGCGGGCGGTCTCAGTCAGATCCGCATCTTCGCGGATCCAACGGTTCAGCCGGTCCAGCCCCCAATCGTCGAGCATGGCGGTGAGCGCTTTGAACGTGCCGTCCTCTGGCAGGTCGAACCCGTCGGAGAGCCACCTCTGAACTTCCGTGAAGCGGGCCGAGACCCCGAGCACATCCGCGTTCGCGGCCAGCACCGGCCCCAGCAGACGCCCACAGATCAGCCCATGCGGCGCGCCAAACTGCCCGCCGATCACGCCGGCCAGCCCATGCACCGCCCCGAGCCCGGCATTCGCCAGCGCCAAACCGCCCGACAGGCTGACATAGGCCATCGCATCCCGCGCGGCAGGGACTTCGCCCGCCGCCAGACGTTTGAGCGCGGCGATCCCCTGCGGAATCGCGGCGCGGCAGAGCGCATCGCTGAGCGGGTTGGCTTTGCTTGAAAGATAGGGCTCAATCACCTGCACCAAGGCATCAAGGCCCGACCCCAACGTGACGCCGCGCGGCGCGCCATCGGTCAGCGCCGGGTCGACCAAGGCCAGACGCGGCAGCATGCGGTCGTCGCGCAGGCTGACTTTTCGCGCGGCGTCTGGCACGGCTAAGACGGCGTTTTTGGTGACCTCGGCCCCGGTGCCTGCGGTGGTGGGGATCGCGATCATCGGCAGCGGATCGGCCTGCAAGGGCCTGCCCGCGCCAACGACTTCGAGATGCTCCATCACGTCGCAATCCGACGGGATCAGCGCCGCTGCGGCCTTGGCAAGGTCGATCACCGCGCCGCCGCCCACGCCCAGCACCACATCCGCGCCGCGCCCCGCCGCCACGGCAGCGCGCACGTCTTCAACCGATGGCTCACCGCTGCTGCGCAACTGGGTCACCTCGCAGCCCGCCGCCGCCAAATCCCGCGCCAGTTCATCGACCCAAGCGACCGAGCCGCCGCGCAGCAAAAGCACCTGCCGTCCATAGGCCCGCGCAGCGGTCACCGCTTCACCCGCCACACCGCGACCAAAACGGATGCGTCCGGCGGTGGCGAAACCGAAAGGAGAGGTCCTCTGCATCAGAACTGCAACGTCGCCTGAACAGCCCGCAGCCATGCGCCGTATTTCTCATCCCGCGTCGCCGCATCCATCTGCATTTCAAACCGCCGGTCGAGCGCCCATTCGCGGGCGAAACCCGCCATATCGGGGTAGATGCCCGCCCGCTGCCCGGCGAGCCATGCCGCGCCAAGTGCTGTGGTTTCCAGCACATCGGGGCGGTCCACCGAGGCCCCGATCACGTCAGACAGGAACTGCATCGCCCAGTCACTAGCGCTCATCCCGCCGTCGACGCGCAGGGTCGCAATCTCGCCCGGCTGGCCTTGGGCGGCCCAGTCCGCCTGCATGGCTTCCAAGAGGTCGCGGGTCTGGTAGCCCACGCTTTCGAGTGCAGCACGCGCGAGTTCCGCAGGGCCGGAGTTGCGCGTCAGCCCGTAGATCGCGCCACGGCATTCGGCGTTCCAGTAAGGCGCACCGAGGCCTACGAAAGCAGGTACCAGAACCACGTTCTGATGCGGATCCGCCTGCTCGGCCAGCGCTTGGGTCTCGCTCGCCTCGCGGATCATCTTGAGCCCGTCGCGCAGCCATTGCACCACGGCACCAGCGACGAAAATTGACCCTTCGAGCGCATAGGTCGGCTTGCCGTCGAGTTGATAGGCAATGGTGGTGAGCAGCCGGTTGGTCGAGGTCACCGCCGTCTCGCCCGTATTCAGGAGGGCGAAACAGCCCGTCCCATAGGTCGATTTCATCATGCCGGGCTGGAAACAAGCCTGCCCGATGGTCGCCGCCTGCTGGTCGCCTGCCACACCAAGGATCGGAATCTCGCGACCAAACAGATCGGGACGGGTCATGCCGAAATCGGCGGCGCAATCCTGCACCTCGGGCAGCATCTCGACGGGAATGTCGAACATTTTGCAGATCGTCGTGCTCCAACGGCCTTTGTGGATGTCGTAGAGCATGGTGCGCGCGGCGTTGGTGGCGTCGGTCACATGGCGTGCGCCGCCGGTGAGTTTCCAGATCAGGTAGCTGTCGACGGTGCCGAAGAGCAGCTCGCCGCGCCGCGCCTGTTCGCGCGCGCCTTCGACGTTATCGAGGATCCATTTCAGTTTCGTGCCCGAAAAATACGGATCGGCCAACAGGCCCGTGCGTTCGGTGATGATCTTGTCGTCGCCACTCTCGCGCAGTTCGCGGCAGAAATCGCTGGTGCGGCGGTCTTGCCAGACGATGGCGTTGTGGACCGGTCTGCCGGTTTTCGCGTCCCAGACCAGCGTCGTCTCGCGTTGGTTCGTGATGCCGATGGCGGTGATGTCATCGGGACGCAGACCGGCCTTTTCGATCACCGCGCGGCAGGTGCCCGCGGTGGTCGACCACAGATCGCCCGGATCATGCTCTACCCAGCCGGAGCGCGGGAAATGCTGCGGGAATTCTTCTTGGGCTGTGGCCGTCACCGACATGTTGCCGTCAAAGATGATCGCCCGCGAAGAGGTGGTTCCCTGATCAATGGCGAGAATATGGGTCATGGCGCGGCCCCCGGTTGTTGGATGAAACGAAAAAGGGGCCGGAACGCTGCTGCGTCCCGGCCCCCGAAAGTTTGGCTTACTGCCAGGACTTGATCAACTCTTCATAGCTGATGGTCTCGGGCTCCGGGTCTTCGTTGTCGAGCTTGGCAACGGGCGAACCTTCCTGCTCAAGCCAGTAGGAGGCTTCACGCTCCTCGTTCATTTTCGGACCCAGATCACCTTGGACGCCTGCGCGCTCAAGACGTTCCATGACTTTTTCCTGCTCGGCACAAAGGCTGTCGAGGGCTTCCTGAGGTGTTTTCGCACCGGACATCGCATCGCCGATGTTCTGCCACCACAGCTGCGCCAGCTTGGGGTAATCCGGCACGTTCGTCCCGGTGGGCGACCATGCGGTACGCGCGGGCGAGCGGTAGAATTCCACCAGACCACCGAGTTTCGGCGCACGCTCGGTGAAGCTTTCGTGCTGGATGGTCGACTCGCGGATGAAGGTCAGACCGGCATGGGCCTTTTCCACGTCCACGGTTTTCGAGGTCACGAACTGCGCATAGAGCCATGCGGCCTTGGCGCGGTCGACGGGGGTGCTTTCCATCAGCGTCCAGCTGCCCACGTCCTGATAGCCCACCTTCTGGCCATCTTTCCAGTAGGCGCCATGCGGGCTGGGGGCCATGCGCCACTTGGGCGTGCCATCGTCGTTCAGCACGGCAGTGGCATTCTCGTTCACCATGTCCGCGGTGAAGGCCGTGTACCAGAACATCTGCTGGGCAATCGCACCCTGCGCAGGAACCGGACCGGCTTCGCCAAATGTCATGCCAGCGGCTGCGGGGGGCGTGTACTTTTCAAGCCATTCGATGGATTTGGAGATCGCATAGACCGCCGCCGCATCGTTGGTCGCACCGCCACGGGTCACACAGGAACCGACCGGCTGCGAGTTTTCGTTGACGCGGATGCCCCATTCGTCGACCGGCAGGCCGTTGGGCTCACCCACGTCGCCGCCGCCCGCCATGGAAAGCCACGCATCGGTGTAGCGCCAGCCAAGGCTCGGGTCTTTCTTGCCGTAGTCCATGTTGCCGTAGACTTCGACGCCGTCGATGGTACGGCCGGTGAAGAATTCGGCGATGTCTTCGTAGGCGGACCAGTTGACCGGAACGCCCAGTTCATAGCCGTACTTCTCTTTGAACTCGGCCATCAACTCAGGATCGGTGAACCAGTCCTGACGGAACCAGTAAAGGTTCGCGAACTGCTGGTCGGGCAGTTGGTACAGCTCGCCATCGGGCGAGGTGGTGAAATCAAGGCCGATGTAATCGTCCAGATCGAGACCGGGGTTGGTCACGTCCTTGCCTTCGTTCGCCATCCAATCGGTCAGGCTGCGCGCCTGCTTGTAGCGCCAGTGGGTGCCGATCAGGTCAGAGTCGTTGATATAGGCGTCATAGATGTTCTCGCCCGACTGCATCTGCGTTTGCAGCTTTTCAACCACGTCGCCCTCGCCGATCAGGTCGTGGGTGATATTGATGCCGGTGATCGCGCTGAAGGCCGGGGCCAGCACGTTGGCTTCGTATTCGTGGGTGGTGATGGTCTCGGACACGACTTTGATGTCCATGCCTTTGAATGCTTCACCAGCGTCGATGAAGAATTGCATCTCCGCTTCCTGCTCTTCGCGGCTCAGCGCGGAGCGTTCGATTTCCTCGTCGAGGAATTTCTTCGCGGCATCCATATCCGCGAATGCTGGCCCGGCGAGCAGACCGAGCGTGACCGCAAGTGCGGTACTCGATTTCATGACAGATCGTTTCATTATGTCCTCCCTAGACATTTGGTCGTGTCGTATGGCTGCCCCGATTAACCGGGATCAGCCGTGATAGCGCCTAGACCCAGCGAAATACGGCTGCGGCATAGGCAAGGCAGACCAGCAGCGCATAGGGCTGAGGACCCGCCTCGAAACCCAGCCAGATCAAATTGATAAAGGCTGAGCCGAGAAGCGTGATGAACAGACGGTCACCACGGGTTGTTTCGATCCTGAGGATGCCGGTGCGGGGCGTCTCAGGAAATTTGATCGCGAGGATCGTGAAGGTCACGAGTAACAGCGCGATGACACCGAAGAAGATCGCGGTGGGCATGGTCCAAGCCATCCAAGACATGAGCGGTCTCCCTTTATACGCGCCCGAGGGCAAAGCCCTTGGCGATGTAGTTGCGGACGAAATAGATCACCAATGCGCCCGGCACGATTGTGAGCACCCCGGCGGCGGCCAGCACGCCCCAGTCGAGGCCCGAGGCCGAAACAGTACGGGTCATGGTGGCGGCGATGGGTTTGGCATCGACCGAGGTCAGCGTGCGCGACAGCAGCAGTTCCACCCATGAGAACATGAAGCAGAAGAAGGCCGCGACGCCGATGCCGGAGGCGATCAGGGGGGTGAAGATACGGATGAAGAAGCGCGGGAAAGAGTAACCATCAAGGTAAGCCGTCTCGTCGATCTCCTTGGGCACGCCGCGCATGAAACCTTCGAGGATCCAGACCGCCAGCGGCACGTTGAACAGGCAATGCGCCAGCGCCACGGCGATATGCGTGTCGAACAGCCCGACCGAGGAATAAAGCTGGAAGAACGGCAGCGCGAAGACCGCCGGAGGGGCCATGCGGTTGGTCAGCAGCCAGAAGAACAGGTGCTTGTCGCCCATAAAGCTGTAGCGCGAGAAGGCATAGGCCGCAGGCAGCGCCACAGCGAGCGAGATCACGGTGTTCAAGACCACATAGATCAGGCTGTTGACATAGCCCATGTACCAGCTCGGATCGGTGAGGATCTTGGCGTAGTTCGCCAGCGTCAAATCACGCGGGTAGAGCGAGAAGCTCCCCAGGATCTCTGCGTTGGTCTTCAGGCTCATGTTGATCAGCCAGTAGATCGGCAGCAGCAGGAACAGCAGGTAGAGCGTCATCACCACCACAGACCCTTTGGGCCGAAAGCGGCTGCGCCGGGCGCGTTTGTCGGTGGTCACCTCGCCCGGAATGGGCGCGGCACCGGGGGCTTGCACGGTTGTGTCGGTCATCACACACCATCCCTTTTGTCGAGGTTGACCATCACAGTGTAGAACACCCATGAGATCAACAGGATAACGAGGAAATACATCAGGCTGAAGGCTGCCGCGGGGCCGAGGTCAAACTGACCGATGGCCATTTTCACCAAGTCGATGCTGAGGAAGGTCGTGGCATTGCCCGGCCCGCCACCCGTCACGACAAACGGCTCTGTATAGATCATGAAGCTGTCCATGAAGCGCAGCAGGATCGCGATCATCAGCACGCCTGCCATCTTGGGCAGTTCGATATAGCGGAACACGGCCCAACGGCTGGCTTGGTCGATCTTGGCAGCCTGATAATAGGCGTCCGGAATGGATTGCAGACCGGCATAGGCCAAGAGCGCCACCAGAGAGGTCCAGTGCCAAACATCCATAACCACGACGGTAATCCAAGCGGCGGTGATGTCTTGGGTGTAGTTATAGGTGATTCCCAGCTTGTCGAGCGTGTAGCCCAAAAGGCCAATGTCGACGCGGCCAAAGATTTGCCAGATGGTGCCGACCACGTTCCACGGGATCAGCAGCGGCAGGGACATGAGCACCAGACAGAAGCTCGCCCAGAACCCGTTTTTCGGCATGTTCAGCGCAACAAAGATGCCGAGCGGAATTTCGATCGCCAGAATGACACCCGAGAAGATCAACTGACGGCCAAGCGCATCCCACATCCGGTCGCTGTCGAGCATGTCGGAGAACCACTCCAGCCCGGCCCAGAAGAACTCATTTCGGCCAAAGGTGTCTTGCACCGAGTAGTTGACCACGGTCATCAGCGGGATCACGGCCGAAAAGGCCACGAGGATCAGCACCGGCAGGACAAGAAACCATGCCTTTTGGTTGACGGTCTTGTTCATGCGGCTTCTCCCTCTGCGCTGATGCGCCAATCGTCGTCATAGACGTTGATGCCCGCCGGATCGAAACTGATCGCGGTGTTTTCGCTTGGCACCGTGGCGCCTTCCTCGGCGATGGCGCTGACCGGCTGGCCTGCCACATCAAGGCGGATGATCTTGTGACGGCCCACGTCTTCGACGCGGGTTACCTTGGCAGGCAGGCCCAGCCCTTCGCAGTTAAGGCGGATAAACTCGGGCCGGACGCCCAGCTGGGTTTTACCGCCCTTGGGGGCGTAAGTTTTATTCAAGTTGATGCTCGTGCCCGCGACCTGCGCGGCATTGCCCGAAATCTGCGCATCGAAAAGGTTCATCCCCGGCGAGCCGATGAAATAACCCACGAAAGTATGCGCGGGCCGTTCGAACAATTCTTGCGGTGTCCCGATCTGCACCACACGGCCATCATACATCACCACAACCTTATCGGCGAAGGTCAGTGCCTCGGTCTGGTCGTGGGTCACGTAGATCATCGTGTGACCAAACTCGTGGTGCAGCGATTTGAGCTGCGTGCGCAGCTCCCACTTCATATGTGGGTCGATCACCGTCAGCGGCTCGTCGAACAGCAGCGCGTTCACGTCTTCGCGCACCATGCCGCGGCCCAGCGAAATCTTTTGCTTGGCATCCGCCGTGAGGCCCCGCGCCTTGCGGTTCAACTCGTCTTCCATGCCGATCATCTGCGCGATTTGCTGCACGCGCTCTGCGACATAAGAGGCATCCGCGCCCCGGTTGCGCAGCGGAAAGGCGAGGTTATCGCGCACCGTCATCGTGTCGTAGACAACCGGGAACTGGAACACCTGCGCGATGTTGCGCTCCGCCGTGGGGGCATGGGTCACGTCGCGGTCATTGAACAGGATGCGCCCCTGCGAAGGCTGCAACAGGCCCGAGATGATGTTGAGCAGCGTAGACTTGCCACAGCCCGACGCGCCCAGAAGGGCGTAGGCTTCGCCGTCGATCCAGTCGTGGTTCAATTCCTTGAGGGCGAAATCATCCTCATGGCCGGGGTTCGGCAGATAGGAATGCGCAAGGTTATCAAGCGTGATCTTGGCCATTATGCCGCCTCCGCATAGGGCGCGGCAGAGACGAGGGCCCCGTTCGCGTCAAACAGGTAAATATGCGCCGGATCCAGATAAACCGGCAGCGGCTGACCCGGTTGCAGATGCTGGATGCCATGCACCAGCCCGACCCATTTCGCGCCGTGATAATCGAGGTGGATGAAGGTCTCCGACCCGGTGATCTCGGTCACGTTCAGCTTCGCGTCAAAACCAATCGCGCCGGGGGTCTGCGCTGCGAGTGTCAGGTGGTTGGGGCGGAAACCGGCGGTGTATTCGCCATCCTTCAGGCTCGCCATACTGGCAGGCGCGGGCATCTCGCCCCGGTCAAAACGCAAGGTGCTGCCCGCCTTTGTCATGCTCAGGAAGTTCATCGGCGGGTCGGAGAAGACCCGCGCCGTCGTGGCATTCTCGGGCCGGCGGTAGACGCTTGGCGTCAGGCCAAACTGTGTCACGCGGCCCTCCCAAAGCGTCGCGGTGTTGCCGCCCAAAAGCAGCGCCTCTTCCGGCTCGGTCGTGGCATAGACAAAGATCGACCCGGCGCGTTCAAAGATACGCGGAATCTCGGCGCGAAGCTCTTCGCGCAGTTTATAATCGAGGTTCGCCAGCGGCTCATCCAGCAGCACGAGGCCTGCGTTTTTCACCAGCGCCCGCGCCAAGGCGCAGCGCTGTTGCTGACCGCCCGAAAGCTCCAACGGTTTACGGTCGAGCATCGGGGTCAACTGCATCAGTTCAGCCGTCTCGCGCACCGCGCGGTCGATCTCATCTTTCGACTTGCCCACCAACTTCATCGGCGAGGCGATGTTGTCATAGACGGTCATCGAGGGGTAGTTGATGAACTGCTGATAGACCATCGCCACTTTGCGGTCTTGCACCCGCATGCCGGTCACATCCTCGCCGTTCCAGATCACATGACCGGTGTTTGGAACATCCAGCCCGGCCATCAGCCGCATCAACGACGTCTTGCCCGCAGATGTTGGCCCCAAGAGCACGTTCATCGTGCCCTTTTCCAAGGTCAGGTCGGTCGGGTGGATATGCGTTTGACCGCCCACCGTTTTCGACACGTTTTTTAGGATCAAACTCACGTTCGTCCTCCCCTCATTCCGCCGCAGAGGCGGCTTGTTTCGCCGCGCGCATCTGCATCCATTCATCAAGACGCGCGATCTGCGCCTCATCCATTCGCAGGCCCAGCTTGCTGCGGCGCCAGACGACGTCCTCTGCGCTGAGAGCATACTCTTTGTTCATCAGCCAAGCGACCTCACGCGCCGTGAGGACCGCGCCAAAATGCTCCCCCATGTCCGCGAGCGTCTTGGACTCACCCAGCAGCGCCCATGCATCTGTACCATAGGCCCGGATCAGCCGCGCTGCCCAGCTTTCATCTAGAAAGTCGTAATCCGCATTCAGCCGCGCGATCAGTTGCGCTACCCCATCCACCGGAAAATCACCGCCCGGCAAGGCGACGCCAGCGGTCCAATGGCCCGACAACTTGTCGAAATGCGGGGCGATTAATTCCAGCGCGTCTTCGGCCAGTTTGCGGTATGTGGTGATCTTGCCGCCAAAGACATTGAGGATCGGCGCGCCGCCAGTTTCGTCCACTTTAAGCGTATAGTCTCGCGTGGCCGCCGTGGCGCTGCTGGCCCCGTCATCATAGAGCGGGCGCACGCCGGAGTAGGTCCAGACGATGTCTTTTCGGGTGATGTCTTGCTTGAGGTAGCCATTCACGAAGTTGATCAGGTAATCTTGTTCCTCGGGGGTACATTCCGGGGTGACCGAAGGATCAGGGTGATCCGCATCCGTGGTGCCGATTAGCGTAAAATCCTGCTCATAGGGGATCGTGAAGATGATCCGCCCATCGGTGCCTTGGAAGAAATAGCATTTGTCGTGATCGTAAAGCCGCTTGGTCACGATATGGCTGCCACGCACCAGCCGGACCCCCTCGGAAGAGTTCAGCCGCGCAGTGTTGTGGATGATGTCGCCGACCCATGGGCCGCCTGCGTTGACCAGCATCTTGGCGTGGATCACCTCGCGCTGGCCATCCGCGCCATGCTCTACGGTGACCGCCCAACCGTCGGCGCTGCGGTCGGCAGAGACGACTTTGGTCCGGGTCATGATACGCGCGCCGCGCAGTTCCGCATCGCGGGCGTTCAGCACCACGAGGCGGGAGTCTTCGATCCAGCAATCGGAATACTCAAAGGCTTTTTCGAACCGATCCTCCAGCGGTGCCCCCTCGGGCGTGCCGCGCAGCGACAGGCTGCGGGTGGCGGGCAGGATCTCGCGACCGCCGAGGTTGTCATAGAGAAACAGGCCCAAGCGGATCAGCCACGCCGGGCGGCGGCCCCGCATCCAAGGCATGAACAGCCGCAGCAATTTGGAAGTCGGCGTGTCCCCCTCGAACCGCATGTCGCGGTGATAAGGCAGCACGAAACGCATCGGCCAAGAGATATGCGGCATCGCTTTCAGCAGCACTTCGCGTTCGGTCAGCGCGTGACGCACAAGGCCGATCTCAAAATACTCAAGATAACGCAGTCCGCCGTGGAAAAGCTTGGTGGAGGCCGAAGAGGTCGCCGAGGCCAGATCGTTCATCTCGGCCAAAGTCACGCTCAGACCCCGCCCCGCGGCGTCCCGGGCGATACCGGCACCGTTAATTCCGCCGCCGATGACGAAAAGATCGACCGGAGCCGTGGCCACATGACTATCGGGCTGTTGGTTCACGATCCGGCCCTCCCCCAGCACAGATTGGTGTAATTCGCGGCCAGTGTTACGAAACGACTCTCAACTGCACAAGATTTATTTTCGTTTATGTTCGTTTTAACGATATACCGAACATGTTAAGCGCAACAAGGCGCGCGATTGCTTGCGTTAGTCGAAACACTGGAGATAATGCACCGACAGCAGGCAGGAGCTACGCCATCTCACAGACATTCCGCCATCCAGACATACTTGAAATCGCCCGGCGCGAGGGCAAGGTCACCGTAGACGGGCTGGCCGAACATTTCGGCGTCACCCATCAAACCATCAGACGCGACCTCACCGAACTGGCCGATAGCGGCAAGTTAGAGCGGGTGCACGGCGGCGCGGTACTGCCTTCGGGTGCAAGCAACATCGGCTATGCCGAGCGGCGCAACCTGCATGAAGACGCCAAGAACCGCATCGCCCGCGCCTGCGCCGAACATATTCCGGACGGCTGCTCGGTTTTCTTGAATATCGGGACAAGTACCGAGGCCGTGGCTCGTGCTCTGTTGCATCACCGCGATCTGATGGTGGTGACGAACAACATGAATGTGGCGAACATCCTTGTCGATAATCCCGAGTGTCGCATCGTATTGACGGGCGGTGCACTGCGCCGCGTCGACGGCGGATTGGTCGGCAACCTGACGATTGAAACGATCCGACAGTTTAAATTCGATATCGCGGTAATCGGCTGTTCGGCGATGGATGCAGATGGAGATTTGCTCGACTTTGACATTGAAGAAGTGGGCGTAAGCCAATGCATCATCGCGCAGTCGCGCAATACGTTTTTGGTGACCGATCATTCAAAATTCAAACGCTCTGCGCCTGCGCGCATCGCCTCTGCCCGAGAGGTCGATATGTTTTTCACCGACCTTCCCCTGCCCACGGGACTAATCGACAAATGCAGAAGTTGGGAGACTGAGGTGATCTATGCGCCGGAGATGTGATACGGTTCGCTACGCCTCAGACCACTCTCGTACCGGAGGTTTCACGACCAGCATCGGTGCGCAGTTTTTCAACGCCTGAACATAGGTCTGGCTCCAGCGGTTCACATCCGTGGCGCGCACTTGCGCCATGCAACTGGCATGACGACGTTTGCGTTCCTCCAGTGGAAGGGCCAGCGCCGTCTTTAGCGCCTCGCTCATATCTTCGATGTCATAGGGGTTGACCAAGATCGCATCGGTTAGATCTTCGGCGGCACCGGCCATATGCGAAAGGATCAACACGCCGGGGTCTTCGGGGTCTTGCGCAGCGATATATTCCTTCGCCACAAGGTTCATCCCGTCGGCAAAAGGGGTGACGATCCCCACACGCGCGCGGCGGTAAAGCCGCGCCAGCAGGTCGCGATCAAGGTTCCGGTGAATATAGCGCAACGGGGTCCAGTCGATCTCTCCATGTTCGCCATTCACGCGGCCAACCAACTCTTCCAATTCGTAACGAAGCTCACGATACGCAGCGACTTCTTCGCGGCTCGGTGGGGCGATCTGCACCATGCTCACGCGGCGTTCACGTTCATCACGGGTTTCCAGATAGCGGCCGAAGGCACGGAACCGGTTGGGCAAGCCTTTGGAATAATCCAGCCGGTCAACGCCGATGACGATGTCACCCGCCATATCGTCGGCCAACCGATCTTGTTCGCTACCGCCCTGCGCTGCGTGAACAAAGGTTTCCACGTCGATCCCGATGGGGAAAGACCGCACCGCCACTGCCCGCGCGCCGCATTTGATCGTGCCGTTCATCAGGAATTCGGAATCCGTCTCGGCGCGGAACATCTCAAGACAGCGCGCCACGTCAGCGCGGGTTTGCAGACCGACAAGATCGTAATCCGCCAACCAATGCGCCAAATTGGCCTCACGCGGGAGGGCGCCCATATCACCCAAGGCGGGGAAGGGAATATGCAGGAAAAACCCGATCTTGCCAGTAAAACCAAGCTTGCGCAGTTCAGTCGCCAAAGGGAAAAAATGATAGTCATGGACCCAGATCATATCTTCCGGTCCGGCGATCTTTATCACCTGCTGCGCAAGGCGCGCATTAACGGCGCTATATCCCCGTTCAAACCCACGGTCGAGCTCGACCAGATCACCGCGGCGGTGGCAGACCGGCCAAAGTACGGAATTGGAAAAACCAAGGTAGAAGTTTTGGTAATCTTCTGGACTGAGGCTGAAGCTCAATCGAGCGTACTCGCTTTGGTCGCCATATTTCGTCAGGTTTTCTGCTGGATTATCTGTCGTCTCAGGGTGCGATCCAATCCAGACGCCGCCGATCTTGCGCAGGGTTTCGTGAAGCGCAAAGACCAATCCACCAGAAGGGGCGGCCTCTGAAGGGATGCGATTTGAGATTACAATTAATCTGCCAGCCATTTTTTGTGCCTCGGGAACAATCAATTTCGGCCGCCGAGCCTGAATAGACGGAACGCCGACCACCACTAACGGGTTAATGGTTCAGTTCGCTAAAGGTTCCCAGCTTGGGCTGAGATGGTCAAACATTTTGCAGGTGCAGCATCGCAATGAGGCGTGTTTATTTTTTCAGCGCCCAATAAAGAACCATGCAACACCCACAGGCAGCAGAGACATCAGGACCATTGCCAAGATCACCACCCTACCGTCACGCATAAGATAGCCCGCGGCGAATATGGCGATCATGGCCGACGCAATGGAACCCGACGTGGGGACGATCTCCATGAACGGCATGAACATGGTGAGCAACAGGACCATGATCAGTGGCAGGTAAATCCATGGTCGGTGGAGCAGAAATGTCGTACGCTCGTGCAAAAACCGGTCAACAAATCTCACCGGACGGCGTAGCCATTTAACACCTTCGCGGAGCTTATCAGCCGCGATATCACGGCGCATGATGAACCCCGGCAGCCACAAACTATCGCGGCCCACGATCATCTGCACCACCAAGAACATGACCACCAGACCAACGAAAGCCGTAACCCCAGGAATGCCACTGGCGGGCGATGTAGAGATCAGGCTGAACGCGAGAATGGTCGAAGCAAAAGAATGTTTGCCGAGGCAGTTAATAATCTCTTCCACCGTGATCTGCCGATCATCGCCGCCGGAAAGATTTTCCATCTGGTCAAGCACACCGTCAAGAGTAGGCCCATCTGTGTCGCTCATGAAATTCTATTCCTTATGATACCGGGCCGCAGCACTGTTCATGTTAACAATGCGCGAACGCGGCGAAAGTTCGAGCGCATCATGAATTGCACTCAGTCCCCCGCGCGCAGGAATGCCAGTAATCCGCGTTCGGCCTGAGTCATATCATCTATATCGGGTGGCTCAGGCAAGTCTTGAGGGTGCTGGCAGAGATCAATCACCTGCGGATGGATATAGCTGTTACGCGCAATGGTGGGGGTGTTGTGCAATCTCTCTGCTGCCGCTTCGGCCATGCTCTTGATGGTAGGCTTTTCTTGGGCCTGCGCTACGCCGAATGCCGCGACCGTTCCTGCCCATGTGCGAAAGGTCTTGGCCGAGAACCCTTCTATGCCAGCGGCATCGGCGATGTAATCATTTAGGGCCGAGGAGGACAAACTGCGCGACTCCCCCTCCTCATCAAGCCATGTCAGTAGATCAGCGCCCGGCAAGTCGCGGATCTTTTCCAACGCGCGCATGAGGGTTCGGTGGGCAATCTGTCGGCGCACCCGCTTGCCGCCCTTTGCGATGAAAGACGCTTGCAACTTACCGTCCCGTAGCACCAGATGTCGCCGTTTCAGCGTTAACGTGCCATAAGTGCGGTTGGTTTTGGCATAGACCTGATTGCCCACCCGAAGCGACAGACGGTCTATCATCGCCACGGCGGCGGCCAGCGCGAATGCACGCTCCCCCAGCTCGCCATTCAGATCACGCCGCACGCGTCGGCGCAGGCGGGGCAGCGTTTCGGCGAAATCGGGCAGGCTAGCGTATTTCTCTTGTGCCTGTGCCTCTGACCAGAGCGGATGATAGCGGTACTGCTTACGTCCTCGTGCATCGAAACCTGTGGCCTGTAGATGGCCATTCACATGCGGGCTGATCCACACCTTTTCATAGGCCGGGGGCACTGCCAATTGGGTCAATCGATCGCGTTCAGCCTTGTCTTTGATGCAACGCCCATCGACCGCGTGGTAGGAAAACCCCCGTCCACACCGCCGACGGGCGATGCCGGGCTTGCTGTCGGGGTAATACATTAGCGTGGATGGTGCGTTCATTTGCATTTCCGGGGACGCGACATGTGTCGGTTAATGTGCAGCAAAGAGATCGGCGGCCCGAGCCGCTGTGCAGATTAACGCCCCTGCTTTACATGGGTTCCCAAGGCGTGCTGCGCACATCTCTGCGCAGTTGCAGCATAAATGTTTTGATTTCGCTGCGGTGACGCATAAGTTTCCTAATGAAATGCCCGTATAATGAGACGGATAGACCAGACCCTATGGAAAGCACCACCTTGCCGCACCGCAGTCTGCCGCCGTTGATCCCGGCCCGGCGCTACGCGTTTTTTCTGGACCTCGACGGCACCTTGGCCCCCATTGTCGACAACCCCGAAGATGCCTGCCTGCCCGAACGCACCCGGCACCTCTTAACCCGCCTTATGGCCGCGACCGATGGCGCTGTTGCGGTGATCTCAGGCCGGGCGATGGCGGATGTGGACCGCATCTTGGGCGCGCTGCAACTTCCGGTTTCAGGATCGCACGGGCTGGAACTGCGCGTTGGTTCCGCGGCTGGAGAAACCTCACAAGACATTCAAGGCATCCCCGCCGCTGTAATAGACCGCGTTGAGGAATTCGCGGTGCTGCATGGCGTCACCTCAGAGCGCAAGCCGGGCGCGATTGCCCTGCATTATCGCAAATCCCCTGATCAAGAGGGCGTGTGCCGCGCCTTTGTGGATACGCTTACGGGTGAAGACCCAAGCCTGCGGGGCTTGCACGGCAAGATGGTCAGCGAAGTGGCGCTGAACGGGGTCGACAAAGGCGGGGCAGTCGAACGTTTCATGGCGTCCCCCGCTTTTGCAGACAGATTGCCCGTAATGGTGGGCGACGATGTGACAGACGAAGACGGCTTTCGCGCGGCACAGGCGCAGGGCGGCTTTGGCATCAAGATCGGCCAAGGGCCGACGGAAGCACAGCATCGCATCGCAGATGTGGCAGGTTTTGCCGATTGGCTAGAAGAGATTATGCGCTGAGCTGGCCCGCCCGGCAGGTGCAATAGAAATAGGAAAGAGGGACGTATGGATCTGGGTGTCATCGGGAACTGCGCAGTCGCGGCTTTGGTCAGTCGCGAAGGAGCGATCAACTGGTTTTGCCTGCCACGGTTTGACGGCGATCCGGTCTTTCACAGCCTGATGGGTCATGGCGCAGGCGAAGAGGGCGACGGGGAGTTTGCCGTTGAACTCGAAGACATGACGGAAAGCGAACAAAGCTATCTGCCCAATACCGCGATCCTGCGCACGGTCCTGCGCAGCGCCAAGGGCGCGGTTGAGATTGTCGATTTCTGTCCCCGTTTCACCGCCTATGGCCGCAGCTTTCGCCCCCAGATGCTGGTGCGGCAAGTGCGACGCATTGAGGGTTCGCCTCGCGTGAGGATGCGCCTGAAACCGCGCTTTCAATGGGGAGAGGTGGCCCCCACGCTTACCCGCGGGTCGAACCATGTGCGCTTTGTCGGGCCTGAGCAGAACATGCGCCTGACCACCGACGCGCCGATTGACCATGTGCTGGACGCGCGTTTGATAAATCTTGAAGGCGAGATGACATTCATCCTTGGCCCCGACGAGACGCTGTCAGACAGTGCCGAGCAGATCGGCACCACCTTTCGCACCAAAACCACCCGCTATTGGCAGCGATGGACCCAGCGTTTGGCGATCCCTTTCGAATGGCAAGAGGCCGTCATTCGCGCCGCGATCACGCTGAAACTTTGCAGCTATGAGGCCACGGGCGGGGTGATTGCCGCGATCACTACCTCGCTGCCCGAAGCGCCGGATTCTGGGCGCAACTGGGATTACCGCTATTGCTGGGTCCGCGATGCGTTTTTCACCGTCCGCGCGCTCAACAGCCTCGCCGCGACCCGCACCTTGGAGCATTATTTCCAATGGCTGATGAATGCCGTGGCGGATGCCGAAGGCGGGCATATCCAACCGGTGCTGGGGCTGGGGCTTGAGACGGCGCTGACCGAACGTATCTCGCCCAGCTTGCAGGGGTTCCGCGGCATGGGGCCGGTGCGGATCGGCAATCAGGCGCATGAGCATTTCCAACACGACACCTATGGCAATATCATCCTTGGCGCAGCGCCCGCGTTTTTTGATCACCGCCTGCCGATGAACACCGGGCGCACAGCGTTTGAGCAGCTTGAGCCCTTGGGCGAGCAGGCATGGGAACTGCACGACCAGCCTGATGCGGGCATCTGGGAATTGCGCAGCCGTGCCCGCATTCACACGTCTTCGTCACTTATGTGCTGGGCTGCCTGCGACCGTTTGGGCAAGATCGCGCGCCATTTGAAATTGGACGACCGCGCCGCCCTTTGGGCCGAGCGCGCCGAGGTGATCCGCGACAAGATCCTCGACAACGCTTGGTCAGAAGAACGCGGCGCCTTTGTCGAAAGCTTTGGCGGCAGCACCTTGGATGCCAGTGTCTTGCTGATGGGGGAGGTCGGTTTCCTACCACCGAAAGACCCGCGGTTCATCGCCACGGTCGAGCGTCTTTCCGAAGTGCTGGGCCGTGGCCCCTTCATGCTGCGTTACGAAGAGGCGGATGATTTCGGTGTGCCCGAGGTCGGCTTTAACGTCTGCGCTTTCTGGCGGATTGATGCGCTGGCGCGGATTGGCCGCGAAGAGGAAGCCCGCAAACTGTTCGAAGAACTGTTGGAAGCCCGCAATCACCTTGGCCTCATGTCCGAAGACACCGCATTCGCCACCGGCGAGGGCTGGGGCAACTTCCCGCAGACCTATTCCATGGTTGGCATCATCAACGGCGCGATGCGCCTGTCGCGGCGGTGGGAGGCCGAGCTTTAACGCACGAACAGCAGACGCAGGCCCAAAAGCCCCAGCACCGCTGAGGCCACCCGGTCAAAGTAAACCTTCGCGCGCAGGTAGCCTTGGCTCACTGCCGGGCGGCTCATGCCGAAGGCTAAAGTGGTGTAAAAAGCGACTTCGATGATCAGGTGATTGGCGACGATCAAAAGGTTCTCGCTCAGCCGCATCCCCTCGGGGAAGATGACCACCAGAACCGCCGCGGCGAAAAGTACCGATTTAGGGTTCAGGATATTGATCATCAGCCCCTGCCGGAACGCATGGCGGGCGGGGGTCACCGTGCTTGTCACCGGCGCCCGCGCCCCGCGCCACATGCCATAGGCCACGTAGAGCAGGTAGGCTGCGCCCACGGTTTTCACGATGGCATAGGCCCATGGGAAAGCGAGGAACACCGCCTCCAACCCCAAGAGCGCGGCAAGGGTCCAGAAGGAGGCAACGAGGCCGAGCCCAAGCCCCACGGCAACGCCCGCCTGCCGCCCTGAACTCAGCGTCGTTTTCAGCGCGATCAGAAAAGCCGGGCCGGGGCTGAGGATCGACGCGATGAGCGCGATGTTAAAGGCGATGAGATGCGAAAGTTCCATGGCAATGACCCCGGTTGTTCAGCATCAGCTATGCGCGGCTTTCTCATCTGGTCAACTGGGATACGAGCAACCTGCGCGTCCTGTCAAAAGTCACGCCGGATTTGCACAGAAAATAGGCATGCTCCTAAACGAAAGAACGCACTGTTGCGATGGCCCCCTCAAGCGCCTTGCCTTCGGCATCTTGCAAGGCCGCCTCCCGCAGGCGCGCGATCCACTGCGCGGCATCATCGCGCCCGCGCAGCAAGCCAGCGGCATCTATCACCTTGTCGAACTTGCCCAGTCCCCGCGCATGGGTGTCGGAATAGCCTTTGATAAGCCGGCGGCATTTCACCAGCTCGACCGCGACGTCATAATCGGCCTCAACCTCGGCCAGACAGCGCGACAGCCAATTGTCAAGATGGGCCACTTCGATGGCATGGCGGTGGGTCTTCAAACGGTATCCTTTAAGCCCCCCCAGCACATGCAGCATCAAGAACGCGGGCAAGCGATCCGTGCGCAGGCGACGACCCTTATCGAACCAACGGTTCAGCCGGGTCATCCATTTGTCGCTCGCTTCCACTTTGGCGCCAAGACGCGCGGGCATCAGGCCTGCGATCTCCTCGGCGCGGGGGTGGAAGTATTCGGTCAACTGCATCAGATTCGCATCGCCTGCGCGCATTTCCTGCCGGATATGGGTAAAACGCGGGGCGCGTGTTTTCAGGTCTGCGACACGGATGATGTCGTCATAGGCCATGGCGTTGGCAATATATTTCGCCGCTTCCGCCGAAAGCCGCCAGTCCTGCGCGGCGCTGTCGCGGGCCAGCATGGTATCGAGCCGATCCAGATAGAGCGTACCGTAGGCGCAGTCTTGGAAGTTCACCACTTTAGACAGGCCCGCGAATGCCAAATCATGCACCGCTTCGGGCAGCGCGTCGGCGCGGGCGACGAGGGCGTCCCATTGGCTTTGCAACGCCTCTGGTCCGGCGAGGCGGAAGGGAGTTTCCGGCTCGTCTATCGCGACGGGCGCGCTGGTGGGCAAACGGCCCTGCGCAGCGTCGTACCCCACGGCAAAGGCGCGCAATGACGGCTTGACCCCCTTGCCGCCCGCGCGGATCGCGTCCTCATAGGCCTCCCGCTGGAACGGCAGCGCCCCGGACCCGGCCAAAGCGCCAAAGAGCGAAGCGGAAATGACAGAGCCTGCGCCGACGGCCAGCCCTTCCATATCCTCCAACACCAGTTTTTGCGCGGCGATTTCGGCAGCCGCGCGAACCTCATCCGCATCGGCAATGCCGTCACCCGGCGCCATCTTCTCGCTCACCGCAAGGGCGCGGTGGGTCGAGCCGATCAGCGTGGTGCGGTCTGGCGTCACGAAACCGCGCATCACGGCGCGGCCAACCTCCATCATCTCAGCCGCGATCAACACGTCGACATCGCCCGCCGCAGGGGCGAGGGCAAAGACCGGCTCCAACGCGCTTTTGCGGGCCATCTCAACATAATAGATCGTGGCCCCCGTGCGCTGCGCCACCCCCGCGACCGAGGTCGCCTGACAGACATAGCCTTCGGCCCGGGCCATGGATTCAATCCAGCCGGTCAAGACGCCGCCGCCCTGCCCGCCCACGGCCATGACCGCGAGCTTGATGATTTCACCGACACGCGCATCGGGTGTCTTTTGGGGCAGAACCAGGTTCACGTCGTCACTCCTTCGCTGCGCAGCCGCTTTGCGTCGCGCCGTCTTTGTAGCCAAGAGATGATCTGGCTGGTTTTCTCGGCACGCCACCGCTCGAAACGGGTGGGGTTATGCACCACATCGGCCTGATAGAAGGACGGGCAGAGCACCGCCGTATCGGCCACTTCACCGCAGTTACCGCAGCCCACACAGGTCTGGTCGATATGCGCCACCGGATCATCCCGCAAAGGATCGTCGAGCCGTTTGAGCGACAGCGACGGGCAGCCCGAGAGCCGGATGCAGGCATGATCCCCGGTGCAGACATCGGCATCGACGCCAAAACGCGGCACCTCCATGCGGCGGCCTTCTTTGATCGCTTTGTTGCGGAGCGGCTTCTCGCGGCGCTGCTTGTTCAGCATACACTCTGAGGAGGCGACGATGACCTTCGGCCCTTTGTAATCCGTGGTCAGCGCCTCGCGCAGCACTTCGCGCAGTTTACCCACGTCATAGGTCCGGTCGATCTGGCGCACCCATTCCACGCCGACGCCCTTAAGCGCCTTGGAGATCGGATTGTTGGTGCTCTTGGTGTCGTTATGCGCCCGCGAGGACATCACGTCCTGCCCGCCCGTGGCGGCGGAATAGTAGTTGTCGACGATCACCGCGACGCTGTCGGACTTGTTGAACACCATGTTCCCGATCGAGGTCGACAGCCCGTTGTGCCAGAACCCGCCATCCCCAAGAATCGAGATCACCCGTTTGTCGCCGCCCCCGTCGAAGGCCGCGTTGGAGGCGGGGCCGAGGCCATAGCCCATGGTCGAGCCGCCGATCTCAAAGGGGGGCAGCACGCCGAAAAGGTGACAGCCGATGTCGCCGGTGATCTGGTGCTTGCCCAGTTCTTGTTCGGTCAGTTTCATCGCGGCAAAGATCGGGCGTTCCGGGCAGCCGGTGCAGAAACCCGGCGGGCGGATCGGCACGGTGTCGGACAAATCGGGGATTGCGGGCGCTTCGGCGTTGGGGGCGCGTACTTTGCCGGGCAGCATCTCGGGCGCGGCGACTTTGAGGAAATCCGTCACCCCGTCGAGCAGCACCTGACCGGTGTACTCGCCTGCCATCGGGAGCACATCTTTGCCGTGCAGCTTTACCTTCCGTTCGAGTTTGTAGAGGTAGGAGCCGAGCTGCTGTTCGATATGGTCCGGCTGGCCCTCTTCGACCACCAGCACGTGATCCTTACCTTTGCAGAAGTCGTCGAACTCATCGCGCAGCAGCGGATAGGTGACGTTCAGCACATAGAGCGGCACCTCGGTCTGACCGTGGATATCCGCAAGGCCAAGCCGTTGCAGGGCACGGATGACGGAGTTGTACATGCCGCCTTGGACGACAATACCAAGCGGGGCTTCCTTGGGGCCGAAGAACTCGTTCAGCTTATTTTCGCGGATGAATTTCTCTGCCGCAGGCCAGCGGTTCTCGATCTTGTCCTTCTCATGCAGATAGGACATTGGCGGCAGCACAACGCGATTGAAATCTGAGCGTGGGTTGGCGGCGGCTTCGGCCACAGTGAGTGGCGGACGCTGGTTGTCACGGGTCTCAAAGCTGCCCGTCACATGGCAAGACCGGATGCGGACCATCAGCATGACGGGCGTATTGCTGGCCTCCGAAAGCTCAAACCCATCCTTCACCGCCTTGGTGATGCAGGGCAGGTTCGGGCGCGGGTCGAGCATCCAAAACTGCGACTTCATCGCAAAGCCGTGGCTGCGTTCCTGCATGATCGACGAGCCTTCGCCGTAATCCTCGCCCACGATTACCAGCGCGCCGCCGGTCACACCGGAGGAACTGAGGTTCGCCAACGCATCAGAGGCGACGTTGACGCCCACCGGCCCTTTGAAGGTCACGGCCCCGCGAATGGGGTAATGCACACTCGCCGCCAGCATTGCCGCCGCCGCCGCCTCAGACGCATTCGCCTCAAACCGTACGCCCAACTCGCCCATCAATTCCTCAGCGTCGGCCAGCACGTCCATCAGATGCGAGATCGGTGCACCCTGATAGCCGCCCACATAGCCGACCCCGTTTTCCAGAAGGGCTTTGGTAATCGCGAGGATACCCTCACCTGTGAAGACGTCACCGTCTCCTTTACGCAGGTGTTCCACCTCAGCTTTGAACGAACGCTCGGCCATGAGACCCTCTTAAAAATCGTGTTTTCGGATGTTGCGCAGCATGGTGCGCAAAGTGCCTACAAAGGCCTCTTTCTCGGCGGCGTCGATGCCCTTGAACATCGCGCCATAGGCCTCGGCCATATGCGGCCAGAGCCTTGCATAGGCCTCTCGCCCCTTGTCGGTCAGGTAGACGCGGGTCGCGCGGCTGTCGGTCGCGTCAGTCTCACGCCGCACCAGACCGTCGCGCACCAGCGCATCCAATGCCCGGCTCAGCGTGGATTGCTGAACCACCGCATAGACGGCCAATTCACGGATCAAGATACCGTCGATCACAGACAGAACGGCGAGAGAGCGCATCTGGGGCGTGGTCAGCCCGAGGGCCGCCATTTCCGTGGACAGGGCGGCATTATACCGCCCCATGATCCGGTTCATCAGATAAGGCGCAAAGTTTTCGAGCCCAAGCTGGTCCAACGGCGCGCTATCCGCGTCTGAGAGAGGTGTTTTCGCCACCGATCAGCCCTTTGGCACCAGTGCCAGCGCCCGAATGGGGCTGCCGGTGCCATTCTTGATCTTCAGCGGCGCGGCAATCAGGATTGCCCCCTTGGGCGGCAGTTTGTCGAGATTGGCAAGGCTTGCCAGACCAAAGCAGTTATTCTTGTGCAGCAGGTTATGCGCCGGGTACGGCGGTTCCATCCCACCGGCTTGGCCGGCGTCGGTGCCGATGCATTGCGTGCCCCAACCCACAATCTTTTTGCTCATCAGATATTCGATCGCATCCGGGGTCGGTCCGGGGCTGTGGGGCCCGGTTTCATCCGCGTTGAGGAAGCGCGCCTCGTCATTCACGCGAGCATCCCAATCGGTGCGCATGACGACCCACTCGCCCTCGCCAATCTCGCCATACTCGGCTTCCCATTCCTTGATGCCTTTGGCGTCGAGCAGAAAGTCGGGGTCTTCTTGTGATTGCTGCGAACAGTCGATGACATTCACCGGTGCGACAAGGCGCTGGACATCAAGGCTATCGGTGAAACCGTCTTCGTAATCCTTGCCCGTGATCCAGTGATGCGGCGCGTCGAAATGCGTGCCGGAATGTTCGCCCAGCACCATCCAGTTCCATGCGAAAAACGGACCATCTTGGTCATATTCACTGATCTTATGGATCTCAACTTTGGGTGTCGGCTTTGCAAAGTCCGCAGGCAGTTGCAGGATCGGCGTATCTGGCCCCAGAACGCCGGAACAATCGACCACTTCGACCCCGCCCGAGGCCAGCATCGCCCCGAATTCGCGCATTACATCTGTCGCACTCATCTGTCTTTTTCTCCCTTGATGGACGCACCCTCTCCCGGTGCAATGATCCCTGGGAAGACGCTAGCCAAATTTATATGCGTTTGCAATTATCTTCTTCCAAAAAGGTCGCCTCACAACGCAAACGGCCCGCCGCAGAAGCGACGGGCCATCACGACAAGAAACGTTTGGGTATGGTTTAGGCGGCGTATTTGGCGACCGCGCCACCCTGTTTGCACCAATCGGCGTACCAGGCACGGAAAAGGTTGTACTGCGCTTCGGCATAGCCGCGCTGGCTGTCCGACAGCACGTCAGACTCATTAAAATGCAGCGCGTATTCGGCATGGCCTTCAAGCACCATGAGGTGCTTATAATAAAGCACCAGATCGGGCCCCTCATCAAAGGAGGACAGAACACCAAGTGCCGCGTCGAGTTCTTGCGCCCGCTGACGTGCCTCTGCATCGCCCGCCGCTGCGGCCTGACTTAGCGCGACAAGATGCAGCACTTCGCGGGGCAGCACATTGCCAATCCCTGTAATCGCACCGGTCGCACCACAGTTGACGAAACCGTGGAAAACTGTGGTATCCACGCCAATCATCAATGTGACGTCATCGTCACGGCTGGTGATGTTTTCCGCCGCATAGCGCAGGTCATCGGCGCCGCCGAACTCTTTGAAGCCAACGAGATTTGCATGCTCTGCCCGCAGCGCAAAGAACAGGTCTGCACGGGTGGCGAACCCATAATAGGGGCTGTTGTAGATCACGGCAGGAAGCTCGGGCGCGGCGGAAAGAACTTCTTTGAAATGCGCTTTCTGCGCGGCAACCGATGTCCCACGCGACAGGATGCGGGGAATCAACATCAGGCCTTTAGCGCCAACTTTCTGGGCATGGGCGGCGTGTTCGGCGGCCAGCTTGGTGTTTACCGCACCTGTGCCAACGACCACCGGAACGCCAGCGTCGACAAGGCGCTCAACGCCCTCCATCCGCTCAGCATCTGTCAGCAATGGCCAATCGCCCATCGAGCCGCAGTAAACAACCGCGCTCATTCCATCGGAAATGAGTTTTTTGCCCATACGCACCAGTGCGTCGAAGTCGGGTTTGCGGTCTTCGGTGCAGGGGGTCATCAAAGCCGGAATGCAGCCGGAAAAGATCGTCGGGGTCATTGGGTTCTCCATCATAGAAACCGGCTGCAATCTGCCGGGCTTGGCTATATTTTGCATATTGTATTTTGTTTGTCGACAATAAATCTACGCGCAAAAACATCTGTAGTTTCTGCAATTACTTTTTTGCGATTTATAGTTCGATATGCTGTCGACGATCGCGCGAAATCAGCGCTTGGATCTGTTGCACGATCTGGTCAGCGTGCGTCCCGGCAAGGGAATCTGCACGGGCCACGTCGCGCGCTTCAATGGTGGCGACTAGGTCTTCGTGTTCTTGCACATATTCATTCGGAAGCTGATCATCGAAGGATTGATAATACATCCGCAGCAACCGCCGCCCCTCATCCAAAAGCCGTAGGCACAGCGATTCGTAGTAGGGGTTCCGACCCGCGCGGGCGATCTCGGCATGGAACTCCCGGTTGGTGGCGATCATCGACAGCGCGTCTTGTGCAGCAACCGCTTTGGCGAACTCGGCCTGTCGGGCGCGGATAGCTGCCATATCTGCGGGTGTATGAAACTGCGCCGCGAGCCGTGTGGTGACGCGGTACATCAAGGTCATCGCATCAAAGAAGGTGTGCAGGTTCATGAAATCGATATTCGATACCACGGTCGAGCGATTGGGTAACGTGGTCACCAGCCCTTCACTGGCCAGCCGCACCAAAGCCTCGCGGATCGGGGTGCGGGACATCGACAGACGCTCAGACAGGCGAATCTCATCAATTGGGCTGCCCGGCAGCAGTGTAAGATCGAGAATCTCATCGCGCAGGATCGAATAGACAAATTGCGCCCCTGACCCGCGCTTGCGCTCTGCTGATTTAGGTTTGTTGGTCATGGGGCGGTATCGTCCTGCTCAAAGGTCTCTAGTTCATTGTTGGTAAAGCAATATTCTCAGAATGCTACAATAGCGCCATAGCGTGCAAAGGCGAGGGTCAGCGTGAACACGCACCAAGAGCAGCAAATATCGCATTTCGATGTCGCACAAATTTTACGCAACTCCGATTAGATATCTGGCAGGAATTGCCGCAACCCGGTGATCTGAAATGCCTATTTCAGAAACTCCAATCGCCGGATTGACAGTCGGAAACATGCAACCGCATACTCGACCAATCTTATATTGGTTCAAGAAAGCGATCCATTGCCCAGCCCTGACACCGGTTCCGACAAGGTTTTGCTCGAAGTACGCGACTTCAGCCTGCGCTTTCGCGGCGCGCCGAGCGACCAAATCAATCACGTCAATTTCTCGGTCAGCCCGGGCAAAACCCTTTGCGTTGTCGGCGAAAGCGGATGCGGTAAAAGCGTGACGTCTTTGGCGATGATGGGGCTGTTGCCTGCGGGCGCCGCGACGATCGGGTCGGGCGAGATGATTTTTGAGGGGCAAAAGCTCGACCTCGCTGATCACACTGCAATGCGCAAATTGCGCGGCAGCCGGATGACCATGATCTTTCAAGAGCCGATGACCTCGCTTAACCCCGCCTTTCGCATCGGCGATCAGATCGTCGAAGCCGTGCTAGCCCATAGCGATGCCAGCAAATCCGAGGCCGAGGATAAGGCACTGGCGATCCTCAAGCGGGTCGGCATTCCGGCGGCAGAGAAGCGGATGCGGGATTACCCGCACCAACTGTCAGGCGGTATGCGCCAGCGGGTGATGATTGCGATGGCGCTGGTCAACGATCCGTCCCTGCTGATCGCGGACGAGCCGACCACCGCGCTCGACGTGACAATTCAGGCGCAAATCCTTGAGCTGATCCGCGACCTTCAGGCCGAAACTGACATGGGCACGATCATGATCACCCATGATTTGGGTGTCGTGGCCGAAATCGCCGATACCGTGGCCGTAATGTATGCGGGCACCATTGTCGAGACTGGTCCGGCGGAGCGGATTTTTAACGACCCGCAGCATCCCTACACGATCGGCCTCATGTCTTCGATCCCGCAGCTGAGCGGCCCGCGCGGACGTTTGGCCACCGTGCCGGGCATGGTGCCGACGACGCAGAACATGCCCGAAGGCTGCCGCTTTGCCACGCGCTGCCCCTTTGCTCAGCCGATCTGCGCCAAGGAGCCGCCGCTCGCCCCGCTTGAGGGCGGGCACGCCGTGGCCTGTCACTTCGCCCCGCTGGAAACACATCTGGAGCAGAGCGCATGAGCGATCACATCCTCAAAGCGCGTGCGCTTAAAAAGCACTTCAAGACTGGCGGCGGCATGCTGGCTGCAAGTGGCACGGTGAAGGCCGTTGACGGCGTGTCTTTCAACGTGCGGCGTGGTGAGACATTTGCCATCGTTGGTGAGTCCGGCTGCGGTAAATCCACCCTCGCGCGGCTTTTGATGCGGCTGCTGACACCGACGGAAGGTGATGTACAGTTTGACGGCGCTGATGTGCGCAGCCTTGCCGGGCGTGACCTCACGGCGCTTCGCCGCGACATGCAGTTCATTTTTCAGGACCCCTTTTCGTCGCTGAACCCGCGCATGAGTGTTGGCAAGCTGGTCGGCGAACCGCTGGAGACGCATTTCCCGAAAATGTCCGCCACCGAGCGGCGCGGCAAAGTGGCCGAACTGCTGGCAAAGGTCGGCCTGCGCCCCGAACATGCCGAACGCTACCCGCATGAGTTTTCAGGCGGCCAGCGCCAGCGCATCGGCATTGCGCGGGCGCTCGCCTCGGCCCCGAAACTGGTGATCGGGGATGAACCGGTCTCGGCGCTCGATGTTTCGGTGCAGGCGCAGGTGATTAACCTGCTTGGCGATCTGCGCGATGAATTGGGGCTCACACTGGTCATCATCGCCCATGATCTCGCCGTGATCCGCCATATGAGCGACCGCGTGGCGGTGATGTATCTGGGGCAGATCGTCGAACAGGGCGATGTCGATACGGTCTACAACCACCCGCGCCACCCCTATACCCGCGCGCTCCTCTCGGCCATTCCGGTGGCCGCCCATGGTGCGCGCACGCCGCAGACCGCGCTTGAGGGAGAGATGCCGAGCCCTGCGAACCCGCCCTCGGGTTGCCGGTTCCACACCCGCTGCCCCTATGCCAAAGAGCGCTGCGCAAGCGAGCCGCCTGCCTTGCGCCAAACCGATGCCGGCGACGGCCATATCGCCGCCTGCCACTATTTCGAAGAGATCGCCGCCGCCACACCGGACCTCGGCCTTGCCGATGCGCCCGAACGTGCCCCCGGCGCGGCGGCACGCTTTGCGCTTTACCAAGACGCCATGCGGGATCGGACAACGCTCCGCCCCCGCCAAGACCAAGAATAATAGGCTAAAACAGACTTAATGAAACGACAGGAGAGTTCGATATGACACTGACCAAAATGACCCTCGCCGCCGCGCTGCTGGGGGCCACGACCCTCGGCGCTCAGGCGGCTGACCTGCGCATCGCGCTGCAATCTGACGCCGATGTGCTGGACCCCGACCAGTCGCGCACCTTTGTGGGGCGGATCGTCTATACGTCTTTGTGCGACAAGCTGGTGGACATCACGCCTGATCTGGAAATCATCCCGCAACTGGCGACCGAATGGTCCTTTTCTGAGGACGGCAAGCAACTGACCATGAAGCTCCGCGATGATGCGGTTTTCCATGACGGCACGCCGTTTGATGCCGAGGCCGTGGCCGCCAACATCGACCGCAGCCAGAACCTTGAGACCTCGCGCCGCAAATCCGAACTTTCCTCCATCACCGGCGTCGAAGTACTGGGCAGCCACGAAATCCGCTTTGATCTGGCCGATGCCGACGCCACGCTGATGGCCCAGTTCGCCGACCGCGCGGGCATGATGGTTTCCCCCACCGCTGCCGAAGCGGCGGGCGATGACTTTGGCCTGAACCCGGTCTGCTCGGGCCCCTACCAGTTCAAAGAGCGCGTGGCCCAAGACCGTATCGTGCTTGAAAAGTTTGCCGACTATTACAACGCCGACGACTTCCACTTTGACACGGTAACCTATTTGCCCATTCCAGATACAACTGTGCGTCTGGCAAACCTCCAATCTGGCGACGTGGACATGATCGAACGCCTCGCAGCGACCGACCTTGCCCAAGCCGAAGGTGACGACGGCATCAATGTCGAAAGCGCCGTGTCGCTAGGCTATCAGGGCATCACGATCAACGTGGCCAATGGCGAAAAGGGTGATAACCCTTGGGGCAACGATAAACGTCTGCGTCAAGCGTTGAGCTATGCGATTGACCGCGAAGCGATCAATCAGGTGGTCTTCAACGGTGCTTTTGCGGCCGGTAACCAGCCCTTCCCGCCGAACTCGCCTTGGTACAGCACCGACTTCCCCGTGCCGGAGCGTGACGTAGAAAAGGCCAAGGAACTGCTCGCCGAAGCGGGCTTTGCCGATGGGATCGACCTTGAAGTACAAGTGCCCAACACCACGATCCCGCTACAACTGATGCAGGTCGTTCAGTCCATGGCGGCTGAGGCGGGGATCAACATCTCGATCACCTCCAAGGAATTCGCGACGCTGCTGGCCGACCAATCGGCGGGGGACTATCAGGCGAGCCAGATCGGCTGGTCGGGCCGTGTGGACCCCGATGGCAACATCCACCAGTTCATGACCTCCGATGGCGGCATCAACGATTCCAAGTTCTCGAACCCGGAAGTGGATGAGCTGCTGAACAAAGCGCGCAAATCCAACGATCAAGACGTGCGTCGCGAAAGCTATACCGCGGCCCGTGCGATCCTGAACGAAGAGTTGCCGATCGTGTATCTTTATCACCAGACATGGATCTGGGCACTGGACGCCGGCCTGACCGGCTTCACCGCCTATCCTGATGGCATGATCCGTCTCGACGGTGTGATGAAAGCAGAAGGCTAAGCCTTTTAAAAAGAACACCGCCGGGCCAGTCCCGGCGGTGCCTCCCCTCTGAGCGAGACATACCCCCATGCTGTCCTTCATCCTGCGCCGTCTGGTGATCGCGATCCCAACGATCATCCTGATCTCGGTCTTTGTCTTTACCCTACAAAAGCTGCTGCCGGGCGACCCGGTGCTGGCCATGGCTGGTGAAGAACGCGACCCGCAGGTGCTGGAGTTCCTGCGTGAGAAATACCGGCTCAACGATCCTATCCCGGTTCAATATTTCACTTGGATCGGCAATGCGCTGACCGGTGATCTGGGCATTTCTCTTCGTACCAACCAACCGGTGCTGGAGCTGATTGGAGAGAAGCTTCCCGTGACCATCCAACTGGCGACGATGGCAATGATATTCGCCATGGTGATCGGTATCCCTGCGGGCATTTTCTCGGCCGTGAAAAAGGGCACAGTGACGGATTACGTCGCCAATGTTGTGGCGCTCTCGGGCCTGTCGATCCCGAACTTCTGGCTGGGGATCATGTTGATCCTGCTGGTCTCGGTGAAATGGAAGCTGCTGCCCGCCTCGGGTTATGTGCCACTAAGCGAAGACCCCCTGCGCTCCATTACCGTCATGCTGATGCCCGCCTTCGTGCTCGGCACGGCGCTTGCTGCGACGCTGATGCGTCACACCCGTTCCGCCATGCTGAGCGTGATGAGCAGCGATTACGTCCGCACCGCCCGCGCCAAAGGTCTGGTCGAGCGGAAAGTCATCCTTAAACACGCCTTCCGCAACGCGCTGACCCCGATCGTCACCCTGACCGCGCTGCTCTTTGGTGAGTTGATCGCAGGCGCGGTGCTGACAGAACAGATTTTCACCATTCCCGGCTTTGGCAAGCTTGTGGTCGATGCGGTGTTCAACCGAGATTACGCCGTGGTGCAGGGGATCGTTCTGGTCACCGCTGTCGGCTTTATCTTCATGAACCTGCTGGCCGATGTCGCCTATGTGCTGCTGAACCCCCGCTTGAGGAAGCAATAATGGCTCAACCTGCCACACCCATCACCATAGACGCCGAAAGCGCCGCCGATCCCGTTCTCTCGGCACGCCCTGAAAACCGGGTCTGGAAGAAATTTCGCCACCACCGCAGCGCCATGCTGGGCGGGGTGCTGGTGGTCTTTTTCTGCGCTATCGCATTGCTGGCGCCTATTCTCCCGATCCCCGACCCGGCTGCGACCGATTGGGGTGCGGTACGCAAAGCGCCCTCGGCGGCGCATTGGTTGGGCACCGATGAATTGGGCCGCGATGTGTTGTCGCGGCTGATCTGGGGGGCGCAGGCATCCCTACTCGCGGGGGTCGTTTCGGTCGCTATCGCGCTTGGCCTTGGCGTGCCGTTGGGCATCGTCGCGGGGTATTTCGGCGGCTGGACCGATGCGGTGATTTCACGCTGCACCGAGGCGCTGCTGGCCGCACCCTTCTTGATCCTTGCCATCGCGCTGGCGGCCTTTCTAGGGCCAAGCCTGACCAACGCCATGATCGCCATCGGCATCTCGGCCACGCCCGTCTTTATCCGCCTGACGCGCGGTCAGGTGCTAAGTGTCGCCGCCGAAGATTACGTCGAAAGCGCGCGCGCCATCGGTCTCAGCACGCCACGCATCTTACGCCGCTATATCTTTCCCAACGTCCTGCCGCCCGTGCTGGTGCAGGCCACGCTAACAGTGGCGACAGCGATCATCGCCGAAGCGTCGCTGTCATTCCTTGGCCTTGGTCAACAGCCGCCGTCGCCTTCTTGGGGGTCGATGCTGAACACGGCGAAAAACTTCCTCAACCAAGCGCCGTGGATGGCGCTTTGGCCGGGCATCGCGATCTTCTTGGTTGTGCTTGGCTTTAACCTTCTTGGCGATGGGCTGCGCGATGCGCTGGACCCGCGCGAACACTGACCGGAGACGACATGACCACCTTCACCACCCGCCCCGAGATCCGCGGCTCCTTTGGTGTCACCACCTCGACCCATTGGATCGCCTCGACCGTCGGTTTCGGCATTCTGGAAAAAGGCGGCAATGCTTTTGACGCCGCTGCGGCTACCGGTTTCGTTCTGCAGGTGGTTGAGCCGCATCTGAACGGCCCGGCGGGCGATCTGCCGATCATCTTTCACGACGCAGAAAAGAAAGAGACCAAGGTCGTCTGTGCCCAAGGCGTCAGCCCCGCAGGCGCCACGTTGGAGCATTTTGAGAAACTCGGTCTGAAATTGATCCCAGGTTCTGGTCTTTTGTCGACCGTGGTTCCCGGTGCATTCGACGGCTGGATGCTGATGCTGCGGGATCATGGCACCATGGGCCTGCGGGACGTGCTGCAACCGGCAATCGATTATGCCCGCGACGGCCATCCGGTGCTGCCGCGCGTGTCGAACACGATCAAAGGGCTGGCTGACTATTTCGCCGCCGAATGGCCAACCTCTGCCGCCGTATGGACACCGGGCGGCAAGGCACCAGAGCCGAACGCCAATTTCAAAAACCCCGATCTGGCCGCTACCTATGAACGATTGGTGAGCGAGGCCGAAGCCGCCGGAACTGACCGGGTGGCGCAGATTGATGCTGCGCGCCAGATTTGGGCCGATGGATTTGTGGCCGACGCGATCTTTGACTACCTCAAAGACGCCCGCGTGCATGATGTATCCGAGCAGAAAAATAGTGCCGTGCTGGCGCGCGAAGACATGGCCAAATGGCAGGCGACCTATGAGGACACGCTAAGTTACGAGTATCACGGCTGGACGGTTCACAAAACTCAGGCATGGTCGCAAGGGCCAGTATTCCTGCAGACGCTGGCAATCCTGAAGCATTTCGACCTCGCCGCGATGGACCCGATGGGGGTTTCCTTTACCCATACGGTGATTGAGGCGATGAAGCTCGCCTTTGCCGACCGCGAGGCTTATTATGGTGATCCCGACCACAGCATCATCCCGATGGATCAACTGCTGTCGAACGACTACAACGCCGAACGCGCCAAGCTGATCAATGGGCAAGCCTCCCTTGATCAACGCCCCGGTGTTATTGCGGGACTGGAGCATCTGCCTGAGCGCTATATCGAACGCGCCGCCCGTGATTTCGGCGTCCAGAATGCCGCACCACAAGAGCCCACCATGGCCCATCTGACCGAAAAACGCGGCGATACGGTGCATCTAGATGTGGTCGATCGCTTGGGCAATATGGTTTCGGCCACGCCCTCGGGCGGTTGGTTGCAGAGCAATCCGGTCGTGCCGGGACTTGGCTTTCCGCTGAATTCCCGCGCGCAGATGTTCTGGCTTGAGCGGGGCTTGCCCACCTCCCTCGCCCCTGGGCGGCGTCCGCGCACCACATTGACCCCCTCCTTTGCCGAACATTCGGACGGGCGGCAGTTGGTTTTTGGTACACCGGGCGGCGACCAGCAGGACCAGTGGCAGTTGATCTGGTTCTTGCGGTTTGTGCATCACGGGATCGACTTGCAACAAGGCATGGACGCGCCGCTGTTCCACACGCTTCACTTCCAAAGCAGCTTCTTCCCCCGGGAGGCCCTGCCCGGTGAGATGATGATCGAGCCCAATGTGGGGCCAGCCGTAATCGATGGACTGCGCGCGCGCGGTCATATCGTGACCGTGGCCGATCCGTGGTCGGTGGGTCGCCTCACGGCCGCGCTACGCAACCCTGATGGCAGCCTTCAAGCCGCCGCGACCCCCCGCCTGATGCAGGCCTATGCCGTAGGACGCTGACCCATGACCTATTCCATCATCGCCCGTGACCCCGAAAGCAACGAAATCGGCATCGCCGTCGCCAGCCGCTTTTTCGCTTGCGGTGCTGCTGTGCCCTATATCGGCCGCCGGGTCGCGGTCGCAACGCAGGCCTTCGTCAATCCACTATGGGGAACAGAGGGCCGCCGCATGTTGGAAAGCGGCGACCTTGCCGAGGCGTTGTTAAAGGAATTCGCCTCACGCGACGCAGGCCGCGATATCCGCCAATGTCACATGCTTGATGCGGCAGGAAATTTCGCCGCACATACCGGTGCGGATTGCGTCGATTGGGCCGGGCACCGGGTGGGCGATATCCATTCGGTTGCAGGCAATATGCTGACTGGACCCGAGGTGGTTGAGGCGACATTCGATACCTATGCCGCACGCGGTGATCTGCCGATGGCCGAACGTCTACTTGCCGCCATGCGCGCGGGCGAAGAAGCAGGCGGCGACAAACGGGGCCGTCAGGCCGCAGGTCTGGTCATTCACCGCGGACAGGACCATGCCTATCTTGATCTGCGCGTTGATGATCACCACGATCCGCTAAGCGAACTTGATCGCCTGCTTGAAGTAGCGGGGGAACGTTACCTTCACGTGGCCGAGGCAATGCCGAGCCTTGATAATTTCTCAGGCACCTCTGACCGCGCGCCGATCGACGCGGCCATCACGCGGGCCGAAGAGGCGCGCAAAGCGGCAGGTAAAACCAGTCGCTCACAAGCGACCGTTACAGTGACAGAGAAGGATTGACCTGATGAACGCGCTAGACCTTGGCCAACTTCTGCCGCTTCTTGCCATTGCAATCACCGCAGGTGTCTTTGGTGGCATCCTTGCCGGACTGTTGGGCGTCGGCGGCGGTATCGTCATTGTGCCCGCGCTGTACCTTGCCCTGTCAACGGCGGGCATGGATTCTGCAATCACCATGCAGGTGGCCGTGGGCACATCGTTGGCGACCATCGTCTTCACCTCACTTTCGTCGGGCTATGGTCATTTTAAACGCGGCGCCATTGATATGAATTTGCTCAAACTCTGGGCGCCATCGCTGTTGGTCGGAGTGGTCATCGGGGCACTTTTGGGTGGCTATGTCTCGGGCCTGATTTTAGTCGCGGTTTTCGCTACGGTCGCGGCCCTTGTGGCCATAGACATGATCTTTCGGAAAACCAAAGACGAGCCGACGCCGCGCAGCTTTGCCAAACCGGTCTGGGCGATGCTGGGCGTTGTCACAGGCGGGCTATCGGCCATGATGGGCATTGGCGGGGGCACCATCGGCGTGCCGCTGCTGAACTTCCTTGGCTATGACATCCGCCGCGCCGTTGGCACCTCGGCGGCGATTGGGTTCATCATCGGGCTGCCCGGCGCTGTGGTCTATGCGCTGACCGGGCTTGGCGCCGAGGGGCTGCCGCCCTTCTCGCTTGGTTATGTGAACTTTGCCGCTGCGGCCATCATCATTCCGCTGACCAGCAGCTTTGCCCACGTCGGGGTGAAATTGGCACATAGCATCCCGCGGCGCGCGCTTAGGTTTGCCTTTGGAATCTTCCTGATGATAACCTCTCTACGCATGTTTTTTGATTTATTTGAAGCGTTTTCCAACTCATGACACAGTCCCCCCAGCCCGCCCCAAGCGAAGATGAATTGGCCGAGCGTCTGCGCAGCTCGATCCGGCAGGGGGACATCCTAAACGATGGGCGCATGCCACCCGAACGGACATTGGCCGAGCATTTCGGCGTGAGCCGCGCGCGGCTGCGGCTGGCGCTTGGCCTGCTGCAAGAAGACGGCACGATCTACCGCCGCCACGGCCAAGGCACCTTTGCCACGCCGCCGCCCGCCACCAATGCCGACAGCCTGCGCCACCTTGCCCGGCAGGTGACACCAAGCGACGTGATGGAAGTGCGGCTTGAGGTCGAGCCCGCCCTTGCCGCCCTCGCTGCCGACCGCGCCCGCCCGCAAGAGATCGAACGGTTGGATCAGTTGATGCGCGCCACGTTGAACCTCAGCGACCCGGACGCCTATGAGGCAGCGGATGACATGTTTCACTATAAAATTGCTGAAATGGCGCGGAATCCGTTGTTCCTCACGGTCTACGAATCCATCCGCGCTGTGAGGCGCGAAGTGGCTTGGACCTCCCGCCGCCGCAGTTCTCATGCGCCCGAAACGCTGCAGATCCTGGGCGAACAGCACATGACCCTGAACGACGCCATCGCCCGGCGCGACTCATTGGGCGCGGCTTCGGCGATGGAGCAGCATTTGCTGACCGTTTCTAAGACACTGCTACGGGACCGGGTGCGCAAGATCGAGCTAAACCTCTAAACGCCGAACCGGCCCCTTCCTCACAATCCGACATCGGTGCCGCCCTTGCCCCCTTTGGGCGGGTATTGTTACAGTTATGTGACAAACGTGTTTGCCAGCGCGCCAGAACTGCTTGCAAACGAAACTGTTCGATGTTCGTATCTGTGCATTATTGTATTTCGCGCCAAATGCGCGGATTCTCAGGGAGGAGAACGCAATGTCTCATAAGAACCTATTCGCCGCTGGTCTTACCGCGGCCTTCACACTCACGGGCGGCCTTGCCTTCGCACAAGAAGACTGCGAGCGCGGCGCTTTGGACAAGATGTTCTGTGACGCCAATGGAGATCTGGTTGCAGATGCGCCCACTGATCCCGAAATGCTGAAAGACCCTTCGACACTGGTCTTTGCCTATACCCCCGTCGAAGACCCGGCAATCTACGAAGACATCTGGACCCCCTTCATTGACCATCTCGAAGAGGTAACCGGCAAGGATGTGCAGTTCTTCGCTGTGCAGTCGAACTCTGCCGAGGTCGAAGCCATGCGCTCGGGCCGTCTGCACATCGCGGGCTTTTCCACCGGGCCCACCCCTTTCGCGGTGAACCTCGCGGGCGTTGAGCCCTTCGCGATCATGGGCGCGGATGACGGCCAGTTTGGCTACAAGCTTCAGGTCTACACGCAGGCCGACAGCGACATCAAAGAGATGAAAGACCTCGCCGGCAAGCGCATCGCGCATACCTCGCCCACGTCGAACTCCGGCAACCAAGCGCCGCGCGCGCTGTTCCCCGATCTGGGCGTTGTGCCGGATGAGGACTACGAAGTGACCTATTCGGGCAGCCACGACCAGTCGATGCTGGGCGTTGTCGCGGGCGACTATGACGCGGCGCCTGTGGCCTCCGAAGTGGTCGACCGCATGGCCGAGCGTGGTCTCTATGATCCTGAAGACGTGCGCATCGTCTGGGAAAGCGATCCCTTCCCGACAACCTCTTACGGTGTCGCGCATGACCTCGCGCCCGAGCTGAAGGACAAGATCAAGGAAGCCTTCTTCTCCTTCGACTTCGAAGGCACCGCATTGGGTGAGGAATTCGCGGGCGTGAGCAAATTCATCCCGATCACCTACAAGGACCAATGGGCGGTTATCCGTCAGATCCAAAAGGCGAACGGCGTCGAGTACACGCCCCAAGGTCTCGCTGCCGAATAATCGTTTAACGTCGGGGCCGGCGAATACGTCGGCCCTGCACACAAGGTATCCTACATGTTGAAAATTACCGACCTCGTGAAGCGCTATGGCAGCGGTGATCCGGTGCTGAAAAACCTCGACCTGACCATCGAGGGAGAAAGCGTCGTTTCGATCATCGGTTCCTCCGGCGCGGGCAAATCGACGCTGCTGCGCTGCATCAACCGATTGGTGGAGCCGACCTCGGGGTCGATCAACCTCAACGGCACCGAACTCACCAGCCTGCGCGGCAAAAACCTGCGCGCTGCGCGGCGCAAGATCGGGATGGTATTTCAGGGGTTCAACCTCGTTGACCGTCTCACGGTGATGGAGAACGTACAATCGGGCCGTTTGGGCTATATCTCGACATGGTCCGCCGTCACCCGCCGCTATCCCAAGGCCGACATCCGCCGCGCCTATGAGTTGATGGAGCGTGTCGGCATCGCGCAATATGCCAACACCCGCGCCGACCAGCTTTCGGGCGGCGAACGCCAGCGTGTCGGCGTGGTTCGCGCCCTGATGCAAGACCCCGACATTCTGCTGGCGGACGAGCCGACCGCCTCACTCGACCCCAAGACCTCCGAACAGATCATGGGGCTGCTGCGTGACCTCGCCGGTGAGCTGAAACTGCCGGTGCTGATCAACATCCACAATGTAACCGAGGCCAAGGAATATACCGACCGCATCGTCGGCATGCGTTATGGCCGGATCATCTTTGATGATGTCCCCGCCAAGCTGGACCAAGAGGCGATGGACCAAATTTACGCGGGCAGTCCCCATGCCGACCGCGCAAAAGACGGGGCCGCGGCATGAGCGCGCCGCGGGACACTTGGAAAAAGCCGCCCTTTATCGCCAACCCGTTGCTTCGCTGGGCGGTGATCCTGGGCGCCGTCGCCTATTTCGGCTGGGTCGGTCTGACCATGCCCATCGACTGGAACCGCGTCTCAGAAGGATTAGGCCGCGCGGGCCGCATCTTTAGCGGGGCCTTTCCGCCCAGCTTTGAACGCTCTGGCCTGTTGATCGACGGCTTTCTCGAAAGCCTGAAGATCGCCATCCTTGCCACCGCGGGCGGCGTGCTATTGTCGATCCCCATCGCATTTATGTCGGCGCGCAATGTGGCCCCCAAACCGATCTTCTACCTCGGCCGCGCCATCATCATTGTCGCGCGCAGTTTTCACCCGGTCATCGTTGCGATCCTTTTCGTCAAAGCCGTGGGCTTTGGACCCTTCGCCGGGGTGCTGACGCTGATTGTCTATTCCGTGGGCTTTGTCGCCAAGATGCTGGCCGAGCGGATTGAAGAGATCGACTTCGGCCAAGTCGAGGCCATGCGTGCCGCCGGTGCGCCTTACTTCTCGACACTGACCTATGCGATCTTTCCGCAAATTATGCCGCGCCAGATCGGTCTGACAATCTATCAACTCGACAGCAACCTGCGGGCTTCAGCCGTGGTCGGCATCGTCGGTGCGGGCGGCATTGGGGCGACGCTCGCCAATGCCTTTGGGCGCTATGACTATGACTTCGCCCTCGCCATCACCATGGTCATCGTCGGTGTGATCCTTGTCTCAGAAGCCATCAGCGGCGTGATCAGAAAGCGCATCCAATGACGACCCTTGCAGAGAAATTCGGTCGCGACGACTGGACCCGCTTCACCCTGCGCCAGCGTATGACGCGCTACGGCGTGATCTTTGGCTGCGCGCTTGCCATTGCTTGGGCGCTGACCTCGATCGAGGTCATCTGGGCCTGGGTCTGGGGCGCGCCCGAGCAGATCGGCGACCTCTTTGGCCGCATGTATCCGCCTGACCCTACCAACCTTGAAACAATCCTTAAGGTGCTTTGGGATACGGTAAACATCGCCACCTTCGCCACCACCTTTGCGGTGCTGCTGTCGCTGCCTGTCGCCTATATCGCCGCGCAAAACACCACGCCCAACCGCGCAACGCTCTGGCTCGGGCGGCTGATCCTTGTGACCTCACGGTCGGTCAACACGATCATCTGGGCGCTGCTCTTCGTGGCTATCTTTGGCCCCGGCGTCGTGGCGGGCATTTTGGCGATTATGTTCCGCTCCATCGGCTTTGTCGGCAAATTGCTGGGCGAGGCGATTGAGGAGATCGACCGCCGCCCCGTCGAGGCACTGGAGGCCACGGGCGCCTCGCGGTTCAAGGTCATCGCCTATGCGATCGTGCCACAGGTCATGCCGACCTTCTGGGCGGTTTCGATCCTGCGGTGGGACATCAACCTGCGTGAATCCACCGTTCTGGGCCTTGTCGGCGCGGGGGGTATCGGGATCATCCTGCAGGGGGCCATCGACACATTCAACTGGCCCGAGGTCGCCACGATCCTCATCGCGATCATCGTGCTGGTGATTATTGGCGAGGTCATCTCGGCCTATCTGCGCCGTCGCATCCTGTGAGGCCCGGGATCGACCCTGCGCAGGCGCTGGCCGAATACCAGCGCCTGCGGCCCCGCCTGCCCGCCTGCGATCGGCAAGGTGCCGCGGCGGAGGCGGCGTGTTTTCTGGATATCGTCGCCCCCTATGATCTGATCCTATTTGATGCTTACGGCGTGCTGAACGTGGGCGAAACGGCTATTGAAGGCGCAGCACAGACCATCGCCACCCTGCGCGAAATGGGCAAAGCGGTATCGGTCGTGTCGAACTCTGCCGCCTACCCAAAAGCGCATATGATGCAACGCTACGCCCGACTGGGGTTTAATTTTAGCGTGGATGAGGTCATCACCAGCCGCGACGCACTGCTTGCTCGCGTGGCCCAAGAACCCGCGCGGCAGTGGGGCGTGATGCTGAACCCCGACAAGGATATGGGTGAAATTTCCGACCTTGGCGCGATCGTTTTGGCGGATGATCCGAATATCTATGACAACGTGGCAGGTTTTCTGCTTGTCGGTGCGGATGGTTGGACCGACGCGCGGCAGGCCCTGCTCGAAGCCAGCCTCGCGCGCCATGCTCGCCCTGTCTTTGTCGGCAACCCCGATCTCGTGGCCCCGCGCGAAGACGGGCTATCGCTTGAACCCGGTTGGTTCGCACATCGGCTGATCGACGCGACCGGGGTTTCCGTACATTTCTGCGGCAAGCCCTTTCCAGACATCTTTGAACTGGCGCTTGCACGCCGTGCGCCAATCGCCCCCGCCCGTGTGTTGATGGTGGGCGATACGCTCCACACCGATATTTTGGGCGGGGCGCAGGCGGGGTTCTCCACGGCCTTGGTCACTGGGCACGGCTCCCTTTTGGGGCTGGATGTGGCGGCGGCGATCAAGGGTTCGGACATAGCCCCCGATTATATCGTTGCGGAAATCTAATCCGAAACGCTGTGGAAACATTGTCCACAAAGCCCCGTCACCCCATTGCCAATCCGTGCATCGCCCGCTAGCAGTTTTCGTGACCTTGTTAATAAGATCGCTGGAGGATACGAAATGTTCAAAATCACCAAGCCCACGGCAATTATCGCCACTCTTGCCGCGCTCACCGGAGGAGCCCTGAGCGCGGAAACCGAAGTCAAGATCGGCTACGCCCTTGCCCCCGACAGCCACTACGGCGTCGCGGCGCAGAAGTGGCAAGAAGTCGTTGAGGCCGAAACCGACGGCAAATTCAGCTTCCGGCACTTTCCTTCCTCCGGTCTGGGTGGGGAACGCGAAGTGGTCGAAGGCCTACAGCTTGGCACCGTTGAAGCGACCATCGTTTCCACCGGCACGCTTAGCAACTTTGTCCCCGCCACCGGCGTGACCGACGTCCCCTTCCTGTTCCGTAGCCTTGACCATGCGCGCCGCGTATTGGACGGCCCAATCGGTCAAGACATCCTTGCTGAATTCGACAGCGCGGGCATGGTGGCACTGGCTTGGGGTGAGCAGGGTTTCCGCCACATCACCAACAACCGCAACGCGATCGAGACCCCAGAAGACATCGCGGGCATGAAACTGCGCACCATGGAAAACCCGGTGCACCTAGATGCCTTCAACGCCGCCGGTGCCGCGCCCACGCCAATGGCATGGCCCGAGGTGATCAGCTCGCTCCAGCAGGGCACCATCGACGGGCAGGAAAACCCGCTCTCGGTGATCGTGTCGGTGAAACTCGACGAAGTGCAGAAGTACCTGACACTCTCCGGCCACGTCTATTCGCCCGCCATGCTGTTGGTTTCCAAACCCTTCTGGGAAGGTCTGTCTGACGAAGACAAAGCCGCCTTTGAGAAGGGCGCGACCGAGGCCGTCACCGCCATGCGCGCCTTTGTGGATGACGTTGAGCAGAGCGGCGTCGCGACGCTGAAAGAGCGTGGCATGGAAGTGAATGAGCTGACCGAAGAGCAAAAAGCCACCTTCCGCGCCTCGATCGAGAGCGCCTATGAAGGCTACTACGAGACCTATGGTAAAGAGCTGATCGATCAGATCGCCGCGACCGAGTAAGCGCGTCGACGCAAAGACAGACGGCCGGGAGCAGCGCTTCCGGCCGTTTTGCACGGGAGGGAAACCATGCGCAGATTGGAACAGCTATTCGTCAAGGTGAACGCCGCCGTGGTGATCGCCTGCCTGGCGGGGATGGTCTTGGTCGTGGGGGCCAATGTCGCTTTGCGGTTCAGCACCAATCACTCGCTGTCATGGTCCGATGAATCCGCCCGTTACCTGATGATCTGGATGGCCTTTCTGGGTGCTGGCCTTGCCCTCCGGCAGGGCGGCCATGTGGCCATCACCAATCTGCACGACGTGATGAACACCCGGATGCAGCGCATCCTGCGCGGGGTCATCGTATTGATCCTGTTGTTCTTTTTCGCTTTCATGGTCAAAGTCGGCTGGGACTATATGCAGCGCGCGCAGTACCAGATGACCCCGGCGATGCGGCTGTCGTTTCGCTATGTCTATGCCGCCATGCCGGTCGGGTTCTCGCTGTTGATCGTGCATCTGCTGCTGATCGCGCGGCCTTTCATCATGGCGGGGCACTACCACCGGCCCGATGGCCAGACCGAAAACATGCCGGGAGCCGCCAATGGCTGAGATCCTCTTTATCTCGCTTTTCGTGCTTATGGTGCTGGGGCTGCCCGTTGCCTTTGCCATGGCCATTTCGGTTTTTGCGGCAATTGGTTTGGGAAGTTCCTATCCGCAGATCGTCGTGGTCAAAGAAATGTTTTCCGGCCTCGACAGTTTCCCGCTTTTGGCTGTGCCCTTCTTCATCCTCGCCGCCGAGATCATGACCGGCGGCGCGATCACCCACACGCTTTTGCGCTTTGCGGCACAATTCGTGGGCCATCTGCGCGGGGGGCTGGGCTATGCCAATGTGATCTCCTCCACCATGTTCGCAGGGATCTCCGGCTCGGCGCTGGCCGATGCGGCGGGACCGGGGGCGATGATGATCCGCATGATGGAAAAAGGCGGCTATGACCGCTCCTACGCCGGGGCGCTGACGATTTCCTCGGCGGTGGTGGGGCCGATCATTCCGCCGTCGATCGTGATGATCATCTATGCGCTGCAGGATCAGGAGGTCTCGGTCGGGTCGCTGTTTATGGCCGGTGTTATTCCGGGGCTTTTGCTGGCCTGTGGCAGTCTTGCCGCCAACGGTTGGGTCAGTTGGAAACGCGACTATCGCAGCGCGGATGCACGCCCCGAGCGGGCGCAGATGTGGCGCAATACATTCATGGCGCTGCCAGCGCTTGGGTTGATCGTGCTGATTGTCGGCGGCATCCGGGGCGGTATTTTCACGCCCACCGAAGCGTCGGTCATCGCAGTGTTCTATGCCCTCTTCTGCGGGTTTTTCGTCTACCGCGCGCTGCGCTTGCGTGACCTGCCCGGCCTGATCCTGCGCGCCGCGCTGATCTCTTCGGCGGTGCTTTTGATCCTTGGCGCTGCGCGGGCCTTTGCATGGGTTTTGGTGATCGAAGGCGTGCCGCAATTTCTGGCCGAGACGATCATCGCATGGGAGCTGTCGCCGATCCTGTTTCTCTTGGCGGTCAACGTGTTGCTGCTGCTCTTTGGCCTGTTCATGGATCCGCTGCCTGGCGTGATGATCTTGGTGCCGATCTTGGCGCCGATCAGCCATGCGCTTGGCATCGCGCCGGACCATTTTGCGATTGTGGTGATCGTGAACCTGACGCTCGGCCTCACGACGCCGCCGGTGGGGAGCCTGATCTTCGTGGTGTCTTCGGCGGTGAACCTGCGCCCTGCGGCGCTGATCCGTGAGATGCCGCCGTTCTTTCTGGCGAACTTTGTCGTGTTGATGCTGCTGACCTTCGTGCCGGCGATTTCGACATGGCTGCCGAAGGTCAGCGGTTTTTAGCAATTTACCGCCCGGCATCAGACCGGGCGGCGCCGCGCTGAGCTTGTCCTTACTCGGTCTGGATCCAAACCGCCTTGGTATCCAAATACGCCTGCAGGTGCTCCACGCCACCTTCCTTGCCATAGCCCGACATCTTGAGCCCGCCGAACGGCACCGCCGGGTCAATCGCGTGGTACATGTTTACCCAGACCGATCCCGCCTTTAGGCGCTTCACCGTGCGATGCGCTGTGCTGAGGTCGCGCGTAAAGATGCCTGCCGCCAGACCGTAGGGCGTGGCATTGGCGCGCGCGATGACCTCTTCCATCGTGTCGAAGGGCAGGACAGAGATCACAGGCCCGAAAATCTCCTCCCGCGCGATGGTCATGTCGTCGGTCACATCGGCAAAGATCACCGGCTCAAGAAAGTTGCCGCCTTCATAGCCCGCGCCCTCGGGCCGCGCCCCACCGGTGACCAGCCGCGCGCCTTCGGCCTTGCCCGCAGCGATATAGCCCTCGACCTTTTCGGCCTGCACGCGGTTGATCAGGGGGCCAAGGTCCGTGCCCTCATCCAACCCGTGCCCAATCTTCAATCCGCGCGCGAAGGCGGCGAGCTTCTCGATAAACTCATCCTGAATTTCGCGTGCCACGAACAGCCGCGACCCCGCGATACAAATCTGACCTGAATGCGCGTAGACCGCCATCGCCGCCACCGGCACAGCCTTATCAATATCCGCGTCCTTGCAGATAATCAGCGGAGATTTTCCGCCCAACTCCAACGTGATCCGCTTGAGGTTTTCAACGCCAGCGCGGGCAATCGTCTTGCCCGTGGCAGTCGAACCGGTGAAGACCACTTTGTTCACGTCCTCATGTTCGGCCAGACGCGCGCCCGCTTCGCGGCCCGTGCCGGTGACCACGTTGACCACCCCATCGGGCACGCCTGCCTCTTGCATCAGGCGCGCGATCATCAAGGGCGTCAGCGGCGCGTCTTCGGAGGGTTTCAATACCACGGTGCAGCCCGTCGCCAAGGCAGGGGCAATTTTCCAGATCGAGGCGGCGGTCGGGGCGTTCCAAGGGATAATCGCCCCCACCACGCCCACCGGCTCGCGCGTAGTGAAAGAGAACATCGATTGCGAGACCGAGTTTTCGATCACATCGCCATGCAACGCGACCGCCTGCCCCGCATAGAACCGCAGCATCCCGATCACCCGGCGTTTGTTGCCCATGGTCCGCGCCAGTGGCAGACCCATGTCGGCGGTGTCAGAGACGCAGAGTTTTTCCCAATCGCGCTCCATCACATCGGCAATGCGCAAAAGCACCTCTTGCCGGTCATAGGGCGTGAATTTCGACCACGCCCCCTCAAAGGCCCGGCGCGCGGCGGCGACGGCGGCATCGACATCCTCGGCCCCGCCACGCGGCACCGTCGCCAGCGCCCGGTTTGAGGCGGGATCGACCACGTTCAGCACCTCACCCGAACGCGCGGGCACATCCTTGCCGTCGATGAACATTGGGCAGAACTGCCCGTGATAAAGGGTCTCGGCGATCTGGTGGGGGTCGAAGGTCAAAGTCATATTAGCCTCATTCAATCAATGCGCCATTCCTATCAAGCGCCGTGTCGGTTTCAAATATACAAAGCCCTGTTTGGCCGAGAAAATCAGCCCCGCCCGCGTTGCGCCGTGGCGGGCGACGGGGTAGACCTTTCCCCAAGGGAACCGCGCAGAGGTGGCGGTGGCAAGCGAAGGAAAACCCATGAAAATCGGTATGATCGGTGTCGGCCTGATGGGCCACGGAATTGCACGCAACGTGATGCGGCGCGGGGGTTTTGCGCTTGGCTATTTCGACCACCCCGGCAACCAGCCGACCGATGAATTGGACGGGCTGGGGGCCACAGCCTTTGACAGTCTTAGCGATCTGGCCGCCGCGTCGGACGTGATCATTCTTTGCGTGACCGGCTCTCCGCAGGTCGAAGGCATTCTGACCCGTGCGGGCGGCGTGATTGCCGGGCTGAAGCCCGGTGCGGTTGTGGTCGATTGCTCTACCTCCCTGCCCGCCTCGACGGTGAAGATGGCCGAGGCGGTCAAAGCGGCGGGGGGCGAATTCGTTGACGCGCCAATGACCCGGACCGCGCAGTTTGCCCATGAGGGGAAGTTGAACCTGCTCGTCGGCGGTGACGCGGCCACGGTCGAAAAGGTCTCTCCGGTGCTCGCCGCCTTCACGGAGGAGGTCAAACATGTGGGCGAGGTCAGCGCAGGCCACCGTTTGAAACTGCTGCACAATTACGTCTCGGTCGGGTTCATGTCGCTCCTCGCCGAGGCTGCGGCGCAATCGGCGGACGCAGGGATCGATCCCCAGAGCTTTGTCGATGTCTTGGCGGGTGGCGGCGGTGCCAGTGTCGCGCTTGATCGGCTGTCGCCCTTCATCACTAGCGGCGACCGCGAGGCGCTGCCCTTTGCGATCAGCAACGCGCTTAAGGATTTCGACTATTACCGCCAGATGTCCGCGCAAGCCGGCGCACAGGTCGAGATTGCCGATGGGGTCTATCGCGCCCTTTCCAACGTCGTCGAAAAGGGCGCGGGCGATGCCTATGTCCCTGAATTGGTGCAGCATTTCCGCAAGGGTTAAGGGTCGGCGTCAGAGCGTCAGCGTCCCGATGCTCGACCCGCCGCAGACGAAAAGCGTCTGGCCAGTGACGAAACTATTGGCCGGATCGCAGAAGAAGAGGAAGGCATTGGTCACGTCCTCCACCTGCCCCAACCGCCCCACGGGGATGCGTTTGGCCAATTCCGCCTCGCGTTCGCTTTCTTTGGGGATGATGCCCCAGAAGTTGTCAGTCTGCACCGGGCCGGGGGCCACGACGTTGACGGTGATCCCATGCGGCGCAAGCTCTAGCGCCCAAGTGCGCGCCATGCCGATCATCCCCGCTTTCGAAGCTGAATAGGCCGTCCGCGTGGGCGTGCCCAAGGCGGCGCGGGAGGCGTTGAACATCACCCGGCCAAAGCCGCGTTCTTTCATGGCGGGCAGGAAGGCTTGCAGCAGCGTCAGGGCCGAACCGAGGTGCAGTTGCGCAAGGCCGGTGATGTCTTCGGGCTTGGCGTCTTCGATGAGATTAGGCCAGATCAACCCGGCGTTATGCACCAGATGGGTCACGTCATAACGCGCGGCGATGTCGGCGGCCACGGCGGCGACGGAGGCGGGATCGAGCAGGTCGGCTTCGATATGCTCAACGCCCTCGGCCTCCCATTCCGGTTTGCCGCGCGCGATGGAAACCACCCGATAGCCGCGCTCCAGCAGACGCTGCGCCAAATCGGCACCGATGCCCTTGCTGCCCCCGGTGATGACGGCGGTGTAATGGCTCATGGTCTCTCTCCCGGTATCAGCGCCAGCACCCGCAAGGGGCTGCCGGTCCCGCCTTTGATCTTGAGCGGCGGTGCGATCAGCATGGCCCCCGTGGGCGGCAGTTGGTCGAGGTTGCACAGACATTGCAGCCCGTATTTGCCCGCCCCATGCAGCAGGTAATGCGCCGGAAAGGGCGGGTCGTAATGCATCCCCTGCCCCGCATCGGTGCCGACAGTCTCGGTGCCAAAGCCACGAATGCCGCGCTCCAACAGAAGGGCGATCGCGGCGGGTGTGGGACCGGGCGAATGGGCGCCATCCTCGCGCATGTTGAGGTAATCCGCGCCGCTGCGCTTCGACCAATCGGTGCGCATCAAGACCCAAGCGTCTGCGGGGATCGGCCCGTTCTGGGCCTCCCAATCGCGGATGATCTCGGGCGTCAGTTCAAAGTCGTCGTCCTGACCTGCGCCGTCGGAGCAATCGATCACCACGACCGGGCCGATGAAGGCTTCGGGCGGGATTTCATCCACCGCGCCATGGGCCACGTCCTTGCCCGAGACCCAGTGAATGGGCGCGTCGAAATGGGTGCCGGTGTGTTCGTTCAGGGTCAAGTTATGCCACTTCCACGCCGGGCCGCGGTGATCATAGGCCGAGACCTCCTCCATCCGGAACCGCGCGCATTGGCCGAACTCCGGCGGCAGCACGATGACCGGAAAGTCCGGGTCGAGCCTATGGGTCAGATCGACGACTTTTGCAGCACCGCTTGCCAGTGCTTCGGCCAGTGTCGTGATTACATCGCTCATGCGCCGCCCCCCCGCGTTTCGCGTTCCATCAAAGCCGGATCGTCCAGCCAGCGGGCCAGCGCATCTTTGGCCACGTCACCGCAGGCGACCTCTTCCAACCCGTCGACCAGCCCGCGCACCACCGTCCGCGCCAGCGCGCGGGGGGCGACTTTGGGCGGTGGCAGAGGTTGGCGCCATTCGTCATCGACGGGGCCGGTGTAGACATTCATCACCCGCAGCCCCGATCCGGCAAACTCCGCCCGCATCGTCTGGCTGAGCGACCGCGCCGCTGCCTGCGAGGCATCGAAGCCGCCAAACCCTGCCTCGGGCGCCAAGGCCCCCGCCGACAGGATGTTCACCCACGCCACTGCCGAATTCACACCATCCGCCGTGCGTGACGCCATTGCCGGGCCAAAGCCCTGCGCCAGTCGCATCAGGCCGAGCACATTGGTCTCCATCCCCTCGCGGGCAAAGATCGTATCACTGCCCAGCACCCCGCCGGGGCGGATGAACTGTGCAGAGTTGATCAGAATATCGACCCTGCCGCCAATCTCTGCCGCGAGGCGCGAGACCGAGGCGGTTACGGTCACGTCGAGCGGCATGAGGCTGACGTTCTCCATCCCCTCGAAGGCTGCGCGGCCTTCCCACCGGCGCCAATGCTCCGGCTCGCCCAGAAAGACCTGCGCCGCGCCAGCTTTCAAAAGCGCTTGGGTCAGCGGCAGGGCCAGCGGCGATCGTGCATCGGTGATCAGCACCCTCCGGTGTTTCGGGTCGCTCGACATTGCGCGCAGCATTGGATCGTCTTGCATAAACTCGCTTCCCTCTCGCGGCAGGGCCACCATGACCCCCTGCCCGGCCCGGTCCAATTTGAGCGCCAGACAGACGTGATCCCCACGCCCGACATCGCCGTGCAGATGGCACACTGCAACGGGCCCCGCAGTGAGTTGCACCGTGCCGATGCGCCACGGCAGCCGCTCGCGGAAATAGGGATCGGGCGAGACCCGGATCGTGGTTTCGGCCAGCACCTCGCCCGCCGGTTCAGTCTCGCGCCACTTAAGCGCCACGGACAGGCATTTGCCGCAGGCATCACGCGGTGGATATTGCACCGCGCCGCAATCCGCGCAGTGCTGCAGGGCGAACTGCCCCCGCCCTGCGGCAATCGCTAGCCCAAGCGCCGCGCGGGAGCGTTGGGCAGGTGGCAGGGTCGGCACCGTGCTGCGCTTTTGCGGGTTCTTCTTTTGCGGCGGCATCAATGGTTCGGTCATGCTTCGCCCCCTTCGATAATCGCCGCCGCGGAACAGACGCCCCGGTCGTAGTTGATCATGCCAAAGCCGGAAACCAGCGCCCGCCGGGCGTTCGCCACCTGCGTGCCTTCAGCCTGCCCCGTCACCTGCCGGATCGCCTCAACCAGTCCCAGATAGCCGCCCGCGGCACCGGCTTGGCCAACCGACAGCTGCCCGCCAGAGGTGTTATGCGGGAAGTCCCCGGTGATGGTCAGATCGCGCTGGTGGACAAATCCCGCCCCCTCCCCCTTCGCGCAAAATCCAAGGTCTTCGAACTGCATCATCGAGATCACCGGATAGTCGTCATAGGTTTGCAGCAGGTCGACATCTTCCGGCCCATGACCCGCCATGTCGTAGAGTTCACTGATATCCACGCCCCAGCCGCCGCGCAGTTGCATCGGGTCTTCGGGATAGGCGTTGTGCCGCTCGATTGTGCCGCTGATCCGCGCAAAGGGCAGGTCGCGGCGCAGGGCTTCGTCTTCGCGCATGACCAGAAACGCCTCGGCCCCGGCGCAGGGCATCACACAGTCGAAAAGAGCGATAGGGTCAGAGATCATCCGCGCGTCAAGGTATTGGTCGAGGGTGAGCGGGGTCTTCATCAGTGCATTGGGGTAGTGCAGCGCATTGGCCCGTTGGGCCACGGCGATGCGGCCAAAGTCATCTCGCGTGGCGCCGTATTCCTGCATGTAGCGGTCCATCAGCAGGGCGAAACTCGCGTTGGGGCCGCCGAAGCCATAGGGAAAGGTCGCATCCATCGAAAAGCGCGAGAAGCCGCTGAGCAGGGTGCGAAAACTGTCGATCCGGTTCGCGTCGCCCGCGACGCAGGCGACCACGTCCACGTCGCCTGCCTGCACCGCCCGCGCGGCGCGGCGCAGGGCGACCACCCCGCTGGCCCCGCCCGTGGGCACGGTATCAAGCCAACGTGGACTAAGCCCCAGATGCTGGGTCAGCCCGACCGGCGTGTCGGGCGCGAGCGAGAAGCTGGAGACCGAGAAACCGTCTAGCTCGCCCGGCGCGATCCCGGCCTTGCCCAGCATCGCGCGCAGCGCGCGGGCGATCCACCAATGGGCGGTCTCATTGCTATAGCGGGCGTAGGGCACCGAGGTCGGCACCGCGAGGACGACGCGGTCGTAGCCCCTGCGCCTCATGCCGCCGTCCGTTTCTTCATCCCGCGCAGGTCCTGCGTGGCGGGATCGTTTAGCAGGTCGGCGGCCAGCGTTTTCAGCACCCCGCGTTGAAGTTTCTGCGTCGCGGTCAGCGGCAGCGCTTCGACAAAAGCAATGAAGCCGGGGGCTTTGTAATAGGCAAGTTGGGTGAGGCACCAGCGGGTGATGTCCTGCGCAAGGGCTGCCGGGTCAGCGCCTGCGTCCTTCGGCACGATACAGGCAAAGACCTCATCCCCCCGCACCGCATCGGGCACAGCGGCGACAGCGGCGCCGGCCACGGCGGGGTGGCGCATCAGGGTCGATTCCACCTCGACCGCCGCGATGTTTTCGCCCGAGCGGCGGATCACGTTTTTCTTGCGGTCGACGAAAAACATCGCGCCATCCGGAGCACGGCGGACGATGTCGCCGGTGTGGAACCAACCGTCCGCCCAAGCCTCATCCGTGGCTTCGGCATTCTTGAAGTAGCCCGCGAAGAAGCCGCGCCGCGGGTCGGCACCGGCGCGGCGCACCTGAACCTCGCCTTGATCGGCCTCTTGCCCGACATCGTCGAGCAGCCGGACCTCCAGCCCCCCTTCGGGCGCGCCGAGACAGCTTTCCCCCACGCGGCGCGGTTCGCGGTTGGCGCAGATCACGGCACCCGCGCCGGTTTCGGTCATGGCCCAAGCCTCGACCAGCGGAAAACCGAAACGCGCCTCGAAGGCGGCGTGCAGTTTCGGGTCCACCCCCGCGCCGAAGCCAAAGCGCACGGCATGGTCGCGGTCGGCTTTGCTTTCCTCGGCCCCCATCAGCATGGATGGCATGACACCAAGATAGTGCAGGCAGGTCGCCCCCGAGGCGCGGACCGAGGCCCACCAGCTGCGAGGATGGAAGCGGTCGAGCGCAGTCAGGCAGCCGCCCACGGCGATCATCGCCATGAAGGAATAAGCCATCGCGTTCATGTGGAAGATCGGCAGGGGCGTGATCATCCGCTCGCCGTCTTGCGACAGGGCGCAGAGTCCGCCCGTCTCCGCGTACCAGCGTCCGGCGTCGAGAAAATAGGTATTGGTCAGGATGCAGCCCTTGGGCTGGCCGGTGGTGCCCGAGGTGTAGAGCAATGCGGCCTCTGCCCCGCCCTGCCGTGCCGCGATGGTCTCACGCGTCGGGGGTGCGGGCAGGGGATCCCCCGGTGCGACCACCGGCATGCAGCGCCCCGCTTGCCGTGCCGCCGCGCGCAAGTCTTCGCCACGCGCGGGGATCGCCACGGCCAAGACAGGCTCGGCATGGTCGATCATATATCTTAGCTCAGCCGCGCGCAGATCGGGGTTCACCGGCACGACCGACAGGCCCAGACCATTCAGCGCCAGCCACCAGAGGAAGAAGCCCGGGCGGTTTTCCATCAGTAGCATGACCCGCTGGCCGGGGAGGTAGCCCGCCGCCGAAATGCGCTTGCGCAGGGCCGCAACCTCGCGCGCGGCTTCGGCATAGGTCACCTCCCCCGCCGCAATGCCGTAGATTTCCGCCGTTTCCGGCAGGACATTCAGAAAACCCCGTTCGGGGTGCCGCGCGGCGGTGTCCCGAAAGGCCGCGTAAACCGTTGCGATCTCTGGCGCGATCATGGCAGCAACTGAATGTTGCGAAAGGCCGCGTCGCAATTGACGATATCGACCCGTTTGTTGGCGATGCGCAGACGCCCCTCGACCAGCGCCAACTCATGCCGCGCGGTGACGGCGAGCAATTGCTGCTCGTCCAGCCGCGTCTCGACGTAGTGCATAAAGGTGGTCGTAACGAAACGCCCCGCCTCCGTATCCATCTCATCCACAAAAGGCCGTTGGATTACATGATGGCAGCGGCTTTTGGGCTTTTGGCTGAAGGTTCGTGCGCCGTTGAGCCGTTCGACGCGCAATTTGAGCATGAACATATCTTCATACATCAACGATGTTTCGTTGATCGGATCGGTCTGCTGATAGTCCAGCGGCATCCAGTAATGCCCATCCGGCAGCCAGAGGTCGAGCCATTCAGTATAGCGCCCCTCGTCCAACATGCGCACTTCGTCATAAATGAAGTCGATCAGGGTGTCGCGCGTCACGCTCATTCCGCAGCCTCCGCCGTTTGGCCCATGGTCATGAACTTGACCCAAGCGTGGAATTGGTTGCGCATCTGGCGTTCGGTGGTGCCGTTTTCGACCGCTTCGACCTCGAAATCCTCGTCGTCTTCAATCAGGCGTTGGATGTTCACCCATTCCAAACCGTCGACCATCAGCCCTTCCTGTGCGCGCTCGTACATTTCCAGATCGTCATGGCCGACGATGGAAGTGGGCGCGTTGATCATGCGGTTGTACATCGCGGTGCGGGCGGTCAGCTCATCCGGCGCGTCGACGAGGCGGTAGATGTAGCTTTCCACCACGGTCCGGTCGGCGGCGATGGGGATGAAGACCCGCAATTGCTGGATCGGCCCCTTGATCATGATGTTGGGGAAATAGACCGTGTTGTGGCGGTTCTCGTCGAGGATCGCCTTGGCCTTCTCCTCACCGTAGCTGTCACAGAGCGCTTCAAAATAGCCGGGGATAGCGGAATAGTCCGAATGAATAGAGTGTTTTACGCCCGTGTGCCCGTGGCCATTGGGCCAAGTGCGGATGCCCATGCCTTCGAAAAAATCGTAGGGCGACATGAAGGGGGCGATGATCTCCATCGCGGGGGGTTTGGGCGCGTCCTCGGGCAGGCCCAGTTCTTCGTAGAGCTTCACCGCCGTCCCGGCAGAGCTTTCGTGGGCCACCATCGGGTGGCAGGTGTCGGTCTGATTTTCGACCAACATCTTCCAGTTGCAATGGTGCATGTAGCGCAGCGGTGGGCCGACCACTTCGAGACGTCCGGCGGGGGAGCGGTCCACCATATTGTCGAGCGAGGTCAGGCTTTCGCCAAAGAATTCTTCGAAGCTGATGCCCTCTTCCGCGAGGCGGGCAAAGATAAAGCCGCGGTAGTTCTTCACGTCGCCAACGCTGCGCATGCCCTTGCCGCTGTCGGTCTCTTCCAGCCCGGTATCTTGGTAGCCCTTCTTGAGCGGGATCGCCAAGAGGCAGCCATCAGTCTTGAAGCTCCATGCATGATAGGGGCAGCGGAAGAATTTGCCGGTGTTACCTTGCCGGTCGATGACGATTTTCGTGCCTTTGTGGGGGCAGCGGTTCAACAGCACATGGATGTCGCCCGTCGAATGGCGCACCTGAATGACGGGCTGGGTGCCGATATGGGTGCTGAAATAATCGCCCTTGTTCGGGGTCTGGCTCTCATGGCCGACAAAAACCCAAGCATTGGCGAAAAGATGCTTCATCTCTTGTTGGAACACCTCCGGGTCGGTGTAGATATCGCGGTGCACCTGATGTGGCTGCACGAGGGCGGCCAGTGCCGCCGGGCTGTCGTAACGTGCCATGTGTTCCTCCCTCAGATGTCGAGTACAAGGCGCGGTGATTTGGCGCGGCTGACGCAGATTTGCATGACATTGCCTGCCGCGCGCTCGGCCTCGGACAGAACCACGTCGCGGTGATCGGGCGTGCCGCTGAGTACATCGCATTGGCAGATGCCGCAGTCGCCGCGCTGGCAGTCGTACATGACATCCACGCCGCCGGCCTCCAGCACGTCGATGATGGATTGGCCGGGGGGGATGGTGAAGACTTCCCCGCTTGAGGCCAACTCGACCTCAAAGGCGCTGTCGCCCTCTTGCTCCTGCGGCGCGTCGAAGAGTTCGAAATGGATGCGCTCGGCGGCGATGCCCGCGGCTTCGGCCTGTGCCTTGGTCGCGTCGATCAACCCTTTGGGGCCGCAGACATAGAGATGGGCATGGGCTCCGAGGCTGGCGATCACCGCGCCGAGGTCCAGCGCCGTGGCGTCATCATCGCAATGCAGATGCAGCGCATCGCCGAAACTGTCGCGCAGGGTATCGCGATAGGCCATGAGCGGCGCGCTGCGGCCAGAGTAGTGAAAGTCGAACGCCTGACCAGCCGCCTTAAGCGTCGTCGCCATTGAGATCATCGGCGTGATGCCAATCCCCCCGGCCAGCAGCACCGCTGGCGCGCCTTGGGTCAGGGGGAAATCGTTCTTCGGTCCGGCGCAGGTGATTTCTGCCCCCGGTTTCAGCCCGTGCATATGGGTGGAACCGCCCTTGCCCTTAGGCTCACGCTGGACTGCGATGCGGTAGCTTTCGGGGGCTTCGGGGATCGGGTCGAAGGAGATTAGAGAATAGGCGCGGGTGTCGCCGTCGGGCAGATCGAAAAGCACATGGGCCCCCGCCTCCCACTGCGGCATTGCGCTGCCATCTGCGGCTGCGATCTGGAACTCACTGATGCGATCGGTCAGCGCTGTAACCTCGCGCACAATAGCGTTGATCTTCGACATGTGACATCCTCCCGTGGCAAACAATATGATTTTTCATATAGTTTTGGTCAAGGGTTTTCTTGCCAAGTGCGAATTTGCCCGCCATTTAGGAAAGCCGAGGTGCAAAGAGCCCTCTTTCCGTCAAAGGGTTAACAGGTGTGACGCAACAAAAGACCGACGCAACCTCTGACAAAGACACGGGCCCTGAGGGGGGATTCGTCTCCGATTATCTGCTCTACTTGTTGGCGGCGGCCAGCGACGTGGCGAGCGCACAGTTCCACGCGCAGGTGCGCAAGGCGGGGCTGCGGGTGCCGGAATGGCGCGTATTGGCCTGTCTTTCAGACACCGATGGCGCGATGATCACGCAGTTGGCTCGGCAAGCGCTGGCCGAGCAATCACGGCTTACACGAATCATCGCCCAGATGGAGGAGCGCGGCCTCTTGATCCGCCGCAGTGATCCCGCCGATGGCCGCCGCGTGCGGGTCTATCTGACAGATGCGGGCCGCGCGCTGGCCGCTGAACTGGTGCCCCAAGCGCGGCGTCATGAGGCCGCTTTGATCGAAATGCTCAAGGGCAATGAGGGCGCGCATTTGAAACCGGCACTGAAATCCCTGCTCGCGGCACTGGATGGCTCGGCGGATACACAGGGCTGAATGCCCCCCTTGCTCTGGCCATAAAAAACGGTTCCAATCGTGCTCTAAATGTGAATACATGAAAAAACATATACTTGGCGACACGGGTTTGGGAGAACCCCGCCAAGGCATATCGAACGATATGGGGAGGAGCCCAAAATGACCAAATTCACCAAGTTTCTCACGACCAGTGCGCTTGCGCTCTGCACCGCGACCGGCGCTTTTGCTGCCGAGACGCTGACCATTTCCACATGGCTGCCGCCCAGCCACCCGGTCAACACCGGCATGTTCACCCAACTAACCGACATGATGGCCGAGGCCAGCGATGGGCTGATCGAGACCGAGTTGAAAAACGGCCTCGCCCCGCCACCCGCGCAGATGGATCTGCTGCTGGACGGAGCCGCCGATATCGCGATCCTATTTCATGGCTACACGCCCGGTCGTTTCGTCGGCACGAAACTGGTGGAAATCCCCGGATACGAAGGCAACGCCGAGGCTGCATCGGTCGCCCATTGGCGTGTGCATGAGGCGATGCTGTCTGAATTGGACGAGCACCGCGGCGTGAAGGTCATCGCGCTCACAACCCACGGCCCGGGGCAAATCCACTCCAACAAAGAGGTGAACAACCTCGACGATCTGCAAGGGCTGAAAACCCGTCTCGGGGGCGGTGTTTCGGCGGATGTGGGGGCGGAGCTTGGCCTCGTCGGCATTCAAGTGCCCGCGCCCAAGGTTTACGAAACACTCGATTCCGGGGCCGCCGATGCGGTGGCCATGAACATGGGCGAGCGGATCAGCTTCAAGCTCAACGAAGTGGCCAAGAACGTCTATGAAATGCCCGGTGGTTTCTACCGCGGGTCCTTCTCGGTCATCATGAGCCAAGAGACCTTCGACAGCCTGCCCGAAGACGTGCAGCAAAAGCTCGACAGCGAAGTCTTTGGCGAAACTGCAAGCCGCATGATGGGTGCCGTCTGGGATCAAAGCGACGTGGACGCGCGTGAGGCGACCGAGGCCGCGGGCGACAACAAGATCGTCACGGCCTCGGAAGAGGATCAGGCCCGCTTTGCCGAAATGGCCGCCAAGGTGCGTGACAAGGTGATTGCCGAACTCGACGCGGCAGGCGTGGATGGTCAGGCCGCCTATGAGATGATGCGTGAGGAAATGGCGAAGGCCAGCCAGTAACCCCCACCGCCAAAAGGGGCCGGTTGCCACTGCAATCGGCCCTCAGCCAGGGAACCGCCATGCGCAGTTTAATCCGACTAACCACCAGCCTCGCCGCGTTGCCGATGACAATGGCCTCGCTTGCGCTGTTTGCGCTGATGGTCCTCACTTTTGCCGACGTTATCATGCGCTCGGTCTTTAATGCCCCGATCGAAGCCGCGACCGAGTTGATCCGCATCGGGATTGCGCTGATCGTTTTCTCTGCTTTGCCTGTCCTGTCTGGTCGCGAAGGCCATATCGCCGCAGACCTGCTGGATGGCCCGTTTGAAAGCTGGGGCCTGCAACGTTGGCGCGACGGGCTGATTACGCTGGCCTGCGGGGCGATGCTGTGGTTTCCTGCGGGTCGGGTCATTGATCTGGCCTACCGCGCGCTGAGCTATGGCGACGTGACCGAATACCTTCAAATTCCGACCTTTTACATCGGCATGTTTATCGCGGTGATGACCTACCTCACCGCTGTTGTGCTGATCCTGCGCGGGCTTTTGCGCCTCTTTGCGCCGCAACTTTTGGACTCTGCCACATGATCGCATCTGCCATCGGCTTTGCCGCCGTTTTCGTCCTCGTCTTGCTGCGCCTGCCGATTGCCTTTGCCATGGGTCTCGTCGGGATGATCGGGCTGGTCTATGAAACCAGCTACCGCGCATCGATCTCCATGGTGTCGCGGCTGATCATCGACACCAGCCAAGACTACGGGCTATCGGTGATCCCGCTCTTCATCCTGATGGGGCTTTTCGTCAACAAAGGCGGCATCAGCCGTGAGCTTTACCAAGTCTCCAACGCATTTTTGGGCCACTTCCGGGGCGGCTTGGCCATGGCCACCATCGTCGCTTGCGGGGGCTTTGCGGCGATCTGTGGCTCTTCCTTGGCCACGGCGGCGACCATGTCCAAGGTCGCCATGCCAGAGATGCGCAAATACGGTTATGCTGACAGCCTTTCGACCGCATCCATTGCCGCTGGCGGCACGCTCGGCATCCTGATCCCGCCGTCGGTGATCCTTGTGATCTATGGGCTGCTGACTGAGACATCGATTGGCGCGCTGTTTATCGCGGGCATCGTACCCGGCGCGCTTGGCATCCTGCTCTATCTCTGCGCGGTGCGCTTTTCCGTCGCCATGAACCCCGAGGCAGGCCCCGCTGGCCCCCGCGCCACATGGGGTGAGCGGCTGCGCGCGCTTAACCACGTCTGGTCGGTGCTGGCGCTTTTTGCGCTGGTCATCGGCGGGCTCTATGGGGTCTTGGACTTCTGGCCGATCCACCTCGCCTTCTCCCCGACCGAGGCCGCGGGTATGGGGGCTGCAGGTGCGTTCCTGATCGCTTGGGCACGTGGCGGGCTCAGTTGGGCCGGACTGCGTGAGGTGCTGGAGGAAACCACGCTCACCTCCGCCTCGCTTTTCTCGGTGCTGATCGGCGCGTGGATTTTCTCAAACTTCGTGAACCTCGCGGGCCTGCCCGAAGGGCTGCTGGCAACCGTCACAGCGCTCGATCTCGGGCCTTGGGTGGTCATGGGGTTGATCCTCGTGATCTACATCGCGCTTGGCTGTATTTTCGAGAGCATGTCGATGCTGCTGCTGACGGTGCCGATCTTCTTCCCGCTGGTCACGAGCCTTGGCTTCGATCCGGTGTGGTTTGGCATCATCGTCGTCGTGGTGACTGAGATCAGCCTAATCACACCGCCCGTGGGCCTGAACGTTTTTGTCCTCAAAGGCGTCGTCGGTGATGTTTCCACCGGCACGATCTTTCGCGGCGTCACGCCGTTTTGGCTGGTCGATATCCTGCGGCTGATCCTGCTGCTGATCTTCCCCGCGCTGGTGCTTTTTCTACCGGGGCAAATGTAACCCCCCTACCCTACCGCCGCGCCTGTTTGCACTTCGGCAGGCGCGGCGCGATAGTGCGGCCAAATCACCAAGGATGAGGCCAGCATGAACATCGACCTACTGAAAGACCTTTGCGAAACCCCCGGCGTGCCGGGGCGCGAGCACCGCGTGCGCGATCTGATCACCCGCGAGATCGAAGGGTTGTTCGACCACGTAGAGACCGACGCAATGGGCTCCCTGCTCTGCCGTCGTGATGCGGATGCGAATGCCGACAAAGCCCCGCGCATCATGCTGCTGTGCCATATGGACGAGATCGGCTTTCTGGTCAGCCATGTGTCGAAAGACGGGTTCCTTTATCTTCAACCCGTCGGCGGGTTCGATCCGCGCAACCTCTTCTCGCGCCGTGTGTTGGTCTGTACCGATCAGGGCGATCTGAAAGGCGTGATGAACCCCGGCGGTAAGCCCATTCACATCTCTTCTGCCGAAGACCGCAAGAAAATTCCCGAAGTGTCGGAGTTCTTCGTCGATCTGGGACTGGGCGAAAAGGCCAAGGATATCGTGAAGGTCGGTGACTTCGTGGTGATGGATGAGCCCTTCCTAGAGATGGGCGATCAGTTCGTGTCCAAAGCGCTCGACAACCGGGTGGCTTGCTGGCTCGGGATCGAAGCGATCCGCAAACTGGCCGACAAAGGTCGCGGAGCGGAAATTCACGTGGCCTTCACCTGTCAGGAGGAAGTCGGCCTGCGTGGCGCGCGTACAGCGGCCTATAAGGTGCAGCCTGATATCGGGCTGGGCATCGACACAACACTCGCCTGCGATACGCCCGGTGTGCCGGATCACATGGCAACCACACGCCTTGGCAAAGGGTTTGGCCTGCACGTGCGCGACAGCAGCTTTATCGCCGATGTGGGCCTTGTCAGCGAGATTGAGAAACTCGCGCAAACGCGCAACATCCCCTTCCAGCGCACCATGCTCGCCGCCGGTGGACAAGACGGCGCTGCGGCTCAGCAGGCCGCCGCAGGCGCGCGGGCTGTAGGGATCGTGGTCGGCACCCGTTACATCCACACGGTGACCGAGATGGTCTCGAAAAGCGATCTACAGGCGGCGCTGGATATCCTTGTGGCCTATCTCGAAGGGTTCGACGGCAAGGCCGCCTGAAGCCCCTCCCCCCTGAGCGCTATGCTGCGCTCAGGGCTCCACCCCGTCCTCCGAAGCCTGCGGCAGCCAGACGGTAAAAGCCGCGCCCCCCTCGGCCCGATTGCGGACCGTGATGATCCCCCCAGCCCGCTGAATCAGCGTCTGAGAAATCGACAGGCCCAAGCCCGTCCCCTCCCCCGGTTTGGTGGTAAAGAATGGATCAAAGAGCGAGGGCAGCAACGCTTCCGGCACCCCGGGCCCGCTGTCATGAACCGAAAGCGCCACGCCGTCGCGATCCGCAGGTGCCAGATACAACTCCAACCGCCCAGCCCCCTGCATTGCCTGCACGGCGTTGACCACGAGGTTCACCACGACCTGCTGTATCTCGCCCGAGTCCGCCCGCACCGGCGGTACCTCTTCAAAGTCGCAATGCACCTCAATCCCGCCCCGGCTGATAAGGTGATCGACGAGCACGAGGCAGTCCTGCACCAAGGGTCGCAAGGCGATATTATGTTCACAGTCAGAAAATTCGGACGGGGCTGCGAACTTTAGCAGCTTGCCGACGATCACCTCAATCCGCGACACCTGCCGGTCGATCAACGCCAGTTCCGTCGCCACCGGCTCGGCATCATGGCCCAAGATTTGACGGATGACATCGACATTGCCCATGATCACCGCAACCGGGTTGTTGATCTCATGGGCGACCCCGGCGGTGATCTCCCCGATGGAGGCGAGCTTCTCGCTCATCACCAACTGCCGGAATGTCTGCTCCAACTTCTCGTTCGCCTCGCGCAGCTCGGCGGTGCGCTGATCCACCCGCTGGTTCAACTCATCATTCCAACTGCGCAACTGCCGGTCGCGTTCTTGGACCTGCTCCAGCAACCAATCTAGGTGATGCGCCACGGCGCCGATCTCGTCTCGCGCGGGCACCGGCCCGATCCGCGCCGAAAGCTCTCCCTTGCCGACGCGATGCATGACCTTTGTCATCCGTTCAAGCGGCGAAAAGATTCCCCGCGCCAGCCACAGGAACACCGGCGCCGAGAGGGCCAGCACGGCAAAGAAGGCCGCCAGCATCCACCAGAAAGCCTCGCGCTTCGCCTGCGCAAAGGGCGCTTCAAGAAAGCCCACATAGAGCATCCCTACCCGCTCCCCGAAACTGTCAGTGATGGGCTGGTAGCCAGAGATATACCAATCGTTCACCACAAACGCGCGATCAAGCCACGTCCGCCCGTCGATCAAAACGGCCTCGCGCACCTCTGCCGAAACACGGGTGCCAAGGGCGCGCACATCCTCGAAAAGGCGCACGTTGGTAGAGATACGTAGATCATCGAGGAAAAGCGTGGCGGTGCCCTGTCGGTCCCCCCCGGTCACGGCATTGAGGTAAACAAGATCGTTAATGGTATCGATGAAATCGAGGTTGCGGTTTAAGAGCATCCCACCCACCAATACGCCCTGCGTACCGGACAGATTAACCGGGCTTGCTGCGTGAACCACCATTCCGCGATCCTCAATCTCGCGATTTGTGGGCTCGGCTGCCGGTGTGTCGATTAGGGGTACTTTGGCGCGAACCGCCAAAGCGTCTTCCAAAGTTGCCAGCCGTGCATTGCTGAATACGTCAATCTCTGCGCCGCTGATCCCACGCGTGGCCTGCGCGATCACTGGCCAATTTTCCCCGGCTTCTACCGCTGTTTCCATTGGAAGAAACTCCAAGAAATCCAAACCTAGCCGTTCGCGGGTGTCTGTAAAAAACGCGACTTGGTCTGCACCGGGGCGGTTCAACCAGCGGCTAAATTCGACTGATCTTGCAACGGCATCCAATTCATTCCCCGTCCGCCCAAGTAACCGCGAGAGGTATTGGCTTGCGATCTTCAGCTCGCTTTCGACATTCGCGATGAGCACTTTGTCGTAATCCGCCGTCCAGCGCGACATACCCAAGATAAGCAGCAGGGGCATCAACACGATGAGCGGCGTCAGAGCAAGAATCAGCAAGCGCAGGCGAACGGAGGTCATGGGCTATCCCGAGAAACTCTGAGCAACTTAGCTGCGGATCCTTCGATGGTGAAGTATAAGGGCTGGATTCTCCTAGAGAACTACGCCAAAATCCCGCATTGTCGGCCGTAGGTTAGCTTAACCACATGATATAAAACCATTTTTCAGATTGTCAGCTGACAATCGCGTCGGTTTTTCAGCGCTGATAGCATTGGAACAAGGGAAAATGTTCCATTTCGGGCCATTTGTGTCAGTCGCCGCAAATAGGCACCAGGACTTCTGATCGTCGCGGCCTTCTCCAACAGGCAGAGAACTGTCACCGCAGCGCTTTCAGCGCCCATATCTCGTTTTGCCTCATTTAGGACGGGCGGGTCAATCCCCAGCATCGGAGCAATCTGATCTCCGATGCGTACAAGGTCTGCCCAATTGCGTAAAGCCTCAGGGAAAAAGCTCCGGACTTCAGTGCAGGCAACCATTACCTCAGCCAATGTAACTCCCTTGTTCTTAGCGATCTTCGTTTCCTCATTGTCAGCCGTATGCGTTTGATGGGCTTGCACTGGGTCGTGCTCTTCAGAGTCAAAATAGGGTTTAATTGAATCCTGTATGTGCCGCTCATTTTGGCTGTCATTGGCGATCATTTGCGGTGTCGATAGGGCAGGGGGGGCTGGTTCACAACCGATGGCCGCTTCGTCATCGGCATTATTTTGAAGCGCTTCTTGCAATGCGATCTCTACCGAAGTTAGCGCCGCTTCATCGGGCTTGCGCCGTAATACCCGGCCGACTTCCTCCGTAATCCCATCTGCGCCACCTTGACGGATCAGAGCGTGCCTTAGGACTAAAATTCTGTCACGCAAAGCCAGAAGCCTCTCATGTTCAGCCTCAGTCTCTCGTGCCGCCAGCTCAATCATTTCGGCTTGGATCACAAGCGGGGAGAGGTCAAAGCCAAAAGCGAGGGCAATCGCCCCGCCTCTATTCCGGGCGAAACGCTTCCGGTTGGGGCTGTCCTGCCGCGCAATTAGGCCAAGCCGCACGAGTTGAGCAAGATGACGCCTTAACGTGCTCTCAGGCATCCCATGCAACCGTTCAGAAAGCCGAGCGTTGGACGCAAAGACAATACCCGCAGCGCCATCGGGAATATCCCGGCGCGGCAGAAATGTAAGCAAGGCTTTCAATACGGTGAGGGTACGGTGAGACAACTCAAAACGATCGGCCGCAATTGTCAGCCGGTCAAGCAGTGCCCATTTATCCGGCCCCTCGCATGACAGTTGGGTAGCCTTTTCGGGCCGCCCGAACGCAGTTCGGAACGTGTTTTCCATGTAAAAATCACGAAAGACAACAAAATACCGGCCCTATCCCATCGGGTAGAGTTGACATCGATAAATCTTTGGGGCTATCTCGAAGGTGCAAAGTTTGAGAAGGGCCTTCCGGGATTTATCCTGGGGGGCTTTTCTTTTGTGGTCCTGATGTGCCTCCTGTTGCTACTTCCTCAATGTCTCACGCGCGGGTCTTCTGCCAGCGGTCGTGAATCTCTCGCATAAGCTCTTCTGCGTGGGCATCGAGCCATGTATCGAACCCCTCAGCCGCCCGCGAGGGCACGGTGACGGTAACGCCCCGTTTGCCGCTGCGGATATCCGCCAATGCCTTGCCGTCACGGTTCCGCAAGGTGCGTGGCTTGGCCGACAGGGCAGGGGGGGTGGATTTCTTTTGTGGCTGGGTCGCAGCTTCGGCAAAGATCGCCTCAAACCGCTCATCAGATGTTAACCCGCCCCAATCGGAGTGTTCCAAACGGGTAGTGGCGCGCGTCCTTGCCTCCGGTAAGGCAAAAAGTTTGACCAGCGCCATCCAGCGGTCACGGCCAATTGAAGGCGCTGATCCCACTTGCCGCAAGAAGGGCAGGTCAAAAGCATGACCAACCTTAAGCATCCGACTGACCATAGGCAGGTCAATTGACAGGGCATCTGCGATTGTTTGCCGTTCATGTCCGCCTGTGTCCAGCTGCGCCGCGAAGCTTGCCTTTTCAATGAAAGACAGGTCTTGGCGCGCGGTGTTCTCCTGACCCTGAGCCATGACAAGCGCGTGGTCATCAAGCTGACGCACCATCGCCTTCACGGGCAAACCCAGAGATTTCAACGCCTGCAATCGCCGGCGCCCATACACGATTTCAAAACGACCAGCGGTTTTGGGATGAGGCCGGACAAGAACGGGCACCTGTTGCCCGTAAGTTTTGAGGCTGTCCAAAAGCTGCTTTTGAGCCTGTATATCAGTCCCTAGCCGGTCCTCGACCCCGGCCATATCGATCAGGGATCCATCCAACTCTTGGACTGCATTCTCCTGCATCCGGTTCAAGGACGATTGAAGCGCCCCAACAGCACCGCGAGGCATCAAGCGTGCCTTCGTATTCGATTGTGTAGGCTCTATAGCAGGAGACTTGGGTCTAGTATCAGCCTTCTGATTGCTATCTGGGCCAGAAGACAAAATGCCTTTACGTGCCATTAGCGCCCCCATGCTTTCTGGATCATGGTTTCGATTTCATCATTGACAAGATTAAGGGAATCTACCGCGCGATCGTATGTCGTGCGGTGAAATTGGGACCGGTCTACTTCATAGATTGTCTGGTGGGTTAGGCCTGCGTCGGAAATTGCAGTAGATTTCAACATTGGCGCCACCATGACTTCTTCGTCGAAGAGCTGACGTAGGAACGATAGAACCTGCTGTTGCGGCCCGTCATTCGGCTCATAGCGGTTGATCAAGAAGCGTAGAAAATCAAATTCCATGCTTGCACCCGCGTTAGAGACGACATCGAGCAAATCCGCACTCATCTGGAGAAACTGCGACATCGATGCGACATCAAGCATATTGGGTACAACAGTGATCAAGACGCCTGTAGAGGCGCAGAGTGCCGACATGGTCAGATACCCCAATTGCGGTGGGCAATCGAAGATGACCACGTCATAGTCCTGCTCAACGTCTTGCAGTGAGGTAGCAAGGCGCGCAAAAAAAGCAGGTTGCGTGTTGTTTAGCAGTGCTTGGGGCGTTTCGTGTTCGAATTCCTGAAGCATCAGCCCACCGGGAGCCAGATCAATACCGGTGAAATAAGTCTTCTGAATCACGTCGGCCAAAGGCACCGGATCGTCATACTGAATAGCATCGTAGATCGTGCCGGAATTCAGAAAATCATACTCTGGCCGATAGCCGAACAGTGTTGTCAGAGACGCTTGAGGGTCGATATCGACGCAGAGGACACGGTACCCTTTAAGAGCCAAACGCTGCGCTGCGTGGATCGCACTCGTCGTCTTCCCGCTGCCGCCTTTGAAGTTCAGAAACGACAATACTTGCAGCTTATCACCTTCACGGCGGCCACGCTGATAGGCACCTCGGGATTTAGCCGTGGCCTCCAACGTTCGTCGGATATTGAGCAAATCATCCGCACTATAGTGCCGACGCCCACCGGGGCTGGTTTGCACCTCAACAATCTTATCATCAAAATGCAGCTTGCGAAGGAAACTAGTGGAAATTCCAAGCAATTCAGCAGCTTCACCCGCGGAAAAGCGGCGCAGCTCTTTGCGTGCGTCGGGCGCAAAGACCTTTAGCATGTGACTTTCCAACGCCTCGGAAAGCGTTTCCGCATTCCGACGGATCCGTGTATTGATGTGTACTATATCCGTCACATCTGCCCTCGCTCTCAGTAACGCTATTATTCGGTAGCGCTTTTGTTTCCGTTACTTAAAGCCATTGAAGTATCGCTTGCAACAGATTCTTGCGTAATCCGTATGGCGACAGGCAACAATAACCGCGTTAAGCAAGCGAAGCCGAGAAGGATCGATGTGGCAGGTATTTGATTTTGCTGAATCTTTTGTGCATGAGAAGTATTTATCCTTGCTCGAGGAACGGAACAATTCGAGAGAGCCCAACTTACGCTTACTTAGAGCCGCATCTCGTAGATCAGCAGAATCACAGCTGGTCATCCTGACCCGCAGCCATATTAGACGTCGTAATTCTTTGGACAGCTTGTCTCATGCTCAAATTTCAGAACTTCCGGGTCTAGCTTCCCAAGAATACTCCTGACAGGGTGCGCGAAGAGGGGCTATGCCTCATTGCGGGGGAGGCCAGCGCGCGATGGTCGATATTTGGAGTGGCATTGCTCAAGCTTTCTGGCTCGTCTTCACACTTGACGCTGAGCTGCTGGAAATTGCAGGCCGATCGCTGCGTGTGACCTTGTCCGCTTTGCTGGTTGCCTGCCTAATTGCTCTCCCACTGGCGGCCTTGGTCGCGGTTAAGCGGTTTCGGGCGCGGCGGTTGGTCATAGCGGTGCTGAACGCGTTGATGGGGCTGCCCCCGGTGGTGGTTGGGCTAATCGTCTATGTGGTGCTCTCTCGCTCAGGGCCGCTTGGCGTTATGGGTTTGTTGTTCACACCGACGGCTATGATTATCGCGCAGGTTATCATCATCGTGCCGCTTATCGCCTCGATAGCACATCAGTCGATCCGAGACCTTTGGGAGGAGTATCACGACCTGCTCATTTCAATGAACGTCACGCAGGGGCAGAAAATACAGACCCTACTGTGGGACTCGCGCCGCGCTTTGTTGACTGCCGCCCTCGCGGGCTTTGGTCGGGCGATCGGTGAAGTGGGGGCGATCATGATTGTCGGGGGCAATATCGATCACGCGACGCGGGTACTGACGACTGCCATCGCGCTAGAGACGGGTAAGGGCGAATTTGCCTTGGCCTTAGCACTTGGTTTCGTGCTGATTGGGCTCGCAGTTGCGGTAAACTTAGCGATCCATTGGTTGGGCCGAACTGAACGAGAGGGGCGGTGGTGATGCAGCTCTTCCCGATGCAAGCTATCGCAATCGAGAGCCGCAGGCGCGGGCAGCGCTTGGTTGGGCCAATAGATTTGACGCTAGGGGGACAGGGCGCCACGGTTGTGATCGGGCCGAATGGGGCGGGCAAGACCACTCTGTTGCAGCTGTTGCACGGCACCGCACGGCTTTCAGCCGGGCAGATTGATTGGGCTTGCCCGACGGAAGAGGCACGACATCATCAGGCATTCGTCTTCCAGCGCCCGGTGATGTTGCGGCGTACCGTTTTGGAAAACCTTACCTACCCGCTACGCCTGCGCGGTGTCGGCAAAGTAAGGGCGCGTCAGATGGCAGAGGAATGGGCCACGCGCGTCGGATTAGAGCCACTTTTGGGCCGCGCCGCTCCAGTGCTGTCAGGCGGCGAACAGCAAAAACTGGCGCTCGCGCGGGCATTGATTTGCCAGCCGACACTGTTGTTTCTTGATGAACCTTGTGCCGCGTTGGACGGGCGCGCCACGCGTGAGATCGAAGCGATTTTACAGGCTGCGAAATCACAAGGTACCCGGCTTATCCTTTCGACCCACGATCTTGGCCAAGCACGGCGCTTGGCCGATGACGTCTTATTCCTGCTTGGCGGGCGACTGCATGAAGCAGGGCCAGCAGATACGTTTTTCAACCAACCTGAGACCGAGGAGGCTCAGGCATTTCTAAGAGGAGATATCGTAGAATGAAACATTGGATTATGGGCGCCATTTCGGCATTGGCCATCGGCAGCGCGGCGCAGGCCGCGGATGTGATGAAGATGGCTGTCACCACGTCGTTCAACAATTCCGGACTAGCTGACGTGCTACTGCCAGAGATCGCGGCAGATCTTGATCTTGAAGTGCAGTTGCTGGTCGTGGGTACTGGCCAAGCGCTCAAGCTTGGCGAAGCGGGGGATGTCGATGCGATCCTCGTACATTCGCGCAAGGCAGAAGAGGCTTTCGTTGCGGGCGGGTTTGGCAGCCACCGGACTGAGATTATGTATAATGATTTCGTCTTCATCGGGCCCAAGGCTGATCCGGCGGCAATTGCCGGGTCCGATGCGGCCACCGCAGCGCTTGCGGCAATTGCTGACGCGGGCTCAAACTTCGTTAGCCGCGGGGACGATAGCGGCACGCATAAAAAGGAACTGTCGCTTTGGGCCGAAGCAGGGCTAGATCCGGTTCAGTTTGGTGATTGGTATAACGCTGTCGGCGCAGGTATGGGCGCGGCGCTTAATACCGCGTCGGGGATGCCTGCCTATGTAATGTCAGACCGGGCAAGCTGGCTGAACTTTGGCAACAAGGGCGATCTGGCGCTGCTGTACGCAGGCGATCCGGTGCTATTCAACCAATACGCCTATCTGCCAGTGAACCCTGAGATGCACGCCCACGTGAAGAATGATTTGGCCTTGAAGCTGGAAGAATGGCTGATCTCTGATCGCGCGAAGGCTTTGATCAACGATTACAAGATCAATGGTGAAACGCTGTTCGTGTTCAACGCAAAAACGGCGGAATGACCTGAGTTAGAGACCACCCGCGCCGTATTGCGGCGCGGGTGGTCTATTCGGGCAGATCGCCGTGGATTGCAAACTGCTCTAGTCCCGCGTCTTGCGGTTGGATCATCCGAAAGCTTTCGCGCACGCCTGCTTCTGTCAGTTCGCGCGCCACTGTCAGCAAGCAGTTCGGCGCGTGGTCGGCGCACAGTTCAACCATCTGCGCGAGTTCTTCCGCTGCCACAGGCCGCGCGGCTTCGACTGAGGGTGCGCCGTAGTAGGTTACGAAGTGCTGTGCGAGCATATCCGTGAGCGTGGTGATCTCGGTCTCTTCGATCTGAGTTATCGCGACGAACGTGACCCGACCAAAGGTCTCCAGTCCCAGCCATCCGTTTGCAAACGCCTGACGTGCCTTGCCGGTCAGATCTCCTTCGGTCCAGTCCGAAAACTCGAAGCCGCCAGAGATGCACCATTCACCGGTTCGAGCCGGGGAAGCAAAGACGTTGCGGTCGCTTTCGTCGAAGTGGATCGCACGGGCGAGTTTTAGGGTCATGGGGCAGGCTCCAATAAGGTTGTCAGCGGGATCAGATGCGTGGTGTCCCCATCGCGCAGTAGCATACCGAAATATTCGTCGACACCGATGAAACTGCCAGTCTCGCCCCGAAACGATACTTCGCGATCGATGTCAAAGACCAACCCGCGCCATTCACTATGGAGGCTCAAAGGACCAAGGTCTTCCCAGCGGTTGATCCAATGCAGCGTATGCCGGGCCCAAGATTCGATCAGGGCAGGCGGCTGAACCTCTGCGCAGCCTTCGGCAAAAAGCGCGGTTTGATCTGGATTGAGGCCTGTTTTGTCCATGTCAGGGTCTTCGGCCGGGTAGAGCGGTAGAGTGAAGCCCACGATAAGCCAGTCGGGGATAGCGTCGGGATCGGTGGTTGATGCGAACATGCGGAAAGCTCCGCAGGCGGCGCCATTAAGGCGAATGCCGCCGCCCCATTCCAACTGCACAGCCACCTCGGGCGGGGACAGTGCGCCGAGGGCGTTCTGAAATCCGACCCCGCAAAGCGGGAGCATGGCCACCGCCTCCGCCAATGGCACTTCGGGCGCAAAGACCAATGCACCCTGCATCTCGGCCCCGTCCAACCGGTACGTTATGAGACCTGCATCGCAGCCGCGTGCGGCGCGCGTGCAGGCGGCACGGAGGGCGTCATCGGTCACAGCCTCGCCCGACATCAAAGGAGGGAATGAAAGCCCTTCGCTCATGCTGCGCCGGCGTCGATCAACTGTTTCGCAATCGCGTGGAAAGCCGCGGCTTGTTTGCTGTCCGGTTGACTGACCGTAATCGGCGCGCCGCCATCCGACGCAAGCCGGATTTGCAAATCAAGCGGCACTTCGGCCAAGAGCGGCACGCCCCATTTTTCGGCCTCAGACGCGACACCGCCGTGGCCAAAGACATGTTCTTCGTGACCGCATTTGGTGCAGATATGGGTCGACATGTTTTCGATCATCCCAAGGATTGGCACCTTGAGTTGATTAAACATATCGATCCCCTTGCGGGCGTCGATCAGAGCCACATCCTGCGGTGTAGAGACGATTACCGCCCCGTCCACATGGGCCTTTTGCGCCAATGTCATCTGCACGTCGCCGGTGCCTGGTGGCAGGTCCACGATCAGTACGTCAAGCGCACCCCATTGCACCTGCGTCATCATCTGTTGCAAGGCGCCCATAAGCATCGGACCACGCCAGACGACGGCTTGATCTTCGTTGGTCATCAGGCCAATCGACATCATGGTGACGCCGTGGTTGCGCATCGGCAGGATGGTCTTGCCATCGGGCGAGGCGGGGCGGCCCGATACGCCGAGCATACGAGGCTGGCTAGGGCCGTAGACATCGGCATCCAGCAGACCAACGCGGCGGCCTTGCGCGGCGAGCGCGCAGGCGAGGTTTGCCGATACGGTGGATTTTCCGACGCCGCCTTTTCCCGAGGCGACGGCGATGATCCGGTCGACGCCGGGAATCTTCTGCGGGCCGGTTGGCTCCGGTTTACGCTGCGGCTTGAGGTCGGGCGGCGGGGCTTTCTCACTATGCCCAGTCAGCACGATGGAAACTTTTGAGACTCCGTCGACCTGCGCCAGTGCTGCTTCGGCTAGCGCTTTGGCTTCCTCATAGGCTTTGGCTTGGGCGGGAGGGATTTCCATCACGAAACGTACCGCGCCCGCGTCGTCCACATTCAGTGCACGCATCACGCCACTGGCCACGATGTCAGTCCCCGTGGCCGGATCCGTCACGGTCTTCAAGGCGGTTAGAACCGCTTCCCTGCTGGCTGTCACGTCGCTTATGCCTCGCCCTTATCCGCGCCGGCGATGGTGCCGTCGATTTCATGCTCCAGCCCAAGCTCGGGGATGGAGATCACGGCCTTAACCGGGAATGTTTTACCGCTGGTGTCACCTTCGCGCATGGCCTTTTCGATGGCCTGCTGCGAGGTCACGCCGACCTGTTTGAGAAACTTGCGCATCGACATGTTGAAGTCTTCGCTCATGGGAGGCTCCTTTTTCTGGGGGCGGCGACCTAGTGGTCGCGCCGTTTGGAGAGGTAATCGTCGGTGGTGCGGGTGCGCGGGCGCTCATTGCCCGTCATCGGGTTGTTGGTGCTATGATATTGCGCATTGATCCGGCAGTCATCGCACATCTGGATCATCCGCAGTTTTGCGTCATCGGCAAACATCGAATGGCTGCGCAGCTTGTCGGTGATCTTCTCGACAGTGGATTTTACCCCAAAGAGAGTGCCGCATTCGACACAAGGAAATGGCTCTTCTTCGTTCAGCACCCGTTGGCTCAATGCGGCATCGGTCAGATCAAGCTGCGGCGTGAGGCTTATGGCGTCTTCGGGGCAGATGTGCTCGCACAGACCGCATTGCAGGCAGGCGTCCTCCTGAAAGCGCAGCTGGGGCAAATCAGGGTTATCGCCAAGCGCACCCGACGGGCAGAGCGAGACACAAGACAAACACAGCGTGCAGGCACCTTTGTCCACCAGCACCGCTCCATAAGGTGCACCTTGGGGCAAGGGTAGAACTTGGGCTTCTGGTTGCAACGCGCGGGCAGCCTGCCGGGCAATCTGGCGGCGGCTGCCCATCGGGCGCACGGGCTGCGCGACCGGCGTGGGGGCTGTGCCGTCATAAAGCAGATCGGTCAGCGCGTCCGGATCAGGGGTATCGATCAACGTCATCCGTGCGTCGCCTGCAATGGCACGGGCGAGGGCGATCTGGGTCTCAATTGCATCGCGGTCGGCCTTGGGGCCAAGCAGTAGGGAGACATCGGCGAAACCAGCCGCCAGTGCGGCCAGCGCTTCGGCGTGACCAAAGGCCGCGAGTGCGGGCAGGTGCATGGGGATCACATCGGCAGGCAAGCCGCGCCCGTGACGCGCGGCAAGGCGGATCATCTCAGCACCGTGGTCGTCATGCACCAAAAGACGTGGCGCTTCGCCATCTGCCTCAAGATAGGCGCGCACAAGGGTCTGGACTCGCCGCATCGTGAAATCCACAGGTGGCGCGTCATAGCTGATCGCCCCCGAAGGGCAGGCAGAGGAACACGCCCCACAGCCCGCGCAAATCATCGGGTCCACGGTCACATGATCGCCGTCCGGTGTGATCGCCCCGGTGGGACATAGATCGAGACAGGCCTTACAACCTGTCTGCCCGGCGCGGCTGTGCGCACAAAGCAATGGCTCGGTGCGCACATAAAGCGGCTGCTCGAACGTGCCGACCAAATGCGATGCGGCCAGTACGGCGGCGGCGACAGCGGGCGGATGCGCAGGATCGGCGCGGAGATAGCCTTCGCGTTTCTCATGGGCCGGGAACAGCGGCGTGTCGCCGCGCAGGTCAAGGATCAGGTCACATTGGCTGCGTGCGCCGTCGCGCGGATCGGTCCACGTCAGGGGGCCACGACCCCGCGGGTCAACCTGCCGCAATGCGTCGATCACCACTTCGAATTGGCCAAGCGCTCCTTTGGCGCGGCGCAACTTGCCAGAGATCAGATCATAGCCGCGCAGTTCGGGGAGGTTGTCGTCGGCCTCGGTCATGCTGTCTTCGATCAGCAGGGTTACGCTGAGGTGGTCTTTAAGCTGGGCTGCGGCCTCCAACGCTGCCGGTCCACGTCCAAGGATCAGGCAAAGCCCTTCGGATCCAACATCGATGGTTTTCTCGGCGGGCGCCTCTAACAGCGCCTCTGTAGCGAGCGCGGACATTTTGGGCAGTTTATCGCGGGGGTCATCTGACCATCCGGCCCGGTCGCGCAGGTCCAAGAGGGGGGCAGAGGGCTGTCCCAGTTCTTCGGCCAATTCGGTAAAGACACGCTCTTCTTGGGTGCAGCATAAAATCGCATCCCCCGTGTTCAGTGCCTTGGCCGCGCGGTCGATCTGGCTGGTGCAGAGGGCCGAACAGGGCTGCATGACCGTCAAACCGGTGCTTTCGGCCAGCGCATCGGAATCGATACGCTGCGACCCTGCGCAATCGCATGTTATCAATGTCTTGGCCATGAATTTTCCCTTGTTTCGCGCGCCAATCCGCCGCCCCTGAGGGCGCGGTTGAGGCCCCAAGCTAGACGGGATTTGGCACCGCCCACAACCGGAATCGGGCAACTCAGAGCCACGACCCGCCAAGGCGACGCAGTTCGTAAAGCGCGCGGCGCGGCGCAGTGATTCGAAATCGGCCAACCCCGCAAATTCCTAGTGAAATACTCAAGTTAGACAAAACGTCCAAAGCATCATTGACGGCGCAAGGTCGCGGGTCATCTTGTCTGAATAGCCCGGTTTTTCAGGGGATCACGCGGTTTTACGCTTCCCCCTAGAGGGGGTTTGGGGCGAAGGTCTAAGCAACGGAGGAGCCAGTTGATTCATAACCCGAAAATGTACCGGACGATGCCCTTGGGTATTGTGCTGCGGCGCGCGCCGGGTGTGACCCGGTGGGCCAAGTGGAGCTGGAAAGCGACCGCTGTGCTGCCCGGTGCCGGGGAGGCGGTTTGGCGCGAGCTGCGCCGCGAGGGCGATATCGTCGAATACCACGCCGCCACACTTCAGATTGAATTACACGGTGCCGAAACGGAAGCCTACGTTCACGGGCTGGGGGCTGACGTGCCCTGCGTCTATGTGGTGATGCGCCCCATTCCTGGCGCGACCGATAGACCGTTCAAATTGGCGCTGGTCACTGCCTCTCCCTATGAGGCGCAGGATTATTGCGACAGTGCCGAAGAAGTGGTCGAAAAAATCGCGATGACGCCCGGTTTGCTGGCATGGGTGCAAGAGTTTGTTGAAGAGTTTCACCAAGAGGAGGAGTTCGTAAAGCGGCGCCGTGACCGCCTGCGAACAGACCGCCAGCAAGACGGCATCGGTGATCCGCGTGTCAAGAAACCAGCAGACGTCTACGCCTCGCCTACATTGAAACGAAAGCGTCTGGTATGAGCAGCTTTTGGCAAAAACGCCGTGCCGCCGTGGCAGCAGAGGCCAGGGCCGAAGTCCGTGTGCATGAAGCCCGCGTGGCAGAGGCCGAAGAAGCGGCATTGGCCGAGCGCAGCGATGACGATTTGCTGGCCGAGTTCGATCTGCCCGCGCCGGAGGATCTGGTCAGCGGCGAACAACTCCGGGCTTTCCTCAAGGCGCAACTGCCGCAACGGCTCAAGACCCGTGCGCTGCGCAGCTTCTGGCGGACCAACCCGGTGCTTGCCTGTCTTGACGGGTTGAATGACTACGACGACGATTACACAGCCGCCGCGACTGCTGGCAAACCTGTGAATACGATCTATCAAGTGGGTCGCGGCATGGTGACCAAGGTCGAGGAAATATGGACGGCTGAGACCGATGCGCCTGAGGCGGTTGCGGAAGATGCGCCCGTTTTTGCATCGACCCATGATGTGGTTGTGCCTGCCCCGCGCCGAACAGAGACAGCACTGGCGCAAACAGCCCCTCAGCAGACCTATAGCGTACCTGTAGATCATGCCGAGGAAGAGGCCGAGCAACCCGCGCCGACCCACCGCCGGATGCGGTTCCAATTTGCCAGCGATCTGGCCGATGACATAGAAGGTAGCAGCGCATGACCCAATTGGCCGCGACACCCCTACTCGAAGAGGACCGCCTGCGTGCGGACCTCTATAACTTCATGGGGCTTATCCTTTCCGGCCCCCCGGATCAGATGCTACTGGATCAATGTGCGGGACTTTCCGGCGACGACAGTGATCTGGGGCAGGGGTTCAAAGCCTTGTCGCGGCTGGCATCCAGAACCAAACCGACGGGGGCAGAGAGCGAGTTCAATCGGCTTTTCATCGGTCTGGGTCGGGGCGAATTGCTGCCCTATGCAAGCTTTTACCTTACTGGCTTCCTGAACGAAAAGCCGCTGGCTGCTTTGCGTCAAGACATGATCGCACGCGGACTCGAGCGGGCGCCGAATGTGTTCGAGCCTGAGGATAACATCGCCTCACTGATGGAAATGATGGGCGCAATGATCGCGGGCCGCTTCTCGGCTCCGGCCACGCTGGCGCAGCAAAAGACATTCTTTAATCGGCACATTGCCCCATGGGCCGGGCATTTCTTTGCTGACCTCGAAGGCGCGAAAAATTCGGTCTTCTACGCCCCCGTGGGCAAAATTGGCCGCGCTTTTATGCAAATCGAAGCCGAGGCGTTTCGCCTTAGCAAAGACAATTAACACATGACGAGACCGCTGGGGCGCCCCGCCCTTGAACAAGAGACGTAACAGGAGAGACAACATGACACGCAAGCCAGAGGGTTCCACCGAAGCACCCGTTCGCAAAGATCGGCGCGATTTCCTGAAGTTCGCGGGTACCGCCGCGCCATTGGCCGCCGTGGCCGTGGCAACCACCGGGACTGAAGCCGAGGCGGCCAAAGCGCCTGACCTGTCGTCGGACCGCATTCAAGATACCGAGCATACGCGCGCTTATTACGCCTCTGCTCGGTTCTAATCAGATACCAAGGGGCGCTGCCTCTTAAACTTGGCCGGGCGGGAAACGCCCGCCGTTCAATAGCCACCTCAGGCGGGGACCAGCCCGCGCACAGGGAGTGAAGATATGTTGAGGAAAAAGACCAATGGGGTCGCGCGGTCTGCGCAGCGGACAGGCATCATGTCCGACGTGGCGCGCAGCGGTATTGACCGTCGCGCATTTCTGCGCGGCTCGGGCCTTGCCATCGGCGGGTTGACTGCCATCGCCGCAACCGCAGGCAGCGTGCAACAGGCATCTGCCGCCACTGCCGCCGTCAGCGGAAAGATGGAGATCAAGAAATCCGTCTGCACCCATTGTTCGGTCGGTTGTACGGTCATCGCGGAAGTGTCCGACGGTGTGTGGCTGGGGCAGGAGCCCGGATGGGACAGCCCGTTCAACCTTGGTGCTCACTGTGCCAAAGGCGCGTCGGTCCGCGAACACGCCCACGGCGAACGCCGCCTGAAGTACCCGATGAAGAAAGTCGGCGGCGAATGGCAGCGGATTTCTTGGGAACAAGCGATCAATGAGATCGGCGATAAGATGACCGCCATTCGCGACACCTCCGGCCCGGATTCGGTCTACTGGCTCGGCTCGGCAAAGCATTCCAACGAACAGGCCTATCTGTTCCGCAAGTTTGCCGCTTATTGGGGCACCAACAACGTCGACCACCAAGCGCGGATTTGTCACTCCACCACCGTGGCAGGGGTCGCGAACACATGGGGCTACGGCGCCATGACCAACAGCTACAATGACATCCATAAATCCAAGGCGATCTTTATCATCGGTGGCAACCCCGCCGAGGCGCACCCGGTGTCGCTTCAGCACTTGTTGAAATCGAAAGAAGAGAACAACGCGCCGCTGATCGTTTGTGATCCGCGTTTTACCCGCACGGCGGCCCATGCCGATGAATATGTGCGGATGCGTCCCGGTTCTGACGTGGCGCTGGTTTGGGGCATTCTCTACCACATCTTCGAAAACGGTTGGGAAGACGAAGAATTCATCCGCACCCGTGTTTGGGGCATGGATGAGATCCGCAAAGAAGTCGCCAACTGGACACCAGATGAGGTTGAGCGCGTCACCGGCGTACCGGGCGAGCAGCTTCAGCGCGTGGCGCGGACCTTGGCCAACAACCGTCCGGGCACTGTGATCTGGTGCATGGGTGGCACACAGCACACCAACGGCAACAACAACACCCGCGCCTACTGCATCTTGCAACTGGCTTTGGGCAACATGGGCACCGCCGGCGGCGGCACCAATATTTTCCGTGGCCATGACAACGTGCAGGGCGCGACTGACCTTGGCGTTCTTGCCGATACGTTGCCGGGCTACTATGGCCTGTCCGATGGTTCTTGGGCGCATTGGGCGCGGGTCTGGGATGAAGAACTGGAATGGCTTCAAAGCCGTTTCGCCTCTTGGACCGATGGCGCAGGCGAAGAGCAGAAAATGATCAACCTTACCGGCATTCCGGTATCGCGTTGGATCGACGGTGTGCTTGAGGACCGTGAGAACCTAGAACAGCCCGACAACACCAAGGCGATGGTGCTGTGGGGCCACGCGCCGAACTCGCAGACCCGCCAAAAGGAAATGAAGACGGCGATGGAGAAGCTGGACCTGCTGGTCGTGGTCGATCCTTATCCAACCGTCTCCGCAGTTCTGCATGACCGGACCGAAGATACCTATCTGCTTCCGGCCTGTACGCAGTTCGAAACTTCCGGCTCTGTCACTGCATCGAACCGGTCGCTTCAGTGGCGCGAAAAGGTTGTCGAGCCGCTGTTCGAAAGCCTGCCGGATCACACGATCCTTTATAAGTTCGCCAAGAAGTTCGGCTTTGAAGATCGCATGTTCCGCAATATCGAAGTGAATGGTGAAGAGCCGTTGGTCGAAGACCTAACGCGCGAGTTCAACAAGGGCATGTGGACCATCGGCTATACCGGGCAGTCGCCCGAGCGGATGAAAATGCACATGCAGAACCAGCATACCTTCGACAAGACCACTCTGCGGGCCGTCGGCGGCCCGGCAGATGGGGATTACTACGGGATGCCGTGGCCTTGCTGGGGCACGCCTGAAATGAACCACCCCGGCACCGCGAACCTTTACGATATGTCGCTGCCGGTCGCCGAAGGCGGCCTGACTTTCCGCGCCCGTTTCGGGGTTGAGCGTGATGGTGAGAACCTGCTGGCCGAAGGCGTCTATTCCAAAGGATCCGAGATCAAGGACGGCTATCCTGAGTTCACCATGCAAATGCTAATGGACCTCGGCTGGGACGGTGATCTGACGGCAGAGGAACGGCAGAGTATCGAAGCCGTCGCGGGCTATGAAGCGCCTGAGAATGCGGACGATGGCCAAGAGGAAGTCGGCGAAACCTCGCAACAGGGCGAGATGGATTCGGATTACGTGGCCCAAGTTGGCGGCATCAACTGGAAGACCGACCTCTCGGGCGGCATCCAGCGGGTGGCGATTGAACACGGCTGCGCGCCCTTCGGCAACGCCAAGGCCCGCTGCGTGGTCTGGACCTTCCCCGATCCCGTGCCAAAACACCGCGAGCCCCTCTATTCCAACCGGCGCGATCTGGTGGCGGATTATCCGACCTATGACGACAAGACCTTCTGGCGGGTGCCGACGCTCTATGCCTCGATCCAAAAGAACGACTTCTCGCAGGAATTCCCGATCATCCTCACCTCTGGCCGCTTGGTCGAATATGAGGGCGGCGGGGACGAGACCCGGTCGAACCCATGGCTTGCTGAGTTGCAGCAGAACATGTTCATCGAGATCAACACCCGTGACGCCAACAATCTGGGCGTACGTGACGGGGCTGACGTTTGGGTCGAAGGCCCGGAGGGTGGCAAGATCAAGGTGATGGCCATGGTCACCGAACGGGTGGGCGAGGGCGTGGCCTTCATGCCCTTCCACTTCGGCGGGCACATGGAAGGCGAAAGCCTGCGGGGCAAATACCCCGACGGGGCCGACCCGATCGTACTGGGCGAAAGCACCAACACGGTTCAAACCTACGGTTACGATTCAGTCACGCAAATGCAGGAGACCAAAGCGACTCTCTGCAAGATCATGCCAGCGTAAGGAGACAAGAGAATGGCAAGAGCAAAGTTTCTCTGCGATGCCGAGCGCTGCATTGAATGCAACGCATGTGTAACGGCTTGTAAGAACGAACACGAAGTCCCTTGGGGCATCAACCGCCGCCGCGTGGTGACCATTCAAGACGGCCAGCCGGGCGAACGCTCGATCTCGGTTGCATGTATGCACTGCTCGGACGCGCCCTGTATGGCGGTCTGCCCGGTGGATTGTTTCTATCAGACCGACGACGGCATCGTGCTGCACTCCAAGGACCTCTGCATTGGTTGCGGTTACTGCTTCTACGCCTGCCCCTTTGGCGCGCCGCAGTATCCGCAGGCTGGCAACTTCGGCAGCCGCGGCAAGATGGACAAATGCACCTTCTGCGCCGGGGGCCCCGAGGAAAACCACAGCCAAGCCGAATTCCAGAAGTACGGCCGCAACCGGATCGCGGAAGGCAAACTGCCGATCTGCGCCGAGATGTGTTCGACCAAGGCGCTGCTAGCCGGCGATGGCGACATGGTCTCTGACATCTACCGCGAGCGCGTCGTTGCGCGCGGCTTTGGCTCCGGCGCTTGGGGCTGGGGCACGGCTTACGAGCAAAAAGGCCAGTAACGGCTTTCGGGGCGGCCTGACCGGGCCGTCCCTTTTCTCCATATCTGTCTAGCCGGGGGATTTCCCATGCTGCGCCACCTGATGGCTCTTTTCATTCTCGCCTTGGCCGCGCTGCCGGTCAGCGCCACGGCGCAGGACGTGCGCCTGCCCGATAACGCGACCCCCTCGGCTATTGACCGCGCCAACACCGGCGGCGCGCAGAACTTGGCCGACATCGAACGCCGCCAAAACGGGGCCGAGATTGACGACGGGTTCCGGCGCAACAATCTGGGGGGCGACGCCGCAACGGTGCCAAGCCTTGGCCCGCTTGGCGGGCGGTCGGACCCGGACCTGTGGCGTGGCATCCGCTATAACGAATTGCCCGTGCGCGTGAGCACGATGAACAAGACAGGCCGCGTCCTCGTACAGGACAACGGGATGTGGTGGCAGCAATTCCGCCAAGGCCCGCTGGCAACCTACGGCGCTTGGCTTCTTGCCGGGACGCTGGCCGTGCTGCTGCTCTTTTACCTTCTGCGAGGCCGGATCCGCATCGAAGGCGGCAAGGTCGGGCGCACCGTCACTCGCTTCAAAGCGATCGAACGGTTTGCCCATTGGATGCTGGCCGGGTCTTTCATCCTGCTTGCCCTGACAGGCTTGGCCACGCTCTTTGGCCGTAAGGTGGTCATTCCGCTCTTGGGGCATGAGTTCAACTCGGTCCTGCTGACCGGGTCCAAGTTCATCCACAACAATGTCTCATGGGCCTTTATGATCGCGCTCGTCATGGTCTTTGTGATGTGGATTTGGCACAATATCCCGAACAAGACTGACTGGGTTTGGATCAAGCAAGGCGGCGGTTTCATCGGCGACAAACACCCGCCCGCGAAGAAGTTTAACTTCGGCCAAAAGATTGTCTTCTGGGCCGTGATCCTCTTGGGCTTCTCTGTATCGCTTTCGGGCCTGTCGCTGTTGTTCCCCTTTGAGATCCAGCTTTTTGGCCATACCTTCGGCCTTATCAACGACATCGGCGTGGCAGACGCGGCGGGCCTTGGTCCCTTGCAGGACGATCTGACCCCGCATGCCGAAATGCAATATGCACAGCTCTGGCATGCGATCATCGGCTTTCTGATGATGGCAGTGATCTTGGGCCACATCTATATCGGGACACTCGGTATGGAGGGCGCCTTTGACGCCATGGGCAACGGCGAGGTTGATGAACGTTGGGCAGAGCAGCACCATTCGCTCTGGCTCGATGAGGTCAAGCATGACAAACGGACCCCCGCAGAATAATGGGCGGCGTTCAGGTAAAAGGATACGCGCAATGAAGGCCATGCTGGCAGGGTTTCTGGGCGTCGCGGTGATCGGCGTAGTGGCCTATTTCGGACTGCATGAGATGGGCTTTTCGTCGGCCGAGGTCTATTCAGGTGAAAACGTCCGGCTGGACTGACACCGAAGAGGCATATCATGGCGGCAGGCGATGAATACGGCGGCACGCTCGAAGGCGCGTCGGTCCTAGTGATCGACGATGAACCGGGGATGCGCCATTTCCTCACCAAGATTTTGGAGCCGCGCGTCAAGCGCGTGGCACAGGCCGCGTCGCCTGCAGAGGCCACCAAACTCTTGGACGAGGCGCATTTTGATGTGGTCGTTCTGGACAATGTCATGCCCGGCAAAACCGGTCTCGAATGGGTGGTGGAGCAGCGCCGCAAGGGGTTCTACGCCGATACGATCCTGATCACCGCCTATGCCGATCTCGAAACCGCCATTGCCGCGCTGCGGGCAGGGGTCAGTGATTTCGTGCTGAAACCTTTTCGGGCGAACCAAATCCTCGGCGCGGTGTCCCGCACGCTGGACCGCAAGAACCTGCGCCGCGACAATACGCTGCTTCGCCGCGAGTTGCATGGCGGCGCTGCGGTTCAAATGCTCGGCAAGTCCGAAGCGCTGGCAAAGGTGCGCGGCATGCTGAGCCGCCTTGCCCCGGTCCCGACGCCGGTGCTTTTCACCGGGGCCAGCGGCACGGGCAAAGAGTTGGCAGCGCGGCAACTGCACCAGATGTCTGACCGCGCCGACCATCCTTTCGTTGCAGTCAACTGCGCCGCCATTACGCCAGATCGGATCGTGCCGGAACTCTTCGGTGCGGTAGAGGGGAACGAAACCCTGCAGCCGGGGCTGTTCCTCTTGGCCGATGGCGGCACGCTGTTCCTTGATGAAGTGGCGCAGATGCCGGAGCAGTTGCAGGCGGCTTTGTTGCGGGTATTGGAAGATCAGCGCATCCGGCCCGAAGGGGCCGAGCGGGAAATTCCGCTGAACCTGCGGTTCCTTTTCGCCACAAATGCCGATCTGCCCAAAGCGGTGGAGGAGGGGCGTTTCCGCGCAGACCTTTATCACCGCATGAATGTTGTCGAAGTCGCGATGCCGCCGCTTAAGGATCGCTCGGATGATATTGTCGAACTGGCGGCGATGTTCATGCAGCAGTTTTCAACCGCGCTTGGCATGTCCGCGCTGCGGTTGGATGCAGAGACATTGCTGAAGCTGCGGCGCTACGATTGGCCAGGCAATGTGCGAGAATTGCGAAATCTGATCGAACGGTCGGTCATCCTCGGCAGCCTGCCCGAAGCCTTTGCGGGCCATGGCACCGTCGATGGGCCAAGGGCGATTGAGGATCTCGAACTGGTCACGCAGCGCCATATGCTGCACATTCTTGATCTTTCGGGCGGCAACCGGGCCGAGGCCGCGCGGCGTTTGGGCGTCTCTCGCAAAACCGTCGACCGCAAGCTTGCCGCTTGGGCCGCCGAGGGGCTGGATATCGACGCCCTTTGAGGGGTGCAAAGCTATGTGATTTGCGCATATCCGTTCCGCGGGCGCGGAATCCATCGTGCCTTTCGGGAATTCTTTTCTGCCTGAGAAGGCCTCAGCAGGAAATTCGGCCCGCGCGCATCCGACTGCCAAAGCTTCCATTCCTTCTGAACCGATCCCGCCCGTCAAACGTTCCTGTTTCAGCAACGGTGTTGAAGCGGGCGGCGCCCGGTGACATCTGATGCTCAAGCGTTACAGGAGTAAATTCAATGCTGAAACAGATCGTTACCGCCACCGCGCTCGCCGCGGTTTCTGGCACCGCAGCCTTCGCCCAAGACAATGAAACGCTCCGCGTGGGCATGTCGGGCGGCTATTTTCCGTTCACCTTTGTGAAACTCGACGAGCTTCAGGGGTTTGAAGTCGACGTGATGAACGCCGTTGGCGAAGAGGCCGGGCTTGAGGTTGAGTTCGAAACTATGGCCTTTTCCGGTCTGATCGGTGCGCTAGATGCAGGGCGCATCGACACGATCGCCAACCAAATCACCATCACACCAGAGCGCGAAGAAAAGTTCGCCTTCACCGCGCCCTACGTTTTTGACGGCGCGCAGGTCGTCATCAAAGAGGGCAACGAAGAGATCGGCAGCGTTGAAGATCTGCGCGGCAAAACCGTTGCGGTAAACCTCGGCTCGAACTTTGAGCAACTGCTTAACGAACTTGATTTCGCTGATGAGATTGAGATCAAGACTTACGAATCCAACATCGCCCAAGATACCGCGCTTGGCCGTGTGGATGCATTTGTCATGGACCGCGTCTCGTCTGCACAACTGATTCAGGAAAGCCCCTTGCCGCTGGAACTTGCTGGCAAGCCTTTCTCTGAGATTCGCAATGCGCTGCCGTTCCAAGACAACGACGAAGGTCGCGCCCTGCGCGACCGCGTAGACACCGCACTGGAATCGCTGCGCGAAGACGGTACACTGGCCGAAATCTCGGACAAGTGGTTCGGCACAGACATCACCAAAGCGGAGTAACCCATGCGGGCGCTAGACCTTGACTACATGCTGGGGCTGGTGCCCGTCATATTGGGCTATGTACCACTGACACTGTTAATGGCGGCGGCGGGGATGGTGTGCGCACTCATCCTCGCCTCGCTTTTGGCGGTAGAGCGGGTGGCGAAGGTGCCGGTGCTCGATTGGTTCGTAGTGCTTTTCATCAGCTTTTTTCGCGGTACGCCGCTGCTGGTGCAACTGTTCCTCTTTTACTACGGCCTACCCCAAGCGCTTTCGTTCTTAACCAAGATCGACGGAGTGACCGCGACGATCATGGGGCTGACGCTGCATTTCGCGGCCTATATGGCCGAGAGCATCCGCGCCGCCATTGCGGGTGTGGACCGCAGTCAATGGGAGGCCGCGCAGTCTATCGGCATGACCCAAGGCCAGATGATGTTGCGTATCATCTTGCCGCAGGCCGCCCGGATCGCTGCGCCAACTTTGGTGAATTACTTCATTGATATGGTCAAAGGCACTTCGCTGGCTTTTACGCTTGGCGTGACCGAGATGATGGGTGCCGCGCAGAAAGAGGCGGCAGGCAGCTTTCTTTATTTCGAAGCCTATCTTGTTGTCGCGATGGTCTATTGGGTCATCGTCGAAGCGTTAAGCCAAGGCCAGAAACGACTTGAAACCTATCTGAACAAGGCGTTCGTACGATGATTGATATTTCTGGCCTGACCAAGCATTTCGGCGGCACGCCTGTGTTGGATGGCATCGACTTGCAGATCGCGGATGGGGAGCGGGTCGTGGTGATCGGCCCTTCGGGAACGGGCAAATCGACCCTGCTGCGCTGTCTTAACTTTCTCGACGTGCCGCAGGCGGGGCAGATTACCATTGGTGATGTGACCGTTGATGCTGCAAAGGCGCGCAAGTCGGATATATTGGCGCTGCGCCGCCGCACTGCAATGGTGTTCCAGAACTACGCGCTTTTTGCGAATAAAACTGCCAAGCAGAACATCATGGAAGCACTGGTGACGGTGCACAAGCGCCCGGTTGAAGAGGCTGAGAAACGAGCAATGGCGGTGCTAGCCGAAACCGGTTTGGCGGACAAAGGGGATAGCTTTCCTTCCGCCCTGTCGGGGGGGCAACAACAGCGGGTTGGCATTGGCCGCGCCATGGCGCTTGAGGCGGAGCTGATGCTGTTTGACGAGCCAACTTCGGCGCTTGATCCTGAATGGGTAGGGGAGGTGCTTGATCTGATGCGTGCAGTGGCGGAGCGCAAGCAAACGATGCTGATCGTCACCCATGAGATGCAATTCGCGCGTGAAATCGCAGATCGGGTCATCTTCATGGATGGTGGCAAGATCGTGGAAAGTGGCTCCCCATCGGAGATTTTCGGTGCCCCAAAAGATGCAAGGTTACAGAAGTTTCTTAAGCGGGTTGGGGAATAGCCGGGGACGGAGTGAAGCCGGAACTGCCGGTTCTACAGACGAAAAAAGGCCCGCCAATTGGCGGGCCTTTTCGTAAGATTTTTTGGGCTCAACTCATTCCGCGCAGGCGCGGATTTTTTCGATGTCCGGACCGTTGGGCGTGCGGCCCAAGTTGAACGGGGCCGAAGCATCACGCCATTTGGCGTAGTCGTTCAGATACTCCAACTGGCTCAGGTAAACCTTTGCGGAATCGGGGTTCTCACAGGCGGTCTCTTCGATGGTCTCATTGGCCATTTCCTGAACGGTCGCCAGCGTTTCATCGTCGTAGCGGTTGATCTCGATGCCCGCGTCGAGGAACTGCTGATAGGCTTCGGTCGCGCGCTTTTCGGTGAAGGAGAGCGACCAGACGAGGTTGGCCTGCGCCGCGATTTCAAGCGCTTCGCGGGTTTCGTCCGGCAGCGCGTCCCATGCGCCTTTGTTGATCATCACGCCGAAGATCGACGCCGACTGGTGCCAGCCCGGTGTCGCCCAGTATTTGGTGACCTGCTGGAAACCGCCCGAGAAGTCGACGTTGGGGGTCGAGAATTCCGCGCCATCAATAACGCCGCGCTCAAGCGACTGGTAGATTTCACCACCGGCCATGGAAACCTGCGAACCGCCCAGTTTTTCCAACAGACGGCCCTGCTCCAGACCCGACAGACGCAGACGCTTGCCCTTGAGGTCTTCCAGCGTGACGATCTGCTCGTTGGTGCGGAAACCGGATTCGTTGTTGGTCACGCCGTAGGGCAGGTAGACCATGCCGAACTTGCCGTAGATCTCGTTGTAGAGCTCTTTGCCGCCCCATTGTTCGATCCAGTTGACGTAATCAACTGCGTTGAACAGGCTCGCCGTGGTCGCCAGTGGCGAGAAGGCAGAGTTGCGGCCAGCCCAGTAGCCGGGCCAGTCTGCGCCAGCCTGCACGGTGTTCGATTCAACCGCGCCGAAAACTTCGCCTGCGGGCACGAGGGAGCCGCCTTCGAAGAATTCGATGGTCAGGTCTTCGCCGGTCAGCTTGTTGGCCAGATCAACGAAGTGTTTGTCGATTTCGATCAGTTCCAGCGAAGTGGGCCATGTGGTGGTCATGGTCCAGTTGTCTTGGGCCGCGGCCTGCGTGCCAAAGCCTGCGCAGAGTGCCAGACCGGCAAGTGTTGATTTCAATTTCATGATATTCTCTCCTCCGTTGATTTATTTTGTATAGAGCGTTTCCGGCAGCCAGGTGACAAGCTGCGGGAACAGGGCGATGGCCACGCACATCATCAGGATCAACCCGATGAACGGCAGCACACCGACGATGATATGCGACGTCTTGACCTCACGCGGGGCGATGGCGCGCAGATAGAACAGCGCATATCCAAAGGGCGGGGTCAGGAACGACGTCTGCAGGACCACGGACATCAGGACGACGAACCACAACAGGCTCACGTCCATCTCCTGAACGATTGGCAGGAAGATTGGGAAGGACAGCAGCACGATGCCGGTCCAGTCGAGGAAAGCACCGAGGATGAAGACGATGAACATCATCATCGCGATCAGCAGCCAAGGCGCCATGTCGAGGTTGCGGATGATCTCTTGGGTGGCGCGCAGACCCCCCGTGATGTTGAACACCCCGGTAAAGGCCGTGGCACCAACAACAATGAACAGGATCATCGCCGAGGTACGCCCGGTTTCGAGCATCGCGCCATAAAAACTCGCCCAAGTGAATTTGCGCCGCATAATGACGATCACCAGCGCGAGTGCGGCACCAATGGCCGAGGCTTCGGTCGCCGTGGCGATGCCCGCCAGCAGCGAGCCAAGGATACCAAGGATCAGCACCAGTGGCGGCACCGCTTCGATCAGCAACATGCGGAGCAGAGCGGGCTTGGAGATTTTCTCATCCGGCTCGACCGCGGGGGCCATATCAGGGCGTACAACGGCAACGATAAAGACCCAGACCGCATAAAGTAGGCCCAGAACCACGCCCGGCACCATCGCACCGGCGAACAGTTCACCCACCGACAGCGGCGAATAGGAGGCCATAAGGATCAACATGATCGACGGCGGGATCAGAATGCCAAGGCAGCCTGAAGCCGCGATGACACCGGTAGTAAGCGTCGGACTATAACCATATTGCAGCATCGGGCGTAGCGCCATGACACCCATCACGGTGATCGATGCGCCAATGATGCCCGTGGTCGCCGCCAGTAGGATCGAAATGAAGACCACGGCCAAGGCCAGACCGCCGCGGATGTTCGACATCAAAAGCCGCAATGATTCGAACATCTTATCCGTCACGCCCGAATCAGAGAGAAATCTGGCCATCAAGATGAACAGCGGAATCGCGATTAGGGTGAAGTTATCCAGCACATCGCCAAAGATGCGGTTGATGACGATGCCCAGCACCATCGGCTTGCCAGCAATAACAGCGCCCAGAACAGCGGTGCCGCCCAGAACAAAGGCCAGAGGGTGACCCATGAAAAGGCCCAGCAACAGCAGGCCAAACATGGTGAGTGCAATAAGTTCAGGCGTCACGGGGCAGTTCCTGACGGTTAAGTACGAGTTTCAAAAATTCCGCCACGCCTTGCAGCAACAGCAAACAAGCGGCGAGCGCCATGGCCATCTTTAGCGGGTAGACCGGCAGTTGGACTGAGCCATAGGTCGTCTCGCCCTGAGCATAAGAGCGCATGGCGAATTCATAAGAGCGGGTGGTGAAGACCCAAGCAAAGGGGAAGAAAAAGATCACATAGCCCGCCGCTTCGACCCAACGTCGCAGGGTGGGGGCAAGGGTTTCGGTGATCAGGTCAACCCGCACATGGGCTTGATGACGCAGCGCATAGCCGCCCAGCATGACGAAATAAAAGCCATATAGCTGTTTAGTCACATCAAAGGCCCAGCGTGTCGGATCGTTCAGCGCATAGCGCATGAACACGTCATAGATGATGATCGCAGCAAAGATGACGGCAACGACCGACACAATACGCCCGACGAATTCGTTCATCTGGTCGATGAATTTTAACAAGATCTGAGCCCTCCCTGGCAGCTCGCACATTATTCACCTTTCTGCCGAAAACAAGGCGAAAGACTAATAATACTACCGCTTTACGTAGCACTACGTATGCGGCTTCGGGGGAGATTGTCTAGCAAGAGGCAGGTTCAATTCGTGTAGACCATGGACATTTGCGAAAACCGACGATTATCTGCTGAACATAGCCCTCTGCGCCGACGTCGGAGGATGCTTAACAATTATCCTTTGGGAGGAAAAACATGGATCGTCGTTCATTTATTCGCAAAGCCGGTGTGATGGGAGCAGGTGCTGCCGCTACGACGCTTGCAGCGCCCGCAATTGCGCAGGGCAACATCACGTGGCGTATGGTTACCACATGGCCCAAGAACTTCCCCGGTCTGGGTGTCGGCGCACAGCGTCTGGCCGACCGGATCACTGCCGCTTCGGGCGGCGAGCTGACCATTCAAGTCTTCTCGGCTGGTGAGATGGTTCCGCCGCTGCAATCGCTGGACGCGGTGATCGACGGCACCGCCGAGATGAGCCACGGTGCGGCTTACTACTGGCAGAACAAATCGCCTGCGCTGTCCTTCTTTACCGGCGTTCCCTATGGCATGACCACGCCTGAGCTGACAGCTTGGATGCGCTACATGGGCGGTCAGGAAATCTGGGACGAGATTTATGACCAGTTCGGCGTTCAGGGTTTCCTGTCCGGCAACACCGGCACCCAAACGGGTGGTTGGTTCCGCGATGAGCTGAAGAGCCTCGACGATGTCAAAGGGGTGCGCTTCCGTACGCCGGGCCTTGGTGGCCGCGTGTGGGAAAAACTGGGCGCGACCGTGACAAACATGGCGGCGGGCGAGATTTTCCAAGCGCTGCAATCTGGCACGCTGGATGCCGCTGAATTCGTTGGCCCTTACAACGATCTGGCGCTCGGCTTCCATCAGGTGGCCAAGAACTACTACATGCCATCCTTCGTGGAATCGGGTCTGGCGACCGAGCTTGTCGTCGACAAGAAGAAGTATCAGGAACTTCCAGAGAACCTGCAGGCGATCATCCGCGATGTGAGCCAAGCGGAATACGACCAAGTCGCCGCCGACTTCTATGCCAATGACCCGCGCGCGCTGAAGACGCTGGTGGATGAGCATGGCGTGACCGTGCGCAACTTCCCCGACGACATTATGGAAGCCGGTGCCAAAGCCTCGGTCGAAGTGGTCGAAGAACTGCGCAACAGCGACGACCCGCTGGTCAAGAAAACCGCCGAGAGCTTCGTCGAAGCGCTGAACCTTGTCCGTACCCGGACTGAGAACATTGATAGCCCCTATGTTCAGGCACGTCAGAAGTTCCTGAAGTACTGAGCTTTGCAGTAAGAGATGAGGAAAGGCCCGGTGGAGACACCGGGCCTTTTTCTATTGGGGTAGGGGCCTAGTCTCTGTCCCGTCCGGTTGCACAACGGGCATCGCCCTCCCTCCCCCCGGAGGGCAATTTTGCAACGCTTCGCCAGCCGGATCGGTCAGCGGTTGATGCACCGGGGCAGCTACTTTCAAACGTGCGGATCGCCCCCCCAAGGGAGGGCGATACCCTTAGCGCGTCAAAAGACACGGAGGCTTTTAGCCCGAGATCACTTTCGGCAACCATGTCACGATCTGCGGGAAGGCAAACAAGATCGCAATCGCCACCACCTGCAAGGCCACGAAGGGCAAAATGCCTTTGTAAATCGCACTGGTCGGCAGATCCTCTGGGGCCACCCCGCGCAGATAGAACAGCGCAAAGCCAAAGGGCGGCGTGAGGAAGGACGTTTGCAGGTTTACCCCGACCAATACACCAAGCCAGATCGGATCAATATCCAGCATCAAGAGCACAGGCGCGGTGATGGGGATCACGATGAAGATGATCTCGAATGTGTCAAGGATGAACCCAAGGAAGAACATGATAACCATGACCACCGCCACAGCTGCCAAGGGGCCGCCGGGCAGGTTGCTTAGGAATTCATGAACCAGATTGTCGCCGCCCATCATGCGGAACACGATGGAAAAGACCGACGCGCCCAGCAGGATGATAAAGACCATGCTGGTGATCGTTGCCGTTGCAATCATCGTCTCACGCAGGATGCGGAAGGACAGACGCCAGCGCAACGTAGCTAGAATCATCGCGCCGACTGCACCGACTGAAGCGGCCTCTGTCGGGGTGGCGATGCCACCGAGGATCGAGCCCAGCACAGCGAGGATCAGCAACAGCGGCGGTACCAATGCCACAAAGAAATCACGCAGCAATTCGCCCTTTTCATCGGCGGGTACAGGGGTTGCGGGGCAAGATTCAGGCGCGGTCACAGCTTTGAACAGCACATAGCCCAGGTAGAGCGACACCAACAAGATGCCCGGCAAAAGCGCCCCAGCAAAAAGGTCACCGACCGACACGGGCGAAGGCGCAAAGTTGCCCTTGGCCATCTGCACCTGAGAGTTGATGCCCGCCAGCATATCGCCCATGAAAATCAACACGGTCGACGGCGGAATGATCTGCCCCAATGTTCCGCTTGCACAGATTACCCCTGTCGCAAGCTTTGGATCATAGCCGGCCCGCAACATCGCAGGCAAAGAAATCAGCCCCATGGTCACAACCGTCGCGCCAACCACACCGGTCGACGCAGCAAGCATCGCGCCCACGATCACGACGGAAAAGCCAAGGCCCCCGCGCATATTGCCGAAAAGTTTGCCCATGGTCATCAGCAGTTGCTCGGCAATCTGGCTGCGTTCCAGCATCACCCCCATAAAGATAAACAGTGGCACGGCAACCAGCACTTCGTTGGTCATAAAGCCGATATAGCGGTTGGGCAGTGAGCCAAAGTTCGACGGATCGAACACACCAAAGCCGATGCCGACCAACCCAAAAAGCAGCGATACACCGGCAAGGGTAAAGGCCACCGGAAAGCCGAGCAGCAAAAAGCCGATCACGCCAAAGAACATAAGCGCGGCGAGCATCTCGCCAATCAAAATCGGATCCATCAAACGGCTCCCTGCGGGTGGTCTGCGGGGATTTGATCCCGGCTATATTGGATGGATTTGGGAACCAACTCGGCATTGCCGCTTAGCACCAGAACGGAGCGGATGATCCACGCGATGCCCTGAAGGGCAATCAGCGCGGCGAAACCGATGATGAACGCCTTAAGGATGTAGAGCCCCGGCATGCCGCCCACATTGGCCGAGGCCTCGTTATAGCCCCACGCCCGCTGCACGAATGGCATGGAATAGGCGTAGACGACCCAGCAAAAGGGCAGCAAAAACACCACCACGCCGATCAGATCAATCAGCGCACGGCGCGCCATTTTGGAGGGGCGGTAAAAGATATCGACACGCACATGGTCATCACGCAGCAGGGCAAAGCCCGCGACCGCAGTGAACATCGCACCATTCAGCCAGATATAGAGATCCTGCATCCAGACAAAGCTAATCGCAAAGACATATCGCTGCACGACGACAGCGAAACAAACAAGCACGATGCCGAGTGACAGCCACGCAAAGACATTGCCGATGATAATATTCACCGCACAGATAAGTTTGGCAATTCCTGCTAGAAAACGCACCCTTGTCCCCTCTCCCGTCAAGTTCGCTTGCACGTCAATCAAAGGGAGGGCGGAAAATGTCAAGATTTAGATGCTCTACGCGGCCCAAGCCTGCCAGCTGTGTTTGTGCGGCGACATGGGGGGCGACCCATCAATAGATACTAGTTTCAGGTGCTAACCCCTTGCGAACCATCCCGCGGTACATGCCCTGAGAATTGAAAGGCATCGCGATATTGCCTGCCGCGTCCACCGCGATGACCCCGCCCGAACCATCGTGATTGGCCAGATCCTGCATCACAACATGATTGGCGGCCGTGGCAAGGTCTTCGCCCGCGTGGCGCATCCGTGCGGCAATCTCTCCGGCTGCGTTCCAGCGGATGAAGATCTCGCCATGCCCCGTGCCAGAGACAGCGCAGGTCGCATTATCCGCAAAGGTGCCCGCCCCGATCATCGGCGTGTCACCCACGCGGCCCGGTGCATTGGCGGTCATCCCCCCGGTCGAGGTTGCCGCCGCGATATTGCCAGCTTCATCACGCGCCACCGCCCCGACGGTGCCATGCCGCCGCGCCGGATCGTCCGACACTTCACCCCGCGCGCGCAGCTCCAGCGTTTTTTGCAGCGCATCCCAACGGGATTGAGTAAAGAAATAGTCGTGATCGCCAAAGGGAAGCTCTGCTTGCCGGGCGATTTCTAATGCGTTGGGGCCAATCAGCGTAACATGTTCCGTCCGCTCCATCACCGCGTGGGCCAGCCGGATGGGGTTCTTTGGGCCAAACACGCCAGCCACCGAACCTGCACGTCGGTCGCGCCCGTCCATCACGGCGGCGTCCATCTCCTGTTTGCCCTCAGAGGTATAGACCGCGCCGCGCCCGGCGTTGAACAGCGGCTCATCCTCCAACGCGCAGACCGAGGCGACAACCGCGTCCATAGCGCTGCCACCATCGCGCAGCACGGCTTCCCCAGCTTCTACCGCGCGGGCCAGTCCGGCGTGATAGGCGGCCTCTTTTTCTGGGGTCATATTCTGTTTCAAAAGGGCTCCGGCACCGCCGTGAATGGCTAGGGAGTAAGTCATTTGCGCCCTTTCACCCTGCCACCCGGTGCAGCATTTGGCGGCCCGGAGTCAGCCCCTGCACCTTCTCAACAATCGACCGCGCGTCGATGCCGAAGTGTTGGTAGAGGTCCGCGATGGTCCCGGTCTGTCCGAAATGCTCGACCCCAAGCGGTACCGTCTGATGTCCGACGACCGAGCCGAGCCACGACAGCGTTGCCGGGTGGCCATCAATCACCGTCACCATTTTGCAACCGCGCGGCAGATCGGCCAGCAGGCTTTCAATGTGGCTTTCCGCTTCTGCATTGCCCCGCGCCCGGGCGCGTTGCGCCGCCGTCCATCCGGCGTTGAGACGATCCGCGGAGGTGACTGCCAGCACGCCCACATCGCGCCTGCCTTCAGCGATCATCCCCGCCGCCTTGATCGCTTCGGGCGCTACGGCCCCCTGATAGGCGATCACCACGTCGCAGTTCGGCCCCGGCTTGCGCAGCCAATAGGCCCCGTCGATGGCGCCTTGGCGGAAGTCCTCGTCGACCCGTTTGCCGGGCTGTTCGATGGGATTGGTGGTGAGCCGCAGATAGACCGAACCGCCGGTCTCATCGCGCAGCCACGTGCGCTCATCCGGGTCGCCTTCGCCATCCTTTTGCAGATAATCGAAGGCCCATTGCATGATCACCGCAAGCTCATCGGCAAAGGCAGGCTCGAAGCTCGCCAACCCGTCTTGGCTCATGCCAATAAGCGGCGTGCCGATGGATTGATGCGCGCCGCCTTCGGGAGCGAGCGTCACGCCCGATGGCGTGCCGACAATCATAAAGCGCGCATCTTGATAGCAGGCATAGTTCAGCGCATCCAAGCCGCGGGCGACGAAGGGGTCGTAAACCGTGCCAATGGGAATGACCCGCTTGCCGAAAAGCGAATGCGAGAGGCCTGCAGCGCCCAGCAAGAGGAAGAGGTTCATCTCGGCGATGCCCAGCTCGATATGCTGGCCCTTGGGCGTAAACTCCCATTTCGCGGTGGAGGGGATTTTCTCGTTAATAAATGTGTCGGCTTGTTCCTCGCGGGCGAAGAGCTTGCGCCGGTTAACCCAAGGCCCAAGGTTCGTCGTGCCGGTCACATCCGGCGACATGGTGACGATCCGCTCGGCCAGATCGCTGTCGCCCTTGGAGAGATCGTCGAGGATCTTACCGAAGGCCATCTGAGTGGAGATCTCTCGGTCACTGGAGAGTTCAATCTGCGGCACCGTCAGGGTTGCGTCTTCGTAGCGGCGGCGGCCCTTTGCGAAGAAGGGCACTTGGTCGAGCGCGGCCTGCAAGGCGTCAGGGTCCGCGACGGTGGCGAATTTCTCCCACTCTTCGCCCTCGGCCACGCCCATATGCTGCTGCCACTCGGCCATCTGGCTTTTGTTCATTAGCCCGCCGTGGTTGTCTTTGTGCCCCGCAATCGGCGTGCCCCAACCTTTGATTGTATAGGCAAGGAAACAGATCGGGCGGTCGTGGTCGATGGCGGCAAAGGTCTCGGCCATGGTCTGCACGCAGTTGCCGCCGAGGTTCTCCATCAGATCGGCCAGTTCGTCATCACTGCGCGCCTCGATCAACGCGGTCACATCGCCCTGATTGCCAAGCGCGTCCATCAGCCGCTGCCGCCAGACCGCACCGCCCATGAAGGTCAGTGCCGAGTAGAGTTGATTGGGGCAGTTGTCGATCCAGTCGCGCAGTTTGTCGCCGCCCGGCTCATCAAACGCGGCGCGTTGCAGGGCGCCGTATTTCACCTTGACCACATCCCAACCGAAGGCGTCGAAAATCTGCTCGATGCGTTTGAACAGCCCTTCGCGCACCACCCCGTCGAGCGACTGACGGTTGTAGTCGATGATCCACCATGTATTGCGCAGGTCGTTCTTCCAGCCTTCTTGCAAAGCTTCGTAGATGTTGCCTTCGTCGAGTTCGGCGTCGCCCACCAGCGCGACCATCCGGCCGAGGGTAACGTCCTCGCCCCATGCCTTCGCGGTGATGTAGTCCTGCACCAGTGAGGCAAAGGAGGTCACGGCGACCCCAAGACCCACGGACCCGGTTGAGAAATCCACATCGTCGATATCCTTGGTCCGGCTGGGATAGCTCTGCACGCCATGGAACCCGCGAAAATTCTCCATCTTCTCACGGGTCTGGTTGCCCATGAGATACTGCATCGCATGAAAGATTGGCGAGGCATGGGGTTTGACCGCAACCCGATCCTCAGGCCGCAGGGCGCTGAAATAAAGCGCCGTCATGATCGACACCATTGAGGCCGAAGACGCCTGATGCCCGCCCACTTTAATCCCGTCCACCTTGGGCCGGATGTGATTGGCGTTGTGGATCATCCAATGCGACAGCCACAGCAGACGTTGTTCGATGGTCTTGAGCTGGGCAGGGGCGAGAGCGGTCATGGCAGGTCTTTCATTCTGAGGATCCCTCGGGCGGTGCCCTCTTCGACACCGCCCGCGACTGGTCCGGTCCGTGCCGGATCAGGCCGCTTGCATGTTATGCGCGCCAAGCGCGGCGTAAAGGTCATCAATGATGTCATCGGCGCTTTCGAGCCCGACCGACAGGCGCACGAGGCCCTCCGCGATGCCATGTTCGGCGCGTTCCTCTTGCGAATAGGTCGAATGGGTCATGCTTGCGGGATGCTGGATTAGGCTCTCCGCGTCGCCGAGGCTCACGGCGCGTTGAATGAGGTTCAGCCGGTTCATAAAGGCGATGCCGCCCGGTTTGCCGCCCTTCACCTCAAAGGGGATCATGCCGCCGAAATTGCCCATCTGTCGCCGCGCAAGATCGGCCTGCGGGAAGCTCTGCAACCCCGGATAGGCGACATGCAGCACCGCGGGATGCGCTTCCAGCGCCTCGGCCACTTTGCGCGCGGTGGCGCAATGGCGCTCCATCCGCAGCTCCAGCGTCTTGATCCCGCGCAGTAGCAGCATGGCGGTCAGGGGCGACATTACGGCACCTGTCATGTCTTTCAGACCCACAAGCCGCACCTGTGTCATGTCCTCCAAACTGCCGACAACGAGACCCGCAACCACATCACCGTGACCGGAGAGGAACTTCGTCGCCGAATGGACGACGATATCCGCGCCATGCTCGATGGGGCGGGTGAGGACCGGCGTGGCATAGGTGTTGTCGACCACCACCTTGGCCCCGGCGCGATGCGCGATGGCCGAGATGGCAGAAATGTCGACCAGACGGTTGTTCGGGTTCGCGGGGGTCTCGAAATAGACGATCTTGGTTTGCGCACTGATCGCCGCTTCGAGGTTCGCAGGCTCGGTCATATCGACCAATGTCACCTTCACCCCAAAGCGCGGCAACCCGTGGGTCATAAAGGCAAAGGTGCAGCCGTAGAGCGTCTTGTCGATGATGATCTCATCCCCCGCCTCAAGGAAAGACCACAGCGTCGAGGTGATCGCCCCCATGCCAGATGCCGTGGCGAGACCGGCTTCGGCCCCTTCAAGGTTGGCAATGCGCTTTTCCAGATGGTCGAGCGTGGGGTTTGAGATGCGGGTGTAGAAATGCCCCTCGCGCTCGCCCGCGAACATGTCGCCGCCTGCCTCAGCCGTCTCGAAGGTGAAAGTCGAGCTCATGTATATCGGCGGGTTCAGCGCACCCTGCTCGCTTTGTGCGTCATAGCCGTGGTGAATGGCGCGTGTGGCAAAGGATTTCTGCGAATTGGTCATGGAGTGCCCCTCAAAGTTGTTGGGGGCATTATCGGATGGTCGCTTTGGCATTAGGTTGCTATTATATCCCTAAAAAGCAGGAGAATTGGCATATTATGCCCCATATACCCCAATTGGACGCCACCGACCGCAAAATCATCCGCGCCCTTCAACGTAATGGGCGGATGACCAACCTCGACCTCGCACAGGAGGTAAACCTTTCGCCATCGCCTTGTTTGCGCCGCCTGCGGGCGTTGGAAAAGAACGGCGCGATTCGGGGTTATAGTGTGGAGGTCGACGCCAAGGCTTACGGCCTACCGGTCACAGTGATGGTGCGCGTCACGCTGGATGGCCATGACGAAGAAACGGTGCAGCGCTTCGAGAGCCAGATCAAAGCGATCCCAGAGGTCTTGGAATGTTTCGTGATGAGCGGGCTATCGGATTATCTGCTGCGCGTCGTGGTGGGCGATCTGGAGGATTACGAACGCTTCGTGCGCACGCGGCTGCATCCAATCGGTGGGATTGGGTCGATCGACACCAGCTTTGTCTATGGCGTGGTAAAGCGGAGCCAAGTTTACCCTGACATCACCGGGTAAACCCTTACATGAAATAGACTTTGCGGTTTACAATTGCCGCCCCCTTGGGAAGAGTTCGCCCAAACCCAAGGAGAGCAGAATGACATTCGCCGCCACCCCCGCTTTGCAAGCTGCCGTCGATCACGCCTTGGCCCATGAGACCGCGTGGCCGCGCGAGATGTACTACCCCGATGGCGCCTATGTCGGCAACCGCGAGTGGGATGAAAGCGGCCCGTGGACCGAGATCGTGGGTCCGGTGAAGCCCCGCGGTGGCCCGGCGGGTGTGATCCTGCACCGGGGGCAGCGCGTGGCCGACTGGGGCGATACGACGCGCACCGACATGACCTTTTCCATCGCCAAGAGTTACCTCTCGGTGCTGGCGGGGCTGGCGGTGAAGGACGGGTTGATTGCGGACCTCGACGCCCCCGTGGGCGACAGCGTGCCGGGGCCGCATTTTTCGGGCGATCACAACGGGCGCATCACGTGGCGGCATATGTTGCAGATGAACAGCGAATGGCGCGGTGAGATTTTTGGCAAAGACGATCAGGTGGATCACTATCGCCAGATTGGCGTTGGCGCGGACAACAGCCGCAAGGGGCAGTTGCGCGAGGTCAGCGCGCCAGGGAGCCATTACGAATACAACGATGTGCGGGTGAACGCGCTGGCCTATGCGCTGCTGTGCCGATTTGGTCGCCCCTTGCCAGAAGTGCTGCGCGAACGGATCATGGACCCGATTGGCGCTTCCGCCGATTGGCGGTGGGAAGGCTATTCGACCTCTTGGGTCGAGGTCGACGGCACGCGCGTTCAGTCGGTCACCGGTGGCGGACACTGGGGCGGTGGGCTTTTCATCGGGGCCGAGGATCATGCGAAATTCGGTCAGTTCATCTGTCAGAATGGCCAGTGGGACGGCGTGCAAATCTTACCTGAAGACTGGATGCGGCAGTCGCTGACGCCCACGCCGACCCTCGACAAGTACGGTTTCCTGTGGTGGTTGAACCGGGGGCAGGACGCCAACTCGGCACTGCCCGAGACCGCCTTTAGCGCACAGGGTGCGGGCGGCCATATGATCTGGATCGCACCGGAGCAGGAGATTGTGGCCGTGATGCGCTGGCTCGCCCCACCGCAGGCGCCCAAGTTTCTGGAACTGCTGATGGCGGCGTTAACCGGCCCGGCCCGCAGCTGATAATCAAGAGGATTGCACCATGGATATCAAAACCTTCGGCGTTGAAATGTGGATGAACGAATTCGAGAACCACTGCCGCTATAACCTTGCCGAAACCTGCGTGGATTCGATCACTCTAGGCGATTTGATCGACATGGCTGGGGTCGACAACAGCGTCTTAGGCGAACTGCGCGAGATGCGGATGGGATACGGCGCGATTGAGGGGTCCGACCGGCTGCGCGACGCGGTGGCGGGGCTGTACGAGGGTCAGTCCCGTGACAATGTGCTGACGACCCACGGCACCATTGGCGCGAATTCACTGGTACATCAGACGCTTGTTAGCCGTGGTGACCACGTCATCGCCATCGTGCCGACCTATCAGCAGCATTACTCCATCCCAGAAAGCATCGGCGCCGATGTTGAGCTGCTGCACCTGCGCGAAGAGAACGGCTTTCTGCCCGATCTCAACGCATTGCGCGCCATGATGCGCCCCGATACGCGGATGATCGCAACAAATAACCCCAACAACCCCACCGGCGCTTTGATGGACCGCGAGATGCTGACCCAAATCGCGGAGATTGCGCGCGGCAGCGATGCTTGGGTGCTCTGCGATGAGGTCTACCGCGGGACCGATCAGGCGGGCGACGGCTATACCGCGTCGATCTGCGATCTCTACGACAAGGGCATCAGCACGGCGGGCATGTCCAAAGCCTATTCACTTGCCGGGCTGCGCGTCGGTTGGGTCGCAGGCCCGCGCGATTTGCTAGAACGGATTATGATCCACCGCGACTATAACACCATTTCTGTCGGTCGGATTGATGAGTATTTCTCGGCCCTCGCGCTGGAGAACCGTGGGAAAATCCTTGAGCGTGCTCATCGCATCACCCGTGAGAACCTCGCGATCCTGTCTGACTGGGTTGAGGGCGAGCCGCTGATTTCTTGGGTGAGGCCGAAGTCCGGCACCACGGCGCTGGTAAAGTATGACCTGCCGCTCCCCTCGCGCGATTTCTGCACCCGGTTGCTGGAGGAGGAGGGGGTGCTTTTCACCCCCGGCAGCGCGATGGACATGGAGGGCTGGTTGCGCATCGGCTATGCCAATCCCACGGCGGATCTACGCGCTGGATTGGAACGCGTCTCGGCCTTCCTTGCGCGGCAGGGCGTCAACTCAGCGGAGACTGTCGATCAGCTTTGACAGGAAATCGGCCCCGCGGCGCAGCTCATCGGCGGTGATATATTCATCCGCTTGATGGGCCTGTGTGATGCTGCCCGGTCCGCAGACCACAGTGGCATAGCCCGCACTTTGAAAATGCCCGGCCTCAGTCTGATAGGCGACGAGGGTGTCGGAGTTGTCGCCGGTCAGCCGCCGTGCCAGTTCCTCGGCCGCATTGCCGGGTTCGGGGGCCAGTGCCGGGGCGATGTCGATATCGCTCAGCGTTACGCTGGCCTCAGGGTGGCGGGCCTGCATCGCAACTTCGACCTTGGCAGCCTCGGCCCGGTAGGCAGCGACCCAATCGTCGGCGGTCTGGGGCGGCACATAGCGGATGTCGCTCTCAAAGACGCAGGCGTCGGGCACGGTATTCAATGCCGTTCCGCCGTGCAGAGTGCCCACCTGTAGCGTTGTAAAGGCAGGGTCGAAGCCACTCGGCCCCGCGCTTGCGGCCTCTTGTTCCATTTGCCGCTCATGCCAGTCGATCAGCGGCAGCGCATGGGCGATGGCCGAGACCCCGCGCCCGGGGTTCGAGCTATGCGCCGCCAGCCCGCGCAGGGTTGTTTTAATCCCAATCCCACCCTTATGGCCGGTCACCACTTTCATCTGCGTTGGCTCGCCAACGATCACGCTTTCGGCGCGCGGGTAATGCTGTGCCAGCGCGTCTATCAAGGGCAGGGTGCCAAGGCAGCCGGGTTCCTCATCATAGGAAAACGCCAATTGGATGGGGCGGGCCAACGGCTGCGCCAGCATTTGCGGCACGGCAGCCAGAACCAATGCTAAAAACCCTTTCATGTCACAGGAACCGCGTCCGTAATAACGCCCGTCCTCTAGCGTAAGTGTCCAAGGATCGTGCTGCCAAGATTGCCCGTCGGTCGGCACAACATCGGTATGGCCTGACAGAATGACCGCGCCTTCGACCTGCGGCCCGATATGGGCGATTAGCCCTTCTTTCTCACCCGTCTCGTCGGAAAAGACATGATGCTCGACGCCCAGCTCAGTCAGGTAATCCGAGATGAAAGCAACTAGCGCGCGGTTAGAGCGATGCGAAGCAGTGGGGAAGCCGACCAGTTTTTCCAGCAGGTTGAGAGCCTTTGATATATCGCTCATTCTGCATCCCCCTCATTGCGGGCCTTTAGGTCGTTATAGATCGTCGCGCGGCTGACCCCGACCATGCGTGCCACATAGGCGGCGGCATGGCGTTCGGCCAACGCACCAGAGGCGGACAGCTCACCAATCAACACGCGGCGGTCATCGCGCCCGAGTGCATCAATCCTCAGTCCTCGGTCACGGCACCATGCGCTGGCATAGCTGTTGAGCCTGTCGTGCCAATCATTGCGCAGCAGCGCCTGTGGCTCAACGTTCCCCAAAGGCGCGGGGCCAAGCGCTTCTGCCACTCGGCGCAATGCCAGCAGATCGGCCTGATCGTGATTGATGCAAATCACATAGGCCGCCGTACCATCCGCCCGTCGTTGCAGGATGCTGATCGACCGTAAGGTGGATCCGTCCCAGTTCACCTTTTCATAGGGGCCGATCACCGGGGCTTCGCCAAGCTCGATCTCATGCATGTTCGACGGATCACCGATGCTGCGCTGTGACAGGGGATTGGCAATATGGGCAATACGTTCTGCAGTTAGATCATGAACCACCACTTCGACGCGCGCGCCAAAAAGAAAGGCAATGGCCTCTGCGGTGGCGCAAGCATTGTCAAAGGTCGGGTCGGTCATCTGCGGGGGATTCCGTTGATTGACAGTAAATTTGAAATTAGATAATTCGATCTAGAAATCGGGTCAACCGATATTGGGGGTAATCCAAGGGAGCCGTGCGTGATCGATCTGAACAAAAGCCAAATTCAAGAACACTTCGATCTGTCTACGGCGGCGCAGGCGATAGAAGCGGCGTATATCGCCTCTGCAGAGGGCCGCGTTCAGGCCCCACCTGTGACCTATCTGGGCTTTGATGATGCCAATGGCGATTGCCATGTAAAAACGGGCCATGTGCTGGGCACCGGGGGCTTCGTCATCAAGGTCGCCACTGGATTCTATGACAATCCGTCAAAGGGACTGCCCAGTTCGAACGGGCTGAACCTGATGTTCTCGGCCACCACCGGTGCGCCGCTTGCGATATTGCGCGATGAAGGGTGGCTGACCGATATGCGCACTGGGTTGGGTGGCGCGCTGGCCAGCCGGGCGCTTGGCGTTGACGGGTTTGACCGTGTGCTGATTGTCGGCACCGGGCTGCAATGTCGCTTTCAGGCGCGCTGTTTACAGGCGCTCTTGCCAGAGCGGAAGTTGAGCTTTGCCATCTGGGGCCGCGACGCAGACAAGGTGCAGACGGCCTGTGATGAACTTCAAGCCGACGGGCTAATCGCGACTGCTGCCGCCGATCTGGAAACCGCAGCCCGCGCGGCGCAGGTCATTATCACCACCACACCTGCGAAAACCCCGCTGATCGCGCGCAATTGGATCGCGCCGGGTACGCATATCACTGCTGTTGGGGCAGACAGCCCCGGCAAGCAGGAATTGGCGACTGATCTGGTGACGGCCGCTGATCTGCTAGTTTGTGACCTTGCTGCGCAGTCGCTGCATCACGGTGAATTCGCCACAGCCGAAACGGCGGGCGGAATTTCAGGCGATGTGGTGGCTCTCGGCGCCGTCCTTTCCGGTGCGCATCCCGGCAGGGCCAATGAGGCGCAGATCACCATTGCCGATCTTACCGGCCTCGCAGTTCAAGATGCTGCCATTTCGCTCGCGGTGCTTCAATCTGCACATGCCGATCTCACCTAAACCGATGGAAACTGCTATGTCCCCTGTCTCTGAACTCGTTGTTCAATCCGCCGCCCGGTCTTGCGTGGTTCACCGTAAGATCGCTGGCGCGATCTACCGCACGCCTGTGATTGTTTCGCGCCTGCCGATGGAAGGGGACACGCGGCTTCTCTACAAGACCGAGAATTTCCAGCACACCGGATCGTTCAAACTGCGCGGTGCCAGTGCAAAGCTGACGACTGTGCCGCTTGACCGTCCAGTCATTACCGCATCCTCTGGCAACCACGGCATCGCCTGTTCGCTTGCCGCACAGACCACGGGGCATGAATTGATCGTCGTGCTGCCTGAAACCGTCGTCGCCAAGAAACGCAAAACCATCGAAGGTTTCGGCACCAAGGTTGTGATCCATGGCGCCGATGCTTCGTTGTCGGAACTGCACGCACAGCAGTTGGCCGAGGCCGAGGGATATACCTATATCTCGCCCTATAACGACGCCGAGGTGATCGCAGGCCAAGGCACCGCCGCGCTGGAACTGCTCGACCAGGTTGAGGGGGTAGACAATGTCTTCATCTCAATGGGCGGCGGCGGTCTGATCTCGGGCATGGGGTCGGTGATCAAGGAATTCTCGCCTCAGACCCGCGTCATCGGTGTCAGCGCCACAAACAGTTGCGCCTTGGCCGCCTCGATCAAAGCGGGCAAGATTGTCGAGACCGAGCATCTTGATACATTGGCTGACGGCGTGGCGGGCGGGGTCGACGCAGACTCGCTTACCCTGCCGATGGCCAGCGAGGTGATTGACGAGATCGTGCACTGCGACGAAGAGCAAATCGCCGCCGCGCTGAAGCTGTTGGCGTGGGAAGAAAATATGCTCGTTGAAGGTGCAGCCGCTTTGGCGCTGGCGGCCTACTTGGGTGACTCGCAGAAATACGCGGGCCAAACCTCTGTCGTGCTGCTTTGCGGTGGTAACTATGAGGTCGAGCAATTGCGCGGGATAATCTAAATGCCTTCCGGCCCGCTGTGCTAATGGCGGGCCGGGGTAAGGGGATCATCGCGTTGGCGTGTCAAACCGAAGGTCAACCCAACGGCCTTTGGGGATGTCACAGGGCTGACCTGCGGCCCAGCCGTCTTGCCAAATCACCTTGCTGGTCTCGACATGCAGCGCGCCCAGTTTCGCGTCATAGTCACAATCGACATAGACCAAGCGATTGCCATTCGCGTCCTGCGGTACTTCGACCTGCCAGCCTTTTGAGGCGAGAGGCGGAACACCTGTCAGGGCATATTGCCCAACCGCCAGCCGCTCGAACGTTGCGTTCAAAGGCACCGCGGGCTCTTCGGAGGTATCACTGAACAGCCGCAGGATCGGACTCGCTTCTTTGATGAAACCATTGGCATCGACAGTCGTGTTGGCCCCCGACCACAGACCCTGCCAAGCCCCCCAAACACCATTCGCCCGCACCCGAAAGGCCAGCCCGGGCGTGTCGATCCCGATCGCGATTTGCCACAGGTAAGCGTTCTGCCCGCCCAAGGTGCTATTGCCGCAATGCAGGCCAAAGACCCCGTCTAAAGTGGGAAAGGGATTATCGCCCAGAGGTGCCTGCACATGGCCGCCGCCATAGCCCGAATAATTGCCGGAAAGCTGGTGCGCATCGAGGTCGGTCACAAGTGGCCCGGCATCCGCCCCAATGCCGAAATCACCTACCCGGATCAAGCGGCCCACTGTCGCGTCGTCCACAGTTTGGGTCAGCGCCATGCCCGACGCCATGCCCGTACCTGCGTCAAAGGCAAGCGCGGTGGACCAAACACTGCCATCCGCGCTGACCTTAATGGAAAAATCATCTGCCCCCGCCGTGCCCATCTCGGCCCGGCCCAACCAATCCGTTTGGAATAACAAGCTCGCCGTATCGCCTGTGCTGGCTTTGTTCAGCTTTAGTTGATGCCCCGCCCCCTCGTGATTGAGCAATGTCGCGTTAGAAGAGACCGTCAAGCGATTGGCGCTGTCGTAGCTTGTGTTGACCCCCACACCGGGCAGGGCCGTCAGATCGGGCAAGGCAACATCCGACCAACCTCCCACATTGCGGCGGCGTAACGTGCCGGTGGATTTGTCCAGCGCCTGCCAGCCCTCTTGCGGTTCTATGAATTGCCAGCTCCCCTCCGTCCAAGCGGCCAGTTCACCAGCATGGCCCGCCCAAGCGTCGGTGGGCGCGCCGCCAAGCGCATGAATCTCCCCCGCCTGCGGCAGGGCCGGCGGTGTGTTGGCATCAAAGCTCTCCACCGCAAGCTGCACCAAGAGGTCAAGCCGGTGCAGCGCCTCATTGTGGGTTACATGTTTCTGCGCCTGTGCTGGCATCAAATAGGGAAGGGACAAGCGTTCAGAAGCGTCGGGCATCGGGGTTCTCCGCGTTGTGGGTTGCAATGAATTTGCGAAGGAAGCCTTGCCAGCCTGACAACAGAGCGTACGCAAGCAGGGCAACAACGCGGCCTGTGGCGTCGCGCAGTGCGGTAAGACGGTAGCGTTTCAGTCGTCTCAGAACTGGGTTAAAGAGCGCTAACGTCTTGCCAGCCAGCGCCTTTTCAAAGGTGAGGGCGCAGTTTAACATCACAGCCACGGCACACAGGAAAGGCCCATGCATATGACTATGACCAAGATCGCCGTGGTCGGTATCGGCTATGTGGGGCTGTCAAACGCCGTACTTCTAGCGCAGCATAATGACGTGACGGCTGTCGACTTGAACCCCGACCGGGTGGCGCAGGTGAACGCCCGGCGTGCGCCTATCGTCGACCCTGAGATTGAGCGGTATCTGGCGGAAAAGCCGCTTAATCTGCATGCTACAACGCAGGCGGCCGACGCTTTTCGAGACGCCGAGTTTGTGCTCATTGCAACGCCGACAAACTATGATCCGCGCACAAACGTTTTTGACACCTCCAGCGTGGAGGCGGTTGTGCGGGACGTATTGGCCGTTACAAAGACGGCCACAATTGTCATTAAATCCACGATCCCCGTCGGCTATACGGCAGGTTTGGCGGCCTCCTTTGAAACGGATCAACTGATCTTTAGCCCTGAGTTTCTGCGCGAAGGTCGGGCGCTTTACGACAATTTGCACCCCTCACGCATTGTCGTGGGCGAAGACAGCCCCCGGGCCCGGCGATTTGCGCAGCTACTGGCAGAAGGGGCGATTGACGACGAAATTCCGATGCTCTTTACCGGTCCGTCAGAGGCTGAAGCGGTGAAACTCTTCGCCAATACCTTCCTCGCCATGCGGGTTGCATATTTCAACGAGATGGACAGCTACGCACTAACCAATGGGCTCGACACACGGCAAATCATTGATGGTGTCTGCCTCGATCCGCGCATTGGAGAACATTATAACAACCCCTCGTTTGGCTATGGCGGCTATTGTTTGCCAAAGGATTCCAAGCAGTTGCTCGCCAACTATTCTGATGTCCCACAAAATTTGATTAACGCGATTGTAGAGGCCAACCGCACCCGCAAGGATTTCATCTCGGAGCAAATCCTGGCCCTCGCGCCGCAGCGGGTGGGTATTTACCGACTGGTGATGAAGGCTGGCTCCGACAATTTTCGTCAAAGTTCTGTCCAGGGCATTATGAAGCGGCTTAAGGCCAAGGGGATCGAAGTGATCGTATACGAGCCCGTGTTGCAGGAGGATAGTTTCTTCGGTTCTGAGGTGATGCAGGATCTCGACCGCTTCAAGGCGCGTGCAGATGTGATCGTTGCAAATCGCAATCATCCCGACCTCGCCGATGTTCCTGAGAAGGTCTTCACCCGCGATCTGTTCGGTGCAGATTAAAGTGAGCCACCAATCACCTAAGTGAAAATGCGCGACGAGGTTAATCGACAGTAAATCTGGTTGGACCCTCCCCAAGGGCCCGGAAACCAGACCTAATCAGTCGCCGAAGGCGCCATCGGTGCAAGGTCCAATCCGCCAATCCGTGCCAGATGCCCCAGCAATTCGTCTGTGCCCTCGCCTGACTTCAGCGCGCAAAAGACGGTTGGCAGACTTAGACGCATGCGTGCACTGTCATGTTTCATAACGTCGAGGGACGCGCCCACATGCGGTGCGAGGTCAGTCTTGTTGATGACTAGGATGTCAGATTTTGTAATGGCCGGTCCGCCCTTGCGGGGGATTTCTTCGCCCGCTGCGACATCAATGACATAGAGGGTCACATCGGCAAGCTCAGGGCTGAAAGTGGCCGAGAGATTATCGCCTCCGCTTTCGATCAAGACCACTTCGACATCCGGGTGGCGCGCGACCATCTCTGCAACGGCGGCAAGGTTAATCGAAGCATCTTCTCGGATCGCCGTATGCGGACAGCCGCCGGTCTCGACCCCGATGATCCGGTCTTGGGGCAACACCTGCATCCGCATCAGCGCTTCGGCGTCTTCTTGGGTGTATATATCATTGGTGATGACGCCCACCGAAAGCCTGTCTCGTAGGGCGCGGCACAACGCGGCTGTCAGTGTGGTTTTACCCGCGCCCACAGGGCCGCCGATGCCGACACGCAAAGGGCCATTGTTGCGTTTCATGTGCGGAAAATCCTCGAATACTGGGTTTCGTGTTTCATGGCGGCGATGTCACTTAGAAAGGCGGTGGAAGAGAGATCGTCGAGCGTGCTTCGATGCGCCTTGTTGGCGAGTTCAAGACAAGACGGAGCAATGTTGCGAATGACGATCTGGCCCTCGGTCTGCCCCAAGGGGATAAGCCGCATGCCCGCGGTGGCGAGGTTGGCCGCAAATGCGTGCAGGAACATCTCAAGCGTCTGGCGCAGTGGAAGCTGCTGCAGACGGGCGGCCCGGCCAACGGCCACCGGGTAGCAAAGCGGGGGGATCTCGATCTGCCAGATTGCAGCGCTCGCACGGGCGAAAGCCTCGCCTTGCAACACGGTCTCTTTCAGCCGTTCCGCCGAGGATGCAAAAGCACGGGCCTGCGCATCAATTTGGGTCGGGTCTTCGGCGTGATAGGCGGCGTTCAGATAGATCGCATCAGCCAGTCCTGTGCCGTACTGCAACACGGTCTTCAGCCACTCCGTAAGGCTACTTTGGTCATCCACCGCCCCATTCTGCACGGCCCATTCCAGCCCGTGACTATAGGCGAAAGCCCCCACAGGATAGGAGGGGGAAAGCATCTGCACCAACGTCAGAAGCTGTTCAGCCTGTAGGGCTTCAGGCATCTGCGTGGTCGTGATCATGGGAGGCGTGATGAGAGTGGCTATGGTCATGCCCATGGGTGCGCCCATGGCCATAGGCCCCGCCTTCGGGGCGGAAGGGGGCGGTGATCTCGCGTGTTGCTGCGCCGATTTGAGCAAGCATCTTGGCAATCACATGATCGCGTTGGATGACCAGACGATCGGCTTCGATCTGGCAGGGGGTGTGGCGGTTGCCAATATGCCACGCAATGCGCGGCAGGTCGGGGCCAGTCACTTCAAGTAGGTCTTCGTCGGCGGCCACAACGTGAACCATCTGCCCATCAGCCAAGACAAATGCATCACCATGATCAAGCGAGGTCGTCTGCGCCAGATCGACGAGAAACGGCAGCCCCCCCCTACTCGTCAGAACCTTCCGGCGCAGAAACCGTCCGTCATACGTAAGTGCTACGCTGTCAGCGGCATCAGACCAATCGCCGTTGCGGCGGATGTCTTGGCAAAGGATTGGGGTCATCTGGGTCTTTCAGAACAGGAAGTAACGTTGTGCCATCGGCAGAATAGAGGCGGGCTCGCAGGTCAGCAATTCGCCGTCGGCACGGACTTCATAAGTTTCGGGGTTCACTTCTACCTTGGGGAGCGCATCGTTCAGTTTCAGGTCGCGCTTGCCGATGTCGCGGGTGTTGCGCACGGCGATGGTTTGCTTCGCAAGGCCAAGCTGTTTGCCGATGCCCGCAGCCTCTGCAGCTTCGCTGACGAAAACCACGGCAGAATTCTCTACAGCGCGGCCATACGCGCCAAACATGGGCCGCGAATATACCGGCTGTGGCGTGGGGATGGACGCGTTCGGATCGCCCATCTGCGCACAGACAATACTGCCGCCCAATAGAACCATTTCAGGCTTCACCCCGAAAAAGGCGGGGTTCCACAGCACCAGATCGGCGCGCTTGCCCTCTTCGATGCTGCCGATATGGGTTGAGACACCATGCGCGATGGCCGGGTTGATCGTGTATTTCGCGATGTAGCGGCGGACGCGGAAGTTGTCATTCTCGCCCGTCTCCTCGGCCAGCCGCCCGCGCTGCTTTTTCATCTTGTCGGCGGTCTGCCATGTGCGGATCAAGACTTCTCCGACCCGGCCCATGGCCTGACTGTCGCTGGCGATGATGGAAAACGCGCCCATGTCATGCAGGATATCTTCGGCGGCGATGGTCTCGCGCCGGATCCGGCTTTCGGCAAAAGCGACATCTTCGGGGATGGTTTTATCAAGGTGGTGGCACACCATGAGCATGTCGAGATGCTCTTCCAGCGTGTTCACGGTAAAGGGCCGCGTGGGGTTGGTTGAGGAGGGCAGTACATGCTCTTCGCCGCAGATCTTGATGATATCCGGCGCATGGCCGCCGCCTGCGCCTTCGGTGTGGAAAGCGTGGATCGTGCGGCCTTTCATGGCTGCGACTGTGTGTTCGACAAAGCCGCTTTCGTTCAGCGTATCGGTGTGGATCATCACCTGCACATCCATCGCATCGGCGACGCTCAGGCAGCAGTCAATCGCGGCGGGGGTGGTGCCCCAATCCTCATGCAGTTTCAGCGCACAAGCGCCCGCGTTGATTTGTTCTTCAAGGGCGGCGGGCTGGCTGGCATTGCCCTTGCCCGCGAAAGCGAGGTTCATCGGAAAGGCGTCGGCAGATTGCATCATGCGCCCGATATGCCAGCCGCCGGGTGTGCAGGTGGTGGCCAGCGTTCCATGCGCAGGGCCGGTGCCGCCGCCGAGCATGGTGGTCAGCCCTGAATGCAGCGCGTCTTCGATCTGTTGCGGGCAGATAAAGTGGATGTGGCTGTCAAACCCACCTGCGGTCAGAATGCGCCCCTCTCCCGCGATCACTTCGGTTCCCGGTCCGATGATGATGTTCACGCCCGGCTGGGTGTCGGGGTTGCCTCCCTTGCCGATCTTGGCGATGCGCCCGTCTTTCAGCCCCACATCGGCTTTGTAGATGCCGGTATGGTCGACGATCAGCGCATTGGTGATGACCGTATCAACGGCCCCGCCTGCGCGGGTCACCTGCGACTGGCCCATGCCGTCGCGGATCACCTTGCCGCCGCCGAATTTGACCTCTTCGCCATAGGCGGGAGCGCTTTGGCCGCTGCGTTCGGTGGTCAGGTCGCGCTCAACTTCGATGATGAGGTCCGTGTCGGCCAGTCGCACCCGGTCGCCCACCGTGGGGCCGAACATGGCAGCGTAGTCACCGCGTTTGATCTGTGCTGGCATCAGAGGTCTCCCATGACCGCGCTGTTGAAGCCAAAGATACGCCGAGCACCGCTGAAGGGGATAAGCGACACCTTGCGGCGCTGGCCGGGCTCAAAACGCACGGCGGAGCCTGCGGCGATATCAAGCCTCAAGCCCCGTGCGGCGGCGCGGTTGAAATCAAGCGCGGGGTTGCTCTCGGCGAAATGGTAGTGGCTGCCAACTTGCACCGGGCGGTCGCCGGTGTTCGCGACCATCAGGGTAATCGCCTCGCGGTCAGCGTTAAGGGTCAGCATACCCGCTGCAGGAAAAACCTCGCCCGGTATCATGCTTTGGCCGTTTTCAAGCGTCGAGAGAAGGCAATTAAACCCGACAAAACAAAGGCCAGACCGGCGACGGCATACATGCTCGGCGATGTTTCCGCCTCGGCCCCGTGGCTGTGCGGCAGGGGGGCAGAATGGGCAAAGGCCGCCATAGCGCAGGACATCAACGGGAGGGCGAGAAGGGGGGCGAAACGGGGCATGATATGTCCTTATCTAATGGGGTTGTGAACGGTGACGAGCTTGGTCCCGTCGGGGAATGTCGCCTCAACCTGCACTTCCGGGATCATCTCAGACACCCCTTCCATACAGTCTTCGCGGGTGATCACATGGGCGCCGGCCTGCATCATATCGGCCACGCTGCGCCCATCGCGCGCGCCTTCGACCACTGCGTCGGTGATTAAGGCGATTGCTTCGGGGTGGTTCAGCTTGACCCCCCGCGCTAGGCGCTTGCGCGCCACTTCGGCGGCCATTGAGATCAGCAATTTGTCTTTTTCTCTCGGGGTCAGTTGCACGTCAGGTCATCCATGATCTGGGAAGGGTGTCACCGCTAAGGTCGCGCAGGATGGGCACGAGCGATTGGCGGAGGTCGAAGCTGTCGTGGGCAAGGATACGCGCGATCAGCAAGTCAGGGCCGATCAGGCTGGCCCCGGCGCTTTCGGGCAGCGCGGCACGCAGCCGTGCCAGCCGCGCTTCGGCATCGGGGGCGACATAGATCAACGTGGCCAAAGCACCTGCGCCCGCTGCGATATGCGCTGCGGCAAGATGCTTGGTCACGTCGCCATGCAAGGTCATCGCATCAAGGAATAGCGGCTGGCCCGCGCGGGTGATCTCAATCCGGTCCCGGAAATTGGCGTCGTGCAGGGCTTCGCCCATGGCGGCGCGGCCAAAGACCAGCGGTTCGACCAGCAGCAGAGAGGCATCATGGGCAAGGTCGACACAGAGGCTTCGCCGCAGCGCGCAGCCGTCGTAAAGAATTGTCTCTTGAGGCAGCCAATGCAGTGTTCCACCGGGTTCTACAGTGACACTATTGCGGACGCTGGCCACCTGACCCGGCTGCGCGCGATAGGCGCGTTCGGCCGCTTGGGTCGTGAGGCTGAGCATTGCATTCTTTTCGGCGTATGCATTGAGGGCAAAGACATCGCCCCCCGTGATCCCGCCTGCGGAATTGATGACGATTGCTTGCAATGCCTCTCCGTCAGGGCGTGGAAAGAGCAGTTTCATCGCGCCGGATTGACGGAGATCGCTAAGCGTAGATCGGCCCCGCGAGGCTTTGGCCGAAACCATCGCCGCGCCAATGGCGCGCGGTTGCACGGGTGCAGCGCATGGCGTGTTTATGGTGGCTTCAACGAGGATAGGAGTGGCTCCGCCCGCAGGAATTCTGGTCACTTTTTAATCAACACAGAGACGGGAGAGAGTCACCGTTTGGGCAGTTTCTGAGCGCCTGACCGGCGAATTTGCCTAACTAAACGGCAAAATATTCCTGAGGCGAACTATTTTTAAGCACTTCGAAATTTAAAGCCGAACGAGGGGCGGCGGCCCCAATCCGCAGGGCCGCCGCCAAGAGTCAGATGCCAATTATGGGCGCAACATAACCTTGCCACCACGGCCAGTGGTTAGCGCTGCATTCATTGCTTCGGTTACCTCTGCCAACGGGTAGATGCCGCCAGTGTCGAGCGGAAGCTGGCCCTTGGCCGCCAGTTGCACCAGCTCACCGATCAGACGCACACGAGTTTCAGGTGGCATATCGCCGCTAACGCGCGAGCCCCAGAAGCCTTTGACGGTGATGTGTTTCATAATCAGTTCGCCCGAAGACATGGTGAGGGGCTGGCCGGTCGCCGTACCGAAGACGATCAATTCACCATCTTTGCCCAGAAGCTCGACAAGTTGGCCGCCCAATTCGCCGCCGACCGAGTCGATGGCCGAAACCGCGCCCTCTTTGCCGATCAGCTCGCGCGCTTTGCTTTGCCAATCCGCATCATCGGTGGAGAGAACGTTTTCCGCGCCCGTCTCGCGCAGTTCCTCGGCGGCGCCTTCGCGGCGAACGAGGTTCAGCAGGTTGACGCCGCGTGCCTTGGCCAGACCGACCATGATCTTGCCGACCGCGCCATTGGCGGCGGTTTGGATCAGCCAATCGCCTTCGCCGACCTTGAGGGTTTCCAACAGGGACAGGGCGCTGAAGGGCATAGCGATCAACTGCGCACCGGCCTCGTCCGAGATCGCCTCGGGCAGGGGCAGCAGGCCCGCGGCGGGGGCGGTGAAATACTCGGCCCATGCGCCGTGGAACCCGGCCGCGGTGACCCGCTTGCCGATCAGTGCTTCGTCAACGCCTTCGCCCACAGCCTCGACGATGCCAAGCGCTTCGGAGCCGCCGATGGCGCCGGGCAGTTCGGGCTTGTAGCCATAGTTGCCGCGCACGGTCCAAAGGTCGTGGTTGTGGATGGGCGACAGCACCATGCGCAGCAGCGCCTCACCCGCAGCAGGCGCGGGCTTGTCGGTTTCGCGGGTGGTCAGAACCTCGGCGGGCTCGCCGAAGGTGTCGTGGATGGCAGCGAACATGCTGTTTCCTTTCAGGTTGGGAATTGGTCCCCGGTGGGGGAGAGTTGAGCAGAGGTTTCAGCGCGCGCCATGCGCAGCGGCGCATCGCTGCGTGCCAGTTTGGCCAGCACCGCAGCGCCGAGCCATTTGGCATAAAGCATGCGGGCGGTGGTCTCAGGCGCTTCGAGCGCACGAACGGTCCCATCCTCTGCGCCTTGACGCAGCAGTTGGGCAATCCGGGCGACCAGCGCATCGACACCCTTATCCAGCGTTTCGCGCATCGTCTCCGACAGGTCGGCGACCTCGGATCCGAGTTTCACCACCAAACAAGCGCTGGCGATCCCCGGGGCGCTGGATTGGCTGAGCCATGCATCCCAGAAACTGTCGAGCTTGTCGCCCGCCGTTCCCGGGGCTGCAATCAGCGCATCGACACGGGCGAGATAGGCCTCGACGTAGTCGGCCAACATCGCGGTGCCAAAAGCCTCTTTCGACGCGAAGTAGTAGTAGAACGAGCCCTTGGGCACGCCGCTTTCGCTCAGAATGCGCGACAGGCCAACGCCAGAGAACCCGTGCCGCAGCACGAGGCTACGTCCGCTGTCTAAAATGCGTTGCCGCGTCTGATCTGATTTCTTTGCCTCTGTCATGAGGGGCATCTATGAAATAATAGACCGGTCGTCTAGTGTGCTCACGCGAATGTGAGGCGCGGTCTGATAAAGATTGGGCAATGGTGAAAAATCCTATCCCCGCGTAGTCTTATATATTAGGTTTTCCTCAAGGGCCCGAAGGGCAAAAGAAAGGAATGGGATAGTAGGATGGATCAAAAGATTGCTCTGATAACAGGGGCCGGAAGCGGGGTGGGCCTTGCCTGTGCGCAGCGTTTGGCGAAGGACGGTTTCACTCTCGTTCTGACGGGGCGGCGGCAGGATAAGATAGATGCGGCCTGCGCGACGCTCGATGGGCAGGGGCATATCGCCGTGGCTGCCGATGTGGGCGTCGAGGCGGAGGTCGACGCGCTTTTCGACCGGGTAGAGACGACCTTTGGCCGGCTGGACTTGCTGTTCAACAATGCCGGGCGCAATGGTCCGGCGGTTGAGGTGGACGGCTTGAGCGTCGCGGAGTGGAACGACATCGTCGCGACCAATCTGACCGGCTCTTTCCTCTGCGCCCGCGCGGCCTTCGCCTTGATGAAACGCCAAAGCCCGAAAGGCGGGCGGATCATCAACAACGGCTCGATCAGCGCCCATGTGCCGCGCCCCCTCTCGGTGCCCTATACGGCGACGAAACATGCGATCACCGGGTTGACCCGTGCGCTGTCGCTCGACGGGCGGGCGCATGACATCGCCTGCGGACAGATCGACATCGGCAATGCGGCGAGCGAGATGACCGAGCGGATGGCGGATGGCATCCTGCAGCCCAACGGCACCCGCATGTCAGAGCCGCGCATGGATGTGAACGACGTGGCCGAAACGCTGTCATACATGGCGAAGCTGTCGCTCGACTCCAACGCCATGTTCGTCACCGTGATGGCCACCAAAATGCCCTTCGCGGGGCGCGGTTAAGCTGTCAAAGCACCTTGCCAGGGTTCATCAAATGGCCCGGGTCGAGGGCGGCTTTGATCTGCTCCATCAACTCCAGCGCGACCGGGTCCTTGTAGCGGCGCAGCTCGGCCCGTTTGAAGGTGCCAATGCCATGCTCGGCTGAGAATGAGCCGCCCATCTGGTGCACGATATCATGCACGATCCGGTTGAAGGCACCGTATTCGGCAAGGAACGTCGCATCCGCCATATCCACCGGACGCGACAGGTTGAAATGCAGGTTGCCGTCGCCAAAATGGCCAAAGGGGCAGGGCCGCAGGCCGGGCATGTGGTCCATGCAGGCTTGGGTCGCCTCGCGGATGAAATCCGCCACGCGGGACACCGGGACGGAAACGTCATGTTTGATCGACGCGCCTTCGGGTTTCTGCGCCTCTGACAGGTTCTCTCGCAGCGCCCAAAGCGCGTCTTTTTGCGCTTCCGATGCACCGATCACGGCGTCGATGATCTCTTCTGCCTCGAAAGCCGCTTCCAATGCGGCTTCCAGCCGGGCGTCGAAGTCTGTCTGCCCGCCATTGCCGGTGAGTTCGATCAGGCAATAGGCGGGATGCGCCTCGGCCATTGGATCGCTACAGCCGGGCGCGTGGTCGATCACCATTTGCAGGCCCAGCCGGTCGATATACTCGAATGTCGAAAGCGTGTCGGCGGTCTGGCCGCGCATCCGCGCATAAAGCGCCAGCGCGGGCTCGGGACCGGTGCAGGCCACCAGCGCGGTGGCACGGGCGGTGGGTTTGGGAAAGAGCTTGATCACCGCCGCCGTGATGATGCCAAGCGTGCCTTCGGCGCCGATAAAGAGGTGTTTGAGGTCAAAGCCAGTGTTGTTTTTCCGCAGGCCGTTCAGATCATTCAGCACCCGGCCATCGGGCAACACTGCTTCGATCCCGAGCACCAGATCGCGGGTATTGCCATAGCGCAGCACCGCCGTCCCGCCCGCGTTGGTCGAAAGGTTGCCGCCGATCTGGCAGGAGCCTTCGGAGGCAAGCGAGAGCGGGAAGAGCGCGTCGACCTCATCCGCCGCCGCTTGGATATTGGCGAGGATGCAGCCCGCCTCAACCGTCATCGTTGCATTGGTCGGATCGACCGCGCGGATACGGTTCAGCCGTCCAGTCGTGAGGATGATACCGCCGTCCGGCACGCCGCCCCCCGCAAGGCCGGTGTTGCCGCCCTGCGGTGTGACCGGCACCTTGGCTGTATGGCACAGGCGCATGCAGGCGGCGACCTCCTCGGTGGAGCCGGGGCGGATGAGGGCCAGCGCCGTGCCGCGCCGGAGCCCGCGATCTTCGATCAGCCGCGCGTCGAAATCCTTGGCGTCGGTCACGACATGGGCGGCGCCGATGGCTTGGCACAGATCGTCGAGCAGGGCGCTATGGTCTTGCCCGTCGGTTTCGGGCGCGCGGCGCGGCGCGGTGAGAGTGGTCATCTGGGTCATCCTTTAGCGCTGGTCGGCGTCGACTTTATTCTGGGCCGCCGCGCGCAGCTTGCTGATCGTGGTGCGGGTCGAGATCTGCTCAGGGTCGGTCACCAATTCGATCAGCGCCGGGCGGCCACTTTCGCGGGCGCGGGTGAAGGCGGCGGCGAAATCTTCCGTCTTGGTCACCCGTTCAGCGTAAGCGCCCAGCCCCTCGGCCATCTTGACGAAATCTTGGTTCTGCAGCGTAGTGCCCGAGATCCGTTCGGGGTGGTCGCGTTCTTGGTGCATGCGGATGGTGCCGTAGATACCGTTGTTGAACAGCAGAACAATGGGCCGCCCGCCATATTGCGCGGCGGTGGCCAATTCATTGCCGCTCATCATAAAGCCACCATCGCCGACGAAGGAGAGCGTCAGACGCTCCGGCTCCGCGATCGAGGCTGCGACAGCGGCGGGCACGGAATAGCCCATCGCGCCACAGGTCGAGCCGACGATCCGGCCTGGGCGGCCAAAGCGCAGGAACCGCTGCGCCCAGCCGGTGTGGTTGCCCGCGTCGAGCGTGACCACCACGTCGTCGGGCAGCTCATCGCGCAGTTGCGCAAGGGCCACCCCCATGTCGAGGTCCCATTCCCCGCCATTGGGCGCTTCGGTGTCCGTCAGATAATCGGCGTGAAGTTTCTCGCACCAATCGTTCCATGTGTCTGCTCGGCCTAGATCGACACCGTCCAAGGCGGCAGCGACTGAAACGGGTGCTGCGGCAATGCCCAGATCTGGCGAATAGACTCTCCCGATCTCATCCGCGTCGGGATAAAGATGCACCAGCCGCGTGTCGGGGTTGGGCGATTGCATGGTGGTGTAGGTCTTGGTCGTCATCTCCCCCAAACGCGCGCCGATCACCACGAGCAGATCCGCGTCGCGTTGATGCGCGTAGAGGCTGGGCGCGGTGGAGGTGCCGAAATCGCCTGCATAGACAGGCGAGAGGTTGTTCACGATGTCTTGCCGCCGGAAGGACGTGGTGACGGGGATCTTGTTGGCCTCGGCAAAGCGCGTGATGGCCGCGGCACTCTCATCCGACCAGCCAGAGCCGCCGAGCAGCAGCAGGGGCCGTTCGGCCTGCGCGATCTCGGTCTTGAGCATGTCGAGGCTATCGGGCGACAGTCCCGCATGGGTGGCCGTATAGGGCCGGGCATCGGCCACGGAAACCACCTCGGTCAGCATGTCCTCGGGCAGGGAGATCACCACCGGGCCGGGGCGGCCCGAGGTTGCCACGCGAAAGGCGCGGGCCATATATTCCGGCACCCGCGCCGGGTCGTCGATCTGCGTGGCCCATTTCGCGATGGGGCCGAACATGGCGCGGTAGTCGACTTCTTGAAACGCTTCGCGGTCGGTGGTGTCGCGGGCGATCTGGCCCACGAGCAGGATCATCGGCGTGCTGTCTTGTTGCGCGATATGCACGCCGATCGCCGCGTGGCAGGCTCCGGGGCCGCGGGTGACCATGCAGATGCCGGGGGTGCCGGTCAGCTTGCCATAGGTCTCGGCCATATTGGCGGCCCCGGCTTCGTGCCGCGCGTTGATGAGGGTGAAGCGGTCCTGCACGTCATGCAGCGCATCCAGCACCTCAAGGTAGCTTTCGCCGGGCACGCAATAGCCGGTGTCTGCACCGTGGATCAGCAGTTGATCCACAAGGACCTGTCCGCCGGTCCGCGCCTTGAGGGAAGTTTTTTGCAGCATGGAGAAGGCTCCGTTTCGTTCGATCTAAAATTTAAGTATTTGTGGCCGCTTGGTTTTTCGGGCTGGGGTTCCTGGCCTTTTGGAAGGCCAGGATAACGCCCGCGATGACCAACCCCGACGCGGTGAGCCGCAGATCGGGGTAGATCAGCAGCAGCGACGCCCCGAACAGCACCACCGACAGCACATTAGACAGTCTGCCAAAGTAGTAGCGCTGCAAGGCGGCGGCCAGCAGGATGACGCCAATGGTGGCTTGCAACAGGACCAGCGTGATCTGCGTGACCGAACCCTGCATTAGGATCGCCGGTTCATAGACGAACATGAAGGGCACGATAAAGCCGGTGGCACCGAGTTTCACCGCAGCCCAACTGGCCTCGACAATCTTGGCATGCGACAGGGTGTTGGCCGCATAGACCGCCATGGCGACGGGGGGTGTGATGGCCGACAGGATGGCGAAGTAGAACACAAAGAGGTGCGCCGCTTCGACCTGAACGCCCAGTTTCACCAGCGCCGGAACCAGCAGGGCGACCTGCACGATATAGGCGGGTGTTGTCGGCATCCCCATACCAAGGATGATGCCCGCAATCATCGACAGGAACAGCGCGATGACCAGCGTGTCTTGGGCCGCTTCGATCACAAAGTTCGAGAAGGTCAGGCCAAGGCCGGTGATGTCGATCACGCCGACCACAATGCCCGCACAGGCACAGGCCGCGGCAATCGCCAGCACGTTACGCGCGCCGCCCTCAAGCGCTTCGAGGATGTTGTCGACGGTGACGTAATGCCGGGTCGTCTTGCGCAGGGCCGCAACCGGCACAACCGAGATGATCCCGCAAAGCGCTGCATAGGGCGCTGAGTAGCCCATCATCAGCACACCCACGATAATCGCCAGCGGCAAGAACAGGTGGCCACGCTCAAGAAGTACGGTTTTCAGCGGCACTTGATCCTCTTTCGGGACCGAGCCGATGCCCTTGCGCTTGGCTTCAAAATGGACCGCCGCGAAGAGCGCGACATAGAACAGAACCGCGGGTGCCAGCGCATATTTCGCGACCGTCAGGTAGCCTACGCCGAGGTATTCGGCCATGACAAAGGCCGCAGCCCCCATAACGGGCGGCATGATCTGACCGCCTGTCGAGGCCACGGCCTCAACCGCGCCCGCGAAGGCGGGTTTGAACCCCATGCGTTTCATGAGCGGGATAGAGAAGGTGCCGGTCGTCATCACGTTTGCCACGGCAGAGCCGGAAACAGAGCCGAAGAGGCCGGAGGTCACACAGGCCACTTTGGCCGGGCCGCCCACCTGGCGCCCAGTAAGTGCTACGGCGAAGTCCATGAAGAGTTGGCCGACGCCCATCCGTTCGACCAATGAGCCAAAGAGGATAAAGAGCACCATATAGGTTGCCGAAACCGCGATCGGGATGCCGAAGATGCCTTCGGGTGTCATGAACAACTGCTCAAGGATCACCGACGGTAGGGTGGAGGTGAAAGCCAGACCGTAGCCGAGAAACAGCAGGGCGGTGATGGGCAGCATCGGCCCGAGCATCCGGCGCGTGGCCTCAAGCAGCAGAACCACAAGTGTGATCCCCACCACGATATCCATCGGCATCAGCGGATCGACGTAGAGAAACCGCTGCGTGATGTAATTAAGGTTGAACGAAGGATAGAGCGCAGCACCCGCCGCGATAAGCCCGATGACCACATCATACCAACTGGGCACATCATTTCGCAGACCCTTGCGGTTCACCGTCAAGAAAATCAGCAGAAGCGCCAGAGCGACGTGTACGCCGCGCATAATATAGGGGTTAGGCGGGCCAACGAAGGCGACGTAGAGATGCCAGGCAGCCATGCCGATCAGGATCAGCCTTGCTATACGGGTAATCAGGGGCATCTTGTCCAGAAGGATCGACAGTTGCATGGGGGTTCTCGCGTCTAGAGTGGAAGGCGGCCTTCTTGCGTCAGCGCGCGGAACGCGTGGGGCGCAGGGACCTTATGTATGTGGGCCGGGCGAAGCGCCTGGCTCCGGCCGACCCGTTTCGTGTCGGAAGGGAATTACATCCCCGAGACACCGCGCTCTGCGTAGAACTCTTTCGCGGCGGGGTGGAAGGGCACGCCGATGTCGGTGGCCATTTCCTCAACTGTCAGGTTTGCCATTGACTTGCTGATTGCGGCAAAGCTGTCGTTGTTGTCGGCAATTGCGCCAAGCACGGATTTGATGATTTCACCGTCATAGTCACAGGGCGCGACCATATGGGTGTCATAGCTGATCGCGTGCACGGTCTCATCAAAACCGGGGTAAGCGCCCGCTTTGACTTCACGACGTTGGAAGGCAGCGTTTTGGTCTTTGAAGTAGGCGAAGGTTTCTTCATCCACGTCGATCAGGCGGATTTTGCGCGAGGATGCCAGATCCATAACCGAGCCGGTTGGCAGGGACGAGCCCAGTGTGAAAAAGTCGGCCTGACCATCTTTCATCTGCGAAGCGGAGTCGGAATAGGAGGTGTTCGCCACGCTGTCGAGGTCATCAAAAGTCATATCGGCGGTCGACAGCAACTCACGCGTCAGGAACTCGCCGGTGTTGCCAAGCTGCTGTGTGGTCAGGCGCTTGCCCTTCATATCAGCGACAGTCTTGATGCCGGAATCTTCGAGCGCGACGATCTGGAAATACTGCGGATACAGAATACCAAGGTTGCAGACATTGGTCGTCGCCTTGCGGAAAGGCTCTTTGCCCGAAAGGCTGTCCACGGTCGAGATCGAGTTCGCGAAAGCGATGCCAAAGCGGCCCGCGTCCACGCCAACAACGTTCGATACGCCCGCGCCCGGCGTGACGGTAATGTCCATGCCGGGGTTCTCACGCTCAACAATCGCCTTGATCGCGCCGCCCACAGGATACCAAGAACCGCCCTGCTGACCGGTCGCCATGACAAAGCTCTGCGCATGTGCCGCAACGCCTGCGACAGCAAAAAGGATGGTGGCCGCCGTAGTGCGACGCATCGATTTGAAGATTGGTGACATAGAAACTCCTCCCGAGTTTTAACTGTGTATCGGCAGTAACTGGATGGGTTCCGGGCTCCCCCCTGACACCCTCTTGCCGTAGGTCCGCAGACTGAGGGGGAATCGTCAGCCTGTCAATTAAAAATACAAATTTAGGGGGATTTCCTCTTACTTGTAATGTTGTATTCTGCTTGTAATACCTTAAACGGCTCTATCTCCTCGTTATTGACAGCTTGTCATACAGGTGCTCCAATCGGCGAAAGGAAGGTGCAAACATGACTGGAAATCTTCAGGCGACTGCGCCCCTCGTTGATGGAGCCACGCTGAGCGATCAGGTGACCGAAGTCCTGCGCCACAACGTCGTCAATGGCGTGTGGAGTGTGGGGGATGTATTGCCCTCCGAAACCGCATTGGCGAGTGATTTTGACGTCAGTCGCACGGTGATCCGTGAGGCGGTTTCGCGCCTGAAGGCGGAGGGCATGCTGTCGAGCCGTCAGGGGCGTGGGGCTTTCGTGGCTAGCGACCGGCCCCGGCAGGGTTTCGCAATTCCTGAGCGCGATATGGAAAGCCAGCGCAAACTGGAGCAGATCCTAGAATTGCGCATGGGGCTTGAGATCGAAGCTGCCGCCATCGCGGCCGCCCGCGCCACGCCCGAAGCACGCGAAGAAATACAGCGCGCCGCCGCCGCCTATGATCAAAGCAACAAGATTGGCGGCCCGGCGGTCGCGGCGGGGGTCAGTGCTGACCTTGGTTTTCACCGCGCGGTCTGCGAAGCGACCGAGAACAGCTATTACCTCAGCCTTTTCAACTACCTCGTCGCCAGCCTGCGCGAGACGATGCTGGCTGGGCGTTTGCAGGCATTGAAACGCGGGGGCGAAAGCCGGGATGCGATACAGGAACACTTTGACATTGCGGCCTCCATCGCTCAGGGGGATGCTGAACGGGCGCGCCAACGGATGCGCGACCACCTTCAAATGTCGAGCGGGCGTCTCTTGGCGCAGCTCAAGACCGAGGACGGGCTGGCGGAGTGACCATTCCTGCCGCCCTCCATGCCGCCCTCGCGCGACCCGCATCGCTGACCATCGCATTGAGCGGGGGGATCGACAGCCTGACCCTCTCTGCCGCCGCAGCCAATGTGCGGGGGGCAAAGGGGGTTACGCTTTGCCACGCAGTTTCGGCCGCGGTCCCCTCGGCGGCGACAGCGCGGGTGAAAGACTTTGCAGCCGCTTGGGGGCTGTCGCTGAAACTGGTGGAGGCGGGCGAATTCGCCGATCCGTCTTACCGCGCCAACCCGGTGAACCGCTGCTATTTTTGCAAGTCGAACCTCTATGGCACTCTGGCGCGCATGGGGCCGTTGGTGGCGGCGGGCACCAATACCGACGATCTGTCAGACTACCGCCCCGGTTTACAGGCGGCGGCAGAGCATGGCGTGCTGCACCCGTTCGTCGATGCGCGGATGTCAAAAGCCGATGTGCGCGCCTTGGCCCGCGCGCTCGGGCTGGGGGATCTGGCGGAACTGCCCGCGGCCCCCTGTTTGGCCAGCCGGATCGAGACCGGCCTGCGGGTAGAACTTGTGGACTTGGCGGTGATCGACCGGGTCGAAACCTTGCTGCGCGCAATGTTGGGCAATATCACCCTGCGCTGCCGCCTCCTGCGCGGGGGCTGGGTGGTGGAGCTTGATCCGCGTGTTTATGAAGACCTTTCCGCGCAAAAGCGCAGGTCTATCATAGCGCAGGTCCGGCGGGCCACGGATGACGGGCGCGCGGTAGATCTGCGGGCCTATTCAAGAGGAAGTGCATTTGTCCATCAATGAGAAAGGCCCCGACGGGCATCCAGACGTGACCTTTGACCGAGGCCGCGGCGGGCGTATCGGCATCGAAGAGGCCGTGCTTTGCGAGCATAAAGCGGTGGCGCAGATTGCTGCGATCATCGGCGATGCGGCAGCGGAGGACCGTAGGCTTTTGCTGACCCGCCTGACGGCAGAACAGTTTGACGGCTTGCCTGCAGAGCTGGTCCAATCGGTCGATTACTGCACCGCGTCACGCACGGCCATTTTGGGAGAGATCGGGCCTTTGGCCCGCGATCCCCGCATCGCCCTCGTCAGCGCGGGCACGTCTGACTACGCGCCTATGGCCGAAGCGCGGCGCACGCTGGCCTATGGCGGGATGGACGCGACCGAAGTGTCGGATGTAGGCGTGGCCGGGCTGTGGCGGCTGCTCGCGCGGGAAGAAATGCTGCGTGAAATGGATGTCGTGATTGTCTTTGCCGGGATGGACGCGGCCCTGCCGTCGGTCGTCGCCGGGCTTGTGCCGGGGGTGGTGATTGGTGTGCCGACCTCCGTGGGCTATGGTGTGGCCCGCGGCGGGAGGGTCGCGCTCGATTCGATACTCGCCAGCTGTGCGCCGGGGGTGACGGTGGTGAACATCGACAACGGCTATGGGGCTGCGACTTCGGCCTTGCGGCTGGCCAATATGATGCGCCGCGCCGCGGCGGGAGGGTAGCCGGTGACAACACCGAAACTGAAGATCAAGAAACGGCAGACCTTGGCCGACCAGCTTTACGGGCAGGTGCTTGAACAGATCGTGTCGAACAAACTCGCCCAAGGCGAAAAGCTGCCGTCGGAAAACCAGATCGCCACGGCCTTCGGCGTGTCCCGCCCCGTGGTGCGTGAGGCGCTGCGTAAGTTGCAAGAGGACGGGCTGGTCGAGGCACGGCGCGGCGTGGGCACTTTCGTGCGGCGGCGGCCTTCGGAAAAGCTGATCGAATACGCCACGGCGGGATCCGTCGCCGGGCTGATGCGCGCGGTGGAGGCGCGGATCACAATTGAAAAGGCCACCGCCCACATGGCCGCGCAGCGTGCCAGCCCCAAGGATATCGCCCGGATTGAGGCAGCCTTGCAGGCGCTGGAGGCATCCATGCAGGCGCGCGATCCGTCTTTTGACGCCGATTACCAATTCCACCGCGCCATCGCGGCGGCGTCAGGCAATGAGGTTTTCGTGCAAATGCTCGACTGCGCCCGCGGATCGATCGAACAGGGGATCGATGTGGCACAAAAGCTGACGCGCCAAGGCTCCCAAGCCCGGATCGACGTGGTGATCAGCGAGCACCGGCAAATCCTCGAAGCGATCCGCGCGGGCGACAGCGAAGTCGCGGGCGTGTCGATGGCCTATCACCTTTTGCAGGCGCGGGCCCGGATCACCGACCACGCCGGTATCGCATGACCCAAGCAAGCAGAAAGACCACCCCATGATCTACGACCACCGCACCTATTGCTGCCGCCCCGGCACGATCAAAAAGCACCTCGCGCTCTATGCTGAGTTCGGATTTCCCGCGCAGAGACGCATCCTTGGGGAGCCTGTGATCTATGCGCAGGTCGAGACGGGGGATGTGAATTCCTTCGTGCATATCTGGAGCTATAAAGATGCCGCCGATCGTGCTGCGCGCCGAGCGCAGATGGCGGCAGATCCTGAGTGGCAGGCCTATCTCAAGAAAAGCGCCGAGGCGGGGTATTTGGTGAGTCAGACCAATAAGATCCTGATGCCCGTGCCGCTCGAAGTTTAAGCAGCGCCCCGGCTTGAGTGGTCAGGCCGGGGGCAGCCTTCAGGTCACGAGGCAGCTTTCGTCGATCCCGCGCCCTTCGTGGAAAGCGCGGATGTTGCTGGTCCAATGGCCAACCATGCGTTTGAGGTTATCCTCGCTGTGGCCGCCGATATGCGGCAGGGGCAGGACGTTATCGAGGCGTAGAAGAGGGTTGTCCGGCTCAACGGGTTCTTCGGTGAAGACATCCAAGGCAGCCCCGGCGATACGTTTGTGGGTCAGCGTGTCGATTAGGGCCGCTTCGTCGATCAGCCCGCCGCGCCCGGTGTTCACCAAAAGTGCATCCGATTTCATCCGCGCCAGTTCCTCCGCGCCGATGGTGTGGTGCGACGCCTCCGTCAGCGGCATGTGCAGGCTGACGATATCGCAGGTCTCAAGAATTTCGTCGCGCTCGGCATAGCGCGCGCTGGTGCTCTCGGCCTGCCCCGAACGACGGTAATAGAGCACCTCGCAGTCAAAGCCGGTCAACCGCTTCGCCACGAGTTGCCCGATGGCACCAAAGCCGATCAGCCCGACCTTTTGACTGCTAAGGTCCCGCGCGCCGGGGACGATCTCCGGCACGATCCACTTGCCCGCGCGGGTGTTGTTGTAATGCAGCGGGATGCGGCGCAGGGCGGCGATCATCATGCCGATGGTCAGGTCCGCGATGGTGGGGGCGTTAACGCCGGGGCTGCGTGCCACGGTCACGCCCATTTCCTTGGCCAGATCAACCGGGATCTTGTCATACCCGGTGCCCCATTGATGGACGAGGCGCACGCTATCCGCGCCCCGCAGCACCGGCGCCGGAAGGCCGCGCCCGCGCGGAACGATATAGGCTGCGCCCTTCACCGTCTGGGCGAAATCCTCTTCGGAATAGGACGCCGCAAAGCGTAGGTCGAGCCCTTCGGCATAGCCGCGCACTTTGTTCTGCAGATCCTCCGGCATCGCGTCGAGCACGGCGACGGGGCCGATCAGATCTCCGCTCATGCCGATGCCCCGCGCAGGTCTTCGGGCAGCAAGGCATCGGGCAGGTTCTGGTAGGAGACCGGTCGCAGGAAGCGGCGGATCGCCATGGTGCCGACGGAGGTCGCGCCAAAGTTGGTGGAGGCCGGGTAGGGGCCGCCATGCACCATGGCGTCACACACCTCGACCCCCGTGGGGAAACCGTTCACCAGCACCCGGCCCGCCTTGCGTTCAAGGATCGGCATCAGCGCCTTGGCGGCTTCGGTGTCGCCGTCGTCCATCTGGATTGTCGCAGTCAATTGACCCTCAAAACCCTTGGCCAGTTCTTGCATCTCATCGCCCGAGGACACCCGCAGCACCAGACCCAAGGGGCCGAAAACCTCTTCCCCAAGGGCGTGGTCTTGCAGGTAGGTCTCGGCGTCGGTTTCAAAGAGGTTCGGCTGGGCACTGCGGCCTTCGCTGTCATTGCTCACCAGCGCGCGCACGGCGTTGCGGCCGGTGAAACGTTCCTTGCCATCGCGGTAGGCTTTGGCGATGCCGTCGGTCAGCATAACCTGCGGGCCGACCTGTTCCAGCGCCTCTTTCGCGGCCGCGACGAATGCGTCACCTTCGGCCCCCTTGGCCACGACCGCGATGCCGGGATTGGTGCAGAACTGCCCCGCGCCCATGGTCAGAGACCCGGCCCATCCTGCGCCGATTTCCGCGCCGCGGTTTCGGGTGGCCTCGGCCAGAACGAACATCGGGTTGACCGAGCCCAACTCGCCGAAAAACGGGATCGGTTCGGGGCGTTGCGCGCAGAGATCGAACAGTGCGCGGCCCCCACCGAGGGAGCCGGTGAAGCCGACGGCTTTGATCAGCGGATGCTGCACCAGCGTCTGGCCCACCTCACGGCTGTTGGCATGGATGAGGGAAAAGACACCGGGGTGGACGCTGCATTTCTGGATCGCGGCGTGGATCGCTTCGGCCACGATCTCTCCGGTGCCGGGATGAGCGGAGTGGCCTTTCACAACGACCGGGCAGCCCGCCGCCAGTGCCGCGGCCGTGTCGCCGCCCGCGGTGGAGAAGGCCAGCGGGAAGTTCGACGCGCCGAATACCGCAACCGGGCCGATGGGGCGTTGGATCATGCGGATGTCGGGGCGGGGCATCGGCTGGCGGTCTGGCAGGGCATCGTCAGCCCGACGGTCCAGATGCGCGCCTTTGCGAATGTGTTCAGCAAAGAGGCGGAGTTGCCCGGTGGTCCGACCCCGTTCGCCCTGAAGGCGGGCGGTGGGGAGGCCGGATTCCCGTGCGCCGACTTCTGTGATGATCTCGGCGCGGGCCTCCATCTCATCTGCGATGGCATCAAGGAAATTGGCGCGGCTCTCGCGGCTGGAATAGGCGTAGGACCAAAAGGCGTCTTCGGCGGCTTCACAGGCTTGGTTTACATGGGCGGGGGTGCCGCTTTGGAATTGGTCGCTTTCGCCGTTGGCGGGGGAATTGGCGAAGGTTTCCCCGCCGTCGACCCATTCGCCTGCGATCAAGTGCTTGCCGTGGGGGTGAAATGTCTTGCTGTCAGCGCTCATGATCAATCCTTGTCGGTTTGCTGTGTCAAAGTGGAGGAGGGCTGCGCCATGGTTTCGACCAGCGCATCCATCTGCCGCGTGAGCAGCCAGGCGTCGCCCGCGATGGCGACGAATTCGATACCGTTGTCAAAGTAGCGGCGCGCCAGATCGGCGCCGTAACCAAGGATGCCCGCAGGCAGCCCGGCGGCGTGAATGGCATCGACCGCTTCGCGGATCTTGTCTTGGACATCGGGGTGCATCGGGTTGCCGGTGTGGCCCATCGCCGAGGACAGATCGCCCGGCCCGATAAAGATCGCGTCCACGCCAGGCACAGCGGCGATGGCGGGAATTTGGTCGACCGCTTCGGGGGTTTCGACCTGCACGATGACGCATTGTGCGTCTGTGTATGTGGTCAGGTAATCCGTTTGCCGCGCGTAGTTATTAGCGCGGATCGTGGCCGAGATACCGCGCAGCCCTTCGGGGGGGTAGCGGGTCCAAGCCACGGCGCGGCGGGCGTCTTCGGCGCTTTGGATCATCGGGAACATCAGGTTTTTCACACCGATATCCAGCAGCCGTTTGGTCATGGTCTGGTCGGATGAGGGCATCCGCACCACCATCTGCGCATCGGGTGCCGCACTCGTAGCGGCGCGCAGATGATCGGTGATCTGGCTTAGGTCATTCGGCGCATGTTCCATGTCCAGCAACAACCAATCGATCCCACTGCCTGCGGCAATCTCCGTCACCGTGGGCGAGCAGAGCGAGAGCCAAAACCCCGACAGACGACTGCCGGGCCGAAGCGTTTGTTTCAGTGTTTTTCCCGACATTTTCGCAACGCGCCCCTCAAATGGTATCGACAATTGGGGTGATACGGTAATATATCAGTTGGAGCAAGATGTGTTTTCCACCCGTTTTGCGATGATGTTTTAGCTGGCGAGGATTCCATGACCGAGACCAAGAAAACCGCCGATCAGCTGCGCAGCGCGCGCTGGTTTGCCCCCGACGATCTGCGCAGCTTTGGCCATCGGTCGCGTATGATGCAGATGGGTCTGGGCCCCGAAGATTGGGAAGGCCGCCCGGTGATCGGTATCCTGAACACTTGGTCCGAGATGAACCCCTGCCACCTTCATTTCCGCGACCGTGCGGAGGATGTGAAAAAGGGAATCGCGCAGGCCGGGGGGCTGGGGTTAGAGATTCCGACGATTTCTATCGACGAGAGTTTCACCAAGCCGACCTCGATGCTCTACCGCAATATGATCGCGATGGAGACCGAAGAGACGATCCGCTCGCACCCGCTTGACGGTGTGGTGCTGATGGGTGGCTGTGACAAATCCACGCCGGGGCTGACCATGGGCGCGATCAGCGCAGGCGTGCCGTTCATCTTCTTGCCCGCCGGCCCGATGCTGCGCGGCAATTATGCGGGCCGGGCGCTTGGCTCTGGTTCGGATGCGTGGAAGTTCTGGGATGAGCGCCGCGCGGGCACGATCTCGGCCGAGGAATGGGTCGGCGTCGAAGGCGGCATCGCCCGGTCTTATGGGCATTGCATGACCATGGGCACGGCTTCGACCATGACCGCGATTGCGGAGGCGATGGGGCTGACGCTGCCGGGGGCGACCTCGATCCCCGCTGCGGATGCGGGGCACAAACGGATGAGCGCCTCTTGCGGGCGGCGCATTGTCGATATGGTTTGGGAGGACCTGACGCCGGACAAGATCATCACCCCCGCCGCCGTGCAAAACGCGGCCACGGTGGCGATGGCGACGGGCTGTTCGACCAATGCGGTGGTGCATCTCTTGGCCATGGCGCGCCGCGCCGGGGTGGCGCTGGAGTTGAGCGACCTTGATGCTCTGGGCCGCACTACGCCGCTCATCGCCAATATCCGCCCCTTGGGCAGCAGCGAATATCTGATGGAGGATTTTTATTTCGCAGGCGGGCTGCGGGCGCTGATGGATCAACTGGGCGACAAGCTCGACCGCTCAGCCATCACCTGCACCGGCAAACCCTTGGAGGAAGGGATTGCGGGCGCGCCTGTCTATAATGACGACGTGATCCGGCCCCTGTCGAACCCGGTCTATAAGGAAGGCTCGCTGGCCGTACTCAAGGGCAACCTTTGCCCCAATGGCGCGGTGATCAAACCGGCGGCCTGCGATCCGAAGTTCCACCGCCACGAAGGCCCGGCGCTGGTCTTTGACAGCTACCCTGAGATGAAGGCCGCGATTGATGACGAAAACCTCGATGTGACGCCCGACCATGTGCTGGTGCTGCGCAACGCGGGCCCGCAGGGCGGGCCGGGGATGCCGGAATGGGGCATGTTGCCGATGCCCAAGGCGCTGCTGAAACAGGGCCACCGCGACATGCTGCGGATCTCGGACGCGCGGATGTCGGGCACCTCTTACGGCGCTTGCATCCTGCATGTCGCGCCGGAGTCTTTCGTGGGTGGGCCGCTGGCGCTGCTGAAGACGGGCGACATCGTGCGCATGGACCTTGAGGCGCGGACCCTCGACATGCTGGTGGATGAGGATGAACTCGCCGCCCGCCGCGCCGCGTGGCAAGCGCCCAAGCCGCGGTTCGAGCGGGGTTGGGGCTATATGTTCCAGCGCCATGTGGGGCAGGCCGATCAGGGCTGCGACTTTGACTACCTCACCGCGGCCTTTGGCCAAGCGGCGGGTGAGCCGGATATTTTCTGAGAGGGGCTGGCAATGACACATGATCTATCGAAAGCGCTTACCGGCATTTCGGGCATTCTGGTGACGCCCTACGACGATACTGGAGAGATTGCGCCGCGCAAACTGGCCCCGATTATCGACCGCGCGCTTGCCGCTGGTGTGCATATCCCGGTTGTGAACGGCAACACTGGCGAATATTACGCGCTGACCAATGATGAAGCCTGCACCATGGTGCGCGCGGTGGCGCAGATGGTCGACGGGCGCGCGCCGCTGCTTGCGGGTGTCGGGCGCGGCATTCGCGATGCCTGCGCGCTGGCCAAGGCAAGCGCCGAGGCAGGGGCGGATGCGCTGATGATCCACCAACCGCCCGATCCCTTCGTCTCCCCCCGTGGCACGGTCGACTATGTGCGCGCGGTGCGCGATGCGTCGGGCGGGCTGCCGGTGATGCTGTACCTGCGCAATGATGCGATGGGGCCCGAGGGCATTGCGCGGCTGTGCGAAGTCGAAGGGGTGAAGGGCGTCAAATGGGCCACGCCGAACCCCTTGAACCTTGCCCGCGCGATTGAGGCGGCGCCAGATGATATCGTCTGGGTCGGCGGGCTGGCCGAGGTCTGGGCACCGCCGCTCTATGCGGTGGGGGCGCGGGGCTTCACCTCGGGGCTCATTAACGTCTGGCCCGAGCGGTCGGTCGCCATTCACGCGGCACTCGACGCGGGCGACTACGCCGAGGCGAACCGCCTCATCGCGGGCATGCGCGCCTTTGAGGACATCCGCGCGGAAGAGCATAACGGCACCAATGTCACCGGTGTCAAAGCCGCACTCATGGCCATCGGACTGGATTGCGGCCCCACGCGCCCGCCCTCCGCATGGCCGCTGACGGAGCAGCAGCAGGCGTTGCTGGATCAATTCGTGAAAGACAATCAACTGAAGGGAGAGGCGGCATGAGCCCCGAACTACGCGAGAAACTCAAGGCGGTCTCGGTCGCGACATTGGCGACGGCGCTGTACAAGCGCGGGCTGCGCAATCAGGTGGTGCAGGGGGTCGGCCCGGTCGCGGCAAAGGGGCATAATATGGTCGGCCCGGCGTTCACGCTGCGCTATATGCCCGCCCGTGAGGATCGCAATCAGCTGGTCGAGTTCCGCAATCCCGAACACCCGCAGCGCGTCGCGATTGAGACCTGCCCCGAGGGCCATGTGCTGGTGATGGACAGCCGCAAAGATGCGCGTGCCGCCAGTGCCGGGGATATCCTCATCACCCGGCTGATGATGCGCGGCGCGGCGGGGGTGGTGACAGATGGCGGGCTGCGTGATGCCGCGACCATCGGCGCGCTTGAGATGCCCGCCTACCACGCACGGCCCTCAAGCCCCACGAACCTGACCCTGCATGAGGCGATTGAGATCAACTGCCCCGTCGGCTGCGGCGATGCGCCGGTCTTTCCCGGCGATATCGTGGTGGGCGACGACGACTGCGTGATCATCATCCCTGCCGATATCGCCGAAGAGGTCGCGGATGAGGCGGTAGAGATGACGGCCTATGAGGATTTCGTCGTGGAACAAGTTAAAGGCGGCGCGGGGATCATCGGGCTTTATCCGGGCACCAAGCAAGAGAACCTCGATAAATTCGCGGAATGGCGCAAGGCCAACAACCGCTGAATCAGGGCTTTTCCGGGGTGAAATACTCCGGAAAAGCCGCCCGCTTCTCGGTCATGCGGTCGACGGTGCGTTGCAGGTGTTGGCGCAGCGCCTCCATCGCGGCAGGGGCATCGCCCGCTTCGATCCCATAAAGGATCCGGCTGTGGCCGCCGATCACGTCCTTGTTGTTCAGGATGCGCCCCGCCTCATCGATGTCATCCAGATGCAGGCGGCGCAGGCGTTCCAGATGGCCTGCGTGGCTGCGCATGATGCGCTGGCTTTGCACATGGCCCGCCGCCACAAAGAGGGTCTGGTGAAACACCTCGTCCAACTCCTGAAAGGTCGGCACATCGCCGGGCTGGTCCGAGATGCTGCTTTGCAAGGCGACGATGCTGCGCAGTCGGGTCAGGGCTTCGGGCGCGATTTCGGCGGCCAAACGGCGCACGACTTCGGTCTCAAGCGCGATGCGCATGAACTGCGCCTCGCGGATGGCCGACATGTCGATTGGCGTCACCAAAGTGCGCGATTGCGGGTAGATCTTGACCAGTCCCTCCTTGGCGAGCTGCTGCAGTGCATCGCGTAGCGGCGTCAGGCTCACCCCATGGGTTTCGGCCAATTCGGCACGCAAAAGCGGCGTGCCGGGCGGCAGGTCGAGCCTTACGATCTGATCGCGCAGCGTGGCGTAAACCCCGCGCCCGGTTGGCCCACCCTCGAACAGACCCAGATCGGCCCCGCCGCCCAAAATGCTTTTGGCGAGGGTCTGCGCGCTCTGCGCGGCGGGTTTGTTCGATGAGGTCATGTGGGCTCTTCCATAGCTATTAAATCTAATATATCAGTTAATGACATCTTACCGAAGTGGTTTTTTTCGACACCCTGGGGGGAGCATCCGATGGACAGCCAGACCATGCAAGAGGACAGACGCGCAAAGGTGATGCTGCTGTCACCCACCGATAACGTGGTCGTGGCGACCTCGGCGGTGCCCCAAGGCGCGGTATTGCCGCAAGACGGGCTGCGTGCCAACCACGATACGCCCCAAGGGCACAAGATCGCGGTCCGCCCGATCCAGCAGGGCGCGCCGATCCTGAAATTCGACACGGTGATCGGCTACGCGGCAGAGGATATCGCCGCAGGCGACTGGCTGCACAGCCATAACATCAAATTCGATGCGGTGGACAAAGACTATGCCTTTGCCCGCGACTATACCCCGACCGACCTGCTGCCCCCCGAAGAGCGCACGCAGTTCATGGGCATCCGCCGCGCGAATGGCCGCGTTGGCACGCGCAACTACATCGGACTTTTCGTCACCGTGAATTGCTCGGCTACCGTGGCGCGCAAGATTGCCAATTACTTCGACGAAGAGCGGATGGAGGCATGGGAGAATGTTGATGGGGTGATCCCCTTCATCCACGAATCCGGTTGCGGAATGGAGCTCACGGGCGAGCCGATGGACCTGCTGCGCCGCACGCTCTCGGGCTATATCCGCCACCCCAATCTGGCCGGGGCCGTTGTCTTATCGCTGGGCTGTGAGCGCAACAATCTGGCGCAGTTCTTTGAGGAGGAAGGGCTGGCCGAGGGCAAGATGCTGCGCACGATCACCATGCAGCATGTCGGCGGCACGGCCCGCGCGATTGCCGAGGGTAAGGATGCGGTGCGCGAAATGCTGGATCAGGCCAATGCCGTGCAGCGTGAGCCCTGTTCGGCGGAACATATCACCATCGGGATGCAATGCGGCGGGTCGGACGGGCTCTCGGGTCTGTCGGCCAACCCCGGCCTTGGGGCGGCGGCGGATATCCTCGTGCGCAACGGCGGCACGGCGATCCTGTCAGAAACGCCGGAGATTTTCGGCGTCGAACACCTGCTGACCCGCCGCGCCTGCAGTGAAGAGGTGGGGCGCAAACTGGTCGAACGCATGGATTGGTGGCTGGACTATACGAAAGGCCGCGACACGCAGATCAACGGCGTCGTCAGCCCCGGCAATCAGGCAGGCGGTCTGGCGAATGTGTTGGAAAAATCACTCGGCGGAGCCAAGAAAAGTGGCAGCACGGGACTGATGGAGGTCTACCGCTATGCCGAACCCGTGACGCAAAAGGGGCTGGTCTTCATGGATACGCCCGGCTTCGATCCCGTCTCGGCCACCGGGCAGATCGCGGGGGGTGCGAACCTGATCTGCTTTACCACCGGGCGCGGGTCTTGCTTTGGCTCCTACCCCTCGCCGACGATCAAACTCGCCTCCAACACGCCGATGTTTACCAAGATGCGGGACGATATGGACATCAACTGCGGCACGGTCATCGACGGCGAGCAGAGCCTAGAGGAATTGGGTCAAGCGATCTTCGAGCGTATCCTCGCCATTGCCTCGGGCGAGCCGAGCAAATCCGAAGCGCTTGGCGTGGGCGAAGAGGAATTCGCGCCTTGGCCGATTGGGGTCACGGGGTAACAGATGTCGAAGGGGAGAGCGCAAATGAAACCGAACTATGTAAAGCTGGTCGAGGATACGCCGCTGCCGCGAATGGCGCTCTGCCGTCAGACCTTTGCCGCGACCCGCATCGACGACCCGCGCGCCGCCGTGGCAGAGGAGATGCAGGCCGATTGCGCGGGCAAGATCAAGCCGGGCATGTCCATCGCGATCACCGCAGGCAGCCGGGGGCTGGCGAACCTGCCGGAACTGCTGGCAGCCATCGTGGCCGAGGTCCGCGCGCGCGGGGCGCATCCCTTCGTCGTGCCCGCCATGGGCAGCCACGGGGGCGCCACGGCAGAGGGGCAAACCGCGCTGTTGGCGAAACTGGGCGTGACCGAAGAGAGCCTCGGTTGCGAAATCCGCTCGTCGATGGAAACCGATGAGATCGGCGTGCTCGACAATGGCATGTCGGTGCGGATGGACCGCCACGCCAATGCCGCCGATGGGATCATCCTGTTCAACCGGATCAAACCGCATACTTCCTTCCGCGCGCCGAACGAAAGCGGGCTGGCCAAGATGCTCTCGATCGGTTTGGGCAAGCAATCGGGGGCCGAGACCTGCCATTCGCGCGGCATTGATAACGTCGGCATCTTTGTCGCCAAAATGGCGCGGATGAAGTTGGAGCGTTGCAAGGTGCTGTTCGGCATCGGCACGATCGAGAATGCCTATGACGAACTCTCGCAGGTGGTCGCCCTTGACAGCGATGGGATGCTGGAGGCCGAAGCGCCCTATCTGCAAGAGGCGATGCGCAACATGCCCCGCCTGCCGCTGGGGCCGCTGGATGCGCCCTCGGCCTCGGGCGATCTGGACGTGCTGGTGGTGGATGAGATCGGCAAGGAGTTCTCCGGCACCGGGATGGACCCCAATATCACCCATCGGTTTTCGAGCGAGAAGATGCAGGTCCATCTGCATATCTCCCGGCTGGTGGCGCTTGGCCTGTCGCCGCGCAGCAACGGCAACGGCAATGGTGCGGCGCGGGCGGATGTGATCACGCAGCGGTTGGAGCAGGATTTTGACCGCGAGGCGGTCTATGCCAATGCGATCACCTCGCAGGTGTTGAAACAGTCGAAGATCCCCATGGTCATGCCCTGCGACCGCACCGCGATCCAGACGGCGGTCAAAACCTGCGGGGCCGAGGATATCACCAAGGTCCGGCTGCTGCGGATCCCGAATACGCTGAAGCTTGAGTATCTCTATGCCTCCGAGGCGATGCTGCCGGAACTGCGCGACCGTCCAGGGCTTGAGGTGGTGGGTGACCTGCAAGAGATGCAGTTCGACGACGGCCTGCTGCGCAACCCTTGGCCGGAGGGGCATTGATGCGGGGGCAGGGGCTTCACCTACACCTCGACCCTGTTGGCGGGGCGGCGGGGGATATGTTCATCGCGGCGATGCTGCATGCTTTCCCCGAACTGGCCGAACGCGCACTGGCCGATGTCGCCGCCGTGCTTCCGGCCGAGGTGGGCCATGCGGAACTGAGCGAACATGTCGCCTCGGGTATCACATCGCGGGGGTTCGAGCTGGTGTTAACTGCGCCTGATGCGGGCAGCCGGCACGGGGCCGAGACGACTTACCGCGCGATGCGCGAACTTTTGGAAAACGCGCCGCTGTCCGAGGGCACGGCGCAGGCCGCCTGTGCCATCCTCCACCGGATCGCCGAGGCCGAAGCGCAGGTGCATGACATCCCCATCGACCGAGTGCATTTCCACGAGATCGCGGATTGGGACGCGCTGATGGATGTGACCGCAGCAGGCAGCATCTGTGCTGCGCTGTCGGGGGCAACTGTCTCGCTCGCGGCGTTGCCTTTGGGCGGAGGGCTGGTCGAGACGGCGCATGGTAAATTGCCGGTGCCCGCGCCCGCCACGGCGCTGATCTTACAAGGCTACGACTGGCATGACGACGGCGTGCCGGGCGAGCGGGTGACGCCCACAGGCGCCGCGATCCTTGCCCATCTTACCGGCGGCAGCCCCATCGCCAGCCGTCCACCGGGGCGGCTGCGCTGCACCGGGTCGGGCGCGGGAATGCGGGTGATGAAGGGGCTGCCGAATATCCTGCGGGTCAGCGTTTTCGACACCGCCTCGGAGGGCATCGCGCAGGACAGTCTGGTGCAATTCGCCTGCGATATCGACGATATGACGGGCGAGGAACTGGGCGCGGCGGTGGATCGGTTGCGCGCAATGGAGGGCGTGGTCGATCTGCTGATGCTGAACGGGCAGGGCAAGAAATCCCGCCCGGTGACGCGCCTTGAGGTGTTGGTGCAGCCGCAGGCTGCCGACTGGGTCGCGGCGCGGGTGTTTGATCTGACCTCAACCCTCGGTCTGCGAAGGACACGGGTGGAGCGTTTGATCCTCCCGAGGGAGAGTGATGACAGCGGGCCGCTCCGCCGCAAGCGTGCGCAGCGGCCAAGTGGGCAGGTAACCACCAAGGTCGAAAGCGATGATCTGGCCGATGCCGAGACCCTGCACGACCGCCGCAGACGCGCCCGCGCCGCCGAAGGCTAGGTGCCGCCGCCCGGTGATCTAACTTGCTTATCACCGGGCCGCGTGTGAAAATCCTCTGATGCCAGTTCAGAGGACCGCATGGAAAAGCAACTCAGCGCAACGCTGCGCCAATATGAGGTCTTCGTCGCCATCGCCGAAACGCTGCATTTTGGCCAAGCGGCCGCCAATCTTGGCGTGGCGCAGCCCGCACTGACGCAGCAACTGAAACACCTTGAGACCGTCTTTGGCGGCGCGCTCCTGTTTGACCGCAACCGTAGGCGGGTCATGCTGACCGACTTCGGTCGCGCGCTTTTGCCCGAAGCGCGCGCGCTGTTGCAGCAGGCGCAGCGGGTCGAGGCCGTGGCGGAGGCAGCACGGACGGGCCAACGGGGGCGGATCGAATTGGCTTATGTCGGATCGGCTTCCTACGCGGGCATTCTGGGGCGGCTTCTGCGGGAGTTTCGCGCGGGGGCGGCGGATGTGGATTTGATCCTGCGCGAGTTGGACATGGACTTGCAGATTTCTGAGATTGTTGCAGGCCGGCTTGATGCGGGTTTCGTGCGCCTGCCGCTTTCTGGTGTGCCTGACACACTGCTGACCCGCACCGTGCATTCCGAGGATATCTTGCTGGCCATGCCGCCTGACCACCGTCTTGCCGAAGCGCCGTCAGTCACTATGGCATCGCTGCGCGAGGAAAGCTTTATTTTCAGCCACCTTGGCCCCGACATGGGCTTCGCCGCCTGTGCCTATCAACTCTGCGCTGATGCTGGTTTCGCGCCGCGCGTGGCGCATCGCGCACCGCAGTTCACGGCCATTGTTAACTTTGTCTCTGCGGGTCTTGGTGTGGCTTTTGTACCCGCTTCCGCTGCGCGGATGAAGGATGCAGGCGTTACCTTTTTGCCGATCAAAGATGCCACGGTGAACAGCCGGATTGGCTTGGCCTATCTCCAAGATCCGACCAACCCAGTTTTGCGCAGGCTTCTCGACGCAGTGGAACCGGAAAGCTAACTAGCCAACTGCCGTGCCACCACAAACAAAGACCGTCTGACCGGTGATAAAACTGCTGCGCGGATCGGCAAAGAAGGAAACTGCCTGCGCCACATCCTCCGGCGTGCCCATGCGGCCCATTGGCACCGCATCAACAATGGCACGGGTTTCGGGCGCGTCCTTTGGGTTGTTCTCCCAGAACGCGCTGGTGGCGATGGGGCCGGGGGCCACGCAGTTTACGGTGATCCCGTCGCGCGCCAGTTCCAGCGCCCATGTCCGCGCCATGGATTGGATCGCACCCTTGCTGGCGGAATAGAGAGTCCGGTCGATCTTGCCCTTGGTAACGCGGCTGGTGTTCATCACAATTCGCCCACCCCCAGCCGTACGCATTCCGGGCACCAAAAGCTTTGCTGCCAAGATGCTGGGCCGCAGGTTAAGATGCATGATCCGGTCGAAATCGCTGAGTTCTACCGCATCGAAAGGCGCGGGTTTTACGATACCGACGTTGTTGGTCAGACAGGTTACCGGGCCATTCTTGAGGACATGCTCCAGCGCGGCGGTGGTTGCCACAGGATCTGACAGATCAACGAGCTGCGCATCTGCGCGCAGGGTGGCATCCTCAGGCTCTTCGATATCAAGGACAAAGACCCGCCAACCGTCCTCTTGCAACCTGCGCGCGATTCCGAGGCCGATATTATGCGCGCCGCCTGTGACGACGGCATGGCGCGGAAGGGAGGATTGGGTCACGGAGCGCATCCTTTTTCAGATATGATATTTACTTATCACCACCATCTAGTGATAAGTAAACCGTGATATCCGGGAGGGGAGACATGGCCGAACGCATCATTATCGTAGGTGCTGGAACGATGGGCCAATCCATTGGCAGGCTCTTTGCCACCCACGGTTGGGAGGTTCACGCCGTCGACCCGACTGGGGCCGCGCGGGAGGCGTTTTTACGTGCGGTGTCCGGGGCGACGGCAAGTGCTGATCTGGACGGGGCAGGGCAGGCGGACGTTGCGTTGGAATGCGTGCCGGAGGAGCTTGCCCTGAAGCAGAAAGTGCTTGTCGCGCTGGAGGGCGCGGTGCCCAAGGATGCGCCCATCCTTTCCAACACTTCGGGGCTGACGCTTGAGGAAATGTCGGCGCAGATGGTCCATCCCGAACGCGCCGTAATCACGCATTTCTTTAACCCCGGCGATGTGGTCCCTGCGGTCGAAGTTGTCGCGGCAAAAGATGCAGCCCAAGGGTTGTGCGACCGGGTGATGAGCCTGCTGCGCGCGTTGGAGCGCCGCCCGGTGCGCCTTGAACATGCGCCGCCGGGTTTTGTCGCCAACCGTATTCAACATGCGATTATGCGCGAATGTCTACACTTGGTAGACGAAGGTGTGGCCAGCCCCGCCGAGATTGATGAGATTGTACAATGGTCGGTCGGGGTGCGCATGGCGCTTTCTGGGCCATTTCGACAGCGCGATCTGAATGGATTGGGCACGCACCTCAGCATCGCTGAGTACCTTTATCCCGATCTTTGCGACCGCCATGATCCATCACCCACCCTCGCCGGTCTCGTCGCGCAGGGACATCTGGGCAAACGCGGCGGCAAAGGCTTTTATGATTGGCCTACAAATGCGGGCGACGGGGACACCGATGAGGCACTTCAGCGTGTCATCGCTTTGGCGCGCGACAGCGCTGGTTAAGTACATTCCAGATAATCGAGGACAATCATGACCGATAAACCAGCAATCATCTGCGTGGCCATCACCGGGTCGCTTCCCACCAAGGCCGACAACCCGGCGGTGCCTATCGACATCACCGAACAGATCGAAAGCACCCAAGCGGCGTTCGAGGCGGGGGCGACGATTTGCCATGCCCATGTGCGCACCGCCGATGGCACCCCCACCGCAGACCCCGACCGTTTCGCGCGGCTGCAAGAGGGGCTGCGCAAACATTGCCCGGGCATGATCGTGCAATTCTCGACCGGGGGGCGGTCTGGCGCGGGCAAGAACCGGGGCGGGATGCTGCCGCTGCGGCCCGATATGGCCTCGCTTTCTGTCGGATCGAACAACTTTCCCAACCGCGTTTACGAGAACCCGCCAAAGCTTGTTGACTGGTTGGCGGCGGAAATGAAAACCTATAATATCCTGCCCGAGATCGAGGTTTTTGATCTGAGCCATATTCTACAGGCCAAGGCGATGTCTGACGCAGGCGCGATCCCGGCGCGGCCCTATATTCAGTTCGTCATGGGGGTGAAAAACGCCATGCCAGCGGATCGCGAGGTTTTTGATTTCTACATTCAGACAGTCAAGCGCCTTTTCGGCGATATCCCGTGGTGCGCTGCAGGGATCGGGCGGCATCAGGCGGAGCTGAACGCATGGTGTGCAGCAGCAGGTGGGCATTTGCGCACCGGGTTGGAGGATAATATCCGTATGGATAGAGACACGCTCGCGCCATCGAATGCGGCGCTTGTCACCCGCGCGGCAGAGATCTGCGCCGAGGCTGGTCGCCCTGTCGCCACACCGCAGCAGGCGCGCGAGATTTTGGGGCTTGGTTAAACCCTCTTTAGAATTGCCTACCGTACAAGGATACTGAAATGAAAAAATTGATATCAGCCTTCGCCCTTCTTGCCAGCCCGCTTGCGGCGCATGAGGGCGCGCATGTGCATCCGCATGGCAACGATCCGTTTTGGGCTGTGGCATTGCTGTCGCTGGCAATCGTGATCCTTGCGGCAGCGGTGATGCGGCGCAAATAGACCGCAGAGGGGTCAGGCCATCCCGCTGTTGCATTTTTCCTTTTCAGGGCAGAAGTTGCAGCCGACATGAACCGCTGCACTGCAAAAGGATCGCCCAATGATTGTCAGGGATCATCCAAGCGCGCTGAAGCTGTTCTTTGTCCTACAGGGTTCAATCGTGCCGAATATCATCGGGCGGATCATCGGCGTGGCAGTGCTGACCGCCGTGGTTCTGCTGGTGGATCAACATCTCATTGAACTGCCCCATGTCTCCATCGCGGCGATGGGGATTTTCGGCGTTGCGCTGTCGCTCTTCTTGGGCTTTCGCAACAATGCCGCCTATGACCGTTGGTGGGAGGCACGCAAGCTTTGGGGGGCGATGATCGCCGATCTGCGGACCTTGGGGCGCGATCTTTCAATCTTTGTAGGGCGGGGAGAGGACCGGGCCGAGATCCTATCGCTTGGCGTGGGATTTGCACATTTGCACCGGGGATTCCTGCGCGGTGCCGATGTGCAAGCGGAGATCACCGGCTGGGTTGGCGACGACCAAGCCAAAGCAATGTTGGACCAGACCAATCCCGCCGATGCTGCCCTGCGCGCCATGGCAGAACGGATCAGCCAGCTTGCAGCGCAGGGTGGGGTGAGTGGTTTTGGGCAGATGAGGCTCTCAGAAACGCTGGCCGCCCTTGCCGCCGCGCAGGCCGGGTGTGAACGTATTCTGACCACGCCTTTGCCCTTTGTCTATTCACTGATGGTGCGGCGCACGACTTACCTCTATTGCTGGCTGTTGCCCTTTGCGCTGATCGAGGCGACGAATTGGTTCGCGCCGATCTTTGCCGCGATTGTGGCCTATGTCTTTTTCGGCCTTCAGGCGGTCACCAACGAGTTGGAGCTGCCCTTTCGCAATGCGCATAACGGCCTGCCGCTTGATGCCATGTGCCGGATCATCGAAGTCTCTGCCGCAGAGGCGCTAGACCGCGCGCCGCCGCCCCTGATGACACCGAACGACCATGTGCTGACCTAGCGCCCTTCAGCCCCCAAAGCCGCGCGACCCGCCTGAGCGGCCAAATCCGCCCCGCGATGCGGCTGTGGCGCGGGTCATCGGGGTTTTGCCGATGGTGGTGCTGGGCCGGGTGAATTGCGAGGTGCTGAGCTTGGCCGCGCCGCGATTTGCCGAATAGGTGCTGGAGCGTGCGGCATTGGTGAAGCGGCCATCGGAGGTCTTGTAAAGCGGTTGCGCGGCGGACATGCCTGCGCGATTGCTCATCATATTGCCGATCAGATAGCCCGCCAGCAGGGGCATGAAGACCCCGCCTGAACCGCCTTGGGTCGCGGCTTCTTCAGAGCCACAAGCGCCTGCGCCATGCTGCTCTTCGCAGACCTCAAGACTGTCGTAGCGCGGTGCGGATTCCACATGGAGGGTTTGCGCCTCATCAAAGGCGGTTTCGCATTGTTGCTGGGTGTACATCCCGCCGCTTGAGGCATCGGCCAGACAGCTTTGCAGGTCAGGGAAGGCGGCCGCGTCGACCTTTTCCTCCTCACAGCCAGCAAGCGTGAAGGCGGCGGCGCCGACGATGGCGATGGAAACCCGTTTCGAGCGTTTGGTCATGGTGATTGTCTTTCTGCCAAGGGGCTGCGGAGCAATGGGTTATGCGAGAATGTAGTGCGGTTTGAAGCGGGACAAATCCTGCGTGATGCGGGAGTGGTCCTCGCGGATGCCGATGCCGGCGCAGGTCTCACCGACGATCCAAGACCCGATCACGGGGCGGAAACCGTCAAATTCAGGCAGGGGCGCATAGGCTTGGACAATGCGCGGATGGTCGGCGTAGTCGGTGTTTTTTGACTGTTCGATCACCTTACCCGATTGGTGGATCGTCACCGACGCCCCCTCGCGCGAGAGGATTGGCTTGCGCACATGCGCTTCCGCTAGATCGGCTGCCACGCGGTCAAAAGCCTCCGCGCAGCCGGGGGCGGCAGGGCCACGACCGGAAAGCGCCTCCGCCACATCTGCCTCAAAAAAGGCGGGCAGCAGATTGGGATGCCCCTCGAACATCTGCCACAGAACGGGCAAGAGGCCCTTATTCGACAGCAGCGCCTTCCACGCGGGTTCCAGAAACAGGCAGCCCGACCCTTGGATATGCGCGGCATAGTCATCGCGCAGCAGGTCTTCCCACGGGTAGAGCTTGAACAGCACGGCGATGCGGCGGTCTTGATCGTCAAGAAATTGACCATCATCGCTCAGCGCGATTTTGTCGAGGTCACAGTAATGCGCGCCCAAGCCCGCCTCGCGCGCGGCCCAGCCCATTGCTTCGACGGTGCCGTAGTCTTCGGGATTGTCTGCCACAGCGGTGAAATGCAGGTCGCTGTCCGGTTCGAAGACATCGGCAAAACGGGCGACCAATGCTTCGTGGATGCCGTTGAACTGATCCGTCCCTTCCGGCAAAACGCCTGCCTTCAACTGATCCTCAAGCCATTGCCATTGAAAGGCGGCGCTCTCGTAAAGCGAAGTCGGCGTGTCGGCGTTATATTCTAGCAGCTTGGCCGGGCGCGCGCCGTCATAGGCCAGATCAAAACGCCCGTAGATTTCTGGATCGCCCCGGCGCCAGCTTTCTGCCACGAGATCGCGATGCGCGTCGGGAATGGCCAGCCGCGTCATCAATTCCTCGCTGGCAATGATCTCGGCCACGGCCTCGCGACACATGGCGTGAAGCTCGGTCGAGGGGTCTTCGATGTCGTTTTCAACCTGCTCAAGCGACAGCGCATAGGCCGAACTTTCGTCCCAATACGGCTCGCCGTGCATATCGGCAAAGGTAAAGCCAACCTCCTCCGCATGGGCACGCCAATCGGGCCTTTCGGGCAATGTGATCTTTTGCAACGTTTTGCTCCCCCGGGTTTTGCGGTTGCTTTTACGCGGCTTTGAAGGCGGCAACCAGAGGGGGATCGTCGTAGTGAAGTGATAAGAGAAACAAGTGCCGCGACAGCTTGGCTCACAGGATTTCCATGCTCCAGCACATGGGCCTCACTTCATACTCTGCCAGCTTCCGCGCAGTAATCTACAAAACTAATTTTAACGCCGCTCCATCGTTCTCGCATTCAATTCCGCAAGGTCCACCCCTTGTTCGACCGCAAACACCCGCGTTTCGCGCAACCTCTCTGCCGCACCTGTCAGGTGGCTGGCAACGGAGCGCAGCAGGCTTGTGGCGACTGCGGTATCGTTTTCGATCACTGCCAGCAGCTCCTGCGCGCCAATCCGCAAAAATTTACTGTCTTCGAGAGCGACCAAATTCATCGTGCGGTCTTCGTTCATGATTACGGAAAGATCGCCGATCAGCCGTCCGGGCACGATTTCAGATAGCAGAACATTCGATGTCTCGCTTTCGGGCCAATACAATCCCGCCGAGCCTGACACGCAGAGATAGGCGGCGTCTGCTTTTTGCTCTGCGCTGAAGATTACCTGCCCTGTCTTTGGTTCATACCACTGCGCGCTGAAGGCCAGAAGACGTTGCTGCTTGCGGTCTAATCCTTGGAAAAGCTCAGCTTGGGCGACAGCGCGTAGCTTGCGGTTCAAATCCTTACGCGCGTCTTCGTCCAATCTCTCGTCATCACGGGCCACACCGTCTATGCGGCCATCCTCAATCTCAACGAAAAGGTCATAGTATTCCGGATTGGAGAACTTCTTTTCTATGAAGATTTTGGTCGCATCGGGCAGTAGCTCACTGATCCGTTCCCGCATTCGGGACCGCATGTCGCTGTCATGATTGGCCATGGCGTTTTGCAGGATCAGAATGTCAGGCTTCTTGATCCCTGCACGGCTGAACGAGATGCGCTCGCGGAACACGGAGGGGATGTTGTCGCCGCCTGGGGTGGTCGGTAGATCGAAGATGCTTTGGGCGACCAGCCCTCTTAGCCCATGTTCATCAAGCACCGCGACAACAATGTCCTCAACCTGCTTTTCCCGGGCACCGGCCAAGCTTGAGATTCTTCCGAAAATTGCATTGCCCAAGACCGACATCACGGGGATGTATTTCTTCGGATCGATTTTTTCGAATAGCCCATCAAGTTCAGCGACCATTTGCGCGGCGCTTTCCCTGCGGATATCAAGAATTCGTTCCCGCAAAGCATCGCGGAATGTGGGGCCGATCTGCTCTGCGGAAAACGCGAAAGGCACCGTAAGCATGAGGGAAAAATCTTCTGGTGGCAGCCCAGCGTCGCCGACTTCTCGTCGCTTTTTCGCGATCTCACCCAGACGGAGGTACAGTTCATCCGACAGATTAAGCCGTCGGAACAGCGGGTGGTTCATATCCTCTGTTCCAAAGGTCGCGGTAAGCCCTTCGATAACCCCAGCCGAAATCTGAGCCAGTTCATTGACAAGACCATGGTCGCGCAAAATCTGGATGAATTTTTCCTCTTGTGCCAACGATTCCTGAGGGAGCATGCGGGTCGGCAGTGCATAAAGAAGGTTGGTGCCTAGCGGCGAAACCGGGCTGAACTTGGCCGGGTCAAAGGCGTCTACGACATCGTTAAGCCCCGCCTCAGCCAGCCGTTTGGCGATCTTTGGGCGAAGCCGAACAATCGCATTTGTCAATTCCCACTGGGTGTTGGGGTCCACGCAAGAGCTTAGGGCGCGCCGCACCATGAAATCGTCGATGCCCATGGCCTCGACCAAGTGAAACCACCAGTCGCGGATTTCATTTGAGGAGGTCAGACCCGCAAGGCCGGGCTCTATCCAATCCATGCCGAACGGGTCAGTACTGTTGCCTGTAAGGGCGGCTTCTGCTTGCCACAGAGCGATGTCATCCAGAAAGGGTTCAACGGCGACGGGCTTGTTTTTGAAAGGCATCAACAGGTTTTCGCCGATCGTCCCCTGAAAGATATAGGGGGTCGAACTGGCATAACCGATCTTGTTGGCAATAGTGGCCTGATGCAGCTCATTCAGCGCGTGCCCGGCGATACGTACCTCACCACGAGAGGGGATAACCTCACGCGTCAGAACATCGGCGAGCGCCAATGCGGCGGTTTCATTCTTGGCTTTGATGGCAATGCGCGCGCCTTTGGGCAGGACGAGGTTGATGTCTTCGAGAACCGGGAAGCCGTTGTCATTCAGCACAGTCACATTGCGCAGTTCAATATCGCCATTCAGATCCGGTAAGGTGTCGGGCGTGCCTTCGAACAATGCTTCGTCGACAATCGTATCTTGGGCGAATTTTTCGGTAACGACTTCCCAACGCAATGACATATCTTGCGCTTGGTTGTAGTAGGTAAGCAGCTCTTTCCACGGCGACGACAGGTCTTTGTAGGCCGCCAATGCCGCGACAAGCGCGCCAACGGTGATTTCCCCGCTGATCGCGAGGTATCCCCCGACAGAATAGAAGAAAAATGGCGTCAGCTGATTGATGAAGTTGTTCAGGAACTTCATGAAAAACTTCTTTTTGTACAGCTCTAGGCGGATGCTGAACAAGAAGCCAAGCCGGTTGGAAAACAGTGACATCCTGTGGCGCGCGCCACCATTTCTGCGAATGTCGCTGACACCTGCTGCCGTCTCACCGATCTCGGCGGCCAGTTTGCGCACTTCTTGAATCCGGTCTTTGTTGAGCAAGCTGACTTGACGCTGCAATCTTGGAATGATCCAGGCTTGCAATGGTATGAGAGCGATGGACACCAGCCCGAACCAAAAGCTTTGGGCGAAGAGGAACACCAGAATCGTAAGCATCTGCCCGAACTGAAATACGGGTTGCGAGAGCATATCGCCCATCAAGCCACCCATCGGCTCGGCTTCTGATGTTACCATGGACACCAGTTCGCCCTGGCTGGTCGAGCGGAAAAATGGGCGCGGAAACTTTAGCATGCGCGATAAAAGCTGAAACCTGAACCGCCGCAGTAACCGTTCAGATAGGACACCTTTCATCGTGTTGAGCCGCATTTTCAGCAGCCCGTTCGCCAGCACAGACAGAAGAAACCCGACACAGAGAACCAAGAGAAATTCCACTTGGGTCAGGGTGATCCCAAGGATATCGATATCCGCGCCAGTGCCGCCAATCGCATCGTTGATGATACGCTTGGGCAGCTCTAGCGAGATATAAAGCAACGGAAACGTCAGCACCGTGATGGCCAGCAACACAAACTGGTTTCGTTTGGAGTTTTTCCAGATGAACTGAAAGAGGCTCTTATCCATCAAGGCCATCCGTTATTCGAGTGTCAGAGGTATATAGCGATTTTTCCGGCTTAGGGGCAGAGCTGTTTAGCCGAGCGTGCGGGAAGAGGCGTTAGTCATGAAAATCTAAGGCAGGTCAATAGGCTGTCGTAGAAAGTCACAAGGTTTTGCGCCGCCTTCCAGCAGCTCGGTCAGGAAGCCGCGCGAGAAATCCCAGATCGCTTTGTCATGAACCAGATGGTGACTGAGAAACCCCAATGGTTCAGTGTCATCCGCCCGCCCCGCGCGCCGGTCTTGCAAGAGCACGACCGCTTTTGCGATAACCTCGTCCGGTGCAACCAGCCCCCCGCCTGCACGCCAAGCGATCGGGTCAACATGCGTGTTGATCTGGACCAGCCCCGCTACCCGTCGGGCGCGGCGGGACGTGAAGGTCGAAAGCGCCACATAGCCTTGCGCGGCGAGGCCCGCTGTCAATTCCGCGCTAATCCGGTTCCACGGGGGTACGAACATCGCCAACATATCGGGGCCGAAAAGCTGCCGCATGCGGGCCAAACCGGCTTGGGTTTTGGTGCTTGCATCTGGGTGCGGGTGGCCAAACTCAGCCTTCTTAGCCCCCTCTGGCGCAAGATTTTCATGCGCCCAACCATGGACGACGGGGATCATGGAGTGCCTGTCTTTTGCGATCTCAGCCAACGCGGGCGTGGCTGTCTTGGGGATCACGGCAATATGTACGGGTAGGCCAATTTCTTCGCTGATCCCCAACAGCCTGTGCAAGGCAGGGGTGGGGGCCGTTGCATCATCGTCCCGCCACCAGATTGGCAGGCGCAATCCATCCGCGCGATAGCGGGCCAGTTCTGTTCGCAGAGGGGACCAGTCAACCGTCACGCTGTCTGTGTCCGCAACATCGCAACGCGCCGAACAGTCTCAGCCGCCCCATCGAAACCGGTCCTGACCCCTGCGCGTTCGGGCAAAGGCGCAAGACGGCTTAGTGCGTCCAGCAAGCTGTCGGGCGTCAGGTCGGCACTGGGCAGAACCTCAATACCCGGCAATTGAGCCAGCGCGTTTGCCCGGATTGTCTGCTCAACCTCTGCCCCTGCATCGAAGGGGATGAAAACCGACTTACACCCGGCCTGCAATACGTCGATCGCAGTGTTATATCCGCACATCGAAACCGAAGCGGCAGCATGAGGGAGCAGCGATCGAAAATCAGGCCGTGCGGCTTCAATGATGATGTTGGCAGGTGCGTCTGCGCGCCACTGCGCGATGCGCCGGTCTGCCTGTGCCCCGCCAATCAACAATCGCCATACCCGCCCATCGCTCAGGGCAGCCCGCAGAGCCATAGAAAAAATATGCGCGCCAACGTCACCGCCCCCCGCGCTGACGATGATCTCATCTTTGCCAACCTGTTCGCTGTGCGACGCCGCGGCGGTTGGGGCGATGAAACCTGTGTAATGCAGCTTTGAACGCAGGCCAGCGGAAACAGGCCAAGAAGCGTCAAGCTGCATGACCTGCGGGTCGGCATGAACCAAAACCGCATCATAAAACCGGTCCACAATGCTATGCGTCTTTTCAGCTTTTCCCAGTGATGAGGGCGGTGCCAAGATGTCGCGCACCGAAGCACAAATAAGCGGGCGGTCGGCCCGCGCATCGGCTGCCTCAAGCAAGGCGGAGAATTCGTGGCGTAGAGTGCGGCGACCGAAGGGGAAGAGCTCGGTAATCAGAACATCGGGGCATAGTTGCTCAAATTCGTCAAGTATCTGGGCCTTGCGGGCATTCAGCAACGCAGGATCCGCCGGAGTGCCATCAGCGTCCAACAGCCGGGAGAAATCCACGCCATCCGACCGCAGTGCGGGAAGTTGTACGAGGGGCACATCGCCGCGATCCAGCAAAGGGACCGGCATGCCGCCCGACACGACAGTAACCGTATGCCCCGCATCCTGAAACGCGCGGGCAAGGTTCAATGCGCGGGCCAGATGGCCCGTTCCTAACAGATGGGTGACAACGATCATAACGTTCATAAGCCACGCTCCACAAGGCGGGTGAAACCGTCTTCAAGCTGCCAGCGGCCCTCTGCAATGTGTATGATATAGAGCCGATTGCGCTTGATCTGAAACGGGGCCGAGCCGTGGAAATCCCAGCCCGTTGCCTGCGCCATCAAGACACGCATCACACCGATATGGCAGACCGCAAGCGCGTCTTCCGTCAGTGTTTCAGCCCAACGGTTCAGGCGGTTTTTTACGTCTGTTAGGCGTTCGCCCCCCGGCGGGGAAAACTGCCAGCCCCAATCCTCAATGTGACGAAAGCCGGACGTGGTGTCTGCAAATAGGTCATGGCTCTTGCGTCCTTCCCAGTCTCCGAAATCCATCTCAATAAGGGCTGGATCAGTCACTGGGTTTCGGTCACTGACAATCTGGGCCGTCTCAAAGGCACGGGCCAGCGGGCTGGACCAGACCTTTGCGGTGTCCCATGGCGCAGGCAGGCAAAACCCTTGCAATTGCGCGCGCGCCGCGTCGTCCAGCGGCACATCTGTCCGGCCTTGTATTCGCCCCTCCCGGTTCCAAGGGGTATGCCCGTGGCGCAAAAGTGCCAACCGGGGCATCAGGTGACCCCCACGCTGGCAAGACCGCGCGTCAAGGTTGCAACGGCTGCGGGCAGCAGGTGATTATCGGCTACGTGTTTTTGCGCGGCACGCCCTGCAATACGGCGGGTTTCAGGGTCATCTAGCAGACGCGCCAGATTGGCGGCGAGGGCAACGGGGCCATCTTCGGTGGATGGGTAATTTCCGCGCGCCAGCACCTCCCGCACGCCGGGACGATCCTGTGCCACAACCGGTAGCCCTGCGGCCTGAGCTTCAAGATAGACAAATCCAAAGGCTTCGTTCACCCCCGGCCAAAAAAGCAGCTCGGCACGGGCATAGGTAGCAGCGAGATCGGCAGCATTTAGGTTGCCAAGGAAGGTGACCTTCTCCCCAAAGGGGGCCATCAGGGCCTTCACCTCATCCCGCGCGGGGCCATCACCAGCAACCTCAAGCCGCCAAGTATCATCCGGCAGCAGCGCCAATGCCTCGGCGATGATGCGGTAAGAGGCGAGCTTGTCGCCATGACGCATCATGCCCACGCTCAGCATCGGGCCATCTGAGGCAAAGGGTGCGGCAGGCAGGGTGTCGTCTGTCAAAAAGGGGGCCAAGTGGATCAATTTTTGCGCGGGCGGCGCACCTTTCAGCAGGGCTTCGGCATCGCGGGCAGTCAGATAAAAGATAGCATCCGCCAGATCGCAGGCGCGCTCGGCGGCCGTTGCATACTGCGCCCACGGCCCGCTAAGCCGCTTGGCCGCGCGGGTGGCTTCGACAAGCACATAAGGGATGCCAAGCGCCTGCGCCACCGGCCCGCCGATCAGGTCGGGGGCTTTGTAATAGGTGTGGTAGGTGATCCACGCGCGCCAACCCTCGGCACGACCGCGTGCGATTAGGGCGGGTAGGGTGGCATCCGCCTCTGCCGTGATCTGCTGTTGTCGCGTCGCATCACCTTTGCCGTCGCGGCTGCGCAGTCGGCTGGCAAGGATGACTGTATGGCCCGCGCTTTCCAGCGCCCGGATCAGCGCGCGTGCCATAGAGCGATCACCAGACGGCACCGGATGGTCCGGTGGCTTCATCGGCGCATAAAAGGCGAGGGTCATTCGGCCGTTTGGCCGAGCATGGCCCGCAGACGGTGATCAAGCTGAGCGATGCCGGGCGCCATGGTGAAGTCTTGGATCAAGCGCCGATGCGCGGCCTCGGCCAGACGCGGCCCGGTGGAAGGGTCGGCGGCAAAGGCGGCGATGGTCTGTGCCAGCACGATCGGGTCGTCGCTGCGCAGTAACCCGTGGGTGCCATCCTCAATGAACTCTGGAATGGCGGAAACCGGCGTGCTTAGAATGGGGAGTTTCTGGCTTGCGGCCTCCATCAGGACATTCGGCAAACCATCCCGGTCACCATCCTCGGCCACCCGAGACGGAAGAACGAACAGGTCATTGGCGCGCATCGCTTCAATCACCTCAAGTTGGTCGCACGCGCCTCGCCAGGTGATACGTTCTGCGACTCCCCGGTCGGCGGCGCGGTCGCGCATCTGCGCATCCAGCGTGCCACCGCCGATATGGGTCCAATGCCAATCAAGGTTGTCCGGCAGCAGCGCAAGCGCATCGATCAGATTATCAAAGCCCTTCTTTTCCACCAGCCGCCCGACTGACATCAACCTGAGTGGGCTGCCATCCCCGCGCATCGCGCGATCTGGCGGGGCAGGAAAACGGGCAAGGTCCAACCCGTGATACACAAGGCTGACGCGGCTCGGGTTGTCGGCCAACCTTTGCAGGTGCTCTGCTCCGAAACCGGTACAGGTCGCGCCGAATGTCGCGCCATGGTGCTCCGGCGACAGTTTCTCGCGCAACTCCCATTCAGGAGAGGTCCAGATGTCTTTGGCATGAGCCGAAAAAGACCACGGCAAGCCACGTAGGATCGACACATAACGCGCCACGGATGCGGGTGTGTGCAGAAAATGAGCATAGAGGCCCCCGACATCCTGCGTCATCTCATGTGCCATGACGCAGGCCTGCCCCCAGCGTCGCCGCCGGTTTGCAGTGTCATCGCGGGAAACGTCGCGGGCATAGGCATCGGCGGCAGCGTCGAAACCGGGCAGGGACGCCGCGGCACCCATGGCCTCTGCCACCCGGCGCGGCTCATCTCGGAGATACTCAGGCAGATAGCGCACTGGCGCCTGCAACCGGGCATGAAGCGCATGGGTCTTCTTGTCAGTCGGGTGGCGCAGCGACCAGATGTCTAGATCAAGGCCCGCCTCCTCCAACGCCACGAGTTCTTGCGCGATGAAAGTTTCCGACAGGCGGGGCCATCCTTTCACGACGACGGCAAGACGGGGATTGATCATCATGTTTCCCTTCTGCTCATCAGCGCGTCGGCGCGTGCGACCACCATTTCAAGTCCGCCCAGCAGATCATTGGCTCCGGCCTCTGACGGTTTTTTCTGCTGCGGCAAATTGCGGATGGCGTCGATCATTGCCTGCGTGGTCATCCCGTCGCGGGTTTCCTCTAGCATGCGAACCAGACCCATCTCTTCGGCGCGGCTGGCGCGCAGCCATTGCTCTAACCGCGGAGTCGTGCGCGGTACGATTACGGCGCGTTTGTCAAAGGAGAGGACCTCGCAAAAGGTGTTGTAGCCGCCCATGCTGATGACGCCCTCCGCGCCGACGAAAAGGGCCTCGATCTGTCTGTCAAACCCAGTTGCCGTGACCCGTCCGCCCAGTTTGGCCACGCGCGCCTCGAAACGATCGCGCAGATCGCCCGACAGGAACGGCCCATAAACCAGCACCGCATTCGGCTTCAACGTCGGATCTTGCTCATAAGCCGAAAGCACAAGCGACACCATCGCCGCACCATCGCCGCCACCGCCCGGTGTGATTAGCACATAAGGGTTGTCGGGCACCTCTGCCTCATCCGCGATTTCGCGGCGCAAATACCCGGTCCAATGCATCCGCGCGCGGGCCTCTTGCGACAGCGGCAAACCTTGGGTCGGATCATACATCTCGCGCATGCCGTAGACCCAGATTTCATCATAAAGCTCTTCGGCGGCACGCAACGCGCCCTTACGCTCCCACTCGGCCGCAAGTGCCGCAGGCTCGTCCAGCACATCGCGTAGGCCAAGAACGGTGCGGGTGCGCCCATGCGTGCGCAGCCCCTGAAGGGTTGGCAGCAGTTCGCCCCGAAACCCTGTCGGTTCTTTGTCCACCACCAGCAGGTCAGGCTCATAGCGTTCGATCGCGGCCTGAATCAAACCGGCGCGCAGAGATGTCGTGTCTTCGATGCCCGTGCCGAGCGACTGGCTGACATAGCTGCCATCGGGCAATTTGGTCACGCCGGGCAGGCGTATGTGATCAACACGTTCGGGAAAGGTGAAACGCCCGGCCACCGGGGAACCTGTCAGAATGATCGCCGAGGCGCGTGGATCACTTTGCGTCAGCGCGGTCGCCAAGGTGCGAGAGCGGCGCAGATGGCCCAGCCCAAAAGTGTCGTGGCTGTAAAACATGATCCGGCGCGGCGGCAAGTCTTCACGGTGATGTTGGGCAGGCTCTTGGTCCGCGCGTTTATCCATCTCAACTGCCTTTAAAGCCGCAAGTCACTACCGGACTTTCCGAAAATACCCTTGATGTCAAACAATACCGCGCCGGGCTTACCTAATTTTCGCAGGGCGTCGCTGCCCAATTCGACAAATTCCGCGTGCCCTACTGCAACGATGACGGCGTCATAAACGCCAACTTCCGGGGCCTCTATCCCGTTTACGCGGTGCTCTGATTGCAGTTTCACTGCCCCGACCCACGGATCATGCACATCAACGCTGACAGAATAGGCCGCAAGTTCTGAGGCGATATCGGCGACCTTTGTGTTGCGGGTGTCGGCGCAGTTTTCCTTGAAGGTGTAGCCCATGATTAAAACCCGGGCGCCGCGCACGCCAATATCGCGGCCCAGCATCGCCTTTACCAGCGTCTGCGCCACATGTGCACCCATCTGGTCGTTTATGCGCCTTCCTGCAAGGATGACCTGCGGGTGATAGCCCATCTGCTCGGCCCGGTATGTCAGGTAATAGGGATCGACCCCAATGCAGTGCCCGCCGACAAGGCCGGGGCGGAACGGCAGAAAATTCCACTTGGTGCCTGCCGCCTCAAGAACCTCTAGCGTATCAAGGCCAAGCCGAGAGAAAATTAGCGAGAATTCGTTTACCAGCGCAATATTCAGATCGCGTTGCGTATTCTCGATCACCTTGGCTGCTTCGGCGGTCGCGATGGAGGGCGCGCGGTGCAGCCCGGCTTTTACCACCGGGGCATAGATCGCCTCGACACGGGTGAGAGTTTCCGCATCCTGCGCGGCGATAATCTTGACGACATTCTCCATGGAATGTTCGGCATCGCCGGGGTTTACCCGTTCTGGGCTATAGGCCAACTTGATCTGGCGTCCCGCTTCCAATCCGCTGCCAGCAGCAAGGGCCGGACCGCAGACTTCTTCGGTCACACCGGGGTAGACGGTGCTTTCCAAGATCACCACCGCACCGTCCGTGAGATAGGGGGCAATGGTGGCACAGGCGTTCAGGATCGGGTTTAGGTCGGGGGCTTTGGCGTCGGTGATCGGTGTCGGGACGGCGATGATGAAAACGCTACATCCTTTTAGATCGGCGGCGTCATATGTGTAGGTCGCAGTGCTTCCGCCAACAGCGTCGTCCGAGACTTCACCGTTCGGGTCACAGCCCTTGCGCAAGGCACCCACCGTTGCGGTGCAGGTATCAAAGCCGACAACGTCAAATTCGTTTCGCGCCAGCGCCAGCGCTAGGGGCAGACCAACGTAGCCAAGGCCCAAAACAGAAATTCGGTTATCAGAAGCAGGGCGTGGCAACGGTGTATCCTTGGGATTGTGTCAGTCCGGGCCGCGCGCAGTATGTCACGGCCAAATGGCAGGTCGCCGCGCGCATCTCAGATAGTTTGGCACCCGCAGAATTGCAATAGGTTGATTGCTGGCATAGCCTGCTAATGGTCAGGGTTGAGTTAACTGGGAACCACATGCGCGCCTTTTTCATTGTCGGCCTATTTTCTTTGATTTTTTCCTCGGTCCTACCAGTTGCTGGGCAATCGCAAGGTGTCGGCTCGTTGTTTACGGGCACGGGCACGGCGGAAGCCGCAGAGACCCCAGATATCGACTTGATCATGCGCAGAGCAGCCGAAAACGGTGTCGGCGTGGTGGTGATCGACAACTCTGGTCAAATTTTAGGCGACCTTCCCGCATCTGAGGCAGAATTGGCCGAGAGCGACGGCCCGTCATCAATGATGCGGATGCAGGACCGCGCCGCCAAATTTCGCGCCGTGCTGGTGGAGCGGCTGCTGACCCTTCCGGTCGCGTTTAATGAAGTCCTCTATATCTTGCGCGCAGCCAGCCCAGACGGAACACTTTGGGCCTTTGGCAAGGCATTGTTGTTGTGTCTGCTGATGTTTGGCGTTGGCGTCATCGTAGAACGGAAAATCTACGGTCAACGCCTGATGAAAAGGATCGTTACAAAACAGGTTCGCGAGAACCCTCAAGGCTATGTCGAGAAAATCCCTTTCCTTGTGCTTCGCTTTGTTGTCGGAGTGGGCGGCGTCCTTGTATCCATGGCGGTTGCCTATGTGATCGGTACCGTGCTCTTTGGCCCACTTACCGATACGGCGATGCAGTTCACTGTAACGCTCATCAATATCGGTTATTTCTCCTGTCGCTTTGTCGCCGGTCTATGGCGCATGATCTTGTCGCCCTTCCTTGGGCAATACCGTATTCCTGCGCTTAACGATCGGGATGCCAAACGGTTGCATCGTTGGCTTTGGATGCTGGCGTCCGCCGAGATCTGCGCAATTCTGTTTGGCATCTGGATCGCAGAGCTGGGCTTGAACTACGACGCCTATGCATTTTTGGCCTCTGTGATGTCTGCCGCGTTGGTGCTGTTGAACATACTGCTGGTGCTGGTCAATCGTAGCGCCATCAGCCGCGCGCTTCGCAACGGCAAACCGCCCGAGGAAACGTCGGTGATCGTGCGCTTTTTGTCGCGGGCATGGGCGCCCATCGTTTGTTTTTATGCAATTTTCGCATGGATTGATCTGACGGTTAACCTTGTTCTCGGCAACGCCAATGCGGCCCCGTTGATTGCGGGCGCCTACGGGATCTTGATCACGATCATCGTCGTCTATGGTCTGATCAATTACGGGATCGAACGCGGCTTTGCCCGGACCCGCGCATTGCGTCGGATGAACGCTGAAAGGGAAACCAAGGGCGCGCGCCAAAGCGAAGCGCTAGAAGAGGAAAGCGGTGCGGATGCGCTGCAACAAGAACCGCAGCATGAAACCGCAGCGGATACCGTCATGCCGCGGCAATCCCTAAGTACTTACGAGGAACTGGCACGCCGAGTGGCGGGCATTCTGTCCTTTGTCGCGGGGACCTATGCGTTTTTCTATATCTGGGACAATAACGGCGCTGAAATGGTCGAAGGCTTTGCCTCCCAACTTTTGGATATCATGGTCGTCATCTTCATCGGCTATGTCATTTATCATGCCTTCCGCATCTGGATCGACAGTAAGATCGAAGAAGAAACACCCGATCTGGACGCGGGCGAGCTGGGCGATGAAGGCGGCGGTTCTAGCGCCAGTCGGCTGGCCACGCTGCTTCCGTTGTTTCGCAATTTCACGCTGATCCTCGTTGTGGTCACGATCTTGCTGATTGTTTTGATGGAGGTCGGAATCAATGTCGGCCCATTGTTCGCCGGTGCCGGGATCATTGGCATCGCCATTGGTTTTGGCAGTCAGGCGCTAGTGCGGGATGTCTTTGCCGGAGCGTTTTTCCTTTTTGATGATGCATTCCGAAAGGGCGAATATCTGGATGTTGGCAACGTCAAAGGCACGGTTGAGAAGATCTCGGTCCGTTCCTTCCAACTGCGTCACCATCTGGGGGCGCTGCACACCATTCCGTTTGGTGAATTGCAGGTGATCACCAATTATTCGCGCGATTGGGTGATGATGAAGCTGCCATTACGGGTGACCTATGACACCGATATCGAAAAGGTCCGTAAGCTGATCAAAAGGTTGGGCCAAGACCTGCTCAGTGATCCAGAAATCGGAGAAGCCTTCATCCTGCCTTTGAAGTCCCAAGGCGTCATTGAGATGCAAGACAGCGCCATGATCATCCGGGTGAAGTTTATGACCAAGCCGGGGGACCAATGGCTCGCCCGAAAGAAGGTCTATCAAGAAATCCGAACCCTGTTTGAACGCGAAGGCATCAAATTCGCACATCGAGAAGTGACAGTGCGGTTGGCCGACGGCAACCCGGACGATCTCTCTGACGCGCAAAAGCGCAAAGTCGCGGCCGCAGCCCACGCTTCGCTTGATGAGGATATGTTGGAACGCGATGATCGCGGTGAAAGCAGCACCGATGATCGCTGAGGTGATGCCTCGGGTTTAATGGGCCTGCATCATCCTGCGTGTGGCGCTGATGATGTCAGTGACGTGCTTTCAGTGATTGCCAGCAGCACAGGGGGCTAGCCAAAACTGCTGTCGGCATTAAGCCGTATCAATTCTTGTAAGGGTCCAGAGAGGCGCGGAGCCCGTCCCCAAGGAAGTTGAACGCCAGTACCACCACGATGATCGGTAGCATCGGTATTGCGGTCCACCAATAGATCTCGATGCTGGCGAGGTTTTGGGCATCATTCAGCATCACCCCCCAACTAACGGCAGGCGCGCGCAGGCCCAACCCAAGGTAGCTGAGCGCTGTTTCTCCAAGGATCATGGCGGGTATCGAAAGGGTCGCACTGGCAATCAGGTGGGACATAAAGTTGGGCAGCAAATGGCGGCGGATGACACGGCCGGGCTTGGCGCCCATCATCTCGGCGGCCTTAACGTATTCCTCCTCGCGTAGAGACAGGAATTTGGCCCGCACGGAGCGCGCCAATCCGGGCCAATCAAGGATGCCTAGAATGATCGAGATCACAAAAAAGACCGCCACCGGCCCCCAATTGGACGGCACTGCCGCCGAAAGCGCAAGCCAAAGCGGCAATTCAGGAAGGCTGCGCAGTATCTCGATCACGCGGTTGAGAAACCAGTCGATCCTGCCACCGAAATAGCCCGCCATCGCGCCGAAGGTGATACCAAGCGCGAAGGACACAGTGATGCCGATAAGTCCTACGGTCAGCGACAGTTGCGCACCGTATAAGATCCTGCTGAAGACATCGCGGCCCAAACGGTCAGACCCCCAAAGGAACAGGCTTGCATCCTCTGGCGCACAGAAAAGATGCGTGTCTGATGGGATCAATCCAAAAAGCTTGTAGCCCTCCCCCTCGCAGAAAAACCGCAGCGGCAGGGGGGTGGTCTCATCGGTGGTGTAAGTCCAACGGTAATTCTCTAGATCGGCCTCGGCTGTGATCGGATAGACGTAGGGGCCGATGAAAGCACCTTCATGCCAAAGGTTGATACTTTGCGGTGGAGCATAGAGATAATCGGCACTGCGTTCGTTCGGCGTGTAAGGCGCGATAAAGCCAGCGATCGGCAAGATCAGGTAAGAGATCAACAAGAAGATGCCGCAGATGAGCGCGAGCTTATGCCGGCGGAAACTGCGCCACATCAGTCGCCACGCGGGTGCATCCATATCCGATCGCTCGGGCACTGAAATATCAGGGGTGTCCACCCAAGGTGTGGTGTCGACAAATCGGTTGGTAGGCTGGGTACTCATGCGCCGCGCCCACCATAGCGAATGCGCGGGTCTAGCAGCACCAGCAGCATGTCGGAAATCATTGTGCCGATCAGCGTGAGCAGAGCCACGAACATCAGGACGAAACCGGCCAGAAATTGATCTTGTGACTTTAGCGCGGTCAGCAGGTAAGGCCCGATTGTCTGCAAACCCAGCACCACGGACACCAGCACCGACCCCGAGACCATCGCGGGCAGCAGGTTGCCGATATCCGCAACGAAAGGATTGAACGCCATGCGCAGCGGATATTTTACCAGCAACCGTGCAGGGGCCATGCCCTTGGCTTTGGCGGTTTCAACATAGGGTTTGCTCAATTCGTCCAGCATATTGGCGCGCAAGCGTTGCATCATGGCGGCTGCCCCTGACGTGCCGATGACAAAGGTCGGGACGATCATATGCACGAGGATTGATTTAACTTTGGGCCATGACATCGGGGCGCCCTCGAATGCCGGATCCATCAGGCCGCCAATTGGCAGGTCAAAGTATTTGTGCCCGTAGTAGAACAAAATGAGCGCCAGCAGGAAATTCGGCGTCGCAAGGCCCAGATATCCAACAAAGCCCGCCGTATAATCGGCCCATGTCTCAGACTTGGCGGCGGCAATCACACCCAAGGGCAAAGCCACCGCATAGACGAACAGCACGGCGGCCAGATTGACCAATACCGTCAACCACAGGGCATCCCCGACGATCTCGCCCACGGGGCGGTCAAATTCGAAGGACCAACCGAAATCGCCTTGTATTAGGCCAGAGAAACCCTGCGGACCCGGGGCAAATCCCACCCAGATTAGATATTGCTCCCAGAGAGGCCGGTCGAGCGCGTATTCGGCGCGCAGAAATTCCGCTTTTGCCATGCCTTCCGCCTGGCCGGTTGCCCGCAATTCGGCGATCTGATTGGAAAGGTAATCGCCCGGCGGGAGGTTGATAATCACAAAGATTAGAACCGAGACGACCAACAAGGTCAGCAACATCGTGAAAAAGCGAAAAACTGCATAGCGGAGGAACATCATTGGACAACCTGCTGAAAAGGTTCCTCGAAATAGAACTCGTCAATCCGATGCACGCCGAAATGCGCACCCGGATCATAGGCCCAAAGTCCCTGTTCAGAGACATTGCGCAACCCTTTTGAGACGACCACGGGCTGCGGCGCTTCGGAAAGAATGCCGATTGCATAGACCTCTTGGGCATGAATCTTAAGCATTTCACGCCACAGGGTCGTTCTGGTTTCCGCATCTGTCGCGTGGTTCCAGCGGTCTGCCATCGCCAGCAATTCGTTCGGCGCAGGGCCTTGAGGTTGCTCGCCCAGTTCGCCCTTGGATTGGTAATATTGCCCCCACATCGGCCAAGCGAAAAATTCCTGATTGGTGGGGGCAAGGTACATCGGCGACGTCTGAGATGTGGGCAGCCCATTGTCCCAACCGAACCACACAGACGCCATGCTGAGCCCCGCATAGACCCGGTTGCGCAGAATGTCGCGATCCAGCGGGCGCATCACCAGCTTGATCCCCAATTCCCGCCAAGTGTCGGTAAGGATGGCCAGCGCATTTTCGACCTCTTGCCGCTCTCCCGCGGTTTCGACCACGAATTCCATCGGGCGGCCATCGGGCAGCTTACGAATGCCTGCTTGGGTTCTCTCTGTCAGGCCAATCTCATCCAGCAGGGCGTTTGCCTTGGCCGGAGAATAATTGGCATAGGCAGAGGCGTTTTGGGGGTCATACAGCGGGCTTTGGGGCAATGCGGTCATGCCGCCTTCTTGGGCTAATCCGAAATAGAGCGCGCGGTTGATCATATGCCGATCAACGCCGTGGCTAAGCGCGCGGCGAAACCGAACATCGCGCATCACCTCCTGCCAGACCGGATCGGCAAAGTTGAGGTTAGGGTAAATCGCGATCTGGCTTGCGGCCCCGTTCTCCCACAACAATGTGCGATAGTTGCCGCCATCCGCTTCGCCCTTCTTGAGGATCGAGATGTCAGGAAAATCGAGCCCACGTGCCTGCAAGTCCGCTTCTCCCGCGTTGACCTTTGCCGCGATAAGCCCGCCGGTCGCAATCGTCATCTCGACGACGTCAATGTAAGGCAGTTGCACGCCGCGCGCGTCGATGCGGTGATAGTAGGGGTTGCGGACAAACAGTTGCCGGGACGTGCCGGTGGTCGTGGCGTTTATCCAAGGTTGCAGTGTCGGTTGTTCTGGGTTGTCGAATTTGCTCATGCTGTCGCGTTTGTTGTGCAACGCCGCCCAGCTTTTCACGCGCGCCTTCGTGATGGCTGCATGAAGCGCGCCGGGGCCGGTGAACTTTTGATGGAACTGCTTGAGGTAATGTGAGGGGCGGTAGATGAACGGCGGACTGGCCTGTGCCAGCAAAGGTAGGAAATTCGGGTTTGCGGTGGGCCATTCGAAAATGACAGTATGCGGATCGGGAAAATTTACCGTACCCAATACACCATCCACAAACATGAAATCCGGCGGGCCAGAGGGCGTGATATCAGGGTCTTGCGCGACGTTTTCCCACCAATAGCGAAAATCTTCTGAGGTGAACGCAGCACCGTCTGACCAGCGATGGCCCGGGCGCAGGTGCAGCGTGAACTTCCGGTTCTCAGTGACTTCAACATCGCGCAGGATATCAGGCGAGAGCGTGTAATCAGAGGTGTATCCAACCAGCCGGGCATAGCCATAGGCCGACATCAGCCGCACATCTTTGGACCGGGTGCCAAAGGTGCGCAATGTGCCGCCTTGGGTGCCGTAACTGCGGCCCTTGGCCTCTAGTTCAACGATAAGGGGGACATCAGGCAGGCGCTCGGCGATCGGTGGAAGATTGCCTTTGTTCACTTCTGCCGCCCAAAAGATTGTTTCCTGCAATGGGGGCGCAGCCCACACCGGTCCCGCCAGACAGAGCAGCAGAGCGAACAGCCTAGACATGACAGCGAACCTTGTGACCGGCACCAACGCCCTGCAATGCCGGTGCGATCCCGCCTTCGATGCGGAACATCTCTGGCCACGTCGAGGGCGCGCCAGCCCCCTTGGCGACCAGTTCGAGGTCAATCGGTCTTGAGATATCGGGTTCAGGTTGGGCTGCGATGAGCGCCTTGGTATAGGGGTGGCGCGGGTCGTAAAACAGCGTTTCGGGGGGGGCCTGTTCCACAATTACGCCCGCTCGCATCACCACGACCTCATCAGCGATACGGGCCACAACAGCCAGATCGTGGCTGATGAACAGATAGCTCAACGCGGCGCGTTCACGGATGTCTTCCAGCAGCGTCAGGATCTGTTCCTGCACGGAAACATCCAATGCGGACGTGGGTTCGTCACAGATCAAAAGTTTGGGGTCCAGCGTCAAGGCGCGGGCGATGGAGAGACGCTGTCGCTGCCCGCCCGAAAACGCATGCGGATAGCGCGTCATCATGTCGGGGTTAAGGCCGACGAGCTCCAGCATCTCGGCGGCCTTGTCGCGCCGATCAGCACGCGACCCGATGCCGTGAATTTCCAGCGGTTCGGTCAATGCCGCGCCGATACGCATTCTTGGCGACAGCGAGGAATAGGGATCTTGGAACACCATCTGCGCTTGGCGTTGAAAGGCGGTACGTTGCGATACGGACATATCGTGTACCGGCATGGGCAAGGCACCCGGTTCAGGGTAAAATGAAACTTCGCCCCCGGGATCGGGCGTCTCGGCCCCAAGGGCCATGCGCGCGCATGTCGTTTTGCCCGAACCACTTTCGCCGACCACGGCCAATGTCTTGCCTCGTACCACCTGCAGATTGACGTCTTTGCAGGCGGTCACTGTGGTCTGCTTGCGCCATCCTCCGGTGCGCAGGGCGAAGGTTTTGCTTACGTTGCGCAGGTTCATGATCAGATCATCATGGGCGACCGCGCGGGCAGGGGCGGCGACCTCGGGGATCATTGTGGCCGCGGCAAAAAGCTTGCGTGTATAGCCGTGTTCCGGGCTGCCCAGTACCTCTGCTGCGGTGCCGCTTTCCATGACGCGGCCCCCGTTCATGACGACGACTTGCTGCGCCATATTCGCCACCACACCAAGATCATGCGTGACAAGGACCACCGCCATTCCGGTTTCCGATTGCAGCGTTTTGATCAGCCCCAGCACCTGTGCCTGTGTCGTCACATCCAGCGCCGTGGTGGGTTCGTCTGCAATCAACAAATCTGGTTTAGCCACCATCGCCATGGCAATCATAGCGCGTTGTCGCATGCCGCCTGACATCTCAAAGGGATAGCTGCGCCAGACCCGCTCCGGTTCGGCAAAGCCTACGCGCTCAAATTTTTCGAGCACAGTCCGCTTTGCCTCTGCGCGGCCCATGGAGCGGTGTAGGCGCAGCACTTCGGCCACTTGGTTGCCCAGTCGGTGCAGGGGCGAGAGAGAGCGCATCGGTTCTTGAAAGATCATCGAGATGCGGTTGCCCCTGATTTGGCGCATCGCTGGCTCGCTTAAGGACAGCATATCAACGGGCGCGTCATCACCCGCGAAAACGATCCGACCGCTACGGATTCTTGCGACGTCAGGCAGGATACGCAGAATGCTTCGGCAAGTCAGGGTTTTGCCAGAGCCGCTTTCGCCGACCAATGCGAGCGTTTCACCGGGTGCGACGGAAAAGCTGACGTCGCGCACCACCGGGTCAGCATTGCCAAACCCGATTGTCAGCCCGTCAACTTTCAACAGAGATGTCATCGGTATCCCATTCCATTTCCGCAAAAGCGCGGTCCGCAAAAGGAGTGAAGCCGATTTGCGGGGGGGCGTCCAGCCTCGCAAGGCCGCTTGGGCCACATATTCGCCATTGGCTGCGCCATCAGGCCCATGCGAGGAAAAGTGAGTGTACATTCAGGCACCCAAATGGTTCAATTAATAGGCAAATAACACCTGAAAGGGGTCCGCACGTGGCGACCTGGGCAGAATTAGACGAAGAGCTTGAAAAATGGGCCTCGCAGGGTGAAACGCCGACTTTCTGGTGGCGTGATGATGACACCGAAGCCTGTACGAATGACTTAGATAGGTTGATCGCGCTTTCGGAACGCTTTGATGCGCCTTTGCATCTGGCGGTCATCCCTGTTGCAATTGCCGACGACCTTGCCGACCGCCTGTCAATGTCGCCGCATGTATTTAGCTTGCAGCACGGGTTTGCACATAAGAACCACGAGCCCAAAGGCACTCGCGCGTCCGAAGTCGGCGTAATGCGCGATTTGACCCTGATCGAAACGGACCTGCGAGAAGGCTGGCGGCGGATGCAAGTGGCGAAGCTGCCGAATATATTGCCGGTGTTCGTGCCGCCGTGGAACCGCATTGGTGAACAGGTTCTACCATACTTGCCCCAATGGGGGTACACAGCACTTTCCAATTTCGACGCCCGGCCCCATCCCGAACCCGTACCGGGCTTGCAGCGGTTTAATGGTCACATTGATCCGATCCGCTGGAAGGAAGGGGCGAAATTTGCGGGGGAGGAGAAGACGTTGGAGCAATGTGTGCGCCACCTGCGAAAGCGTCGATTGGAAGACGCATACCGGGATGAGCCGACCGGCTTTGTCAGCCACCACCTGCAAACCGATGAAGACACTTGGAGCTTTACCGAAGCATTGATGTCACGACTGACACAGGGTGCAAAGACCCAGTGGATATCATTGGATTGCCTAATAAAATGAGCACGAAATGCTAGATATTGCCTATGCTTCCCCCGCCGAGCGGGAAGAGGTCGCCCAATTTATGAACGCCGTATTCGTGCGCGCAAAATGGGGCATTGATAGCTGGCGCAAGCTGCTGGCCGGAAGATGGTGCGGGCCCGAGGGGCGCTATGCCATAACGGTGCGGGATGATGGCAAGTTGATCGGCGTTTTGGGGTTGGTCTATGCCGAACGTCAAACGTCTAACGGCCCAAGAACCACCGCTGACATGACCTCTTGGTACGTGCTTAAGGAATATCGCGGGCAAGGTGTGGGCAAAAAGATGATCGCGCTGGCGACCTTGGACCCGGACGTGACGGTGACAAACTTTTCCAGCGCTAAGGCGGCGGTCAATGTTTTGGAAAAGGCAGGGCTGGCAGAGTTGGATCGGGAGCGTCTGGTCTGGCACCCTTCGAAAAGCGCAGGATTTGAAGTGCACGAAGATCCATTGGGATTGGGGGATCGTTTGCCCGCAAAGGACCGACGGATCATTGGGGATCATCAGGGGCTGCGGCTTAGGCATTTGTCGGTAGAGACGCCCGATGGGCTATGCACGATGGTCATCTACCCTCAGAAAAAGCACGACGATTACGTGACGCATGAAATCATGTATCTCTCGGATCAGCCGCTCTTTGCTGAATACGCAAAACGCATCGCGGCATCGGTCCTGCCTTCCGAGGCGGCGATCCTATCGCTGGACCGTCGCTTTGCACAGAGCGGGATCGCATGTGACGATGTGAGGGAGTTTGCAACACCCAGATATTGCCAGCATGGGCTTCTGAATCCTTCCGAGATCGATATGCTGTATTCTGAGTGTGTTCTGCTCAACATCAAAATACATTGATGCGCCACCGCCGGGGCTGTTCAGATCAAACTTTGTAGAAGTCGCGGTACCAGTCTACGAAATTCTGCAACCCAACGGTGACGGGGGTGGAATGTTGCTGACCGATGAGGTTTTGCAGCAAAGTCGTGTCGGCCCAAGTAGCGGGGACATCGCCGGGCTGGATCGGGTGATAGGTCTTGATCGCCTCCAGCCCGCAGGCGGCCTCGATCGCTGCGATGAAGTCCATCAACGTCACGGGTGACGCATTGCCAATGTTTACGACGCGAAACGGGGCGACAGGCGAAACGCTGTCGTTGGCCACCGGATTGGCGGGGTCGGGGGTGACGTCGATCAAGGCCACAATGGCGCGGACAAGATCGTCGACATAGGTAAAATCGCGCTGCATCTTGCCATGGTTGTAAACGTCTATCGGCTCTCCGTTCAGGATGGCCTTTGTAAACTTGAAATACGCCATGTCAGGGCGCCCCCATGGCCCGTATACGGTAAAGAAACGGAACATGGTCGTCGGCAGATCGTAAAGATGGGCATAGGAATGCGCCATGCTTTCGGTCGCTTTCTTGGTCGCCGCATAAAAGGACATCTGCGTATCGACCTTATCCGCTTCCTTGTATGGCATTTGGCTGTTTGCCCCAAAAATGGAAGAGCTAGAGGCCAGCAACATATGGGCGGGCGGGAATGCGCGCGCAGCTTCGAGCAGTTCAAAGGTGCCGATAATATTAGCATCCACATAGGCGCGGGGCACGTCGATGGAGTGCCGCACACCTGCCTGCGCAGCCAGATGGATCACCACCTCGGGGCGGTGTTCTTTGAAAAGAGACATCAGCGCTTGAGGCGTTTCCAGTTTTTCGTTCACGACAGTGAACTCGGCATACGCGCTAAGCTGCGATTGACGCTGCAGTTTTAGATTGGTGTCATAGTAGTCGGACAGGCTGTCGATGCCGATGACACGCCACCCGGATCTGAGAAGCGTCAGAGAAACAAAATACCCAATGAACCCGGACGACCCGGTGACAATTGCGGTCCTCATTCAAAGCCCCTTTCTGCGGAGAATTTGGAAGCTTTGGATATGTGATAGATGAAGGGCATGACCTGTGAGGACTTCCATGTCACGGGGGGTGGGCAGGGTGAGCAGGATACGGTGTGCACCCGATAGAGTGGTACTTATAGAGCGGCAGAAAGGCAACTGGCTGCGAACCCGTAAAAGCTTAGCCTTGATGTCCCGGCACGCGGGGTAGGTCAGGTCTGCCCTCCCCGTTGCACTTTTGAAGGGAAACAGCCAACCTCAGCTCACGCGAACGCAAATGGGAGGAATTTTGATGAGACAGATTATCACTGGCGCGGTATGCCTGACAATGTCGGCTGCCCCCGCGCTTCATGCCCAAGAAGCAGCGATTTTTTCTGGGAATGACCGTGTTCACCCCGTCTATGCCGAGAACGGGATGGTGTCGGCCCAAGAAGCCGTAGCGGCCCAGATCGGGCTCGATATTCTCAAAGCTGGCGGCAATGCTGTGGACGCGGGAGTCGCCGTGGCATTTGCGCTGGCTGTAACCTTGCCGCGCGCGGGCAATATCGGCGGTGGCGGTTTCATGATTGTCCGTGACGCGGAGAACGGCGAGACTAAGGCGATCGACTACCGCGAAATGGCGCCTGCTTCAGCTGAGAGGGATATGTACCTCGACGCCGAGGGCAATGCCGACAGCGAGCTTTCGCGGTTCACCGGGCTGGCCGTCGGCGTGCCGGGAACGGTGGCGGGCATGCAGATGGCGTTGGAGAATTACGGCAGCATGTCGCTTGCCGAAGTATTAGAGCCAGCCATTGCACTTGCTCGCGACGGTATCGCGGTCACGCCCGGCCTTGCTGACAGTCTGAAAGGCCTTGAGGATCGGTTAAAGAAATGGCCGACCTCTGAAAGCATCTTCTTTAAAGAGGGCGGCGGTTTTTATGAGCCGGGCGAAACTCTCGTTCAGGCGGACTTAGCCAATACACTGCAAAAGATTGCTGACGCAGGGACAGACGGCTTTTACAAAGGAGAAACGGCAACAAAAATTGCGGATGCGGTGCAAGCTGCCGGTGGCCGGATCACAGTCGACGATATGGCCAATTATAAGCCGGTTCTGCGTGATCCGGTGCGCGGTACCTACCGCGGTTATGAGATCGTTTCTATGCCGCCGCCCAGTTCGGGTGGTGCGCATATCATTCAAATCCTCAACGTTCTTGAAGATTACCCGATCTCTTTCCTCGGCCATAACACGGCCGACACGATCCACCTTATGGCCGAAGCGATGAAGCGGGCCTATGCGGATCGTTCGGAATATCTAGGCGATAGTGATTTTGTAGATGTGCCTTTGAGTGAGATTACTTCAAAAGCCTATGCCGAGGATATTCGGGGGGAAATCAGCCTGAACGCGGCAACCCCATCCAGCAGCATCAAGCCGGGGAAACTTGCGCCGTACGAGTCCGATCAGACGACGCATTTTTCGATCGTGGATAAGGATGGCAACGCCGTTTCCAACACCTATACGATCAACTTTTCCTATGGGTCCGGTATGGTTGCCGATGGCACCGGCATTCTTATGAACAATGAAATGGATGATTTCGCCGCTAAGCCCGGTGTCCCCAATGCCTATGGGTTGATTGGCGGCGATGCCAATGCTGTAGAGGGCGGAAAGCGACCGCTTTCTTCCATGTCACCTACAATTGTGATGAAGGACGGAGAGGTCTTCATGGTCACGGGTTCGCCCGGCGGATCGCGCATCATCACCACCACGTTGCAGGTCATCATGAATGTCATTGATCACGGGATGAACATCGCCGAAGCCTCTTTCGCACCGCGTATCCACCACCAGTGGTTGCCTGATGAGATCCGCATCGAAGAGGGGATCAACCTCGATACGGTGGGGTTGCTTGAGCAGCGCGGCCATAAGGTCAGCGAAAAGTCGGTCATGGGCTCTACCCAGTCGATCCTTGTAGACAAAGAAAGCGGCTATCTGTTCGGCGCGTCCGACCCCCGGCGCGTAGATGCGGCAACCTTGGGGCATTAACTTTAAAGAAGTAACTCCGGCGTTGTTGCCGGGGTTACTTTGTTTAAACTCGCTAAAGGCAGCCCAACGTATTACCGATCGACCCTCAGCGCGGGTAGGCCCACGCGTCAAATCTACCGTCAGAGGCGATCACCTGCCCCTGTGAGCGATACGTGAACCGCGACTCTTGTTGGGATCAGGGTAGGGATGTCATCGCATTTCCTCCAATATCTTTTCGCGGAAGACCTCGGCTGGGGTCTTCCATCCAAGACACTTTCGTGGCGTGTTGTTGAGGCGATCACAGATCACCTTCATATCGTGATCTGTGCATTGCCGGATGTCGCGTTTGCGGGGCAGCCACCTTCGAAGGCGTCGGTTAGTGTTCTCGACTGTGCCTTTCTGCCAAGGGCTGGAGGGGTCGCAAAACCACGTTTGGGTTCCGATCTCGGCTTGTAGGTGGGGCCAACTGACAAACTCGGTTCCGCGGTCAAAAGTGATGGACCGGCGGGCGACGAGGGGGAGATCTTTGATGGCGCTCATGATCTTTTCCATGACCGGCTTGGTGCGCTTGTTCGGGTTTTTCAGGATCACGGTGAAGCGGCTGACGCGCTCAACCAATGAGGTAACGTTGGACTGGCCAAGCTTTTGTTTGAACAGCATCAAATCAGCTTCCCAATGACCGAACTGACGGCGATGAGCGACATCATCGGGTCGGAACAGAATGCTGACATCGCGGTGGAATTTAGGTTCTCTGCGCCTTCTGGTGCGACGTGGTCTGCGGGCGACACGGTGGGTCGGTAGATACCACCACAGGTCTTCGCGCTGACCTTCCTTGGAATAGATGTAGCGATAGATGGTTTCTTGGCAGACCCTAAGAGGAGCACCCTCGTGGATCATGCGGTTACTGATCTGCTCGGGTGTCCAACCGTTCTTGATGCGCTCGATCACGCGTTTACACAGCTCAGGATGTTTGATCAGTTTGCGCTCTCGAGCACGACGTTCCGCTTGCATCAGGTGCGCGGCGGCACCGTAATAGCCATCGCATCCCGGCATGCTCTCGTCCGAGAAATGGTTACGCTTTAGCTCGCGAAATATCGTTGATCTGCAGCGCTTCTGAACGCGTGCCATCTCGTCAACTGGGACCTTCGCGTGTCTCCAGCGTTCTATCTTGCGTCGTTCTGTGATACTGAGTTGGTCGTAAACGGCTCCCATACCGATTCCTCTCATTAGATAAACTACTGTTTTCTAACAAGAGTCGCACTTGAGGGTAGCGCGCGTCCCGACAAGACTGTAACACCTATAGGGTTAATTATGTAACTTTATCTCCTTCGACCTTACAAACTTCCGACCTCGCCGCACTGCGCGATCGCACCCTGCGCTTGCCGCCTAAGGCCGCTGACCTAAGTCCGGTTTAGCCAATAGCCGGAGGGCTTCGTCCCCTGGCCCCATTTAGCCAGAGGAATTTGCCGTGGAAACCAATCTGACAATCAATGGCACCGAACAGCGGCTGGACCTTGATCCGCGCACCACGCTTTTGGATGCGCTGCGCCACCATCTTGGGCTGACCGGCAGCAAAAAGGGCTGCGATCATGGGCAATGCGGCGCTTGTACCGTCATGGTGAACGGCCGCCGGATCAATGCTTGTTTGACGCTGGTGTGTATGCATGACGGCGATGAAGTCACCACTATCGAAGGATTGGGCCAGCCCGGCAATCTAAGCCCCCTCCAAGAAGCTTTCGTCAACGAAGACGGTTTTCAATGCGGCTATTGCACCCCCGGTCAGATCTGTTCGGCCACTGCAATGCTCAAAGAGATCTCTGACGGGTGGCCCAGCCATGTGACCGATGATCTGGACGGCAAAGCCAAGCTGACGGCCGAGGAAATTTCAGAACGGATGAGCGGCAATCTCTGCCGTTGCTCGGCCTATCCAAATATCGTCGAAGCGATCCGTAAAGCGGCGGGAGAGAACACATGAGACCATTCGGTTATACCCGTGCCGACACCTCCGAATCCGCAGCGCGGCAGGCCGCCAGCGGAGGGACTTTCATCGCCGGAGGCACCAATCTGCTGGACCTGATGAAACTGGAGGTCATGGCACCCGAGGCGTTGATTGATATCAATCGCCTAGACTTGGGAGCGATTGAAGAGACGGATGATGGCGGGCTGCGTATCGGTGCGCTCGTCAGCAACAGTGATCTGGCAAATGACGCCCGTATTCGCAAAGACTGGCCAGTGCTGAGCCGTGCTTTGCTGGCCGGGGCCAGTGGGCAGCTTCGCAACAAGGCGACCACTGGCGGCAATCTACTACAACGAACGCGCTGCCTGTATTTCTATGATCGTGCCATGCCCTGCAACAAACGCGAGCCGGGCGCAGGGTGTTCGGCGAAAGACGGGTTCAACCGCATTCTGGCGGTGCTCGGCACGTCGGAACATTGTATTGCGGCCCATCCCAGTGACATGGCCGTGGCCATGCGTGCGCTTGGGGCCGAAGTGGAAACGTTAAAAGAAAACGGCAGCACGCGCCGCCTTACGCTTGATAACCTCTATCTGCTGCCGGGCGACCGACCAGATCAAGAGACCGTACTTGAACCGGGCGAGTTAATCACCGCCGTGGTATTGCCTGCGCCCGTTGATGGAAAACAAACCTACCGCAAGGTGCGCGATAGGGCGTCTTATGCCTTTGCTTTGGTGTCTGTCGCCGGGATCGCCAAACTTGAAAATGGGCGGATCGCCCGTGCCAATCTGGCTTTTGGCGGGCTTGCCCCGAAACCGTGGCGCAATGCCGAGGTTGAGGCCTTGTTGACCGGTGAAGCCCCATCCGAAGACCTGTTTAACAAAGCCGCCGATCTGCTGCTTGCCGAAGCCCAAGGCTATGGAGCGAATGATTTCAAAATCCCCCTCGCCCGTCGCACATTGGTGTCGGTGCTGAACGAACTGACACAGGAGGCACAGCAATGACCGAGCAGTTTAAAATGGACGCCCCTGCCACGGCACGCAGGCTTGATGACATGGCCCAGGGTCTTGTCGGTGCGCCGCTTGACCGGCCCGAAGGGCCGCTGAAAGTAACGGGTACCGCGACCTACGCTAATGAATGGCAAGTTAGGGGAATGGTGCATGGTGTCATGGTCCGCGCGCCCGACAACAGTGGGCGGGTGGTTTTGGCAAACTGCGATGCCGTAGAGAAAATGCCCGGCGTGCTGGCCGTGATCCAAGATGACCGCCTGCTGCGCAATCCCGCGCAGGGCACGGCGAACAAGGCACCTATACAGGGGCCTCAGCATGCAGCTTACCTTGGACAACTGATCGCCGTGGTGGTGGCCGAAGGCTTTGAGCAGGCCCGACACGCAGCACAGTCCTTGCAGGTGCAGCTAGAAAACGGCGAGGTCATGCCAGTCGACCCCGCCACCGCAGCGGTGGAGCCTCAAGAGGCGAAAACGCTGGATCAAGGCGATCTGGATGGCGCTATGAAAGACGCGGCATTCTCGGTCGATGTGACTTATACCACGCCGTCGCATTCCAGCTCCCCCATGGAGCCGCATGCCTCTATTGCGTCATGGCAAGGCGATGACCTGACCCTGCGTGGCAGCTATCAGATGTTGAAATACAACCGGAATGAGCTGTCGGACGCGCTTGGCATTCACCCCGACCGGCTGCGCATCCTGTCGCCCTATGTCGGCGGCGGCTTTGGCTCGAAACTCGGGATCGCGCCCGAGGCGGTCGCAGCGGCAATTGCAGCGAAAAAGGTGGGCCGCCCCGTATCGGTCGCTTTGCAGCGTCCGCAGGTCTATGAGGCCACTATGCGCCGTTCTGAAACCACACAGCGGGTACGCCTTGCCGCCGATGCAGAGGGGCGTTTGACTGGGCTCGGCCATGATGCGCGCGTCTCGAACCTGCCGGGAGAGACTTTTGCCGAACCGGTTTTGCAGGCGTCGTATTTTCTCTATGCTGGGGAGAACCGCAAAATGTCGATGGAACTGGCGCGGGTGCACCGCCTCTGCGCAGGGTCTGTCCGCGCGCCAGGCGAAGCGGTCGGCGTCACCGTTTTTGAGGGGGCGATGGACGAATTAGCTGTCCAGATCGGCATGGACCCGGTTGAGCTTCGCCGCCGCAACATTCCTGAAAAAGACCCCGAAAGCGGGAAGGAGTTTTCATCCCGCCGTTTCCTCGAAGCGCTCGACAGCGGTGCCGAAACCTTTGGCTGGGCCAACCGGCCCGGCGTCAAAGAACGGCGCGAGGGGGAATGGTTGATCGGCTATGGCATGGCTTCGGCGGCACGGGTCAACGTGCTGATGGAAAGCCAAGCGCGGGTGACCTTGACCCCAGAAGGCCGTGCGCGGGTTGAGACGGATATGACCGACATCGGCACGGGCACCTATGCGATCCTTGGCCAGATTGCCGGCGACATGCTGGGCCTGCCGCGTGATGCTGTGGACGTGGTGCTGGGCGATACCACCCTGCCCCCGGCCTCCGGTTCGGGCGGATCTTGGGGGGCCGCATCAAGCGGCACCTCCGTTTATCTGGCTTGCGAAGCGATCCGAAAACAGTTGGCAGAGCGGTTGGAGGTGGATGAAAATGACCTGACGCTGAAAGACGGCATGGCCACTTTCGACAATCAGGCCCGGAGCCTGAGCGATATCCTCAACGGGGATCAGATCGCCAAGCTTGGTCATGTGCTACCCGGGGACACTTCCGAGGCGGTGCGCCAAGCGACCTTTGGCGCCTATTTCGCCGAAGTCGCAGTGCATGCCGCCTCGGGCGAGACGCGGGTGCGGCGGATGCATGGCACCTTTGCCGCCGGTCGGATCCTGAATGCAAAGACGGCGCGGTCGCAATGTCTGGGCGGTATGACTTTTGGCATCGGCATCGCGCTGACCGAAGAGATGGCCTTTGACCCGCGCGACGGACATGTGGCCAACCACAACCTTGCCGAATACCACATCCCGGTGAACGCAGACGTACCGCAGCTGACCGTTGATCTGCTGGAAGAGCGCGACGATTGGGCCAATCCGCTTCAGGCGAAGGGGATCGGTGAATTGGGCATCTGCGGGGCCGCCGCAGCGATCACCAACGCGATCTATAATGCAACCGGCGTCCGGGTGCGCGATTATCCTGCCACTTTGGATAAGGTCATCGCGGGCATGTAAGTGGGATGGGGCCGCCTAACCCGCCGCCCCAGTCTCTGCCAGCAGATGTGTAAGATCACAGCGGGCCACGGCCTCCTGCAGCTCCTGCGCTGCTGCATCAAGGATCGCCCCCTCGTCCAGCGCCGTGCGGCGGTTTTGCATGCGGATCTCGCCATTCACGATCACCGTATCCACATCCGCCGCATTGGCAAATTGCGCCACCGTGGTCAGCGGCATCATCGGCGGATAGAGATGCGGCTTGCGTCGGTCCAGCATGACGATATCAGCCTTTTTGCCCACTTCAAGCGAGCCGAGTTCACCCTCCAGCCCAATCGCTTTGGCGGCATCGATCGTACACATTTCCAGCACGTCGAGCAGCATCATCACCTCGGGATCGCGGAAGTGACGGCGGTGATAGTGTAGGCATTGGGCCATGTGGCGGAACATGTCATAGCCCCGATCCGGTGCCGCCGCGTCAGAGCCAAGTGCAACGTTCACGCCCATCTCGCGCAGTTCCGGCGCGGGGCAGCGGCCCAACACCGACATGATAGACGACGGATTGTGCACAATAGACGCGCCACTGCGTTTTGCGGCCTCCATGTCTTCGGCAGTCAGGTCAACCGAATGCGATAGATAGGCCCAGGGACCGAGGATGCCAAAGCTTTCGGCAAGCGCAATCGAACCTTCGCGGTGCCCGTCTTGGGTAAAGCGCAGGCCGTGCTTTTCGCGCAAGGCCATGGCCGCGTCGCACATCTGGCGGATCTCGTCGGGGTCTTGCGTGGCCTCCGCGGGGGAGTAGACGGGCATGATCAGGCAGATGCCGGTCCGGCTGTCCAGAAGATCGTTGTGCTTTTGCGCCAACTCACCGCAAACCGCCATTTGATCCTCGAATGACAGCGTGATGTCACGCGCCAGATCAAGGCTTGTGTAAAGCTTTGGGAAAGGCCGCCGGTTCAGACCGACAGCAAGCATCGTTCTAATGCCAATCTCACGCGTGGCGGCGCAGTGCAGATCGCCCGCTTCGGTCGTATCGGTGCGGTAATGGTCCGCGCCGCCACCGAGCAGCATGGTGCAGGTGGTGATCCCGGCCTTCAACCGTTCCAGCCCCGACAGCCGCGCTTCGGCCTGCCAGAAACCGGGGGTGGAGCCGCGGGTATAAATGTCTTCGCAGGCCTGAAACCACGCATCGCCATCCCCGCCGCCAAGATTACGGGTCAGCCCGTGGCCCGCATGGGCATGACTGTCAATCAGTCCCGGCAGCGTTATCATATTCTCGCCCGCGATCCGTTCAGCCTCGATCGGCACACTGATCTCTGAGGCAGGGCCAACGGCGGTAATCCGGTCCGCCTCCATTAAGATTGTTGCGTTCTCGATGACGCGGCGGGCGGGGTCCATCGTGATTGCAGTGGTGTTAGTTATCGCGCGTGTGGTCATCACAGTTCCTTGCTCAATGCGGCGCCAAGCACATCGTCCTGCGGGCCGGTGCCATCGCCTGAAGCCTCAAGCTCCAGCAGTCGCTCAGCTTCTATTAGATGCGCGTCCATCGCGGTTTTGGCGGTATCAAAATCGCCTGCCGCCAGTGCTGCGACGATTGCAGCGTGTTCATCCGGGCCGCATTGTGCGTCGCATTTGGGTTGGAACACTGCTGTGACCAGCGTGCTTTTTGATACAAGGTCGCGCAGAATATCGGCCAAATGCGGAGAAGCGGCAAGTTCGGCCAAAAGCATGTGAAACGCCCCGGAAAGACGGATGATCCGCGCGGTGTCCCCCTCGGCCAACGCTTCGCGCTCTTCGGCGATATGCGTCTCTAGCGCCGCCAGTTTATCTTGGGCGCCGCGTTTTTGAAGGGCCTCAATCACGCCCCGCTCCACCACCCGGCGGGTAAAGAAAACATCGCGGGCCTCGTCAACCGAAGGTGTCGTGACAAAGGCGCCCCGGTTGGGGATGTGACTGACCAATCCATCATGGGTCAACTGATCCAGCGCCCGACGAATGCGCGGGCGACTGACGCCGAAAATCTCGCACAGGCGCTCTTCTTTCAGTCGCGTGCCGGGCGGCAAGCGGCGCTCGGCGATGGATTTCCAGATTCGTTCGTAAATCTGCTTTTCCGTAAGCTTTGCTTCCTTCACCTGCCGACCCCTTATAAATTGTTCTTTTCTGAATCTGCTGCAATTGTCGTCGAAATGCCCGATATTGTGCAAGCAATTTATGTGTTCAAACATTGTTAACAATAATTGTAGACAGAAAACCGGAATCGTGCCAGCCTGTCTTTAGTTGCTGTATTGCAGGCCCGCTATGCCCGCTTGGCAGCATGAACAGGGAGATAATAATGAAACCGCGCAACCTTCTATTAACCTCGGCACTGGCGCTGGCCTGCGCCGCCACCGTACAGGCCGAAACCTTCCGGCTCGGTACGAATGGTGACCTTTACGGCCTTGACCCGCATTCGATGACCGACAGCTTTACCGTGTCGTTCCTGAACCACGTCTATGAGGCGCTGGTGCGCTATGATGCGGACCTCAAGATTGAGCCGGCCTTGGCCACAAGCTGGGAGCAGATCGACGAGACCACCGTGCGCTACACCCTGCGTGAAGGGATCAAGTTCCACGACGGTCAGGACTTCTCCGCCGAGGATGTGGTGGCTTCGGTGAAACGCGCGTCACATGAAGACTCGCCCATTCGCGGCAATATCGCCGGTCTTGTCGACGCCAAGATGGTCGATGAAATGACGGTCGATCTGATGCTGGACGGGCCAAACCCGCTGCTTAACAACTTCCTGACCAACGTGCTGATCTTTGACAGCGGCTGGCTGGAAGAGCATGACGCGCTCGACCCGATCGACGCGCAGAAGGGCGAAGAGGGTTACACCACGTCGAACGCCAATGGCACCGGACCCTTCCGGTTTGAGTCCCGCACCCCCGACGCGCAGACTGTGCTGACCGTGAACGAAAACTGGTGGGACGAGCCGCAGCACAACCTGACCCGGATCGAGCTGAACCCGATCAACTCCGATGCGACCCGCGTGGCGGCGATGCTGTCTGGCGAACTCGACATGATCTTCCCCTCCCCCCTACAGGACGCCAAGCGGATCGAGTCCACCGACGGCATGCATGTGTTGGAAGCCCCCGGCCTGCGCGCGATCATGATGGGCATCAACATGTCCGACAAATCCAACAACCCCAACCAAGACGGCAACCCGCTGCAAAAGGTCGAGGTCCGTCAGGCGCTGGTCCACGCGATCAGCTATGACCTGCTGCGCGACAAGATCATGCGCGGCAAGTCCCGCAACCTTGGTGGGCTGGTCGCTCCGCAGGTGCCGGGCTTCGACGAAGGTGTCGATGCAATCCCCGCCTATGACCCTGAAAAGGCCAAGCAGATGCTGGCCGATGCGGGCTATCCCGAAGGCTTTAGCTTTAACATGAACTGCCCCAATGACCGCTACGTCAACGACGCGGCGATCTGTCAGGCGCTGGCCGCGATGTTCGCGCGTGTTGGTGTAAAGGCGGATCTCACGGCAGAGACCAAGGCGATCCACTTTGAGCGCGCCCGCGCCAATGAGACCGATATGTTCATGCTGGGCTGGGCGACGCTGCCAATGCTCGACGGCTACTCGGTCCTCTCGGCCATGCTGCACACCCCCGGCGGGCAGATGGGCACATGGAACCCCGGCGGCTATTCCAACGCCGAGGTCGACCGTTTGACCCAAGCTGTGGCCACCGAACTCGACGCCGAGAAACGGCACGAGATGATGGTCGAGGCCTTCCGCATCGCGGATGAGGAAGTGGCTTGGCTGCCCCTGCATGCACAGCCCCTCTCATGGGCCGCGCGGGATGCCGTGAAGATCCCCCAGACCGCGGATGACAAGCCGCGCCTCTGGCTCGCCCGGATCGAGTAACCTCCCCCGGCGGGCGACCTCCCCACGCCCGCCACCCTTTCCTTGCCAGCCGGAGGCCAGCATGTTTGCCTTTCTTATCCGCCGTATCATTCAGGCCGCGCTGGTGATGCTCGTCGTCGCCTCGATCGCCTTTTTGATGTTTCGCTTTCTGGGCGACCCGATTTCCAATCTTCTGCCCGAAGATGCCACCGTTCAGGACCGCGCCGAGATGCGCGAGAAGATGGGGCTGAACGATCCCGTTCTGGTGCAATACGGGCGCTTTATCGTCGATGCCGCCCAAGGTGACTTCGGCCAATCCTACCGCAACAACCGCCCCGTGTCGGACCTTCTGGCCGAACGCTTCCCTGCCACCGCCGAACTGGTGCTGGTCGCGGCAAGCCTCGCGCTGGCGCTTGGCATCCCCTTGGGCATCTATACCGCGCTGAACCCGCGCGGCTGGCTGAGCCAGGGGTTGCAGGTGGTCTCTCTCTTGGGCATCTCGGTGCCGACATTCGTGACCGGCATCCTGCTGATCCTTGTCTTCTCTGTCACCCTCGGCTGGCTGCCCAGCTTCGGGCGCGGCACGGTGGTTGATCTGGGCTGGTGGACGACGGGTTTCCTCACCACTTCGGGCCTCAAAGCGCTAATTCTGCCCGCGATCATGCTCGCCCTCTTCCAGATGACGCTGATCATGCGGCTGGTGCGCGCCGAGATGCTGGAGGTGCTGCGTGCCGATTACATCAAATTCGCCAAGGCGCGGGGCATTCCCAACCGGATGCTGCATTTCAAATACGCGCTGAAGAACACGCTGATCCCCGTGATGACCATCTTCGGTCTGCAACTGGGCGGGCTCATCGCCTTCGCCATCATCACCGAGACGGTCTTCCAATGGCCGGGCATGGGGTTCCTCTTTATCCAAGCGGTGAACTTCACCGACGTCCCCGTCATGGCCGCCTATCTGGTGCTGGTGTCTTTCATCTTTGTCGTCATCAACACGCTGGTTGACCTCTTGTACAATGTCGCCGACCCGCGCCTGCGGGCCGAGAGAACGCCCGCGCGCGGCGTCTGAGGAGCAGAATATGTCAAACTTCATGCCCATGCTGTACGCCTTCTGGGACAGCGATATCACCTACAGTTTCCGCAAATCGCGGGTGGCTGTCATCTCGGCGCTGGTGCTGCTGGCGATGTTCCTCACGGCGATCTTCGCCCCAAGCCTCGCGCCTCAGAACCCTTTCGACATTGCAGAGCTGGACCTTTTCGACAGCGAGTTGCCCCCGTTTTGGGTCGAGGGCGGCAGTACCGCTTACCTCCTCGGCACCGACACGCAGGCCCGTGATGTGCTGTCGTCGATCATGCACGGGATGCGGATTTCCCTGCTGGTGGGTTTCGCCAGTGTGATCCTCGCCGCTGTGATGGGGGTAACCCTCGGACTGCTTGGTGGCTTTCTCGGCGGGATCGTCGACGCGGTGCTGATGCGGATTGCCGACGTCCTGCTCAGCTTCCCGCCGATCCTCGTGGCGCTGCTCATCAACGGTGTGCTGCGCGGCGCTCTGCCCAGTTCGGCGCAGGCCGAGTCGGCGCTCATCGTGCTGATCCTATCGATCGGCCTGACCAACTGGGTGCAATACGCCCGCACCGTGCGCGGCTCGACCATGGTGGAGCGCCGCAAGGAATATATCGAGGCGGCGCGCACGCTCGGCACCGGTAAGGTGGCAATCATGATGAAGCATATCTTGCCCAACGTGCTTGGCCCGGTGCTGGTGATCGCCACCATCAACCTCGGCATGGCGGTGCTGACCGAAGCGACGCTGAGCTTTCTGGGTGTCGGCATGCCGCCCACCCAGCCCTCGCTCGGCACGCTGATCCAGATCGGCAATGAATTCTTGTTTTCGGGCATCTGGTGGGTCGTCGTCTTCCCTGCCGCGGCACTGGCGATCCTCGTGTTGGCGGTGAACCTGCTGGGCGACTGGCTGCGCGATGCGCTTAACCCCAAATTGCGGTGAGGTACCCCAATGTCACTTCTTGAACTGGACAATATCGTTGTCGAATTCCCCACCCGCCGCGGCCCGTTGGAGGCCGTCAAGGGGCTGAGCCTTGATCTCGACGAAGGCGAAATCCTCGGGCTGGTCGGTGAATCCGGCGCAGGCAAGTCGATCACCGGGGCGGCGATTACCGGGCTGATCGAACCGCCCGGCTTGATCCGCTCGGGCGAGGTGCGCCTGCGTGGCGCACGGATCGACAACCTGCCCCCCGAAAAGATGCGCCGCATCCGGGGCAAAGAAATCGGCGCGATCTTTCAGGACCCGCTGACCAGCCTCAACCCAGTCTATACCGTGGGCGAGCAACTCATCGACACGATGCGCGTGCATCTGGGGTTTGATCACAAGGCCGCCCGCCAGCGCGCCATCGACTGGCTGGCCGAAGTCGGCATCCCGGCCCCCGAGGCGCGGCTCGACCAATATCCGCACCAGTTCTCGGGCGGGATGCGGCAGCGTGTAGTGATCGCGCTGGCGCTTTGTGCCGAGCCGAAGCTGATCATCGCGGACGAGCCGACCACGGCGCTTGATGTCAGCGTGCAGGCGCAGATCCTTGCCCTGCTGAAACGGCTTTGCCGCGAGAATGGCACGGCGGTGGTTCTGGTCACCCACGACATGGGCGTGATCGCCGAGACCGCCGACCGCGTCGCGGTGATGTACGCCGGGCGGCTGGTCGAGATCGGCGACGTAAAACAGGTCATCGAAGAGCCGCTGCACCCCTATACGCGGGGCCTCATGGCCTCGATCCCGCAGATCGGCAACCGCGACCGCCGCCTCACGCAAATCGAGGGCGCGATGCCCGGCCTGCGCAACCCCGCCCCCGGCTGCGCCTTTGCCCCGCGCTGCCCGCGTGCGATGGAACACTGCCACAGCTTGCGCCCCGCGCCGCAGGACGCGGGCACCGGCCAAGTCGCCTGCCACCTTTATGGAGAGACAGCATGACCCCTCAAATCGCCCCCGACGACATCCTGAGCGTGCAGAATATCTCCAAGCGCTTCGACGTGTCCGAACCCTTTCTCAACCGGGTGCTGGAGCGCCGCCCGCGCCGCATCCTAACGGCGGTGAACGACATCAGCTTTGACGTGCCGCGTGGCAAAACCTTTGCCGTGGTGGGCGAGTCCGGCTGCGGCAAGTCCACCGTGGCGCGGCTGCTGATGGGGCTGCACACGCCAAGCGCGGGCGCCATCCGCTTTGAGGGGACAGACATCACCCATATGCCCCCCGGCAATCCCCCCGAACTGCGCCGCCGGATGCAGATGATCTTTCAAGACCCCTATGCCTCGCTCAACCCGCGCTGGCGGGTGCGCGACATCATTGGCGAGCCGCTTAAAAACTTCGGCATCTGCAAGACCCGCGCCGAAGTGACCCGCGAAGTGGAAAAACTGCTGAGCCAAGTGGGCCTGATCCCCGCCGACGCCAAGAAGTTTCCGCACGAGTTTTCGGGCGGCCAGCGCCAGCGCCTGTCGATTGCCCGTGCGCTTACCACACGGCCCGAACTGCTGATCTGCGACGAGCCGACCTCGGCGCTGGACGTGAGTGTGCAGAGCCAGATCCTCAACCTGATGAAAGACCTGCAGGATGAGTTCAACATGAGCTACATCTTCATCAGCCACGATCTGGCGGTGGTCTGGTACATGGCCGATGTGCTGGCGGTGATGTATCTGGGCAAGATCGTCGAGGTCGGCCCCAAAGAGCAAATCTTTGAGAACCCGCAGCACCCCTACACACGCCTGCTGATGGAAACCGTGCCCAAGCTCACCGTTGGCGGGACCGAGCGTGCCCCGGTGGCGGGCGAGGTGCCGAACCCGATCTCGCCCCCGCCCGGTTGTTCGTTCCACCCGCGCTGCCCGCTGGCGAATGACACCTGCCGCAGCGTGGCACCGGCGTTGAACCTGCGCGCGGGCGGTCAGAAATCGGCCTGTCACGCGGCGGACGAAGGGCGGCTGCCGGCATGGCTTCGGCTGGCGGCGGAGTAGCGGGATGGAATTTGACTTCACCACCCTGCCCGAGCGCGACCGCTACCGCCTGCTGTCGAGCTTCGTCGCCCCGCGCCCCATCGCGCTGGTCACGACGTTCTGCCCCGATGGGGTGGCCAACGCGGCCCCCATGAGCTTTTTCAACGTCTTCTCGCAGGAACCACCCATCGTGATCCTTGGCATCCAGACCCGGCCAGATGGCACGGTCAAAGACACGGTGAACAACATCAACGCCCGGCAGAGTTTCTGCATCAACATGGTCGACATGGCGCTGGCCGAAGCGATGATCACCTGCGGCATCAGCTATGAGCCGGACGTGGACGAAATCGCCACCGCCGGGCTGACCATGACGCCCGCCAGCCAGATCGAAGGCGGTTGGATCGCGGAAAGCCCCTGCGCCATGGAATGTGTCGTGGTCGAAACCATCAGATACGAGCGGCGCGAGATCATTCTGGGCCGGGTCGTACAGATGCATATCCGCGACAACTGTCTTGATGACGCAGGCCGCTATGTGCGCCCCGAGAACTACCAGCCCATCGCGCGGCTGCATGCCGACAATTACATCACCTCTGACCGACAGTTCGAGCTGAAGGCACCCGCCCAGCCTCCCGCTGGCGTGACACGGAAAGCCGCACCATGAAAATCCATCTGATTAATCCAAACTCGACGCCGGGCATGACCGACGCCGTCGCCCGTACCGCTCGCGCCCATGCCGGGCCGGGCGTCGAGATCATGGCCGCCACAGCACGCGGCACGCCGCCTAGCATCGAAGGCTACGCTGACGAGGCCCGCGCCGTGCCTGCCATGCTCGACGCCATTATCGCCGCCGAAGCACAGGGTGCTGTGGCCCATGTAATCGCCTGTTTCGATGATCCCGGCCTTGATGCCGCACGCGCCGTGGCGATGGGGCCGGTGATCGGCCTGTGCGAAGCCGCGCTGATCGCGGCCGGAAGGATCGCCAAGCGCTTTTCCGTGGTCACAACCCTGCCCTGCGCCGTGCCGATTATCGAAGACCTCGGGGATCGCTATGGCTGTGGCCGGGCGCTCTGCGCGGTCCACGCCGCCGACATTCCGGTGCTCGACCTAGAATTTGCGCCCGTGCAAACTCTGCCCCTTATTGCCCGCAAGATCCGCCAGTCGGTCGAAGAAGACCGCGCCGAAGCGGTCGTGCTGGGCTGCGCAGGCATGAGCGCGCATCTGGAGCAACTGGGGCGCGACGCCGGGGTGCCAGTGATCGATGGCGTGGGCTTTGCCATCCGCATGGCCGCTGGCTTGGCCGCCACAGGCCTGCTGACCAGCAAGGCTGGTGCCTATGCCCTACCCCGCATCAAAGAGATCGCCGCGCCTACCCCTCGCGTCGCGCCTCTTACACGATAGACAGGACCACACATGACCAAGCCACTGCTGCTGAAAAACCTGCGCCTGATGGGTGCCGCGAAAACCGACGTATTGATCGAGGACGGGCGCATTGCCCGCATCGCCCCTGAGGTCACGCCAACTGGCGATGTCACCGTCGAAGACTGCGGCGGTGACATCGTCCTGCCCGGCCTTATCGACGCCCACGCGCATCTCGACAAGACGCTTTGGGGCATGCCATGGCATCCACATCAGCAGGGCAAAAGCCTCCAGCAGATGATCGACACCGAGCGTCGTCTGCGCCACGAGCTGGACATGGACGCGGAGCGCCAATCGTCGCGGCAGGTGGCACTGGCGCTGTCCAAAGGTACGACGGCGATCCGCAGTCATGTCGATATCGACACTGACCACGGGCTGAGCCTGTTTGAGGGGGTCGCGGCAACACGAGCGCGTTACGCCGAGGTGATGCAGATCGAGATCGTCGCCTTCCCGCAATCGGGCATGATGATCCGCCCCGGCACGGTAGAGCTAATGGATCAAGCTCTGCGCGACGGGGCCGAGATTGTCGGCGGATTAGACCCCTGCGGCATCGACCGGGATCCCAAAGGGCAGCTCGATGCGGTCTTTGGACTGGCCGAGAAACACGGCAAGCAGATCGACATTCACCTGCACGAGCCGGGTGAAATGGGCGCATTCAGCTTTGAGATGATCCTCGACCGGACTGAGGCGCTGGCGATGCAGGGTAAGGTGACCGTGAGCCACGCCTTCTGCCTTGGCATGAACGATCAGGCGCGGGTGGCGGGATTGCTTGACCGGATCGCGGCGTTGGACGTGTCGCTGGCCACCACCGCGCCTGCCTCGCGCCCAGTGCCTTCGGTCGCGGCCTGCCGTGAACGGGGCATCGCGATCTGCGCGGGTAATGATGGCATCCGCGATACGTGGACGCCTTACGGCAACGCCTGCATGTTGGAACGCGCAATGCTCGTCGGCCTGCGCAACAATTTCCGCGCCGATGTTGAGGTCGCTTGGGCGCTCGACACCTGCAGCACCGACGGGGCGCGGGTGATGGGGCTTGCGGGCTACGGCCTCACCGAAGGCAGCCGCGCCGATCTGGTGCTGGTGGATGTTGAGGCAGTCTCGGAAGCGATCACTCTGCGCCCGCCGCGCCGGTTGGTCATTTCCGGCGGGCAGATCGTGGCGCGTGATGGCGTGACGGAGGCGGCATGGCAAACGGCATGAAGCGCACGGCTCTGACCGCCGCTTGGGTCGTCGGCCACGCAGACGGTCAGCACTGTCTCTACCGCAACGGTACCGTCGTCGTTGAAGGTGAGAAAGTACTGTACGTCGGCCATGACTTCGACGGCGAGGTGGCAGAAACCATAGACTTTGGAGAGGCAGTGATCGGGCCGGGGTTCATCGACCTAGACGCGCTGGCCGACCTCGACACCACCGTGCTGGGCTATGACAACCATCCGCCAGAGTTGAAGGGCCGGGTCTGGCCAGAAAGCTACATGCGGGCCGGGCCGCGCGAGATGTATTCGCCCGAGGAACTGGCATTTCAAAAACGCTACGCCTTCACCCGCCTTATTCGCAACGGCATCACCACCGCATTGCCAATCGCTTCGCTGTTCTACCGCGCTTGGGGAGAGACTGCGGAAGAGTTTGACGCCGCGGCGGATGCAGCAGCGGACCTCGGGCTGCGGGTTTACCTCGGCCCCGCCTATCGCAGCGGCAATCTGGTGGTGAATGCGGAGCGGCAGATCGGTTTTCACTATGACGAAGCGCGCGGTTTTCAGGGGCTTGCAGATGCCGAAGCCTTCATCACCCGCCATGAGAACACCCACGGCGGGCTGATCCGCACGATGCTGACGCCCGACCGGATCGAGACCTGTACGCCCGACCTACTGGCCCGAAGCGGTGCCGCCGCACGCGCCCATGACGTGCCGATCCGGTTGCATTGCTGCCAGTCCCGGTTGGAATACGATCTGGTGTTGCAACAGCACGGCAAAAGCCCGCTGGAATTGCTGCGGGACACCGCCTTCTTCGCCCCTGCGACGATCCTGCCGCATGGGCTGTTCCTATCGGACGTCAACGGGATCACCCATGACGCGCCGGACCATGACATTCTGTGCCAATCAGGCGCGGCCTTGGTGCATTGCCCGCTGGTAATGGCGCGGGGCGGTAAGGTGATGCAGTCCTTTCCACGCTTCCGCGACCTTGGGGTGACCATTGGCATGGGCACCGATACGCATCCGGCGGATATGATCCAGAATATGGCGCTTGGCGTGATGACGGCCCGGATTGCCGAAGGGAACGCGACCTGTGTGAGCGCCGTCGATTTCTACAATGCCGCCACTTTGGGTGGAGCGGAGGCGTTGAACAGGCCCGATCTGGGGCGGCTCGTCCCCGGTGCGGCAGCGGATCTGAATGTGATCCGGCTTGATAACCCCGACATCGGCCAGCGCATCGACCCGATCCAAACCCTGCTGTTGAACGGCTCGGGCCGTGATGTGTCTGACGTGATGATTGCCGGGCGGTTCGTCATGCGCAATGGCATCATCCCCGGCGTCGATGAGGGGGAGTATCACCGCCGCGCGCAGGCGCAGTTCGATGGCATGGTGGCGCAATATCCTGATCGGACACTGTTTCATCCGCCGGTCGAGGAGATCTTCCCCACAAGCTATCCGCTAGGTTGACGCCCCATTCCAAGCGGCACGGTAGGCTGGGTAGCTTCTTGCATAGGCTGGTTCGAGTGCGGGATTGGGGGCGATACTCTTGCGGATTTTCGGGGGCACAATCACTTCTGGTTGCGTCACATCACCGCTGCCCAGCATCGCCAGCCGCGCCGCCCCAAGCGCTGCCCCCTGGGCGCCACTTTCGGGCACATCGAGGGTCAGGCCAGTGATATCGGCGATCATCTGAAGCCAGGTTTCCGACTGGCTGCCCCCGCCCGCCACGCAGACACGCTCAGGCAGGGAGCCACTTTGCCCAAGCGCACGACAGCAATCGGCAAAGGCGAAGCCGACCCCTTCCATCACCGCTTGCACCATATCGGGTAACCCATGCGCGCGGCGCAGACCGTGGAAGGATCCGGTGGCATCGGGTGCGTTATGCGGGGTCCGTTCGCCTGAAAGATAGGGCAGGAAAGTGATTGGTGAGGGCTGCGTCACGTCCCCTACCATGCTCGCCAGCGCTGCCGGGTTCTGCCCGGTGATCTGCCCCAACCAAGCCAGAGCATCCGTCGCCGATAGGATCACGCCCATCTGATGCCATGTCTCGGGCACCGCATGGCAGAAACTATGCACTGCACTCTCGGTGTTACTGGCAAAACAATCCGTGACCGAGAACAGCACGCCCGAGGTGCCGAGCGACAAAAACCCCTGCCCCGGCTGCACCAGCCCCAGCCCCACGGCGGTGGCCGCGTTGTCGCCTGCACCGCCCGCAACGGCGACGCTGCTGACACCCCAGTCGGCCGCCAGTTCCGCCCGAAGCCCGCCCGCCCGCGCGCTGCCTTCGACCAAGCGCGGCATGTGATCGCGGGTTAGGTCCGTGGCGGCGAGCAATTCATCAGACCAATCGCGCTTTGCCACATCGAGCCACAGCGTGCCTGCCGCGTCAGACATTTCCGAGACATGTTCGCCCGTCAGCCAAAGACCAACGTAGTCCTTGGGCAGCAAAACTTTGCGAACCTGCGTGAAAACCTCAGGCTCATGTTTTTGCACCCATCTCAACTTGGGCGCAGTGAAGCCCGCCATGACGATATTGCCGCCGATACCGCGAAAGTCGGCCAGTTTTTCCAACTCAGCACATTCGGCATGGGCGCGTCCATCGTTCCATAGGATTGCCGGACGCAGGGGCCGGTCATTTGCGTCAAGCAAGGTAGCTCCGTGCATCTGCCCTGAAACAGCAATGCCACGTAGGGCTGCGAATTCGGCGGGGGCGGCGGCGCGGACCTGCGCAATCGCACTCTCGCAGGCGGTGATCCATGAACGGGGGTCTTGCTCGCTCCACATCGGGTGCGGGCGCTGAACCTCCAACGGGGCATGACCCTCGGCCAAGGCCCTTTGGCCTTCGTCGATCAAAAGCGCTTTGACGCCCGAGGTGCCTAGGTCCAAGCCAAGATAGGTCATGCGGTACTCGTTACTTCACAGAAGGAAAGGCCACCGGCAGAGTGCCGGTGGCGGCATTAATCAGAACGGGCTGTCAGGATAGTAGAAATCCATCGCGTTCTCTTGCGTCACCAGCACCGAGCCGATCACGAATGTGCCCGAGACCGGTGCGTTGGAGGTAAGGCCCACGGCGGTCAGCTCAATCGCGGTAGCGATCATCGACGGCGGGTAGGTGACATTGGCCGGGATCATCGCATCGCCATCGGCTGTGCGCTTGATCATTTCTTTCATGCCGGCACCGCCGAGCACGAATTTCACGTCGTCACGCCCTGCGGCTTCGATCGCGGCCAGCACGCCAATCGCCATGTCATCGTCAGACGCCCAAACCGCGTCGATGTTAGGATACTTCGACAGGAAATCCTGCATCACGGTAAAGCTGTCGTCACGGTTCCAGTTGCCATGCTCCATGTCGAGCACATTGATGCCGGAGCCTTCGATGGCTGTGTTGAAGCCCTCGACACGCTCGTTGTCGATGGTGGTGGGGATGCCGCGCAGCACGACGATATCGCCGCCATCGGGCATTTGCTGGGCCATGAATTCACCCGAGACCTTGCCAAAGCCGCTGTTGTCGCCCGCGACATAGAGGTCTTGAATGCCCTCAACGGAAAGGCCACGGTCGACCACCGTCACCCATGCACCGCCTTCGGCCACGGCTTGCACCGGTGGGGTCAGCGGGTCGGATTCAAAGGGCAGGACCACCAGCGCGTCGATGTTGCGCGTCGCGACCATGTCTTCGATATCATTCACCTGCTTGCCGGGGTCCGACGCGGTAGCCAGGACGAAATCGAGGTCGGGATAGACCTCTTCCAAACGTTCGACGGTTTCCTTGGCGTGGTAGTTCATGCCCCCCGCCCATCCGTGGGTCGCCGCCGGGATCGACACGCCGATGACTTTGGTCTCTTGGGCAAAGGCGCCCGTACCGACAGCCGTGGCCAGCGCTGTGGCAATGAATGTTTTGGTAAATGTCATTTTTGCTCCTCCCATGAAGCGTTCAACTACGGCTTAAAGCGCCGTCTTCCTTTCGCGCTGTAGGATCACAGCGAGAATGATGATAATCCCTTGGATCGCACCGTTCAGATAGGGCGACACGAAATCGGTGAGGTTGAGGATATTGCCGATCAGGCTGAGGATCAGCACGCCGATGACGGTGCCCCAAACCCGGCCAAAACCGCCCTTCAATACTGTGCCGCCGATGATCACCGCGGCGATGGCCTCCAACTCCCACAATACCCCGGTCGAGGCCGAAGCCGAGCCGAGGCGCGGCACATACATGATCGTGGCGATGCCCACCAAGATGCCCAAAGCGGCATAGGAGATCAGCCGCGTGCGGTTGACGTTCACATTGGAATAATGCGCGACATGTTCGTTGGAGCCCGTGGCGGCGCAGTGGCGGCCATAGACAGTGCGCGACATGATGATCTCACCAATGACGACCACCAGCGCAAAGACGATGATCGGCCAGCTGACCCCGAGGATCCCGTCAAAGTAAACGGGCCGGTAGAAACTGCGCAGGCCAAAATCGAGCGACAGGGTGCCACCATCGGCCAGCCACGTCACCAGCGAGCGGTAGATGCCCATGGACCCGAGCGTGACGATGAACGCCTCAATGCCAAGTGCGGTGATCAAAAAGCCGTTCAACAGGCCAGCCAGTAGCCCCGCGACGATGGCCGTGAACATCCCCAACAGGATGATCGGCACGCCGACACCAAGGCTCGGCAAGGCGGCGTTCATCACCAAGATCATCAGCCCCGCGATAAAGGCCGCCATCGACCCGACAGAGAGGTCAAGCCCCCCGGCGGTAATGACAAAGGTCATGCCCACCGCGATAATCCCGATAAAGGCCGAGCGGGCGAGGACGTTGGTGATATTCGCCGCACTTAGAAAGTTTGAGTTCATCAGCGCGCCGATGACCAAAAGGACGATCAGCGCGATGATTGGCCCGAGGACGGACATCGACGGCATCCGGAAGCTTTTGGTGTGAGGTGTGGTTACATCTGTCATCTTCGTTTCCTTAGGCCGTCATCGGCATTTGTTCGGCGCGCAGCCCCATCGAGAGGCGGACAATCGCGTCTTCCGTGATCTCACCTGCGTTCAGCGTGCCGCTGACCTCGCCTAACCGCATGACCATCACGCGGTCGGCAAGGCCGATGAGTTCGGGCATTTCAGAGGTGATCACGATAATGGCGTGGCCCTGATCGGCCAGTTTACGCAGAAAGGCATAGATTTGCTGCTTGGTGCCGATGTCGATGCCTCGCGTCGGCTCATCGACGATCAGGATGCGCGGCTCGGAGAGCATGATCTTGGCCAGCAGCAGTTTCTGTTGGTTGCCGCCCGACATATTGCCCACACGCACGTCACGGCTGCCCGCGCGAATGTCGAACTCGCTGATCGCATGGGTCAGCGCCGTTTCCTCGGCGCCTCGGTCGATCAGGAAGCCGCCGAACTTATGGAGGTTCTGCAGCGTCAGGTTCTCGCGCATACCGCGTTCCAGCAGCAGCCCGCGCAGCTTGCGGTCTTCGGTGAGGTAGCACAGCCCGGCCTGCTGCGCGTCGCTGGGTTGTTTGAATTGCAGCGGCTGGCCGAAAAGCGTGACACGATCGGACGTCGCCGGTCGCAGCCCCGCCAGCCCTTCCATCACCTCTGTCCGGCCCGAGCCGATGAGCCCGCCCAGCCCCAAGATCTCGCCCTGTCGCAGCGAAAATGAGACGTTGCTGGCAAAGCCCGGCACGCTGAGGTTTTCAACCGAGAGCACCTCCGGCGCGCCCCGCTCCACGCCGGGTTTGGCGGGGTAGAGGTCGGATACATCGCGGCCCACCATGGCGGTGGCCATTTCGTCTTCGCTGATGTCCGAGCTTGGCCCCGAATGCACAACTGCCCCGTCGCGCATGATGGTGACATGGTCCGAGATCTCGGCCACTTCATCGAGTTTATGCGAGGTGAACAGAACTGCCGTGCCCGCCGCGCGCAGCGCCGCGACCTGTTTGAACAGCACATCGGTTTCGCGTTTGGTCAGTACCGCCGTCGGCTCGTCCATGATCAACACCCGCGCATCGCGCGACAGGGCTTTGGCGATTTCGACCATCTGTTTGTCGGAGTTCGACAGGCTTGACACCAGCGCATCCGGGGACACGTTGCAGGCTACCCGGTCAAGATAGTCCCGCGTGCGCCGCCGCATCTCAGCTTTGTCGAGCAGCGGCCCGCGTTTCAACTCGCGTCCCAGAAAGATATTTTGCTCAACCGTCAACTGCTCGGCCAAATTGAACTCTTGATGGATCATCACGATCCCGGCCATCTCGCCCTCGTGCAGACTGTTGAACCGCACCGGCGCGCCGTCGAGTTGCACATCGCCCTTGCTGGGCAGTTGATAGCCCGCCATGATCTTCATCGTCGTCGATTTGCCCGCCCCGTTCTCACCGATCAGCGCATGAACGGTCCCCGGCTCCAGCGCGAGGGTCACGCCGTGCAGCACTTCGATCGAGCCGAAGCTTTTGCTCACGTCGCGCAGGGCAAGAACGGGGGTGGCACTCATAGCTTGGTCCACGCCGCATCATTGGCCGAGGAGGTGACGCAGGCGTTGATGAAACGCATTCCGTCCATCCCCTCCGCGATGCCCGGGAGCACGCCCATGGCGCTTTCGCGGCTGGCACCGCCCTGCACCGCGCGGATCGCATCGGCGGCTTCGTTATAGATTGTGGCGAACCCTTCGAGGTAACCTTCGGGGTGGCCGCCGGGAATGCGGCTCACGGATTGCGAGGCCTCCGACGCCCCTGCTCCGTTGCGGGTGATCAGACGCTTCGGCTCTCCCAATGGCGTGAACCAGAGATAGTTCGGGTCCTCCTGCGACCACTCCAGACCTCCTTTTTCCCCATAGACCCGCAGCTTCAGCGCGTTTTCGTTGCCGGGGGCGACTTGGCTTGACCACAGCATGCCGCGCGCGCCGCCAGCAAAACGCAGCATCATATGGGCGTTGTCATCCAGCTTGCGCCCCTTGCCCCAGCTTTGCAGATCGGCGGCGATGCTTTCGACCTGCAAGCCGCTTACAAAGCACGCAAGGTTATGCGCATGAGTGCCGATGTCGCCCACAGAGCCGCCCGCGCCGGAGCGTGCGGGATCGGTCCGCCATTCGGCCTGTTTGACGCCTTCGTTCTCCATCGGAGCGGTCAGCCAATCCTGCGGGTACTCTGCCTGAACGATGCGGATATCGCCCAGATCACCCGACGCCACCATGGCCCGCGCTTGGCGGATCATCGGATAGCCGGTGTAATTGTGGGTGAGGATGAAAAGCGCCTCGGCCTCCGCGACGCTGGCCGCCAACGCCTCCGCATCCTCCAATGTGGAGGTCAGGGGCTTGTCGCAGATCACATGGATGCCCTTGGCCAAGAAAGCCTTCGCGGCAGCGGCATGAACGTGGTTGGGCGTGACGATCGAGACCGCATCGATCCCGTCTTCGCGGGCGGCTTCGGCCTCGGCCATCTCTTCGAAACTGCCGTAGGAGCGCGGGATGCCCAAAGCCTCCGCACTCGCGGCGGATTTCTCGGGGGTCGAAGACAGCGCGCCTGCGACCAGTTCAAACCGGTCGTCGATGCGTGAGGCGATGCGGTGCACCCCGCCGATAAAGGCGTCATTGCCGCCGCCCACCATGCCAAGTCGAATACGTGCCATCAGTCGATCCCCAGCATCTTGCGGTTTGCCGCCTCATCGGTGCCGCCATCGGCGAAGTCGTCAAAGGCTTTGTCGGTCACGCGGATGATGTGATCGGAGACGAATTGCGCCCCTTCGCGCGCGCCGTCTTCGGGATGCTTGAGGCAGCATTCCCATTCCACCACGGCCCAGCCATCGAAATCATTGGCGGCCATTTTGGAAAAGACCGCGCCGAAATCAACCTGCCCGTCGCCCAGCGACCGGAACCGCCCGGCGCGGTCTGTCCAGCTTTGATAGCCAGAATAGACCCCCTGACGCCCTGTCGGATTGAACTCAGCATCCTTGACGTGGAACATCTTGATCCGGTCTTTGTAGATGTCGATGTTATCAATATAATCAAGGCATTGCAGGACGTAGTGACTGGGGTCATAGAGCATGTTGGCCCGCGCGTGATTGCCCGTGCGTTCCAAGAACATCTCATAGGTGATGCCGTCATGCAGGTCTTCGCCGGGGTGGATTTCATAACAGACATCGACACCGCAGTCTTCGGCGTGGTTCAAGATCGGCAGCCAACGCGCGGCCAACTCATCAAAGGCCGTCTCGATCAACCCTGCTGGTCGCTGTGGCCATGGGTAGACATAGGGCCAAGCCAGCGCGCCCGAGAAGGTCGCATGTGCGCCGATGCCCATGTTCTTTGACGCCGAAAGCGCCATCTTCACCTGCTCGACCGCCCATTCCTGACGCGCCTTCGGATTGCCGCGCACTTCCTCTGCGGCGAAGCCATCGAATGCGGTGTCATAGGCCGGGTGCACCGCGACCAATTGGCCCTGAAGGTGGGTCGAAAGTTCGGTGACCTCTACGCCGTTCTCGACTGCCTTGCCCTTGAACTCATCGCAGTAATCCTTGCTCGACGCCGCTTTGGCCAAGTCGATCAGCCGCGCGTCCCAACTGGGCACCTGCACGCCTTTGTAGCCACAATCGGCGGCCCATTTGGTGATGCTGTCCCAAGAGTTGAAGGGCGCTTCGTCGCCTGCAAACTGCGCCAGAAACAGCGCTGGTCCCTTGATCGTTTTCATGGTGGTCCTCCCTTTCCCCGGCTCAAACGAACCGGTTCACGATATTCTCTAGAATTTCCTGCCGGCCCGAGCGGGGCTGCGGATTGATGCCGTCTTTGGCAACCTGCGCCGCGATGCTGGCCAGATCACCCTCCAGCATCGCCTTGGCGTCGGGGCTCTCCCACCCCGCGTAGCGTTCATCGCGCATGGCCTCGAGCGTGCCATCCTCCAACATCGCGACGGCGGCTTTGAAGCCCCGCGCGCAGACATCCATCGCGCCTGCATGGGCCGCGACCAGATCGACCGGGTCAAGCGATTGCCGCCGCAGCTTGGCGTCGAAATTGGTGCCGCCGGTAGTGAAACCGCCCGCTTTCAGCACCTCGTAATAGGCCAGCGCGACCTCGGGGACGTTGTTGGGGAACTGGTCGGTGTCCCAGCCCGACTGGTAGTCATTGCGGTTCATGTCGATGGAGCCGAAAATGCCCAGAGAGGACGCCAGCGCCAATTCATGTTCGAACGAATGGCCCGCAAGGATCGCGTGGCCTTGTTCGATATTCATCTGAACCTCGCTCTCAAGCCCGAACTCCTTAAGGAAACCGTAAACGGTGGCGACGTCGAAATCATACTGGTGTTTGGTCGGCTCTTGCGGCTTCGGCTCCACCAGAATGGCGCCTTTGAAGCCGATCTTGTGTTTGTACTCCACCGCCATCTGCAAGAACCGCCCGGCCTGCTGGCGTTCGCGTTTCAGGTCGGTGTTCAGCAGGGTTTCATAGCCCTCGCGCCCGCCCCAAAGCACATAGTTCTGGCCGTCCAGCTTGTGGGTCGCATCCATGCAGGCTTTGACCGTGGCGGCGGACCAAGCGAAAATCTCCGGGTCGGGGTTTGTGGCCGCGCCCGACATGAAGCGGCGGTGACCAAAGAGGTTCGCCGTGCCCCAAAGCAGCTTGGTCTTGGAGCTTTCCATCTTGGTGCCGAGGTAGTCGATGATCTCTTCGAAATTACGCAGGCTCTCGGCGAATGTATCGCCTTCGGGGCGGATATCGGCATCGTGCCAGCAGAAAAAAGGCGCGTTCAAAAGGTCGAACATCTCAAACGCCACATCGGCCTTGAGGCGTGCCATGTCCATCGTCTCGCCAAACCACGGGCGGTCGAATGTCTGGCCGCCGAAGGGATCGCCGCCGGGCCACGCAAAGGAATGCCAATAGGCCACGGCAAAACGCAGGTGGTCTTCCATCCGCTTGCCCATAAACACTTCGTCGGGGTTGTAGTGGCGAAAGCCCAGATCAGACCCGTCTGGATCATAGGAAAGTGGCTTAATATCTTTGAAGAAATCACTCATGTGTCTTGGGCTTTCATCTTATCGGTCAATGTGTCGGCGGGCAGATTGTCCCGCACATAAACTGTCGGAACGAGGTCCGGCATCGGTGGCAAATCTTTCGCGTCAATCAGGGCGCGCAGGACGGTAAAGGCGCGGTTGATTTCAACGTCTGGGCGCTGGTCAATGACCAGGTCAATCTGTCGCGCCATCAGTGCTTGGCGGGAATGGGCGACAAGTTCATGCACCACACAAAAGGGGCGTGTTCCCTGATCGCCATCAAGCGCTGCGATTAGGCCACTGTTACCCGCGCCGACGTTATAAATCGCTGTCAGCCCTTGCTGGCTTAGCACCTTTTGCATCTGCGCTTGAAGGACCTGCGCTTCGTCCTTGGTCATGATCGGATCAAGCACCGTAATCTGCGGGAAATCGGCGCTGAGCACTTCGCGAAAACCAGCAAGGCGCTCTGCGTGGTCGCGCGCGTTGAGCGAACCTGCAAAAGTTTGCACCTTCCCACCCTGCCCGCCGTGGGCAAGGCCTACCATCCGGCCAGCGGTGCGCCCGGCGGCGATGTTGTCGATGCCGATATAGGCCGCGCGGGCGGCGTGTGGCAGGTCGGAGACAAGGCCCACCACGGCCACCCCTTTGGCGCGCAATTCGGCCAAAGGCGCCTCGAGCGCAGCGCTTTGCAGCCCGACGATGGCAACACCGTCGAAATCGCGCTCAAGCAGGGCCAAGATACTGTCTTGCAGCCCTTCTACCGCGAAGGCTGCAACCTCGATCACCTCGGCGGTCACACGCTCGCTGGCCTGATGGGCGGCGGCGTGGTCGATGTGCTGGCGGATACGGTTGAAGAAAGCGTTGGAACCGCGGGGGATCAAAAATGCGAGCCGGTAGATGCGACCCCGCGACAGGTTGGCCGCCGCAACATTGCGCACATAGCCAAGAGAGGTGACCGCTTCGCGCACCTTAGCGATGGACTTCTCAGCCACATTGCCGCGATTATTGATCACCCGGTCTGCGGTGGCATAGCTCACCCCGGCAGCACGTGCGACATCGCTCAGCGTTGGACTTGTCATGATCCCTCCCCCATCGCGCCAACCCTCCCAAGCGGCGCGTCTTGACCCTATCTATGAGGATATTTTGATATACGTCAATCATTTTTGATAGACGTATATCATTTTCTTAGGATGAGAAGTCGCTGCCCGATTGCAAGAGTGTGGGTAGCACGTTGTTATAAAGGGGTTTAAATCAACAGAAGGGCGTTAGTTCCCTGCTGTCATTTCTTTTTCCCGCATCGGGCCGGGATGGATGCAAGCCACCTGATGCTCATCGCTGCCCGCCTCTGGTATCACCTCGGCGCAATCTGCCTGTGCGCGGGGGCAGCGGCCACGAAAGACACAGCCCGAAGGCGGGTTCATCGGTGACGGCATATCGCCAGTCATCGGCACGATCTTTTTGGCGCGTTCAGCCACCGGATCGGGGATCGGCACGGCGGACAGCAAGGCCTGCGTATAGGGGTGCTGCGGATTGTCGTAGAGTTCCGCCTTGGGGGCCTTTTCCATGATTCGTCCGAGATAGAGCACCATGACCTCGTCCGAAATGTTCTTCACCACGCTGAGGTCATGGGCGATAAAGATCATCGCCAGCCCCAGATCGCGCTGCAACTCTTTGAGCAGTTCAATCACCTGCGCCTGAATCGATACATCAAGGGCTGAAACCGGCTCGTCGCAGATCAGGAGTTTTGGCTCAACGATCAGAGCACGGGCGATGCCGATACGCTGACACTGCCCGCCCGAGAATTCATGCGGGTAGCGATTGATCATTTGCGGCAGCAGGCCCACACGCTCCATCATCTGTGCCACGCGGGCGCGGCGCTCCTTCGCCGAAACGTCTGGCCGGTGGGTCCGAAGCGGTTCTGCGATGATCTGCCCCAGCGTCATGCGCGGGTTGAGAGAGGCGAGCGGGTCTTGGAACACCATCTGAATCTCAGAGCGGTAGGGCTTCATCTGCCGTGGGCTCAGCGACAACAAATCGGTCTCTCCGCGCCAGTTCACCTGCCCCGTCGCCGGGACCATTTGGATCAAACCCCGCGCGAGGGTGGATTTACCACAGCCGGATTCACCGACCACGCCAAGCGTCTTGCCGGGCTCCAGATCAAAGCTCACCCCGTTGACCGCGTGCAGATAGCGCGGTTTCGTCCAAGGCATGTCGCCAGCGCGGGTGATGGGGAAACGAACGTGCAGATCGCACACTGAGAGAAGCGGGCTCATGCGGTGACCTCCGCAATCGGGCGGTGGCAGGCACGGGCGCGGCCTGCGGCAAAAGGCGCAAGGGGTGGCATCACGCGGCAATCTTCGCCTGCGTAGGTGCAGCGTGGGCGGAACGGGCAGCCTTGGGGCGGCGCGGCCATGTTCGGCGGGTTGCCGGGGATCGCCTTCATGGTGGCGTCTTCGTCATCGACCCGCGGCACGGCGGCCAGCAGGCCACGAGTGTAGGGATGCGTCGGCTCGGCAAAGAGCGGCTCGGTCGGGCCTTGCTCCATCACGCGACCACCGTACATCACCAGCACCCGCTCGCAGAATCCAGCAACGACGCCAAGGTCATGGGTAATAAGGATCGTGGCCATGCCGAAATCCTGTTGCAAATCGCCCAAAAGGTCCATGATCTGCGCCTGCACAGTCACATCAAGCGCGGTGGTCGGCTCATCCGCGATCAGCAGGTCGGGCTTGCACAGCAGCGACATGGCGATCATTACCCGCTGGCGCATCCCGCCGGAAAACTCATGGGGGAAGAGGCGGATGCGTTCCTTGGCAGCCGGGATCTTCACCGCGTCGAGCATCCGTACCGATTCAGCCAATGCTGCGCGTTTGGACAGGCCGTGGTGCAGGGTAAGCACCTCGGTCATCTGGTCCGCGATGCGCATGTAAGGATTGAGCGAAGTCATCGGATCTTGAAAGATCATCGCAATCCGCTCAGCCCTGATCTTGTTCAAAACTTTCGGCTTCGCGCCCAAAATCTCCTGCCCGTCAAAGCGCACCGACCCGCCCGTGCGCCCATTTGGCGCGAGCAGCCCCATGATCGAGAAGGCGGTCTGGCTCTTGCCCGAGCCGCTTTCGCCGACAATGCCGAGGGTCTCGCCTCGGTTGATCGAGAGCGACAGGTCGTTGACCGCGTGAACGGGGCCGTCGTCGCCCTCGAAAGTGACTTTGAGCTTGTCGATTTCCAGCAGAGACATCAGCGATCCTTGGGGTCGAGGGCGTCACGCAATCCGTCGCCGATGAAGAACAGGCCAAAGAGCGTGAGACAAAAGAACAGCAGCGGAAAACCCAACTGCCAAGTGGTGCCATAGGCGATGGTGCCCGCCCCTTCGGAGATCAGCGCCCCCAGCGAGGTCAACGGTTCCTGAATGCCAAGCCCGAGAAAAGAGATGAAGCTTTCCGTCAGGATCATCAGCGGGACCAGCAGCGTGGCGTAAACCGCGATCACGCCCAAGAGGTTGGGCACGATATGGCGCAGGATGATGACCGGGGCCGAAACGCCGGTGGCGCGGGCAGCTTCGACAAACTCGCGGCCCTTGATGGTCAGGGTCTGGCCCCGCACGATGCGGGCCATCTCCATCCATGAAATCAGCCCGACACCGGCGAAGAGGATGGTGATCGAGCGGCCATACATCACCAAGAGCAGGATCAGCACGAACATATAGGGTACGGCCATGAAGATATCGACAAGCCGCATCATGATGCTGTCGGTGCGCCCGCCGAAATAGCCCGCCACCGCGCCGTAGAGCGTGCCGACGACGCAGGCGATCAACGCGCCGACGAGGCCCACGGCGAGGCTGATCTGGGTGCCCTGCACGGTGCGCGCAAAGAGGTCGCGGCCCAAATCGTCGGTGCCGAAGTAATGGCCACTCTCGAAGGACGGTCCGCCCAGTTCGACGATCTGGCCCATGACGTTGTAGTCGAGTTCCTCGTTCGACCATTGCGCGAGGCTGTTGCCAAAAAGTGCGAAGGCCACGACGAAGCCGAGGATCACCAGACCCATCAGCGCCGCCTTGTTGCGGAAGAACCGCCGCCGCGCGTCGGCCCAAGGGGAACGCCCCTTGCCCGCAAGCTCGCTGGCTTCGACCCGTTGTTCGGATGTCATCACCATGTCAGTACCGGATCTTGGGGTCGATCCATCCGTAGAGGATATCGACCACGAGGTTAAAGAAGATGGTCAGCGCGCCGACGAGGATCGTCACCCCCATCATCACCGCGTAGTCGCGGTTCAGCGCAGAATCGACAAAGGCTTTGCCGATGCCACCTGTCGAAAAATAGATGTCGACCACGACGGAGCCCGTGATCATCGCCACGAAAGCGGGCCCCAGATAGGAAATCACTGGCAGCATCGCGGGTTTCAGCGCATGGCGCAGGATCACCCGGCGCTCGGGCAGGCCCTTGGCGCGGGCGGTGCGGATGTGGTTCGAGGTCAGCACCTCCAACATCGACGAGCGCGTGATCCGCGCGATGGAGGCCATGAAAGACGTCGACAGCGCGATCACCGGCATGATCCAATATTCCGGCCCCTGCCAGCCACCACCGGGCAACCAGCCGAGCCAGAGCGTGAAGACCAGCACGAGGATCGGTGCCATGACGAAGTTCGGCAGCACCTGCGCCCCGATGGAAACCCCAACCGCGACATAATCGAGCAGCGAGTTGTGCCGCACGGCGGCGGCCACGCCAAGGCCAACGCCAACAATCACCGCCACGGCAAAGGACAACAGCCCATAGGTCAGTGTGATCGGGAAACCTTGGGCAATGATCTCATTCACGGAACGGTCTTTGTAGACAAAGCTTGGCCCGAAATCGAAGTCAGAGACGATGCCCCAGACATAACTGCCGATCTGCTTCCACAACGGATCATCCAACCCGTATTTCGCATTGAGGTTCGCCAGCACCTGCGGCGGCAGTTCCCGCTCGGATGTGAACGGCCCGCCGGGGGCGGAATGCATCAGCAGGAAGGAAATCACGATCAACACCAAAAGTGTCGGGATCGCAATCGCAAGGCGCTTGAGAATGTAACTGAGCAAGAGGCGTGCGCTCCGGATACGGGGGGTTGTGGGGGTGTAGAATAGAATCGGGCAGCCCGTGCCTTAACCGCCGGGCTGCCCGAATGTCGAGAGGTTACTCCGCGGTACGATAGAGGTCTTTGCCGTACCACGTGTTGTTTACGTTGTTCTCTGGCAGACCTTCGATGTCTTCCGCGATCATGTCGACGTTGGCGTAGTGGTAGATCGGGATGATCGGCATTTCCTCGGCCAAGATCTTCTCGGCCTCTTGATAAAGCGGCTGCGGATCCTCGGCGGTTTTGCTGTCCTTCATGAGCTTGTCATAGGCATCATTATAGAACTCGCCGTTGTTGTGACCCGAGTAGGAGGTCAGCAGATCAAGGTAAGTCGAGGCCTCGTTGTAGTCCCCGCACCACGCATAGCGCGCCATATCGTAGTCTTGGTTCTGCATCCGGTCGGTGTGGACCTTCCACTCGTAGTTATCCAGCGTGAGGTTCACGCCGATCTGCTTGAGCATCTGCGAGGCCGCGATGGCGATCTTTTTGTGATCTTCCGACGTGTTATATTGCAGCGTCAGATCAAGTGGGTTGTCGGGGCCATAGCCTGCTTCGGCCAGCAATTCCTTAGCCTTTTCCACACGCTGCGCCTGATCCATGTTGTCGGCCCAATCCAACTCGGGACGCTCAAAATCAGCAATCGCCCAGTGGGTCCAGTTGTAGGACGGCTTCTGCCCGCCTTGCAGGATACGTTCCACGATGATGTCGCGGTCGATGGCATAAGCCAAGGCTTTGCGCACATTGACGTTTTTCAACGCCTCCGGTCCCTTCTCACCCACGTTCAGCATGTAGATGTAGGAGCAGTTATAAGGGGTTGAGACCGCCTGTTCGGGGTATTCTTTCTTCAGACGCGGGTACTGCCCGGCGGGGATATCCACGCGGTCCAGCTCACCGGCAAGATAGCGGGTCAGCGCTTGGTTCACGTCATTGATCGTGAGCGCGGTGATCGTTTCCATCACGACGTTGTCGGCATCCCAATAGGTGTCGTTCTTCTCCATCACGACACGTTCGCCCAACTGATGCTCGACCAGTTTATAAGCGCCGTTGCCGACGAGCGTGCCCGCATCGGTCCAGTCATCGCCATGCTCTTCGACAGCACTTTGCAGCACGGGGAAGGTTGAGCCATGCACCAACATTTGCGGGAAATAGGGCAGCGGCGTGGTGATCTTGACCTCAAGAGTGTGATCGTCGACCGCGCGGATCCCCAGCTCTTCGGGGGATGTGTCGCCTGCGATGATCTCAGGCGCGTTTTCGACCTGCATCAGCTCCATGTACCAGGCGTATTCCGACGCGGTCGCCGGGTCAGCCAGACGACGCCAAGAATAGACGAAGTCGTTGGCGGTGACCGGCTCATCGTTCGACCACTTGGCATCCTTGCGCAGGTTGAACGTATAGGTCTTGCCGTCTTCCGAGACCTCATGGTCGAGCGCGACCCCGGGGACCAGCTCCCCGTTGCCGTCTTCGTTGTAGAGCCCCTCAAAGAGGTTGCGCAGCACGTCAGAACCTTCGACGTCGGTGTTGATTTGCGGGTCCATCGACTTGATCGCGTCGAGCAGCCAGAAGGTGTAGTTTTGATCTTCGGCAAGGTTCACGCCCTCAGGCACATCGGCGGCCTGCGCCTGAAAGGCAAGGCCGAGCGCCAGTGCAGAGGATGCAAGTGTGGTGCGAAATTTCATGGTGACTCTCCGTTGTTTGGAAGTTCGTGTTCTGATTGAAAAGTAATCAATCGAAAACAGAGAGTACATGCAAGACGTTGCCTCGCGTAAGCCAAAGACGGCGGCATAGCGCCGAGCAAGAAACTCGGCCCCAGCCTTTTCGTCAATGATTTCTACATGTCAGGCCCAGACTTGATCCGGGTCAGGCAACGGAATCGCATCTAGCAGCGTGCGGGTGTATTCCGCCTGTGGCGCGGCAAAGAGGTCTGCGGTTTGCGCCTGCTCCACAATCTCCCCCTGATAGAGCACGATGATCTGATCACAAAGCCGCCGGATCACCGACATATCATGGCTGATAAAGGCCAAGGTCAGCCCCAATTCGCGCACCAGTTCCTGCAAGAGGTTCAGCACCTGCGCTTGAGAGGACACATCAAGCCCTGAGACGATCTCATCCGCGAGGATAAATTCGGGCCTAAGCGCAATGGCGCGCGCAATGCCGACCCGCTGGCGCTGCCCGCCTGAGAGTTCATGGGGATAGCGATTGGCGAAACTGCGCGGCAGCCCCACCATGTCCAGCGCCTCGGTCACTTTGGCGGGAATGCCGTCATGCCCCTGCACCCGCAGCGGACCGGCGATGATGCCCCCCACCTGCCGACGCGGGTTGAGCGAGGACATCGGGTCTTGAAAGATCATCTGCATCTGCGCACGCATCGGGCGCAAGGCGTCCTCCTCCAAATGGGTAATGTCGCGCCCATTGAAGGTGATGCTGCCGCCCGTCGGCTCCAACAGCCGCAGCATGGTGCGGCCCAATGTGGATTTGCCCGAACCCGAACCACCGACGATGCCGAGCACAGCACCTTTCGACACATCGAAGCTGAGCCCGCGCAGGATTTCGATCCGTGGGGCCGCGCCGAACAGCGGTTTGCGGGTCATGTCTGGGAAAGACAGTCGCAGGTCTCTTACTTGGTACATCAAAGGCCCGCCCTCCGGTCATGGTCCGTCACTTCGCGCTCGACCTGATCGATCACCGATTGCGGCACCGGGGTCAGCGACCCTTCGGGGTCTTTGTAACTTGGTGTCGCCGCCAAGAGTGCCGCCGAATAGGGATGTATAGGATGCATGAAAAACCGCCGCATCTGCGCCTCTTCCACGACCTTGCCCGCATAAAGCACGCTGAGCGTGTCGCAGACCTTGGACACGACGCCAAGGTCGTGGGTCACGAACAAAAGCGCCGTCCCATGGCGCGTCTGCATGTCGGCTATCAGTCGCAGGATCTGCTTTTGCACCGTCACATCGAGCGCCGTCGTCGGTTCATCTGCGATGATAAGTTTCGGCTCGGCAGCAAAGGCGGCAGCAATCAGGATGCGCTGGCGCATACCGCCCGACAGCTCATGCGGGTAGCTGCGCATCACGCGCGCCGGGTCGGGGATCTGGACCTCAGCCAACAGCTCCAGTGCACGGGCTTCAGCATCGGCGCGGGACCAGCCGAGGATATCCACCAGCCGCCGGGTGATCTGCGGCCCGATGCGCCGGGCGGGGTTGAGTGCGGTCAGCGGGTCTTGTGGGATCAGCGCCGCCGATGCGCCGATACGGCGGCGACGTTCAGCCGGGCGCAGGGTTTGCAGATCGACCCCATCAAGCCAGATCTCGCCCCGCGTCACCGCAAGCGCACGCGGCAGAGTGCCCAGCACCGCCTTGCCGATCATCGACTTGCCCGCGCCGCTTTCGCCTACCAGCCCATGCACCTGCCCCGCCGACACGCTGAGCGAGACATTGCGCAGGATCGGCGCGCCGCCTTTCAGCGTAACGCAGAGGTTGCGGATTTCCAGAAAGGCATTCATCGCAGCACCGGATCAAAGCGGTCTTTCAACCCTTCGCCTAGTTGAGAGAAGCTGAGCACCGTCAGAAACAATGTGATCAGCGGAAAGACCAGCACCCACCACGCCTGATGGACCGAGGTGCGCCCTTCAGAGATCATGCCCCCCCACGTGGGGCTATCGGTCGAGATCGACAGGTTCACGAAGCTCAGGATCGCTTCGACGATCACGGCAATCCCCATCTCTAGCGTCAGCAGCGCAATGATCGTGGGCAGCACATTCGGCAAGATCTCGGTTAGCATCGTTCCCATCCGTTTGCGCCCCGCCACTTGGGCAGAGGCGACATAATCCATCGCGCCTTGGGTCATCGCTTCGGCCCGGATCACGCGGGCAAAACGGGTCCAGTCGATCACCACGATGGCGATGATGATAGAAGTAAGGCCGGTGCCCAGAACCGCGATCAGCAGAATGGCAAACAGCACCGGCGGGAAGGCCATCCAGATGTCGACAAAGCGGCTGATGATCCGATCCGGCCAGCCGCGATAGTAGCCCGCGATCAACCCCAACGCCGTGCCGATCACGCAGGTTAGCGTGCCCGCCACCAGCGCCACAATCAGCGCCAGACGCGCGCCGTGGATGATACGGCTCAGCACATCGCGGCCCAGCGAATCCGACCCCAGCCAATAGCCCGGCTCGGCCCCTGCCTCCCAAAATGGCGGCAGGCGTGACGTGAAGAGATCCTGCGCCAGCGGATCCTGCGGGGCGATCCACGGTGCGAGCAAAGCGGCCAGCACCAGCAGGATCAGCCACCCGCCCGACAGCCAAAGCCGCAGCCCGATGGGGCGTTTTACATCACCTCTCGCATCACGCATGGCGCAACCTTGGGTTCAACACCACATAGAGCATATCGACAGCTAGGTTCACGAGGGTGAAAATCAGCGCGAACAAGATCACGATCCCTTGGATCAACGGCAGGTCGCGGTTGATCACAGCGTCGATGGCCATATTGCCCAAACCTTCGTAGCTGAACAGCCGCTCGATGATGACAGTGCCGCCGATCAGAAAGGTGAACTGCACGCCCACCAGCGTGAGCGTTGGCAAGATCGCATTGGGCAACGCGTCCCGGGTAATGACATGGTGTTCGCCATAGCCATGGGTGCGCGACAGGGTAACGTAATCAAGATGCATGGTTTCTTTCAGGCTTTGCTTGAGCAGCTGCGCAATGATCGCCGACAGCGGGATTGCTAGCGCCAGCGCGGGCATGAACATATGGCCGATCAGATCGCCCAACACGTCAAAACGCAGCCGCAGCAGGGCTTCGAAAAGGTAAAAGTTGGTGGTGAAATCAATGTCGAGCGCGGGGGAAATGCGTCCCGAGATATGAAACACCGGCCAAAGCACGCCAAAGAGCAGGATCAACACCAACCCCCAAAGGAAATCCGGGATCGACAGGGCCATGCCAGTTGAGACATCAATGGCACCCTCCTTGCGGGTATTGCGCCAGCGCGTGCCTGTCAGCGCCATGGTGCCGCCGATCACCACCGCAATCAGCAAGGCGACGATGCTTAGCTCCAGCGTTGCGGGCAGACGGTTTAATACTAACGAACTGACCGGCTGGCGCAGCGAGATCGATGTGCCGAAGTCACCCTGAACCACCCCACGCAGCCAGATCATGAACTGTTCAAAGATCGACTTATCAAACCCATATTGCGCCTGAAGCCGGGCGATATCGGCCTCTGTCGCGCCGGGGGGGAGCATCATGGCGATGGGGTTGCCCGGCACGACACGGATCACCACAAAGATGATCACGGCCACACCAAAGAGCGTGATGGCGGTGCTAAGAAGCCGCATCAATATATTACGCAATAGGGTCATTTTACCTCTGAAGGTTGGGGTGACGGGGCGACAAACGCCGCCCCGTCAAATCCGGCTTGCGTTAGGCGCGCGTCATCAGATGCGGCAGCAGCGCGCCTGAACGGTGCGGCACCACATTGACGCCCGAGACATGCAGGATCGGCTGGACATATTGCAGCAGCGGGATCACCTCAGCGTTCTCGGCGATATGACGGTCAACGGCTTTCCAACCTTCGATGCGCTTGGCCTCGTCCTTCTCGCCCCAAAGCGGCAGGATCATGTTGAAGGTTTCTTCCCCGTCCCAGACCGAATGCGGCGAGGGGCCGAACATGGCAAAGCCGGTCGAGGTCGTCGGATCGCCCACCGAATTGCCCCAGTTGTAGAAGGCCGCCGGTGCCAGCGTATCCGCCGCGCGCAACTCGTAGTGTTTGGCGATCTCATAGACCTCGATCTCGGCCTCGATCCCGACCTTGCGCCAAAGCCCGACGATGGCCTGCACCATCTCGTAATCCTTAGGCTTGAAGCCCTTAGTGGTCTGGATTTTGAACTTCACTGGATTATCGACGCTATAGCCCGACTCTGCCAATAGTTCTTTCGCCTTTTCCATGTCATGACCGACGGTGATGGTCTCATCATAGGCGGCATAGTCTGGGGTCTGCATCGTGTCGATTGCCACGCCGTAGCCCGACAGCAGCCGTTCGATGATAAGACCCTTGTCGATCGCCAGCGCTGCGGCTTTACGCACGTTCGGGTCTGTCATCACATCGATGTCGTTAAGAAAGATCATCCCGATGTCGGAAATCGGCTCGGCCACGCCTTCGATACCGTCTTTGGCTTTCAGGCGGTCGAACTCTTCGTATGGCACTTCGAGCGTGACATGGCTGTTGCCCGATTCAATCTCCGCCACGCGAGAGGCCGCGTCGGTCACGAATTTGATCGTCACACTTTTGAATGCGGGTGCGCCGCCCCAGTAATTCTCGTTCGCTTTCAACCGCACGAAAGCGTTGCGTTCAAACTTCTCGACCATATAGGGGCCGGTGCCAATGGGCGCGGCCTCAAACCCGTCTGCGCCGACTTCCTCGTAGTACTTCTTGGGCAGCACATAGCCGGTAAGAAATGACATCCACTTAAAGAACGTCGGCTCATATTCCTTAACATCCGCCGTGACACGGTTGCCCTCGGCGGTGATGTTTTCGACCTTGCCCCAGATAAATTGGATCGGGTTGCCTGTCTCGGCATTCGCGGCACGTTCAAGCGACCATGCAATATCTTCGGCGGTGAAAGGATCGCCGTTGTGCCATGTCACCCCGTCGCGGACCTCCATCCAAATTTTGGTCTGATCGTCATTCCAACCGTAGTCGGTGATCAAGCCTTGGCCGAAGGACAGGTCAGGGTTCTGCGGGATATAGAGATCAAAGATCGACTGATAGAACCCTTGGATTGTTGGGTTCACCGCCGAAGGACCCACTGTCGGATCCCAACTGGGCAGGTTGACGTTATAGGCGATGACCAATTCATCGATTTCTTGGGCAAAGCTGGGCAGGCCGACAGTGGCAAAGGTTGCCGCCGCGGCGCTGGTCTTGAGTAGGCTACGTCTGGATAGTTTCATTATCTTTCTCTCCCTGAGAAATGGTTATTTTGGTTTTTATTGTTATTTTCCGGCGAGTTTTTGGGCGAGCAAGGTGCCGGGCCCTGCCCCTGTGCCACCTCCGGGCCAAACAGCGGCACCGGTGTGGTAAAGCCCTCTGATCGGCGTGCTGCCATCGGCAAAGCCGCGGGCGGGGCGGTTCAGGAAATGCTGGTGCAGGTGGTGGCTGCCGCAGACCTGATCGCCGCCAATGAGGTTGGGGTTGTCGGCTTCCAGCATCGCGGGTGTCACCACATGGCGGTCGAGGATACGGGCGCGGGTGCCGGGGGCGTAGCGTTCTAGCAGATCAAGCGCGCGCTCAGCCATCGGCGTGGCGGC
>NZ_FOPG01000002.1 GCF_900113435.1 Sulfitobacter dubius | reverse complement strand
ACTACAAAGTAGCCGAAAGCCGTCCAAACAGTGAAGCTGACACTCTATCATCGGCCGAAGCCTAAGAGCGCGATATACAGACGTTGATCCATCGAATGAACCAAACCGCCCACATATCTCTTCAGATATCAAATTTTCAAACAGCGTTGAGACAAAAGAAACTGAGATGCGCCCTATAACCTTGGCGCGCCCCGCCTCTATTACCTCGAATTTTTACCCACCTTCCGAACCGAACCTAGCGTCGCCGCTCCCGTCCGCCCCGTCTGGCGCCCCGCCGCCGCATCTCTGCGCCGCCGGTAGAGGGGGTTCTAAGGCGAGTGACAGAAACCCGCAACCCCTTTTTCTGGGTTTTGTGTAGTTTTTGTGAAAACCAAGAATAGTCCAATCTATACAACAACTTAGGAAAATCTGACCCCCGGAGAAATTCACGCCACTAACCTCCAAACAATAAGGCGATGTTAACGCCACCAGTTATCCACAGGCCATGGCGCTTTGTGCGACGAATCCGAGGCAGGAATCGGTGGGCTCCCGCGGCTCCGAGTTATCCAGCCTGCGAAAATCGTCGGAAGATGCGCCTATGGGGCAAACGGTAGATCAATAGGGCTAGGATCAGACCAGCGTAGACCAAGGGCTCTAACTGAAAACCCTTAGCGAGCCACAGGAAATGCAACCCAGCCAGAAGTGCCGCGACATAGGTAAGCCGATGAAGCTTGCGCCACCGCGCCCCTAGTTTGCGCAGCGACCAGTTGTTCGACGTGGCTGCTAAAGGGGCCAGACAAAGGAACCCCGCCATTCCGATGGTAATGTAGGGACGTTTGAGGATATCCGCCCAAACACGTGACAGCGCCTGCACATCAAGCACGGCCCAAACCATGAGGTGTGCAAGTGCATAGACAAAGGTCATGACACCGACGGCCCGGCGAAATCTCAGAAGATTAATGCCTGTGGTTCGACGTAGCGGGGTAATCGCCAAGCCGACGATCAACAGACGCAGCGCCCATAGGCCATAGACATGCTCAAGCGCCTTTACCGGATCGCGACCCAGCCCACCGTTAAGCCCTTGATAAAAGAACCACGGGATCGGCAGGGCCAGCAGAAGGTAGACGGACCAGACAGGAATACGCCGGGCAAGACCGTTCAGGCTGTCAATCAGACCGGCCATCACTCCGCCACCCTGCCCCGTTTAGCCCCTCCGCCGGGGCGCCGAAAATCGCTGTGCATATATATCGCTGTGCATATATAGTGTGTCACGCATCAGAAGTTCGCGGTTAGGTCCATACCTTTGTAGAGGCCTACGACTTCTTCTTCGTAGCCGTTGAACATCAGCGTCGGCTGCCGGCGCGCGAACAGCCCGCCACCGATGGGCCGTTCATCGGCTTGCGACCAGCGTGGATGGCTCACCTCGGGGTTCACATTACTATAGAAACCGTATTCGCGCGGCCCGGCTTTGTTCCAACTGGTGGGGGGCTGTTTGTCTGTCAGGGTGATCCGCACCACGGATTTGATCGACTTGAACCCGTATTTCCACGGCACCACCAAACGCAGTGGTGCGCCATTCTGATTAGGGATGTCACGGCCATAGATGCCGGTCGCCATGATCGTCAGCGGATGCATCGCTTCATCCAACCGCAGACCTTCGACATAAGGCCAGTCCAATACCGGGAATCGCAGGCCGGGCATTTCCTCGGGGCGGTAAGCGGTTTCAAAGGCGACGTATTTCGCACCGGATTGCACGCCCGCCATATTCAGTAGATCGGCAAGCTCAAAGCCGTTCCATGGCACCACCATTGACCATGCCTCGACACAGCGTAGACGGTAGATGCGCTCTTCGACGGTCATGGCCTTCATGATATCTTCGAATGCGTAGTCGCCCGGCTTATCGACCATCCCTTCGATCGACACCGTCCAAGGGGCGGTTGTCAGTGCATCGGCGTATTTCGCAGGGTCGCCCTTGTCGGTCCCGAACTCATAGTAATTGTTGTATTGGGTGATATCTTCGTAATCGTTCGGGGTTAGCCCCTCTTGGGCCATCGCCCCCTGCCCCAACCCAGCAAGGCCCAGCCCTGCCGCCGCACCGCCGATAATCTGCCGTCGGTTCAGATAGATCGCCTCGTCGGTAACGTCCCGATCCGTAAGTTGGTTAATCCAGCGATTGGCCATTTCTGCGCTCCCTACTATAGTTAATGGAAGCTAGCGCCTGCCGCAGACTGTACCAAATCCTTTCGTCAGGATTTCAGCCAGCACACCGGAATGTCAGGTGCCGTTATCCAAAGGAGTGCCGCCATGGTTCGTTTCATACTCGCAGTCGCCTTGATGGCCAGCGCAGCCCACGCCGACGAGATGGTCACCTATACCATCGACCAAAGCTTCGGGGATGTGACCTTTGGGGTAGAGAACGCCATTCTTAACCAAGGGCTGGTGCCTGAGAATGTCAGCCATGTCGGTGAAATGCTCGACCGCACCGGTGCGGATGTTGGCTCTGACGTGAAGGTGTTTGAAGCAGCCGATGTGTTCAGCTTCTGCTCGGCATCGCTGTCACGCAAGGTGATGGAGGCCGATCCGATGAATGTGGGCTTCTGCCCCTACGATATCTTTGTCATGCAACTTCCTGAAAGTGACGAGGTGACAATTGGCTACCGCGCTTTCCCCGAAGGGCCCATGCAAGAGGTGCAAAGCTTGTTGGACACAATCGTGAAGGAAGCAATCGGCGAGTGATCTCACGTGATCGAAGCATCCTTCGATTGAGAACTTAAAAGGGCCGGAGCTATCCCCGGCCCATTTCTATTATCGTCTAACGCTCAGTGTACCGTGGCATCATCCGGCTTAGGACGGTTCGAGGCAGCGATCTGATCGCCAATGATCAACCCATCGGCACCGGCGCGAACGGTGACGGTATCGCCGTCCTTCACATCCCCGGCCAGCAGCATCTCTGCCAGCGGATCCTGCACGGTGCGCTGGATCACCCGCTTGAGTGGCCGCGCGCCGAAGACCGGATCATAGCCCTCATCCGCCAGCCATTTCCGTGCAGCATCATCCAGATCAAGCGTGATCTTCCGCCCGGCCAGCCGCTTGAGCAGCCGTGCCATCTGGATCGTGACGATGCCGTCCATATCCGCACGGCCCAGACGGTCAAAGATGATCGTCTCATCCAGACGGTTTAGGAATTCAGGCCGGAAATGCGCCCGCACTGCGTCCATCACGTCACGTTTGGCCTGCGCCATGTCACCGCCATCCGGCAATTGGCTGAGCGCCTGCGCGCCAAGGTTCGAGGTTAGGATGATCAGCGTTTGCTTGAAATCGACCGTGCGGCCCTGACCATCGGTCAGCACACCATCGTCAAGCACCTGCAACAGCACGTTGAAGACATCCGGATGCGCCTTTTCGACCTCGTCAAAGAGCACAACCTGATAAGGACGCCGCCGCACCGCTTCGGTCAGCACACCGCCCTCATCATAACCGACGTAACCCGGAGGGGCACCGATCAGACGGGCCACCGAGTGTTTCTCCATGAACTCCGACATGTCGATGCGTACCATCGCATTGTCGTCGTCAAAGAGGAACTCGGCCACGGCCTTGGTCAGCTCGGTCTTGCCCACACCGGTCGGCCCGAGGAAGAGGAAGCTGCCCAACGGGCGATTCTCATCGTTCAGCCCAGCACGCGCACGGCGCACGGCATTGGCAACCGCCTTCACGGCAGCATTCTGACCGATCACCCGGTCGTGCAACTGGTCTTCCATGCGCAGCAGCTTGTCGCGCTCACCCTCAAGCATCTTGCCCGCCGGGATGCCCGTCCAACGTTCGACCACGCTGGCAATCTGATCTGGGCGCACGGCCTCTTCGACCATCATATCGTCCTCACGGCCCTCGGCGGCCTCAAGGTCGCGCTCCAACTGCGGGATCACGCCATAAGATAGCTCGCCCGCACGCGCGAGGTTACCTTCCCGTTTCGCGATGTCGAGCTCGGCCCGCGCATGGTCGAGCTTCTCCTTGATGTCACGCGCCCCGGCCAGCTTGTCGCGTTCGGCCTGCCACTGCGCCGTCATCTCGGCGCTGCGGTCTTGCAGATCGCTCAAGTCTTTCTGCAAAGTCTCCAGCCGATCCTTGGACGCGGTATCATCTTCTTTCTTCAGCGCTTCGGCCTCGATCTGAAGTTGCAGAATCTGACGGTCCAGCGCGTCCAGCTCTTCGGGCTTGCTGTCGACTTCCATCCGCAGACGGCTCGCGGCCTCGTCCATCAGGTCGATCGCCTTGTCGGGCAGGAAACGGTCGGTGATGTAGCGATGGCTCAGCGTCGCCGCCGCGACCAGCGCGGTGTCGGAAATGCGCACGCCGTGGTGCAACTCATACTTCTCTTTGATGCCACGCAGGATCGAAACAGTGTCTTCCACCGTCGGCTCCTGAACCATCACCGGCTGGAAGCGCCGCGCAAGCGCTGCATCTTTCTCGACATACTTGCGATACTCGTCGAGCGTCGTGGCCCCAACGCAGTGCAAATCGCCCCGCGCCAACGCAGGTTTCAACAGGTTCGACGCATCCATCGCGCCATCGGCTTTACCGGCACCGACCAGCGTGTGCATCTCGTCGATGAAGAGGATCACCTCGCCCGCAGCCTCGGTGACTTCAGTCAGAACGGCCTTAAGCCGCTCTTCGAACTCACCACGATACTTCGCGCCAGCGATCAGCGCCCCCATGTCGAGCGCGAGCAGACGTTTGTTGCGCAGGGATTCAGGCACGTCACCATGTACGATGCGCAGCGCCAAGCCTTCGGCGATGGCGGTCTTGCCGACGCCCGGCTCACCGATCAGCACCGGGTTGTTCTTGGTCCTACGGCTGAGCACCTGCATCGCGCGGCGGATTTCTTCATCCCGACCAATGATGGGGTCGATTTTGCCCTCTTCGGCCCGCGCGGTCAGGTCGAGGCTGTATTTCTCCAAAGCCTCATAGCTGTCCTCCGCCGTCGCGCTGTCGGCTTTGCGGCCCTTGCGCACGTCATTGACGGCGGCGTTCAGCCCTTGGGCCGTTACCTTACCAGCTTCCAATGCAGCTTTCGCACCGGATTTCACCAAGCAGAGCGCAGTCAGAATGCGTTCGACAGTGACGAAACTATCGCCCGCTTTCTTGGCCATGGTTTCGGCCTCGGCCAAGACCTTGGCCGTGGTGCCGTCCAGATAGACTTGCCCCGCATCGCCGGTGACTTTCGGGATTTTGCCAAGCGCGAGGTCAAGCGCCTGCATCACGCGCGCACCATCGCCGCCTGATGCCGCGATCAGGTTGCGCGCCAGCCCCTGGTCATCGTCCAGCAGTGCTTTGAGTACATGTTCAGGGGCCAGCCGCTGATGGCTTTCCCGTGTTGCAATGGTCTGCGCCGCTTGAATGAAGCCGCGCGATCTTTCCGTGAACTTGCTCAAGTCCATGGGTCTCTCCTTTTCTACAAGCGCCCTAAAATGCTGCGCCCGACAAGTGGCACGCAGCGGTCTGAGCCTCGATATCAATTTGGGAAGTGGGCCCGCCGGTTCAAGACCGTTAGGCCGCAAATTACTGCTTAGTGAGAGGCAAATAACAGGTGGAACTCAACCAATAAGGCAAAAATACGGCAAATTCGCGTCAAAAAAATACAACCCTATACCCTTGAATTAAAGGCATTGTTAACTTTTATCCACAGAAGCTGTAACCATAATGAAACCATTTGACTGCCTCTCGCGTTTACCCACCAGACGAGAGCAGGACTGCAAGACCTGCCAAGGTTCAGAAGAACGCAAGAGGTGAAACGATGCAGACGCGCCCTACCCAGTTGACAGATGTCACATATAATGCGGCCACTCAGTGTTTCGAAGCGCTAGTGACTGTTCAAGACGGTGAACAGATGCGCCGCTATGCCTGCGCCATTGAGGCGCCGATCACCATGTCATTCCGCGATGCCGCTGACGGCCTCTCCCGCCAAGCACTTCGCCGCCACGCCCAGAAGCGTGGCATGAGTTCCGAAGTATTGCGCCACGTCCCCGCTCAGCGGGCCGGACGCCGCAGCTTTGATCCGCTGCGTTGGCTAGAAGAGGTCATGCACCTCCCCGGTCGTGACGCAGCCTGACCCTCTTCCGCGCGGCACCTGCCTGCCGCGCGGCAGCCCGCGGACCTGCCGCCACCTCACTGTCCCGAGTTGGCGATCCGCATACCAGAGACCAGTGCCTGCCTGCTAAGTCTCTGAACACTTGGCCCGGACCCGCGATGCGGTGTTCGGGCCTCTTTTTTGCCTGCTACCCTCATGAATGATGGACTTGCCCCGCGCCGCGGCGTAGGTCAAAGCCGTTCGAAAATTGGCAGGAGCCCTCACATGTCTGATGACCGTCTGATCGTCGCCCTTGATGTTCCCCACGCGGTCGCGGGGATGGAATTGGCCCAGACCCTGGGAGAGGCCGTGGGCTTTTATAAAATCGGCCTTGGCATGCTGACGGGTGGCGGGCTGGCACTGGCCAACGAGCTCAAACAGGAACATGGCAAGCGCATCTTCCTTGATATGAAACTTTTCGATATCGGCGCCACGGTCGAAGCTGCAGTGCGTGGACTGGCACAGTTCGATTTAGATTTTTTGACGGTCCACGGCGACCCGCATGTGGTGGCGGCTGCTAAACAGGGTGCGGCAGGCACCGATATGAAGATCCTCGCCGTTACGATCCTGACCTCGCTAGACCGCGCCGACCTTGACGCGGCCCTGATCCAATCGGGCGATCTGAAAGATTTGGTACTGACCCGCGCAGGCCGCGCATTGGATGCCGGGGCCGATGGTGTCATCGCCTCACCCCAAGAAGCTGCCGCGATCCGCGCGTTGCCCGAAGCGATGGGCAAGCTTATCGTCACTCCCGGCGTACGTCCTCAAGGTGCTGCTCTGGGCGATCAAAAACGTGTTGCGACACCGGGACAGGCCATCTCAGATGGCGCCGATCACATCGTTGTGGGCCGTCCAATCTGGCAGGCCAAAGACCCAGCCGCTGCCGCCCGTGAAGTGTTGCGGGAAATTTCCAAGCATTAACAAAGCGCTTCCCGACCTCTGTAGCAAATCGACCACAGGGCGGCGGGATGCACGTGCCACACAGCCATCATCGTTAGGCCTGATCGCCCCGACATGTTATGTTGAACTCAGGTGATACTCCCCGACGAACTGGTTCTTCCTGATGTTCGTCACCTCCCCCCGCTCACACAAGCGGGGGGCCTTTATTCCCCTCAAATAGCTTTAATTTTGTCGGCACCCGACTGCCCCAGATAGACCCGAAGCCTGTCCTGAAATGCGGGCACGGCTCGGGGGTGGTTCAAAAACTCTTCTTCCTCCATCAAACGCCAACGCTGTCCCTCGTTGCCAAATACGATCTCAGCCTCCGCATGCGCCGGTAGATGCGCGACGAAAAACCATTTGTTTAGCCCCGCCTCGTCAAAACTGCCCTGCCAGATCACCGCGTCCTCCGGCACAGCTATCCCCAACTCCTCGTGACATTCGCGCAGCGCACAGGCCAGCGGGGTCTCTTCTCCTTCACGCCCGCCGCCGGGCAAATCCCAATGATCGGCAAAAGGCAGCCCCGGCGTGTCATCGCGTAGGATCACGGCCAGCTTTCCACCAAGATAAAGCGCCAGCTTGGCCCCTTCAAAGCCCATGGTTAAACCTCCGCGATTTGTTTAGAGTTGTTGCCCGAACCCTGCCCTCTCGGTGTGTGCCTGGTTATTCTCTGTCGCGACTGTTTGAACGAAATCCCGCCTGCGCGGCGCTGTTCGCGCTGTGGCAGCCCGCGTGTGCTGTCACATCCCGAGCTTTTCGACTTGTCGATCGCCCATATGGATTGTGACGCCTTCTATGCCTCGGTTGAGAAACGCGACAATCCCGAACTGGCCGGCAAACCCGTTATCATCGGCGGCGGGCGGCGCGGCGTTGTGTCGACCGCCTGTTATGTGGCGCGCATCCGTGGGGTGCGTTCTGCAATGCCGATGTTTCAGGCGCTCAAGCTTTGCCCCGAAGCGGTGATCATCAAGCCCCGGATGGAGGCCTATGTCGAAGCCTCCCGCGCCATTCGCGCGATGATGGAAGAAATGACCCCGGCGATTGAGCCTCTGTCGCTCGATGAAGCCTTCCTCGACATGACCGGCACCGCGCGGCTACACGGCCAGCCACCCGCAATGATGCTGGCGCGGCTGGTGCGGCGGATGAAAATGGAACTGGGTCTGACCGGCTCTATCGGACTGAGCCATAATAAATTTCTAGCCAAAGTCGCCTCGGACCTCGACAAGCCGCATGGGTTTTCGGTGATTGGCGCAGGGGAAACGGCGGATTTTCTGCGCGACAAACCCGTCGGCATGATCTGGGGCGTTGGAGCGGCCACGCAAACCTCTTTGGAGAAGGCGGGCATCCGCAGCTTCTCCGATCTCCTGCGGTGGGAGCAAACCGATCTAATCGTCCGCTTTGGCAGCATGGGCGACCGGCTGTGGCACTTGGCGCGGGGCCAAGACAAACGCCGCGTATCGCGCCACCGTCCGGTAAAATCGATCAGCAATGAAACGACATTCTCTGACGATACAGGAAACGCCGAGATTCTTGACGGGCACATCTGGCGACTGGCGGAAAAGGTCGCGGACCGCGCCAAGGCCAAGGAGATGGCAGGCCGTGTGGTGACGTTAAAACTCAAACGCGCCGATCACTCTTTGCTATCGCGTCGCCTGTCGCTGCATGAACCGACGCAACTGGCCGACCGCATCTACCGCACGGCCCGCGCGCTATTTGATCAGGTCGAACATCGTAGCTCCTACCGTCTTATCGGCGTCGGCTTATCCGATCTCTCCGGAGCCGAGGGGGCGGATACGGGAGGCGATTTGCTCGACCCCGGCGCGGCGCAGCGCAGCAAGGCCGAGCGCGCCGCAGATAGCATCCGCAGCCGATTTGGCGAAAAAGCGATCCTAAAAGGGCGCGCCCTGCGCTGAGATTACTCCGCCGCCAGCGGCAGGCGTTCTTGTCCAATCTGGGCCACGTCGGCCACCACCCGTTGCAACGCTGCCTGCACCGCCTCGAATGCGCCATTAGGGCGAATCAAACGCTCATTCATATAAAGCGCCCGGTCGATCTCAACCTGCACCGCGTGCTGTCCGCGCGAGGGGCGGCCATAGGCTTGGGTGATGTAGGCCCCGGCAAAGGGCGAGTTGCGCGTCACGATGAAACCAGCATCCACAAATGCCGCTTCGATCCTGTCGACAACCTCCCCTCCAGCCGCCGCGCCGAAACGGTCACCTAGCACGACATCAGGCCGCCGCATGCCGCTGCGCGCCACGCCGTCCATCGCTTCGTGCGGCATGGAATGGCAATCAACCAGCACTGCCTGCCCGTGGCGACGATGCGCCCGCGTCAGGAGTTCCTGCAATTTGCTATGATAGGGCCGCCAGTAGCTATCGATTCGCAATTGCGCCTCTTCTTGCGAGAGCTTGCCGCGATAGATCGCGCGGCCATTGGCCACCACGCGAGGAATCACTCCCAATCCAGAAGTCACACGCGGGTTATGCCCCTGTCGCGGGATTCCTTCGATTACAGACGGGTCCAATTCTTCGGGCGCACGGTTGAGGTCGATATAGGCCCTCGGCGCCCCTGCTTTGATAAACGAAGCACCGTAGCGCGGCGCACAATCAAACAATTGATCGACAAACGCATCCTCAGAAGACCGGATTGCATGTTCATCCAAGATAGAACGCCGTAGGAACGAGGCCGCATAATCACGGCCCGAATGAGGGGACGCAAAGACCACGCAAGACAGGTTGCGGTCCGGATGCAGTACTTCGTAGGCGGTCATAGGCATAATAAATCCCTCTAAGTCGAACATAGCGTGTTTATTCCGCGCCAAAAGCCCTTGATCCCGCCGCCGACTCCTTTTATAGCACCCAAACGGCGCGAAATTTCGCGCCCCATTTTTTGTGTGGGGCCGATTTTGAAACGTCGTTAAGTGGGTGATTAGCTCAGCGGTAGAGCACTTCGTTGACATCGAAGGGGTCACTGGTTCGATCCCAGTATCGCCCACCATTTATTCATCGACCCGCCTTGGCGGGTTGCCCGCAACCCAGGCGCTGGCCCGCGCCACGACATGAGGAGACCACCTATGAAGGTTCGCAATTCGCTCCGCTCGCTCAAGAATCGGCATCGCGATTGCCGTGTTGTGCGTCGCAAAGGCCGCGTTTACGTCATCAACAAAACGCAGCGCCGGTTCAAAGCCCGCCAGGGCTGAGACTTGCAGCAATTCGATTTTAAAGGCCGCTCCTTCTGGGGCGGCCTTTTTCGTTGTGGTTAAGTGCTTGCAACCCCCGCCCAAAGCCCCACTTTCAAAGCAGACTTGAATAACAAGGAAGACCATCATGTCGGACACACCCGAATATACGCCCCCAAAGGTTTGGAAATGGGAATCAGAAAGCGGCGGCAAATTCGCCAGCACCAACCGGCCCATCGCCGGTGCTACCCATGACAAGGACCTCCCCATCGGCGACCATCCCTTTCAGCTTTATTCCCTCGCCACGCCCAATGGCGTCAAAGTCACGGTGATGTTCGAAGAACTGCTAGAGGCGGGCCATAAGGCGGCTGAATACGACGCTTGGCTGGTTGATATTTCCGAGGGCGATCAGTTCGGTTCGGGCTTTGTCGAGGTGAACCCCAATTCCAAAATTCCCGCGCTGATGGACCACTCTGGCGATGCGCCCCAGCGGGTCTTCGAATCGGGGGCGATCCTGCTCTATCTCGCTGAGAAGTTCGGCGCCTTCCTGCCCCAAGACCCCGCCCGCCGGACCGAGGCGTTGTCGTGGCTCTTTTGGCAGATGGGCAGCGCGCCTTACCTTGGCGGCGGTTTTGGCCATTTCTATGCCTATGCGCCCGAGAAGTTTGAATACCCCATCAACCGCTTCGCGATGGAGACCAAGCGTCAGCTTGATGTGATGGACAAACACTTGGCCGAGCATGAATATTTCGCCGACGAATACTCCATCGCCGATATTGCGATCTGGAGCTGGTATGGCCAGTTGGTACTCGGGCGGCTCTATTCCGCGGCAGAGTTCCTCGACGTGGCCTCTTATAAAAACGTCATGCGTTGGGCCGAGGCGATTGATGCGCGCCCCGCCGTGACCCGTGGCCGTATGGTCAACCGCGCCTTTGGCGATGACCTGTCGATGCAACTGCGTGAGCGTCACGATGCCAGCGATTTCGACACCAAGACCCAGGACAAAATCGGCAACAACTGACCGCGCCGCCCCCGACCCTCTCGGTCGGGGGCCATGATTCCAATTCTGATTGAATTGGTTGCAGGAATGCTCAAAATCTGTTTCTTACTGTTTCAGTCAAGTTATCCCAATGGAACAGGACCCTGATATGACCCTCTGCAAAACATCGACTGCTGCCGCCGCGCTGATGTCGCTGGCCCTTCCCGCGCTAGCCGATGGCGAGCTGAACCTCTATTCCTCGCGTCACTATGACACCGATGAGCGGCTCTACTCCGACTTCACCGAAGCAACCGGCATCACCATCAACCGCATCGAAGGCAAAGCCGACGAACTGCTGGCCCGTATGGAAGCCGAGGGCGCGAACTCCCCGGCGGATGTTCTGCTGACTGTCGATACAAGCCGCCTCAAGCGCGCGAAAGACATGGGCCTGCTGCAATCCATCGAGAGCGACACGCTCGAAGAGCGCATCCCCGGCAACCTGCAAGACGATGATAACCAGTGGTTTGGCCTGTCGCAGCGCGCGCGGATCATCTTTTTCAACAACGAAACGTTGGACAACCCGCCCGCAACCTACATGGACCTCGCCGATCCGGCCTACAAAGGTCAGGTCTGCATCCGGTCGTCCACCAACACCTATAACCAGACACTGCTGGCTTCGATCGTCACCCACGAAGGCGAAGAGGCCGCAACCGAATGGGCGCAGGGCGTGGTCGACAACATGGCGCGTGCACCTCAGGGCGGCGACACCGACCAGCTGCGCGGCATCGTGTCGGGTGAATGCGACATCGCTGTTTCCAACAGCTATTACTTCGCCCGTGCGATCCGCACCGACGTGGACGGCGTGAGCGATGAGATCGGCAAGATCGGCCTGATCTGGCCCGACCAAGAAGGCAACGGCGCGCATATGAACCTCTCTGGCGGTGGCGTAGCCAAGAACGCACCGAACCGCGAGAATGCGGTGAAGTTCCTTGAATATCTCGCCTCCGATCAGGCGCAGGTCTACTTCTCTGCGGGCAACGATGAGTTCCCAACCGTGGAAGGCGTCGAACTGGCCGATAGCGTGAAGCAATTGGGTGAGTTTAAAGCCGATGAAGTGAACCTGTCGGACGTGGCCGAAAATATCGGCACCGCGCAGAAAATCTTTAACACGGTTGGCTGGGAATAAACCCTACCAAAACCGGATTAGAGAGAGGCGGGTTTTCGAACCCGCCTTTTTTTGTAAGACAGTAACTACCCCGGTCCGGAACCAAGCCACAGGCCATCGATCGCTAACGCTGCCGACCTACCTGCCGACAGATCAAGATCACCGGCAGCAACCCCATCGCAACGATCACAAGGCTCGGCACAGCCGCGCCGTTCAACCGCTCGTCACTCGCCAAGCGATACGCTTGAACCGCCAGCGTGTCATAGTTGAAGGGCCGCATGATTAGCGTTGCCGGCAATTCCTTCATCACGTCAACGAACACAATCAACAGCGCGGTCAGCAGGCTAGGCGCGAGAATCGGCAGATGTACCCGTCGCAGCGTGCCCAATGGCGTCTGACCCAACGACCGCGCAGCAGCGTCCATATTGGCATGAACCATCGCCTGCCCGCCCTCGTAAGCGCCCAAAGCAGCGGCAAGGAAACGCACCAGATACGCCAGCACCAACAGCCAGATTGACCCGGTGATCAGCAACCCGGTGGAAAAATCAAAGGTCGCCCGCATCCAAGCATCTAATGCATTATCAAACATCGCAAAGGGCACCAACAGCCCCACGGCGATCACCCCGCCCGGCACGGCGTAGCCCAGCCGCGCCACATATGCCGCGCCCTGAGAAACCCGGCCCGGCCGCAACCGTCGAAAGAACCCCACACTGATCGCCGCCAAGACCGTCAACAGCGCAGCGATACCCGCCAATGTCACAGAGTTGCGCATGAATCCAAGGTAGCGTGGACTAAAAAGGTTCTGTTCAGAATCCAACCCCATGGTGACAAGGATAACCACCGGCAGCACCGCCCCAAACAGCACCGGCACACCACACAAAACAAGTGCCGCCGCCGCCTGCCAACCCGTCAACTCCGAAGGTGGCGCCGATTGCGTGCGCCGGGCAGGATCATGGTACTGTGCCTTGCCGCGTTGCGCGCGCTCAAGCATCGCCAAAAGTAATGCAAAGCTCAGCAAGCATAGCGCCAACTGCGCGGCGGCGGCGCGGTCGAACATGGAAAACCAACTGGTGTAGATGCCCGTGGCAAAGGTCTGAACGCCGAAATAGGCAACCGTCCCGAAATCCGCAATCGTCTCCATCACCGCCAGCAACACGCCGCCCGCAATAGCGGGGCGGGCAAGGGGCAAGCTGACCTTGAAGAACGCGGACCACGCGCTTGATCCAAGCGCACGCGCGGCAAGAAAGGTCGTACCGCTTTGCTGGAGGAATGCCGCGCGGGCCAGCAGGTAAACATAGGGGTAAAGCACCAGCACCAGCATCGCGGCGGCCCCACCCAGCGAGCGGATTTCCGGAAACCAGTAGTCGCGCGGCCCCCAGCCCGTCACATCGCGCAGGGTCTCTTGAACAATGCCGGGATGATCCAGCACATGTGTATAGGCGTAGGCCAGCACGTAGGCCGGAAAGGCCAGCGGCAGCACCAGCGCGATTTCCAAAAACTTTGCGCCGGGAAAGCGTGTCATGGTAACCAACCACGCCGCGCCGACACCAATGGCAAAAGTGCCCGCCGACACCAACAGCACCAGTAACAGTGTCGTAATCGTATAGCGGCCCAGCACCGTCTGGATCAAATGCTGCACCGTTTCTGTCCCACCGCTAAGTGCTGCGATCAGCACCGCAAGCATCGGCAGCGCACAGAAAGCAGCCACAGTCAGGGCCACACCTGACAGGGCGCGCAGCCCGTCGCGGGCGCGGGGAGGTTTGGTCGCGTTCGTGGGAGCGGCGTTCAGCGTCATGCCCCTATTTCGACGATTTCACTAGGAAATGCCAGAGGGCGCAATGCGGCATCCTAGTCGTAGCTTCGCTGGTCCTCGATCACCAATCCATCACGCGGCAAGGAGCCGGGGGAGACCAATTCAACCTTGCCCTTAAGCTTGAGCAGATCGGCCACGGATTGCGCGTAGCGCGCTTCGTCCCCATTCGCGGTCTCAATCTGCACGGTCATCACATCCGCCTCGCCTTCGCGGCTGGCGATGACACGGGCTTTTTCAATCTCGGCGTGTTGGGCCACCAATGCTGCCACCTGTTCAGGGCGAACGAACATGCCTTTGATTTTCGTGGTTTGATCAGCGCGGCCCATCCAGCCTTTGATCCGCTTATTCGTACGTCCACAGGGGCTTTCGCCTTCGAGCACGGCACTCAGATCGCCAGTGGCGAAACGGATCAGCGGGTAATCAGGGTTGAGAGTCGTCACCACAACTTCGCCCACCTCTCCGGGCGCTACAGGGATGCCGGTTCCGGGGGTGACAATCTCGACGATGATTTGTTCGTCGACGATCAGCCCCTCCATCGCGGGACTTTCATAGGCGATATTGCCCAGATCAGCGGTGGCATAGGATTGCAGGCAGGTGATGCCGCGCTCCTCATAATAGGCGCGCAGGCTGGGAAACAACGCACCGCCGCCGACGGCTGCTTTGGTGATCTTTAGATCAACGCCCATCGCGTCGGCTTTCTCCAAAATCACCTTGAGGTAATCCGGCGTGCCCGCATAGGCGGTCGAACCCACATCACGGGCGGCGGTGACCTGAAGCTCGGTCTGGCCGGTTCCGGCAGGCAGCACAGTTGCCCCCACCGCCCGCGCACCGGATTCGAAGATCATGCCCGCGGGGGTCAAATGGTAACCAAAACAGTTATGCACGATGTCGCCCGCGCCGATGCCTGCGGCATGTAGGAAGCGTCCCATGCGCCACCAATCGGGATCATTGCTCGAAGGCTCATAAATCGGGCCGGGCGATTGAAAAACATGGCTGAACTCATAGACCGGCTTGGTGGTGAAACCGCCAAAAGGCGCCTGTCCCGCCTGCGCCTTGCCAAGCTCTGATTTGCGCAGCACCGGGAGATCGGCAAGGGCCTCGACAGAGGTGATTTGCGCCGCGTCCACCTCTTTCAGCGCATCACCATAACCTGAAAGCCCTTGCGCACGAGCAATCTGCTGCGGCAGCGCCTTGGCCAAATCAGCGGCGCGTTCAGTGGCGCTGCGGGTTTCCAGATCGTCGAAATGGGGCTTGGTCGGCATCCCTGTCACTTTCCTGCTACGGCATCACTGGAGAGGGCATAAGCCCGGCTCGGTTGCCTTTTTTGATTTCAGTCTCGGGCGCTTAGCTCAGCCAGCGCTTCCGGCGGCGGTAGCTGCGTACGTCGCGGAAGCTTTTGCGGCCTTCGTCGGACATGCCGAGGTAGAATTCCTTCACGTCTTGGTTCTCTCGCAGGTCTTTGGCGAGGCCATCCATCACAACGCGACCGGATTCAAGAATGTAGCCGTAATGCGCAAAGCGCAGCGCGACGTTGGTGTTTTGCTCCGCCAACAGGAAGGTCACGCCTTCTTTCTCGTTCACCGATTTAACGATCTCGAAAATCTGCTCAACCAATTGCGGGGCAAGGCCCATCGACGGCTCATCCAAAAGGATCGTCTCAGGGCGGGACATTAGCGCGCGGCCAATGGCGCACATCTGCTGCTCACCGCCCGAGGTATAGCCTGCCTGCGAACGGCGGCGCTCTTTCAGGCGGGGGAAATAATCATAGACCATCTCAAGATCACGCTGGATCGCGGCATTGCCGTCGGTGCGGGTATAGGCACCGGTTAGCAGGTTTTCTTCGATGGTGAGGTGCTCAAAGCAGTGCCGGCCTTCCATGACCTGCACGACACCCTTTTTCACGGTTTCGGCTGGATCTTGGTGTTGGATCGGGCCACCACGGTATTTGATTGAGCCTTTGGTGACCTCTCCACGTTCCGAAGCCAAAAGCCCCGAGATCGCCTTGAGCGTCGTGGTCTTGCCCGCGCCATTGCCCCCCAGCAGCGCAGTGATGCCGCCCTTGGGCACGTTCAGGCTCACGCCCTTAAGGACAAGGATGACGTGATTGTAGATCACCTCGATATTGTTGACCTCAAGCAGGTTTTCGACCGCGACGTCATTGGTATTTGCAGCATCCAGCATGGGAAAGACCTCTCTTGGGCTTGGAATGTCCCCCGGCCACCCAAACAGGGCAGCCGGGGGATATCGCGTTTAGCAGTTGCCTTCGATGGCGTTTTCAGTCGCGTAGGCCGATGCGTCCTCATCGATCAGCGGCTGGATCACGTCTTGATCCGACTGCATGAAGTCCGACACGAGGTTCCATTCCTTGGCTGTCGCATCCCACTGGGTCACAGCCACGAAACCTTCGCCGCCGTGGTTTTCGCAAGAGACCGAGAATTCAGGGCCGAAGTCCGGCAGGCCAAGGGCCGCCATCTTTTCTTCGGTGATCTCTAGCTGCTCCATCCCATCGCGCATTTGGCCGCTGCTGATATCTGTGACACCGTGGATTTCCTGCGCTGTGCGGGCAGCTTCGGCCACCAGCATCGCGGCATAGATGCCCCGGTTGTACAGCACCGAACCCACCTGATCGCCAGCACCGGCGGCTTTACCCGCATCGACAACGTGCGTTTTCAGATCGTCATAAAGCGGATAGTCAGAGCCCACATTGTGGAACGTCAGCGCCTTATAGCCATCGGCCTTGGCACCCGCCGCAAGAACGTCGTTTTCCGAGCCGGACCACCAGATGCCGATGAACTTGTCCATCGGGAAGCGGATGTTGGCAGCTTCCTGAACCGCAACTTGGTTCATCACGCCCCAACCATACATGATCACATAGTCAGGCTTGTCGCGGCGGATTTGAAGCCACTGCGACTTCTGCTCCTGACCGGGGTGATCGACCGGCACTTCCTTCAGCTCAAAACCGTGCTTTTCGCTCAGTTCTTGCAGCGTGCGGATCGGCTCTTTGCCGTAAGCGGAGTTGTGGTAGACCAGCGCGATTTTCTTGCCGCTCAGATCGCCGCCTTCTTGCTCCATGATGTGTTTCACCGCGACCGACGCGCCATCCCAGTAGTTTGCAGGGAAGTTGAAAACATGGCTAAAGGTGTTGCCGTCCTTGGCCGAGGTACGGCCCAAACCGGAGGTCAACATCGAGATGTCATCGGCGGTGACTTTGGGGATCAGCTGGTAGGTGATGCCGGTCGACAGTGGCTGATACACCAGCGCGCCTTCGCCCTTGGTCGACTCGTAGCATTCCACGCCCTTCTCGGTGTTGTAGGCGGTCTCGCACTCCGGCACGCGGATGGTTTCGCCACCGATGCCACCGTCACGTTCGTTCAAAAGGGTAAAGTAATCGGCATAGCCGTCAGCGAAGGGGATGCCCCCTGCGGCATATGGTCCGGTGCGGTAGCTTAGCGATGGAAAGACAAGGTCTGCCATCACGGGGCTTGCGGCCATCAGGCCTGCAACGGCCAGTGTTCCCAGTTTATATTTCATCGGTGTTTCCTCCCTTGGATTGTCCGACTTGGGTGTTTGGGCCGGGTTTCCTCCCTCCGGCCTCGCTTTTCATGGCCGCCCCTTAGTGCGGGAAGGGCCACAATCTCAGTTTTTCCTTGGCCACGCGCCACAGTTGCGCCAGCCCGTGGGGTTCTGCGATCAGGAAGATGATGATCAATCCGCCCACGATCACCAGCTGCAAATGCGCCACGATATCCGTGGGCCATCCGAGCCAGTCGACGCCGACGATCTTCAAAAGCACCGGCAACAGCACAAGGAATGCGGCCCCGGCAAAGCTGCCAAAGATGCTGCCCAAACCGCCGATGATAATCATAAAGAGCACCAAGAAGCTTTTCTGGATGCCAAAGGCTTCGCCGACTTCAACCGCGCCGAGGTAGATCGAAAAGAACAACGCGCCGGAGATTCCGATAAAGAAAGAGCTCACCGCAAAGGCCGTCAGCTTCGCCCGCAGCGGGTTCACCCCGATGATCTCGGCCGCGATGTCCATGTCGCGGATCGCCATCCATTTCCGGCCAACCGAGCCGCGCGTCAGATTGCGCGCCACCAGCGCCGAGAAGACGGTGAAGATCAGGCAGAACATATAGGTGGCCCAAGCTTCGGTATTCGGGCCGGTGATCAGGATGCCAAAGGTGTCGCGCTCGGGCGCGCTGATCTGGCCCGAGGCGGAGTAGTTGTAGAACCACGGCACCCGGTTGAACAGCCAGACAAGGAAGAACTGCGCCGCCAGCGTTGCCACGGCAAGGTAGAACCCCTTGATCCGCAGGCTCGGCAAGCCAAAGAGCGCCCCAACAGCAGCGGTAATCACACCGGCCAGCAGGATATGGATGAACATGCTCACATCCGGCATCGCCGTCATCAGCTTGTAGCAGGCATAGGCCCCCACCGCCATGAAACCGCCCGTGCCGAGGCTCACCTGCCCGCAGTAGCCCACGAGGATGTTCAAGCCAATCGCCGCAATGGCGTAGATCAAAAAGGGCAGGAACAGCGAGTTGACCCAGTAGTCATTGACCATGAAGGGAATGACAAAGATCGCGACAAAAAGCACCACATAGTAGCGGTAGCGGTCGAACTTGATCGGGAAGGTCTGCTGGTCTTCGGCGTATGTCGTGCTGAAATCGCCTGCTTCACGATAGAACATTAGACTGATTTCCCTTCTGCGATCTTTGTGTCGTTGGATGCACAGCGGCGCATCATGCCTGTATCAAACGCGCTCAATGATCTTCTCCCCAAACAGGCCCTGCGGGCGGAAGACGAGGAAGACGAGCGCCAGCATATAGGCGAACCAGTTCTCGGTCGCGCCACCAAGGAAGGGGGCACCGATCAGGAACTCGAATAATTTCTCGCCCACACCGATGATCAGCCCGCCGACAATCGCGCCGGGGATTGAGGTGAAACCGCCCAGCATCAGCACCGGCAGCGCCTTCAGCGCGATCAGCGACAGCGAGAACTGCACGCCCGATTTAGCGCCCCACATGATGCCCGCAACCAGCGCCACAAAACCCGCCAGCGACCAGACCAAGATCCAGATGAAGTTCAGCGAAACACCGACCGACAACGCGGCCTGATGGTCATCCGCCACAGCCCGCATGGCGCGGCCCTGTTTGGTGTATTGTGCGAACATCACTAGCCCGATCACAAGGATCGCCGCGACGATGGAGGCCACGATATCGAGGTTGTCGATAAAGAAGCCGTAGCCAGTGGCCTCAAAGGTGAATTCATCGATCCAGACGTTGATGCCCTGCGGGAGACCGACGTCGAGTGTCTTGATCTCGGACCCCCACATCAGGTCGCCGACACCTTCGAGGAAATAGGCCAGACCGATGGTGGCCATAAAGAGGATGATCGGCTCTTGTCCCACAAGGTAACGGAACACGAAACGCTGCACGCAATAGGCCAGCACGATCATCACCACCATGGTCAGCACGATGGCGAGGAAGGCAGGCACATGCCAGCCGAAGTGGTGGACCTCTGTCCCGAGGATCGCGTTGATCAGATGGCTGAAGGGCACCTGCCCCTCCATGATCCCGACCAGCGTCAGCGCGGCAAAGAGCGCCATGACGCCCTGCGCGTAGTTGAAAATGCCCGAAGCCTTGTAGATCAGCACGAAGCCAAGGGCGACGAGCGCATAGAGCACCCCGGCCATCAGCCCGTTCATGAAGACTTCGATTGTAAACGCCAGTTGCTCAGGCATCATTGGCCCTCCCCAAAGTCAGAACGGCTGTGTCATTGCGGGTGATCGTGCGGCGCTCAGTCATGGGCCACCCCCAGATAGGCGTCGATCACCTCTTGATTGTTGCGCACGTCATGCGGCGAGCCGTCACCGATCTTGCGGCCGTAATCCATCACGACCACGCGGTCGCTCAGGTCCATGACCACGCCCATGTCATGCTCAATCAGCGCGATGGTGGTGCCGAATTCGTCGTTCACATCGAGGATGAAGCGGGACATGTCCTCTTTTTCCTCGACGTTCATGCCCGCCATCGGCTCATCGAGCAGCAGGATCGTCGGCTCAGCCGCCAAGGCGCGGGCCAGTTCAACACGCTTTTTCAGACCGTAAGGCAGACGCGCGACCGGGGTTTTGCGGATCGCCTGAATCTCCAGAAAGTCGATGACCTTCTCAGCAATCTCGCGGTTCTCCACTTCTTCGCGCTCGGCCTTGCCCTTCCAAAGCGACTGCGCCAGCAACCCCGATTTCATCTGGGTCAAACGGCCTGTCATCACGTTGTCGAGCACCGACATGCCTTCAAACAGCGCGATGTTCTGAAAGGTCCGGGCAATGCCCTGCTGCGCTACCTGATAGGGTTTCATCGGCGGACGCTGAGCGCCTTTGTACCAAACCTCACCCTCCTGCGGGACGTAGAAGCCACTGATTACATTGAGCATCGAGGACTTGCCCGCCCCGTTCGGCCCGATGATCGCGCGGATTTCGCCCTCGCGGATGTCGAAGGAAATGTCCTTGATCGCCTCCACGCCGCCAAAGCGCAGGGTGATGTTTTTCATCTCCATCACCGTCGGGCCGATTGTGCGGCCGTCCTCGGTGACATAGCTGTCAGCCTGATCTTTCACGCTGTCCCTTTCCATAGTTCCCGCCTGCCCGGCGCTGGCCTGAGCCGCGCTCATTCCGCTGCCATCTTGTGGCTGGTCGGCTGCACCGCGGCGTCGCGAATTTCGAGCGTCGCCTTGATCGAGCCCTTGCGGCCGTCCTCGTAGGTCACTTCCGTCTCGGTGCTGACCTGTTTGGAGCCGTCATAAAGCGCGGTGATGATATCGGCGTATTTCTCTTCGATGATCTTGCGGCGCACTTTGCGGGTGCGTGTGAGTTCACCATCGTCGGCGTCCAACTCTTTGTGCAACACGACAAAGCGGTGTACCTGACAGCCCGAAAGCATCTCATCCTCGGCGACCGAACGGTTCACCTCCTCCACATGGCTTTGAATCGTGTCCATCACCTGCGGATGCCGCGCGAGTTCTTGGTAAGAGGCATAGCCGATGTTGTTACGCTCCGCCCAGTTGCCCACCGCCGTGAGGTCGATGTTGATGAAGGCGGTGCATTCGTTGCGCTGGTTGCCGAAAACCACGGCCTCAAGGATGTTGGGGAAGAACTTGAGCTTGTTCTCCACATATTTCGGCGCAAAGAGCCGCCCGTCGGCCATCTGGCCCACGTCCTTGGCGCGATCGATGATGCGCAGGTGGCCCGAGCCTTCCTCGATAAAGCCCGCGTCGCCCGTGGCGACCCAGCCTTCGGCATCTTTGGTGTCTGCGGTGCTTTCGGGGTTCTTGTAGTATTCCACAAAAACACCCGGCGAGCGGTAGAAGACCTCGCCATTGTCGGCGATCTTCAACTCCACGCCCGGGCAGGTCACGCCCACGGTATCGCTGCGCACCTCGCCATCGGGCTGGGCGGTGATGAACACCGTCGCCTCGGTCTGGCCGTAGAGTTGTTTGAGGTTGATGCCAAGCGAGCGGTAGAAATCGAAAATCTCCGGGCCGATCGCCTCACCGGCGGTATAGCCGACGCGCACGCGGCTGAACCCGAGCGTGTTCTTCAGCGGGCCATAGATCATCAACTCGCCCAGCGCATATTTCGCACGGTCCATGAACGACACCTTTTTGCCGTCCAGAACCGCGGGGCCAACCTTGCGGGCATGGGCCATGAAAGTGTCGAAGAGCCATTTCTTGAATCGGCTCGCGTCTTCCATACGGATCATGACAGAGGTCAGCTGCGTCTCGAACACCCGGGGCGGAGCGAAGTAATAGGTCGGCCCGATCTCGCGCAGGTCGACATGCATCGTGTCGGCGTTTTCGGGGCAGTTGGTGCAGAACCCGGTCCAAAGCGCTTGGCCAACGGAGAAGATGAAATCCCCAACCCATGCCATCGGCAGATAGGCGAGGATCTCATCATTGCGTTTGAGGTTGTCGAACTCCGACGACGACTTCGCCGTTTCGATCACGTTGCGGTTGCTCAACACCACGCCCTTGGGCTTGCCTGTGGTGCCCGAGGTGTAAAGCATCACGCCGGTCGAGTCGTAATTCAGCTTGGCCTGACGCGCCTCCAACTCTGCGATGTGCTTCTCGCGGTTGGCGCGGCCCAATTCCTGCACTGCGCTGTATTGGTCAAGCTTGGAGTGGTCATATTTGCGCAATCCGCGCGGGTCGAGGTAGATCATCCGCTCAAAGTCGGGCAGCTGCGCCTGGACTTCGATGATCTTGTCGACCTGCTCCTGATCGCCAACCACGGCGATACGCGCGCCGCAGTGGCCCATGACATAGGCCATCTCTTCGGCGTTCGCGTCTTGGTACAGCGGCACGGGGATGGCGCCAGCCATCTGCGCCGCCATCATCGCCCAATAGAGGTATGGTCGGTTACGCCCGATAACAGCGACGAAATCGCCCTCATCCAATCCCAGTTCCAAAAATCCGAGCGCCAGCGCCTCGACCTCGTCGCGGGTCTGCGACCAGGTCCAGCTTTGCCAGATCCCGTATTCCTTCTCCCGGTAAGCGGGGGCGTTTGCGAATTCACTTGCGTTGCGGTGCAACAGCGCCGGCACGGACTGAGGTCCGTCGGCACGCGTCAGCGGCTTAGCCAAATTGTCTTCCTCCCATGCCCGCCCTCCCCGGCGGGTTCGATCGCTTGTGCGATTCTATGATCTCACAAGTGACGTTGTCTTAGGTGTGGAGGTCAACTTTTTCCTGATCTTTTCCGAATCCTAACGAATTGTTACAGCGCGATTTAGCACTCTTCGCGGCTAGTCGATGCCGTTGGCACGCTGCACCTCGCGCACATAGGTCACGATGGATTTAACCTCGGCCTGGGTGATCCCTTCCACCGGGGGCATATTGCCGAAAGACCAGTGATGCTGGCGCACGCCATTGGTTGCCGCGACCAGAAAAGCGCCATCGCCGTGGTGGCTGGGTTCATAGATTTTATGGACCAGCGGCGGGCCTGCGCCTTCGCGCCCGGCGGCGTTGACCCCGTGACAGGCCGAGCATTTCGCCTCAAATGCACGCGCGCCGATCTGCGCCTGCTCGCTCAGGCTGTCCGGCAAGGTGACGGCTGCCATCGTCGCGCCGCTTGCTGTGGGGGCCGGGGCCTCTTCGGCACGCCACCACATATATCCGCCAATCGCAACCACTGCAGCCACCGCCACCATTCCAAAGTTCTTGTCCATGCTCTGCCTTTCGGGTTTCATTTGCCGCGCTTCTCCGGGCCTCCAGCGCAAGAAGGTCAAGCGCCATTTGGCCTTTCCTCTGCGCGGTGCTGGCCCTACCGTCGACGGATGCCAATGCAGATCACCGATGACCAAACCAAAGCCCTAACCCAAGCCGGTCTGAACCTGATCGCTCAGGCGCTGACGATCTATGACAGCGACCTGCGCCTTGCGGTCTGCAACGGGCCGTTTCAATCCATGTTCGATCTGCCCGATGAACTGGTCACCCCCGGCGCGCCCTTTGAGGATACGATCCGCCATCTCGCCGGAACCGGCGAATATGGTGAGGTCACGGATGTCGATGCCTTCGTGGCCGAGCGTGTCGAACAGGCGCAGGCTTTTGTGCCGCATTACATGGAACGCACCCGCGCGAACGGGCGCACCATCAGCGTCGAAGGCTCCCCGCTGCCGCAGGGCGGCTGGGTCACCGTCTATACCGATATCACCAACACCAAACGGCAAGAGGCGCTGTTGCGCGCGCGGTCCGATGCGCTGAGCGATCAACTGCTCTCCCATGCCGAACAGCTCGCCGCCAGCAACCGCAAACTCGAAGCGACGATTACGGCGCTGGAAGAAGCCAAGCGCCAGGTCACTGAAAGCGAAGCCCGCACCCGCCTGACAACCGAGATGATGCCCGCCCATATCGCCCATGTCGACGAGAATGGCCGCTATATCTATTCCAACCGCCGCCTCAGCAGTGTGATGCCGGGGCGGCCCAGCAATATTTACGGTCTGCACATCAGCGACGCGCTCGGGGCCTCCGCCTATGGGCGGATCAAGCCCGCGCTGACCCAAGCCTACGCGGGCAGCCCGGCGGTGATCGAGTTCACCCATGACGAATCCGCCCGCCGCATCCGGGGGGCCTTTACCCCCGACAGGCGCGGCGGGGTCTATATCCTGTCGATGGACATCACCGAAGAGACCCAGACCCGCGTCGCCCTGCAACAGACACTGAAACGCGAGTTGGCCTCTCGCATGATCTCTGGGCTGGCGCATGACTTTTCGAACCTTTTGACCATCATTCTGGGGATGCAGTCGAAACTCGCCCGGCTGCCCGACATGCCGGCGCAAGCGGGCGAATTGGTCGAAGGGACCTTGGCCGCGGCCCGGCGGGGCGGCACGCTGCTCAGCTCCATCGCTGATGTGACCGAACCCCGCGCCCTGCGCCCTGCGGCCACCGATATCGCCGACCTCTTGAACGAGCTTTCGACCCTCGCCGCCCCCACTCTGCCGCCGAAATGCGCGCTGGTGGTGCGCAATGACGCGCCAGAGGGGTCTGTCCTGCTCGACAAAGGCCGCGTGCAGGATGCGCTTTTGAACCTCATCCTTAACGCCCGCGACGCCTGCGGTGCGCGTGGCACCATCACCCTGACTCAGCGGCTGGTGCATGACACTTGGGTCGAATGGGTGATCCACGACACCGGGCCGGGCTTTTCGCCCTCTGCGCTGGAGCGTGGGGTCGAGCCCTTCTTCACCACAAAGGGCAGCGAGGGGTCGGGGCTGGGTCTGTCGATGGTCTACGACATGACCAAATCCGCAGGCGGTGACCTGCGGCTGAGCAATGCGCCCGAGGGCGGCGCGCAGATCAGCCTGCGTCTGCCCTACCGCGCCGCCGTGCCGGCCACGACGGGTCTGGTGCTGCTGGTCGAAGACACGAGTGATATCCGCGCCGTGGTGCGCGACATGTTGATGGATCAGGGCCATTCGGTGATCGAAGCCACCAGCGCCGATGAGGCCACAGCCCTGATCGCCGATCTGCCCGACATCGCTCTTGTCCTCTCTGACATCCAACTCAGCGGCGAAGGCACCGGCATCGACCTTGCCCGGCGCGTCGGCAGCAGCCTGCCGCTGTTGCTGATGACCTCTCTGCCCGCCGATCACCCGCTGTTTGTCGAGGCGCAAACCCTTGCGCCGGTGCTGCGCAAACCCTTTGAAAAAGACGATCTGCAAGCGTTGATCGCCCCATTGAAAGCCACCGCCCCATGAGCCGTGATACCGCCCCGCGCCCACTGGTCACCATTCTGGATGACGAACCCGAGATCCGGCAGATGCTGTCGGACACGTTGCAGGAAGCCGGCTTCGACACGCTCAGCTTTGGTCGCGCGCGGGCTTTTGAAGCCGCACTGGCCACCCATACCCCCGATGTCTGCCTTGTCGATCTCAGCCTGCCCGACACCGACGGTTTGACGCTGGTACACAGGCTGGCGCTGGAACAAGGCGCGATCGTGATCATCATCTCGGGCCGTGCGCAGGTGCAGGACCGGGTGACTGGGCTGGAACTGGGGGCTGATGACTACATCATCAAACCCTTCGATCCGGCGGAAGTGGTCGCCCGCATCCGCGCCCGCCTGCGCAGCGCCAAGCCCACCCCACAGGCTGGCACCACCGCGCGCTTCAACGGCTGGACCGCGCATTTCGACCGCTATGTCTTGCAGGATGCGACAGGCACCGAGGTGACATTTTCTCACGCCGAGGGCGAAGTACTGCGGCTGTTCCTAGACGCGCCGAAACGGCTGATCAGCCGCGCGCAGATGCAAGAAAGCCTCGGCGGCGTGGCTTCCGAGAGTTTTGACCGCGCGATGGACGTGCGCATCTCGCGGTTGCGCACGAAGCTTGGCGAAGACCCGAAGAACCCGCAGTTGATCAAGACGATCTATGGCGCGGGCTATATCTTCCTTGGCGATGTGGATTGGGACTGACGGCGCTCAAAGCACCGCGACGGCTCGGCCCAGCACCTCGACCGCCGCGACCAGATCGTCTTCGGCTGTGTCCTCTTCGAAAGCATGGCTGATCCCGTTGATCGACGGCGCGAACAACATCGCGACCGGCATCAGCCGCGCCACATTGGTCGCGTCATGCAAAGCGCCCGAGGGCATCTTGCGCCACTTGCCCGGCGCCACCGTTTCCGCTGCCTCGGCCAGTGCATCGCGCAACCGCGCGTCCATGGCCACCGGCTCCAGCCCCAGCATCGGGCCAAAGGACAACTCCATCCCACGTGTCTGCGCGACCTCTTCGGCAGTTTCGCGGATGATCTTCTCCATCCGTGCCAGACGGTCGCTGTCGCCGTCCCGCCACTGCATGGAAAACACCGCCTTGCCCGGCACGATGGACGAGGCATTGGGATGCAGGCTGACATGGCCAATCGTCCAGACGGTGCTCGGCGTCACCACGTTGCGCAGCCGGTCATTAAGCAGGCTGTTGAAGCCAGATACCGCTTGAAAGGCATCCTTTCGCACAGCCATCGGTGTAGTGCCCGCGTGGTTTTGCTGGCCTTCAAAGGTCACCTTCATATCGCGAATGCCGACGATATCGGTGACGACACCGATCTGCTCGCCACTGTCATCCAGCGTCGGACCCTGTTCGATGTGTAGCTCAATATAGCCAGTGAACTGCGCGGGATCGACCGGGCCGGTCACCATGCCCGTCATCGCGCGGCGCGCCTCGGCCAAGCTGACCCCGGCGTCATCCTTGAAGCCATCGGCCTTGGCCTGATCCAAAGCGCCGGACCAGACGGTCGAACCGGTGGTCACGCCAAAGCGCCCCTCTTCGTCCTGAAAGGACACGACCGAGACCGCAGGCCCTCCGGCCTCACCCGCTGCGCGGGCAACTTCAAGCGCGGCGATCACGCCCAAGGCCCCGTCGAGCCAGCCACCTTCGGGCTGGCTGTCGGAATGCGACCCCAGCAGGATCGACGGCCCTTCGGCCAAGCCAAAGAGGTTGCCCATAGCGTCGACCTCGACCTTCAGCCCCGCATCGCGCATCCGCCCGGCAAGCCATTCCCGCGCCTCAACATCGGCGGCGGAATAGGCCGGACGCACCACGCCCTTGCCCACACCCGCAGCGCCGATGGCGCGCAGATCGTGCAGGTCTTTCAAGAAACGGGCGGCATCAATCTTCATTCTTCCAAACTTTCCTTACTCGGCGGCGACGGCCCCTTTCGCCGCCTCCACCCTGACGGCAGAGAACTTAAACTCCGGGATCTTGCCATAGGGGTCAACCGCTGGATTTGTCAGGATATTCGCCGCCGCTTCGACATAGGCGAAGGGCAGGAAGACCATGTCGGGCGCCACCGCGCGATCCTCGCGGGCCATGATCTCGATACTGCCGCGTTTGGTCGACAGCCGCACATGCTCCCCCGGAGTCACACCAAGGCGGCGCAGGGTCGAGGGGTGGAGCGAGCAATTCGCCTCCGGCTCCAGCCTGTCGAGCACCTTGGACCGCCGCGTCATCGAGCCGGTATGCCAATGTTCCAACTGCCGCCCGGTGGTCAGTATCATCGGGTAGGCGTCGTCCGGCGCGTCATCCGGCGCTACGATCGCGGCGGGGGTGAATTTGGCGCGGCCTTCGGGCCGGGGGAAACCCTCGCTAAAGACAATCGCCTGCCCCGGATCGCTCTCGCTGAGCGACGGGTAGGTCACAGCATTCTCACGTGCCAAACGGTCCCATGTGATGTTGTCAAAGGACTTCATGTTCAGCTTCATCTCGGCAAAGACATCCGCCGGGCTTTCGTAGGACCAGCCAAGGCCCAGCCGCTTCGCTAGTTCGACCTCGATCCACCAATCCTCGCGCGCCTCCCCCGGGGGCGTCACCGCCGGGCGGCCCATCTGGACCTGCCGGTTGGTGTTAGTCACCGTGCCAGTCTTCTCGGCAAAGGCGCTGGCGGGGAGGATCACATCGGCATAATTCGCCGTTTCGGTCAGGAAAATGTCCTGCACCACCAGATGATCAAGCTTGGCAAGGGCCGCGCGGGCGTGGTCGACATCCGGGTCCGACATCGCCGGGTTCTCGCCCAGCACATACATCGCCTTGATCTCGCCGTCGTGCACCGCGTTCATGATCTCAGTCACCGTCAGCCCCTTCTCGGCGCTAAAATCATCTGAGCCCCAAACCTCGGTGAAAGCCGAGCGCACGCCGTCGTCGCCGACTGGCTGGTAGTCGGGCAGGAACATCGGAATGAGGCCAGCGTCCGAGGCGCCTTGCACGTTGTTCTGCCCGCGCAAGGGGTGCAGACCGGTGCCGGGGCGGCCGACATGGCCGGTCATCAGTGCCAGCGAAATTAGGCAGCGCGAATTGTCGGTGCCGTGGATGTGCTGGCTGACCCCCATGCCCCAGAAGATCATCCCCGCCTTGGCCCCGGCAAAGGTCCGCGCCACGTCGCGCAGCACCTCGGCCTCGATGCCGCAGACGGCGGCCATGGCCTCGGGCGGGAAGTCCTTCAGATGCGCTTTCTCGGCCTCCCAATTCTCGGTATAGGTCGCGATATATTGCTCGTCGTAGAGCCCCTCCTCCACGATCACATGCATGATCGCGTTGAGCATCGCCACGTCGGTGCCGGGACGGAATTGCAGCATATGGCTGGAGAAACGGCGGAGCCCCACACCGCGCGGGTCCATCACGATCAGCTTGCCGCCACGTTTGGTGAACTGTTTGAAATAGGTCGCGGCAACGGGGTGGTTCTCAACCGGGTTGGCGCCGATGACGATGGCCACGTCGGCGTTCTCGATCTCGTTGAAGGTCGCGGTGACGGCGCCTGAGCCGACGTTCTCCATCAGCGCCGCCACGGATGAGGCATGGCAGAGCCGCGTGCAGTGATCGACGTTGTTATGGCCAAAGCCCTGTCGGATCAGCTTCTGGAACAGATAGGCTTCCTCATTGGTGCATTTAGCGCTGCCGAAGCCCGCCACCTCGCGCCCGCGCCCCTTGAGGCCCTGTGCTGCGAAATCCAGCGCCTCGTCCCAAGTGGCCTCGCGGAACACCTCACCCCAATTGCCCGGATCGACGTTCAGCCCCTTGGCGGGCGCGTCGTCGCGGCGGATCAGTGGTTTGGTCAGGCGGTGGTCGTGGTGGATATAGTCAAAGCCAAAGCGCCCCTTGACGCAGAGCCGTCCTTCGTTCGCCGGGCCGTTGATCCCTTCGACATATTTGACCTTGTTGTCCTTCACCTTGAGCGAAATCTGACAGCCCACGCCGCAGAAGGGGCAGACGCTGGCGACCTCATCGTCGTAATCCGCCGAGTCGCCCACCTGCGCCGCGTCCACCACCGTGGCGGGCATCAGCGCGCCCGTCGGGCAAGCCTGCACACATTCGCCGCAGGCAACGCAGGTCGAGGCACCCATTGGATCGTCGATGTCGAAGACCGGATAGGCATCATGGCCGCGTCCCGCCATGCCGATCACGTCATTGACCTGCACCTCGCGGCAGGCGCGGACGCAGAGGTTGCACTGGATGCAAGCATCAAGGTTTACACGCATTGCCACATGGCTGTCGTCCAAAAGCGGTATCCGGTCCCGCTCCAGTTTGGGGAAACGGCTGCTCTCCACCCCGCTCAGGGCCGCCATGTCGCGCATGTGACTCGACTTGTCATGCGCCACGTCCTGCGCGGGTTGATCGGCCAGCAACAGCTCCATAACCATCTTGCGCGCATTCTCGGCCCGGGCATTGTTGGTGGTCACCACCATCCCCTCGGCAGGCTCGCGGATGCAGGAGGCCGCCAGCACACGCTCGCCTTCAATCTCGACCATACAGGCGCGGCAGTTGCCATCGGGGCGGTAGCCGGGGGCGGGTTTGTGGCACAGATGGGGGATTTTCAAACCCCGACCGTTGGCCACTTCCCAAATGGTCATGCCGGTCTCGGCCTCGACGGTCTGACCATCCAGCGTGAATGTGATCCTCTCGGCCATGGCTGCCCCTCCCCTTGGCTATTGCCCAAACTATAGGCAAAATCCGGCGTTTGTCAGGGGCCAATCCCGACACCCCGTCACGGATAAACGCCGCGGCGGCGCATTGCGGCGCGGTGCATTGTATGGCCCGGCAAGCTACCCTATCACTTGGGCGAACAGTGAAAGCCTTTTGATGTCCCACATTACCCTGATCCGCCACGGCCAAGCCAATTCCACCGCCAAGGACGAGTTGAGCTATGACCAACTCAGCCCGCTTGGCCATGAGCAAGCCGCGTGGCTGGGCGAGCATTTGCGTCACAGCGAAAGCCACCACACGCGGCTCTATACCGGCACCCTGACCCGCCATATCGAAACCGCCGAGGCGATGAAGACCGGGCTGGAACCCATCCGTGACGCCCGGTTGAATGAGCTGGAATATTTCACCCTCGCCAATCTGATGGAGCAACAGCACAAGGTGCCCTTCCCCCGCGCGGGTGAGTTCGTGCACCACCTGCCGCAGGTCTTCGACTATTGGAAAGCGGGCAAGCTTGCCGACACGCCCGAAACCTACGAGCACTTTGAAACCCGCGTGCAATCGGCGCTGGCCGAGATTGCCGAGGGCGAAGGCCCGGCGCTGGTGGTGACCTCGGGCGGGCTGATCTCTCTGGCGATGGCGCAGGCGATGGGCGTCGGGATCCCGGCGATGGCGCGGCTGGCGCTGGCGATCATGCATACTTCGATGCACCGGCTCTTTCCCATCGGCGGGCATTGGTCGCCCGTGCTGTTCAATGCCGTGCCGCATCTTGACCGTCCCGACCGCCGCCTTGCACAAACGCATATGTAACCCCTCGCCCGCGAAAGGCTGACCCATGTTGAAACTTCACTACGCCCCCGGCACGATCTCGGTCGCCGTCGCCATCGCCCTTGAAGAAGCGGGGCTGGACTATGAACCGGTGAAGGTCGATTTCGCCAGCGCCGAACAGACCGCCGCGCCCTATCTGGCGCTGAACCCCAAGGGCCGGGTGCCGACCCTCGTGACCGAAGCGGGCAGCGCCCTGACCGAGACTGGCGCGCTGTTGGACTATGTCGCCGCCCGCGCGCCCGAGGCGGGGCTGGTCCCGGCTGACCCTGAACTCGCGGCCCATATGCGCGGAGTGATGTACTACCTCGCCTCGACCATGCATGTGGCCCACGCCCATAAGATGCGCGGCCACCGCTGGGCCGATCAGCAATCCAGTTTTGACGATATGAAAGCCAAGGTGCCGCAGACCATGGCCGATTGCGCGGCCTATATCGAAAACCACGCCTTCCGGGGCGACTTCGTTGCGGGCGATGCCCTGTCGCTGGCCGATCCCTATCTCTTTGTCGTCTCGGGATGGCTGGCCGGTGACGGGGTCGACCGCGCGGCTTACCCACGGCTTGATGCCTTCGCCGCCCGCATGGAAGACCGTGCCAGCGTCAAGGCCGTGCGCGCGAAGGGAATCTTGGCATGACCCATCTGTGGCTGCGCGCCGAACAGCGCGACAATGAGACCCGCACCGGCCTGACGCCCGAAGGGGCGGCCGCGCTGATCGCGACAGGCATGAAAGTGAGCGTCGAAGACAGCGACAGCCGCGTGATCCCCACCGCCGCCTATGCGCAGGCGGGCTGCGAGATCGTCCCCGCGCATAGCTGGCCCGACGCCCCGCGCGATGCGGTGATCTTTGGCCTGAAGGAGCTGCCCGAAGACGGGACGCTCCTGCCCCATACTCACATCATGTTCGGCCACGCCTACAAAGGCCAATCCTCGGGCCGCAAACTGTTGGAGCGGTTCAAGGCGGGTGGCGGCACGTTGCTGGATTTGGAGTATTTGACCGATGACAATGGCCGCCGCGTTGCCGCCTTTGGCTATTGGGCGGGCTTTGCGGGGGCAGCCGTCTCGGTCAAATGCCGCATCGCACAGCTGCGCGGAGAGACCTGCGGCCCGGTTGCGCCCTACCCCGACGCCGATGCCTTGAAATCGGCGTTGGCCGAAGAACTCGCTCAGGTTGACGGAAGCAGCGACCGTGCGCTGGTGATCGGCGCATTGGGCCGCGTGGGGCGCGGGGCGAGCGATCTTTGCGAGGCTTTGGGCATCCCCGTCACCGGCTGGGATATGGCCGAAACCGCCCATGGCGGGCCGTTCCCCGAAATCCTCGACCACGCCTATTTCTTCAACTGCATCCTCGCAGGGCCAGACACTCCCGCCTTCGTCCGCCCCGATGCTCCTAAAGCAAAGCGTGCCCTGCGGGTGATCGGCGACATCGCCTGCGACCCGGACAGCGCCTTTAACCCGGTGCAGGTCTATGACCGCGCGACGACTTGGGAGACGCCCGCCCTGCGTGTGCACGACGCCCCGCCGCTGGATGTCATGGCCATCGACAATCTGCCCTCAATGCTGCCGCGTGAAAGCTCTGAGGATTTTGCAGGCCAGTTGCTACCGACCTTGCGGGCCTTGCCAGAGGCAGGAAATCCCGTCTGGCAAGGCCCGCGTGATCTCTTTGGCAAGCATGTCGCCGAAGTCTGAGATCAGGAGAAGAACCGGTAATACAGCCAGTCCGGCAGGAACCGCCCCAAACGGAACAGCAGCGAAAACCCGTAGGGAAAATCCAGTTTGAAACTGTCGCCGTTCATATGCTCATAGACCCGCCGCGCGGCGTCTTCCGGCGCCATCAAAAAGGGCATTTTGAAATCGTTCTTGTCGGTCAACTGGGTCTTGATGAAACCGGGGTTGATGACCTGAACCTGCACGCCTGTCTTGCGCAGATCGGCGTGCATACATTCCGCCAAAGACATTGTCGCCGCCTTGGAGGCCGTATAGCCAATTGAGCCGGGCAGCCCGCGATAGGCGGTCAGGCTGGAGGTAATGACTATATGCCCCTCATCTCGGGCAACCATCTGCGGCACGACCTGCCCCAGCACGCGCAACAGGCCGGTAAAGTTCACATCCGCCATGGTCACGGCGTGACCCGCTTGCCAATCCTTCGCACCGAAGGGCCAATAGGCTCCGGCCAGATAGACCAGCCCATCAATCGGACCGATCTCCTGCGCAGCGGCGGCGACATCGGCCTCATCGGTCACATCCAAGACCCGCACCCGCGCCCGCCCCGGCAGGGCTTTGGCCAATTCGGTCAGCTTGTCCTCTGACCGGGCGGAGAGGATCACCTCCGCCCCGGTGCGGCTGAGTTGATGGGCCAGCGCCGCGCCAAGTCCGTCGCTCGCGCCCACCAGCCAATAGGTCTTGCCTTGCCAGTCCTTCATCGTTCCTCCGCCGGTCGCAGCGTGGCGACCAATTCTGCTACTTTGATCCCGAATTTTCGAAACTGGCTGCGGTTCACGATAGTGCCGTCGGGGGTCAGATACATCCAATCGACCGTTTTCAGCACATGGCTGCCAAGCTCTTCGGGCAGACGGATACGGTAGCGTAGCAGCAATGTCGGCCCGGACTGGATCCCCTGTCCCTCACCGATCACATCCGGCGCGGTGCTGGTGAAATTACCGTTCTTGCCCAGCGTCACGGTCCATTCCCGTTCCTGCCGCGAACCATCATTGTAACGGAAAGACTCGGCCACGGTCGCCACGTTCCCTTCCCAGGACACGTCAAAATTCGCAGTAAAACTGCTGGTGACACGGCCCAGGGGGCCAAAGATCACGCCCTCGCAGATCATTTTGTCCCGCAGATGCAAGCGCAGGTCGAATACAGGGAAGGAATCGACATAGTCGCTAGGCGATTGCCCGTGAAACTCTCCCAAACGGCGGCGCAAAAAGGTGAGCAATAGACCAAGGGCAAGCCCGACAGCGATAAAGATCAGCGGCTCTGTCACGGTTTCTCCACGTCATTGGTACTGGCAAGCAGAGCGATCGCCAGCAATTTCAAAGCGCAAGGTACACCAGCATAGAACCAGATCAACAGGGAGATGGATGTGTCGGAACTGTCTCCCACACTGGTCTGTAATCCTGCGCGTTCTAAAGCTGGAAGTAGGGCCACAGCCGCGAAAGCCAAGGTCAATTTAGATACGAAAGACCAAAGACCGAAACCTTCGGCGGCGGAGGGGGCGATCTGCGCCATACGGGTGGCGAACATGGCGGGCAAAAGCGTCAGATCCGCGCCTAAAACCGCGCCAGAGGCCAGACATACAAACGCAAAAAGCACCACGTCCCCCGGACCCAACAGCAGCGCGCCCCCAAAGGCAACAATGCCTACGATCATCGCAAACAACAAAACCTGCCGCGCGCCAAAGCGTTCGGCCAGCATTCCCCAAATCGGGGCCGCCGCCGCAGCAGCAAGAAAGAAGAGCAGCAAAAGCGGCCCTTCCCACCCCGGCGCGTCGAGCGCCAACTCAACGTAGAACAGAAACAGGGTCGAGGTAACGGCCACTGGCGCGGCATTGACCAGCGCGATCAGCAGCAACCGCCGCGCCTGCTGGTCCCGCAAAACGATGCCAAATCCGCTGGCCATGGGCAGCCCCGCCGCGCGCCATTCGCCGCGCATCGCAGTGATTGCCCAGAGGGCCAAGATGGCAAAGCCCACTGCAAAACCGGCAAAGGGCCGATCAAGGGCCAAGCCCAGCAGCAATGGGGCCACGGATGCCACGCAAACGCCCAACAGTGCCCCGGTCTCACGCCAACGCGCCAGCGCCAGATGCCCCGCACCGGGGAGCATGTCCGCCTTTGCGACCCCCTGCGCGTAAAAGCAAATGGTCAGGAAGCTGAAAGAGGAGAATACCAAGGTCAGCATCAGCGCGAACCATAGCACCGGAGCCACAGGGGCCGGCACCGCGAAAAGCCCCAGCATCGCCAGCGCCATCACCGCCCCTGCCCCCGCCACCGCCGCTGCCCGCTGGGCACGAAGCCTTTGAGCTAACCATCCGAGTGCGGGGTCTTGCACGATATCGAGCAGCCGCAGCGCAAACAGGACAGAGCCGAGAGCAGTCAGCGAAACGCCGTATTCATCGACATAGAATTTCGGTGCGTGGATGTAGATCGGCAGCCCCGCTGCTGCGAGCAGCGCTGCGAAAAGCGCATAGGCGGGCAGTCGCGCCGCGCCCCCCTTCATCTTCCACCCGCGCCATGGGCGCTGTCGCGCGAGACTTCGATCTCGGGCGCCTCAGGCCGACCGCGAAATCCGGCGCGCTTCAGCCAGAGTTTCAGCGCCTGCCAATGGATCAAGGCCAGCACCCGCCGCGCACCGAAGGGTCGGCGCAGCAGCGACCAGAGGATGCGGCCGTTCGTCAGCGGCGCACGTGGGCCTGTCAGTGTTGCGATCAACCCATTCTCACCATCCGTGAAATCGATCCAGATGCCGATCCGCTCAGGGGTAATATCAAACCGAAACACATAACCGCCCGCGACATCCTGAAAGGGTGAAACATGCATGAGCTTGGCGGCCGTGAGCCGATCCTCAGGCAGAATAGGCCGCAGGTCAGGGTGATGGCAAAGATAAGAATGCCGGTCGCCATAGGTATTGGTGACCTCGGCAATCACCGCAATCAGCGCATTGTCCGCCCTGCGGCAAAGCCAGAAGCTGACGGGATTAAAGACATGACCCAGCACACGCGGCTGCGCCAAAAGCTCTATCCGCGCCACGCCAGAGATGTCATGTGCCGCCAACACATCGCGCACCCAAGCAGCCCCGCGCCCCTGTCCCGGCGCGCCGCCATGGTCGCTGTCTTGCAGGCTGGTCAGCCCCGTACCATTGCGGGCGAACAGCGCGGGCGTGGCCAACACCTCGGTCTCCGCATCGCAAAGCACATAGTCCACCGAATAGCGAAAACGGTTCTCCACCGCGCCCTTGCGGCCATGAAAGGTCTGACCGCTGATATGATCGACGCCCGCCGTCACTCCGCCGCCAATGGCGCCGCCCGCGCGGTCTGCATCCGCTCGACCACATCCACCGCACTGGCCAGCCCGTCTTCGTGAAAGCCGTGCCGCATCCAAGCGCCGCAGAACCACGTATTCTGGCTGCCGTTAAACGCACGCACCTCCTCCTGCGCGGCTAATGCGGCAAGGTCATAAACCGGGTGGCGCAGGGTGACTTGATCGTAAATCAGCTCTTCGCGGATCGTGCGTTTGGTGTTGAGCGTCACGAAATGCGGATCATCCTGCGGGATCGGTTGCAGCGAGTTCATCCAATAGGTCAGGTCGATCCGGTCAGACTTCTGCTCCCGATCCTCAGTATAGACCCAAGATGCCCATGTGGAGCGGCGCTTGGGCATGATGCTGGTGTCTGCATGCAACACAATGTCATTAGGCTGGTAGCGGATCGCGCCGAGCGCACGCTGCTCAGCCTCGGTCGGGTCGGAAAGCATCGCCAACGTGTCATCGGAATGGGTGGCAAAGATCACTTCGTCAAACGCCTCCCACTCACCGCCCCAAACACGGACCTCGACGCCCTGCGCCGTACGGCGCACCGCCTGCACGGGACTGTCGGTGCGCAGGTCGGCACCCTTGGCTCGTAGGGCACTCTCCAGCCGATCGACATACTGCCGCGAGCCGCCTTTGACCGTGTACCACTGATGCTGGCCGGAATAGTTCAACAGCGCGTGGTTCTCGAAAAAGTTGACCATGGCATGAGCGGGGAAGTCCATGATCTTCTCGGTCGGAGTGGACCAGATCGCGCCCGACAACGGCGAGAGGTAGAAGTCGCGGAAATAGCGCCCGGTGCCAAGCCGGTCGAGAAACTCAGCAATGGTCATCGACGGATCGCGCGAGACAGCCAGAGCGTTTTTGTTGAAATGTACGATATCGCGCAGCATCCGCAGGAAGGGCGGACTGAACATATTGCGCTTCTGGGCAAAGACGGCGTTCAAATTGGTCAGGGCATATTCCAGCCGCCCACCGTCAATCGACGCGCCAAAGCTCATGTTCGACGGCACAACCGGCACGTCCAATTCGGCAAACAGCGCCGCAAGATGCGGATAGTTGGCATAATTGAACACGATAAACCCGGTATCAACCGGCTGATCACCATTCTTGCCCGCGATCACCGTCCGCGCATGGCCGCCGATCTTGGCCCCTGCCTCATAGAGGGTGACGCGGTCCGCAGGCGCCAGCATATGCGCCGCCCCCATGCCGGAAATCCCACCGCCGATCACGGCGACACGCCGACCAAGCGGCTGTTGGGGGAGGGTACTGTCGTTCAGAGCTTCAAAAGGCATAGGGGTCCTGCTTTGGTCCGGAACTTTGGATATGGGGCACCCACGGGTAAAGGGGTGTTAAAGTTGCAGCGCCCGATAGATTTTCTTGGAAGAATTCACGCAGTTCCGCGATCGCGTGCAAAGCCCCTTGGAGAGCGCTAGGACAGGAGGCTGTCGAGCGCCCCTTGTCCGCGGCTTAGCTGGCCCAGATAACTGTCGGTGTCGATATTCGCCCCGCAGACGATCACCCCCACACGCCGCCCGGCCAGCTGCCCGCGCAGGGGCCCGAGCGCCCCGGCCATCGCAGCCCCGGCAGCAGGTTCCACCGCCAATTTCGCCGCCTGTTGCAGCACCACCATCCCGGCGCAGATCGCATCATCGCTGACCGTCACCACATCATCGACATAGACCGCACAGAGCGCATGACCGAAGGGCAGCGCCATCGGCGGGCCAAGGCTGTCGGCGATGGTATTGACCTGCGGGATGGTCACGGGTGCGCCAGAGGCGAGGCTTTGCGACATGCTGTCGGCCCCTTCAGGCTCCACGCCATAGACCCGACATGCGGGGTTGATCGCTTTGACCGCCGCAGCCACACCGCTAATCAGCCCGCCGCCGCCGACAGAGACGACGACCGCGTCCAAATCCGCCACCTGCGCCATCAGTTCCAGCCCCACGCCGGCAGCGCCGAGCGAGGTGTGCAGCCCCTCGAAAGGATGGATAAAGAACCGCCCCTCATCACGCACGAGCCGCTCCGCCTCGGCGAAAGTCTCGGTCCCCGCGGGTTTCAGGATGACCTCGGCCCCGGTGGCGCGGGCGAGAGCGACGCGGAAGGGGTTGGCGTTGTCCTGCATCACCACCTTGGCGCTGATGCCAAGCTTGGCCGCGGCCCAGCCTGCTGCGATGGCGTGGTTGCCCGCACTGGCTGCGGTGATGCCCCGCCCACGCGTGTCGTCGTCAAGCTGGCGCGCCACCGACAACGCGCCGCGGGCCTTGAAGGTGCCGGTATGCTGAAAACACTCCAGCTTGAGCGTAACCCGCGCGCCGCCCAGCACATCATCAACCATGGGAGAGGAGAGCGTCACCACCGGCGTTTGCAAGATATCGCTGCGCAACGCGGCGGCCCGCGTCTGCATCGCCTCCAGCGTCATCCCGGTAATGTCCACGTCGTTCATTCAGCCGTTCCCTTCGGGTGTCCTTAGGGGAACAATAGCCTCGGTTTTGTCTTCTGCCAGTTCTTCGAAGTCGAAATTATGCAAGCGGCCCGCGCGTTTGGCGGCTTTTTCGCTGCTGACTTTGATCTCCTCGACATCGCGCCGCGCTTGGCTGAAATGCCGGTCGAGGTTGCCGACACGCATCGCTAGACGCTCAACATCCTTGTTCAGATTGCCCAACTCACGGCGGATCGCCCCCGCTTGTTCACGCATCCGCGCATCTTTCAGGATCGCGCGCATGGTGTTGAGCGTGGCCATGCAGGTGGTCGGGCTGACGATCCAAACGCGCTTTTCAAACCCCTCGCGGACCAGTTCGGGGAAGTTGGCGTGCAATTCGGCATAGACGGCTTCGGAGGGCAGGAACATCAAGGCGCCCTCGGCTGTCTCGCCCTCCAGAATATATTTGTCGGCGATGGCATTCAGATGCACCCGCACGGCGACCTTCATCTGCTGGGCAGCGGCGCGGGTCTCTGCCTCGGTCTTGGCGCGGCGCAGGGCCTCATAGGCCTCTAGCGGGAATTTACTGTCGATCACGATCGGGCCGGGTGGGTTGGGCAGATGGATCAGGCAATCGGGCCGCTTGCCGTTGCTGAGCGTGGCTTGCAAAGAATAGCTGTCGCTCGGCAGGGCTTTCGACACGATATCGCGCAGTTGGATTTCACCAAAGGATCCGCGCGTTTGTTTGTTGCTGAGGATGTCTTGCAGCGACAGCACGTCGCCCGACAGTTTGGTGATATTATCCTGCGCCTTGTCGATCGAGGCCAGACGCTCCTGCAACTGCGCAAGACTGGTGGTGGTGCGTTTCGACGAGCCGTGCAGCGTCTCGGTCATGCGCTGCTGCATCTCAGCGAGCGAGCGGGCCGAGCGGGCGGCGTTGTCGGCCAGCCGGTCCTGCATCTGCTGCTGCACATAGGCAAGCCGCGCCTCCATGCTTTGCATCATCTGCGCTTGGGTGTTGCTTTGTGTGTCTGAGACCATCTGCAACCCGCCGCGCAGCTGCTCCTGCCCCTGCCCCAACTGTTGCACATGCCCCCCAAGCACGCGCATCTGCTGCGCCAAGGGGGCGGCCACGCGGGCCGAGCGGCCAGCGGCGCGGACCGCCATGATCAGCAAGATAAGGATGAGCAACAGCAGCCCTGCCCCGGCAAGGGCGGCCAGCGTCACAGGGTCAGACAGGTTCAACGTCGTGCCGCCAAGCTCCATCAAGTGCGCCCGAAAAGCCGTTCGATGTCGGCGAGTTTGAGTTCGACATAGGTGGGCCGCCCGTGGTTGCACTGGCCGGAGTGCGGGGTCGCCTCCATCTCGCGCAACAGCGCGTTCATCTCTTCGGCGCGCATCCAACGGCCCGAGCGGATCGAGCCGTGACAGGCGACCCGGCTCAGGATCGCTTCGATCTTGGCCTGAACGATGTTGCTGCTGTCGCCGTCGGCCAATTCGTCCAGCACATCAAGGATCAGCGCGCGGGCGTTGACGGTGCCAAGGATCGCGGGCGTTTCGCGCACGGCGATGGCGCTGCCACCGAAGGCTTCGATGCCAAGGCCGAGTTTGGCAAGCTCGTCCGCCAGTTCCAGCAGCCGCGCGCAGTCATTGGTGGATAGCTCGACAATCTCGGGGATCAGCAGCGCTTGGGCGGCGACGCCGTTGGCTTCCATCTGGCGCTTCAGTTTTTCATAGACCAACCGCTCATGCGCCGCGTGTTGGTCAACGATGACCATGCCATTGGTGGTTTGGGCGATGATGTAATTCTCATGCACCTGCCCCCGAGCGGTGCCGAGCGGGTAGTCGGGGGCGGGGGCCGCTTCCTCGCCCTCGGGCGCGGCAGTGAACGGCGCGGGCGCTTCGGGCATCGGCGTGCCCTCCACCCGGCCCCAGACGCCCGCAGTTTCGGCAAAACCCGGCGCCTGCGCCTGATAAGCAGCTTGCCGCGCGGCGGGGCTGGGCCGGTCCATGCCAGCGCGGTCCATCTGATAAACCCGAGCACCCTGTGGCTCTGGCTGCATCGCGCCCAAGGTCGCCTGCGCCACGGTGGTCGAAGCGCGGTGCCCCGCCTCGGCCAGCGCATGACGCAGGGCCGAGACGATCAGCCCGCGCGCCAAACCGGGATCGCGGAAGCGCACCTCGGATTTCGCGGGATGCACGTTTACATCGACCAGCGTTGGCGGGCATTCCACGAACAGCGCCGCCGCCGGGTGGCGGTCGCGGCTGAGGAAGTCAAAATAAGCGCCGCGCAGCGCCCCGGTCAGCAGTTTATCCCGCACTGGGCGGCCATTCACGAAGAGATATTGCGCCACGGCAGAGCCGCGCGAATAGGTCGGCAGGGCAGCGAAGCCGGTCAGATGCAGCCCCTCGCGCATCGCGTCGATCGGCAGGGAGTTTTCCGCGAACTCTCGGCCCAGCACCTGCGCCAAACGGCCATGAAGCGCCGCAAACAGATCGCCCTGCTCAGCCTCGGCGCGGAACACATCGCGGCCCTTGCCGTCGCCCGACACATCGCGCAGCACGAAGCGCACGAAGGGTTCGGCCATGGCCAGCCGCTTGATGACATCGCCGATCGCCTGCGCCTCGGCCCGGTCCGTGCGCAGGAACTTGAGCCGCGCAGGTGTGGCGAAAAACAGATCGCGCAGGGTCACGATGGTGCCGCTGTTCAGCGCCGCCGGGCGCACCTCGCCCATGCGGCCACCGTCGACGGTAATCTCGGCCCCGTCAAAACCAGACGCTCGGCTGGTGATGGTCAGCCGCCCGACAGCACCGAGGGACGGCAACGCCTCGCCCCGAAAGCCGAAAGTGTGGATATCAAGCAGGTCAGAGCCATCGATTTTGGAGGTCGCGTGGCGCGACAAGGCCAGCGCCAAGTCTTCGGGCGCGATGCCGCAGCCATCGTCGGTCACGCGGATCATCGTCTTGCCACCGTCGGCATATTCTACGGTGATGCGCCGCGCGCCCGCATCTATGGCGTTCTCGACCAGTTCCTTCACGGCGGAAGCGGGGCGTTCGACCACCTCGCCCGCAGCGATGCGGTTGATCGCGGAATCGTCCAACTGGCGGATGACGGGGCGGTTTTCGCTTATATTGGGGGTCGGGCTTGGCATACCGCAAGACCTAGCATGGGCCGTTCCGATTCTGCCAGATCGGATTGCGTCTATCAGAGGGGGAAGACAGAGTCAGCGGACCGCCGCCAAGACTGGGGCGATCCGCTTCTGGGTCGGCTACTCGGCGCACTGGTGCTTTTGTTATTCCGGTCTTATCAGCGCGGCGGGCGACCCGGGTACAAGTCGTCTCCGAAGGAGCTTGCCACCTGTATAGACGCAGGACGAATCACAGGTCAAAGCAAAAGCGAATCGGTTGCCCAGAAAACGAATCGTTGCGATTCGATTAAGCGGCGGGGGCAGCAGCGCCTCTTTGCCGATGCGGCCCCATAAGTGCCGAAAACCCAAGGATAACCCCTGAAACCGTGGCGATCATCCCCGCCGCGGACACCGAATCCCGCATGCCGATCCAAAGCGGCCCGTACCCCGCCAGCACATAGCCCAGCACAGCGGCTAGCGTGGCAAAAAGCACCGACCACGCAATCTGGTACTCCAAACGGTTGGTCATCATCCGCGCGGCGGCGGGGGGGCAGATGAACATGGCGATGACGATGATACTGCCCACCGCGTCAAAGGCTGCGACGGCGGCGATGGCGGCAACGATCACCAGCCCTAGGCCCAGTGGCCCGGTCTTCATGCCGATGGTACGGGCGAAGCCCTCGTCGAAGGTGCTGATCTTGAGCGGTCGCCAGAAGATCGCGGTAAAAAGCGCGACGAAGAGCAGCGTCACCGCCATGCGCGGCAGCTCCACCGGGAGGGTCGCCAGCGCCTCGGGGTCGAACAGCGACCCCCAGCCGGTCGCATCCAGCCAGATCAGGCTTTCAAGGTTACCGTAAAGCGCATGTTCCACGTCGAGATGCACATTGCTGGTGTCTGATTGCTCAAGCAGCAGCACGCCGCCCGCGAACATCGCGGTAAAGACCACGCCCATCGCCGCGCCGGATTCGATCTTGCCCAAACGCAGCACGCCTTCGATGGCCAGCACGGCGACCAGCGCCGCCCCCGCAGCGCCCAGCAGCATCGGCCAAGTGCTGACCACGCCGGTCAGCAGGAACGCCACGACGATCCCCGGCAGCACCACATGGCTGATCGCATCGCCGATCAGCGCTTGGCGGCGCAGGACGAGGAAATTCCCCGGCAGGGCACAGGCCACGGCGACGAAGATGCCGGTCAGCATCGGCACCAGTGAGAGGGGGACAAATTCAGAACCGTTCATGCCATCACCCCGCCGCGCATGTCGATGCGGCTGTCAATTTCGCGGATTTGGTCGGCGGTCAGCACCGTCTCGATGGGGGTTAGACCGTCATATTGCTGGGCCGCCGCCTCGTATGCCGGATCGCGGCGGATGAGCTGCCAGCGGGTCTCATCCCGCAGCGCCTTGGCGGCGCGGCCCCGGCCTGCTTTGGTGGCGACCCCATCGGGCAGCGCATAGCCCTCGGCGCGCAGCAGACGGAGGGTGAGTTGTTCGTAGATCGGTTGCCCATGGGCCAACGCCAGTAGCCCCTGCCGCAGATGCACCCGGCGCTGGTACCGGCGGTGGCGTAGCAGAGCCGACAGCGCTCCGCGCCCCGGGGCCAGCAGCAGCGACAGCGCAAAGAGCGCAAAGCCCACCAGCACGATGATCGGTCCCGTCGGCAGGTTTGGTTGCGCCGCCGACAGCGCCGCGCCGACATAGGCCGCGATGCCGCCAAGCGCGCCGGAGATCAGCACCACGTGATCGGTCCGCTCGCTCCAGAACCGGGCGGTGACGGGCGGGATGATCAGCAGTGCGACGATCAGGATCAGCCCGACGATCTTGAGCCCCACTACCGTCACGGCCAATACCAGCCCCATCATCGCCAGATCGGTGCGCGGCACGTTCTGGCCAATGGCGGTGCCATATTCGGGATCAAACGACGCCAATGTCAGCGGGCGGCGCAAGAGCAGCACCAGCGCCAGCGTCAGCGCCGCCGCGACGGCGATGATCAGCGCATCGTTGCGCAGCATCCCGGCGGTAGAGCCCAAGAGAAAATCCTCCAGCCCCGCCTGTCGCCCCGCGCTCATGGTCTGGATCACCGTCAGCAAGACGATGCCAAGCCCAAAGAAGACCGACAGGACCGAGCCAATCGCCGCATCTTCGGCCAGCCGTGTGCGGTTGCTGAGCCATGAGACCAAAAGCAACCCCGCCGCCGCAGACAAGGCCGCGCCCAGCAGCAGGCCGATCAGGTTGCGGCCGTCCCCGCCAAGCGCGACCATCACCATGAAAGCCAGCGCCACACCCGGTAGCGTCGCATGCGAGATCGCATCGCTGACAAGCGCCCGCTTGCGCAGGAATAGAAAGGTGCCGCCAACCCCCGCAGCCATGCCCAGCAGGGTGGCCCCAAGTGTTACCAGCGTGGCGTTATAGCCCAGTTGCAGCGTCAGCGCGTCCCAGATCATGACAGCTGCAACGCATCCATCTGCGCACCCGCCAAGCGGCCGCCATAGGCGTCTTGCAAGTGGTTGGCTTGGAACACCTCTTCGACACTGCCTTCGGCGACGCGGTGGGTGTTGATCAGGAAAACATTGTCGAAATACTCGGCCACGGTCGATAGGTCATGGTGAACCGCCACAACCGTTTTGCCTGCGTCGCGCAGCGATTTCAGCACGGCGATGATCGCCTTTTCGGTTGCCGCATCGACCCCGGCAAAGGGTTCGTCCAGCAGATAGAGGTCTGCATCCTGCGCCAAAGCCCGCGCAAGAAACACCCGCTGTTGCTGGCCACCGGAAAGCTGGCCGATCTGACGGGTGGCGAAATCTTCCATCCCGACGCGGGCCAGACAATCGGTAGCGCGGGCGCGGTGCACAGGGCGGATGCGGCCAAGCAGGCCCAGTTGCGGATAGAGCCCCATCAGCACCACGTCGATCACGCGGGTCGGGAAATCCCAATCCACGCTGGCGCGCTGCGGCACATAGGCGATGCGGTGACGTTGTTCGGAGACCGGCTTGCCATAGACGGTGGCGGTGCCCGCCAGCGGCGTCAGAATGCCTAAGGCGGCCTTGAGCAAAGTCGACTTACCCGCACCATTCGGGCCGATGATCGCGGTCATATTGCCCGGCTCAACGGTCATATCGACCGAAAAAACCGCTGGCTTCTGTCCGTAGGAGACGGTCATGCCGCGCACGGCGAGCGGGCTATCGGCGCGGGAGGTGGGCGCGGTCTCACGGTTGCTGGCGAGTTCAAGTGTCATGGATCAGCTTCCCTGTACCAGCTTGCCGTTCATCCCGCCCGCATCCACCGACGCGCCAAGTGCGCGGGCGATGGTGGTGACGTTGTGATCGATCATACCGATATAAGTGCCCTCATAGCTACCCGGTTCCCCCATGGCGTCGCTATAGAGCGAGCCGCCGATCACGACCTCATGACCGCGCGCCGCAGCGCCTTCGACCAGCGCGCGCATGTTGCGGTCGGAAACCGACGTTTCGACAAAGACGGCGCCGATTTCGCGGTCGACCAGTTCATCGACCAATGCAGAGATGCGGTTCAGCCCCGCCTCGCTGTTGGTTGAGATGCCCTGAATGCCGATCACCTCGAACCCAAAGGCGCGTCCGAAATAGCTGAATGCGTCGTGGGCTGTGACCAGCACGCGCTGGCTCTCTGGCACCTGTGCCACGGTCTCGGCGGCATAGCTGGCCAGATGTTCCAGCTCGGCGCGGTAGGTGGCCGCGTTCTGGGCGAAAGTCTCGGCTCCCGCAGGCTGGGCCTCGGTCAGGGCGCGGGTGACTTCATCAACCACAGCAAACCATGTGTTCGGGTCCATCCAGACATGCGGATCATAGCGGCCCTCGTAATCCGGATGGCTGAGCAAATCGTCCTTGGGCAGTGCATCGGCCACGGCAACCACGGCGCGCTTGCGGCCCAGATCCTCGAAAAACCGCTCCATCTGCGCCTCAAGGTAGAGACCATGCCAGAGCACCAGATCGGCCCGTGTCAGCGCCACGATGTCACTGCGCGTCTGGCGGTAGCTGTGCGGATCGACCCCTGAACCCATGAGCGAGCGGACCTCGACCAATTCGCCCCCCACGCGGCGAGCGGCGTCGGCGATCATCCCTATCGTCGCGACAACGTTAAGTTTTTGCGCTGCGAAGGCGGCTGGCGTAGCCCCGAGAAGTGCAACGGCACTGATGCCACCGATTAAAGCGGTGCGGCGGGAAGGGCGAAGCAGGTCAGATGTATTTTCCATGAGACATTAATGAGAACGATTCTCAATTAAGTCAACAGTTGAGAATGGTTCTCATTAACAATTGCGGCATCTTGCCTGTTTTTCGGGCAATCGCCCCGTGACGCGGGGTTAGCGTCGCTTGCCTTGCCCCCGGCCCCATGTCATTTTGCCCGCCTGACCAAACCGGAGAGACCCGATGGCCACCCAAACGACCCCGCGCGAAAGCACGACTGAAACCGGCGCGACCGGCCATCTGCCGCAAGTGACCGAACGACGTGTCGAGCCTATGCCGCTTGATATGGATTGGCTGCGCTCTGTGCAGGCGAACACCTCGGCGATCGAGCGCCGCGCCGCCGCCCTGCCCGCCCGCCGTTCGCTGAAAAAGGCGCATCAGGCCGCGTGGCTGCTCCGCGCCGTGACCTGTATCGACCTGACGACCCTATCGGGCGACGATACCGCGCGCCGGGTTGAGCGGCTCTGCGCCAAGGCGCGCCAACCGATTGCGCCCGATCTGCTTGATGCGCTTGGCATGGCCCCGATCACCACCGGTGCGGTTTGTGTGTACCACGAGATGATCCCCGCCGCGCGCAAGGCGCTGGAAGGGACCAATATCCCGATCGCTGCCGTTTCCACCGGTTTCCCGGCGGGCCTGTCGCCGCTGGAACTGCGCATCCGCGAGATCGAGATGAGCGTTGAGGCAGGGGCGACAGAGATCGACATCGTGATCTCGCGCCGTCATGTGCTCTCGGGCGACTGGCAGGCGCTTTACGATGAAATGCGCGCCTTCCGCGAGGCCTGCGGCGAGGCCCATGTGAAAGCGATCCTTGCCACCGGCGAATTGGGCTCGCTGCGCAATGTCGCGCGCGCGTCGCTGGTTTGCATGATGGCCGGGGCCGATTTCATCAAGACCTCGACCGGCAAGGAAAGCGTCAACGCCACCCTGCCTGTTAGCCTCGTGATGATCCGCGCGATCCGTGAGTATTATGAGCGCACCGGTGTGCGCGTGGGCTACAAGCCCGCGGGCGGCATCTCGAAGGCCAAGGATGCGATCACCTATTTGGCGCTGATGAAGGAAGAGTTGGGCGACCGTTGGTTGCAGCCCGACCTGTTCCGCTTTGGGGCGTCTTCGCTCTTGGGCGACATCGAGCGGCAGTTGGAACATCATGTGACCGGCAACTATTCGGCGGCTTACCGCCACGCGACCTCCTGAGCCTGTTGCAGGCTGCGGGACGGTATTTGGAAAAGGATGAAGGCATGAGCGTGTCCGAGATTTTTGAGAGCATGGAATACGGGCCGGCCCCGGAATCGGCGGCAGATGCGCTGGCGTGGATCGTCGATCAGGGCGGGCGTTTTGGTCACTTCATTGATGGGGCGTTCACCGCGCCGGGAGCAGGTTTTGACAGCACCAACCCGGCGACGGGTGAGGTTTTGGCAAGTCTGACGCAGGCGACGCAGGGTGATGTTGATAGCGCGGTGAAGGCCGCGCGAAAGGCGCAGCCGAAGTGGGAGAAGCTGGGCGGCCATGGCCGGGCGCGGCATATCTATGCGCTGGCGCGGTTGTTGCAGAAACACGCGCGGTTGTTTGCGGTCTTGGAGGTCTTGGACAACGGCAAGCCGATCCGTGAGGCGCGCGATATCGACGTGCCTTTGGCGCAGCGACATTTCTATTATCACGCGGGCATGGCGCAGTTGATGGACAACGAGTTGCCCGATGCGCAGGCGCTTGGGGTTTGTGGGCAGATCATTCCGTGGAACTTCCCGCTATTGATGCTGGCGTGGAAGATCGCGCCCGCGCTGGCGATGGGCAACACGGTGGTGTTGAAGCCTGCGGAGTATACTTCGCTGACAGCGCTGCTCTTTGCTGACATTTGCCGTCAGGCGGGCCTGCCGAAGGGTGTGGTTAACATTGTCACCGGTGATGGTGCCGTGGGCGAGATGATCGTCACCCATGAGGATATCGACAAGATCGCCTTTACCGGCTCCACCGCCGTGGGGCGCCGCATTCGTAAGGCGACGGCAGGCTCGGGCAAGGCGCTGACTTTGGAGTTGGGCGGCAAGTCGCCCTACATCGTCTTTGATGACGCCGATCTTGATAGCGCCGTTGAGGGGCTGGTTGACGCGATTTGGTTCAATCAGGGGCAGGTCTGCTGTGCGGGCTCGCGGTTACTGGTGCATGAGCCTGTTGCGGACCGGTTCTATGCCAAGCTGCGCACCCGGATGGAGAAGCTGCGTATCGGCGATCCGCTGGACAAGAGCATTGACGTGGGCGCGCTGGCCGACCCGGTGCAATACAAGCGCGTGAGCGAGATGGTGGAGGCGAACACTGCGGGCGAGCGGTTTGTCACGCCGGGGGAGATGCCTGAGAATGGGTGTTTCTATCCGCCGACGCTGATCACCGGACTGAACCCGGCCGATACACTGATGCAGGAAGAGATTTTCGGGCCGGTGTTGGTCTCCACCACCTTCCGCACGCCGAGCGAGGCGGTGCAGCTTGCCAACAACACGCGCTATGGGCTGGCGGCGACGGTCTGGACCGAGAATGTGAATCTCGCCCTTGATATTGCGCCGCAGTTGGAGACCGGGATCGTTTGGATCAACGGCACCAATATGATGGATGCGGCGGCCGGGTTTGGCGGCAAACGCGAGAGCGGCTTTGGCCGTGAGGGCGGCTGGGAAGGTCTGGCGGGCTATACCAAGCCCAAGGTTTCCGCCAAACCGTTGAAGGAGATCGAAGCCTTCACCGGTGAAGGTGGCCCGGAAGACGGGATCGACCGCACGGCAAAGCTTTATATCGGGGGCAAGCAAGCCCGGCCCGATGGGGGGTATTCCGCACCGGTCTGGGGCAAGTCCGGCGGGCTTTTGGGGCATGTCAGCCTCGCCAACCGCAAAGATGTGCGCAACGCCGTTGAGGCGGCGCATGCGGCGAAGGGGTGGTCGAAAACCTCTGGCCATCTGCGGGCGCAGATCCTTTATTATATTGCCGAGAACCTCTCAGCGCGGGGCGATGAATTCGCCGCGCGGCTGGATGCGATGCAGGGGGCGAAGGCGGGTCGCAAGGAGGTTGATGCCGCCATTGACCGGCTGTTCACCTATGCCGCTTGGGCCGACAAATACGACGGTCAGGTGCATGGGGTGCCGATCCGGGGCGTGGCGCTGGCGATGAAGGAGCCTGTGGGCGTGATCGGGGCGCTTTGCCCGGCAGAGGCACCGCTTTTGGGCCTGATTTCTTGCATGGCCCCCGCCATCGCCATGGGCAACCGCGTGATCCTTTCGGCGAGCGAACCCTTCCCGCTGGCGGCGACCGATTTCGTGCAGGTTTTGGAGACTTCCGACGTGCCTGCCGGTGTGGTGAATATCCTGACCGGGCCGCAGGCCGATCTGGCCGACCCGATGGCGCGGCATATGGACATTGATGCCGTCTGGAGCTTTGGCGCGGCGGAACTGTCCGGCGTGGTTGAGAAAGGCGCGGCGAGCAATATCAAGCGCACTTGGGTCAACCACGGCATGGCGCGCGATTGGTTCGGGGCCGAAGGCGCGGGGCGTGCATTCTTGCAGGCCGCGACAGAGGTCAAGAATATCTGGGTGCCCTACGGCGAATAAGCCCTGACGCCCGAGACAAGTTGAAAGCGCCGCCCCTTTTCGGGAGCGGCGCTTTTGTCATTCCTGCGGTAAGGTGGAAGCCTCAAGCCCTTCAGGCTGGCCGACCACGACGAAGTGCAGGTTCTCCGGGTCCAGCAAATCCGCCGCGACGCGCTTGACGTCGTCCAGCGTGACCGCTTCGACCTTGTCGTTGCGGGTCGCGATATAGTCGGTCGGCAGATCAAGCATCTGCATGCCGACGAGGATATTGGCAATCGGGCTGTTTCCGTCAAAACGCAGGGGATAAGCGCCGGTGATATAGGTCTTGGCGGCCTCCAGTTCCTCTTGCGTGATGCCTTCAACAACGGCTTTGGCCCATTCGGCGCGGATCACGTCAATCGCCTCACCGATACGGTCATTGGCCGAACTGACGGAGCCGAGGTAGGTCTCAGCCAGATCACGCGGGGCGAGGTAGGAATAGACGCCGTAGGTCAAGCCACGCTTCTCGCGCACCTCGGTCATGAGACGGGATTCGAAACCGCCGCCGCCGAGGACGTGGTTCAGCACTGTCGCAGTGAACCAATCGGGATCGTCCTGCGCGAGGCCCGGCTGGCCGAAGATCGCAACGGATTGCGGTGTGGCGAAATCGACCACGGTTGTGCCCGCGGGGATATCCACATCGGTGCGCGGGGGCATCGGCGCACCCTTGGCGGGCAGATCGCCCAGCAGGGTATCGAGCAGCTTGCCCAGTTCTTCGGGGGTGATGTCGCCCACGGCGCCGACATAGATGCGGTCACGGGCCAGCACGGCGCTATGCGCCTCAATCAAGTCGTCGCGGGTCAACCCGGCCACCGTCTCAAGCGTGCCGTTTAGAGAACTGCCATAGGGATGGTCGCCAAAGGCGATCTTGTCGAAGGTCTGGCGGGCGATCTCATTCGGGTCTTTCTGGTTCGACTGGATGTTTGAGATCACCTGACCGCGCACCCGCTCTACCGCATCTTCGTCAAAGCGCGGCTCCAACAATGCGGCGCGCAGAAGCTCGATGGAGGCGTCGCGGTTTTCGGTCAGGAAACGGGCCGAGACGGAAAGCGAGTCATCCGACACGTCGAAGCTGAGGTTGGTTGCCAGCGCTTCGGTCTCGCGGCTGAAGGCACGCGCGTCCATGTCGCCTGCGCCCTCTTCCAGAAGGCCGGTCATCAGGTTGATCGCGCCGCGTTTGCCGGGGGCGTCCAGAGATGCGCCGCCCCGGAAACGGATTTCCAAGGCAACAAAGGGGATCGAATGTTCTTCGACCAGCCAAGCGGTGATGCCGCCGGGGCTGGTGACGGGTTGAATGTCGACTTCGGCACGGGCGGGGAGTGCGGCAAACGCCGACAAGATCAGGGCGTAGAAAAATCTCATTGCGCGTCCTCCTTCATCAGCCATCCGGTGACCGATGCGCGTTTGTCGAACAGGGTGCGGGCCGCCTGCATGATGTCTTCGGCGGTGACGGCTTGCAGCACGTCGGGCCAATCTTGCACGTCTTGCACCGTTAGGCCGATGGCGAGGGCCGAGCCATAGCGGTTTGCCACGCGGTCGGCATCGTCGCGGGCGTAAATCTGATCAGCGCGCAATTGCGCCTTGAGGCGCTCAAGATGCTCGGGGTCCACCCCGGCCTCCATGAATTGCACGAGCACCTCGTCCAGCGCCTCTTCGGCCTGCTGGAGGCTAACGCCGGGCACGGGCAGCACCACGACATCAAAGGTCGTGTCGTCGAGCGTATCAGCCTTGTAAAAGGCGCCGGTGTAATTGGCGATCTGTTCGTCGAATTGCAGCTTTTCAGCGAGGTAGGAGGTTGTGCCGCCGCCCAGCAATTCGCTGAGAAGCAAAAGCGCCGCCGCCCCTTCCTGCGCACCGCTGTCGCGCTCCTGCGCGAGGTAGGAGCGGCGCACATAGGGCTGGGCCACGCGGGCATCTTTGTAGATCAACCGGCGTTCGGCGATCTGCGGCGGCTCTGCGGTGCGCAGGCGCTCGGGTAACTCCGGGTTAGCGGGGATCTGACCATAGGTGGCTTCGGCCAATTCGCGTACGTCCTCGGGCATCACATCGCCGGAGACCACAAGGATGGCGTTGTTGGGCGAATAGTAGAGCTCATAGAACGACAGCGCATCTTCGAGGTCCAACTCCTCCATCTCATGTTTCCAGCCGATGATCGGCACGCCGTAGCGGTGGTTGAGATATTGCGCGGCGTTGAGCTGTTCGCTGAACAGGGCGGCGGGGTTGTTCTCGGTCCGCTGGTTGCGCTCTTCCAAAATCACATCGCGTTCGGTTTCGATGTTTTCGGGGGTGAGGCGGATGTTCTTCATCCGGTCGGCCTCCATCTCCATCATCAGGCCGAGACGGTCAGCGGCGACGCGCTGGAAATAGGCGGTGTAATCGTAGCTGGTGAAGGCATTGTCGCGTCCGCCGTTGGCGGCCACGGTGGCGGAAAATTCGCCCGACTCCAGCTTATCGGTGGCTTTGAACAGCAGGTGTTCAAGAAAATGCGCCACCCCGGATGACCCTTTGGGTTCATCGGCTGAGCCTGCGCGGTACCAGACCATCTGCTGCACGACCGGGGCGCGGTGGTCTTCGACGACCACGACCTCCATGCCGTTATCGAGGGTGAAATGGGTTACCGCCTCATTCTCGTTATCGCGCGCCTGCGCGGAGGGGGCTGTGAAGAGCGTCGCCACCAGGGCCGCCATCATCGGCAGTCGGATCATTGCTTACCTCGAAATATATCGCCTCCCGCATTACCTACGCGGTCTGACGCTACATTCAAGAAGCCTAGCGAAAACGTGTGTCTTGCGGAGGGTAAGACGGCGTACGCCCGCCTGCGTTGCGCCAGCGCTCTGCCTCGCTATAGGCATCGAGTGTTTGCCGCTGGTAGGCTTGGCTGTAGCGATCCACCGGCACGATGCGGAACTGGGTGAAGCGACCCTTGCGTTTGCGGAACTCGGCATCGGACTGCGCCAATGTGCCGCGAATACCGGGCTGTACACCCATCCGGCCTGCATGTTGCACCAGTGCTGCGTCGCCTGCGGGGATACCACCGGATGTATCCAATCGCCCGCCAAAGGCTGCAACGCCTTCTGCAATCGCCGAACGATCGGTCAGGTTCGCCTGCCCCGGTGTGGGGACGGGCAAGCTGTTCAAACTGTCAGGGCGTTCCAGCGGCTTGACCGGTTGGATCAAGAACTCATCCGGGCCGTCAGAAACAGGCTGCAAATCGCGAAGGCCCTGATTGCTGCAGGCGGCGAGGGCCAGCGGGATCAAGCTGATGAGGGCAATGCGACGCATGGTGTCTCCTTTCGGGGTCTGCCTCTCAATATCGCAGGCAGGCGGGCAATGTCACTGACCTTTTTTGCCCCGGCGCTTGGACGCGCTTTTTGGCTCTCCGGTAAAGAGGATCAGGCCCAAGGCTCCGGCGAAAATGAAGACATCGGCAAGGTTGTAAACAAAGGGATTATTGATGCCACAGCAAGAGTTATTCAGGAAATCGAGCACATAGCCATAGATCAGCCGATCCGCCACATTCGCCAGCGCCCCGCCGACCAACATCCCGCCGCTCAGTTGCGCCCAACGCCCATGCGGGCTGCGCCACAGCCAAACAGTGACGCCCGCGCAGATCGCCAGCGCCAGCACAATGAGCACCCATTGGCTCATGTCGCCACCGAGGCCGAAGTTGATGCCGCGGTTTTCACCATAGCGGAAGTTCAGCACCGGCGGCAGCACATCAATGGAACGGATACGTGCCAGTTCCATCATGTGAATGACCACATATTTGCTGATCTGATCGATCAGAAAGGCCACAAAGGCCGCGATGCCGAATGTCCGCATGGTGCTGCCCTTCGCTTAGTGCCGGAAGTGGCGCATATTGGTGAAGACCATGGCAAGGCCCGCTTCATCCGCTGCCGCGATCACCTCGTCGTCCCGCATGGAGCCGCCGGGCTGGATCAGCGCCGTGGCACCGGCCTCTGCCGCCGTGATAAGACCGTCGGCAAAGGGGAAGAACGCATCGGAGGCCACGACCGAGCCTTGGGTCAGCGGCGCTTCGATGTCCATTACCTCGGCCATATCTTGCGCCTTGCGCGCGGCGATGCGGGTGCTGTCCACCCGGCTCATCTGGCCTGCGCCAACGCCGACTGTGGCACCGTCTTTGACGTAGATGATGGCGTTGGATTTGACGTGTTTCGCCACGGTCCAAGCGAACAGCATGTCGTCGAGTTCTTGATCCGACGGCTTGCGCTTGGTCACGACCTTGAGGTCATCGCGGCTGACGCGGCCCACGTCTTTGTCCTGCACAAGGAACCCGCCCGAGACCTGACGCACGGCCAAAGCAGCGGCGGCAGGGTCGGCCAGACCTTCGGTGGTCAGCAGACGCAGGTTCTTCTTGGCGGCGAAGATGCGTTTGGCGTCCTCATCCGCGCCCGGTGCGATGACAACCTCGGTAAAGATCGCAGCAATGGCTTCGGCAGTCGGGCCATCGAGCGGTTGGTTCAACGCGATGATGCCGCCGAAAGCCGAGGTGCGGTCGCAGTCAAAAGCGCGCTTGTAGGCCTCCAGCATCGTCTCGCCCCGCGCCACGCCGCAGGGGTTGGCGTGTTTGATGATCGCGCAGGCGGGGCCGTCCTTGGGGTCAAATTCACTGACCAGCGCAAAGGCCGCGTCGGTGTCGTTGATGTTGTTGTAGGACAACTCCTTGCCCTGATGCTGCACGGCGTTCGCCAGACCCGGCGCGGTGGAGCCGTCAGTGTAGAACGCCGCCTGCTGGTGCGGGTTCTCACCATAGCGCAGGGTTTGCGCCAGCGTGCCGCCAAAGGTGCGGCGGCGCGGGGTGACCTCGACCTGTTCGGCCATCCAAGTGCTGACGGCAGTGTCATAGGCGGCGGTGCGGGCATAGGCGGTTTGGGCCAAACGCTGGCGCAGCGCGTAAGATGTCTGGCCGTCGTTGGCCTCCATCTCTGCGATGACCTCGGCGTAGTCTTCGACATCCACCACGACGTTGACGAAACCGTGGTTCTTGGCTGCCGAACGGATCATCGCCGGGCCGCCGATGTCGATATTCTCGATCACCTCGCCGTATTCCGCGCCCTTGGCGACAGTTTCCTCGAAGGGGTAGAGGTTCACCACCACCAGATCGATCGCGCCAATGTTATGTTCGTTCATCGCGCCGACGTGTTCGTCATTGTCGCGCAGGGCCAGCAGACCGCCGTGGACCACCGGGTGCAGCGTTTTCACGCGCCCATCCATCATCTCGGGAAAGCCCGTCACATCGGCCACATCCAACACCTCAAGCCCCGCGTCACGCAGTGCTTTCGCGGTGCCGCCGGTGCTGAGCAGTTCCACGCCCCGCGCCGCCAAAGCTTTGCCAAGGTCCAAAAGACCGGTCTTGTCGGATACGGAAAGAAGCGCGCGTTTGATGGGATAGAGATCGGGCATGGGGCTGGTTCCTTGGTCAGTCTTCATCAGCATAGGGATCGTCGATCGACAAATCTCGCACGCCAATCGCAGTTTCCTGCGCTTTTGACAACGACCAGCGCACCCGTGTGGCATAGTTCATGGCATAGCCCGAGAGCACGATCTGCTGCGCGGCGCGCGGTTTAAGACGGGTTGTCTCTAGGTAAACCCCCGGTTCCAAAGACAGATTATGCGTGCCGTCATGGCGAAACACCCAAATCTCACCACTTTTCAGCGCCATTGAGATCGCAGCCCCGCCAAGGTCAACCGTGGCATCTACATCCGGGTGGAGGTGAAAACGGATGTCAAAGGGCACTCCTTTCAACCGTGTGGCATCCAGCATCTTGTCGAAACGCCGCTTCTCGGCATCCTCTATCGCCAGCAGCATATCTTCCCCCGACAGGCCGCGCCCGTCCGACGTCAGTTCAAGCCGCCGCGCATGGGTCAGCCCGTGGCTGCGCAGATAGGCGTCGTGCCCCCCTTCAAAGCGAAGCCCATCGGCGGCCTCTCCGATCTCAACGGGCACATGGCGCGGCCCGTGGATCAGCGCCTCTTCTCCCGTGTGGCGATCAGGCTCTGCCAGCCGCGCGCTGGAATAGCCCACCAGCGACAGCGCTGAATGCGACGGCGTGGCCCGCCCTGCCCGACGCCACTCCAGCCCAAAAGACGCGCCTGAGCCGCAGTTCACCACCAAGGGCCGCCGCCCCGAGGTCAGCTCGAACGCCAATGTCGAGGCATGGGCATTGCTCGATGCCGAGCCACCCGGCGGGGGTGCGGCATCGACAATCACGCTGGTGCGCCCCGCAGACAGCCGTGCATAGCCCATCGCCAGCCCATCGGGCTGCCGTGTCTTGACCTTGGCCGCCGCCAGCGCGTGATCCAGCCAGCCTTCCATACCGCGCCCACCGCCGTGGAACCGCGCCAAAGCGCCATCCGCATGGCGCAGGCTGCGCAGGGTGGGCGCGATACGCTCGATCGCAGTCAGATGTTCCTTTGGCGTGCTGCGGCCTGCATCGCTTAGCGCGGCAGCGGCCCATGTTAGCAGGGTAAACACGGCCAGCAATTCCTCGGGGTTGCGGGTGGGCAAACCGCCCTCGGCGTCGATCTGGCTGGCACATTCGCGCGCCAATGCCTTGATCGCCGGATCGGCCAGTTCCTCCAACCCTTCAAGCGATAGGCCCGCATAGATCAACCCGGTCAGCGCCTCGAACCGAGGCAATCCCGGCGCAGAGGCACGCCAGCGTTTCGACAAAAATCGGGTCTGTTGCTCTAGCGAACGGTAGAAAACATCGCTCTGCTCGGCCTCCGTGCCCCGCAACATGAAAAGCGCATGGTTGATCCAACGGATCAGCCGCCGCCCCGTCAGCGCCGGGGTCCAGCCCGGCCCCTGCCCGCGCCCGAAGCGGTTGATCCAATCCCAAAGCCAATCCTGCGCCGCTGTCCGCGCCCGCGCGTCGCCCACTGCGGCAAGGTCATCCAACCATGCAAATCCATGCAGTTCCGCCGCAAAGACGTGATCTGGCGGGGCCAGTTCCCACATCGCGGTCTGCGGCGCGGTTAAAAGGCTGCCAGCAAAAAGGTAATTGCCCGCGATCAACTGCCGCCCCCGTGCAAAAGAACCAATGGTGCGCGGCTCGGGCGAAGACACAAAACCTGTCGCCCGTCCGCGCCCACGAGTCGCGCGCCACGCGTGCCAGCGGTTCAAGAACCGCGCCCTTCGGGCCATGACGCTGGAAAGATTAATCATATCAAGCTGCCCCTGACGCTCTGATGGCGTTTGACGGGAGCATAGCCCCCGCGCCGTGATGAGTCACCGAATTTTCCCCATACGCCGGGCAATCGGCGGGGAACGGTCCCTTGCCAGCGCGGCCGCGCCTTGCCTAAAAGATAGTCGTCCCAAGCGGAGCACGCAGATGATCGCCAGCCTGATGATGTACCTGCGGCCAGAGACCGCCGAGGCCCATGGCCGCTATTGGGCGCTGATCAGCGGAGAACTTGCCGCGCGGGGCATCGCAGCGCCTGAAACACTGAACAACAAAGCAGAGGAATTTACAGTTTGGAATGCGCCGGACCTGATTCTCTCGCAAACCTGCGGGATGCCTTACCGTCTGTGGCTGCACGACCATGTTACGTTGATCGGTACGCCTGACTTTGCCGTCGCAGGCTGCCCGCCGGGGTATTACAGCAGCGTTTTTGTGATCCGTGCCGATGATCCCCGTGAAACAATTTCCGAATTTCGCGCGGCGCGGTTCACCTACAACCAGTCATTTTCACAGTCTGGATATGCCGCTGCTTACACGCATTGCAGTGCAGAGGGGTTCTGGTTCAAGGACCGCTCACAAAGCCATGGTCACCGCAACTCTGCCCAGACCGTCGCAGATGGGCGCGCGGATATCGCAGCACTTGATGCGGTGTCATGGCGATTGATCCAGCGCTACGATCCCTTCGCCAGCCACCTGCGGGTGCTAGAGCGCACCACACCAACACCCGGCCTGCCCTATATCGCGGCGGCGGGGGCGAATCGTATCGCGACTTTTGCAGCGGTCAGCCAAGCCATCGCGCGGCTTATGCCTGAAGATATCGAAACGCTGGGCATCAGGGGTTTGGTAGACATCCCAAGCGCGGCATATCTTGCCGTGCCGTCACCGCCGATCGGCGCGTGACGCTTAACCTTTGCGCAAACAGGCGATGTAGAACCCGTCCATGCCGCCTTTGTCAGCCCAGAAATCAGGGCACAGACGCAACCCGCCCTCTTCGGTGATCCACTCTGCGTTGACCCCGGCCACGTCCAGCGCGGCGCGGTCAACGGTCATGTCACCATGCCGTTCCAGTGCCTCATCGACCTGCACTTCGCCCTCGTCGGGCAGCAGGCTGCAGGTACAGAACACCAGCCGCCCGCCCGGTTTCAGCAGGCTCCATGCGTGGTCGATCAGTTCGGATTGCAACTCGATCAGGTCCCCGAATTCCGAGCCGTCCTTAGCATGGGGCAGGTCGGGGTGGCGGCGGATGGTACCGGTGGCAGAGCACGGCGCGTCGAGCAGGATCGCATCGAACGCGCCCTCTACGGCACGGGCGTCCTTGGTGAGCGTCTTGGCCTTGAGCCCCACGCGGGCAAGGTTTTCCTTCACCCGCTGCATCCGGGAATGGGACTGGTCGACGGCAGTGACAACGGCCCCAGCGGCGGCGAGTTGCATGGTTTTGCCCCCCGGCGCGGCACAGAGGTCCAGCACGGTCTCGCCTTCTTTCGGAGCCAGCACCCCCACCGGGATCGCAGCGGCGGCATCCTGCACCCACCAGTCACCTTCGGCAAAACCCGGCATGGTGGAAACCTGCCCGGCATCCGTCACCCGAACCGAGCCGGTCGGCAAAAGCGTGCCGCCCACGGCCTCGGCCAAGGCGGCAGGGTCGCCCTTAGCGGTCAGATCCAGCGGTGCGCCCGCAAAATGCGCCTCTTCCATCGCGGCGATGGCGTCCGTCCCCCAAGCCTCGGCCAGTGGACCGCGCAGCCATTTGGGCAAGCGCGGTGCGCGCAGGGCGCCCCATGCTTCGGGGCCCTGCGCGGCGATCTTACGCAAGACGGCGTTGGTCAGACCCTTGAGGTGGCTCAGCGTGCGGTGCTGGGACACGAGATTGACCATCGTGTTCACGACCCCATGCGCCGCGCCGCCCTGACAAAGCTCCACCGTACCGACACGCAGCACGTTGCGCACGGTCAACGGCGGGGCCTTTTGCAGATGTTTTTGCAACAGCCGGTCGGCACGCTCCAACCCGCGCAGCGTGTCCTGTGCCAGACGTTGTGCCCGCGCCCGGTCATCGGGGGGCAGCTTGTCCAACGCGCCGGAGGCGAGCAGTTCCGACATCAGACGTGGCTCTTCGCCCAAAATCTGATCCAGCAGATATACCGCGCTTCTGCGGGCCTGAACGCCTGTGTCTGCCATGATCTTATCCTATCTGGGTCTTGCTTCGGGGGTTGCCGGGTTGTCTGGGCCAGCGCGCGGCGTATATCAAGGGAGAACTTGGCTCAAGAGGACCATGATGCCCGATCAACGCCCTATTCCCGACAGTAGACCCGGCCCTGACCCAACTCCAAGCCCCGCGCCGGACCTGCCCCCGCAGCCCAAACCGGGGCCAAAGCCGATCCCGGACACGCCGCATGACCCAACACCGGCCCCCGGCCCGGACCTGCCCGCCGCCGCGCAACGCGCCTTGGCCGAAGCCGCCGCACGGCGCGAGGCCGCCGCAGCACTGGACCTGCCCGCCGAACTCGGCGGGCGCGATGGGCCAGAGCCGGTGCGCTATGGTGATTGGGAGAAAAAGGGCATCGCTGTCGATTTCTAAGTGGCCTTAGCGCAGGGTCAGAACCGCCGATTCACCCGCACCCTTGTCGGAGGTGAAGCGGATTTTCGCGCCATCGCGCATGACCACTTGGCAGTTATAGCCCAGATCCTTGCCGCCCCAAACCAGCGTCCGACAGAAGAAACCGTCTTTCCACGTCCAAGTGCCCGTGACCTCCCAAACCGCGCCTTTGCCGGAGATGGCTCCGCCAGAGGCCACCCGCAGATCGACGAGCGGGCGGGTCAGCCTTTTGCCATTCACCGCCGCGACGAAGTCGGATTTGCTTTGAATACGGGCATATTCCGCCGCCGCGGGCAGGGCGCTCAGCGCCAGCACCGCTGACGCGGCGAGTGCAAAGATAAACCTCATCGAAACCTCCCATCAGTGAATTGCATTCGGCATTCACGTAGCTCACGCGGGTAAAGTTTCAGATAATCTGCGCTATTATGAGGTTTTCAGGCCCAGGACATCCAGCATGTCATATTCGCCCGGCGCCTGCCCCTGCCCCCAAAGCGCTGCCTTGAGCGCGCCCCGCGCAAAAAGAGCCCGGTCAGAGGCGATGTGGCGCAAAATGATCCGCTCGCCAGCGGCGGCGAACATCACATCATGTTCCCCCACGACGTCACCGCCCCGGATCGCGGTGAAACCGATGTCACCCTTCTTCCGTGCGCCAGTGATGCCATCGCGGCCCCTATCGGAGACATCAGCGAGTTTCACGCCCCGCCCCTCGGCGGCAGCTTCGCCCAACATCAAAGCGGTGCCTGACGGTGCGTCGACCTTTTGATTGTGATGCGCCTCAATGATCTCAATGTCGTAGTCAACATCCAGCGCGGCGGCGACCTGACGGGTCAACTGTGTCAGCAGGTTCACCCCAAGGCTCATGTTGCCCGCGCGGACGATGATGGCCCCCTGCTCGGCCGCCGGGGCAAGCTGCGCGATCTCCTTATCGGTCATACCGGTGGTGCCGATGACATGCACGATCCCGGCCTTCGCGGCCTCGGCAGCAAAGGCGATCGTGGCCTGTGGCGCGGTGAAATCGATCACGGCTTGCACCTTGGCAAACGCCTCAGCGGCATCATCGGTCACGATGACGCCCAGCGCCGCACCGCCCATCGCTTCGCCCACGTCGCGCCCCACCCAGTCTTGACCGGGACGCTCCACCGCCGCGGCCAGATGCATCTTGTCGCTGGCGGTGATCTCACGGATCAACATCTGGCCCATGCGGCCAGAGGCGCCGGTAACGGCGATGCCGGGGGTCTGTGTCATGGGGGTGTCTCCTGCAGTTCGGGGGCATGAATGGCTCGGCTGGTTTAGCCCTTCGGCGAGCGCTTGGCAAAGTGCAACCGAAGCCTTAGATGGGGTTCATGGCAAAGAACAAGTTTCATGAGGGCGCAGGCCCGTCGCAACGACAACTCCGCGTGGGCGAAACCGTCCGCCGCGCCTTGTCTGATGTACTCGCACGCGGGGACGTGCATGACACCGACCTCAACCGTCTGTCGATCACCGTGGGAGAGGTGCGCATCTCGCCCGATCTCAAGATCGCCACGGCCTATGTGCTGCCACTGGGTGGTGAAGGTCAAGATGAGGTGCTCAAGCTGCTGGCGCGCAATAAGAACGAATTGCGCCGACAGGTGGCTAAGAAACTCACGCTCAAGTTTTCCCCCGATCTGCGGTTCCAATTGGATCGCACATTCGACCGGATGGACGACACGCGCCGGATGTTGAACCAAGACGTGGTGCGCCGCGATGCGGACGCGCCAGACGATGACGCTGCCGACAGCGCGCCGGATCAGTGATCCGGGCCGGTTTGATCGCATTGGCGCTGATCGCGCTGAAAGGCACGCCTTCGGACGCTGCCGAATGTCGCAACATCACGTTTGACGGCAGTTCCTATACTATTTGCGAAGTTGATCTGGACCGTGACGATCTGCGGCTCTTTCTTAACGATGACGCAGGCGCGCCCTATGGGTTCTTCGGATCGCTTGATGAGGCCTTGAAGGCGCAGGGCTTGCGGCTGGGCTTTGCGATGAACGCGGGCATGTACCACGAGGACCGCTCTCCGGTCGGGCATTACGTCGAAGAAGGCGTCGAGGCGCGCGGCGTGATCGACAGCGCGGGGCCCGGCAACTTTGGCCTGCTGCCCAATGGCGTCTTCTGCCTGCGTGATGGCCGCGCCGATGTGATTGAGACCAAGCGTTACCTCAAGAACAAACCTGACTGCCGCTTTGCCACGCAATCAGGGCCAATGCTGGTGATCGACGGGGCGCTGCATCCGCGATTCTTACCCAACAGCACCTCGCGCTATATCCGCAACGGCGTTGGCACCACGGCAGATGGAAAACGCGCGGTTTTCGCGATTTCTAATGACGTGGTAACCTTTCATGAGTTTGCCCGGCTCTACCGGGATGAGCTGGACCTGCCTAACGCGCTGTATTTCGACGGCAATATCTCCCGTCTGCGCGCGCCGGGACTGCGCCGCACCGGGGCGGGCTTCACCACGCTGGGGCCGATCATCGGCATCGTCACGCCTGCAAAGTGACTTTTCCCCGGCGCTAGGGCTGGGCAGCGGCGCGCGGCTCCGTTAGAGGGCAGCACCACAAAAGCGAAGGGGCAAGACATGGCACGCAAACGCAAGGGTCGCGATATTTCAGGTTGGCTGGTTGTAGACAAACCCGCCGGGCCGACATCGACCGCCGTGGTCAACAAGGTTCGCTGGGCGCTCGAAGCCAAGAAGGCGGGCCACGCAGGCACCCTTGACCCCGAAGCGACCGGTGTTCTGGCCATCGCCTTGGGCGAAGCGACCAAGACCGTGCCCTATATCACCGACGCGCTCAAAGCCTATGAGTTCACCGTGCGTCTGGGCATTGCCACCAACACCGACGATGCCGAAGGCGAGGTCATCGGCACCTCCGATTTGCGCCCCGACGATGCAGCCATCAAGGACGCGCTGAGCGATTTCATCGGGGACATCCAGCAGGTGCCGCCGCAGTTCTCTGCCGTGAAGATCGACGGCCAGCGCGCCTATAAACGCGCCCGCGATGGCGAAGAGATGGACATCGCCGCCCGCCCGCTTTGGGTAGAAAGCCTGCTGCTGCTCGACCGGCCCGACGCCGATCACGTCACGCTTGAAATGGTCTGCGGCAAGGGCGGCTATGTCCGCTCCATTGCCCGCGATCTTGGGCAGAAGCTTGGTTGCCTCGGTCATGTCCGCGAACTGCGCCGCACGTGGTCCGGCCCGTTTGAGGCGGCGAATGCCCTGACACTGGCACAGATCGACGAGATCGCACGAACGCCAGAACTCGACACGCATCTGCTGCCGCTGGCCGAAGGATTGGTTGAGTTGCCGGAGGTCAAAGCCACCCCCGAAGGCGCGACGCGTCTGCGCAACGGCAACCCCGGCATGGTGATCGCCCATGACGTGGAATACGGCGATGAATGCTGGGCCTCCCTCGACGGCCGGCCCGTGGCCGTGGGCCGCTTCAAGGCGGGCGAATTGCACCCCAGCCGGGTGTTTAACCTATCCTCGGACACGAACGAGGGCTGAATGCCCCTCATCACCCGCAGCCATACCAAGGGCGATGCGCCCTCAACGGCGATCTATTCCCCTTGTGAGCAGTATCGCTACAGCCTCACACGGATCTGGGACAGCGCTGCGCCGCGGGTGATGTTTGTCATGCTGAACCCCTCCACCGCGACGGAGGTGCAGAACGACCCCACCGTCGAGCGTTGTGAGCGCCGCGCGAGGGTGCTGGGCTTTGGCGGTTTCCGGGTGACCAATATCTTTGCATGGCGCGCCACCGATCCGCGCGACATGCGCGCGGCTGTCGACCCCATCGGCCCCGACAACGACGCCACGCTGGTCGAAGGGGCCGATTGGGCCGACCAGATCATCGCCGCTTGGGGCGTGCATGGTGCCCATCTGGACCGGGGCCTTAGCGTCGCCGCACAGTTGGCGGCGGGGGCCAAACCGCTCTACCACCTTGGACTCTCCAAGGCCGGGCATCCGCGCCACCCCCTCTACCTGCCCTACACACAAGAGCCGGTTTTGTGGCAACCCTAGCGCCCCGCGCTGGCAGGCATTCGTTAACCACTTTCCCGCTATTCCTTTGATTTTACAGCCACAGCGTGCCCTTCTAAGGGCGGGATGATGTGTGGGGCATCAAGCAATGAACGGGTGGAACTGCGCATGTTGTGGCTGGCTGGTGTGATGGGTCTGATGGCGGTCAGCGCTGTCACTTTCGTTGAAATCGAAACGCCGCCCGATGATGATGTTCCAGAAGGTGACACTCCGCGCAGCCCCAACACCGTCGGAGACATCCTGTCGGGCAGCGATGGCGGAGAGACGGTGCAGGGAGGCACGGGCGACGACCAACTTGGCGGCTACGGCGGGAATGATCTGATCCATGGCGCCGCCGGCGATGATGATCTGCAGGGCCATGATGGCAACGACACGCTGTACGGCGATGATGGCGACGACAGCCTGCACGGCAATGACGGAGATGATGACCTTTTCGGCGGCGCAGGGAACGACAGCCTCTTTGGCCATAATGACGATGACTTCCTCTATGGCGGTGCGGGCGATGACGCGCTGCAAGGCTCTGCGGGCGATGACGCGCTGCAAGGCTCTGCGGGTGATGACGTGCTGCATGGCGAAGCTGGGAGTGACGCGCTGCAAGGCGGGCTTGGCGATGATGCGCTGCGCGGCGGCGCGGGCGAGGATACGCTCTTTGGCGGCTGGGGGGATGACACGCTTACTGGGGCGGATGACCTGCAAAGCCGCGATTACCTGAACGGTGGCGGCGGGGATGACCTGATCGTAGCGGGGGCCGGGGACGTGGTGACATCCGGCGAGGGCACGGATCGGATCGTAATGGGCGACTGGATCGGCAGCGGCGGTGCCGCGCAGATTACAGACTACCACGCACAGGATGATTCGCTGCTTTTTGTCTGGGATGACAGCGCCGCAGCCGGGGCGGAACCGCCGCTCGCGATCCTGCCCGACCCCGATCTGCCGGGCCAATCGCTGGTTATGCTTGATGATATTATCGTTGCACGGGTTGCCGGGGACAGTGTTGCGCTTGACGATATTGCCCTGATCCCGCTCAGCGCGGCCTTTAACCTTGGCTTTGCGGCATAACGCATCTGACAATTTGGCATAAATCACCCTTTGCCAAAGGCGCAAATTCCTCCTATACGCCCCCATCGCCTGCTGATTCCGTCAGCGGGTGATATCTCCATGGGCCTGAGCTGGACGACATCCCGGCCTGCGCCATCCATTTAAACTCTTTTCGAAAGGAGACCCCGATGTCGATTACTGCTGAAGAAAAAGCAAAAGTCATGAAAGATTTCGGCACCAAAGAAGGCGATACAGGTTCGCCCGAAGTACAGGTTGCCATTCTGACCTCGCGCATCGTCACGCTGACCGAGCACTTCAAGACCCACAAAAAAGACAACCACGGCCGCCGTGGTCTTTTGAAAATGGTCGCGACGCGCCGCAAGCTGCTGGATTACGTTAAGGCCAAAGATGAGTCCCGTTATCAGGACCTGATCAAGCGCCTCGGCCTGCGCCGCTAATTGCGGACAGCCCGCCGGGTTTCCCGGTGACAGGACGACCCAAACCTCCCGGCCCGCGCCGGGAGGTTTTTTGTTGCGCGCAGGTCAGCGCAGAGCGCAACGGAGAGAAGCCGCCGCTCACAGCCCCGCCACGATAGAACGCTTCCCATTTACCTTGAAAACCTGTATGCCCGCGCAATCTGAAATCCGGCGCGCGGACTCCTGCGCCTGAAAAAGAAGATACCGGAGTCAGGGGCAATACGGCCCCTATGCAATGGCCAATGGGCCAAAAAGGAAACGTAGATGTTTAATGTAACGAAAAAATCGATCCAGTGGGGCGAAGAGACGCTGACACTGGAAACCGGTAAGGTTGCCCGTCAGGCGGACGGGTCGGTGATTGCCACGCTGGGCGAAACCAGCGTTATGGCCAACGTGACGTACGCACGTCAGCAAAAGCCGGGCCAGGATTTCTTCCCCCTGACCGTGCACTACCAAGAGAAATACTATGCCGCCGGTAAAGTACCGGGTGGCTTCTTCAAGCGTGAGGCCCGCCCCACCGAGAAAGAAACCCTGACCGCGCGTCTGATCGACCGTCCGATCCGCCCGCTCTTTGTCCCCGGTTTCAAAAACGAAGTTCTGGTGATGTGCACCGTGCTGAGCCACGATCTGGTGAACGACCCCGATATGGTCGCCATGATCGCCGCCTCCGCCGCATTGACCATCTCCGGCGCGCCCTTCATGGGTCCGATCGCGGGCTGCCGCGTGGGCTATGAGGATGGCGATTACATCCTGAACCCAACAATCGACGACATGCAGGACCTGCGCCTGAACCCCGAGCAGCGCCTCGATCTGGTTGTCGCCGGCACCAAAGACGCCGTGATGATGGTCGAATCTGAAGCCTATGAGCTGTCGGAAGAGGAAATGCTGGGCGCCGTTAAGTTCGCCCACGACCAGATCCAGCCGGTCATCGACCTGATCATCGATCTGGCCGAAGACGCAGCGAAAGAGCCGTTCGACTTCCAGCCCGACGATTACTCGGACCTGTCCGCCGCTGTGAAAGCCGCTGGCGAAGACGAAATGCGCGCTGCATTCGCTATCGCCGACAAGCAAGAGCGCACCGCCGCTGTTGCCGCCGCCCGCGAGACGATCAAAGGCAAGCTCACCGAAGAGCAGCTTGAGGACAAGAACCTCGGTTCCGCGATGAAAGGCCTTGAGGCCAGCATCCTGCGCGGCGACGTGGTGAAAACCGGCAAGCGTATCGATGGCCGTCGCACTGACGAAATCCGCGACATCGTGGCAGAAACCGGCATCCTGCCGCGGACCCACGGCTCGGCGCTCTTCACCCGTGGTGAAACCCAAGGTCTGGTCGTGACCACGCTCGGCACCGGCGACGATGAGCAGTTCATCGACGCGCTGCACGGCAACTTCAAATCGAACTTCCTGCTGCACTATAACTTCCCCCCCTACTCGGTTGGTGAAGTTGGTCGCGTGGGCCCTCCCGGCCGCCGCGAAGTTGGCCACGGTAAGCTCGCTTGGCGTGCTCTGCAGGCGGTTCTGCCCGCAGCGACAGACTTCCCCTACACCATCCGTCTCGTGTCCGAGATCACCGAATCCAACGGCTCGTCCTCCATGGCATCCGTCTGCGGTGGTTCGCTCTCGATGATGGACGCAGGCGTGCCGCTGAAATCGGCTGTGGCCGGTGTGGCGATGGGTCTGATCCTCGAAGATGACGGCTCCTACGCGATCCTGTCGGACATCCTCGGTGACGAAGATCACCTCGGCGACATGGACTTCAAAGTGGCCGGTACCGAAGCGGGCATCACATCCCTGCAGATGGACATCAAGGTTGCAGGCATCACGCCCGAGATCATGGAAAAAGCCCTGGCTCAGGCCAAAGAAGGCCGTATCCACATCCTTGGCGAGATGAACAAAGCGATCTCGGGTGCCGCGGACTTCTCCGTCCACGCCCCGCGCATCGAGACCATGCAGATCCCCACCGACAAGATCCGTGAAGTGATCGGGTCCGGCGGTAAGGTCATCCGCGAGATCGTCGAAGTCTCCGGCGCCAAGGTCGACATCAACGACGAAGGCATCATCAAGATCGCAAGCGCCAATGGCGACGCCATCAAAAAGGCCTATGACATGATCTATTCGATCGTGGCAGAGCCCGAAGAAGGCGCCGTCTACACCGGCACCGTGGTCAAGATCGTCGATTTCGGCGCTTTCGTGAACTTCTTTGGCAAGCGCGACGGTCTGGTCCACGTGTCCCAGATCGAAAACCGCCGCCTGAACCACCCTTCGGACGTTCTGAAGGAAGGTCAGGAAGTGAAAGTGAAGCTGTTGGGCTTTGACGATCGCGGCAAGGTGCGCCTGTCGATGAAAGTCGTCGATCAGGAGACTGGTGAAGAGATCACTGCCGAGAAGAAAGAACCGGCAGAAGATTGATTAAAACCTGCTGCGGACCCTCCCCGGGGTCCGCAGCTTTTCCCGCAGGGCAGTACAAGACATGAGCGCAGAGAATCTGGTCACGATTTGCATCACCATGGGGCTGCGCCCCGATGTCCTGCAACAAACGCTCGAAAGCCTCGGCCCGGACCTGCGTAAGCTCCCCATCATTGGCATCAACGACTTTGGCGATGCCGAAACAAGCGCGGTCTTCGACCGTCTCTGCCCCCACGGCCAGCGCGTTGATCTGGGCAAACAGGTCGGACACCACCCCGCCGTTGACGCCATGTATGCCAAGGTGCGCACGCCTTATGTCTTTCACATGGAGGACGACTGGGAATTCACCCGCCACGATTTCTTAGATGACGCCCTGCGCCTTCTAGAGGCCCATCCCGATGTTTCCTCGGTCTGTTTCCGCGACACCGATAACTTCTTTATCGAAGACGCGGCCCGCGCCCAGATCGTCAATGAGGACTGTGCAGGCGTCTCCTACGCGCGCATGGATGCCCTTAGCCCTAAATGGTATGGCTATACGTTCAACCCGCATCTTGCCTCCCTCTCCCTCTGGAAAGAGGTTGGCGGCTTCAGCGGTTTCAAACGTGAAAGCCATATCTCGCGTCACCTGCGCAAACAGGGAAAATTTACCGCCTTTTTGAAACCCGGCGCCTGCCAACACATCGGGTTTGTCAGCGTCGCCCACAAACCACCCTCCGCCTTCAAACGGTTCAAGAACTGGCTGCGCGGTAGGCCCACCCCCAAAGCTTAACCCGTAAGAACCTGTCGCCGCTCCTCCGGGCCGACAGGAATGAGGTCAAATCCATGCCGCAGCGCCCTAAGGGATTCGTCATCAATCTCGCCGCCTCCCCCATGCGGCTGGACAGCGCGAAGGCCGAGTTGGACGGCGCGCAAATTGACCCGATCCGCGTAGACGCATTCGACGGGCGTGAAATCGACCTCGCGCAGTTCGCGCCCTATGATGATAACAAAGCCCGACGGTTCATGGGCCGGTCGATGACCCAAGGTGAGGTCGGATGCTACGTCTCCCACCAGCGCGCCGCCACAGCCTTTCTGGAAAGCGGCGATGAGATCGGCTTCGTTTTCGAAGATGATATCGCCCTACAGCCTGAGTTCAAAACCGCCGTGCCGAAACTGATAGAATGGCTTCGCGCCCGCGACGATTGGCACTGCGTCAACTTGGGCGCAACGCGCTTGAAAATCACCAGTCCCATGGCAGAGGTCGCAGGCATTGAAGTGCTCCGCGCCCACTATTTCCCCATGCTCGCCCATGCGCTGATCTGGAACCGCGCCGGAGCCAATGCCTTCCTTGCCGCCTCCGAGCCTATTTTCTGCCCCGCGGACAATATGTTAAGACAAGTCCTCACACGTTCCGACATGGGGTTGGCAACCGCCCAAAGCCTCGTCACCGCTGGCCGGTTCGACAGTGACATTTCCGCCCGCTCAGGCGGCAACCGGGGTCAGTTCCGCCGGTCGCCGCTCTATGGCCTGCGCAAACAGCGCCGCTTGCTGCATGAAAAAGCGATGGCCTTCGCACATAAGCTCGGCCATCGCTGACAGCGCATCAGCCCGGCAGCTTGGCCTTACGCAGATAGGGCAACACAGTATCGAAAGCCCCGAACTTCGCCTTGGCGTCCTCGTCTGACACGGTCGCGGGAATGATTACATCCTCGCCCACCTGCCAATCCGCTGGCGTTGCCACGCCATTCTTGCCAGCAGTCTGCAACCCATCCAGCGCCCGCAGCACCTCGGCAAAGTTACGGCCGACATTCATTGGATAGGTCATGCTCAGCTTCAACTGCTTATCCGGCGAAATGATAAAGACCGAGCGCACCGTGGCACTGTCATTGGGCGTGCGGCCATCAGGCATATAGGCTTCGGCGGGCAGCATATCAAAGGCCTTCGACACCTCCAGCCCTGCGTCAGCGATAATCGGGAAACCGGCCTTGGTGCCCGCAACCTTCTCAATATCGCCCTTCCATTTCTTATGCTCTTCAACCCCATCGACACTGACGCCAATCACCTTCGTGCCGCGCTTCTCCCATTCATCGGAAAGCCGCGCCACGGCACCGAACTCGGTCGTGCAAACGGGGGTGAAATCCTTCGGATGCGAGAACAGGATCGCCCAGCTGTCACCGACGAACTCATGCAGCGAAAAACTGCCCTGATCGGTTTCGACGGTAAGGTCGGGAATAGTGTCGTTGATACGCAAGCCCATGATATCCTCCGGGTCAATCTGTGAACAGATAGGCTAGAGGTAATCGCAAACCCCGCCATTTTCACCCCCCGATTGCCACAAAGCAAAACTTCACCGCAGCGCCACGGCCCCTTCCCCTTCATCCTTTCTTAAATACCGATCCCGCCCCCGCCTCACATCGCAAGGCTGGGCATTGAGCGCCCTCAGAACGGGGCCTTGGCCCGTACCTTGGTCGATGTCCCGCCTTGCGGATGGTTAAACCGCAACTCCTCACTATGCAGCATCAAGCGAGGAAAATCCCGCGCAGGCCCGGTAGCATAGAAAGGGTCGCCCAAGATCGGATGCCCAAGCGCCAGCATATGCACGCGAAGCTGGTGGCTGCGTCCGGTTTTTGGGAACAGGCGCATGCGGGAGGTTTCTCCATCAGTCTTGAGCATCTTCCAATCTGTTTGTGCGGGCTTGCCCGTTTCATGGCAGACCTTTTGCAAGGGCCGATTGGGCCAATCAACGATCAGCGGCAGATGGACCGTGCCGGACTTCTCTTCCGGCACGCCCCAGACCCTTGCAACATAGGTTTTCCGCGTCATGCGTTTTTCAAACTGCAGGCCAAGGTGGCGCTGCGCATGGGGCGTCATCGCAAAGATCATCACGCCCGAGGTGTCCCGATCCAACCTATGCACCAGCAGTGCCTCGGGAAAGACCGCCTGCACCCGCGCGATCAGGCAATCGGCCAGATGCTCGCCCTTGCCCGGCACGCTGAGCAGCCCCGAGGGTTTGTCGACCAGCAGCACTTCGGCGTCTTCATGCAGAATGACCAGCGGGTCCTGCGGCGGGTTATATTCGCTATCCATGGCTTCCCCTCGCAGATGCCGCCCCGCTGATCAAGCAATGCGCAGCCTTTAGGCGACAGCGGCGAAACTGTCTTTGAGGATCGCCGACAGCGCATCGGCATCCGCTTGGGTGAACGCATTTGGCTGATCGCTGTCGATGTCAAAGACCCCAAGCAATTCACCTGCCCCGTTCCAAACCGGCAGCACCAGTTCCGACCGAGTCGAGGATGCGCAGGCGATATGCCCGGGGAACGCATCGACATCCGCCACCAACTGCACCTCGCCCGTGCGGGCCGCAGCCCCGCAGACCCCACGCGAGAACGGAATCACCAGACAGCCGTGCCCGCCTTGATAGGGCCCGATTTTCAGCAATTCAGGCGCGGTCACGCGGTAGAAGCCCGTCCAATTAAAGCGGTCATCGGATTGATGCACCTCGCAGGCAATCGTGGCCATCAAGGCCACGGCGTCATCTTCGCCGTCGGTCAGGGCGGCGATGGTTTTGGCAAGGGTTTGGTAGTCGACTGTCATGGTGAAACTCTTATTGCAGACGGGAAAAGGGAGGCGGGCCGCCTCCCTTCGAATAGTTAAAGAAACGTGGATCAGGGACGCTCAATCGCGATGGCGGTACCTTCGCCGCCACCAATGCAGATCGCTGCGATACCGCGCTTCAACCCGCGCTTTTCCAGTGCGTTCAAGAGGGTCACCATGATCCGCGCCCCCGATGCACCGATGGGGTGGCCAAGCGCACAGGCGCCGCCGTTGACGTTCACGATATCATGCGACAGGTCCATCTCATGCATGAAGGCCAGCGGCACCACGGCGAAGGCTTCATTGACCTCCCACAGGTCCACGTCTTCTTTCTTCCAGCCGATCCGCTCCAGCAGTTTCTGCGCTGCGGGCACGGGGGCGGTGGTAAAAAGCCCCGGCGCTTGGGCATGGCTGGCGTGGCCGACGATCCGTGCACGGATATTCAGACCCTTGGCTTTGGCGCTGTCCTCATCCGCCAGAACCAAAGCCGCCGCCCCGTCTGAGATCGAAGATGAGTTTGCCGCCGTCACCGTGCCGCCCTCGCGGAACGCGGGCTTTAGCTGCGGGATCTTCTCGGGCCGGGCGCTGGCGGGCTGTTCGTCCGCGCTAACCGTGGTGCTGCCCTTGCGCGATGTCACCTCAACCGAGCTTATTTCATCGGCGAAAGCACCGCCTTCCTGCGCCTCAATCGCACGCGACAGCGACGCGAGTGCATAGTCGTCTTGGGTCTCACGGGTGAACTGGAACCGTTCGGCGCAATCCTCGGCAAAGGTGCCCATCAGGCGGCCCTTGTCATAGGCGTCTTCCAAGCCATCAAGGAACATATGGTCGATCACCTGCCCATGGCCCAGCCGCGCGCCGCCACGCATTTTCGGCAGCACATAGGGCGCGTTGGTCATGCTTTCCATGCCGCCCGCGACCATCACATCGGTATGGCCAAGCGCGATTTGGTCAAAGGCCATCATCGCCGCTTTCATGCCCGAGCCGCACATCTTGTTGAGCGTGGTGGCGGGCACTTCTTCGCCCAGACCTGCCTTGAAGCCCGCCTGACGCGCGGGCGCTTGGCCCTGACCTGCAGGCAATACGCAGCCCATCAGCACTTCCTGCACAGCACTTGGGTCCATCGCCCCCAAGGCCGCTTTGATCGCGCTGCCGCCTAACTCCGCGGCCGTAAGCCCTTCGAAAGCGCCCTGAAAGCCGCCCATTGGGGTTCTGGCTGCACCGGTTATCACGACATTGCGCATCACGTTCTCCTTAAGTTGGGCCGCATAACATGAGGTGAGGTTTTGCGGTTAATCACGTCTGGAAGTTTACAATCTTGAGCCATGTCTATGGAAGTTTCCGCAAGAAAAGAAGACCGCTTTTGCACGGTCAGCGTGCTCCACAAGCAGATCAACGCGGCTTTTAGCTGGCCTGATTGCCCCGTGATTACCCCCCTCCTTTGAGGCAGGGCGGTACGCATATTCCCCAAAACGGCCTCGCTGGGATCACAATTGCGCCTTGGTTGAGCGGCATGAACCTAGTTGTAGCTGCATATAGCTTCCCTCGGTGCCGCGTTTAATAGCCCCCACCCAGTACGCGGTGCCGAGGAACTTCTCCCAAATTTCACCTCGCATTGGCAGAACCAACATCACGGTCTAGGGTCGCGTTGACGTATATCAGCGAGAGGCACCCCATGCGCGATTTCCATCTTCCCGGCCGGTCGGCTGTTTTGGCAACCAATGGCATGTGCGCAACCTCACACCCGCTAGCCGCGCGGGCGGCGGTCGATATCCTTGGGCGTGGCGGCAATGCGATGGACGCGGCAATTGCTGGCGCGGTGCTGCTGGGCATTTGCGAACCACAGATGACCGGGATCGGTGGTGATTGTTTTGTGCTTTACTCCCCTCCGGGCAGTAAAGAGGTCCATGCGCTCAACGGCTCTGGTCGTGCGCCTGCTGGGCTGGATGCCGCCAAATTGCGGGACAAGGGCGAGACAACGGTGCCACTCCGCTCTGCCGATGCGGTGACCATTCCCACCGCCATTGACGCCTTCTGCCACCTGTCTGAGAGCGTGGGCAAGCTGGGGTTGGACGCCCTACTGGCCCCTGCGATCCACTATGCCGAGGCCGGTGTGCCCGTCGCCCCGCGCGTGGCCTTTGACTGGGCCACAGATGGCGGCACCTTGCAGGGCCGGGCACGCGACCACTTCTTGATTAATGGCAAAACGCCCCGCGTCGGTGACATTTTCCGCGCGCCGGGACAGGCCGAAGTGCTGCGCCGCGTTGCCGCTCAGGGGCGCGATGCGTTCTATAGCGGAGAGATCGCTGAAGACATGATTACCACGCTGCAAGCCGCAGGCGGCAGCCACAGCGCCGAAGATTTTGCGGCGGCCCGCGCCGAGGTCACGACGCCTGTGTCGGGCCATTACAAAGACCTCGAAGTGGTCGAGCATCCGCCCAACGGCCAAGGCGCCACCGCCCTTTTGCTGATGAACATCCTCAACCATTTCGACATCGCCGGAATGGACCCGCAAGGCGCCGAACGGCTGCATATTGAGGCTGAGGCCACCAAGCTTGCCTATGACGCGCGCAATCGCTTTCTGGCTGACCCGGATCATACGACGCGGTTGGACCACATGCTCGCGCCTGAAACAGCCCGCGCACTCGCAGCGCTAATTGATCCCAAACGCGCGATGGCCGCCGCCGCGCCGATCAGCGAGGCGGTGCATAAAGATACGATCTATATCACAGTGGTAGATGGCGACGGCATGTCGGTGTCGTTGATTTATTCGATCTTCCACGGCTTCGGCTCGGGGCTAGCCTCGGACAAGTTCGGCATCCTGCTGCAGAACCGCGGCGCAGGCTTCACGCTGGAAGAGGGTCACCCCAATGAACTGAAGGGCGGCAAGCGCCCGATGCATACCATCATCCCCGGCATGATCCGCGAGAATGGTCGCGTGACGATGCCCTTCGGCGTGATGGGCGGTGCATATCAACCCTGCGGCCATGCGCGCTTTGCGTCCAACCTCTCCGATTTCGGCATGGATGTGCAAAGCGCCATCGACGCGCCCCGCGCCTTTGCCGATGGGCATGTTATGAAGGTCGAGCGCGGCTTTGGCGATGACGTTCGCCAAAAGCTGAGCGACTTGGGGCATAAGGTTGAGATACCCGCCACCGCGATCGGCGGCGCGCAGGCCATCCGCATTCGCGAGGACGGCGTGCTTGAAGGGGCCAGTGACCCGCGCAAGGATGGCTGTGCTTTAGGGTATTGATTGGCGAAAGTCTGGCGGGCATCAGCCCGCCGGGCTCAGTTCATCTGAAAATGCAGCGGATAGGCGCCATCGGTGAAAGGGCCAAACAGATCGGGGATATCGGGGTGATCCACCGGCTCGCCCGAATAATCCGCGACGAGGTTTTGCTCGGACACATAAGCCACATAATAGCTCTGATCATTCTCGGCCAAGAGATGATAGAACGGCTGATCTTTCACCGGGCGGTTCTCTTCAGGGATCGACTCGTACCATTCTTCGGTATTGGCGAATTCCGGATCGACATCAAAAATCACGCCACGGAAGGGATGCTTCTTGTGACGGACGACCTGCCCGAGGTGATATTTTGCGCGCGTACGTATCATAACATGCTGCCCCTACCCCTCGACGGTAGCCCTTTCAAGGGGTTTGTCCAATCATGGCGATAGTTCATAGAGAAACAGACTGTGATCGGCGTACCGACAGCGGCCTTCGGGCGTTGGCACCCCCAAGGCGGTGTGCGATCAGCGCAATACCGCCAAGCCGCGCGGCCATCACGCTAATTTAGTGATGTGATGAGACACGGGAATCGGGTAAAGTCCTTGAAAAAAACGCACCTATAAAAAACGAGAGGCGAGAGGCAAATGAGCAAGCATCTTCGCGCAATGATTATCGTGCTGCTGGTTGCATCCTGCGGCGGTGGCCCCCAAACGGCCCCGCGCGATTTGGATAACGCCTGCACGATTCTGAAAGAGCGCCCCGATTATTTACGTGCATTCCGCGCGACCGAACGGAAATGGGGGGTGCCCATTCACGTGCAAATGGCCACCATCCACCAAGAAAGCAAATTCGTGGCCGACGCGCGGACGCCGTTCAAATACGTGCTGGGCGTGATCCCCATGGGCCGTCAATCCAGTGCCTTTGGCTATTCGCAAGCGCTTGACGCGACATGGGATGAGTATCTGAACTCCGAAGGCCGCCGCCGTGCGAAACGCGATGAAATCCGCGACGCGAGCGATTTCATGGGATGGTATATGAACCTGACGCGCGATCGGAACGGCGTTTCCCTGCATGACGCCCGGAACCAATACCTTGCCTATCACGAAGGCCACACCGGTTTTTCCCGGCAGAGCTACAACAGCAAGGCGTGGCTGGTTGGCGTCGCCGGCAAGGTCGATTCGCGCTCAAAGCTGTATGAACGTCAAATCGCCGGATGCCGCCTGCGCGGTTGGTAAATGCCCGCAGCCAGTTCTAAACGCAAAACGCCCCGGCTCATCGAACCGGGGCGTTTTTGTTTCTGCAGGGCCGCTTAGCGCTTGCTGCCAGCCCGTGCGCCTGCGGTGTCAAACAAGCTATTGGCGATATTGCCGCCGACCTGCATGTCACCCAGCACGACGGTTGTGGCACTGCCATTGCCGTCATTGATGATCCACTGGCGCAGTTGCACCGGGTTGCCGGTGAACTTCATCTGGATGTTACCATACTGCGGGTTCGCGGGGTCTTGGGCCGTGACCGTGGTGGCGGTGCCGTCATAGCTGTGACCGGTCACCATCTTGGCACGGCCCAGATCGACATTTTCCGCCAAGATGATCGACAGAGGGGTACGCGCCAGCGGATAGGTCTCTGCCGGTTGGTTGGATTTTTTGTCGTAGATCACAACCGTGTTCGCGCCCGCAATGACCAGCCCAGAATCGGGGGCGTTATATTCAAAACGTACCTTACCGGGGCGTTTGATATAGATCGTGCCCGAACTGATGGAGCCATCATCGTTGATCTGGGTGAAATCGCCCTTGGCGGTCCGAAGCTGGTTCAGATAGCCCGAAATCTCGCCCAGCGACAGTTGCTGCGCAGCCGCCGCGAGGGGGGCGGATACGGCCAAACCAATCGCCAGAATCGCAGAAGTAAGTTTACGCATGTTGTTCGTCCTGTGTTGCCTCACGCTCTGACATAGGGCGGGTTGCCGTGATATTCGATATCAGGGGGCGGTTTTTCGCTATCACCCCTCACCCGGCCCATAAAAAACATCGCCAGGACAGTGATCCGGGCGGTGTTTTTATGTCTATCCCCCAAGAGGGGAGGGGGAGATCGCCCCCTATGCCTGTTCCGGCACCAGAATTTCGCGCTTGCCGACGTGGTTGGCCGGAGAGACAAGCCCTTCGTCTTCCATCTGCTCCACCAGTCGCGCGGCCTTGTTATAGCCGATCGCCAGTTTCCGCTGGATGTAGGAGGTCGAGCATTTGCGGTCTTTGATGACCACCTGAACGGCGGTGTCATAAAGCGCGTCTTCGCCATCGGTATTGCCGCCAAGGCCCAGCACCGCGTCGATGTTGCTTTCCTTGTCCTCGGACGGCCCTTCGACCACGCCGCCGACATAGTCGGGCTCACCGAACTGCTTGAGGTGGTTGACGATCTCTTCGACCTCTTCATCGCTGACGAAGGGGCCATGGCAGCGGGTAATCTTGGCCCCGCCCGCCATATAGAGCATGTCGCCCATGCCTAGCAGCTGCTCGGCACCCATCTCACCCAAGATCGTGCGGCTGTCGATTTTCGAAGTGACTTGGAAGGAAATCCGCGTGGGGAAGTTCGCTTTGATCGTGCCGGTGATAACGTCCACGGACGGACGCTGCGTCGCCATGATCAAGTGGATACCCGATGCCCGCGCCATCTGCGCCAGACGCTGAATGCAGGCTTCGATTTCCTTGCCCGCGACCATCATCAGGTCGGCCATCTCGTCGACGATAACGACGATATAGGGCAGCGCCTCGGGGGTATTTTCTTCGGTCTCAAAAATCGGCTCGCCGGTGTCCTCGTCAAAACCGGTCTGCACGGTGCGGGAGAACATCTCGCCCTTGGCCAGCGCTTCGCGGACGCGGCCGTTGTAGCCTTCTATGTTCCGCACGCCCATCTTGGACATCTTGCGATAGCGCTCTTCCATCTCGCCCACGGTCCATTTCAGCGCGACCACGGCCTTTTTCGGATCGGTCACAACCGGGGACAGTAGATGCGGAATGCCGTCATAGACCGACAGTTCCAGCATCTTGGGGTCGATCATGATCATCCGGCATTCCTGCGGTGTCAGCTTGTACAGCAGCGACAGGATCATCGTGTTGATCGCCACGGATTTACCCGACCCTGTGGTCCCCGCGATCAGCAGGTGTGGCATTTTCGCGAGGTTGGCGACAACCGGATCACCGCCGATGTCCTTACCAAGCGCCAGCGGCAGGCGCTGGTTGCCGTCGCCGAAATCACGGCTCGACAGGATCTCGCGCAGAATCACCTTCTCGCGGTGCTCGTTGGGCAGTTCGATCCCGATCACGCTGCGGCCGGGCACGGTAGACACACGGGCGGAAAGGGCAGCCATGGAGCGCGCGATATCGTCTGCAAGACCGATCACACGGCTGGCTTTGAGGCCCGGCGCAGGCTCAAGCTCATACATCGTGACAACCGGACCGGGGCGCACGGCGACGATCTCGCCCTTCACGCCGTAATCATCGAGCACTGTTTCCAGCATCCGCGCGTTTTCTTCCAGCGCCTCGTCGCTCAGGTGCAGGCGCTGCACGCTCTCGGGGCTTTCCAAAAGGCTCAGCGGCGGCAATTCGAAACCGGGGTGCGTGTCGTCGAAGGTCAAGGTGGGCTGCGCTTCGACCTGCGCCTGTTTCGAGGGCTGGACGGGTTTGCGGGTGGGCTGCTGCACCACCTTGCGCGGCTCGGCCACGGGGATTTTCATCGCCTCTGGCGCGGGCGCTTGCTGCAACGGCAGGGTTTCAGAGGCTACTGTATCCTCGTAGCCCTGAACCGTCGGCTCGTACATCATCGGCTCTTCGACCATCGGCTCCGGTGCCGGCTCAGGCTGTACCTGCGGTTTGCGCAGCAGCGGCTCGGGGCGCAGGGTGGCCGCGCCTGCGGTCAGTGGCGGCTCGGCGCGTAGGGTGGCGGACTGGCTGGTGTTCAGCAACAGCGGGTCCGGCCCACGGCCCCGGCCCCTGGTCAGCGGCGCGGTTGTAGGCGTGTGGATCGCATTGGCATTGCGGACACGGTTCTTGATGACATCTGCGATCTTGCTTTTGATCCGCTCCTCGCCCGGAGTTTCATCCACGATGGCATCGCTGTAGGTCTCGATCAGTTCCGGCTCGGGCATATCGTCTGCCTCGGGGCGTTTGATAAGACCGGGCATCCGGCCAAACAGGCTGCGCGGCTCTGCTTCCGGCTCAGGCATAGGGGCTTGCTGTGCGTAATAATCCTGACCAGCATCCTGTGCGGCCCAAGTCTCGGCTTCCTCAGCCTCTTGCCGGCGGCGCTCACGACGCTCGGCCTGACGGGCCGACAGGTTCTGCGCGGCAACGACGGCACCGCTGGCCCCTCGGCCCAACAAGGTCATCAACCCGGCATAGGCCATGATCAGACCGACCAGCAGGAACCGCGTGATGCGCATCAGCTCGGCCTTGGTAAAGCCCAGCACAAACGCGCCCAGAGCCAGAATCGCCACGCCCATCAAAAGCGACATCAGCTTGACCGTCAGGGTCGAGCCGATGGGCAGGATCGTCAGCAGCGCGCCCATGACGGTATCGCCAAAAAGCCCGCCCAGACCAAAGCTATGGGTCAGCAGCCATTCCTGACCGGGGGCCAGCGTCGCGGCATAGATCGCCCCAAGAGCGACGGCGATGGGGGCAAAGATCAGACGCCCAAGAGCGCGGTCGTCGCCTTGATGCAGCGCGAAACGCCCACCCCAGAACAGCAGGACGATGGCGATGCCCCAAGCGCCCCAGCCCACGATCATGAACAGTGGTGCCGCGATGGAGGCACCGATCCGGCCCATCCAGTTCTGCACCGGCGCATCGGTCGAGACCATCCAGTTGGGATCGTCGGGCGTGTAGCTGCCGATCATCATGGCGGCCATAATGCCCAGCATGATCAGCGCCAGCCCCAGCAGTTCACGACCGCGCTTTTCGATTGCCTGGGCCATGTTGCTGTCTAGCAATGGATCGCGTCCCCGTGTCTGATATGCCATGTCGTCCCTCGCTTATGTCGAATACAAACAGTCGCGGATCGCTTCCAACCCGCGCGTCGTCTCGTCTTTTGGGGCCACCAAGGCGACCCGAATGTAATTCTGCCCGGGGTTCCCCCCGGCAACGTTCTGCGCCAGATAGCTGCCGGGCAGCACCCGCACGCCTGTCTCGCGCCACAGTCTCAGCGCCGCGGCCTCATCATCCTCGACCGGGAGCCACAAGAAGAACCCCGCCTCGGGGCTCGCATAGCCCGGCACATTGCCAAAGATACGGTCGGCGATGGCGTATTTCTCTTGGTAGAGCGCACGGTTCTCCTCCACATGCGCTTCATCCGCCCAAACGGCGGCAGCGGCCTGCTGCAAAGGCAGCGGCAATGGCGCGCCCGCGTAATTGCGCAACTGTTTGATCTCGCGCATCGTCTCTGGCCCGCTGGCGGCAAAACCCGCCCGCAGCCCTGGCAGGTTGGAGCGTTTCGACAGCGAGTGAAAGATCACCACGCGGTTGCGGTCGGTGCCGAGTTCCTTAACCACCTCCAGCGCGCCGGTGGGCGGCGTGTCGCGGTAGATCTCGGAATAGCATTCATCGGCGAAAATCAGGAAATCATATTTCTCGGCCAGCGCGATCAAATCGGCCCAGTAATCGCGGCTGGCGACGACACCCTGCGGGTTGGCGGGCGAACAAAGGTAAGCCGCCGTGGTGCGGCGGAGCACCTCTTCGGGCAAGCTGGCGAAATCGGGCAAATGCCCGGTCTCGGCGGTGGCGGGGACCATGATCGGCTCCGCCGCGCCCGAAATCGCGCCGATCATATAGACTTGGTAAAAGGGGTTCGGCATCAGAATCGCCGATTTCTCCCCATTCTTGGTCGTTGGGCAGAGCGCGATGACGGCGTTGTACAGCCCCTCGCGGGTGCCGTTCAGGGCCATAACCTCGCTGTCGGGGTCCATCTCGACCCCGTAGCGGCGGGCAATCCATGCGGCGATGGCGCCGCGCAATTCGGGCGAGCCGTCGTTTGGCGGGTACTTGTTAAAGCCTTCGGCGTGTTTCGTGATCTCATCCGTGACCCAAGCCGGAAACGCATGTTTCGGCTCGCCAATGGTCATATGGATAGGCGTGCCACCGCCCTCATGCCCATCAAGCAAGGCGCGCAGGCGCGGCCACACGTGGGCCGGAAGGTTCGAAAACCGCTCGGAATACATCATCAAAACTGCCTCGGATCGGGATCATTCATGCCCCGTTTGCCCCAAGGTACCCAAGGCCGCCTCTCCCGTCCAGAAAAACCGGGAGATTTGCGGCCCTTGTGGCTTTTCGGTCGTGCGCTGTTATGCCTTGCGTAGGGCCGTTTCAGCCGCTGCACCAAGGCGCAAAAGCTGTTCCTCGGCATTGGGCGCAGCCATAAAAGAGATGCCGCATGACGGCGCGCCGGTCGGCAACGTAAGCGCGCAGAGCCCCATGAGATTCGCGACTCGCGTGTTGCGTAGAGACAGGAGATTCTGCGCGAGGTAGTAGTCATGGTCGCTGTTCAGCCGCTCAATGTTCGGTGGCAGCATCGGCGCGGTCGGCACCAGTACGGCGTCATAGCCCGCCACGGCCCGGTCATAGCCCGCCCGCGCCAGATCAAGTTTGGCCCAAGCGGCAACGTAATCGGGGCCGGAGAACCCCTTACCTAACCGAAAACGCTCAAGAATTTCGGTGAACATCGCCTCTGGATTGGCCTCAATGACATCTCGCCAAAGACCGTAGGCTTCGGTGGTGTAGAGACAAGAACTCAGCGGCATCGCGTCTTCGACCTCGGGCACGGCGATTTCATCAACTGTGGCACCGGCCTCTCTCAGCCGTTCCACTGCCGCTTCGAAAGCCGCTTTCGGTTCTTCGGAAAGCTCCTCCATCACGACATTGGTCAGCACCGCAAAGCGGCAGCCTTCCAACTCACTCTCTTGCAAATCAGCAGGCTTCGCCCCTTCCAAAATACCCAGCAGCAGCGCCGCGTCCTCAACCGAACGGCAAAGCGGGCCAACCGTGTCGAACTTTGCCGCCAGCGGCACCGTCCCGGAAAGGGAGACCCGCCCAGCCGTGGTTTTAAGCCCCACCAAATCGTTCCACGCCGCCGGGATACGCACCGAGCCGCCCGTATCCGACCCAATCGCCGCCGCCGCCAAGCCAAAGGCGACCGAGGCCGCAGCCCCGGAAGATGAGCCGCCCGAGACACTGTCCGGCTCGTTCACACAGGGCGGCGTCGCGGTGCTGGGGTTATGACCGAGGCCCGAGAAGGCCAATTCGCTCATGTGGGTTTTGCCCAGACAGACCAAACCCATCGCGGTCGCATTGGCCAGAACTTCCGCATCACGCTCCGGCACGCGGCCCTCTAGCAGCTTGGTTCCCGCCTCCGTCGCTGTGGCAGCGGTATCGAATAGGTCTTTCCAAGAGATCGGGACACCATCAAGCGGCGACAGGCGCTGGCCGTCGCGGGCACGCTCAGCCGCGGCGGCGGCTTCGGCGCGGGCGCGGTCGGGGGTGACGCGGGCATAGATACGGTCGCGCATCGGATGTGCGTCGATGGCATCAAGATAGGTATCGCAGAGCGCCACCGGGTCGATATCGCCCGCCGCGATCCCGCGCCCCAGATCCGCCGCCGTCATTTCCAACCATTCTTGCATGTCATTCCCCTCGCCGCTGTTCTTGGCGAACCTAGCGACCGTTCGGCGCATGGACAATCCCCGCGCGCAGGTCATATCTAGGGCCATGGATTTTGACCACGATATCGCGATCATCGGCGGCGGATTGAACGGCCCCGCCCTTGCCTTGGCCCTCAGCCGCGCAGGATTGCGCGTGACGGTGAGTGACGCCCTGCCCGCGCAGACCTTTGACGACGCCGAATTCGATGGCCGAGCCTATGCGCTGGCGCTGACCTCGGTGCGGCTAATGGAAGGCATCGGCGTCTGGCCCGAAATCGCCGGTGACGCACAGCCGATGCTTGAGATCAAAGTTACAGATGGGCGTGCCGGAACCGGCCCCTCGCCGATGTTCATGCATTTCGACCATGCCGAGATCGAAGAAGGCCCGATGGGTCATATGGTCGAAGACCGCCACCTGCGGCGCGCCTTGCTAAAGGCCGTCGCGGCTGATCCGGCGATCACCATGTTGAACGACACCCGCGTCACCGATCAAACGGTCAAGCCGACCGGCATCACCCTGACGCTGGGGGGTGGCAAGACCCTGCGCGCGCGGCTGGCCGTGGGGGCCGATGGACGCGGCAGCGGCACGGCTGAACGCGCGGGCATCAAGCGCATCGCATGGTCCTACGCGCAGACGGCGCTGGTCTGTGTGGTCGATCACGAAAAACCGCACCACGGCATCGCACATCAATTTTTCATGCCTCCCGGCCCGCTGGCAATCCTACCGCTGACGGGTAACCGCTCCCTCATCGTCTGGAGCGAAGCCAGCGCCAATGCCGCCGCGATCAACGCCCTGCCGAATGCGCAATACCTCGACGTGCTGCGCCCGCGCTTTGGCAGTTTTCTGGGGGAGCTTTCCTTGACCGGCCCGCGCTACAGCTATCCGTTGGGCCTGTCGCTGGCGCATTCCATGACCGCCCCGCGCGTGGCGCTTTTGGGCGACGCGGCCCATGGGGTGCACCCTATCGCGGGGCAAGGGCTGAACGCGGGTCTACGCGATGTGGCGGCCTTGGCCGAGGTAATCGCTGATGCGGTGCGCCGGGGCGAAGACCCCGGCAATGATGCGGTATTGGCGCGCTATCAGGAATGGCGGCGGTTCGACAACGCCAGCCTTGCGCTGGCGACCGACAGCTTCAACCGATTGTTTTCGAATGATAATGCGCTTTTGCGACTGGCCCGCGACATGGGCATGGCCGCGATCAACGCCCTGCCCGGTCTGCGTCGCAACTTCATCCGCGAGGCAGCAGGCCTGACGGGAGAATTGCCCCGGCTGATGCGTGGAAAGCCCCTTTAACAGGGCCGCGCAGCGTTACAGCGTACGCGCTTCATCCGGCAACATCACCGGAATGCCATTGCGGATTGGATAGGCAAGCCCGGCGGCCTTCGACACCAATTCCTGCTTTTCCGCGTCATAGACCAGCGTTGTCTGAGTACGCGGACAGATCAGTGCCTCCAGCATCCGGCGGTCGAATTGAACGGTCGCATCCGTCATTGCATCAAGCCCTCTTCCTGACCGCCACGCATCGCGAATTCGATCAATGTCACCAATGTCTCGCGCCGGGTCTCCAGCGACGGCGCCTCTAGCAACGCCTGTTTGTCTTCGTCCTCAAACTCCAGCATCATCGACAGAGAGTTAATGAGCAATTCATCTTCGGCGTCTTTCAAGGTATCCCAATCCGCCGAAAGGCCGCGGGCATCGAAATAGCGGCCTAACAGATCAAGGAAACGCGTCCGGTCAAAGGTGTCGTCAAACTCATCCTCGCCAAGATCCCGGTCGAAGCCCGACCAGTTCACATCGCAGCGGCGATAGGGGCTAAAACCTTCGATCTCTTCCACAACGCGAAACCGTGACACACCACCCAAGGTCACCATATAGCGCCCATCTTCGGTCTCGGAAAATTGCGTGATGCGCCCGGCACAGCCAATCTGGTGCAGGCCATTGCCATCGCGGCCCGGCACTTCGTTGGGCTGGACCATGCCGATCAGCCGAGTATCCGTTTTAAGCGCATCTTCGATCATCTGAAGATAGCGCGGTTCGAATATATGCAACGGCAACCGCGACCGGGGCAGCAACAGCGCCCCTGCCAACGGAAAGATCGCAATTGTTTTGGGCAATTCTGCTGGCTTGATCATGACAAGGGACTTAGTGCGCCCGGCTCCTCAGGCAAATATCATCGACGACAGTTTGCGGCGCCCGTTCAAGACCACCGGATCATTGGGCTTTAACGCCTCGAAAATGGTGAACATCTGGGTCTTGGCAGCGCCCTCATTCCATTCACGATCCCGGCGGAAAAGCTCCAGCAGGTGATCCACCGCCCCTTCGGCATCGTTATGCGCATAAAGCGCCTGAGCCAAATCAAAGCGCGCTTGATGGTCGTCAGGATTGGCCTCAACCGTGTCGGTCAGCTCGGCCACCGGGCCCGCGTTGGCCGCTTGATGCGCCAGTTGTAGCTGAGCATGAGCCGCTTCTAGCTCAGGCGACTTGGAGATTTCGATCGGCGCACCATTCAGCAGAGCTTCGGCCTGCTCCAACTCGCCCATCGCGATATAGGCGCGCACCATGCCACCATAGGCCGGGGCGTTCATCGGGTCTTCTTCCAAAATCGCGGCAAAGGTCTGCGCCGCGTCGGCCGCAGCCCCTTCGGTCAGCATTTCTTCGGCAGCGGCCACGGCGTCGGCCAGCGTATCACCGGGCGCTTCGCCACCACCCGCTTTTACCACGCGGTCAACGAAGGCCTTGATTTCGGACTGCGGCTGCGCGCCTTGGAAACCATCAATCGGCTGACCTTTGTAGAAAGCATAGACTGTCGGGATCGATTGGATCTGCAATTGCCCTGCAATCGCCTGCGCTTGATCGACATCGACCTTCACCATCTTTACCGCACCATTCGCAGCGCGCACGGCGTCTTCCAACATCGGGCCGAGCGTCTTGCACGGGCCACACCAAGGCGCCCAGAAATCAACGATGACCGGCACCGTCTGCGAAGCTTCGACCACATCGGCCATAAAGGTCGCTTCGGTCGTGTCCTTGATTAGGTCGGCATCTGCCGAGGCCGGGGCGGCGGTGGAAAGGTTCAGGTCAATCATGCTGTCATCCTCGCTAATCGCGTTTGGCTTTATATGGACGTGCGGTGGTCCGATTCAAAGGTCAAAACTGGCAAAAACCGGTGCGTGGTCGCTAGGTTTCTCCCAACCGCGTGCATCGCGGACGATATGGCTGGAGTGTCCGGCCTGTGCGATATCAGAGGTGGCCCAGATGTGATCGAGCCTGCGGCCCTTATCAGCGGCGTCCCAATCGGCGGCGCGGTAGGACCACCAGCTATAGAGATTGCCCTCTGGCACGTCCTGCCGGGTGATGTCGACCCAATTGCCCGCATCCTGCACCGCGCCAAGCGCTTCGACCTCCACCGGGGTGTGGCTGACGATCTTCAACAGCTTCTTGTGGTCCCAGACGTCATCCTCACGCGGGGCGATGTTCAGATCACCCACAAGGATCGACTTCTCGGGCTTTTCACTATGAAACCAGTCGCGCATTTCCGAGAGGTAATCGAGCTTTTGTCCAAACTTCTCATTGATCTCGCGGTCGGGTTTGTCACCGCCAGCGGGGACGTAGAAGTTGTGGATCGTGGTGCCGTTTTCCAGCTTGGCCGCCACATGGCGGGCGTGGCCCAGCATGGCGAAATCCTGATCGCCTGCGTCCAGCAGAGGCAGCTTCGACAGGATCGCCACGCCGTTGTAGCCCTTCTGACCGCGCGCCACCATGTGCGTATAGCCAACCGCCTTGAACGCCTCGACCGGGATTTTATCGACCGGGCTTTTGCACTCTTGCAGGCACAGCACATCCGGCCCGTGTTCGGCCAGCAGTTTCAGCACCAAGGGCTCGCGCAGGCGGACGGAGTTGATGTTCCAAGTGGCGAGGGAAAAGGACATGGGGCAGGCTCCGGTCTGAGGGTGGTCCGGCACAGTAACGCGGGCGGCGCGGGGGTGCCATGAGGAAATCTGCGCACAGGTCACTGGGGCTAAAGATGGACAGAAGATAAAAAAAGGCCGGGCACTACGGCCCGGCCAGTCCAACAGGGAGGTATGTACCTTTAACCCGGGTACAAAAGTCGGGCTTCAAACCGAGTGGCGGGTCATGAAAACCCCGCCTCTCAGAGTTTCCAACCACGCGGGGTTGGAAATGGTTCCATGATTTATGCCATCAGGCGATAACCACCGGATTCAGTCACCAGCAAACGGGCATTCGAGGGGTCAGGCTCGATCTTCTGCCGCAGGCGGTAGATATGGGTTTCCAGCGTGTGGGTCGTGACGCCAGCGTTATAGCCCCAGACCTCATGCAGCAGCACATCGCGCGGTACGACACCATCGGTTGAGCGGTAGAGGAATTTGAGGATATTGGTTTCTTTCTCGGTCAGGCGTACCTTGCGGTCGTCTTCCGTTGTCAGCACCTTCATCGCGGGCTTGAACGTATATGGCCCAAGCTGGAACACCGCGTCTTCGGACTGCTCATGCTGGCGCAACTGCGCGCGGATGCGGGCCAAAAGGACTGGGAATTTGAACGGTTTGGTGACGTAATCGTTCGCCCCCGCATCAAGGCCAAGGATCGTATCTGCATCGGTGTCATGGCCCGTCAGCATCAGGATCGGGCTTTTCACCCCCTGTTTGCGCATCAAGCGACACAGTTCGCGCCCATCGGTGTCCGGCAGGCCCACATCAAGGATCACCAAATCGTACAGCGCCTCTTTGGCTTTGGTCATCGCCTCGGTGCCATTGGCGGCTTCGAAAACGTCGAAATCCTCGGTCATGATCAACTGTTCGCTCAGCGCCTCACGCAGGTCATCGTCGTCATCAACGAGCAGGATTTTCTTAAGCTGGGGCATCTATCTCTCCGTCTGTTGTCTTATACATGCGCTTCGGCAGGGGCTCCGACAAGGGATGTGACCTCTGCCTCACAGCCTCGTGTCAACAAAGCGTGAAATGTTTCAATTCCTTTGGAAATAACTTAGGTAAACGCTGATGCCTTTGCGGAGTTGCAACAAACCATGAGTTTCGCCCCGGATATCACCGAGCAACTGGCGCGTGCGCGGGCCGATTTACGCATGGGCGTGCCCGTGGTTTTGACGGATGGGACGCAGGCCGCTCTCGTGCTGGCGGCGGAGACGCTGACCGCGCAGCGCCTTATGGATGTGTTGGCCTTGGGCGGTGCGCCCGTGCTGGCAATCACCGCGCGGCGGGCGGAAACGCTTAAGGCGCGCGCCTATGACGGCAATCTCGCGCGCGTGCTGCTGCCCCCCGGTGCAACGCCCGCTTGGGTGCAAAGCATCGCTGATCCGGCGGATGACCTGCGCGCCCCGATGAAAGGGCCGCTGCAGACCGCGCGGGGCGGGGATACGGCCGCCCATAGCGCCGCGCTTGATCTGGTAAAAGCCGCGCGGATGCTGCCGGCTGCATTGGTGCTCGATCTGCCGCAGGGTGCTGACTTCGCGCGTCTGCACGGGCTAACCCTGATCGACCTCACCGCTGCCGCCCCGATCCTTGCGCGGCGCAGTGCCCTGCATCCGGTGGTCAACGCCCGTTTGCCGATGGAAGTGTCTGAGGCGGGTCGTCTGCATATCTTCCGCCCCGAAGACGGTGGCGAAGAGCATTACGCGATCGAGATTGGCCGCCCTGCCCGCAACACGCCCGTTCTCTGCCGTCTGCACTCGGCCTGTTTCACCGGCGATCTTATGGGCAGCCTGAAATGCGATTGCGGCCCACAGCTTCGCGCGGCACTGGCGCAGATGGGGGGCGAAGGCAATGGCGTGTTGCTCTACCTCAATCAAGAGGGGCGCGGCATCGGCCTTGCCAACAAGATGCGCGCCTATTCTTTGCAGGATCAGGGTTTTGACACGGTTGAAGCCAATCATCGCCTCGGCTTTGAGGATGATGAGCGCGATTTCCGCCTCGGCGCGGACATTCTGCGCTCGATGGGGTTCTCCGCCGTTCGGTTACTGACCAACAACCCGCGCAAGGTGGGCATGATGGAGCAAAGCGGCGTTGCCGTCACCGAACGTGTCCCGCTGGCCGTGGGCGAGAACCGCCACAACAGCGCCTATCTGGCTACCAAGGCCGCGAAATCGGGACATCTTCTGTGACGCCGAGTGACATGGTTCTGACGCCGACGGGCCTGCGGTTTCAGGGGCGGCGCTATGCCTGTAGCATCGGCAAGGGCGGTCTGACCCATGACAAACGCGAAGGCGACGGGGCCACGCCGCGCGGGATCCATCGTTTGGTGGGGATGCTCTATCGGCCTGACCGTATCCCTGCCCCAAGCGCTTGGGCACAGCCGATCGGGCCCGGTGATCTGTGGTCCGACGCCAGCGGCCAGCCTGACTACAACCACCGCGTCCATGCCCCCTACCCCCATAGCCACGAGGCGCTGCGCCGCGCTGATCCGCTCTATGATCTGGTGATTCTGACCGATTGGAACTGGCCAGAAGCCGAAGCCGGGCGCGGCTCCGCGATCTTTATTCATCAGTGGCGGCGGCCGGGCTATCCGACCGAGGGCTGCATCGCCTTTGCACGGGCCGATCTTCATGAGATCGCCACCCGTGTCGGCCCGGCGACGCGGTTAATTATTCGCTAACCCGTTCACCAAAAATAGCAGAGCCGACACGCACATGGGTCGCCCCAAGGGCAATGGCCTGCTCAAAGTCACCGCTCATGCCCATCGACAAGCCGTTCAAATCGTTGCGCGCGGCGATCTTGGCAAGTAATGCGAAGTGCAGCGATGGCGCCTCATCTACCGGGGGAATACACATCAACCCCTTGATCGGCAGGTCCAGCGCCCGGCATTCGGCAATGAAATCATCCGCCTCACGGGGCATCACCCCGGCCTTCTGATCTTCTTCGCCGGTATTCACCTGAATGAAGAGGTCGGGACAGCGGCCAATCTCCTGCGCCAAGCGCGCGATGGTCTTGGCCAGTTTGGGACGGTCTACCGTGTGGATCGCCTCGGCCAGTTCCATCGCCTGACGGACCTTGTTGGTTTGCAAGGGGCCTATGAGGTGTAGCTCAACATCCGCGAAATCCTCGCGGAACCCCGGCCATTTGCCTGCCGCTTCTTGCACGCGGTTCTCACCAAAGATGCGATGCCCTTCGTCCAATACCGCACGCACGCGGGCATCAGGCTGCACCTTACTCACAGCAATCAGCTTGACCGATCCCGCCGCGCGGCCTGCATCGGCTTCAGCCTTGGCGATACGATTTTTTATGTCGCTCAGACTCATTTTCGGTCCTCCATTTCAGGCGCGCAGAGAACACCAGCATCGCGCAAAAGAAAAGGGGCAGACCGAAAGGCCTGCCCCAATATTCAGAGTATGTCGTTCAACTTAGAAGTTGAAGCGAACACCCATGTCGGCAACGGTGTCGCCGTCGATCTGCTTAACCACACCACCGCGCAGCGAGGTGCCGCCGCCGAGGTCGTGGTTGAAGTCAACGCCGTAGCCGGTGTCGTTTGCAGAGTCTGTCGAGTCGCTGTTGTCAGCAACATAGACTTCTACGTCTGTCGCTGCACCAACGTCAAAGCGCGCGGCCAGAACAACACGATCACCGCCGGTGCCGTTGTCAGCATAGGCCAAAGTCACGTCTGCGATGCCGAAGGAACCACCAGCGGATGCGGTCCACTCGGTGTCAGCTGCGCTGTCGGAGTCTTGACCACCAACTGCGAAGGTCCAACCGCTCCATGTGTACGCAACGTAACCGGCAACGCGGTCGTTGTCGTCGGAAGCCGACACGTGCACAGCAAGATCACCAGCGGAGTACAGAACTTCCAGACCGTTTGCACCGGCTGCGCCGCTGCCGCTGGAGGAGTACTGGTCGCCACGGTCGTTGAACGCGGTGTAGTCATAACCGAGACCGGTCAGACCCATGTCGACAGGGTACTGACCTGGCATGGATTCCAGAGCACCGAAGATGTTACCAACGCCAACTTCGAAGCCACCGGTGCGAGCGAAGAAGCGAACACCGTTGAGGTCAGAACCGGCAGGATCGTTGCCGTTGTCTGTGTTGTTCTGCTGGATGCGAGTGCGTGCACCGAAGACAACGCCAGCGTCGGACTCAGCTGTCGCGTCGATCTGCAGACGGAAACGCGAAGTCACGTCTGTGGAGCTGTCACCAGTTGTGGAGTCGTTGTCGTTGTACATGATACCGAAACGGCCGTAGCCGCCGAATGTCACGTCTGCTGCTGCTACACCGGCGGTCGCAACCAGGGCTGTTGTAGCGAAGAGAACTTTTTTCATGAGTTTTCCCTCGGTTTGAATTCATATGCCCAGACCGGGGAATCCGGTAAGGGTATGAAGGGTGTTTGCCCCCAATGCCCTGCACTTGGCAAGGTTCACGGGCCGCCCACCTACAATGTCACCGGGGCTGGTGCAGCTATGCCACAGTTTGGCCGTCTCGGGCTGTACACAGCGCCCACACAGCGCCTGCCCCGCATGCACACTCCTATGACATAGACCTTGCCGATATGGGCCCGCTTGGATAGACCGGAGCGCAAACAGGCAAAGGAAAGCTGCAATGGCCCTTCGTACCGCTTGCAAGATGGCGATCTCCGTTCTGGCGCTTAGCGCGCTTGCCGCCTGTGGTGGGGGCTTTGGTAGCCCTGCCACGGAACGGCCAGATCAATACACCAACTCAAACAACCCTAATAACATTGAGACCAACCCGGAAAACACGATCTGGTCGATCTTTAACCGCAAGAACACGGACAGTAGTGTTTCGGTGAACAAATACCTGTGGTCGGCCTCGCTTGAAGTATTGAACTTCTTGCCGGTGCAATCGGTCGATCCTTTCACCGGCGTGATCGTCACGGGCTACGGCACCCCGCCGGGCGGTGGCCGTGCTTACCGCGCGACGGTTCTGATTGACGATCCGGCGCTTGATGCCCGCTCGCTCAACGTCGCACTGCAGTCCTCGGGCGGCCAGCCTGTCGCACGGGCCACCTCGCGTGCGGTAGAGGATGCGATCCTAAGCCGGGCGCGGGAAATGCGCGTGTCCGACAGCAAATTCTGAGCCCGCTAAACTCAACACCTTTCCAACGCCGGGCCCTGTGAAAGCAGCAGCCCGGCGTTTTTCATGTCACGAAGGTCCCCTCATGCCCCGCTATACCCCCGCCGAGATCGAAGCCCGCTGGCAGCAAGCCTGGGAAAAGGACGGCATTTTTCAGGCCGTTCGCAACGCTGACAAGCCGAAGTACTATGTGCTTGAGATGTTCCCCTACCCCTCGGGTCGCATCCACATGGGCCATGTGCGCAACTACACGATGGGCGACGTGATCGCGCGCTACAAGATCGCAACAGGGCATAACGTGCTGCACCCGATGGGCTGGGACGCCTTTGGCATGCCCGCCGAAAACGCCGCCATGGCCATTGGCGGCCACCCGGCGGATTGGACCTATGACAACATCGCCGAGATGAAGAAGCAGATGAAACCTCTAGGCCTGTCGATCGACTGGTCGCGTGAAATCGCCACCTGCCACCCCGGTTACTACGGTCAGCAGCAAGCGCTGTTTCTCGACTTCCTCAAAGAGGGTCTGGTCTACCGCAAGAACGCCGTGGTAAACTGGGACCCGGTCGATATGACCGTGCTGGCCAACGAGCAGGTCGAAAACGGCTGCGGCTGGCGCTCTGGTGCGCCGGTGGAGCGGCGTGAGTTGACGCAATGGTTCTTCAAGATTTCGGACCACTCCGAGGAACTGCTCTCTGCGCTCGACAGTCTCGACAACTGGCCCGCCAAGGTCAAACTGATGCAGGCCAACTGGATCGGCAAATCGCGCGGGCTGCAGTTTGCCTTCTCGACCATTGAAGCGCCCGAGGGTTTTGACCGGATCGAGGTCTATACAACCCGCCCCGACACGCTGCTGGGTGCCTCCTTCGTCGGCATCTCGCCCGACCATCCGCTCGCCAAGACGCTGGAGCGGGACGACGAAGCCGTCGCCGCCTTCTGTGCCGAATGCCGCAAGGGCGGCACCACCGAGGAAGCCATCGAAACCGCCGAGAAGCTGGGCTATGACACCGGCATCCGCGTGCGCCATCCCTTTGACACGGCACATGAATTGCCGGTCTATATCGCGAACTTCATCTTGATGGACTACGGCACCGGCGCGATTTTTGGCTGCCCCGGCCACGACCAGCGCGATTTCGATTTCGCCAGCAAATACGACCTGCCGATCATCTCGACCTTCCTGCCTTCGGAAGACGCCTCGCCCAAACTGGCCGAGGCCTTCGTGCCGCAGAAGTCGGAAAAGGTGTTCTACAACCGTGGCTTCGCGGGCAACCAGTGGCAGACCGGCGAAGACGCCGTCGACGCCGCCATCGCCTTTTGCGAGGAAAACGGCATTGGCCAAGGCGTCACCAAATACCGTCTGCGGGACTGGGGCCTCTCGCGTCAGCGCTACTGGGGCTGCCCGATCCCGGTCATTCATTGCGATGACTGCGGCGTGGTGCCCGAAAAGAAAGAGAACCTGCCGATCGAGCTGCCCTACGATGTCACCTTTGACACCCCCGGCAACCCGCTTGACCGCCACCCGACATGGCGCAACTGCGCCTGCCCCGCCTGCGGCAAGGACGCCCTGCGCGAGACCGACACGATGGACACCTTCGTCGACAGCTCCTGGTATTTCGCCCGTTTCACAGCTCCGCGCGCGGAGACGCCGACCGTCATGGAAGACGCGCAATATTGGATGAACGTCGATCAATATATCGGCGGCATCGAACACGCGATCCTGCACCTGCTCTACTCGCGCTTCTTTGCCCGTGCGATGCAGATCACCGGCCACCTGCCCGAAAGCGCTGTTGAGCCCTTCGACGCGCTCTTTACCCAAGGCATGGTGACGCATGAGATCTACCAGACGCGCGACGGCAATGGCCGCCCGGTCTATCACCTCCCCGAAGAGGTGACCGAGGGCAAATTGGCAGACGGCACCGAGGTCGAGATCATCCCCTCCGCCAAAATGTCGAAGTCCAAGAAAAACGTCGTCGACCCGCTGCACATCATCTCGAACTACGGCGCCGACACCGCGCGTTGGTTCGTGCTAAGCGATTCGCCCCCCGAGCGGGACGTGGAATGGACCGCCAGCGGCGCCGAGGCGTCTTACAAGCACCTGTCGCGCGTGTGGAACATCTGCGACCGCGTGAGCGAAATGGACCGCGATGCAACCGGCACCGGCGATGATGACCTGCTCCGCGCCATGCACAAGACGATCCATGACGTAACGATGGGCGTGGAATCCTTCGGCTTTAACGCGGCGATTGCCAAGCTCTATGCCTTCACCGCCACTTTGCAGAAATCCAAGGCGGGCTATGCCGCGCAGCGCGAAGCGATCATGACGCTGGCGCAGTTGATGTCGCCGATGACCCCGCACCTGGCCGAAGACATCTGGGCGCATCAAGGCGGCGAAGGGCTGATCACCAAGGCACCATGGCCCAAGGCCGATGAGAAGATGCTGGTCGATGACACTGTGACCCTGCCGATCCAGATCAACGGCAAACGCCGGGCGGAAATTCAGGTGCCCGCCGACATGCCGAAGGAAGAGGTTGAAAAAATCGCGCTGGCGCATGAAGCTGTCATTCGAACGCTGGACGGGGCCACACCGAAAAAGGTCATCGTCGTGCCCGGACGGATTGTGAATGTCGTTGCCTAAGCCCACTCATATGCGCCGCCGCTTCCTGCTGGCCCTTCCCCTGCTGGCGCTCGCCGCCTGCGGGTTTGAGCCGGTCTATGGCCCCGGCGGCGCGGGCACGGCCCTGCAGAACCGCGTGCTGGTCGATGCGCCCGAAGACCGCTTTGGCTATTTCCTGGTGCGCGAGGTGGAAAGCCGTTTGGGCCGCGCGGCCACGCCCCGCTGGGGGCTGGCGCTGACCACCACCACAACCGAAGACGGGCTGGCCATCGACAGCGAAGGCAACACTCGGCGTTATAACCTGCTTGGCACCACCTCTTACGCCCTGCGCGACCTCGACAGCGGGCAGATCGTGACCTCGGGCAAGGTCGAAAGCTTCACCGGCTATTCCGCCACCGGCACCACCGTTGCCACCCGCGCCGCCGAGTTGGATGCGCAGGAACGCCTGATGGTGATTCTGGCTGACCTCGTCGTGAGCCGTCTTTACGCGGCTGACCTGCCGCAATGAAGCTCACCCCGCGCGAGGCGAAACCCTATTTCGCGCGGCCTGACCCCGCGCGGACGGGGCTTTTGATCTACGGCAGCGATGCCATGCGCGTGGCGCTGAAACGGCAGGAATTCCTAAAAAACCTGCTCGGCGCCAATGCCGAAGAGGAAATGCGCCTCAGCCGGATGCCCGCAGGCGAATTGCGCCGCGACCCGGCGATGCTGTTGGACGCGATCAAGGCCGTCGGGTTCTTTCCCGGCCCCCGAGCGGCGCTGGTGGAAGAGGCGAATGACAATATCGCCAAAATCCTGCTCGACGCGCTGAAAGACTGGCAGCCGGGCGATGCGCAGATCATCGTCACGGCGGGCGATCTCAAGAAGACCTCCAAGGTGCTCAAAGCGTTTGAGAGCCACCCCAACGCCTATGCCACCGCGATCTATGACAACCCGCCCGACCGGGCCGAGATCGAACAGATGCTAAAGGATGCGGGCCTCACCCCCGAAGCCGACGCGATGGCCGCGCTCAGCGATCTGGCCCGCACCCTAGATCCGGGCGATTTCCGCCAAACGCTAGAAAAGATCACGCTCTACAAACTGGGCGACAGCAGCCCCATCGGGCTGGAAGACATCGCCGCCTGCGCCCCCACCTCGACCGAGGCCGAGGTCGACGACATCCTGCATGTGGTCGCCGAGACCCGCGCCGCCGAGATCGGCCCGGTGATGAGCAAGCTGCAAGGCCAAGGCGTGAACCCGGTGACGCTGACCATCATGGCGACCCGGCATTTCCGCACCCTCTACCGCATCGCCGCCAACCCCGGCGCGCCGATCTATGGTGTGCGCGACCGCGACCGCGCGATGCGGCAGGCGCGCAACTGGGGCGCGGTGAAGCTGGAAACGGCGCTTGCGGTGCTGACCGAGACCGACCTCAAGCTGCGCTCTGCCGGGCAGCACGCCCCGGCGCTGGCTTTGGTCGAGCGGGCCTTTATCCGTCTGGCGATGCTGGGCGCACAACGTTGATTTTGGGAGAGGAAATTCAATGTACACAGTCATCGGCGGCACCAAGTCCCGCGCGTTTCGCGTCATGTGGATGCTCGAAGAATTGGGCCAGCCCTACACGCTGAACCCCGCCGCACCCCGCTCGGAAGAGGCGCGCAAATACAACCCTTCAGGCAAGATCCCCGCGCTGGTGGACGGCGATGAGGTGCTGACCGATTCTATCGCGATCATGACCTATCTGGCCGACAAGCACGGCGCGCTGACCGCCCCCGCCGGAACGCCCGCCCGCGCGCAGCAGGATGCGATGACCTTTTGGCTGATTGACGAATTCGACGCCGTGCTTTGGGCGGCTGCGAAACACAGCTTTGTTTTCCCCGAAGAAGCGCGTGTGCCAGCAATCAAAGACAGCCTAAAGGCCGAGTTCGAGCGCGCGGCCAATGCGCTCTCCGACCGCCTTGAGGGACCGTTTCTCATGGGCGATCAGATCACCGTCCCCGACTTGCTAGCCGTACATTGCGTCAACTGGTCGATCGGCGCGAAATTCCCGCGTGTGGATGACAAGCTGAACCTCTGGGCGAAATCCCTGCGCGAACGCCCCGCTTTCGTCGCGGCGATGGCCAAAGAAAACGGTTAACGCCGGACCCAATCGACAGCATGGCGGCCCGCCCAATGGCCGGTCGCCAGACAGCCATTGATCAGATAGCCGCCCGTGGGCGCTTCCCAATCCAGCATTTCCCCGGCGGCAAAGACGCCCGGCACCTCGCACAGCATCAGCCCCGCATCCAGCGCGTCGAGCGCTATCCCCCCCGCCGTCGAAATCGCCTCATCCATGGGGCGCAGCCCGGCATGGGCGATGGGCAGGCCTTTCAGCAAGGCGGCCAGAGCTTCGGCATTCTGCGGCAGCGGGCGCGCCATTTCTTGGAGCAACGCGATCTGCGCGGGGGTAAGTTTCAGACGCTTGCGCAGGTGGTTCGCCTGACTGTCCTTGCCGCGCGGTTTCGCCAGACGCGCCGCCACGTCGCCAACCTGCAAGTCCGGCAACAGATCAAGCGCCAGCCCATGTCCTTCACGCAGCCCGCGCGAAACGGAATAGATGCCACCACCCTCCAGCCCTTTGGCTGAGATCACCGCCTCCCCGCGTGAGTGGTAAGGGCCGGCAGTCCATGCCCCCCCCTTTAGCGCCGCGCCGAAGTGCCGCGCCATATGGGGCGACCAATCGACCAGCAGACCAACATTGGCTGGAGCAAAATCGCTCAATCCCACTCCGCGCTCAACCAATAGCGGTGCCCATGCACCTGTCGCGCCCAGCCGTTTCCAACTTGCGCCGCCGAGGGCGAGTACAGTTACATCTGCTTCAATCTGCTCTGGTCCCTCTGGCGTGTTGAAAACAAGTGCATCGCCCTCCCAGCCCTGCCATTGCCAGCGGGTATTGATCTGCACGCCGCGCTCGGTCAAGCGTGCCAACCATGCACGCAACAGCGGTGAGGCCTTCATCGCACGGGGAAAGACCCGCCCGGTGGAGCCGGTAAAAACCTCCTGTCCCAAGCCTTCGGTCCAATCCTGCACCGCTTGGCCATCAAACGCCTCAAGCATCGGACGCAGGGCGGGGCTTGCCTCCTGAAAGGCTGCGAGGAACGGATCGAACGGCTCTGCCTTGGTCAAGTTCAGCCCGGATTTGCCTGCCATTAGAAACTTGCGCCCGACCGAGGGTTTTGCTTCACAGAGCGTCACCGACAGCCCTGCATCCGCCATGACCTCTGCCGCCATCAACCCGGCGGGGCCGCCCCCGATGACCAGCGCGCTCTTCATCGACGGGTTTGCGGATCGAAGACGCCGCCCTCTGGCGCGCACATTTCTTTGATCCCACTGGCGATCTCGGCGGGTGCTGCAAGCGTATCAGCGGCGAGCTGAGCGGCGTGGGTAAGCAGGTCGTCCCCGTCAACGATGCGGTCGATCAGGCCAAAGGTCAGTGCCTCTTCTGCCGTAATCTTCTGCCCGCCCATCAACATCAGCTTGGTTCGCGCAGGCCCAATGAGCGCCGCCATTCGCGCGGGGTCAGAGGGTTGCGGCAGAAACCCAAGCTTCATCACCGGATAGAAGAACTTTGCCCCCGGCACCGCGATGCGCAGATCGCAGGCCAGCGCCATGCCCATCGCGCCCCCGGCCAATGTGCCATTCAAGGCGGCGATGCTCAGTCCGGGCAGTGCTGCCACCGCGCCCGAAAGACGCTCCCAAACATCCGATTTCGCAAGTCCCGCGCGGGCTTCGTCAAGATCGGCCCCGGCACTGAACACCTTGCCGCGCCCGGTCAGGATCACCGCGCGGGCCGTCTGGGCCGCCTCCATGACCTCAGCCAGCTCGACCAGCATGGCATGGGTCAGGGAATTAGCCTTGTCGGGGCGGTTGACCGTGACGGTCCAGATGTCGCCTGCGCGGTCGAGATCGATCATATGAGGCCCACCGCCTTGCGGATGTCTTCGTCCCGCAGGGAAATCTCATCGCCCAAGAAACGATCCGCTTCGGGGCCACACATCCACAGCAGAGCCCGCGCAGGCCAATCGGCGGGGATATGTACGTCCCAGTCAAGCTGGCTTACCGGGTTTACGCCGCTTTGTTTGATGTCGCGCTGCATGTCGGTCGCAACCGTGCCGGGTGACAGGCCGATGGCGCGGATGCCGTTGCCGCCCTCTTCGTGGTGCAGGCATTGGGTCAGCATATTCGCTGCAGCCTTGGAGGCGCAGTAGTGGCTCCATGCCTCGACCGGACCGTGGGCCGCCCCGGAAGAGATCGTGAGGATCGTGCCGCCGCCCCCGTCTTTCATCACCGGAAGGGCTGCTCGCATTCCATGGAAGACGCCGGTCACATTGATGTCGACGGCCTTGGCCCACTCGGCCGGCTCGGCTTCGGCCAAAAGCGAGATCGGGTCGATGACGCCTGCGTTGTTGATCAAGACATCCAGCCCGCCAAATGCCTGCCGGGTTGTTTCCACCGCCGAGGACATCTCGTTATAGCGGGTCACATCGCAAGGGATGGCGATGGCCTGTTTGCCCAACTCCCCCGCCAAATCGGCGATGGCATCCTGACTGCGTGCAAGCAGGGCCACATTGCCGCCCGCTTTGGCAAAGACACGCGCGGCCGCAGCGCCGATGCCCCGGCTGGCGCCGGTAATCATGATCGTCTTGCCTGTCATATCCATGTGATGATCCTTCCGCTAACTTTGTCATTGCTTAAGTGCTGTGGTAATCCGCCGATCAATCAGGGTCCAGCCTCGCGTGGCTTGACCCTACGCAGGGAATGGCAGACTCTGCGCCTAACTCATTGCCGAAAAGGATTTTCTGATGTCCCGCATTCCCACAGCATCGCTGTTTCTCTCCCTCCCGGTTACGCTGGCATCGACGGCCCTTTGGGCCGATCTGACCCCGGCAGAAGTCTGGGGCGACTGGCGCCAATATATGGAGCGCATGGGCTATCAGGTCGAAGCCCAAGAGGCCACGGAAGGGGATGACCTTACCGTAAGCGACGTGACCCTGAAAATGGACATGGCCGAAGACGGCGGCGATTTCTCCATGTCCCTCGGCACGCTGAACTTTGAGCAAGAGAGCGACGGCGCGGTTAACATCCTTATGCCTGATGTGATGCCGATGACCATCAACGTGGCCCCCGAAACACCCGAGGATGAGCCGGTGTCGATGGTGCTAAACTACACCCAGACCGCCCCGGTAATGCGCGCCAGCGGCAGCCCTGATGCGCTGCAATATAACTATGCCGCCGACACGATCTCGCTCACGCTGGCGGGTCTGAAGGTTGGCGAGCAAAGCTACACTGAAGAGCAGGCCAAGTTCAGCCTAACCGGGACCGGCGTCAGCAGCCGGACTGAAATGAGCGGCACCGAGACGCGCAGCTATGAGCAATCGGGCCGCATCGACAACCTGACATATGACGTAGTGATGAAGACCCCCGATGACCCGGCGCGCGTCGCGATGAACGGTGGTTTGGCACAGGTTGTGTTTGACGGCAGTGGCGCATTGCCGATGATCGACGCGGGTTCGGATATGGCCGCGATGATGCGCGCAGGCCTGACCTTTGACGGCAACTTTACCGCTGGGGCGGGCAGCACCGAGATGGAAGTTTCAGACCCCGAAAATGGCGACTTCGGCCTGATCAGCAGTTCTTCGGGCGCGAAGCTGGGCGTCAGCATGGGGCCAGAGGGGCTCGCCTATAAGGGCGGCCAGCAGGACATCGATGTCAATGTCACCGCCGCTGACATGCCCTTCCCAATCCAGTTCAGCATGGCCGAAAGCGCCTTTGACATGAAGATGCCGATCATGGTGACTGACGAGCCGCAAGACTTCGCCTTCGGCGTCACGCTCGACAGTTTTGAAATGTCGGACATGATTTGGGGCATCTTTGACCCCACTGGCCAACTGCCCCGCGATCCAGCGACATTGGTCGTCGATATTTCGGGCAAGGCCAAGATGCTGTTTGAATTGCTGGACCCCGAAGTCGCATCCACCATGGGCGATCAGGCACCGGCAGAGATTCACGAGTTGACCGTGAATGAGGTCACCCTTGACCTTGCTGGCGCTGAATTCGACGCGACGGGCGCCATCACATTCGACAATGACGGCATGAGCGGCGCCCCCGGCATGCCCCAACCCGTCGGCTCGCTGGACCTGTCGCTGATCGGCGGTGTGACATTGCTCGATAAATTGGTGACCATGGGTCTGGTCCCGCAAGAGCAGGCAATGGGCGCGCGGATGATGATGGGTCTCTTTACCGTACCGGGCGACGGCGAAGATTCCTTGACCTCAAAGATTGAGTTTACCGAAGACGGCGGCATCCTCGCCAATGGTCAGCAAATCAAATAACCCCACAGCGCTGGCTTTCCCGCGCTCTCTCAACTGGGGAAATACAGCGTTACCCTTGCCCCCTGCGGGGCGGGGGATTACCCCTTTTGCAACCCAAGCGGAGCCAAACCATGCCAGAAGCCCTTGATGCATTGACCAAGTCCCTTTTGCAGGCGGCCACCGATGCCGGTGCGGATGCGGCCGATGCAATGGCGATCACGGCAAGCTCTGTCTCGATCGAGGTGCGCGGCGGGGCGCTGGAACAGGCGGAGCGCTCCGAAGGGACGGACATCGGTCTGCGGGTTTTCGTCGGGCACCGCTCGGCCAATGTTTCGGCCTCTGACACATCGTCGCGCACGATTGAGGAAATGGCCGAACGCGCTGTTGCCATGGCTCGCGAAGCACCCGAAGACCCCTATTCGGGGTTGGCTGATCCGGATCAACTCTCTGCCCGCCGCGATGCCGAAGGGCTGGAGCTTTGCGATCCAACGCCCGAACCCTCCCCCGAAACCCTGCAAGAGGACGCCGCCCGCGCCGAAGCCGCCGCGCTGGCCGTCAAGGGGGTCAGCCAAGTGCAATCGGCGGGCGCAGGCTATGGCGCGCAAGAGATTTACCTCGCCGCGACAAACGGGTTCGAGGGCGGCTATGCCCGCAGTGAACGCGGGCTGTCCTGCGTCGCCATTGCAGGCAGCGGCACGGGGATGGAGCGGGATTACGACGGCGACAGCCGCATCTTTCAGGCCGACCTGCGCGACGCGCAAGAGATCGGCACCCGCGCGGGCGAACGCGCGCTGGCGCGGCTGGGTGCCCGCAAGCCCCCCACCGGCAGCTATCCGGTGCTGTTTGACGAACGCATTGCAGCGTCGCTGATCGGGCATCTGCTGGGCGCGATCAACGGTCAGGCGATTTCGCGCGGGGCTTCTTTCTTGCGCGATGCGATGGGCGAACAGGTGCTGCCCGAAGGCCTATCGCTGATCGAAGACCCGACCCGCATCCGCGCCACCGGCTCACGCCCCTTTGACGCCGAAGGGCTGCCGACCCAACAGCGTGCCGTCGTCGACAAGGGCATTCTGCAAGGTTGGACGCTCGACTTGGCGACGGCCCGTAAGCTGGCGCTTGCCCCCACCGGCAACGCCGCGCGCGGTCCAAGCTCCGGCCCACAGCCGTCGAACTGGAACATTGCGCTGACCCAAGGGGAGGCCAGCCGCGACGATCTGATTGCTGAGATGGGCACGGGGCTTTTGGTGACCTCCATGATCGGCAGCACGATCAACCCCAACACGGGCGACTATTCGCGCGGCGCCTCTGGCCTCTGGGTCGAGAATGGCGAGATCACACATGCGATCAACGAATGCACCATCGCGGGCAATCTGCGCGACATGCTGCGGGCGATGATCCCCGCCAATGATGCACGCACCCATCTGAGCCGCGTTGTGCCCTCGCTGCTGGTGCCGGGAATGACCCTTGCCGGTGCCTGAGGAGGACCTCGCCCTTTTAATCGACGCCGCCCGCAAGGCCGGTGCCGTGGCGCGCGGCTTTGTCGGGGCCACGGCGAAACGCTGGGACAAGCCCGACAACGCAGGCCCGGTGACCGAGGCCGATCTGGCGGTAAACGATCTGCTGCTGTCGGAGTTGCGCGACGCCCGGCCCGACTATGGCTGGCTGTCCGAGGAGACGGAGGACAACACCGACCGGCTGGGGCATGAACGGGTCTTTATCATCGACCCGATCGACGGCACCCGCAGTTTCGTCGAAGGCTCCGACACATGGGCGCATTCGCTGGCGGTGGCCGAGGCGGGTGAGGTCACGGCGGCGGTGGTCTACCTGCCGATGCGCGACATGCTCTATGCCGCCAGCCGGGGCGGTGGGGCCACGCAGAACGGCACGCCGATCCGTACCTCCGAGGTGGGCGATCTGGCCGGGGCGACTGTACTTGCCGCCCGCCCCGCGCTGGTGGCAGAACGCTGGCACGGCGGCGCACCGCCTGTGTTCAAACGCAGCTACCGTCCCTCGCTCGCATACCGAATGGCGCTGGTGGCCGATGCGTCGTTTGACGCGATGATCACCCTGCGCCGCACGTGGGAATGGGACATCGCCGCAGGCACGTTGATCGTAGCCGAGGCGGGCGGTACTTGTACAACCGCCACCGGCGCGCCGCTCAGGTTCAACAACCCCGACCCGCGCGTGGATGGCATCGTCGCGGGTGGCCCCTCGGTGCAGCGCGCCCTGATCGACGCCCTTGCGTGACCGGCCCCATCTGCTAGGCACTAGGCGCAGCACCGCAGCTTTGACAGATCAAAGGACAGCTCCATGACCCAACGCCTGCACCTTGTTTTCGGTGGCGAACTTGTCGATCCGACCAAGAACGCGTTCAAGAATGTCGACGACATCCATATCGTCGGGATCTTCCCCAACTACGCCAGCGCCTATGACGCATGGAAATCCGAAGCGCACCGGACCGTGGATAACGCGCATATGCGCTATTACATCGCCCATCTGCACCGCCTGCGCGACGAAGAGACCTCGGCCTCGCCCACCGAAGAGCTGGAATAAACCACCATGGCGGCGCGGTCGCTGGGGCTTGCAGCCTATCGCGCCCTCGTGCGCCGCGGCGGGGCCGAAGACGCGCCGCCCTATGCCCTCCGCCCCAAAGGGGAGCTGGTCTGGATGCATGCCGCCGAGGCGGGCAACGTGCTGGCCGTGCTTGACCTTGCCAAACGGTTCATGGCGATGCGCGACCGGGTCGCGGTGCTGGTCACCCTTTCGGAAAGCGCGGCTGCGCAAGACCTGCCAATCTGCGACACGCGTGATCTGTTCATCTTCCCCGCCCCCGGCGAACACCCCGACAATGTCGCGCGGTTCCTTGACCACTGGCGGCCCGATTTCTGCCTGTGGACATGGGGCGGGCTGAGGCCCAACCTCGTGTTGGAAACCGCAGAGCGCGGCTGCCCCATGATGATGATCGACGCCGACAGCGCCGGCTTCGATGGCCGACGGGACCGCTGGCTGCCCGATGTGACGCGGCAGTTGCTGGGGGCTTTCGAACAGGTGCTGGCCCGCTCCCCCGCAGTGCTGCGCCGTCTCGTGCAACTGGGCCTGCCGCGCAGCAACGGAGAGGTGACTTCGCCGCTGCTGACGGGCGGCCAAGCGCTGCGCTGCGCGGATTCGGATCTGGCGGATATGTCGGCCTGCCTTGTCGGACGTCCGGTCTGGTATGCCACGCAAATCCTCCCCGAAGAGATACCCGTCGTGCTGACCGCTCACCGCCAAGCGCTGCGCCTGTCGCATCGCTTGCTGCTGATCCTGCACACCCATGACTACCCGACCGCCGATATTGCCTATGAACGCGCCCGCGCGCGTGGGTTCACCGCGATGCGGTGGGGGGATGACCCCTACCCTGACGAGACGACGCAGGTCATGGTGGCGGACGATCCGGGCGATCGGGGGCTGTTCTTTCGGGTGGCTCCGGTGTCCTTCCTCGGGTCTTCGCTGGTCTCGGGCCACGGCGGCTGCGATCCCTTCGAGGCGGCGGCGCTTGGCTCGGCGGTGCTCTATGGCCCCAAGGTAAGGAACTTCCTGCCCTCTTACGGGCGGCTCGCCACGGCGGGGGCGGCGCGGATCGTCAACGACGCGGGCGCCCTTGGCAACGCGGTGTCGCGGTTGATCGCGCCGGATCAGGCCGCCACCATGGCCCATGCGGGCTGGGACGTGATCAGCGAAGGGGCCGAACTGGCCGATAGGGTGATTGAAATGGTGCAGGACCGGCTCGACGAACAGGCGGGAGCATCCCATGCGCGCGCCTGATTTCTGGCACCTGCCCCGACCCGATTGGCGCGCGCGGCTATTGCAACCGCTAGGCGCGCTCTATGCCACGGCCACCGCGCGGCGGCTGGCCAGCGGCACGCCGCTGCGCTTGGGCATCCCGGTGATCTGCGTCGGCAATATCAACGCGGGCGGCACCGGCAAGACGCCGACGGTGATGGCGGTGCTGCAATATCTGCTGGAGCGCGGCCATCGTCCGCATGTCGTCTCACGCGGCTATGGCGGCACGCTGGAGGGGCCGGTGCGGGTTGACCCCGTACAGCACAGCGCGAATGAGGTCGGGGACGAGCCGCTGCTGCTCGCCGCCTTTGCCGATGTCTGGGTCGCCCGGGATCGCGCAGTGGGGGCGCAGGCCGCCGAAGCGGCGGGGGCCACGGTGGTGGTGCTGGATGACGGTTTTCAGAACCCCGCGCTGGTGCAGGATCTGAGCATCGTGGTAGTGGACGCGGTCAAAGGTTTCGGCAACGGCCTGTGCCTGCCTGCCGGGCCGTTGCGTGAACCTGTCGCGGCGGGGCTGGCGCGGGCTGACTTACTGTTGTCGATTGGGGCTGACGCAGCGCAGGCAGCTTTTGCAGCAAGGCTGCCAAAGACCGATCTCCCCCACGCGCGCGCCGAACTCGCCCCACTGCAAACCGGAATGGATTGGTCGGATTCCCAAGTGCTCGCCTTTGCAGGCATCGGCCACCCTGAGAAGTTTTTCGCCACGCTGCGCGGGCTGGGGGCCACGATCCTGCACGCCGAGGCGCTGGAGGATCACCAGCCACTGACGCCACGACTGATGCTGCGGCTAGAGACCGAGGCCGCGATGCGCGGCGCCCAGCTTGTCACGACCGAGAAAGACGCCGTGCGCCTGCCGATGGAGTTCCGCGCCAAGGTGCTGACCCTGCCGGTGCGCCTGTCCCTGCCCGAAGGCAATGCGCTGCATACAGCGCTGGACAGGCTGCCACCGCCTTAGGCCTTATTGTCTTCGCCCAATTTCGGCGCGGGCCGGTGCAGCGAAAGCTCGGCCCCTGAAAAGGTAAAAGGCGACCGCAGCCCCGGCACACCGTCGAGTTCGATCTGCATGCCCCGCGCCACGACCTGCGGATCGGCCATGACATCGGCCATGTCGTTGATCGGCCCGGCGGGCACGCCATGCGCTTCGCACGCCGCCAAAAGATCATCGCGGCTGCGCAGACGGGTCGCCCCGGTCAAGCGGCGGATCATCTCGGGCCGGTTTGCGACACGGTCGGCGTTCTTGAGGTATTCCGGCGCGGTGGCCATGTCATCGAGGCCCAGCAACTGACACAGGCGCTGATATTGCCCGTCATTGCCCGTGGCGATGATGAGATGGCCGTCGGAACACTCAAACACCTCATAGGGCGTCAGATTGGGATGCGCGTTGCCCATCCGCGTCGGCGCCTTGCCGGTGGTGAGATAGTTCATCGCCTGATTGCCGGTGATCGCCACGGCGCAGTCAAGCAGTGCCATGTCGATATGCTGGCCGACGCCGGTTTGGTGACGCTGATGCACGGCGGCCAAAATTGCGGTGCTGGCATAGACCCCGGTAAAGATATCGGTGATCGCCATGCCGGATTTCTGCGGCTGGCCGTCGGGCTCCCCGGTGATCGACATCAGGCCGGACATGCCTTGGATGATGAAATCATAGCCCGCGCGATGGGCGTAGGGACCGGTGTGGCCGAACCCCGTGATCGAACAATAGATCAGTTTCGGGAACTGGGCAGAGAGGCTGGCATAGTCCAACCCGTATTTCGCCAATCCCCCGGTCTTGAAATTTTCGATCAGGATATCCGCATCGGCCAAAAGCTCTTTGACCTGCGCCTGACCTTCCTCAGTGCGGAAATCCACGGTGACCGAGGCTTTGCCCCGGTTGGTCGAGTGGAAATAGGAGGCGGTGACATCCTCGTCCCGGGTAACAAAGGGCGGCCCCCATTGGCGGGTGTCATCCCCCGCCGGGCTTTCCACTTTGATCACCTCGCATCCGAGGTCCGACAGTGTCTGACCGGCCCAAGGGCCAGCCAGAACACGCGCCAATTCGACGACTTTCAGTCCTGCAAGCGGTGCGGTCATTAGCCAGCCAGCGCTTCGTCGAGGATTTCCTTCATGTCGCCATAGGACATGTTGGAGTGTTTTTTGCCGTCGATGACAAAGCTCGGTGTGCTTGAAATGTCATCCTCTTTGGAGTTCTCGGTGTACCATGCCACCAGCGCCTCGGCTTTTTCACCGTCTTTCAGGCATTCGTCCAACGTCTCGTTATCTAGGCCAGCCAGACGGCCAATCTTGCGCAGCTCGTCGACGATGGCGGCAGGTTCGCCCGCGCGGGTCCATTCGCTTTGCGATTTGTAGATCAAGTCGGCGATGCCAAAGAACTTCTCCTGACCGCCGCAGCGCGCCACCATGGAGGCCCAGAGACCGTAGCGGTCGAAATAGACTTCGCGGTAGATGAACTTGACCTTGCCGCTGTCGATGTAATCGGCCTTCAGCTTTTTGAAGGTATCGTTGTGGAAGGTCGCACAGTGCGGGCAGGTGAAGGAGGCGTATTCGATCATCGTCACCGGCGCGTTTTCATCGCCCATGACCATCTCGGTGATGCCTGAGGTATCCACATCGCCCTCAGTCGTTTGCGCGTTCGCGGCCCCAACGAAAGGTGTCAGCGCGGTGCTGCCAAGGGGGGGGGAGCCGAAGCTGCTTGCGGCAAACCAGCCACCGACGCCGAGTGTGGCGAGACCGCCAAGGATTACGTTTCTGCGATTCATGAGATGTTCCTTTGTCTGTTACGTCAGCTTTAGGTTGGTCAGCTTTGGTTCTTGTTCAATATGTTCTCGCCCAGACGTGCAAGGGCTGCGCGCAGCCCTTCGTCGGCCACGGGCTGAGCGGCTTCGGCTGCTTTGCGTTGCAATGCAGGGCTCGGAGCGGTCTTTTCGCCCTTGGGTTTATGATCAAACGCCACTTGCCCTTCGGCAAAGCCTGTCGCCGCTGTCTGGGTGATCCGCACCCGCGCGATGGCGTTATAGCCATAGACCGCGTTGACCCGCGCGCGCAGTTGTTCCTTTTGCATCTCCAGCATGGGCGCATTGGCCCCGGTGGTCAGCAAGGTCAGCGTGGCACCGATGCCTTCTTTCCGGCCATAGCTGACCTCAACCGGGCGCGAGATGGCGGCGGTTGCTTCGCCCACGATCTCGGTCCAATGGGTCAACAGACGCGATTGCGCAAAGCCACGGGTCTCGCTCGCCTTGCGAATCTGCTGCGAGAGCAGGCTGTCGGTGCGTTTGAACCCTTTTGTAGTCGTACGACGTGGCGGCATGGCTTTGTTTCCCGAATGTGCTGACATACATAACCATTTGCCCCAGCGTCACCAGCCCCTGCCCCCTCGAAAGGCCTAAACATTGCGTGAGAAGACACCCGTCAGCAAGCTGCCGCCGATCCTGCTGGAATGGTACGACACCCACGCCCGCGCCCTGCCGTGGCGGGTGCCGCCGCACGACCGGATGGCAGGTGTCACGCCCGATCCCTACCGCATCTGGCTGAGCGAGGTCATGTTGCAGCAGACCACCGTGGCCACGGTAAAGGACTATTTCACGCGGTTCACCGCCCGCTGGCCGGATGTCGCCGCCCTTGCCGCCGCCGAGGATGCTGATGTGATGGCCGAATGGGCGGGCCTTGGCTATTACGCCCGCGCCCGCAACCTGCTGAAATGTGCCCGCGTGGTGGTGGATGAGCATGAAGGCAATTTTCCGGCGGATCACGACGCGCTGCTGAAACTGCCGGGGATCGGGCCTTATACGGCGGCGGCGATTTCTTCCATCGCGTTCGATCTGCCCCACGCGGTGCTTGATGGCAATGTCGAGCGGGTGATGGCGCGGGTCTATGACATCCACACGCCCCTGCCCGCTGCGAAGCCCGAGCTGATGGCGCGGGCCGTCGCGCTGACCCCGCAGGACCGGCCCGGAGACTATGCCCAAGCCGTGATGGACCTCGGTGCCACGATCTGCACACCAAAATCCCCCGCCTGCGGCATCTGCCCGTGGCGCGAGCCCTGCGTGGCCCGTGCAGAAGGCACAGCAGCGCTCTTGCCTAAGAAGACCCCGAAAAAGCCGAAACCCATCCGGCACGGCACCGTTTATCTGGCGCAACGCGAGGATGGCGCGTGGTTGTTGGAGACACGGCCCGATAAGGGGCTGCTCGGCGGCATGCTTGGCTGGCCCGGCTCCGACTGGGTAGACGCATCCGAGCCGCGCCCCGCAGGGACGCCGCCCTTGGCCGCCGATTGGCGCGCCCTGCCCGGCGAGGTGCGCCACACCTTCACCCATTTCCATCTGATGTTGACGGTGCAGCACGCGCGGGTCGGCCATGATGCCGCGCCGCAAAACGGTGAATTTATCGGCCAGAACCAGTTCCGCCCCAGCGACCTTCCCACCGTCATGCGCAAAGCCTTCGACCTCGCGCGATAGCGCCGCGTCAGGCTTTGAGCCTCGGGCAAACTGCGGTATATCTGGCGCGCAACTATGAGGTGCCCCATGTCCAACCGCATCATCGCCGCCCAAGACCTCGCCCGTCTGTCGCGCGCACTGCCTTTCTGGATGTCCCTGCTGCTGATCCCTCTGGCGTGGTGCTGTGCAACGCAGGGCGGCTGGACCATCGCGCTGCTGCCGTTGGTGACATGGTATCTCTTTTCCCTGCTCGACGCGGTGCTGGGGCTGAACCTCGACAACGCTGATCTGGAAGCGACCGAGAACGATCTCTATTGGTATCGCCTCGTCACTCTGATCTGGACGCCACTGCAATTCCTGACCGTCTTTGGCCTGATCTATTACGCCACGCGTGCCGCGCATCTAGGCACGGCAGAGCGGATCTTTCTGTTCTTTGGCGTGGGCGTCATCACCGGTACCATCGGCATCAACTACAGCCATGAGCTAATGCACCAACGCAACAAGACCGAACGGCGGCTGGCGGATATCCTGCTGGCCATGGTGCTCTATTCGCACTTCCGGTCGGAACATCTGCTGGTGCATCACCGCCATGTCGGCACCCCGCGCGACACGGTGACGGCGCGCTATAATGAAGGGTTCCACCGCTTCTATCCCCGTGTGCTGCGCGAGTCGCTGACCTCGGCCTTTCATGCGGAAAAGAACATGCTGGCGCGCAAGGGGCTGCCTTGGACCGATCCGGGCAATCCGTTCCTTAAATACTGGGCGCTGCAAGCCGCCTTCCTGCTGCTGGCGCTGATCTTGGGCGGTTGGAGCGGGCTCGGTCTGTTCCTTGTTCAAGCCGGTGTGGCGATCTGGCAATTGGAACTGGTCAATTACATCGAACACTACGGGCTGACGCGCAAACATCTGGGCGGGGCCAAATACGAACACGTCCAGCCGCGCCATTCATGGAACGCGGCGCATAAGGCCAGCAACTGGCTGCTGATCAACCTGCAACGCCATTCCGATCACCACTACAAACCCGACCGGCGCTTCCCGGTCTTGCAGACCTATGGCACGGGCGACGCGCCGCAGTTGCCCTATGGCTATCCGGTAATGACAATGGCCGCGATGGTGCCCCCGCTGTGGCGGGGCATCATGAACCCCCGCGTGCGCAAATGGCGCGAGATGTACTACCCCGAGATCACCGACTGGAAAGCCTACAACAAGGCCAGCAATCCCCTGCCCCGGCTCTGAGCGCGGCAACGCAAAGTTAAACTTTGCCTGTCACATAGGCTGCGATTGTTACCAGTGGAGTGGTATTGATGCGGCAACAGCAAGCGCCCTCGGGGGCGGTGTATGATGGCACCTGTCTGATCGTCGAAGACAGTGAGTTTGACAGAGAGAGGCTGCGCCGCATTCTGGGCCGCGCCTATGGCGGGATGCGGGTGGAGTTCGCCTCCAGCATCGAAGCCGCGCGCAAGGCGCTAAGCGGGGGGACAAGGCGCTGATCCTGCTCGACAACAACCTGCCTGATGGGTTGGGCGCGAATTTCGCGTTGGAGCTGGCCTGTGACGACCGCCATGCCCAAACGCCGGTGATTATGGTCAGCGATTGGCCCTCCCCCGGCATGTGGGAAAAAGCCGCCTCTGCCGGGGTGCTCTACGTGGTGAATAAATCCGATTTCGATGCCCGCTATATTGACGCCGTGCTGCGTGAGTTTCAGGCCCGCAAACGGTGGGTCAATTAGGCCGGTCCAACAAAAAAACCCCGCCATGGGGCGGGGTCAAGGTAGGCACCCGTGTGGCTGCCCCTCACGCAGAGAGGCCACGGGTGCCGGCGGTGTTCGAATGTCTGTGGGTGGATCAGTTGGCCATTTCGGCTCTGATCTGCTGACGCAGAATGTCGATGGGGACATTCTTGCCGTCTTTCTTGTAGCACCAGTAGGTCCAGCCGTTGCAGCTTGGCGCTTTCTCATAGGCCGCGCCCACCTGATGGATCGACCCTTTGACATCGCTGCCAATGAGGGTGCCATCGGCACGGACCTTGGCCTTGTGACGGCCATTCATGGAATAGAGGTTCTCGCCCGGGCGCAGCATGCCACGCTCGACCAACTGACCGAAAGGCACGCGCGGCTCGGCACGTTTGGAGGTGGTGGTTTGGAGCGCTTCATTGTCGAACTTGCGCACCATCGAGATGCGTTTCTCGGCCACCTTGCGGTAAGCTTCCTCGCGTTCGATGCCGATGAAATCGCGGCCCAGCATCTTGGCGACAGCGCCGGTGGTGCCGGTGCCGAAGAACGGATCGAGAATCACATCGCCGGGGTTGGTCGAACCAACGAGGATACGGTGCAGCAGGCTTTCGGGCTTTTGCGTCGGATGCGCCTTGTCGCCTGCTTCGTCCTTTAGACGCTCATGGCCGGTGCATATCGGCAGCACCCAATCGCTGCGCATCTGGATGCCTTCGTTCAGCGCCTTCAGCGCTTCGTAGTTAAAGGTGTATTTGCTGTTCTCGCTCTTGCCTGCCCAGATCATCGTCTCATGGGCATTGGTAAAGCGCTTGCCCCGGAAGTTCGGCATCGGGTTGGACTTACGCCAAACCACATCATTGAGGATCCAGAAACCTTGGTCCTGCAACGCCGCACCGACGCGGAAGATGTTGTGATAGCTGCCGATCACCCAGATCGCGCCATCGGGTTTCAGCAAACGCCGCGCGGCTTTGAGCCATGCACGGGTAAAATCATCATAGGCTTTGAAGCTGGCGAATTGGTCCCATTCGTCATCAACTGCATCGACCTTGGAGTTGTCCGGGCGATGCAAATCACCCCGCAACTGCAAGTTGTAGGGCGGATCCGCGAAGATCAGATCCACCGACTCTGCTGGAAGGGCGTTCATTGCCTCAATGCAATCGCCCGCAACAATAGTGTTCAAGGGAAGCGCCGCAGCGCTCTTTGTCATCGTTTTCATATCTCTGCCTCATTACCCGGCGCTTAAGCGCTCATTGGTTGTGGATAAAATGGGCCATCAACGATTCGTGGTCAATTTCTTTTTTGAATCAATCGGTTAACAAATTGGCTTGATACAAGATATTGTGTACCGGCTTGAACAAACGTCTATGGTGTGGGGTCACACCAAGATCCCGGAGGGCAGCCATGTGGCTTTTCGATCCGTAGCCCATATTGGTTTCCCAGCCATAGCCGGGATGCTGTTGCGCTAAATCCACCATGAGGTTATCGCGCACGGTTTTGGCAACGATAGAGGCGGCTGAGATCGACAGACAGCGGGCATCACCCTTCACCACAGGTTGCGCCGGAAGGCTCAGATCGCGCGGAAGCATATTACCGTCGATCAGCGCGTAGTCCGCCACGCAGGCCAATCCGGCCAGCGCTCGGGTCATGGCCAGATGGCTGGCACGCAAGATGTTGTGTTCTTCGATCTCTTCGACGGTGGCATGGGCCACGCAAACGACGGCCACCGACATGATCTCTTCATACAGCCGTTCTCGGGCGCGGGCTGTCAGCTTTTTAGAATCGTTCAGCCCCTCGGGGATCTGCCCTTCGGTAAAGACCACGGCGGCGGCGGTGACCGGCCCGGCAAGCGGGCCACGGCCCACTTCGTCCACCCCGGCAATGGTGCGAAAGCCGCGGGCAGCCGCGCCGCGTTCAAATTCAAAGTCTGGTATCATAGGGCGAGGTGAAACCGCATGCGCCGAAAAGGTGCAACAAAAAAAGAGAAAGGGGAGGCGCCCGAACACCCCCCCTTTCAAAACCCGAGCGACAGGGACGTGCCGCTCGGTCAAGGCACGCCGGTGTTACCGACGGGCCAAGCTGTAACCCGAGTCGCGCAGGCAGCGGGCATCATAGCCGTAGCGTGCGCCGTCCGCCGTCTTCACGCGCTTGGCGCAATAGTTGGGCAGACGGTCGACTTGGGCGTAATTCTTTTCAAGGCAGGGTTCGCCAAACATCATCACCTTGCCGTCTTCGCCATTAAAGCTGCGGAAGCACTGCTGCGGTAGCAGCTTGCGATCCACCCGCTCAGGCATGGGGCGCACTTCGCGCTTGGGCGATGTCCGGGCAGTGTGACGCGGCTGCGGGCGCCGATCAACATAGGGGCGCAAACGGGGCCGCTCGGAAACCGTGGGGTAATAGCGTGGCGCTTCATAAACCGGGGCGGCACGACGGCGGGTCACGGTCTCGCGCTCTTCGCGGTCTTTCTTATTGTCGTAGATCATTTTGCCCACGATCGCGACGCCCGCAATCGCGGCGAGGGTGCGCAGCACTTCCTTTTCATCGGCAGCGGCGTCGCGGGCACCGAAAGCGGTGATGGCAACCGACAGAGCAGCGATGGTAGCAATGAACTTGCGGTACATGGGTCTGGTCCCTTCTTGTTATCGGCGCGGTGTCCTGCGCCCTTTGTCGTCTGCGGCCAACGCTCGGGGGCCGTGTCTGAGTTTTCGTGTCTGTTGATGCCAGCAAATTGGGGAGAGGGCCAAAGACAGGCAATAACAGGGGGTCGTTATCGAATAACATGCGGCCGAAAACACCTTAGTTATTGAATATCAGCGGGCAAACGCGCATTAAAAACGTATGAAAAACGCATGTTTCACCCTGATGACCGCGCTGGCGGTCACTGTGGCCCTGCCCGCGATGGCAGCGGCTGGCTGCTATGCCGATTATAAGGCCAAGCAAGACAATCCGCTGCGCCTCCATTATGGGGTAGCGCAGATTAATGATGCCTGCGATGCCGCCGGTGCCAAGGCCGAACTCACGCCACGACTTGCGGCGGAGGGCTGGACATTGTTGAATATCCTCTCCGTATTCGGCGACGAAGGTCTGGATCAAAGGAAAGACAGTGCAGGAACATTCTACCTCCGCTTCTGACATGCGCAGATTTGGCGGGCGTTTCGTAGGCGGTGGCATTGCCGCCGTCGTGCTGGTGTTGCTGGCCGGGGCGGCGTTGCTGCTTTGGGCGCTGCCCGATGCCAATGCCTTTAACGCGCGGGTTGAGCGGATTTTTATCGAAAATGACGATCTGACCACCCAAGCCGAGATCAAGCTGCTCGAAATCCTCGCCCAGTCCGGCACCGCATTTTCCGAGACATTGGCCAGCTATCGCATTGTGATCGTGGTCTTGCTGGTCTTTGCCAGCGCCATGCTGATCGCGGCGATGGTGTTTCTGATCATGCTCGTCGGCTTCAACCGCCGTATGGCGCAGATCGAGCGGACGGGCATTCAGGTGAACTCATTGCTCATCAGCCGCGAAGAAAACACCGTTTACCTTAATAACCTCGGCTTCAAACTGACCGCAGCGGCGATGGAGACGATGTCGGTCCTTGCCGAAGCACGGATGGATGACGACGTATTGTCAGGCTCTGAGATCGAAGGCATGATATCGGGCCGCAACGCCGCCGACTGTGATGAGGCCGCCGGGGCCACGCGGATCAAGCGATTGCGCGACACCTTGGGCAATCAATTGGTGTCGGAACTGTTGGTCAAGAACATCGCCCGGCGCGGCTATATGCTGGCGATCAACAAGGACGTGATCAAGGTCCTTTAACCTCGGCAAAGCACCGCCCCACCCTGCCCGCGCGCGGCTGGCCCTAGCCAATGCCCCGCAGGCACGTTAAATGGCGTCAAATTTAATTGGACAGACTGGAGTAATCAGATGGGTTATCGCGTCGCCGTCGTCGGTGCCACAGGCAATGTGGGCCGTGAAATGTTGAACATCCTCGCGGAGCGTCAGTTCCCCGTGGACGAGATCGTGGCTCTGGCCAGCCGCCGCTCGCTGGGTTCGGAAATCAGCTTTGGGGACAAGACCCTCAAGACCAAAGACCTCGATACTTTCGACTTCACTGGCTGGGACATGGCGCTTTTTGCCGTGGGTTCCGAAGCAACCAAGAAATACGCCCCTGCCGCTGCCAAAGCGGGCTGCGTGGTGATCGATAACTCGTCGCTTTACCGCTATGACCAAGACGTGCCGTTGATCGTGCCCGAGGTGAACCCGCAGGACGTGCACGGCTATTCCAAGAAAAACATCATTGCCAACCCCAACTGCTCGACCGCGCAGATGGTTGTGGCGCTGAAGCCGCTGCACGACCGCGCCAAAATCAAGCGCGTCGTCGTATCGACCTACCAGTCGGTTTCCGGCGCGGGCAAGGAAGGCATTGATGAGCTTTGGGATCAGACCAAGAGCATCTACAACCCGACCGATGACAAGCCCGCCAGCAAGTTCACCAAGCAGATCGCATTCAACGTGATTCCGCATATCGACGTCTTCCTCGAAGACGGCTCGACCAAGGAAGAATGGAAGATGGTCGCCGAGACCAAAAAGATCGTCGACCCGTCGATCAAAGTCACCGCGACCTGCGTGCGTGTGCCGGTATTCGTGGGCCATGCGGAATCGATCAACATCGAATTCGAAGACCACCTCGACGAAGCCGAAGCCCGCGACATCCTGCGCGAAGCGCCGGGTCTCATGGTGATCGACAAGCGCGAAGACGGCGGCTACGTCACGCCGGTGGAATGCGTGGGTGACTTCGCCACCTTCATCAGCCGCATCCGTCAGGACAGTACCATCGACAACGGCATCAACCTGTGGTGCGTCAGCGACAACCTGCGCAAGGGTGCCGCCCTGAACGCCGTACAGATCGCCGAACTGCTGGGCCGCGAAGTACTGAAAAAAGGCTGAGGTTCAGCCCCAGTCTAGGAATAAGAAAGGGGGCCAAACGGCCCCCTTTTTCGTCTCTGCCTCATGCATCTGCGATGGGCTTAAACCGGCTCGAATGTCTGCGCCTTGGCGTCGTAATATTCCAAGCTGCCCTCGCCGATGTCGGTCCACAGGCCGTGCAGGCTCAGCGTGCCATCTTCGACCTTTTCCTTGATCCAAGGAAAGGTCATCAGGTTCTCAAGAGAGGTCAGCACCGCCTGACGCTCCAGCAAAAGCTGCTGCTCCGCCGCGTCTTCGACCTTTTCCACCGTCTCGTATTTCGGGCGCAGCAGGTCCATCCAGCGGCCCACGAAACTGTCTTGGTTCTCAAGCTCGGGCGCGTTGCCTTTGCACATCTGGATACACCCCGCGACGCCACCGCAGCTGGAATGGCCCAGCACAATCAGATGCGCGACCTTCAGCGCGTTGACGGCATATTCCACCGCCGCCGAGGTCCCGTGCTGTTTGCCATCCGGCTCATAGGGCGGCACAAGGTTAGCGATGTTGCGGTGAATGAAGAACTCGCCTTGATCGGCGCCAAAGATCGAGGTCACATGCACGCGGCTGTCGCAGCAGGAGATCACCATCGCGCGCGGGCGCTGCCCCTCAGCGGCCAATCGGCGATACCATGTCTGGTTCTCGGCATAGCCGGTCGCCTTCCACCCTTGATAGCGTTGCAACAGATACGACGGCAGAGCCTTGGCCTTGTCCATGTGTAAACGTCCCTTAATGCATGAAGCGGTTTCAGCGCAGATAGCGCAAATCCGATACGAATTCGAGAGAAAAGACTCCACCATCCCAACCCTTTGCACACCATCTTGCGTGATGTTGCGACATGGCCGTGGGGGCTGATTGAAGGATGACAACGATGCAACTTGTGCAAATACGCCCGACGGAACAGATCCGTGTCGATCAAGACTGTCTTGGGCTGCTTTATTCCCAACTTGGTGAGGTGGGGGCCGAAGATGTCGTCTGTCGCGCGTCGGAGGAATTGGCTTTGCGGATGTCCCATTGCAAAAGTCTGCACCAGACCCAAGACCGCGCCGGGCTGCGCAAAAGCGTGCATCGTCTGATCGCCATTGCCGAGCAGATTGGCATGGCATTGGTCTCGCAGGTGGCGGCCGATGTTATAGCCTGTATTGATGCCAAGGATGACATCGCCACCGCCGCCACGCTGTCGCGCTTGATCCGCAGCGGGGAACGGTCGCTGACTGCGATCTGGGACTTGCCAGACCTCACGATCTGATCGCTTGCGGGTGGCGATGGAAAGAGTAGGCTGCGCGCAGTTCCAGATTTGCAAAGGTTTGTCATGTCCGCCGAATTCGCCACCCCCTCCGCCAATGCCCTGCCGCTTCATGTCTTGAGCGAAGCCGCGCTTGAAGGCTGGCTTGCCGATCAGCCCGGCGCTGTGCAGGCATGGGTGAAAGCCGGCGGTTTTTCGGGCGGCCTTGGTCAGGCGCTTGTCGTGCCGGGGGAGGAAGGCACTCCCGCGCTGGCATTGGTGGGCTACGGCACCGAAGCCGCGCGCCGGCGGGGCCGCTTTCACCTTGCTGCCGCTGCGGCAAAGCTGCCTGCGGGGGACTACCGAATTGAAAGCGGTCTGCCGGAGGACCAAGCGGCGAATGAAGCGCTCGGCTGGCTGCTGGCAGGCTACCGCTTTGACCGCTACCGCGACCAGACGCCACTGGCGGCCCGGCTTGTCGCGCCCGAAGGGATCGACGCCGCGCAGATCACCGCACTTGCCACGGGCGAGATGCTGACCCGCGACCTGATCAACACCCCCGCCTCTGACATGGGCCCGCCCGATCTCGAAGCCGCCGCGCGCAAATTGGCCGAGCAGCATGGCGCGAAGATCGAAGTCACAACCGGCGATACGTTGCTAGAGAACAACCTGCCGATGATCCACACCGTTGGCCGCGCCGCCGACCGCGCGCCGCGTTTGATCGACATGGCATGGGGCGACACGGGGCCAAAGCTGACGCTGGTGGGCAAAGGCGTCTGTTTCGACACCGGCGGGCTGAACCTGAAACCCGGTGCGTCCATGGCGCTGATGAAAAAGGACATGGGGGGCGCCGCTGCCGTGTTGGGGCTGGCGCATATGATCATGGCCACCGGCATGGCAGTGCAACTGCGCGTGCTGATCCCGGCGGTGGAAAATTCGGTCTCCGGCAATGCCTTCCGCCCCGGCGACATCCTGACCTCGCGCAAGGGGCTGACGGTAGAGATCAACAACACCGACGCCGAAGGGCGTCTGGTGCTGGCCGATGCGCTGGCGCTGGCGGATGAGGACAAACCCGATCAGATCATCTCGATGGCGACGCTCACGGGGGCTGCGCGGGTGGCCGTAGGGCCGGACCTTGCGCCCTATTACAGCGACGATGCCGCTTTCGTCTCAGCCTTGGAAAGCGCCGCTCGGGGCTCTGCCGATCCGGTCTGGCGGATGCCTTTCCATGACGCTTACGAGGCGCTGATTGAGCCCGGCATCGCCGACCTCGACAACGCGCCCAAGGGCGGGTTCGCCGGGTCGATCACCGCAGCGCTTTTCCTGCGCCGTTTCGTGACCGAGAGCAAATATGCCCATTTTGACATCTACGGCTGGCAGCCTGCCGACGCCCCCGCCCGCCCGAAAGGCGGCACCGGGCAAGGCACCCGCGCGATCTATGCCGCCCTGCCCGCGTTGCTAAAACAATGAGCGACCCGCGCCTTACCCCGGACCCGGCGCTGGCGACCCAGAACCGCCCTGCGCAGGTGGCGGTGCCGGTGGCAGACCTCTGCCGCCGTCCCGACGGGCCGCGCGATCGGCAGGTGTTGTTCGGCGAACAGGTGACCGTCCTGCATGAGGCGTCGGGCTGGGCCTATGTACAGGCCGAGAAGGATGGCTATTGCGGCTATGTCCTGCAAAGCACCCTTGGCACACCGCGCAAGGCCACCCACCGCGTCCGCGTGCCTGCCACCCATGCCTATCGCGACGCCGATCTGAAATCGCCGGACCTGCTGAGCCTCAGCTACGGTGCGCGCGTCACGGTCACGGCAGAGACCAAGGATTTCGCCGAAACCCCGCAGGGGCATATCCCGCAGGGCCATCTTGCCCCCATCGACAGCCATGAGGAAGACCCCGCGCAGATCGCGGCGCTGTTCCTCGGCACGCCCTATCTTTGGGGCGGCAACAGCCGCTGGGGGATTGATTGTTCCGGCCTCGTGCAGGCGGCGTTGCTGGCCTGCGGCATGCCCTGCCCCGGTGACAGCGATCAGCAGGAAAAGACCGTGGGCGCCCCCGTCAGCGGCGCCTATCAGCGCAATGATCTGCTGTTCTGGAAAGGCCATGTAGCGTTGGTGGTGGATGGCGAAACGATGATCCACGCCAATGCCCATGCGATGGCCGTGAGCTATGAAAACATCGCCGACGCGATCGCCCGGATCGAAGCGGGCGGGGACGGCCCGGTGACGGCACATCGCCGCCCCGGCGTTTAGTCCACCGCGCGGATCAGCTTACGCTCTAACACACGCAGCACGGCCTTAAGGTCATGGCCCCGGCGCAGCACCTGCCCGCCGGTACCCACCACCGCATACATGCCCTGCCGATTGCGCAGCTTGGGCCGCTTTTCGATCCGGTACAGCGGTATCTCCGCCGTGCGCCGAAAGACTGAAAAGACCGCCACTTCTTTAAGGTGGGAAATCCCATAATCGCGCCACTCTCCGGCGGCGACCATCCGGCCATAAAGCGATAGGATCAGCGACAGTTCCGTGCGGTGGAATGCGACCTGTTCGGCGGGGCGCTCGAAAGCCGTGATCGGCGATGGGGGCTCTATGCTCATGGCTTTACAGTTGACCCTGATGGGGGCCAAATCAAGCCCTGACATGGTCGAATGCGCCGCTCTAAATTTCTTGAAAGCGTTACAGAATTGTGCAACCAATCTGAAAAATGAAACACAAAGGCCCGATGGAATGACCCCAGAAGCCCGCGCCCGCAAATGTGCCGAGGTGATGTTCGCCCAAGATTCCGCCTCTGCCGGATTGGGCATGACCATCGACGATGTGACCCCCGGCGGCGCGGTTTTGTCGATGTCGGTGCGCCCGGGCATGCTGAACGGCCACGGCATTTGCCACGGCGGATTTATCTTCACACTAGCCGACAGCGCCTTTGCCTTTGCCTGCAACAGCTACAACCAAACCACTGTCGCCCAGCAGAACCAGATCACATATCTCAGCCCCGGTCAGCCAGAGGAGCGGCTGACCGCCACCGCACGCGAAGTGTCGCGTAGCGGTCGGTCGGGCATCTATGACGTTACCGTCACGGGCGCGGATGACCGTGTCGTGGCCCTGTTTCGCGGGCTTTCCCGCAGCATCAAGGGCCAGCTATTTACCGAGGAGGAGCCGACCTGATGAAAGACCTGACCCCCGCGAAGGATACGCTCGACCCGATTGAGATCGCCAGCCGGGACGAAATCAGCGCCCTGCAATTGGACCGTCTGAAATGGTCCCTGCGCCACGCCTATGACAACGTCCCTTTTTACAAGCAAAGCTTTGACGATGCAGGCGTGCATCCCGATGATCTGAAACAGCTTTCCGATCTCTCGCGCTTTCCCTTCACCGTCAAAACCGATCTGCGCGACAATTACCCCTTTGGCATGTTCGCCGTGCCGCGCGATCAGGTGGCGCGCATTCACGCATCATCTGGCACCACCGGGCAGCCGACGGTGGTGGGCTACACCAAGGATGATCTGGCGAACTGGGGCCAAGTCGTCGCCCGCTCCCTGCGCGCGGCGGGGATGCGCCCGGGCAACATGCTGCACAACGCCTATGGCTATGGGCTGTTTACTGGCGGCTTGGGCATTCACCTTGGCGCTGATGCGCTTGGCCTCTCGACCGTGCCGATCTCGGGCGGGATGACACCACGCCAAGTGCGGCTGATCGAGGATTTCCAGCCCAAGGGCATCACGGTGACGCCCTCCTACGCGCTGTCGATCTTGGATGAATTCGCCAACCAAGGCATTGATCCGCGTCAATCCTCGCTTGAGGTCGGCATCTTCGGCGCAGAGCCTTGGACCAACGCCATGCGGCTGGAGATCGAACAAGCCTTCGACATGCATGCCGTCGATATCTATGGCCTCAGCGAAGTCATGGGGCCGGGCGTTTCGATGGAATGTGTGGAGACCAAAGACGGGCTGCACATCTGGGAGGATCACTTCTACCCCGAGATCATCAACCCCGAAACAGGTGCCCCGGTCGAAGATGGTGAAATGGGCGAGCTGGTGTTCACCTCCCTCACCAAACAAGCCTTCCCGATCATCCGCTACCGCACCCGCGACCTCACCCGTCTGCTGGCGGGCACCGCGCGCTCCATGCGCCGGATGGAGAAGGTCACGGGCCGCAGCGACGACATGATTATCCTGCGCGGCGTCAACGTTTTCCCCACCCAGATCGAAGAGGCGCTGATGGCCACGCCCGGGCTGGCCCCGCATTTCCAGATCGAACTCTCGCGCCCCGACCGGATGGACCAGATGCGCGTGCTATGCGAATGCGCGGACGCCAGCATCACCACTGACGCCCGGCAAGCGGCGATCAGAGCGCTGTCAGCACAGATCAAGCAGACGGTCGGCATCTCGGTCAAGGTTGAGGTCATGGATGTCGGCGGCGTTGCCCGGTCAGAGGGCAAAGCCGTGCGCATTCTCGACAAGCGGCCAAAGGGCTAGGGGGAGACCCTAGCCGCAGGTGACCTTGGCGATCTTTCCTTCCGCGTCCAACACGATGTTGGTGCGGTTGGGATTGGCGTCCATGGTCACCGGGTCGCCTTCGGTATAGACGCGCTTGGGCTCTGACACGATGCTGGCGGCCGAGCGAGGGCGGCCAACCAGACCCCACCAACTGCCTTCTTTGCAGGTTTCCGACAGCGGTTTTGAGGTCGGCGGCGATTGCGGTGATGTTGACGTGCTCGACGTTTCATTCACCGCATTAATGACCGAACTGGGCAATGGTTTGGGCTTGGTCGACGGGGTAGACGTTTCCGCAGACGCGGGGCGTGCAGGTGGCGGCGCAGTGGCCGTCGGCGCCGTAGGGGCCGGAATGGGGTTTTGCACAGGCGCAGTCGACACTTCGGCGCAGCCTGCCACCAATAGGGGTGCCAAGAAAACTAATCTCATGTTCCAAACCTCGTTATTCGCGTGGCGCCGGAGCAAGGGCCGACGATCTCGCAACAGGTAGGTCCATCCCGCGCGCCGCCAAGGGCAAGGCGCTTTGCATTTGCTGGAACCCGCCGATGGCACTACGGTAAGTGCCAGATTACGGAGTTTCCCCATGCGATTTTCGTTCAACCGCAAACGTTTCAAAGACCTGAGCGAACAGGAGGTTCTGGCGCTCGCTATCTCCTCTGAAGAGGACGATGCGCGCATCTATCGTGACTATGCTGAACGGTTGCGTGATGAATATCCCGACAGCGCCGCAATCTTTGACGGGATGGCCGAGGAGGAGAATGAACACCGCCGCCGTTTGATTGACCTGCACCGGAGCCGTTTTGGAGAGGTCATCCCCCTCATCCGGCGCGAGCATGTTTCTGGCTATTACGCGCGGCGCCCGGTCTGGCTGATCGAGAACCTCTCGCTGGAGCGCATCCGGCAAGAGGCCGCCGCGATGGAGCAGGATGCGGAGAAGTTCTACCTCGCCGCCGCGGCCCGCACCAGCGACGCCGCGACCCGACAGCTTTTGGGTGATCTGGCCGCAGCCGAGGCAGGCCACCAAGGCGACGCACAAGATCTGACCGAGCGGCACCTTGATGACGACAGCCGCAGCGACGAGGACAGCCGTGCGCATCGGCAATTCCTGCTGACTTGGGTGCAACCGGGTCTGGCGGGGCTGATGGACGGCTCTGTCTCGACCCTCGCCCCGATCTTCGCCACGGCCTTTGCCACCCATAATACTTGGACAACCTTCCTTGTGGGCCTTGCCGCCAGTGTGGGCGCCGGCATCTCGATGGGGTTTACTGAGGCCGCGTCGGATGACGGCGAGTTATCGGGCCGCGGCTCTCCGATCAAACGCGGGGTAGCCTCGGGCGTGATGACCACGGTGGGCGGGCTGGGCCACGCGCTGCCCTACCTGATCACCGACTTCTGGACCGCCACCGTGGTCGCGATCATCGTCGTCTTTGTAGAGCTTTGGGCCATCGCGTGGATCCAGAATAAGTTCATGGAAACGCCCTTCTTTCGCGCCGCATTCCAAGTGGTGCTGGGCGGCGCATTGGTCTTTGCCGCCGGGGTGCTGATCGGCTCAGGGTAAGGCAATGGCCCCTGCCCCATTGCACCCCGCGAGCGGGCTGGCTAATGCTTGACCCATGGTCGCGATCTTCCTGAAAACCCTGCCGTTCTTTGCGCTGATCGGCCTTGGCTACTGGGCCGGGCGCACGCGGTTCTTCTCAGCCGAAGCGACGGCCTATCTCACCAAATTTGTTTTCTATTTCGCCCTCTCGGCGATGCTGTTCCGCTTTTCCGCCAATCTCTCACTGGCCGAGGTGTGGGACAGCCGCCTTGTCGCCGCCTACCTTTGGGGCACCGCTTTCGTCTATGCCATTGCCAGCCTCGTCGGCTTCCTGCGCGGGCTCGACGTGGCGACCAACGGGATCGAGGCGCAATGCGCCGTGATCGGCAACACCGGGTTTCTGGGCGTGCCGATGCTGACGCTGCTTTTGGGGCCAGAGGCGATTGGCCCCGTGCTGCTGGCGCTGACCGTCGACATGATTATCTTTTCCAGCCTGATCGTGATCCTGATTACCGGCTCCCGCGAGGGGCAGTTGCGGCTGGCGACGCTCAAGATCGTGGGGCTGGGGCTGCTGAAAAACCCGATGATCGTCGCCATCACGCTGGGGTTCCTTTGGTCTGGCTTCGGCATCCCAATCCCCGTGCCGCTGAACGAATTTCTGGCCATCCTCGGCGGGGCTGCCACCCCCGGAGCGCTCTTTGCCATCGGCGCGTCGCTGGCTTCCAAATCCGCCGAGCGGATTGAGATCGCAGGCTGGCTGACCTTTTGCAAACTGGTGCTGCACCCGCTCTTCGTAGCCTTTGGCGCGCTGTTTCTTTTCGGCGTCGATCCCTACAAAGCCGGGGTCATCATCGCCGCCGCAGCACTGCCGGTGGCGGGCAATGTCTATATGCTCGCCCAACACTACGGCGTCGCCCCTCAGCGGGTCTCTGCCGCCATTCTCGTCTCAACCACAGTCAGTATCGTTACCGTCAGCCTTGTCGTAGGCTGGGTCTCGGCCCTGTGACATACCCAATTTCGAAAGGAACGCTGCCATGAAGACCATCTCGGAAAACGCCTGTTTCGGTGGCACGCAGGGGGTCTATTCTCACGCGTCCGACGCCTGCGGCTGCGACATGACCTTTGGCCTCTTCCTCCCCGCCGAGGCGCAGGACGGCCCGGTGCCGGTGCTGTGGTATCTGTCGGGCCTGACCTGCACCCATGAGAACGCCATGACCAAGGCGGGCGCGCAGCTTTGGGCGGCGGAACATGGCATCGCAGTGGTCTTCCCAGATACCTCCCCACGGGGCGAGGATGTGGCGGATGATGAGGCTTACGACCTCGGGAAAGGTGCGGGGTTCTATGTGAACGCGACGCAGGAGCCTTGGGCGAAACACTACCAGATGTGGGACTATCTGGCCGAGGAACTGCCCGGCCTGATCGGCGAAAACTTCGCCATTGATATGGAGCGGCAGGGCATCACCGGGCATTCCATGGGCGGGCATGGCGCGTTGACACTGGCGATGAACCTGCCGGGGCGTTTCCTCTCGGTTTCTGCCTTTGCGCCGATCACCAATCCGACGGAGAGCGACTGGGGCAAAAAGCAACTCAGCGCCTATCTCGGCGCAGATGAAACCACATGGGCCAAGCATGACAGCACCCTCCTGATGCGCGAAAAGGGTTTTGACGGGCCGATCCTGATCGACCAAGGCAGCAGCGACCAGTTCCTCGAGCTGCTGAAACCCGAAGCATTGGCCGAGGCCATGGCCGCCAAACGCCAACAAGGCAGCTTCCGGATGCAACCGGGCTATAACCACAGCTATTTCTTCGTGGCGAGCTTCATGGAAGATCACGTCGCATTCCATGCCGATGCGCTCTATGCAGGTTAACCGATGACATCGCTCTATATCGACGCCGACGCCTGCCCCGTCAAAACCGAGGCCGAACGGGTCGCGACGCGCCACAAGGTCAAGATGTACCTCGTCTCCAACGGCGGCTTGCGCATGTCGCAGAACCCGCTGGTCGAAGTGGTGATCGTCCCTGACGGGTCCGACATCGCCGACATGTGGATCGCTGACCGCTGCGGCAAAGGGGATGTGGTGGTCACGGGGGATATCCCGCTGGCCGCGAAATGCGTGGAAGCCGGGGCAAGGGTGCTGAAACACAACGGCGAAGCGCTGACACAGGCTAATATCGGCAACGTGCTCGCCACCCGCGATCTGATGACCGACCTGCGCGCTGCCGACCCCTTTCGCCAAGGCGGCGGCAAGGGGTTTACAAAGGCCGACCGCTCCCGTTTCCTCGAAGCATTGGAGCGGGAACTGCGCGCGGCAGCGCGGGGTTAGCCCCGCGTTTAGGAATTGATAGGGCAAGTGATATGACACCTCAGGCGGTCGTTTTCGACATCGGCAACGTATTGATCGAATGGCAACCGGAACGCTTTTACGACAGCGTCATCGGCGCAGATCGCCGCCGCGCCATGTTCGATGCCGTCGATCTGCACGGCATGAACGACCGCGTCGACAGCGGCGAAAACTTCCGCGACACGATCTATGCCATGGCCGAGGCGACGCCCGATTGGCGCGATGAAATCCGCCTCTGGCACGACCGCTGGATCGAAATGGCCGCGCCGGTGATCGACCACTCCCTGCGGTTGATGAAGGCACTTCAGGCGCGCGGCGTGCCGGTCTTCTCGCTCACCAATTTTGGCATCCAAAGCTATGATCTGGCCGCGACCCATTACCCCTTCCTGCGCGAATTCGACCGTGATTTCATTTCCGGCCACCTTGGCATGATCAAACCCGCGCCGTCGATTTATGAAGCCGTGGAGCAGGGCAGCGGGCTGCCGCCTGAGGCGCTGCTCTTTACCGACGACCGCGCCGACAATATCGCCGCCGCCGCCGCGCGCGGCTGGCAGACGCATCACTTCACCGGACCGCAGGGATGGGCTGACCGGCTCGTCTCCGCTGGGCTGCTGAGCCGGGAGGAAACCGCATGACCGTGATCCCCAATATCTCTTTCGACGAAGGCGAAGCGCTACTGGACTGGATCGCGCTCACCGATGCGCTGGCCGCGGGCCATGACATGCCCAAGGCCGAGATTGGCGATACCTTCCTCTATCGCGGCAAGGACACGCTACTCAGCCGCGCGGCGTGGATCAACGGGCTGGGCATCGCGGTGAAATCCGCCACGATCTTCCCCGGCAATCCCGACCGCGAGGTGCCGATGGTCAACGGCGGCGTGTCCCTCTTTGATGACGAAACCGGCACGCTCGCCGCGATCGTGGATTTCCACCTCGTCACCAAATGGAAAACCGCTGGCGACAGCCTGCTCGCCGCGCGGCGGCTGGCGCGACCCGACAGTGGGAACATCCTGATCGTCGGCGCGGGCACCCAAGGCCGTGCGCTTCATGCCGCCTATTCCGCAGCCTTCCCGAAGGCGCGTTTCACCGTCTGGAACCGGACGCCCAAGAACGCCGAGGCGATGGCGGCTGAGCTAAAGATCAACGTAGCGACCGATCTGGAGCAGGCCGTCCGTGCCGCCGATATCGTGACCTCCGCCACCATGTCGACCGACCCGCTAATCATGGGCGACTGGCTGCAACCCGGCCAGCATATCGACCTTATCGGTGCCTACCGCCCCGACATGCGTGAGGTGGACGACACGGCCCTGCTGAAGTCGCGGGTCTTTGTCGACAGTTTTGACACCACCATCGGCCATATCGGCGAAATCAACATTCCGCTTGAGGCAGGCACGATCTCCCGCGACCACCTGATCGCGGATTACTACGACCTCGGGGTCTTCACCCGACAAAGCGATAACGAAATCACCCTGTTCAAAAACGGCGGCGGCGCGCATCTCGACCTGATGACCGCACGGCACATCCTCGAACGCTGGCGCGCGCGTTAGGCGGTCACCAGCCCCTCAAGCCGTTTCTCGCGGATCGGCAGATGGACCACGGCGCTGAACGCCCCCACGGCCACACCGACCCACCAGACGCCGGTGTAGCTGCCATAGATGTCATACATCCGTCCGCCCAGCCAAACGCCGAGGAAGCTGCCCAACTGGTGGCTGAAAAAGACGATCCCATAAAGCGTGCCCATGTAGCGCAACCCATAGATATGCGCGACCAATCCGCTGGTCAGCGGCACCGTGGCAAGCCAGAGCGCGCCCATGCCCACAGAGAACAGGATCACTGTCATCGGCGTGATCGGGAACATGATGAAGGCCGCGGCGATCACCGTGCGCCCGACATAGATCCCCGCCAGCAGGTACTTTTTGGAATAACGTTTGCCCGCCCATCCGGCGAGCAAAGTGCCCGCGATATTGGCCAGCCCGATCAGCGAAATCGCCACCGCACCAAGCGCCGAGGTGGTCGTGATTCCAATGTTATGCAGCACACCCCCGGCCAAGATAGGGCCGCACATCTCGGTCACGAAGGCCGGGAAATGCGCGGTAATGAAGGCAAGCTGATAGCCGCAGGAAAAGAATCCCAGAAAAATCAGCGTATAGGACGGATCGCGGAAGGCTTTGCCGAGAATTTGGCCCATCGACTCCTCAAGCTCGGCCCGGCTGGCCATCGCGGGCGCGCGCATCATCGGCAGGGTCAGCAGCATCGCAAGGATCACACCCGCGAAACTGACAAAGGTCATCTGCCACGACATGAAGCTCAGCATCCACTCCGCCACCGGCGCACCAAAGACCTGCCCCGCACTGCCCGCCGCCGTGGCAATCGCCAGCGACATGGAGCGGTTGTCATCCGACGCCGCGCGGCCCACCACGGCCAAGATCACGCCAAAGCCCGTGCCCGCGATGCCGAACCCCACCAGCCAAGCATAGGTCTGATGCTCAATCGGGGTCGCGGAATTGGCCGACAAAAGCAGCCCCACTGCATAGACCACCGCGCCGATGATGATCGCCTTTCGGTCACCGATCTTTTCGGCCAGCGCGCCAAAGATCGGCTGCCCGATGCCCCAGGCAAGGTTTTGGATCGCGATGGCGAGGGAGAATTCGCTCCGCGCCCATGCAAATTCCTCGGCAATCGGAATCTGGAACACGCCGAAAGAGGCCCGCACGGCGAAGCTGACCATGATGATGATACATCCGACCATCAGGACCGGGGTGAACAGGGGCGCGAGGCTTTGCATGGAGGAAATCCTTTCCGCGGCAGATTATGGGTTTCCCCGCCGCCGTCAATTGCGCATCCCCAAAGACTGGCCAGCCTGCCCGCGCTGCCGTAAACCCTATTCAACAAAGCAAATGGGATCCCCATGGACGAGATCGACAATAAGATCATCGCAGAACTGCGGCGTGACGCGCGCATATCCTATTCCGCGCTGGCGGCCACCACGGGTCTGTCGCGTGTGACGGTCCGGGCACGGGTCGAACGTCTGGTCAGTTCCGGCGCGATCTTGGGCTTTACGCTGATCCTGAAAGAAGACATGCGCCACAGCCCGATCCGGGGCCATACGCTCTTGGCCATTGAAGGGGCGGGCACCGACCGGATCAAACGCCTCCTTGCCGGTATGCCCGCCGTGCAGGCGATCCATGCGACCAATGGTAAATGGGATTTGATTGTCGAAACGGGGACCGAGACCGTCGAAGAGTTGGACAGCGTGCTGGGCCAAATTCGCCGCATTCAGGGAGTGAGTTCCAGCGAGACGAACCTGCTGCTGGCAACCCAAATGACGGTCACGAAATAGCCTACTCGGCTGACAGCACCACCACCTCAACCCGGCGGTTCTGCTCGCGGCCCGCTTCGGTCAGGTTGCTGGCCCGCGGCGCGAGATAGCCAGCACCCTGCGCCTCCACCCGGCCGGGGGCCACGTCATAGCTCTGCACCAAACGTTGCCGCACAGCCTCTGCCCGACGGCGCGACAGGGCGGTGTTGGCGTCCAAACTGCCCACTGCATCGGTATGCCCGACCAGCGCGATGCGCAGATCCGGCTCGGCCTTGAGCAACTCGGCCAGCCGCTCAAGTGTGGCAAAGGGGCCGGGACCAAGCGCAGAGGTGCCGGTCTCGAACTCCAGCCGGTTGAGCACCAGATGGCCATCGACCTTCAGGGTTTCTGCGAAATCGCCCGTCGCAGTGGCAAGCGGCACCTCGGCAGTCGCCTCTGGCGTGATGGGGGTGCTTTCCCCTTCGGGCGCTTCACCGCTTCGGGCCTGAATGATCTGCACATAGGCCGAGGTCGCCGCCGTGCTGGCAAGGATGCTGATCGCCTCGGTCGGCGTTCCGTCCTCGCCCCGGCGCAGGGCGGTGATGAAGTGGAAAGCCCGCAGGTTCACATACATGTTCGGCCCCGGCAGCACCTCCACGGCAAAGCGAAAATCAAAGCCGCCGCACTCCCGCGCGGCACAGTCGAGCACGATGTCAAAGCCCGCCTCGCCCAACTGTCGCCGCAGCGGGCGCATCACCTGCAAGGCGGTCAGCCCCGGCGTGTCCATCCGCCACGCAGCGCGGCGCACGCTGCCATCCACATTGACCCGCGCCACCTGCCCTTCGGCATAGACACCCACGGGCGGGGCATAGCGGTCCGGCGCGGTGTTACGCTCTGCCGTCAGCCGCGCGGTGCTGGGCAGCGCCAGTTCAAGCGCCGCCGCCGGGGCCGCCAGCAGCACCCCGATTAGAGCCGCAGCAACCCCCGCCCGGCTCATCGCGCCTGCGCGTGGTAATCATCGTTCGGGCGCATGTCGGTGGCGCTGGCCACGCGGTTGGTCATGTTAAAGAACCCGGCCACACTAGCGATGTCAAAGATATCGCGGTCGGTGAAACCCGCATCGCGCAGCACCTGACGGTCGACCTCCTCGACCTTGGCGCTCGCCTCGGTCAGCTTCACCGCGAAATCTAACATGGCACGTTGTTTGGCGCTGATCTTGGCCACGCGATAGTTCATCACCAGCGCCTCGCCCAATTGCGGATCGCCCGACATTTCGCGCACCGCCGCCCCATGGGCCACAAGGCAGTAGTAGCATTTATTGACCGAAGACACCGCCACCGCGATCATCTCACGCTCTAGCTTGCTGAGCGCACTGTCAGCCAGCATCAGATCGTTATACATGCCCGCAAAAGCGTTCAGCTTGTCGATGTCAAAGGCATAGGCCCGCAGGACATTCGGCACCATTCCGAGCTTTTCCTGACAGACGTCGAAATACTTCTGCGTCGCCTCGGGCAGCGGATCGACCATCGGCAGATCAAGGGCGGTGGGCATGTCGTTGGCCATGGTCTTATCCTTTACTCAGTGCTTTGACGGTAATGATAGTGCCCGACCGGTGCAAAGCCCAGTTTGGCGTAAAGCGCCTGCGCGCGGGTGTTGGTATCGACGCAGAGCACCGAAAGCCGCTTGGCCCCCTGCGCCTGCCCCCAATGGGCCGCGGCGCGCATGATCCAAGTGGCCACGCCTTGGCGCTGTTGATGGGGCAGCACCTCGACCGCGTGGACCATGCAGATGTCTTCGTGCACCCCGGCAAAGGCCACGCCTGCGGGTTTCTCGTTCCAGCGCGCAAGGATGCCTGTTTTGGTCGCGGCGCGGTCCATCACGGCAAGGCGGGCGGGGCCGACCCCTCCGGCGGCCCAGACCTCGGCCATGATCGCCAGCGGCTCCCAAATGCAAAAGGCGGTGACTGGGGGCATCGGCACATCCGTCAGTCGGGTGATCGGCAGGCTTAGGACCCTGACCGGATCGACCACGTCATAGCCCCGCGCGGCCAGCAGCGCGTCGAGGTCATCTTCCCCCGCGCGGACCATGAAAAGCGGGCGCTGGTCCATCTCGCGCATCGCCGCTTCGGCGACCGGAATGGCGGCGTCATTGATCGCTCCGCGCACTGTCGCCGCCGAGACCCGTTTGCCGCCGCCCTGCCCTTCGCGCAGGGTCCATGGCCCGTGATCAAACCGCCGCGCGGCGGGCCATGTCGCGTCGCCCGCGTCAAAAAACGCCTGCGCCTCACTCATGCGAAGGCGGCCTTGAGCTTGGCCATCGCCGCTTTGACCATCCCCGGATCGCTGCCCCGGATCACCACATGCGCGCCAAAGACACCATCCTTTTGAAACGGGTAGCTGCCCATGGACAGGTGCGGATATTCTTCGGCCAATGCGCCCAACGGCCCGGCGATATCGCCTTCGCCCCGGTCGATGCGCAGCGTCTCACTGATTAAGGGTTGGCCGCCTGTCAGCCCCGGCAAAACACTGGCGACCATGGCCTGAAACACCGAAGGCACCCCGGCCATCACATGCACGTTTTCGACAACGAACCCCGGCGCGGCAGAGACCGGGTTTTCGATCAGCGCAGCGCCCTCAGGAATGCGCGCCATGCGCAGGCGGGCCTCGTTCATCTGAGTGCCCGCGCGGGCGTAGTGTTCGACCAGTATCTCGCGCGCGTCGTCGCGCACGTCGATGTCGCGGTTAAAGGCGGCGGCGATGCAATCGGCGGTGATGTCGTCATGGGTCGGCCCGATCCCGCCCGAGGTGAAGACATGGGTATAGGCCGATGACAGCGCCTGCACGGCGGCGATGATCGCCCCGTGATCGTCCGAGACCACGCGCACTTCGCGCAGGTCGATCCCCACTTTCGTCAACTCCCCCGCAAGGTAATGCATATTGCTGTCGCGGGTCCGGCCCGAAAGGATTTCGTCGCCGATGACGATCATCGCGGCGGTGGGATTTGACATGGGGCGGCTCCTTGAGGATGGCGTCCCTTCGGTATAGGCCGCGTCCCATGCGCTTTCAAACCCAACTTGTCCCCGCCCGGCTGATCCGCCGCTACAAACGCTTTCTGGCTGATTGCAGGCTAGAGGAGACGGGCGAGGAAGTGATCGCCCATTGCGCCAACCCCGGCTCGATGATGGGGCTGGCGGAACCGGGCAGCCGCATCTGGCTGGAGCCGAACGATGATCCGAAGAAAAAGCTGAACTATGGCTGGCGGCTGGTTGACCATGAGAACGGCCATTTCACAGGCGTCGACACCGCCCTGCCCAATCGCGCGATGAAGGCGGCGTTAATCGCACGCGAGGTGGCGCCGCTTGCCGCCTATACCGAGGTCCGGCCCGAAGTGAGATACGGCGAAAATTCCCGCATCGACTTCCTGCTCAGCGGCGATGGCCTGCCCGACGCCTATGTCGAGGTGAAATCGGTCACCCTCTCGCGGCAAACGGGTCTGGCCGAATTCCCCGACAGCGTGACCGCGCGCGGTGCGAAACACCTTGGCGAACTAGCCCGGATGGCTGAGGCCGGGCACCGTGCCGTGCTGCTCTATCTGGTGCAGCGCACGGATTGCACGCAGATGACCCTTGCCGCCGACATTGACCCGACCTATGCCGCTGCGTCCCAAGCGGCGCGGGCGGCGGGGCTGGAAATTCATGCCATCGGCACCCATATCACGCCCCAAGCCGTCACACTGGCGCAACCGATCCCCTTTGCGGGCTGAGCTGCACTGGCCCTTGCCGGAAAGCCACGCTAAATAGGAGCGAACACAAAGATGGAGAGAGCGGTGAACAACGCACACCGAGGCCGCCAGACGCGCGACGGCATTCGCATTTACGAGCCTTCGGATCACGCGGGGATGCAAGCGGCGGGCCGTCTGGCCGCCACGATCCTCGACGAGATCGCAGAGCATGTCTTCCCCGGTCAGACCACCGGAGAGCTTGACCGCCTGATCGAAGAGAAGGTCAACGCCGCCCATGCGAAATCCGCGACGATCGGCTACAAAGGCTATCAGCATGCGAGCTGCATCTCAGTGAACCATGTGGTTTGCCACGGGATCCCTAGCGACAAGAAGCTGAAAGACGGCGACATCCTGAACATCGACGTGACCGTGATCGTCGATGGCTGGTTCGGCGACACCAGCCGCATGTATGTGGCGGGCAAGCTTTCGCGCAAGGCCGAGCGTTTGATCAACGTGACCCACGACAGCCTGATGCACGGGATCGAGGCGGTGAAACCGGGCAATACCTTTGGCGACATCGGCCATGCCATCCAGACATTTGTCGAAGGCCACCGCATGTCGGTCGTGACCGACTTCTGCGGGCACGGGCTTGGGCAGGTCTTTCACGCGCCGCCCAACGTGCTGCACTATGGCCGCCCCGGCACGGGTGCTGTGCTTGAGCCGGGCATGTTCTTTACCATTGAGCCGATGGTGAACCTTGGCCGGGCCGAGACCAAGACCCTCGCCGACGATTGGACCGCCGTCACCCGCGACAAATCCCTCTCGGCGCAGTTCGAGCATTCGGTTGGCGTGACCGAAGATGGTGTGGAGATTTTCACCCTCTCGCCCGGCGGGCTGTTCCACCCGACTTATAAAACCGACTGAAACGCTGCGGGGGCACGGCCCCCGCCCGCCTATGCGTCGATGGCGACCAGATGGTTGTCCCACGCGCGGCTGGCCGTGGTCAGCCGCGACAGCGTGGCCTCTTGCAGCGACAGGATACCGCCCAGCCCATCCGTGGCAACAAAGCCGCCTCGGCCCGGCGCCAGCCCGCAGACATCGGCACGGCGGTGGCTGGCAAAGAAACCACCCTCACTATCAAACAGATGCAGCCGCCCGCCCCGGGGGGAGGTGATCCCGACCGCCCCGCCATCTGCCGCGAATGCCACGCTGCCCGCGTAGCCCTGCATCGCGATCTGCTCGGCCAGATCGGCCTCGGCCAACACCGGGTTTTGCCCGCGCCGGTGGAGGCCCAACAACGGCACGGCGTCGTTCGGCTCCCCCTGCCATTGCATCGCAAAAGCCACCTGCCCGTCCGGGGCCAAGGCCAGATGGCGGATTGAGTTCCTGTGCAGATCATCGGGCAATGTGACCTGCTCCAAAACCTCGCCCGAGAGGCTCACATAAGACAGATTGGGCCGCATACCGTCGATGTTCAGCTTCTCCCGGCCGCTGTCAGGATGGGTGCGAATGCCGCCATTGGCCACCACCAGCACATCCTCGGCCCAGCGGCGGATTTCATGCGGACCGATCCCGCCCGAGGCGATCTCTCCGATCCGGGCATAGCCCTTTGCGCAGGACCACAGTCCGATGCGCCCTTCGCCTGTGGCGATCTCATTCTCGCTGGTGGCGAGGATGGCCCCGCCCTGCAAAAACGCCCCATGCCCGTAGAAATGCCGCCCCACCGGCGCTTCGAGCCGGTGGGCCACTTGCCCCTTCTCACAGTCGATCACCAGTGCAAACCGCCCTGGACGGCGGGCAAAGGCCACGGCCTCCGGCGCCGTGGGATGCGCGGCGGCGGCATGGCCCCGGTCGGGCAGCGGGATGCGGAAAATGTCATGGCCGGTCCCGTCCAGCCCGAAAAGCGCATAGGCCCCCGAAGGGTCACGCGCGGCGGCAAGGTAGACGGGGCTTCCGGCGGCGGCCCAGCCCATCGCTGGCAGGCTCGTCGCGGCGGCGAGACCGGCGAGGAAATGGCGGCGCGACGGCATCAATCGCCATCCGCCGAGTTAAACCCGACCGAAACGCCGAGCGCAGGGGCGATCTCGGTCCCCACCGCCTCGGAAATGGCACGCACGTCATTTTGCAGCGCCTCGACCCGGATACGGCTGATCGGATCGGCCACCCCGGCAAAGATCGGGTCTTCCAAGCCGCGGGCGGCGGTGAGCGCGCGGTCAAAGGCGGCGTCGGTTTCAGGCGTGGGCTGGTCCGACAGGGTGCGCGCAAAGTCCCGCAATGCTTCAAGCGATAACACCACATTGCGCAGGCTGCGACCCGAACGGCGCGCCTCGGCCACCTGCGGTTTGGGGGCGTCAAAGCTGCCCATTGGGCGGCCCAGACGTTGATCGGCGACAAACTCCAACCCGGTGGCGAGGGCGGTGTAAAGCGCCTGTGACGCCTCGCGCGGGCTGAGGAAACGGCTGTTCCCCGCCTCCCCCGCGCTGCTGAGCGTCGTGGCGAAATCCTCACGCCATGCGGTGTCGACCTCGCGCCCCAGCACGGCCAGATCGGCCGCCATCGCTTGGGCCAATGCGCAGCTATAGCTCTCGGCCCCGTAGCCTGCGAAGTCTTCGTCATAAAGCAGCCGTTCCAGCGCAAAGAGCCCGCGCGCGGCGATGGAGACTTCGGCGTACTCCCCGCTTGTCGCAATCGGGTCTTCCTCGGCCACCAGCCGCGCCACGCTGCGCCCTACCATGCCGCGCGTATCGGGCCAGAAGGCGATGGCCAGCCCGCGCCCGTCCTCCTCCAACGGTCCAAGAGTCAGATGCGCGATGCCCATCCATGCGTCGAAAGCCTCTTGATAGGCCGGGCGCAGGGCCGTGTCAGTGCAATTGGCCTGCGCTGCAGCGTCGAGCGCCGCAGTGGCAGAGGCGAAACGCGCGGTGCCCGGGAGTGCGTGATCTCGGATCACGTCGTTTACCCCGGCGAGGGCGGGGGCGGCGGTCAGAAGGAATGTGGCGGTCAGTAAGCTGCGCATCAAAGGCTCTCCAGATAGCGGATCAGGGCGTCACGGTCGGCTTTGGGCATCTCTACCACGGCATCACGGGCGGGCTGGGCTTCGCCGCCGTGCCAGAGCACCGCTTCAAGCAGCGACCGCGCGCGCCCGTCGTGCAGGAATTGGGTATGCCCGTTAACCTGTTCGGTCAAGCCGATGCCCCAAAGCGGCGCGGTGCGCCATTCGCGCCCATTCGCGCGGCCCTCGGGGCGGTCGTCGGCCAGCCCTTCGCCCATGTCATGGAGCAAAAGATCGGTCATCGGCCAGATCAGTTGGAAGCTCTGCTCGGGCTGATCCTCCAACCGTTCGGTCACGAATTTCGGCTGATGGCAGGAGGTGCAGCCGACCTCATGGAACACCGCCTTGCCGCGCAGCACCTCAGGCGCGCCAACATCGCGTCGGGCGGGCACGGCAAGGTTGCGGCTGTAGAAGGTCACCAGATCAAGACCTTCGGCGTCAATCTCTGTCCCGCGCGCGTCACCATCCCCATGCGGGGCGTCGCGGCAAGCGGTCTGTTCGGTGGTGCAATCGCCCCAAGCTGCGTCGAAGATGGGGGATGAAATGCCGATGTCGCCCGCAAAGGCGCTGGCGGATTGTTCGCGGATCGTCGGTGCGCCGGCTTTCCAGCCGAAACGGCCCAGCATCGGGCGCGTGTGTTCAAAGGACCAGACGATCTGCGCCCGGCCCGAGATGCCGTCGCCGTCGGCGTCTTCGGGGTCCGCGAGGGCTAAGATATCTGCGGCTGGGATCGCCTCCAGCAAGCCCAGACCGATCATCGGCGGGGCCACACGGGGGCTGAGCATCGCGCCGTCGGCCAAGGGACCATAGCCGAGGTCTTCGGCACTGTAGGCCGGGCGGCGCAGGCTGGCGGTTTCGCCATCGGACAGGGCGACCTCCACCTCTTCATAACTCACGCCCAAACGGTATTCCGCCGGATGGCCCGCCACCCCGAAATCCTGCAATTGTCCGCCATAAACCGGATCGGGCCGCGTACGCGGGGTGCTGTCGCCCACCGAAAGCAGAAACGCCTCGATCTCGCTCATCGCCTCTTCGGGGGCAGTGGGGACCGAGATGCGCAGGAACATCGACACCGCGTCATCCTCTGGCCCCTCGGGCGGATGGCCGCGCCCGTCTTTCAGGTGGCAACGCTGGCAGGAACGCGCGTTGAAAAGCGGCCCCAGCCCGTCAGACGCGAGCGTCGAAGACGGCGATGACACCCAGAGTTTTTTGAACAAACCATTGCCGACCTTAAAGTCCAACTCCCGCTCGAACGGAATGTTACCCGAGGGCAGCGAAAACGCATCGGCATTGCCGCGCGGGCTGACCGTGGCGGCCCCTGCCGGGTTTGTCTCAAAGGGTTCGGGCTTGTCGAATTCGGTCGCGGGGGCGGTGACCTTGGCAATCCGGGCGGCCTCTTCTGCGGTGCGGGGGATGACCTTGAGATGCGGTTCCTCCAGTGCCTGTGGAGCGGCGGCGGCCATGCTCGCGGCGGCCACCGTGAGCATCGGAATGAGGAATCGCATGGGGAATGCCTTGGATAGCGGCAGGCCCAGAACCGGGCCTGCCATTCGAAGTTACTTGCTGTCGTCTGTCGGCTTGGCCTGAAGCTGGCCATAGACGGCCTCGCCCAGTTCGGCCTGAAGCGACAATTGGGTTTCGAGGAAGTCGATATGCCCTTCCTCGTCGGCAATCAATTCCTCGAACAGGTTCTTAGAGACATAATCCCCAACCTGATCGCAGTGATTGCGCGCCTCAATGTACAGGGTGCGGGCCTCATGTTCGGCGGCCAAATCGGACTCAAGACATTCCTTGACCGTTTCACCGATGCGCAGCGCGTCCAGCTTTTGCAGATTCGGATGCCCCTCGAGGAAGATGATCCGCTCGATCAGCTTGTCGGCGTGGTTCATCTCTTCGATGCTTTCCTCGCGCGACTTATCGGCAAGCCGACCATAGCCCCAGTCTTCTTGCAGCCGGTAGTGCAGCCAGTATTGGCTTACCGCTGTCAGCTCGCTGCGCAGTGCCGCGTTGAGATATTCGATGACCTTTACGTCGCCCTTCATGAACCTGTCTCCTTGTTTGGTTTTGCCTGACGTAGAGTGGGTTTCAGCACAGGCACGGAAAAGTTGCCATTTCCTCGCATGGTAGACAAGAACAGAGGCATGCAGCCACCACAATCGGCTGCTTTGCCCAAGGCGCGGTAAATTTTACCCGCAGTGATGACCGTCCGCGCGTCAGAGGCGCGCATCCAGTCGATGGCGTTGTTGATGTCGCGATCGGTAATGTTCTGACAGTGACAAACAATCATGGTTTTGCGTATTCCCTTGCTGGCCTCGGGCCGCCGCAGCGGCCCGAGGATGGATTAGGATTACTGGAAGACGGCCTCTGGCGCGTCGAGGCTGTCGGAGCCTTCAAAGGCGATCTCGTCACCGCCCAGAGCCGTCACGGCACGCTCAATCGCGCGGGTCTGACCCACCAACGCATCGACCGCGCCCATGATCAGCGCCTCGCCTTCGGCATTGCCGCGCTCAAGCATCATGTCATAGCTGAAACCCGCTTCGGCGGCGGTTTTAATCTGGCCCAGTTCCACCATGGAGGCGTTCAGCTTGGCGCGCAGGTCTTCGTCGACGCTGGCATCGGCACTGGCCACCAGATCGGACAACGACGCGCCGGAAACCACGCGGCCATCGACGCGCAGGTATTCGCCCAGATAGACGTTCCGCACGCCCAGACCGTCGTAGTAGTGGCTGTTGTGGGTGTTGTCCGAGAAGCAATCATGCTCTTCCTCGGGGTCGTTCAGCATGACGCCCAGCTTCATCCGCTCCCCGGCCTGTTCGCCGTAGGAGAGCGAGCCCATGCCGGTCAGGATCGCGTCGATCCCGGCGTCTTCGTCGGCCAGCACGGCGGCGCGCGCCTCGCCGCCTTCGGCCCACTGACTGGCCATCCATTCCAGATCGCTGACCAGCAGATCGGTCGCGGCCTTGAGGTATTGCCCACGGCGGTCGCAGTTGTCGCCGGTGCAGTCGTCGCCCGCTGCGTAATCGGTCCAAGGACGGTTGCCCGCGCCATGCTCAGTACCGTTCAGGTCTTGGCCCCAGAGCAGGAATTCGATGGCGTGGTAGCCGGTGGCGACATTGGCCTCAACCGCGCCCGCCTCATGCAACTGCCCTTCGAGGAGCGCAGGCGTAATCTCGGTGGCGTCCACCTCCTCCCCGCCCAGCGTGAAACTCGGGTTGGCGATAACGTTCAGAACCGCCAGTTGGTTTTCATCCGTCTCGCCGCCATAGGAGGCGTCGACATAGTCGATCAGACCTTCGTCCAGCGGCCATGCGTTAACCTTGCCTTCCCAGTCATCGACGATGGCGTTGCCAAAGCGGAAAACCTCGGTCTGCTGGTAGGGCACGCGGGCAGCCAGCCATGCGGCTTTCGCAGCCTGAAGCGCTTCGGCCGAGGGGGTGGCGATCAGCGTCTCGACGGCGGCTTGCAGCGTCTGCGCGGTGGTCAGGCTGTCTTCGTAGCCCGCCTGCGCGATGTCGGCATAGGTGCCCAGCACCTCAGCCTTGTCTTGCGCGAATGCCGGAGCGGCGGCAAATGTGATCAGCGCAATGGCTGTGGTCGCTTTGAGGCGCATCGAATGTCCTTCCTTGGATATCACCTTGGCGCCGCGCAGACTGCAGCGGGCTCTTTTGCAATAGGTGACTCAAACTGTCGGAAAAGACAAGGGTGAAGGTGCCGTGACGCTGCCCCGCGAGTAAAGCTATTTGCCTTCAGCCCTTTGCAAGAGCGTCACATGGGTATCGCCATATTTGCGCGTGTCAATCCGGGCGAATCCCTCTGGGGCATGCATGGGGGTGTTTTCCTCCCAAACGATCATCGCGCCGGGGGCAAGCCAGCTGCCTGCAGCAGCGGCTATCAACGCTTTCTGCCCCATGGATTTACCATAGGGCGGATCGAGAAAGACCAGATCAAACGGAGGCTGCGTCCATGGCCCCAGCCGTGTGGCATCGTTGCGCATCAATCGCGTCTCAGATTCGGCCCCAAGCGTGCGGGTATTCTCTCCGATCAGCCGCTGCCCGGTGTGGCCATTCTCGACGAAACAGACCGTGTTGGCACCCCGCGACAGCGCCTCGAACCCCAGCGCGCCGGTGCCTGCGAACAAATCTAGCACCCGCGCACCTTGGATCACGTCGTGATGAGTCAACATCGAAAAAAGGCTTTCGCGGACGCGATCAGAGGTCGGGCGCAGATGCGCTCCGGCATCACCCTTGCCAAGTGCCGCAAGGGGGCGGCCACGGTATTTCCCGGCAATGATCCTCATGCTTTCAGCAAAGCCTTAAGGTCGGTATCAGGGTCCGCGACCAGCGCGGGATCAGGCGATTTCCCCGCCTCGATCAACCGTTTACCCACCATGTAACCACGTGGGTCGTTCGCAGCATCCACGGCCAGCAGGGTGTCACCAAGGTAGTACCAGAAGGACGCGCTGCCGTCGCCAAGGCGGCTGACCACGCGGTCATAGCCTGCGTTCAGCCCGGCGATTTGCAGCTTCACGTCATATTGATCTGACCAGAACCACGGCTTGGCGACATATTCCTTGCCCGCGCCGAGGATGTTTTCGGCCACCACCTCGGCTTGATCAATGGCGTTCGGCACACTTTCCAACCGGATGCGCCCGCCGCGATAGGGGAAAGAAGTGCAGTCCCCGGCCGCCCAGATGCCCGGCATGTTCGTGCGCCCCTGCGCGTCGACCTTGATGCCGTTTTCGATCTTGATCCCCGCCGCTGCCGCCAACACGACATCGGGCTCGATGCCCACTCCGGTGATGACGAAATCGGCAGCGATCTCCGTTCCGTCGCTGAGGCGCGCGCCGGTAACGTGGGTCTCCCCCAACAGCCGCTCAAGCCCCACGCCTTCGCGCAGGGTCACGCCGCGGCCTTCATGCAGGGCGCGGAAATAGTCACTGGTCTCTGGCGCTGCGACGCGCTGCAGGATGCGGTCGGCCATTTCCACCAGCGTGACCTCAAGCCCCAGCTTGGCCGCCACCGCCGCTGCCTCCAGCCCGATGTAGCCACCGCCGACGATCAGTACCTTCGCGCCCTTCACGAAACGCGGGGCCATTGCATCGACATCGGCCAAATCGCGCACGGTGAAGACGCCATCCAGCGCCCCGCCAATCGCTTCAGGCAGACGGCGCGGGACGGATCCAGTGGCGAGCACTAGTTCGTCATAGGCGATCTGCCCGTCTGTGGTGGCAAGAACGTGCGTTTCAGGGTCAATCGCGGTTACGCGGCAGTCGGTTTTCAGCGTGATCCCTTGATCGGCATAAAACGCCTCGGGCCGCAAAAACAGCCGCTCCAGTGTCATATCGCCCAGCAGGTACCCTTTAGACAGCGGCGGGCGCTGGTAGGGTGGGCAAGGCTCGGCCCCAATCAGGGTGATCCGCCCGTCAAACCCACCATTGCGGAGTTTGGCCACGCAAGAGGCCCCCGCCTGCCCGGCTCCGATCACCACCACATGCTGCATCTGCCTACCCCCGATTGATCTGGTCTCAGTCGCGGTCAAAGCCTATATCTGGCCCCAAGACAACCGCAATGACAGGAGAGGCTATCCCATGACGATTTCTCAAGGTTCCACGCTGCCCGATGCAAAACTGGTTCAGATGGGCGCGGATGGGCCCGAGCCGGTACAGATGGCCGACAAGCTTAAGGGCCGCAAAGTGGTGATCTTTGCCGTACCGGGCGCCTTCACGCCGACCTGCCACTCTGCCCATGTGCCGAGCTTTGTGCGCACCAAGGATCGGTTCGACGCCAAAGGCGTGGATGAGGTGATCTGCGTTTCTTGCAACGACCCTTTCGTGATGAAAGCTTGGGGCGAAGCAACCGGCGCAACCGAGGCCGGGATCACAATGCTGGCTGACGCCAGCAGCGAATTCACCCGCGCCATCGGCATGGAGTTCGACGCGGCCCCTGCCGGTTTGGTCGCACGGTCCAAGCGCTATGCGATGCTCGTCGAAGACGGCAAGGTGACACTTTGGCAACCCGAGGAAAGCCCCGGCACCTGCGAGATTTCCGGCGGCGAAGCGCTGCTGGACAATATGTAAAACGCGAACGCCCGGCCAGATTGGCCGGGCGTTTTGCTAACTGGGGCTGCCCCCTCAAGGTCGCACGGGCGAAGGCCTACTCTGCAGCAGCCTGCACAATGGTACGCGTGGGGAACGGAATATCGACACCGCCCTCATCCAGAGCCTCTTTGACCTTGCGGGTCATATCGGCCTTGAAGGCAAAATAATCATCCGCGCTGCACCAGACCCGCACAAGAAAATCAACGGAACTGTCGCCAAGGTTGCTCACCTGCACAAAGGGTTCAGGATCGGCATGCGCGCGCGCGTCTGCTGTGATCGTGCTGCGAATGATCTCTTCGGCGGTCTTGAGGTTCGCACCATAGCCCACACCAAAGGTCCATTCCGCGCGGCGGGTCGGGTTTACCGAATAGTTGGTGATCACATTGCCCCAAACCTCAGAGTTCGGCACGATGACTTGCACGTTGCTTAGATCAGCCAGCACGGTGTAGTTGAGGTTGATCTGCTTGACCGTGCCCATTTCGCCCGCGATCACAACGAAATCCCCGATTTTAATCGGGCGGAACAAGATCAACATGACGCCCGCCGCCACATTCGACAGCGTGCCTTGCAAAGCCAAACCGATGGCCAGACCCGCCGCACCAATGACTGCCACGACCGATGTCGTTTTGACCCCAAAGGTGTTGAGCACGAACAGAACCGTAAAACCCAGCACCACATAGCGCACGATTGAGGCCAGAAATTCGAACAGCATCTCGTCAAGGTGCTTGTTCCGCTTGCCAAGGTTTTCGACACGGTGTTGCAGCCAACTTGAGATGACCCACCCCAGCAACAGGATCACAATCGCCCCAATCACCGAACCCGCCGCACTGGCAAGGAATTCAAGCGTCAGCAGATCGGCGATCGTCTTGCCCTGCCACAGTTCCGTTTCAAACAAATCTTGCATCCGGTCTCTCCGTCAGTCTTTCCCGGCCCCAAAGAGACCATCCATCTTGCGCGCCAGTTTCGCATCAAGCGAGCTTAGCCCATCTACGTCATGGGTGATCAACGTCACCTCCACACGGTTGTAAACGTTGCTCCATTCGGGATGGTGATTCCATTTTTCCGCCCAGATTGCCACCCTTGTCATCCAGCCAAAGGCGTCGGCGAAATCCTTGAACTTGAACGTCTTGTGGATCGCATCCCGGCTTTCGACCATCTCCCAGCCGGTATTGAACAGCGGATGCAGCAGGGTTTTGCGGGTCTCGATGCTTAATCTCTCGGTCATTCTTGTTCCTCAATCGTCGTCTTTTTGAAGGGGCCGTAGTCGGTCAGCACGCTGATCTCTTCGTCCACGGCGTCGCGTTCGGCCTGCAGATACTCCCCCACGGCAGAGGCAAAACCCGGATCGCGCATCCAATGCAGCGACCATGTGGGTGACGGCAGATAGCCGCGTGCGAGCTTGTGTTCGCCCTGCGCGCCCGCCTCTACTCGGGAAAGCCCATGGGCGATGGCGAAATCCATGGCGCGATAATAGCACAGCTCAAAGTGCAGAAAGGGGTGGTGTTCGGTACAGCCCCAGTAGCGGCCAAAGAGCGTCTCTGCTCCGATGAAGTTGAGCGCCCCGGCAATCCAACGCCCGTCACGTTCAGCCAGCACCAGCGCAATATCTTCGCGCAGGCTTTCCTGCGCATGGTCAAAGAATTCCCGCGTGAGATAGGGCGAACCCCATTTCCGCGCGCCGGTGTCTTGGTAGAACTGCCAGAAGGCATCCCAATGTTCGGGTTCGATCTGATCGCCGGTGAAAGTGTGGATCGTGCCGCCAAAATCCTGCGCCTGAGAGCGTTCCTTGCGGATATTCTTGCGCTTGCGCGAGGATAGACTGGCGAGGAAACCGTCGAAATCGGCATAATCGCGGTTGTGCCAGTGAAACTGCTGACTTTTGCGGCTCATCAGGCCCAAAGCTTCGGCCCGGGTGACTTCGCCCTCGGTGCAAAAGGTCACATGTAGCGAGGACAGCGCGTTATTGTCGGTCAGTTGCACCGCGCCCTGAACCAGCGCGGCGGTGCCCGCCTCTTCGAACCCGGGCCGCACCAGAAAGCGCCGCCCGGTGGCGGGGGTATGCGGCACCGCGATCTGGAGTTTCGGGTAATAGCGCCCGCCCGCGCGTTCATAGGCATGTGCCCAGTTATGGTCGAAGATATATTCGCCTTGGCTGTGCGATTTGGCATACATTGGCGCCACGGCGATCACTTGGCCCGCAATCCGTGCAACCAGATACTGCGGCTGCCAACCCGTGCCGGGCCCGACTGACCCGCTGCGCTCCAAGGCCGATAGGAATCGATAGGTCGTGAAAGGGTCACGCGGACGCGCCCCGTCTGCGGCCTCAGGACAGGCGCAGGCGTCCCAATCCTCTTGGCCGATCTGTGCCAGTTCCGGCACCACCGTAATCTCGATTTCCTGCGCGCTCATCTGAACCTTGCCTGCCTTGCGTCCTATGTGTGGCCTTGGCCCCGCGGATCAAGGGCGCGGCTGGGGTAGATAGCTTTCAAAGGTAACGTTCTGGGCCACCTGACGTGCGATGTCTTCTTCGGCTTGACTACGAATCGTCCAACACAGCACCGCCGCACCACCGGCTTTCAACTCGGCCACACGGGGGCGGCTGAGGTCATCGGCCTCGTGGCTGATGAAACAGGCGCCACAGTCGGCATAGTCGGGAATTTCACGCAGCCGGTCGCAGGTCGCCGTGGGCAGCGGCCATTCATCGGCGCGGTAGCCGCTGGTGGTCAAGCCGCGTGGCACATCGGGCAACAACCGGGAGAGTTCTCGCACCGAATACGGGTTAAACGACATCACGGCCAGATCGCCGCGATAGGCGGCAAGAGGCCCGGCGGCTGCGGCCTCTAATGCGCCGACATCTGGCCCCATACCGCCATCTTGATCCTTGAACTCCACCAGCAGCGGCACGCGGCCGGCAACAAGATCAAGGATCTCTTCGAGCGTCGGGATGCCTTCGTCGCCGCCTTTGAGGGGGATCTTCGCCAGAGCCTCGGCATCGCGCAGGCGCAACGCACCTCGCTCTGCCGTCAACCGCTCCAGCCCATAATCGTGAAAGACCATCGCCTTACCATCGGCGCTAAGTTGCAGGTCGATCTCAATCCCGAACCCCGCCTCAACCGCCGCGCGGACAGCGACACGGCTGTTTTCGGACCGTCCGGCGGCGAGATCATGCAGCGCGCGATGCGCCAATGGAACATTCAGAAAGGCGGAAGGAAGGGTCATTCGATCTCAAAAATGCCTTCGATTTCGACGGCAACGCCCAGTGGCAACGATGCGGCAGAAACCGCCGACCGCGCGTGACGACCTGCCTCGCCCAAGGCCTCAACCATGAAATCTGATGCACCGTTGATCACCTTGGGCTGGTCGGTGAAATCTGCGGTGGAATTGACAAACCCGGTCAGTTTCACAACCCGCTTAAGCCGATCCAGATCCCCGTCACAAGCGGCGCGCACCTGCGCCAAAAGGCTTAGTGCACAGCTGCGCGCGGCAGCCGCCCCGGCGTCGACATCCATGCTGTCACCCAAACGCCCGACAATCAGCCCATCCGGCCCGTTCGAGATCTGGCCCGATACATAGACGGTGTTCCCTGTGAACACGAAGGGCACGTAGTTCGCGGCAGGTGCAGGGGCGTCGGGCAGGGTAATCCCGAGGTCGGCAAGGCGGGCGGTCAGGGACATGGCGTTCTCCTTTGGCTGCGGTTTCAAGCGGACGCTATCCGCCCTCAAGGCCGAGGAAAAGCCCCTTTGCCGCCTGGCCGGTCGACCGGGTCAGCTTTCGCGGAAGGCGCGGGCAAAATAGTCGGCCATGGGCTTGAGCAGATAGGCCATGGGAGAGCGTTCTCCGGTGCGGATAAAAGCCTCGACCGGCATGCCGGGTAGTAGGATGGTGCCTTCTTCCAGCTTGTCAGTTTCACCGGGATTCAGCGCAATCTCAGCTCGGTAATAGGTTTGCCCGGTGGCGTCGTCTTCGATGGAATCGGCGGACACTTGCAACACCTTGCCGATCAGTTCTGGCGTGGTGCGCTGGTTCAGGGCCGACAGGCGCAAGTTTACTTCTTGGCCCACCGCGACCTGATCAATGTGGATTGTTTGCACACGCGATGCGATGATCAACGGGCGATCTTGTGGGACAAGATACATCAGCGGTTCTGCTGCGCGCACGACCGAACGCGGCGTCTGTACTTGCATGGCGTAGATGATCCCCGACACCGGAGCGCGGATAGAAAGACGGTCAATTTCAGCCCTAAGCGCGCGGCGCTGTTCTGCCATTTCCAGCTCTCGATAGCGCAGGTCGCGCAACTGGGTGATCGCCTCTTCGCGGCCTGCTGAACGAAGTTTAAGGCGTTCGATATCAATCTCGGTCACACGCTCTTGGGACTGGGCTTTTTGCGCTGACAGTTCGCCGATCTGCCCCGTTAGACGGGCCTCTTCACGTTGCAGGTCCAACACGGCAGACGCCTGCGTCAACCCGCGATCCAACAGCGACTGTTGATTACCCAGTTCTTCTTCGATCAGGTCCAACTGCCGTGCCAGTGCCGTTTCCTGCGCGTCGACACCGCGGATTTGGGCGTTGATCTGCAAGCGGCGCTTGCCCAACTGCTCAAGCTCTTGGGCCACGCTGACGCGCCGCGCGTCGAACAGGTTACGCTGCCCGTCGATCAATTCCTGCACATCCGTATTTTCCGACCCAGCGGCGATCAATTCATCATCAAAGGTCACCGCGTCGGTTTCGTCGCGCTGCGCCTCCAACCGGCCCCGGCGGGCCATAAGTTCAAACAATTGCCCTTCGACGATGGCCAATTGCGAGGTGAGCTGCTCAGCGTCGAGTTGCAACAATACATCCCCGGCGGCGACGCTGTCGCCTTCATCAACGCGGATCTCGGCCACCACGCCACCCGTTTCATGCTGAACGATCTGCCGATTGCGGTCGACTTCGATCCGACCTGACGCAACAACAGCCCCAGCGATTTGGCTGGTCACGGCCCAAGTACCAAAGCCACCGAAAAGCACAATCAGCCCCAGAAACCCAAGGATCAAAGGCCGCGTTGCGGACCAACGCTTATCCGTTTGATCGCTCATGTTACACCCCCGGCATGCGCAGGCGCTTTTTTGATTTCGCGGTGGTTCTGCACCATTTCTGCCAGCACTTCATCCTTGGGGCCAAAGGCCTTGCGCATACCACCATCAAGCACCAGCAGCGTGTCGCATTCCTGAATGGCCGCTGGGCGATGCGCCATAATCAGCACCGAACGCCCGCTGGCTTTCATTTGCCGGATCGCATGGTTCAGCGCCTGTGAGCCGATATTATCAAGGTTCGAGTTCGGCTCATCCAACACAACGATCACCGGATCGTCATAAAGCGCCCGCGCCAGCCCGATACGCTGCATTTGCCCACCCGAAAGCCGTACCTGACCCGCGCGGATCGGCGTATCGTAGCCTTGGGGAAATTCAAGGATCATCTCATGGGCCGCTGCCATCTTGGCGGCTTTGACCACTTTGGCGTCATCCGGCTCGGACAAAAGACGGGCAATATTCTCGGCAATAGTGCCGTCAAACAACTGAACCCGCTGCGGCAGGTATCCAATGTGCCGTCCCAGCGTCTCGCTCCCGTAATGCTCTAGCGCAGCCCCGTCGAGGCGAATTGAGCCACCCGCAGGCTGCCAAACCCCGGTAAGAGTGCGCGCCAGCGTCGATTTGCCCGCCCCCGAAGGGCCGATCACGCCAACCGCTTGGCCCGGCTCTACGGTGAAGTTTATCGACTTTAACGCGGCTTGCTTCTCACCCGGAGCAACGACGGTCAGGGCCTTGGCGACCAGTTTGGCCTTGGGCTTGGGCAACGCGGTGCGCGCGGGTTCGACCCCGACAGCCCCCAAAAGCTGAGCCAGATTGGCCCAACCGGCCCGCCCGCGTTGCACCACCGGCCATTGGTTCAACGCCAATTCCACCGGAGCCAGTGCACGGCCCAGCAAGATTGAGCCAGCAATCATCGCACCCGGCGTCATCTGGTTTTGCAAAACCAGCCACGCGCCAAGACCCAGCATTGCCGATTGCAAAAACAACCGCAGCGTCTTTGTCATTGCTGTGAATGTACCGCCCACATCGGTTGATTTAACCTGCTGCTGCAGCGCCTGACCACGGGCCTGCTGCCAGCGCGAAAAAGCGGCGTCGCGCATGCCCATCGCCTGCACCATTTCGGCCTCGACCCTGATTTGGTCTGACATGGCATTTGCCGCCTGCCCCGAAATACCAGCTTGTGCTTGGCTTTCGCGCGACAGCAATTGGTTCGCCACGGTGATCGCCACCAGCACCGCCGCCCCGCTGAGCGCCAGCCAACCCAGCATTGGGTGAAACAGGAAGATCGCCGCGAAGAAGATGGGCGTCCAAGGTGCGTCGAAGGCGGCCATAAGAACGGGCGAGGTCATCAAACGCTGCACGGCCTCAAGATCCGCAAGGCTGGCATTGGTTTTCACATCCGGCGCCACCGCAGACTTGCGCACCACCGCATCAAACACCCGCCGGTCGAGATCGGATTGAAACCGCGCCCCCACCCGCGCCATGATCCGACCGCGCGTGTAATCCAGCACCCCCATCACACCATAAAGAAAGACAACCAGAACAGAGAGCGCGATCAGCGTTTCCTCAGAACCAGAGCCAAGCACACGGTCATAAACTTGCAGCATGTAAAGCGGGCCGGTCAGCATGAGCATATTGGCAAAAAGACTGAACAGCGCCACCGCCCAATAAAGCCCACGGCTGCGCCTGCGTATCTGCCGCAGCTCAGCCAGCCCTCTTTTCACAACATCGCTTTGCATCGATATCTACCAACCCTATCCGCCACCGAGCACCGCTGCGCAGTATGCCCTTTTTAAGGCATAATTAATTTAACAACTTATTGCCAACTTTCCTTTTGCGAAGGCCAACACCCAACCGCCCTAGCGATCGAGGAAACCCGGCGCGGGGGCGCTGGCCCCGTCGCCACTGCTGCCGCCCCCAAAGATGTCGCGCAAGACCCGATCAATCACGTTGTCCGCGCCACCGCCCTGATTGCCGCCCCCTTGGGGTTGCGATGTTTGAGGCTCCGGCACGGGCTGCGCTTCGCCGAAATCGCTCGGCGGTGCGGGGGCGAGCATCGGCAAGTCGGTCAATGGCATGCCCTCATGCACGCGGCTCATGGTTTCACGCCAAATCTCTGCCGGCAGGCCGCCGCCAGTGACCCCTGTCAGCGGTGTGTTATCGTCATAACCCATCCAGACACCGGCCACATAATCCGCCGAGAAACCGACAAACCATGCATCTTTGTTCGCTGAGGTCGTGCCCGTTTTCCCGGCCAGCTGACGACCGCCAAACTTGGCGCGTTGGCCCGTCCCTTCAGAGATGACCTTCTCCATCATGTAGACCAACTGCCGCGCGGCATCTTCTTGAATGACACGCTCGTTGATGCCGCCACCGGTCCCCATCAAGGGTTCGGTTTCGCCCAGCAGACGCAGATCAATCAGACCATAGGGCGTCACGGACGACCCGCCATTAAGAATGCCCGCATAGGCACCGGTCATTTCCAGCAGCGTGCTTTCCGACGCGCCAAGCGCCAGCGCGGGGCCAGCAGCCAGATCGCTTTTGATCCCGAATTGCGAGGCAACCGAGCTTACGATCTCACGCCCCACACTTTCGGAGACTTTGACCGCCGGAATGTTGAGCGAATTTTTGAGCGCATCGGTCAGGGTGACCGGGCCTTTGAAGTTCTTGGTGTAGTTCTTGGGGCACCATTGACCTGAGCCGGGGATGTTCAGGCAGTAAGGTTCGTCCACGATGATGTCATTGGGCGAATAGCCCAGATCGAGTGCCGCCGCATAGATGAAGGGTTTGAAGGCCGAGCCGGTCTGACGCATCGCCTGCGTGGCACGGTTGAATGCGCCTGCGACTTTGGTTTTGCGCCCCCCCACCAGTGCGCGCACCGCACCGTCCGAAGACATAACAACAATCGCTGCCTGCGCTTTCGAGCTTTCGCGCACCTTGTTCTCGAAAATCCATTTCAAGCCGTCTTCAGCCGCACGCTGGATGCGCTGATCGAGCGTCGTTTTAATGATGACATCTTCGGTGGTGTTGCGCGTAAAGAACTCCGGCCCCGAGGACATGACCCAATCGGCAAAGTAACCGCCTGCTTCGGCTTCTGCCGCTTCGGACAGTTGCGCGGGGTTGGCGATGGCTTCATCGGCTTCGGCAGCGGACAAATAGCCCTGTTCTTCCATCAGGCGGATCACTGTGGCGGCGCGGCTTTGTGACCGATCAAGGTTGTTGGTCGGCGAAAGCGTTGTGGGCGCGGTCAAAAGACCGGCCAGCATCGCCCCTTCGGACGCCGACAATGCTGCGGCAGGCTTGCCGAAGAAACGTTGCGCTGCGGCCTCGGCGCCAAAGGCACCGCCGCCCATATAGGCGCGATTAAGATAGATCGAGAGGATGTCGTTCTTGGTATATTTTAGCTCCATCGCCATGGAAAAGAGCGCTTCCTTGGCTTTGCGGCCCAAAGAAGAACGTCGGCAATCTGCCTCATATTCCTTTTCCGTCATGCCTGTGCTGGGGTCATAGGGTTCCCCAAGACAGAGCAGTTTTGCCGTTTGCTGCGTGATGGTGGAGCCACCGTGCCCCTGTAATGGGCCGCGCCCCTCGCTGAGGTTAATGCGCACAGCCGAAGCGATGCCCCGCGGGCTGACCCCGAAGTGACGGTAGAAACGCCGATCTTCGGTAGCGATGACCGCGTTTTTGAGGTGTTTGGAAACGGATTCAGCGGACACCACGCCGCCAAACTGGTCACCGCGCCACGCAAAGACGTCGCCTTCGCGGTCCAACATAGTGACAGAGCCACGCGCACGACCATCCAGCAATGCGTCAAGCGGCGGGATTGTGGTATAGATATAGCCGACAGCCAAGCCAAGAACGAGGAAAGCCACCAGGCTAACGCGCCAAGTTATTGTCCAGATCAAGCGCCAGAACCAACGAGCCAATCCGGCAAAAAAGCCACCGATGCCCCCGCGCCGAGGCCGTTTGGTCCGGGCTGGCTTACGGCGCGCGGGTGCCGCCTTGCGCGCGGCAGGTTTGGCCTGTGCACGCGACTTGGGTTTCGGCTTTGCCTTACCCGGATACCGCTTGTCCGCCACCAAAGGGCGCTTTCGCTTGTTCTTGTCGGTCATAAAATTGCCTGCCCGGCCCTATTTTTTGCCACTTTAGCCTGACTGCAGCGGTTTGTTTAGCGCTTCAAGGCGCAATCGGCGTCAATTGTCTGATTAATTTATAGGCAGATTCCAGCCAGCGCCCGCTTTTTGAGCAGCGGTGCCAATGAATGGCGCAAATTTGGCAAGCAAACCTGTCCAACAGCGCCTGATTCCCGGTTTTCTCGTGCTGCACGGGCAACCGCCCGCTTCGGTAAGCACGCATTCGGACCCGCAGACAGGAAACGACCATATGAAACCCATCTTAATACTTCCCCTTGCAGCGGCGGTCAGCGCCCTGCCCGGGCTGGCGCTGGCACAGGACGCAGAATACGCGACGCTGGCGGATACGACCTTCATCTTTAACACACTCCTCTTCCTGATCGGCGGCTTCCTCGTCTTTTGGATGGCGGCAGGCTTTGCCATGCTGGAGGCTGGACTTGTCCGATCCAAGAACGTGACAACGCAGTTGACCAAGAACATGGGCCTCTTTGCCATCGCGGCAGTCATGTATTGGCTGGTGGGATACAACATCATGTATCCCGGTGACGGTAATTGGATCATGGAAGGCGTCTTTGGCACCTTTGCCACCAAAGACATCAAGTCCGAGATCGACGCGGGCGGCTACTCCAACGCTTCCGACTTCTTCTTTCAGTTGATGTTCTGCGCCACCACGGCCTCCATCGTCTCAGGCGCGCTGGCCGAGCGGATTAAACTCTGGCCCTTCCTGATCTTCGTGGTCGTACTGACCGGCTTCATCTACCCGATCGAGGCATCCTGGCAGTGGGGCGGCGGTTTCCTTTCCGCGATGGGCTTTAGCGACTTTGCTGGCTCGACCCTCGTGCACGCTGCTGGTGGCTTTGCCGCACTCGCCGGGGCCATCGTACTGGGGCCGCGTTTGGGCAAATACGGCAAGGATGGCCGCGTTGTGCCGATGCCGGGCTCCAACCTTGCGCTCGCCACTCTGGGCACATTCATCCTGTGGATGGGCTGGTTCGGCTTTAACGGCGCCTCGCAGCTTGCCATGGGCACCATCGAAGACGTTGACGCCGTGGCGCAAATCTTTGCCAACACCAATATGGCCGCTGCCGCTGGTGCCGTTGCCGCGCTGATCCTGACACAGGTGATGTACAAAAAGGTCGACCTGACCATGGTGCTGAACGGTGCGCTGGCGGGCCTCGTCTCGATCACTGCCGGACCGCTTGACCCGACATTGTTCGGCGCGCTTTGGATCGGTGCCGTTGGTGGTGTCATCGTGGTCTTCACCGTGCCCATGCTCGACAAGTTCAAGATCGATGACGTGGTCGGCGCGATCCCGGTTCACCTGATCGCTGGCTTCTGGGGCACGCTGGTTGTGCCGGTCTACACCGAAGGCACATCCTTCGTGACGCAGATCATTGGTTTTGCCGCGGTTGGCATCTTCGTCTTCGTGGTCAGCATCGTGGTCTGGATGATCATCAAGGCCGTAGCAGGCATCCGCGTCAGCGAAGAAGCTGAGATCACCGGTCTGGATATGTCGGAACTGGGGATGGAAGCCTACCCCGAGTTCGCCAAGGGCTAAACCCTAGCGACATCGCTAAACAATCGACCGCCCGACCTGAAAAGGCCGGGCGGTTTTGCGTTAGGCCACCAGCGGTAAAGAAATCGTAAAGGTTGTCCCGACACCCGGTGCGCTGACATAGCGGATGCTGCCATTGTGACGGTCCAAAATCTGCCGTGTGATATGCAGCCCCAGTCCGCTGCCATAGGCGGTTTTCGTGTCGGAGCTGTCCAGCTGGCAAAACCGTGCAAACACTTGATCTTCGGCCCCCGGTGGGATGCCACAGCCACTGTCACTCACGGCCACCACGGCCACCCCCGCTTCACACCGCAGGCTAACCTCGACCAACCCACCCAGAGGTGAAAACTTCACCGCGTTCGACAGCACGTTGGACAGAGCTTGGGCCAGCCGCGCGGGATCGCCTTCCACCATCAGCGCAGCTTCAGGAATGTCACAGGTAAAGCGAATATTCTTCTCGGGCTGCAGGCTCTCTGCCTGCGCCAGCGCGTTCTGAACCATGGGGCCGAGTGCGCATCGTTTCGGGTCTATGCTGAACTGCGCGCTGCTGAGGCACTGGGTATCAATCAAATCATTCACCAGCTTTGTCAGCGCCTCGGAACTGCTGGTCGCCTTTGCGATCAAGCGGGCCTTTTGCGCCTCGTTTACCTTGGTGCCGCCTTGCGACAACAAGCCAAGCGCGCCGTTAATCACCGTCAGCGGGGTCCGCAGTTCGTGGCTTACCGTGGAAAGAAATTGCGCCTGCATCTGTTCGGCGGCAATCGCCTTTTGCGCGGCAATCTTCTGTACGGTGACATCCAAAAGCGCCACGGCCCAGCCGACGTGCTTTTGCCCCATTCCCAAAGAAATCGCATGGGCGCGCACGGCGAAATGGCGGTGACCCAGCTGAAAGTCAGTCACATCTGGCAAACAGCCCTGTGCCGCGAGGTAGCGGATAATCGACCCTAACTCTCCGAATTCACGCAGCGCCGGGGCATGCACGGCCTCCCGGCGCAGCAATTCTGCCGCCGCTGGGTTCGTCTCAAGTGCCTCTCCCTCGGGGTCGATCACAAAAACCGGATCGGTGCTGTTGTAAAATAAAAGCTCCCGCGCAATTGCGCTGACGTCAATCCAGCGGTTGTCGGCCACCAGCCAGACCACCAGCGTCAGCGAAAGAGCAAAGGAAAATGGCGTAGGGTCGGTGTGAAACAGGGTAACCCCGCCCATAATATAAGTCAGATTGGCCACCATCGGGATGAGCGTCGCAGCAAAAAGCTTGAGAAAAAAGCTCCGTACTGCTGGATTTGCCGAACGCACTGCGCGGCCCGCGACGACTGCGGCCGCCATGATGACCATATAAAGATATGTAATCGCTACAAAAAACAGCGGACCATGGTCGGACAGAATATATGATCCATTCTCCCCCGCCAGCCATTTGGTCTCTGATCCGTAAAACTTTCCATGCCAATTGTTGGTTACCGCCCCAAGGGTGATAAGCGCAGGCGCGACAACACTGCAAAGCGGCACCAGCCGCCGCGGCACCTTGGCCCCAAGCGCGTATTCATAAAGAAAAAAGGCCCAAAATGTCGGCAGCAGCACAAAGCCGATCCACGCCCAACGGCTGATCGCAAAGGCACAGGAGGCCGAAGTGGCGGAAAGCTCTATCCCGACGGACAGAAGCCAGAAATCCATGGCAAAGATGGCCCATAGGAACCAATGTTTACCGGGCAGGCTGCTATGTCCACGCACCCAAAGGGCCAGCACGGTGACGAGCGAAGCCGTCACAATCACCAGCTGCACAGCTGGCATGCTTACATCCATTCGAATGCACTGAAAAATTGATTCTAAAATCTGTCTGACCCTGAGTTTTCCCCAGAGGTATCCAAACAGACCATTCCGACCAAGTTTTGATCTAATCTGGACAGAACCGGGGCAATGGTGCCGCTGTGGTCCGGATCAACCCGGTACAGATAAAGAGATCGGGCCGCGACAGGCGCGGCCCAGATTGTTGTTAGATACCTACGTCAATGATCGCGCGGGCCAGAATTGGCACGCTGTTCTGGTTCAACCCTGCGATGTTCATACGGCTGTCACCCACCATATAGATGCCATGCTTTTCACGCAGCGCTTCGACCTTGTCCGGCGTGGTGCCAAGACGCGAGAACATGCCGCGGTGCTGAGCGAGGAAGCCAAAACGGTCCGATCCAGACAAGCGCTGCAATTCACCGGCCAGGTGCTCGCGCAGGGCCAGCATGGCGTTGCGGACGTCCTCCAACTCGGCCTTCCAGTCAGCCTTGAGTTCGTCATCGGTCAGGATGGTCGACACGATCCGCGCGCCGTGGTCGGGCGGGAAGCTGTAGTTCTGGCGGTTGAGGAAGGCCAAAGTGGCTTGGTTCAGCCCTTGGGCCGCTTCGGAAGCCACCAGCATCAGGATGCCGGTCCGCTCGCGGTAGATCCCGAAGTTCTTGGAGCAGCTTGCCGCGATCAGGCACTCAGGCACCGAAGACGCCACTTTGCGGGTCGCGGCGGCATCGGCTTCCAGCCCGTTGCCAAAGCCCTGATAGGCGATGTCGATCATCGGCACGGCACCAGTGCTTTGCAGCACTTCGATCACCGCATCCCATTCACTGCTGTTAAGGTTCGCACCGGTCGGGTTGTGGCAGCAGCCGTGCAGCAGGACCACATCGCCCTTCTTGGCGGTCTTGAGGTCTTCGATCATCCCATCGAAGTTCACGCCGCCGGTTTCGCTGTCGAAATAACGGTAGTTGACCACTTCCATCCCCAGATAGGACAGGATCGACAGGTGGTTCGGCCATGTCGGGTCAGACACAAAAACGCGCGCATCGGGATTGGCCATACGCACCAGTTCAAACGCCTGACGCACAGCACCGGTGCCACCGGGGGTGGCGGCGGCGGCAATCGCGCCGCGCGGCACGGCATCGCCCAGCACAAGCGCAGCCATCGCGTTGGTATAGGCCGGATCGCCGGCCAAACCGGTGTACACTTTGGTGTCTTGGTTTTCCCAGATGCGCTGCTCGGCGGCTTTGACGGCGCGCATCACCGGGGTGTTGCCGCTGGCGTCTTTGTAGACACCGACGCCGAGGTCGATCTTCGTGTCGCGCGGGTCTTCGCGGTAGGCCTGTACAAGGGCGAGGATCTTGTCAGCGGGTTGCGCCTTGAGCGTCTCGAACATGGGGTTCTCCGGTTGGAAGGTAACTAAAAAGGGTTAAGCCGCGCCAGTGGCGACGGGCACGGTGGGAAACATGCCCCACTCCGCCCAAGAGCCATCGTAGAGCGACCATTTGCGGTGACCCGCCCGCTCCAGCGCCAGCGCCAGCACGGCGGCGGTGATGCCCGACCCGCAAGAGGTGATGACGGGTTTCGACAGGTCCACGCCCGCCGCCTCGAAAATGGCGCGGGTCTCTTCGGAGGTCTTCATAGTCTTGTCGTCGTTGAGCAATTCGGTGAAGGGCACATTGCGCGCGCCCGGAATATGACCAGCCCGCAGCCCCGCACGCGGCTCAGGCGCGTCACCACGGAAGCGTGCGGCGGCGCGGGCGTCAACGATCTGCGGATCCCCGAGCTTGGAGGCATGGGCGACCTGCGTCACATCGCGCACCAGTTGGTTCTGAAAGCGCACGGTCATATGGCGATCACGCGGAACGGGCGGCATATCTTCGGTCTCGCGCCCCTCGGCCTGCCATTTCGGCAGACCACCATCCAGCACGGCGACGTTCTCTTGCCCCATCAGCCGGAACAGCCACCAGACACGCGCCGCAGACATCAGCCCCGCGCCGTCATAGACCACCACTTGATGCCCATCACCCACGCCCATCGCGCGCAGGCGTGACATGAATTTCTCAATCGGGGGGGCCATATGCGGCAGGTCCGACCGCGCGTCCGAGATGTCATCAATGTCAAAGAAACGCGCGCCGGGGATATGGGCGGCGTCATACTCGGCCTTCGGATCGCGCCCGGCGTCGGGCAAATACCACGAGGCATCAAGGATGCGCAGGTCGGGGTCTTTCAGGTGCTGAGCCAACCAGTCGGTTGAAACCAATGTCTTGGGATCGTCGGCCATGGGGGCCTCCTTCGTCGCGGGCGTTGCCCTTGACTATAACCGGTAGGGGATGCTGGCAAGTGGAAGGGGGTAGTGAGAGGTGTAAGGAGGGCCATCGCCTGCCCGTGGGGTGGCGATGCTACGGGCTGTTGGCACCACCTTATGGTTCAGCTTTGATGTGTGCCGTCAAGGAGGCGCCCGCCTCACCAAATCGCCAGCCCGGTCGCACCAAAGGTGCGCCTAGTGTATTCTGGCACGCCTCTGGCGTGATGGGCGGGCAGGCGATGGCCCGGCGCCTGCGGCTTGCCCGGGCCTGCCGCGCGTATCAGCCGTGATCCTTCAACAACCGCTGCTTCTGCCGCGACCAATCGCGCTTGGCCGCCGTCTCGCGCTTGTCATGCAGCTTCTTACCCTTGGCCACGCCGATCTTGATCTTCGCCATGCCGCGATGGTTGAAATACATCACCAGCGGCACCAGCGTCATGCCCTTGCGCTGCGTCGCGTTCCACAGGTCCGCCAATTGCTTGCGGCTCACCAACAACTTACGGCGACGGCGTTCCTCATGCTGAAAGGTCTTGGCCTGCTTGTAGGGCGCCACATAGGAATTCACCAACCACAGCTCGCCATCCTCCACGGCGGCGTAACTCTCGGCGATATTCGCCCCACCTTCGCGCAGAGATTTGACCTCGGACCCTTCAAGGATGATGCCGCATTCGATGTCTTCTTCGATAGCGTAATCAAACCGCGCGCGGCGGTTTTCGGCGATCACCTTGTAGTTCGGATCGGATTTGGAGCTGGATTTGACCTGTGACATGCCAAAGCATGTAGAGCGCCCCCCGCCCCGGTGCAAGATGCTGCCGTTCAGTCACCCAGTTTGGCGTGCACCTCATCAAGATCAATCTCCCCCACGGGCAGCTTGTTCCCCGGATTGTCGAAGTCATATTTGAACAGGTCGAAGTCGCGTTTGTAGATCTCGCGCATCAGATGCATCGACAGATCGTCAAAGTAATCCTCAACCGGATGCGCCCGCTTGGGCCCGTGGCCCTCGCTTTCGTTAAAGCGCGGGATCGCCGCCAGATCAACCTTATGCGGCGTGTCCACGGCATCGAGCACCTGCTGCATGCCTTCGTTAAATTGCTCGGTCCAAAAGATATTATCGTAGGTGCCACCGTTGATGATGAATGTGCTGACGTGCCCCGACACCGCAGACCAGTGAATGTCCGGGTCCATCGGCCGCCGCCAGCGGATGGTATCGCGCGCAAACAACAAGAAGCGCCGGAAGCTGGCGATCTGGTCAAACTCCTGCTTGCCGTCATCGCCGCCCACGTCGATCCCGTATTTCTGCACCAGCAGCGGCACCAGATTGCCGCGATACCGCCTCCCATTGCGCTGGATGCCGCAAATCTTGTCAAAGAAGGATGACAAAACCCGCGTGTAGGGATTGCGCACACAGGTAAAGGCATAGGACTTGCGCGCTGTCACATTATCGGTAATCGGCCCCTGCGATGCATCCAAGGCCCATTTGTGGATGCCTGCCTTGGCATCATGGATGTCCCCGTCAAAGAATTCGCCGTGATCGGAATAATACATGATCTGCCCGATGGTCGAACAGGCGCATTTGGGCACCACCCGGTACACCATGCTCTCGCTCTCCGTCATCCATGTTCCGGGAAAACCCATGCTCGCTCGCCTCCTGCTGGCGCTGACTGTTTTGAGCAACAATCTGGCCTTGCAGCAAAAAAGCAAAGAAATGCTGTTTATTCAATCGGTCTTCACGATTAACTAGGTAAATGACCCACGACAAAAGGCCGATGCAAGCGGGCCGCGACAAGGACATTCGGTATCCTGCATGGCGAAAATTGCCTATATCCTGCTGTGCCACAAGGATCCGGAGGCTGTTATCCGGCAGGCCGAGCGGCTGACCGCCGTGGGCGATTACATGGCGATCCACTTCGACGCTTCCGCCAGTACCGAGGATTACGTCCAGATCACCACCGCCCTTGGCGACAACCCCAGCGTCACCTTCCCGCGAAACCGCATCCGCTGCGGCTGGGGCGAATGGTCTTTGGTACAGGCCACGCTGGATACGCTCACCGCCGCGCTGCAAAGCTTCCCCCGCGCCACGCATTTCTACCTGATGTCCGGCGATTGCATGGCAATCAAATCCGCCGAATACGCGCATCAGTTTCTTGACGAGAACGACACCGACTTCATCGAAAGCGTGGATTATTTCGACAGCGATTGGATCAAGACCGGCTGGAAAGAAGAGCGGCTGATCTATCGCCACTGGTTCAACGAACGCACACAGCGCAAGCGGTTCTACGCGATGTTTGAGGTCCAGAAACGCCTTGGCCTCACCCGCAAAATCCCCGCCGACCTTCAGGTGCAAATCGGCAGCCAATGGTGGTGCCTGCGCCGCCGCACCATTGAGGCGCTGATAGCATTCACCCATCGCCGCCGCGACGTGATGCGCTTTTTCCGCAGCACATGGATCCCGGATGAGACGTTTTTCCAAACCCTCGTGCGCCATCTGGTCCCCGAGGCCGAAATTTCCAACCGCAGCCTGACCTTCCTGCTGTTCTCCGACTACGGCATGCCGGTCACATTCTACAACGATCACTACGATCTGCTGCTCGGTCAAAACCACCTCTTCGCGCGCAAAATCAGCCCCGAAGCGCTGGACCTCAAACGCCGCCTCGGCCTGCTCTATTCCGCCCGAGGGGTACAGTTTCAGATCAGCAACGAAGGCCGCAACCTCTTTAAGTTTCTCACTGCGCGGGGCCGTATTGGCCGCCGCTTCGCCCCCCGCTTTTGGGAGATCGAAGCCAGCCTTGGTCGCGAACGTGAACTGCTGATCGTCATCGCAAAGAAATGGCATGTGGCCAAACGTGTGCTCGAGCGCATGCGTCAGGTGACCAACCTGCCCGCCATCGACTTTTTGTTTAATGAGCAAGACACCCCCCTGCCCGACCTCGGCGGCATCCAAACCACGCTTGAAAAACGCACCCGCCACCGGCGCGCGCTGATGCGGATGCTCTATAACTATTATGATAGCGAGCGGCTGATCGTCTGTATGGATACATCCAACCTCGACCTGCTGAATGATTTCGCCTCGGACCGCGCCCAAGTGCGCATGCTTGAGATCGAATGCAAGCTGACAGACCGGTACTTGACTGACCACGCCCTACGCATCGGGCTGGCCGGAGAGCAGACGTCCCAAGAAACCCTGACGCGCCTGCTGCCCACAATCCGAGGCGACATGCTGCACGAAGCCGATCAAATTCGTGATGCTCAGTTCGAAAATTATGGCCGCCTGTCTGAGTACGCCGACACAGAGACCAATACCGCAGCATTGGCACGCTTCTTGACCGTTACTGAGGATAAGGCCCGCGCGATCGCGCAGACCGATAATCTCTTCGCAGATTAGCACCACCACTCTAACTACATGGAACAGCCCCGACCGACAGGCGTTGGACCCGGAACGCCGATACCGCGCACCATCTGCGGATCGGCAAAACCAACATGCAACTAATGAGGTCACCCATGCACCCCAAGTTCACCGCCATCGCCACTTCCCTCCTGCTTGCCCCAGCTGCCCTCCTTGCCCAAGAGACCGCCCCGCAGGTAGACCGTGTCAGCATGTCCCAGGCCGTCAAAGCCGCGCAAGGCAGCATCGACGGCGGCGTACTCGAAGCTGAGATTGAAACCGAAGGCGATGCGCTGGTCTACGAAATTGACCTCGTCCGCGGTGATGCCGTCTACGAAGTGACCGTGAATGCCGCTACGGGCGAGGTGCTCTCGCAATCCGAAGAGCAACTGACCAGTTTCCTCAGCGGTCTGTTCCAGGAGGATGAGCTACGCGCCGCCGGTGACTCCCTCGAAGTCCTGATGCAAGCGCTTACCGAACTCGAAAGTCAAGACGGCACGCGGGTTGAAGAGCTATCACTCGACGAAGAAGACGACCGCATGGTCTATGAGGTCGAACTGACCGACGCCACGGGCGAACGCGACGTGATAATCGACGCCAGCACCGGCGAGATCACAAACGACGGCTGATCGACAAGCGCAAGGTGCGGCTGCCCTAGCTGGCCGCACCTAACAATCAACAAAACGCCCCTCCCCTAATTTCATCCTTTCTCAAATACCGCTGCGCAGCATCGGCCCCAGCCGCAACGCCAGCGTTTTCCCCCGCCTCACCGCTCAAATCTTACCGTCACCGGCCACCAGATCCACCGGATCGATCCCCCGTTTTTCCGCACTGGCCCGCACGGCGTCTCGCAGTGCAGCGCTCCGTTCAAGCAGGCGTCGAAAGCGGTCTTCGTCCAGCACCAGTAGAGTCGTGGGTGCGATGGCCCGGACATCTACCCGACGTACTCGGTTGGTCAGGATCGCCATCTGCCCAAACATTTCCCCGCGCCCCAAACGCCAAGTTTGCCCCGCGCTTTCTAACTCAACCGCGCCCGAAGCGATAAAGAAAACGCTGCTCGCAGGGCTATCCTTATGCAAAACCACATCGCCAATATCGACATAGCGGGTTTTGAGCGACCGGCTCAGCCGCTTTAGCGCGCCATCCTCCAGATCTGTGAACAGAGGAAATTGCTCAATGAGCGCCCCGCGCCGCACGGCGAGATCCAGCCCCGGTCGACCTTCCGCTGCCATACGCCGTGTCGTCAATTCCTGCATGAGAGCGGTATAGACTTCGGCTCCAAACAGCCCATCTTCGCGCATCAACGTATATTCACGCTCTTCCAAACGCAGCGCGGTCCGGCGAATGAAACGGCGTTCCAATTCTTCGGCGTAACCGGGGTACTGTAGCCGCAAACCTTCCAAGGCGGTTTCAATTCCTTCGATGCGGCGCGCCAGCAGATCGTGCAGCAGTTCCGCCACCCGGCGCCCATGAATACGGCGAATGCGCCCGTCGATGAATGTCCCCAAGTCGCGCAAGATCAACCGCTGCGACAGCAACATCTCAAAGCGGTCCGCCGTCATCCGCGCCAATGGGCCAGACACACCATAGCGCCCGTGCAGCACCGCCGCTGCGCGGAAGGTGCGCCCATAGGCCACACTGCGCCGCGCCGCACGTTGATAGCCACTGCGGCCTTGGGTCCGCGCCCCTTCGATCAGCCGGTCAGCGTCAGAGAGCACCAGATCGGCCATCCGGGCCGAGATCGTCCGCTCCCGCACGCGGGCAAGGATCGTGTCGCGCTCATGGCCCGCCAGCGCGATCAGGCCAAGCGCGATGCGGTCGCGGTCAAGGATGTCGGTCGCCTCTTCGGCAGTCTTCACCGTCGTCTCCAACCGCTCGCCAAAGCGCTTGGCCTCAGACCGCACGATATCGCGGTTCAGATCGTAGTTTTCGGTCGTTTGGGCCACATCCTCGCGCACGGTCTGTAGGGCAACGGCGATCACCTGCCGCGACAGCGCGTGGTCGATGGGGGAAAGCTGATCCAAGCCCAATCGCCCAATGATCCAACGTAGCGTCGTACCCTGTGCCAAAAGGGTAAAGAGCGTGAACCCGGTGGCCAAGATACCCACGATCCGTTGGATATCATCCGGTACCCGCACGCTTTCCGTCACGGCTAGGGCCAGCGCCAGCGTGACCGCGCCGCGCAGCCCACCCCAAAGGATGGCCACGCGATAGGGCCGCTCAACCATCGGGGAAAGTTTGGCAGCCGTCAGCAATGGCAGCAGGCCAAAAAGGATCACCGCGCGGGAAAGGATCGCCGCAATGACGACCACCGCAATAAGGAAGAAATCCTCCAGCCGGACTTCTTCCAGCAAGCGCGGGATCAGCAAAGCGGCAAGGATAAAGATGAGCGCTCCCGCCCAATGGGCCAGCACATCCCACAACTCGCGCAGATTGGTCAGCGCTTGCGGTGGCAGCCGGCCCGGCGCGGTGAGGTTTAGCGTCAGCCCCGCCGCGACCACGGCGATCACACCCGACGCGCCGACGCTTTGCTCGGCCACGATATAGGCTAGATAGGGGAGCGCGACCGAGATCGATTGCTGTGCCAGTTCGTGCCGTGCAAACAGCGCCATCACCCAAACAGCGACCCGCGCGCCCAGCCAACCGACAAGTGCCCCGCCCGCGATCAACATCGGGAATTGCGCCAAGGCACTGCCCAGTTCCGGGTCGGGGATGCCCAGCATGACATAGCCCATGAACAAACCAAAAAGCGCGATCGCCGCGGCATCGTTCAGCAGGCTTTCACCCTCAATGATCCGCGCCAACCGACGCGGAGCCGAGATTGAGCGAAAGATCGAAACAACCGCCGAGGGGTCAGTGGTTGAAACAATCGCCCCGATCAGCAGACAGGCCGCCAATGGAATGGCGCTAAACCAGAAAAGCGCGTAGCCAATGCTGACCGTCGCCACCACAACCGCCACGACCGCCAGCACAAGGATTGGCACCCAATCGTCGACCATCCGGCGCAGGTTCATCCCCAAGGTCGCTTGGAACAACAGCGTCGGCAGAAAGACGTAAAGAAAGACGTTCGACCGGATCGGCAGCCCCAGAATGGCGGCGGCCATCGGGTTCAGCGCATCGGTCAAATCCGTACGCAACAAAAAGATCGCCGAGGCCCCGATAAGGATACCCACAACAGCAAGGATCACGCTGAATGGCAGGCGCAATCGCGCCGCCAAGGGCTCGGCCAAGCCGATGACCACAAAGAGCGACGCGATGATCGTGGTGACGAGGATGATGTCCATATAGGATGGAATACCAGAGTTTTACCTGAATGCGGGACACTTCTTGCCCCGCTCAGCGCTTGCAGTTCTCAGTGATTTTACTTCCGCGCGCGGCGTTCGGCCCGCCAACGGGCAAAACGGCCCCGTCGAACGGCGATGTCATCCTCGATCGCCTCTATCTTGGGGTCCAGCCGCGCCCGGCGGAACCGCCGCCAGCGCACCCAGATCGCATAGACCAGCGCCGCGAAAAGCAGCAGCACGATGATGGTGACAAAGGGAATACCCTTGCTCGCCTCAGGCCCTTCGACCGCTCGGAGCGAGATGGCATTGGGGTAGATCGACAATAGCTCACTGCGCCAACCATAGTGTTTCAGCGCGTAATACTGCGGTGCGCCAGTGGTGCTGCGTGCGTCTGCGGCCTCGGCCTGAAGGTTGGCGGTGTCGAATTTGAAATAGGGCGGCCAGCCCCAGCCCGTATCTTCGTTACGGTAGACCATGACATCGCCCTTGGCGCGGCGGGTCTGGATGAAAAAGACATCGCGGTTGACCGCCTGCCCGGCACTGTCAGTCGACGACCCGGACCAGAATATAGAACTGATGCCGAAGTCGATCCGCTTTTCATAGGTGTCCGTGACACGCACGATATCGGTCTGTGGCAAGGTATAGTGGAAGAACGCCCCCACCATCACCCAAATGGTTACCCAGAACACCCATTTGACGATTTTCATCTTCGGCCCTTTCAATTACGTCGCGCGGCCGATCAGGGGCCTTCCCCTCACGACATAGTTCCTCTGCGGCACTGCGGCAAATGCCTTACGCCTTGGCGCAGGGCATTTGTCGCGGCGCAAGCGATTTAGCTGCCCAAAAGTGCTTTGGTCAGCTCACTATCAGCTTCGGCCAGCGGATCAATCACATCGAAATGATGCTTGCCCTCGGCCACAACCTGCTTCGCGCCCCAACTACGGGCGAAATTCTCGGCCTGCTCAAGGAAGACCGGGCGCTCATCCGCGCCAACCCAAACCGTCACGTCAACCCCATGGGGCGGGGTCATGTTCATCGGGCTTTCAGCGGCAGCTTCGGCCTCATCCAGACGCAGGGTGTCGTTCATTTCGGTCTGAAGCAGCGGTGTCAGATCGGCCACGGGCGAGATCGGCACGATCCGTGTGATCCGGTCCCGCACCTCCGCCCCCAAGAGCAAGGGGTCGGTCATTCGCGCCACCAGATGCCCGCCCGCCGAATGGCCCGACAGCACGATGGCGCCCTGCGTGCGGTTCGCCACCTCGGTCAACGCGGCGGCGATCTGTGTCGAAATTTCCGAGATGCGTACATCGGGGCAAAGATCATAAGACGGCATCGCCACAGCATAGCCCCGCGCCAATGGCCCGGCAGCCAGATGCGACCAATAGCTCTTGTCGAACGCCTTCCAATAGCCGCCATGCACAAAGACGACCGTGCCGCGCGACACGCCTTCGGGCTGGAAGAAATCGAATTTCTGACGATCCGAAGGGCCATAGCGCACATTCAACTGCGCCCGCGCGCCCAAGTTTGCGCGAAACGCCTCTGCCTCCTTCTCCCAGCGGGGCGGAAAGCCGTCGGCCCCATCGATATAGGCTGCATTTGCATAGGCGTCATCTAGCATCATTTGGGTCTCCCACCCCGGATTTGATCAAACTGAACTGGACAATCATACTCGTTGTTGCTTTGGAGGCTATAGAGAATAGCGGAGAGATGACATGACTGATGCTAAGACGGATCTGAAATCACTACTCAAAGACCCCAGCTTGCTGGAGACCCGCGCCTATATCGGTGGCCAATGGGTCGACGGCGATGACGGCACATTTGACGTAACCAACCCCGCGCGGGGCGATGTCATCGCACAGGTTGCTGATCTGAGCCGCGCACAAGTCGCGGGTGCTATTGCACAGGCGGAAAAGGCGCAGAAGGACTGGGCCAGCTGGACCGGCAAGGAACGCGCCGCAGTGATGCGCAAATGGTTCGACCTGATGATGGAGAACCAAGACGATCTGGGCACTATCCTCACCGCCGAACAGGGCAAACCGCTGGCCGAGGCCAAGGGCGAGATCGCCTATGGCGCCTCCTTCATCGAGTTCTTCGGTGAAGAGGCCAAGCGCGTCTACGGCGAGATGATCCCCGGCCACCAGCGCGACAAGCGCATCATGGTGATGAAGCAACCCATCGGTGTTGCCGCTTCGATCACGCCGTGGAACTTCCCCAATGCGATGATCACCCGCAAGGCGGCTCCGGCGCTGGCGGCGGGCTGTTCCTTTGTGGCGCGTCCGGCGGCGGAGACTCCGCTCTCGGCCATCGTCATGGGTGTGCTGGCCGAACGTGCAGGCATTCCCGCAGGCGTGTTCAACGTGCTACCGTCGTCGTCCTCGTCGGCTGTGGGCAAAGAGTTCTGCGAGAACCCCGCCGTGCGCAAGCTGACCTTCACCGGCTCCACCGAAGTCGGGCGCATCCTGCTGAAACAGGCCGCAGACCAAGTGATGAAATGTTCGATGGAATTGGGCGGCAACGCGCCGTTCATCGTCTTCGATGACGCCGATCTAGATGCCGCCGTCGAAGGCGCGATCATGTGCAAGTTCCGCAACAATGGCCAGACCTGCGTCTGCGCCAACCGGATCTACGTGCAGGCGGGCGTCTATGACACATTCGCCGCCAAGCTGAAGGACCGTGTGAGCAAGATGAAGGTCGGCGACGGCCTTGAAGAGGGCACTGACCTTGGCCCGCTCATCAACCCCGAAGCCTCGGACAAGGTGCGCGAGCATATCAAGGATGCGGTCGACAACGGGGCCGAAATCATTCTGGGCAACGCCAAGGATGACATGGGCGGCAACTTCTTCGGCCCGACCATCGTGACCGGCGTGACGCAGGACATGAAGGTCGCCAAGGAAGAGACATTCGGCCCGCTCGCGCCGCTGTTCAAGTTCGACGATGTGGACGACGTGATCGCCATGGCGAACGACACGATCTTTGGCCTCGCGTCCTACTTCTATGCCAAGGACCTCAGCCGTGTCTACAAGGTGGCCGAGGCGCTGGAATATGGCATCGTCGGCGTGAACACCGGCATCATCTCGACCGAGCTTGCGCCCTTTGGTGGGGTCAAGCAATCCGGCCTTGGCCGCGAAGGCAGCCACCATGGGATCGAGGACTACCTTGAGATGAAATACGTCTGCCTGTCGGTCTAAGAACCGACCGGAGGAATGAAACGGGGCGTGCCTAAGGCGCGCCCCGTTTTGTTTTGCCTTAACGCTCCGGGCGGTCCTGCGCCAGCATCCGACCTTCTGCGCGGCTCAAGTGATGCACGGCCTGCGCCACATCCCCTTCGCAGCGCTGCAACGCCCGGCACCAAATCCGATGCGCGGATTGCGGCGACCACGGCAATGCCGCCTGCGCTAGCCAAGCCCGCAGAGGCGGTGGCAGGCGATCATATGCCGCCATCGGATCACCCTGCCGCCGCCTATGCTTCAGCCCGCTGCGCAGGTTTCGTTTTCTGCCAGACATGCTGATGGGCCGCCTTTAGTGCGCCTGCATATCCGCCGCGATGTCAGCGGCGCTCATGCTGGTGGGGAAGTAGGTTGGCCAGTTGGTGAGTTCCGCAAGCACTTCAGCGCGATCATCGCCCCAATAGAGGTGGTAGTGGTCGGCCTTCTCGGGTGCGATGATATGGTCGCTGAATTGAATATACGCCGATGCTTCGGCATCGCCGCCCTCTTTGGCAAAAACATAACGCACGCCGCGGTTGCCCTTTTCGTAGGTCAGAACTTCGTAACCATCGCTGGCATAACGCCCCTGTACCGGATCGCCCGCGCGGAAAAAGGTCACGGCATCACCTTCGATGGTGATGCGGTCCACATCGGTGGCATAGCCAACCTCGTAGTAGGCTTTGTATTCCTGCGCGGTCTTGTCGCCTTTTTCAGCTTTGTGCTGCATCACCGGATCAAGCGCGCCCTGTTGCAACAGCGGAAACACGGATTGCCAGTCGCCTGCCCAATCAGACAAGGGGCGATCCTTGATCTGTTCATCGTCGAAGTAGCCTTTGTAGATGTCTTCTTTGGCATGGTCGTGATCATGAGCGTGGTCGTGGTCGTGGTCGTGGTCGTGACTATGCGATTCATTATTCGTCTTAGAAGCCGTTTCCGCGTACGCCGGTGCCGAAAGCGCGAGGCCAGCGCCAAGAGCGAGAAGGTAAAGCGGGGATGCGAGTGTCTTTTGCAAGGTCATACTCCGTGTTTATGCCGAGTGGCGAAAAAGATATGTTATATCATAACTAAATCTCTCTAATTTTCTTCGGGCATCTTGGCAAGCTGACAGAACTCTCGACCAAAGAGCGGGCACAAAAAATGCCGACAGCACTTTCATGCTGCCGGCCTCGGGGCGCGGGAGAGGACGCCCTATCGGAATGACCTGACTTAGTTGGTCTGGGTCTGTGCAGCGCCGCCTGCATTCATCTGATGGGTCAGGGCTGCGGCAAATTCTTCGCCTGTCATGCCAATGACAAGTTGCCCCTCGGCATCAACAACCTGATCGATCTGCACCACGGCACGGTCGCTATCGACGTCCAGATCGCTAGATAGATCAATGGAATAGCGCACGGAACCATCAGGCTGCGGTTCAACGTTTGAGATCGTGCCAATTACAGTGTCATCCGACGCTACAGCGATGGAGCTACCATCAAGCGCGGTGTCGATGTCTGTGTCGGCTGTGGCAGCTTGGTCTACGGGCAGGCTGCCATCGACGTCAGCCGCGACATTCGCGTCGACTTCGGTGCCGGCCACATCGGCACTCACGTCAGAGCCAACACCCGCATCTAGCGATTGCGCGGCGACCGGAGCGGTCATCAAAGCTGCCACAGCGGTGGTCAGAGTCAATTTGCGTAGGGAATTTACATAGGTTGTCATGGGTCTTCCTTTCATTGCGCGTGCGGATTTTTGCACGCAGTTGCCCGAGCACGCCTGCCCGGTCCCACCCTCAACCCGGTGGCTGGCCCTTGGTTTCGCGCCTACCAATGCGCAGCAGAAACACGCCGGTTTCGGCTCCCCTCACCGGCAGATATCCTCCCAAAGCCATGCCCGCAGTTGCCCGCTACCCAACGAAAAAGGCCCGCTTGATAGCGGGCCTTCACAAAGCTCGGAATGGAACCGCGCTTAGTTTACGGATTTAGCGTCAACCACGTCCTTGTCGATCGCCTTCACCTCGGAAGAGATCGCAATCTGGCGTGGTTTCAGGGCCTCGGGCACCTGCCGCTCAAGCTCAATATGCAGCATGCCGTTGGCATGGGCCGCGCCGATCACCTGAACGTGGTCCGCCAGATGGAAGCGACGCTCAAAGGCGCGGGTGGCGATGCCGCGGTGCAGGTAGGTCTTGGCCTCATCCTCATCCGCCTTGCGGGCCGAAACGATCAGCGCCTTCTCACGTACTTCGACGCTCAGGTCGCTGTCAGAGAAACCAGCCACGGCGATGGAGATGCGGTAAGCATCGTTATCGAGTTTTTCGATGTTGTAGGGGGGATAGCTGGGGGTGGCCCCATCATTTGTCAAAACCCGGTCCATCATATTGGCGATCTGGTCGAAACCAACGCTGGAGCGGTAAAGGGGTGCGAAATCAAAGCTACGCATGTGTTCATCCTCATCTTTGAGCGATTGACATATCGGGCCTTCCACCATTGGACAGACCCGGTTTTTCAAGCGCCGAAGCCCTATAGAGGCACTTCGGCAAAGCTCATGTGGGAAGGGTTTTGCGCGCTTTCAAGACTTGGGGTCGCAGATTTAGGGTCGGATAAATTTCGCTCCGGTGCCGCGCTCTTCGCCGACCCGGATGCGCTTGCCAGCGGGGTTGGAATCCAGAAACACACCTTTGCCCGCTACCAGCTCCGCTTGCAGCAACGCCAAGGGCGCGCCAAGAGCGGTGCCGAGAGAGACCTGCGCGCCTTCGACCTCGGCCTTGGCCGAGACGACCGAAACGATATGCGCCTCGCCCGCGACAATGCTAAAGATCGGCGCGCCGCTGGAGCCGAAATCGACTGAACAAGAGGTGACAAGAACCCCTTCTTGCTGCGCCAAAACCTTACAAACCTCTTGCAGGGACGGCGCTTCGGCCCGGTCACGGGCATAGCTGACCACGCCCACGCTGTCGCCGGGACGCGGCCGCGCGGCGGTGCCAAAGGGGCGGATCGTCGTGTTGCGGATGGGGCGGGAGAGTTCCAAGAGCGCCAGATCATTGCGTACCCGACCCGAGGATACCTCTCCGTCATAGACGTAGTCGGGGTGCACCACGGCGCGGCGGATATCGCGGTAGGCCCCGGCGCGGCCGTTGCGCCAGCCGGCAAGGAACTGCACCTTGCCATGATCAATCCGGGCTTTAGTTTCGCGGTCGAAAAGACAATGCGCTGCGGTCAGGACAAGACGCGGCGCGATCAGCGTGCCGGTGCAAAAGCCGGTGCCGCCGATGTCAAGGCGGCCCACAGCCTCCCAAGCGGCGGCATCGACACCGTTATCGAGCGCTTTGAGCGCGCTGTCTTGGGCCATCGCCGTCGTTGCGAAGGTAAAGACCCCGAGAATAGCCGCCAACAATTGTCGCAAAATGCACCTCAAAACCATGTCCACTTTGGCGGATATAGGGGAGTTGCGGCGAAAATACGGCGATGGCTTAACGCAAACGCGGCACCTGCGCGGGCGCATCGGGATCACGGCTGAGCGCCGGCGGTTTTGGCCCTCCGCAGGCCCAATCGAGCAGTTCGACGCTATGCACTACAGGTACCCCGGTTCCCGAGCCAATCTGCATCATGCAACCGATATTGCCCGCCGCGATGACGTTTGGGGATTTGGCCTCTAAGGTCTTGATCTTGCGTTCTTTCAGTTGGGCCGAAATCTCGGGCTGCATCAGGTTATAGGTGCCCGCCGAGCCGCAGCAGAGGTGACTGTCCGCCGGTTCCACAACCGTAAATCCCGCCTGTTTCAGCAGCGTCTTCGGCGTGGCCTTGATCTGTTGCCCATGTTGCAGCGAGCAGGCCGCGTGATAGGCGACGACCATGCCTTGCTCCGCAGGTTCAGCGAAAGGCAGGTCCAACTCCGCGAGCAACTCCGTCACATCCTTTGCCAAGGCCGAAACCCGCGCGGCATCCTCTGCCAGCGGATCATTGCGGAACATATGGCCGTAGTCCTTGACCGTGGTACCGCAACCCGAGGTGTTGATCACGATGGCATCCAGCCCCTTGCCGGCCATCTCAGCACACCACGCGCTGATGTTGCGGGCGGCGTGGGCGTGGCTTTCATTGGTCTTGCCCATATGATGGGTCAGCGCCCCACAACAGCCCGCGCCTTCGGCCACCACCACCTCGCAGCCCGCGCGGGTCAGCAGCCGGATCGTCGCGTCATTGATATCGGTGTTCAGGGCCTTTTGCGCGCAGCCGGTCATCAGGGCCACACGCCGCAGCGGTTTGCCCTGAGCCGGGAAGCTTTGCGGATCGTCATTGCGGCTGACCGGGGGGATCGTCTTTGGCGCCATCTCAAGCATGGCGCGCAGCCGGGCGTCGGGCATCAGTCGGGCGAAGGGCCGCCCGATCTTGGCCCCCAAAAGCGCCAGTCGAAAGCGTGTGGGATAGGGCAGAATCCGCGCCAGCATCCAGCGCAGCACGCGTTCCCCCATTGGCCGCTTGTACCGCTCTTCGATGTAGCTGCGCGCGTGGTCGACCAGATGCATGTAATGCACGCCCGAGGGGCAGGTCGTCATACAGGCAAGGCAAGAAAGGCAGCGGTCGATGTGCAGCACCGTCTTTGGGTCCGGGTCGCGGTCGTTCTCAAGCATGTCCTTGATCAGGTAGATACGCCCGCGCGGGCTGTCCAACTCATCGCCCAAGACCTGATAGGTCGGGCAGGTCGCCGTGCAGAAGCCGCAGTGTACACAGGCGCGCAGAATGTCGTTGCTGCGCTGCGTTTCAGGATCCTGCAACTGTTCGGGGGTGAATGTAGTTTGCATGGATGCTCCGAAATTATGTGCTGCGCATCAGATTGGCGAGGACGAGACCGAACCAAGGAACGGTCGTGCCCACGACCCCCAGAACCCCGCTCCATCGGCGCATGGCGGGGCGCGGGTCGGCGCGACGGAGCGCTTGGACCACCAGCGCAATCACCCCGATCCAAGCGGCCCAGAGTGCGAGGGCCACGGCTCCGAGCAACCACAGGCTGTCGCTCCAATAGCGCAAGAAGCCGTAGCGCAGGCCGATGGCGATCAGAAAGGCGGCCAGAACCACGGCCCCCAAGGCACGGATGGCCTGCAGGGAGGGTGGCATGGCGACCAGAGCTTTGAACAGAAACGGGCCGATCAGAAAAACGATGAGAAAGATCAGCAGCAATGTCATGGGGCCAGTGCCAAGGCTTCGGCGTTGAAGATACCGCGCGGGTCGAACTTAGCCCTCAGCCCCGCCGTCAACCTCGCCACGCCCGGCGCTTCGGGTTCCTGCCAGGGCAGTGCCTGCGCTGCGTCATCGGCCCGCAATAGGGTCGCGTGACCGTCATACCGCCCCAACCGCGCGCGCAGGTCGGTGCCGGGGGCCATGCGCAGCCAGATCAGCCCCCCGGCCCAGTCATAAAGATTTGCCTCGGCCCCGGCCTTTGCCGCCAGCGCGGGGGCCTCGGTCGGGCGGCAATGCACCCGCCAGATATCCCCCGCCGCCCCATGAAAGGCCGCTACATCACGCAGGTCGCGCCAGAGGGTCGCGGAGGGATTCGCCGCGAGACTCTCAAGCGCGGCACCGGTTGCAGAGAGCAAATCCTTCAGCCGCCCGATGCGGTAGGTGACTGAGGTCTCAAACCCCTCCAATCGTAGATACGTTCGGCGCTGTGCCGGGTCATGGGCGGCTGCGGTAACCTCGAAAGGGCTGCGCATCGCCTGTGCCATGGCGGCAATGGCTGCGGGGTCGTCCAGCCCCGAAAGCACGAGCGTTGCGCTGGTTTCCGGGGTGGGCAGCACCTTTAGCGACACCTCGGTCAGCGCTCCCAATGTCCCGCGCGACCCGGCCATCAGCTTGACCAGATCATAGCCGGTGACGTTTTTCATCACCCGCCCCCCGTTTTTGATGACGTTCCCTTGCCCATCGACAAAGCGCACACCCAACAGGAAATCCCGCGCGGCCCCAATGGCGAGCCGCCGCGGGCCGCTGACATTGGCGGCAAAGACCCCGCCGATGGTCGGCGTGCCACTGCAGCCCATAAGCGCGCGGTGGTCCATCGGTTCAAAGGCCAGCCGCTGCCCTTCGGCGGCCAATGTCGTCTCAATCTCGGAGACCGGCGTGCCTGCCTGCGCCACCAGCGTCAGCGCGCCCGGCTCATAGAGGCTGATGCCCCGCAATCCGGCAAGCGACAGGTCCGCCCCCGGCCCGGCCATGCCGCGCGTATTGCCACCCCGCAGGGACAAGGGCGCTTGCGCACTGCGGATCGCATCGACCAATTCTGTCTCTGAGGTTATCGTCACGCAGCCACCGATGCGCCGCTGCCGCGCCGCCCTTCCGTGACATCCAAAGGAAAGACCTTGGCCGGGTTCAACAGCCACGCCGGGTCAAACACATCTTTCACCGCCAACTGCGCCTCCAGATCCGCCGCGGCATATTGCACATGCATCAGATCGCGCTTCTCGATCCCGACGCCATGCTCCCCGGTCAGGCAACCGCCCGCCTCAACACAAAGCCGCAGGATATCCGCGCCAAAGGCCTCGCATTTTTCCAGATCACCGGGTTTGTTGGCGTCAAACAGGATCAGCGGGTGCATATTGCCGTCGCCTGCGTGAAAGACGTTGCCGACTTTAAGGCAATAGCTGTCCGACATCTCGGCAATGCGCCGCAGCACCATCGGCAGTTCGTTCACCGGGATCGTGCCATCCAGACACATGTAGTCATTGATCTGCCCCATCGCACCGAAGGCCGATTTGCGCCCCAGCCAGATCGCCGCGCTTTCCTCGGCACTGGTGCTTTCGCGCAGTTCCACCGGGTTGTGACGGCGGGCAATCTCGGTGATCAGCGCCAGCTGGTGGTCGATCTCGGCGTCGGAACCTTCGACCTCGACGATCAGCAGCGCCTCGCACATCGGGTAGCCTGCGTGCGCGAAGGCTTCGGTCGCCTCGATACAGGGGCGGTCCATGAATTCGATGGCCACGGGCAAGACGCCAGCCTTGATGATGTCGCTGACGCAGGCCCCGGCTACGGCACTGTCGTCAAAGCCCATTAACACGGGCCGCGCGCCTTCGGGCTTGGGCAGGATCCGCAGCGTCGCCTCTGTCACCACGCCAAGCTGCCCTTCGGAGCCGCAGATCAAGCCTAAAAGGTCCAGTCCGCCCGCGTCCATATAGCCGCCGCCGATCTCGACCACTTCGCCATCCATCATCACCATCGTGACGCCCAGCAGGTTGTTGGTGGTGACCCCGTATTTCAGACAGTGCGCCCCGCCGGAGTTCATCGCGATATTGCCCGCGATGGCGCAGGCCAGCTGGCTGGAGGGATCGGGCGCGTAGAAAAACCCATCCTCCTCAACCGCGCCGGTCACGCTGAGGTTGGTGCGGCCAGTTTGCACCCGCATCAGGCGGTTGTCATAATCGACCTCTAGCACCTCGGCCATCCGCGCCACGCCCAGCACCACACTATCCGCCGTCGGCAACGCCCCACCGGCAAGCGAGGTGCCCGACCCGCGCGGCACGACCGGCACGCCCTCCTCATGGCAGATGCGCAGCACGGTCGAGACTTCTTCGGTGCTGGCAGGCAAGGCGACAGCGAGGGGCGGACATTTATAGGCGGTTAGCGCGTCGCATTCATAGGCGCGAGTCTCATGCACATCGTCGATCACAGCGGCCTGCGGCAAGGCCGCGCGCAGCCGCGCAACGATCCGCGCCTTGCGCGCAATGATACCGGCATCTGGTTTTGGCATGTCCATCGCGATCCTCCCCCTACCGCGCAGCATAGGTATCGTGGCGCGGGTTTGACCAGTCTGCCGCGTGTTTGGTGCAATTGCACCACGAATTCACGGTATCACAGTGATTTGCGCAGCCCAAGTTCGGCCAAGCTTGGAACCGCGGCCAAATGCTCTATATAAAGCTTGTTATTTTAGGTGGTGTCATATGTTAAATCGCAGCCTCATCTTTGCCATATTGGCTTTTGCCACACCGGCCTTGGCCGATCCTCCCGCCATTTTGAATGTCAGGGTCGATCAACTTGGTGACCTGTGGAAGTTTGACGTAACCATCCGTCATAACGACAGCGGTTGGGATCACTATGCTGACGCTTGGCGCGTTCTTGACCCCGATGGGAAACCTCTGGGCACGCGCAATCTGGCGCATCCACATGTTCAGGAACAGCCCTTTACCCGGTCACTGTCGGGCGTACGTATCCCCGAGGGTGTGACCGAAGTCAGCATTCAAGCGCGCGACAGTGTAGATGGCTGGGCGTCGGAAATTGTCCGCGTTCCACTGCGCTAAGCCAAGACGGGCCTAGACCCGGTGATAGGGTCCGCCCGATAGGATCGCTGCCGCGCGGTAAAGCTGTTCGGCCAGCATGACCCGCACCAGCATATGCGGCCAGACCATCTTGCCAAATGACAGCGCGTGATCCGCCTGCGCCCGCAAGCTGGGGTCAATGCCATCCGCCCCGCCGATCACAAAGGCCAGATCCCCCCGCCCGGCATCACGCCAAGCGCCAAGCCGTTCGGCAAAAGCCGGGGAAGTTTCAACCTTGCCGCGTTCGTCCAGCACACAGATCACCGCCCCTTGGGGGATCGCGCGCTGCAACAACACCGCCTCGGCGGCCATCCCACCGCCTTTCTTGTCTTCCATCTCGACCACGCGCGCAGGGCCAAGGCCCAGACCGCGCCCGGTCCGGTCAAACCGGGTGAGATAGTCATCGACAAGAGATTTTTCGGGACCGGCACGAAGCCGGCCCATGGCGCAGATATGTACCCGCATGGCTTAGTCCCGCGAAAGCGGGATCAGTGCGGCATGACCGCGGCCGCGTGTTCGCCGCCCAGCCACATCTTTTCGAGCTGGTAGAACTCACGCACTTCGGGGCGGAAGACATGCACAACAACGTCGCCTGTGTCGATCAAGACCCAGTCGCCGGTTTCGCGGCCTTCCATCTTGGACGTACGTCCGGTGGCGTCTTTGACGGCCTGTGCCAGCTTTTCCGAGATCGCCGAAACCTGCCGCGTGGAGCGGCCCGAGCAGATCACCATATAGTCGCCGATGGCCGTCTTGCCGCGCAGATCGATCTGCACGATATCTTCGGCCTTGTCGTCATTCAGCGAGGAAAGGATAAGCGCCAGCAGGTCGTCGCTGGTTGCGATTTGCGAGGCGGCAGTCATTGCGGCCCCATGGTCAGCAGCCTGCGCTGCGTCAACGTTAAGAGACAGGACATTGTCCTCCTTCGTAATGCACCGCCAATGCTGAACGCTTGCCCCGGTGCCGAGCCCCCCTAATTTAGCGATATAGGCCAGATTTTTCAATGGACCCTATGCGTTCCGCGCCAACCGTGGCGCAAATCCCCGCTTAGTCAGGCAAATTCTGCGTCGCTGCAGCCCGGGAGAGCGCCAATTGACTGTCTTCGATGATCTTCACCTCGCGCTGCGGGAAGGGGATGGAAATGTCGTTTTCCTTGAACGCATCCCAAAGCGCCAGATAGACATTGCCGCGAATGTTGGTCAGCCCGCCGGTCGGATCCTTGATCCAGAAGCGCAGGATGTAATCCACCGACGAATCGCCAAAGCCCACAATATGGCAGACCGGCGCCTTGTAGCTCAGCACCCGGTCGACGCCCTTGGCCGCATCAACGGCCAGTTTGCGCACCACATGCGGATCGTCGGAATAGGCTGTGCCAAAATAGATATCGAGGCGCACAAAGTCGTTGGAATGTGACCAGTTCACCACCTGCCCGGTGATGAGGTCTTCGTTCGGGATCAGGTATTCTTTGCCGTCCCGCGTCACCACTGAGGCATAGCGCGCGCCGAGCGTTTGGATCCAGCCAAAGGTCTCCCCCAGACTGATCACATCGCCCGGCTTAATCGACTTATCCAGCAGGATGATCACGCCTGAGACGAGGTTCGATACGACCTTTTGCAGACCAAAGCCAAGGCCCACACCGATCGCACCCGAGAGCACCGCCAGCCCCGTCAGATCAATCCCCACGGCCCGAACGCCGATAAAGAACGCCAAACCGTAGAGTAGGATCTGCACCCCCTTCACGGCCAGCACCTGCATGGAGGGGCTGATGTCCTCATTCTTGCGGATCGTCGCGGCGGTGGTGGTGCTTACCAGCCGCGCCATGGTCAACAACGCGCCGACCACCACCAAGGCCGTCAGGACGGTCAGTACCGAAAGCCGGAATTCACCGATGGTCAGCGCCACGTCATCCAGAAACACTGCCACATCATCGGCGACATTGAGCATGTAGAGCGTGGCGTAGATCCACAGCCCCCATGTTACCATGCGCCGCAGCGGGCGGTTGCGCACCAGCCGCGCGGCAAATGCGATGCCGACATAGATCGCCGCCAGTGTCGCCGCCAAACCGATGAGGTAAGACCGCGAAGGCCAAGTGACATTCTGCATCACCTGATACAAAAGCCCGGCCAGCAGCGCGAACCACATCAGCCCCAGCCGCCGCTTGACCTGCACCACCACACGAAGCTGCCATTTTGACCAGCCTTCGCGCGAACGGACCCAGTTTTGCAGCATCACGCCGGTGACCCGGTGCAAAATCCACGCCAGCGCCACTAAGGCCAGCAGGATCAATATCTGGTTCTGCCGCCAACCGGGGCTGAGAACACTCTCGCCAAAACCCAAAACTCCATCAAACAAAGCCCGCAGCGAAACGAGGAAGTTCGTAAAAGGGTGGGATTCAGGGATCATGGGCGGCCTTTGCAGCTAAGGGAAGATCACGGTTACATAGCCGCAATGATAGGGCAAGTTCGCTGCACGGCGATGCCACCTTGCGAGACTCACTCAGGGTCTATATCCAAGGCCCCATGATACTGGTGTTTGATCTTTGCGACCGTGCGCGTCTGCGCGAACGCTTTTTCGGCGCGACGCATAGCGTTCTGGCTCGACTATAAGCCAGCCCTCTCAGCCACACCCATAGCCATTCCAAACCACGGGAGAGGACCATCATGTCCCCCAAGACGCTTTACGATAAAATCTGGGACGCCCATGTCGTCCACGAGGCCGATGACGGCACCTGCTTGCTTTATATCGACCGTCACCTCGTACACGAAGTGACCAGCCCGCAGGCCTTTGAGGGGCTGCGCATGTCGGGCCGCACCGTCCGCGCACCGGACAAGACCATCGCCGTGCCGGATCACAACGTGCCAACCACCGAGGGTCGCGAAGACCCCGCCGCGATGACCGAAGACAGCCGCATTCAGGTCTCTGCGTTGGATAAGAACGCGCGCGAGTTCGGCGTGCATTACTATCCCGTCTCGGACGTGCGCCAAGGCATCGTGCATATCGTCGGCCCCGAGCAGGGCTGGACCCTGCCCGGCATGACCGTCGTCTGCGGCGACAGCCACACCGCGACCCACGGCGCTTTTGGCGCGCTGGCGCATGGCATCGGCACATCGGAGGTTGAGCACGTGCTTGCCACCCAGACGCTGATCCAGCGCAAGGGCAAGAACATGAAGGTCGAGATCACCGGCAAGCTGCGCCCCGGTGTCACGGCCAAGGACATCACCCTGTCGGTAATCGGCGCCACCGGTACGGCGGGCGGCACCGGCTATGTCATTGAATACTGCGGCGAAGCGATCCGCGACCTTTCGATGGAAGGCCGCATGACCGTTTGCAACATGGCGATTGAAGGCGGCGCACGCGCTGGCCTCATCGCGCCGGACGAAAAGACATTCGAATACTGTAAAGGCCGTCCTCATGCGCCGAAGGGTGCCCAGTGGGAAGCGGCGATGGACTGGTGGAAAACGCTCTTCTCTGACGAAGACGCTCATTGGGACAAGGTCGTGACGCTTAAAGGCGAAGACATCGCGCCGGTCGTCACATGGGGCACCTCGCCCGAGGACGTGCTGCCGATCACTTCGGTCGTTCCTGCGCCCGAGGACTTCAAAGGCGGCAAGATCGACGCGGTGAAACGCGCGCTGGAATATATGGACCTGAAGCCCGGCCAGAAACTGACCGACATCCAGATCGACACCGTCTTTATCGGCTCCTGCACCAATGGCCGCATCGAAGACCTGCGCGCCGCCGCTGCGGTGCTGAAGGGCAAGAAGATCAAAGACGGTTTGCGGGCCATGGTCGTACCCGGCTCAGGCCTCGTGCGTGCGCAGGCCGAAGAAGAAGGTCTGGCGGACATCTTCCGCGAGGCCGGTTTCGAATGGCGTCTTGCGGGTTGCTCTATGTGTTTGGCGATGAACCCCGATCAGCTCGCCCCCGGCGAACGCTGCGCGGCCACGTCGAACCGTAACTTCGAAGGGCGTCAGGGCTATAAAGGCCGCACGCATCTCGTGTCGCCCGGCATGGCCGCGGCGGCGGCTCTCACCGGTCACCTGACCGACGTGCGCGAATTGGCGTGAGCGATCGGGGCGTGGATACCGGGCGCGTTGCGCAGGGCTCAGTCGGCCTTGCGCAGCTCGCTGCCGGACTTCAGCACCTCGGTGCCGTCGTCCTGTTCGATCTTATAGGCCGGTTCGTCATCGCTCGCTTTGCGGGTCACCTCGCTGCCCTGCAGCTTCAGCGTGATCTTCTGTGTGTATTTCTTGACGATCTTACCGGTCCCGGTGCCATTGCCCCAGTCCCACTCTACTTTCGTGCCGGTTTGGTACGACATGCCATGCCCTCCTGATACCCATTTGCTTAGAACGCGCCGTTCAGCGGCGCGGTTCCCGCACTCTCCGAAGGATACCCCGATGGAAAAGTTTACAGAAATCACCGGCACCGCGGCCCCCATGCCGCTGGTGAACATCGACACCGACATGATCATCCCCAAGGTCTTTCTCAAAACGATCAAACGCTCCGGCCTTGGCGTGAACCTGTTCGACGAAATGCGCTATGACCGCGAAGGCAACGAAATCCCCGATTTCGTGCTGAACCAACCGCAATACCGCGACGCTCAGATCCTCGTGGCGGGCGACAACTTCGGCTGCGGCTCTTCGCGCGAACACGCCCCTTGGGCGATCAAGGATTTCGGCATCCGCTGCGTCATCGCGCCCAGCTTTGCCGATATCTTTCACAACAACTGCTTCAAGAACGGCATCCTGCCGATCGTCTTGCCGCAAGAGCAAGTCGACGTGCTGATGAAGGACGCCGAAAAAGGCTCAAACGCGCGGATGACTATTGATCTGGAAGGCCAGACTGTCACCACTTCGGACGGTGAGAAGTTCCCCTTCGAAGTCGATGCATTTAAAAAGCATTGCCTGCTCAACGGTCTGGACGACATTGGCCTGACGCTGGAGAAGGGCACGGCGATCGACAGCTATGAGGATTCGCTCGGCCAAAGCCGTCCTTGGGTCTAAGAGCAGCTTCCATACTAAACTTGTGGGCGCCAGTTCAGTGCCCACAAGATGTTGCGACTTGCCATTAAACCGCCATCTAATTGATGCAAGATCGCACCACCCTTTCCCTCAAAATACCCCATAACCCTGCTGTTCTCCACGCGGAGCCTTGAGGCACGCTCGGAAAGAAGGCAAAAATTGGACAAGAATGAGGCGAGCCCCAGAAACCGGGGCCATCAAGTTGGAACAAGCACGCGGCAATGTATCGCGGCTGGCCAGTTTGAAAGGGCAGAGCAGTGATCGGACGAATGACAGGCGCGGCGACGCGTGGCCTATTGGTGGCGCTATTGATAGCCACCCCTGCCCTGCTTTTGCCGGGAGCCGATGCGGAATCGAGCCAGATCACCGTGCTTCTCGCTTTTGTCGCGGCAATCTTAACGTTCTTAGAGTACAACTCGCGCCAGCCTAGCATCGTCGAATTCCGAGATGCGCCGCCGTTCAATCGCTTGCGGTTTATCAGCCTGCTTTTTACCATAGTCGTGCTGTCGCTGATCGCACGGGGCCAAGTCACTCCCACTCTGCTGACAGGCGCGCTGGCCTCACTTGGCACGATCTTGGGCAATGCGCTCGATTTCCCCTATTCTCCGGTACGGCTCGTAGTGCTGATGATGCCCGCCGATGCGCCCTATGAGTCCGTCAATCTGATCCGCACGGCAGCGGGGCTGGCCTACCTCGTTTCGCTCATCGCATTGGCAACCTTCGTGGTGTTGGTGCGCGTCATGGGCTGGCCCGCCCGCCATGGTGCATTTAACGTTTGGGTAAACTTGCCGCTTTTTGATCCGACTGCAGGTGGCGACGTGCTCTACCGCTTGCAACGCGACGCCCGGATCAACATCGCGCTTGGCTTCCTGCTGCCCTTCATCATCCCCGCAGTGGTCAAAGCCACTGCCGATCTGCTAGATCCAATCTCACTGAGCAATCCGCAAACCATGATCTGGACAATAAGCGCATGGGCTTTCCTTCCGGCCAGTATGATCATGCGGGGCATCGCCATGGGGCGCGTGGCCGAGATGATCCACGACAAACGCCGCCGCGCCTACGCCGAAGCGCATATGCAGGCCGCCTGATCCGGCTGCTGCTGCCAGCGCTGTTGCTGCTGGCCAGTTTCGCGCAGGCCGAGCCGTTGCGCATCGCCACCTTCAACACCGCACTTTCACGCAAAGGGCCCGGCATTCTGCTGCGCGATATCCTGCGCGATGATGACCCAAGCATCGCATCGGTGGTGCAAACCATCACCGCTGCCAATCCCGATATCATCGCCCTCCAAGGCATCGACTACGATCTCGAACTCAGCGCCCTTAATGCCCTCGCCGATGCCCTCACCGCTGCTGGTGCGCCCTACCCACACCGCTTCGCCGCGCCGCCCAATGCAGGCCGTCAAAGCGGTGTCGACCTAGACGGCGATGGCAAGCGCGGCGGCCCCCGCGACGCGCAAGGTTACGGCCGTTTCTTTGGCCAAGGCGCCATGGCCATCCTCTCGCGCTACCCGATCATGACGGCGCAGCTCCAAGACTTCAGCACCCTCCTCTGGCGCGACCTCCCCGGATCACTTTACCCGATCATCGACGGCGCCCCCTTCGCCGGAACCGAGGCGCACGCCACGCAGCGCCTGTCGTCCAACAGCCACTGGTCCCTACCTATCCAGACACCCACCGGCCCCATCACCCTGCTGACATACCACGCCACCCCGCCTGTCTTCGACGGCCCCGAAGACCGCAATGGCCGGCGCAACCATGATGAAACCGTCTTTTGGGTGCACCATCTAGCCGGAGAGATCGGCACCCCGCCCCAAGATGCCTTCATCCTCCTCGGCGATGCCAACCTTGATCCCACCCGCGGCGACGGTCGCGGCAAAGCCATTGCCGCCCTGCTGGCCCACCCATCCATACAAGACCCGCTTCCCGAACACCCCACAGCCAACTGGGCCCAAACCGGCCCGATGCGCGTCGACTACATCCTGCCTTCCCACCACTGGCAGGTGGCCGACACAGGCCTGATCTGGCCTCAGGGTGACGCCGCCAGCCGCCATGCCCTCGTCTGGGTCGATCTCACCCGCTAGGCCCCGCTATCTTGACCCTCCGGAACCCGCAGGCTACCCATCAGCAACCGTATTTTCAGGAGTTCCCCATGGCCAACCCATCCTTGCTCATCCTCCCCGGCGACGGCATCGGCCCCGAGGTCATGGCGCAGGTCACGCGCATCATCGATTGGTTCGGCGAAAAGCGAGATTTGGCCTTCGACGCTGAGCATGATCTGGTCGGCGGTGCCGCCTATGACAAACACGGCACCCCCCTGCACGACGACACGATGGCCCGCGCTCTCGAAGTCGACGCGGTGCTGCTGGGCGCCGTGGGCGGCCCGAAATACGACGACCTCGACTTCTCCGTAAAACCCGAACGCGGCCTCTTGCGCCTGCGCAAGGAAATGGACCTTTTCTCCAACCTGCGCCCAGCACAATGCTTTGACGCGCTGGCCGATTTCTCCTCGCTGAAAAAAGACATCGTCGCGGGCCTCGACATCATGATCGTGCGCGAACTGACCTCAGGCGTCTATTTCGGGGAACCGCGCGGCATCTTCGAGGAAGGCAACGAGCGCGTCGGCATCAACACACAGCGCTACACCGAAAGCGAGATCGAGCGCGTCGCCCGCTCCGCCTTTGAACTCGCCCGCCGCCGGGGCAACAAAGTCTGCTCCATGGAAAAAGCCAACGTCATGGAAAGCGGCATCCTGTGGCGCGAAGTCACCCAGCGGGTCCGCGACGCTGAATACCCCGACGTCGAACTCAGCCACATGTATGCCGACAACGGCGCTATGCAGTTGGTCCGTGCGCCGAAGCAGTTCGACGTCATCGTCACCGATAACCTCTTCGGCGACATCCTCAGCGACTGCGCCGCCATGCTTACCGGCAGCCTCGGTATGCTGCCTTCCGCCAGCCTCGGCGCGCCCAATGCCGATGGCCGGCCCAAAGCCCTCTACGAGCCCGTCCACGGCTCCGCCCCCGATATTGCAGGTCAAGGCAAAGCCAACCCGATCGCCTGTATCCTCAGCTTCGCCATGGCACTGCGCTACTCCTTCGACCAAGGCGAAGAAGCCGCACGTCTGGAAAAAGCCGTCGAACAGGCACTGGCCGACGGCGCCCGCACCCCCGATCTGATGGGCCCCGAAGGCGGCACCCCCATCACGACCGAGGAAATGGGCAACGCGATCCTCAAAGCGCTCGACGCGAGCCTCTAAAGAACCGCGGCGGGGTTCACGCCCCGCCCCTTCCCCCTTCATTCTTTCTTAAATACCCTCGGGGGAGCAGCCGAAGGCTGCGGGGGCAGCGCCCCCTGCCCACACATACGGGGCCGCTCGACAATCGCCGCTTACGTCAGGTCTTGATTAGATAATAGTGCGGCGGATCACGGCTGAGACCCATTCGCTCACAACCACAGTCGCAAGGATCAGCAGCAGGATCACCGCCACCTGATCCCAGGCCAAAATCGCCATTGAGGCGTTCAGCTTCAGCCCGATGCCGCCCGCGCCCACCAACCCGAGGATGGCGCTTTCGCGGATGTTGATGTCCCAGCGGAAAACCGAAATGCCCCAGAGAGCAGGCATGACCTGCGGAACCACCCCATAGGTCAAAACCTGCGCAGGGCCGGCACCCGTGGCCTGGATCGCCTCGATCTGCTTAGGATCGGTTTCCTCAATTGCCTCGTAGAACAGCTTGCCGATGAAGCCGATGGAGCGCAGGGCGATGGCGATGATGCCAGCCAGCAATCCGGGGCCGATAATCGTCACCAGTAACAGCGCCCAGATCAGCGAATTGATTGACCGGGAGGCCACGATGATGAACAGCGCGATAGGCCGCAGGAAGGTCGCCGAAGGCGTGGTGTTGCGGGCCGCCAGCAGGGCGACCGGCACGGCCATGATCACGCCACCAATGGTGCCAAGAGTCGCGATGTTCAGCGTGTCCCAGAGTGGCTGCATCAGCTCGGGCAGGTAGCCCCATTCGGGCGGCAACATGCGCCCGCCAACGTCCTGCGCCTGACGCGGCGCGTCCCAGACAAAGGCCCAGATCGTGGTTTCTGTCATGATCTGCCAGCACCACACAAAAAGTGCAACAAGCGCTAGCCAGCCCATCCAGATCGCGATCCGCTTGGCACGGCTGCGCAGGCACCAGTCCACCGGAAGCATTGAAATGTCGCTCATTGCAGGAACTTTCTGAGATAGCTGGAGCTATATTCGGCCACCATCACAATCGCGATGATGATAAGCAGGATCGCCCCTGCACTGTCGTATTCGTAGCGGTCAATCGAGGTATTCAGCGTGGCGCCGATGCCGCCCGCGCCGACGATGCCAATCACCGCGCTTTCACGGAAGTTGATGTCGAGCCGATAAAGCGACAGGCCAATCAGTCGCGGCATGATCTGGGGCTTGATGGCGTAGTCCAGCAGTTGAAACCAGGTCCCCCCAGTGGCGCGGATCGCTTCTGCTTGGGTTTCGTCGATCTCTTCGATGTCATCAGCTAACAGCTTGGCGATAAATCCAATGGTGGCAAAGGTCAGTGTCAGGAAGCCAGCAAAGGGGCCAAAGCCGAACATCGCGACAAGGAAGATCGCCACGATCACTTCTTGCAGTGACCGGCTTACCGCAACGATGGCGCGGCAGACCAAATAGACTGGTCGCGGCACAAGGTTGCGTGCCGCGCCAATCCCGATGGGCACAGAGATCAACACGCCTACGACCGTAGAGGTCAAAGTCATGGTCAGGCTCTCGATCAACCCTTGGCTGATGTCGCGCCAACGGCTGGTGAAATCAGGCTGTAGGAACCCCATGATGAATCGCTGCCCACGTTCCATCCCTTCGGTGACACGCTGCCAGTTTACCTCAACCGTGCTGAAGGCCAGCACAAGGTACACAAGCACCCCGATTTGCAGCGCAATGCGGAGCCGTCGGTCGGGAACGATCTGATGCGGTCGTCGCCAAGTGGTGGGGTATTGCGCGATCATGCGCCGACCTCGGCAAGCTGGCGCAGGGCGTCGCTTTCGGCTTCGGCTTGCTCATCGTCGCCCTTACGCATGGCGTCCCAATCTTCGGCGCCGTAGATCTCGGTCAACGCGTCCTCGGTCAAGGCACTGGGGGCGTCGTCAAAGACAACCGTGCCGGCCCGCAGCCCGACGATGCGCTGCATGAACTGGCGCGCAAGCGGGACGTCATGGATGTTGACGATGGCGGGTAGGTTACGCTCTGCGCAGATCTCGGTCAGCAGGCGCATGATCTGGCGGCTGGTCTTGGGATCAAGGCTCGCTGTGGGTTCATCCACCAACAGCAAATCAGGGTCTTGGGCCAAGGCGCGGGCGATGCCGACCCGCTGCCGCTGACCACCCGAAAGCGCATCGGCGCGTTTATTGGCATGGGCGAGCAAACCAACCCGATCAAGCAGTTGATACGCGCGCTGAATGTCCGCACCCTCATAGCGGCGGAGAAAGCTCCGCCAGAAGGGGACATAGCCAAGCCGCCCGGACAGAACGTTCTCCATCACTGTCAATCGTTCGACCAAAGCGTATTCCTGAAAGATCATGCCGATCCGGCGGCGCTGTCGACGCAAATCGCGCCCACCCAGCGACACGAGGCTTTTGCCGCCAAGAACGATGTCACCCGCGGTCGGCTCCACCAGCCGGTTGATGCAGCGGATAAGCGTCGATTTGCCAGCGCCAGATGGACCGATCAGCCCCACGATCTGGCCTTTGGGCACTTGCAATGAGACATCTGACAAGGCGGCGTCGCCAGTTCGATAGGTCTTGGAGACGGAGCTGAGTTCAAGCATGAATGGGGCTTTCGATAAAGATGGTCAGGCGGCGCACAGGCCGCCTGACTGGTTTTCCGTCAGAAGTGTTTATTGGCAGTCGTATGCGACGCCGTTGGCCTCGTCGATCTTGCGGATCACGGCCCAATCTTCCTTGAAGGTGATGTCGATGAACTGCGCTTCGCCGTTCTTGCCGAACTCTTCTTCAAGGCCGGTGCCGGACCAGTCAAAGGAGAAGAACGCCTTGCGGATGCTCTCCTGCAGGGCCGGTGTGAGGTTGTAGGCGGTGCCGTAACCCGTGGTCGGGAAAGTCTGCGAGGTATAGATCACGTTCATTTGGTCTTCGGTGACAACGTCACGCTCAATCATGCGCGCCTTGACCGAATTGGCGATCGCCGCTGCGGGGTAGTCTTTGTTAGCGACGCCAAGGATCGAGTTATCGTGTTTGCCAGAGAAGACAGGCTCAAAATCGCTGCCCGCTTCCATGCCGAAATCGGCTTTCAAGATCGCGGAGGGCGCTTTGAAGCCTGAGTTCGAAGTCTCGGAAGTGAAGGCCATTTGGCCACCCTTGATGTCTTCGACAGCTTCAATCCCAGAACCCGGATGCGTGATGATCTCCATTTCGTAACCGAAAGAGCCGTCTTCCGCCGCCATCATGGCAAAGGGGCGAAAGCCTGCACAGGCCACGGCCAACGGATTGGAGCCGGTGTTGAAGCCCGCAACATGCAAGCGACCTGCGCGCATCGCTTCGATCTGCGCAGCGTTCGACTGAACGGGGAAGAATTGCACTTCTTTGCCGGTAACCTCGCTCATATGCGCAAGGAACTCAGACCAAACATCAGCGTAAACGGCAGGGTCTTCGACCGGGGTATAGGCGAAGATAAGTGTCGAGGGATCGATCTGATCAGCGGCATCTTGTGGGATGTCGGCGATCAAGTCGCCATCCGCGTCAGAATAACGTTCTCCAAGTTGAAATTCAGCCATAGCCGGTACGGCGCAAAAGGCCGCGATGGTTGCGCCTGCGATGCTATTGGAAAGAAGGGACATGATATCTCCGTCGGATGTGCGGTCGGTGCCGCGTAAGGAAAATGGCAGTCTTCCCGCGCCCTGCCGAACAGCGAGGCGCGTGACCACGCCAGATTGGGCGCAGTCATTTTGTTATTTCACGTAGAGTAGATTTATCAAGCTCACCGTAGCGCGAATTGGCCAAAAAACCGTTTTTTTACAAAAACTTCACATTCAGGAACTCTTCCGGCGGCGTTGTATTACGATCAAAGCACAGGTGCCAAAATGAACGGCAATGCATGAAAATGGCGATTTTTCCCTCGGCCAGTTCTGTTTATAAATTTTTCAATTCAATATTTCATGAATTCACAAAACTGAAACAAACTTTCGTTAGCCCGACGCTGAGCTGCAAACATCGACAGGAGAATATCTGCTCATGCGTACTCTATCCCTCACCACCCTTGCCCTTGCTTTGCCGGGTATGGCTTTCGCCCAAGACGCCGTCCAGGTTGACGGCTCTTCCACGGTTTTCCCGGTGTCCGAAGCCTTTGCCGAAGAATACCAAACCGCAACTGGCAACCGCGTGGTGGTCGGTGTTTCCGGCACCGGCGGCGGCTTTAAGAAATTCTGCCGTGGCGAGACCAGCTTCTCGGGTGCCTCGCGCCCAATCAAAACCGAAGAAGCCGACCTTTGCGCGGAAAACGGCATCGAGTTTCTGGAAATGCCGGTCGCGATGGACGCGCTTGCCGTCATCGTGAACCCAGAAAACCCGCTAACCTGTATGAGCGTCGAAGAGCTGAAGACAGCCTATGAGACCGAAGCGCAGGGCAAGATCGATAACTGGAACCAGTTGAATACGGAATACCCGGATCAGCCGCTGACCCTATTCGGGGCAGGCACAGACTCAGGCACCTATGACTATTTCACCTTTGCTGTGATCGGTGAAGAAGGTGCTTCGCGCGGGGATTTCACTGCGACCGAGGATGACAACATTACTATTCAAGGTGTGTCGACTGACCCCGATGCCATCGGCTTTCTTGGTCTAGCCTATGTCGAAGAAAACCGCGGCCGCGTGAAGCCTTTGGAAATCTCCTACAACGGCGGCGATTGTGTTGAGCCTTCGACCGAGAATGCAGCATCGGGCACCTACCAGCCGCTGACGCGGCCGCTGTTTATGTATGTGAACAAAGCCCACCTTGATGAGATGCCGAATGTCGAGGATTTCGCCAAGTTCTTCTTCGATCCGGCCCATGCCATCGATTTGGTGTCCTCCACCGGCTACCTCGCACTTCCCGAAGCGGCCTTTACCGCAGCGGAAAAAAAGATTGCGGCCCGCAAGACCGGCTCATTCTTTGACGGCGGCTCCAAGGTTGGCGTGACACCTGACGATCTTCTGGCGGCGAACTAAGCATCGCGCCTTTGCGGCGGGCCGTTGGGTCCGCCGCGCATTTCTTCACGACCGAACGAGGACACGCGTGCCTAATTCTTCCATCCCCACCTCTGCCGAGTTGATCCAAAGCGGTTTCGTCCGACGCCGAAAATGGATCGCGCGCGGTATGAAGACCTTTTTGTTCCTTTGCGCGGCCCTGTCTGTCTTTGTGACCACGGCCATTGTCTTTGTTCTGGTCCGCGACTCTTGGGACTTTTTCGCGAATGTCCCGTTGTTTGATTTCCTCTTCGGCACAATGTGGACACCGGTATTTGCCAACCCTCAATTTGGCGTGCTGCCGCTCTTGGCTGCGACGCTGCAAACCGCAGGGCTGGCAATGGCAATTGCCGTCCCCTTCGGCCTGATCATGGCGATTTACCTCAGCGAATATGCGCGGCCCGCAGTGCGCGAAACGATCAAACCCGCGCTAGAGATGTTGGAGGCCGTGCCAACGGTGGTCTACGGCTATTTCGCCCTTTTGGTCATGACCCCTTTCTTGCAGGGCTTCGTCCCTGGGTTGAAAGGCATCAATTTGTTGGTGCCAGGCATCATCCTTGGCATCATGATCCTGCCTTACGTCGTTTCTGTCAGCGAAGACGCGATGCGCGCCGTGCCCAACAGCCTGCGCGAAGGCGGCTATGGGCTGGGTATGGCGAAATGGCAGGTGGCCACACGGATCGTCATTCCCGGTGCCTTTTCCGGTATCACTGCGGCCTTCATTCTTGGGATGTCACGCGCGGTGGGCGAAACCATGGTGCTGGCTGTCGCGGCAGGGCAGAACCCGAACCTGACATGGGATCCCCGCGAAGGGGCCGCGACCATCACCGCCTATATTGTGCAGATGAGCCTCGGCGACGTGGCCCATGGTTCGATCGCCTACCAGTCGATCTTTGCCGTCGGTTTGCTGCTTTTCGTCATCACGCTGCTTTTCAACATCATCGGCTTCTATCTGCGCCGTAGATTCCGCGAGGCGTATTAAGATGAGCACCACTACCCAAGGCGCGTTGAGCGCCGCAACCACCAACCAAACTGCCTTTGATGCCGTTCGTAAGGCCAAGCAAAAAGACATCCTTTTCGCCACCGGCGGGCTTGTTGTTATGGCGCTGGCCATGACGCTGCTGCTGGCGCTGATTGGGGATTTGGTCATTCGCGGCGCCACGCGCATCGACTATGGTTTCTTAACCAGCTACCCCTCTCGGTTGCCTGAACGGGCGGGCATTCTATCGGCATGGGTCGGCTCATTGCTGGTGATGCTGGTGACCGCATTTCTCGCCATCCCCATCGGCATTGGCGCGGGGCTCTATCTTGAGGAATATGCCCGTAAAGGGTGGCTGTCGAATTTCATTGAGATCAATGTATCAAACCTCGCTGGGGTGCCGTCGATCATCTATGGCCTGCTCGCGTTGGGCCTGTTTGTCTATGGCTTTAGCTTGGGCAAGACGATCCTTGTCGCAGGGATGACATTGGCCCTGTTGATCCTGCCGATCGTCATCGTTTCAATCCGCGAGGCGGTGCGCGCGATCCCCCGGATCATCAAAGAGGGCGCCTACGGGCTTGGGGCAGATCAATGGCAGGTGATGTGGAGCTATATCATCCCTGCCGCCCGCCCAGGCATCCTGACGGGTGCCATCGTCGGGCTGAGCCGCGCCATTGGCGAAACAGCACCAATCATTACCATCGGTGCGCTGACCTTCATCGCCTTTCTTCCCCCTGCTCCGGTGACCGGCGAATTCCCATTCATCTCATTCGCTTGGCTAAACGACGGTTTCACCGTGCTGCCGATCCAGATGTTCAACTGGGTCTCGCGCCCACAAGCGGAATTCCACGTCGCTGCCGCAGCTACCGGCGTGGTTCTGATCGCGCTGACTTTCTCGCTCAACGGGATCGCGATCTGGATCCGCTATCGACTGCGCCAAGGCTATAGGAACTGACCCATGACGGATACCACCATGACCATAGACAAGACAAAGACGGATACGCAGCCGGCGGCCCCCACTAAGGCCGAGCCCGACATGCCGCCCGCCATCAAACCCGCGGCAGAGCGCGATCCGCTGCGCGCACGAATTGAGAACTTTAGCTTTTACTACTCGAACGGCTTTCAGGCGATCAAACAGGTCGACATGCCAATTCTTGATCGCAAGATCACCGCAATCATCGGCCCTTCGGGCTGTGGCAAGTCGACCCTGCTGCGCAGCCTCAATCGGATGCATGACCTCTATCCCGGTAACCGCTATGAGGGCAAAGTGATCCTAGAGCCCGAGGGCGAGAACCTGATCGGGCCTGAGGCCGACCCCGTGCTGGTGCGCCTGCGGGTGGGGATGGTGTTTCAAAAGCCCAACCCCTTTCCAAAGTCGATCTATGAAAATGTTGCTGCCGGGCTCCGCGTGCGGGGGATCAAAAAACGCGCCGTGATCGATGAGGCCGTCGAAACCGCCCTCCGCCGTGCCGCCATTTGGGATGAGGTTAAGGACAAACTGCACGGCTCGGCCTATGACCTTTCTGGCGGGCAACAACAGCGCCTTTGCATCGCACGCGGGCTGGCACCCAACCCCGAAATCCTGCTGCTGGATGAGCCGACCTCCGCCCTTGATCCGATCGCCACCGCGAAGGTCGAAGACCTTGTACAGGAGCTGTCGGAAACCGTGACCATCGTGATCGTCACCCACAATATGCAACAGGCCGCGCGGATCTCGCATCGGACGGCGTTTATGTATCTGGGCGAGGCGATCGAGTTTGGGGACACAAACCAGATATTCACCAATCCCAAACACCCCCGCACGGAAAGCTATATCACGGGCCGATACGGGTAAGCATCATCATGTCCCAGCATCCGCATTTTTTGAAATCCTTTGATGCCGCGCTTCAGGTGCTCCGTCAGAACTTCCAGCAAATGGGAAATATGACAGCCGAGAACTGCGTTTTGGCAACCTCCGCATATCTTGCCCATGACGAGGCACGCGCGCTTGAGGCGATCAACCACGACCTTGATATCGACGAAGCCTTTGAACAATTGCGATCGGATTGTTTTGACGTGCTGCTAAGGTTTCAACCCGTCGCAAAGGACCTGCGGCTGGTCATGGGGATTGAACACGCGGTCGGCAATCTGGAACGGGCCGGGGATCACGCCAAGACCATCGCCCGACATGTGATTGCCACACCGAGACAAATGCTAGCCCCCGAGGATCGCATCCGGCTTGACGAAATGGCGGCTTTGGTCGCGCGCACGCTGGGCAAAAGCGTGATCGCGATGACAGATCATTCAACCGAAGCCGCAAAACAGGTTCTGGCTGCGGATCTGCGGGTTGATGCTTATCGCGACACGGTCTTCGACGCGACGATTGTGGACCTTCAACGGAATGCCGCGCAGGCGCGTGACCACATAGGGCGCATCTTGGTTGCCGTGGCGCTTGAACGGATCGGCGATCACGCCACCAACATCGCAGAAGAGGTATTGTTCGTCTCGCGGGGCGTCGCACCCGGCGCGACCAGAACAGGGTCTGGGATTGGATGACTTGGGGCCGAGCATTGATCGCGGATGAACTCGTATTCGAGTTTGACGACATCGTGCTTGATATAGAATGCCTGCGTGTGCGCCGCGCAGGGCGATTGGTACATCTTGGATCGACTGAGTTCGTCATGCTGGTCGCCTTGATCGAAACCCCCGGCAAGGTCTGGACACGGGCTGCCCTTGTTGATCGCGTTTGGGGCTGGGATGCCAGAGTCGAAGCACGAACGGTTGATGTCCATGTGGCCCGACTGCGCAAGGCGCTTTGCCAAACCGACAAGTCCTATCCGATCCGAACCGTGCACGGCGTTGGCTATGCCCTCGGCTAAGCGATCCATCGCGCTATTGCGGTTGTCTGGCGGGCCGTTGGGATGCTAAATGCGGTTTCTCGGATGGTTTTTCCTCCACGCACAGCCGCCATCCTACTGTTGTTTTAGGTGTTAAGTCCGGTCAGCCATGAGCGAAAAAGAAAACATTGCGGCACTGGCCGCACTGGCCCACCCGGGACGCATGGCAGTCTTTCGGCTTTTGGCCCGGCGCACCCCGGATACCGTTTCGGCGGGGGAGCTGAACGAAGCACTTTCGTTAAAACCCAGCACGCTATCGGTTTATCTGGGAATTCTCACACGCGCGGGCCTTATCCAGCAAACTCGCAGGGGCCGCTCGCTCCACTATAGCATTGATCTCGCGTTAACCGGTTCTTTGATCGAATACCTTGTGACCGATTGCTGCCGTGGTCGCCCAGAACTTTTGACGTCTCTGATATCTCAGCCTCGACCAGACGAAATCACCGGCTCGCAAAAAATCTTTAACGTTCTCTTCGTTTGTACCGGGAATTCCACCCGATCGATCTTTGCCGAAGCGATCCTGAAGGCCGAAGGCGGAGGAAAGTTTCGCGCCTTTTCCGCAGGCACCCGCCCCCGCGCGACCCTTAAGCCCCTCGCAAGTGAGGTGCTGCGCGCCAAGGGGCACGTGATATCGCAGTTCTACCCCAAAAGTTATGACGCCTTCTATGAAGTCTCTGCCCCGCGCATGGATTTTGTCTTTACCGTTTGTGACCGCGCAGCGAACGAAGAATGCCCCCCGCTTTTAGGCCAGCCCGTTACGGCCCATTGGGGCATGACCGACCCCAGCAGGACAGAGGGCACTGAGGCCGAACGCGCCTTAGCGTTCAAGCAGTGCTATGCCACGATGGAGCGCCGTCTAAAGGCATTTACGTCATTGCCGTTTTCCTCCCTTTCGAAAATTTCTTTGCAGCAAGAGCTGGATTTCATCGGACAGACGCCGGAAAAAGTAGACGTTGTTTGAGCGATGTCTGGTGCGGGGCGTATATTTCTACAATTGCCTATGTAGCTGACAATTAACGGCCGGGCGGCGCCCCTAATTCCGTCGCGCCAACTCAATGCAGCCCTTCCAATCTCTGGCCAGACAGCATTTGCCAAACTTACCTAGTTACGCTATGCGCAGCGCATCGGTCGGGCTGTAGCGCAGCCTGGTAGCGCACCTGCTTCGGGAGCAGGGGGTCGGAGGTTCGAATCCTCTCAGCCCGACCAATTTACCTCTCGCATCACAACGCAGTGTCAGTGTTCGCTCCGTGGCAACGGATTTGCTCAACTATAGACCTTGATCAACATCCAAATCCCCATCCCCAACATCATGACATTCTCGGTAAGCGACACAAACCCCAGCGGGACATTGCTGGACCCGCCCACGCAGGCGCATTTAAGTTCGCGTTTATCGACATAGACCGCCTTGATCACCGACACCGCGCCAATCGAGCCGATGACGATCGCGACCGGGGCCGATAGCCAGGTCAATGCACCCGCGGTCATCAAGATACCCGCCAGCGCCTCGCCAAAGGGATAGATCTTTCCATAGGGCACCCAACGCTGCGCCAGCAGGTCGTAGTTCAAAAACATCGTCGAAAAGCTCTCGACGTCCTGCAGCTTTTGCACGGCTAAGAAACACATGGATATTGAAATGAACCACTCAAAGGCACGCAAGGTAAGGATAGTGTCAAAAACATACCACGACAGGCCCAACGCCATCAGAAAAGCCACACCAAAAATCGCGATAACAGGCTGATAGCTTGTGCCTGATTGTTCGTCTTTGGGTATATCCAAGCCAAAATGGACGCGCAGATCATCGTAGCCACCGATCCGCTCGCCGTCGATATAGGTCTGCGGAGTGGTATCGACCCCTTCTTTCGCCATGAAGGCATCCGTCTCTTCACGGGGCGTAAGGTGGTGATCGTCAATGGTATAGCCCTGCCGTTCCAACAGGTCTTTCGACTTCAATCCGTAAGGGCAGAGATGTTGCTCCATCACCATCCGGTAAAGGGATGCGGTCTTGCTATGTCCATTGGCCATCATATCCTCCAGTTTACGCGCTTAGGGCGCGCTGCTGAGGAGGAAACAAGTTTCCAGCGCAGGAGAGTTCCGCAACCTGTGCAAATAGTTCCGCGGGAAACGGATTGCGCTCAGTCCGTCGCACGCGACAGACACGTCCGTTCCGACGGCTTTCAGCAGGGGCTACTTAGATGCGCAGCCGGGATCGTGACCGTCCATGTCAGTGTGTTTTCACTGGTCACTGTCTCTGCTGACCCGTTGACCATGGCAGGTGCCAGCACCGAAAGGACTTTGCTGCCAAAGCCTGTCGTTTTCTTGAGCGAAGGATCAAGGGTGATCCCCGTCTCAGCCCAATGAAAGTGCAGCCCGCCCTTTTCTGTATGAGACCAATGGCAGGAGATATGCCCGTTTACGTCGCTCATCACGCCGTATTTTGTGGAATTGGTCGCCAATTCATGCAGCGCCATACCGATCAGTTGCAAAGCTTGCGGGCCCAGCGAAACAGGAGGGCCGGCCACATCGACAACGTCGTCTTGTCCATGCAAAAACGGGTCTAACTGCGCCCGAACCAGCTGGTCAAGGTCAACGGACGACCACCCCCCATCGACCAATAGGTCGGTCGAACGGGCAAGCGCTTGAATGCGATCCCCGAAGGATTTGTTAAACTCGGCCAGTGATTTGGCAGAATTGGCCGTTTGACGCTGCATCGCTGTGACCAATGACAGCATGTTCTTTGCGCGATGAATAACTTCGCGCGACACCAGATCGCGCACCTCCTCAGCCTTCCGCGTGGCCGTCACATCATGGTGAATGTTTGAGATCGAAACGATGTCACCAGAGAGCGTGCGAATGGGCGTGCAGGCAATCGTCACATGGCGCTTTGTGCCATCCTTGGCGACACGTACCGCATCGAACTGGCGCAGATTGCCCGCCACGATCTGATCGCGATACTCAAGCACGCTGGTTGGCCAATCCCGCGGATAGAGCAATTCAACCGACTGGCCCAAAGCCTCCTGTTCGGTATAGCCATAAAGCCGCTCTGCTGCCGGGTTCCAACTGATGATGCACCCTTCCAGATCATAGGTCAGAATCGCTTCGCCCGTGGTGGCGACCAGCGCGGCGAAGGTCTCGGCCTGCAGATGGGCGCGTTCAATGTCATCATGGGCCATGCGTCGGGTGGTCACATTGCGGTGCTGAAGCAACAAACAAGGCACCCCCCGGATCGCCATACGGTTGGCATTCAGTTGAAACCAACGCCGCACACCCGGCCCATCACAGGGATATTCACCCTCAAAGGGCGCGCCGGTTTTGAGCGCTGTCCGAAGCCCGTCCAAAACGGCCTCGGCCTGCACTACGGCGTCCAACACAGCCAATTTGCAGATGTCGAAGTAATTGGCCCCCACATAATGCGACTTCAGGTCACCGCCGTTTTCTTCACAAAAGAGTTTCCAAGCCGTATTGGCCGCCACAATCGTTCCCGTGGCGTCAAGGATCACGACCTCATCGGTCATTGCCTCTATCAATTCAAAATGGCTGGCGTCGAGCGCTACGCTCTGAGTGCTTTGCAACATATCAGTACAATAGCCCAGTTCCGGGACTGGCTAAAGTTAACATAGGTATAATTACCAAGCGCAAACCCGTTGTTCTATCGGGCACCAATGGCCTCAGTCGTGCCAAAAACCGTGTGTTTTAGATCACATTTTCTTTAGCAAACACCTTCTTCCTTGAACCTCCAGCGGGGAAAGGCCGTTAGTCCCTCATACACGCATATGCGTCTGCCTCCGGCAGTGGCGCAATTACGGAGCGAATACATGCTAACACGACGACATTTCATTCAAACAACCACCGCGCTGTTTTCCAGTGCCATCGCCACGCCGCTGATGGCCCGCACCCGCCCCACTAGCGCCGAGAAGGCTGCGTGGGACGCGCGGATCACCCCCGCAGGCTTTGACCCCGCGACCAGCAACCCTTGGGGTGTACACCCGCGCTTCTTGCCGCAGCGCGTGGTTGCCAATGATAACCTACGGGTCGGCGACGTGCACGTGGACGCCGTTGCGCGCTATGTTTACCACATCGAAGAAGGTGGCACCGCGATGCGTTACGGCGTGGCGATTGCGCGCGGCAACCTTTACGAGCCCGGTACTTATACGATCAAGCGCAAGGTGGAATGGCCGCATTGGACACCTACCCAAAACATGATTAAGCGCGATCCAGAACTCTATGCTGGCCTTGAAGACGGCGTACCACCCGGCCCGGAAAACCCGCTCGGCTCGCGTGCGCTGTATCTATTCGAAGGCAACCGCGACACCTATCTGCGCATCCACGGCACCCCTCAGCCGCAAAGCATCGGTGGCCGGGCAAGCTCGGGCTGTGTGCGGATGATCATGGCGCATATCAATCAGCTTTACCCGAATGTGCGGACCGGCTCGACCGCCTACCTCTATTCGGCGGAAGAAAGCGTTGTCGCGCGCAGTTAAGCGATGGCGACAAACGGGGGGCCACCCAGTAGCGGCCCCCCGTTAGCAAGTCAGGCCTTAATTCAAGCCGCGCTTTTGGTGCAGATCGGGTTGCCGCCCACCGCACGGAGCGGCACCAGAGTTGTCTCAACCGGGCCGTTATGTTCGTACCAGTAACAACCATCTTCGGGCCGCAAACGCGCCGTGGACAAGTCTTGGTTTGGCGCGGCAAGGTTAACCACCGCCTCTGACACTTTGCCTACGCGGGCAGGTTTGCCGTCTGGCCCTGTCGCGGGTACCGTACAGCCGGCGACGACCAGCAATGCCGCCCCGATCACATATGTTCCTGTCTTCATCGAAGCCTCTGCCATTCATAATTATATCGCGGGCAATCTGACAGACCGGGTGGGGATTTCAAGCAGCAAGGGGCGCTGGCCTGCTGTTTGAGGCACAAGCTCACACCCTTGTTAAGCCTGCGCCCCTGTTATGCTGCTTGAAGACCGTTGCCGCATCGCAAAATGCCTCCTAAGCGCGGGCCTTACCCTACCGCCAACCAACAGGCTCCAAGCGCCCTCTACAGCAGATTAGGTCTGTTCCGCCGCGAACCCTTTCCCGATGATCGGTCCCGTCGGACGGCCGGTCGGAGACCCTCCAAGGGGTTCAAGCGTGACCTCATAAAGCTGCTCGGCGCTTGGGTCCGGCAGATCGTCAAAGGACAACTGCGCCGCCCCCGCGCCGGTCAATACACCAAGGGATGTGGGGCCCATGTCGGCTGATGGCAGGGTCCAGACTTGCAAACTTCGATCTGCGGGCACGGGCACATCCGCCACGAAACGGACGGTGGCCGTATCATTCCCGTAATCGTCGACAACCGCCTGCGGCACGCCTTGGGCATCCATCAAAACGGCAACGACCTTGGGCGCTGGCGCCGGCTGCATCCACGCAACCCCAAAGCCCACTGCAATACCCGCCAAGGAGGCGGCCAGCATCCCGGCCAGCCACGGCTTGGGCGCGGCGGGCTGGTTCGCGGGCTTTTCTGTCGGCACCCCGGCAAACTGCATCTTAGGCAGTTGGTCTTTGTTGGCCAACTGTTCTGCAACTTGCACGCCAAAGCCTTCTGGCAGGTCCACCGGGGCCGCAGACAGATCAAGCGGCAGCAGACGGTCGCGCAGATCACCGACACGCTGTGCCAGCTCGATATCGCGGGCCATGATCTCTTCCACCAGCGCGGCTTCGGTAGGCGTCAAAAGGCCCAGAACATATTCGTCTGAAAGGGCGATGATCTCTGCTGATAGATCGGTCATGACAAACACTCCTTCAGAGCCTGTAAACCCCTACGGATCAAAGACTTGATCGTACCAAGAGGCACATCCTGCCTCGTTGAGATTTCGGCGTGACTGTAGCCTGCGACATGAGCCAGTAGAATGGCATGGCGGCTTTGACTGTCTAACCCGCCAAGGCAATCACGAATGCGGCTGGGCCCGGCAAGGATTTCCCAGCCTTCTTCGGGGACGATCTGCTGGCGGCTTTCTTGCAATGTCGCAAGATCGGCCGGAGCCAGCGTGCTAAGCCGCTTGTCCCCCCGCAGAATATTCAGACATCGATTGCGCAATATCGCATAGATCCAGCCCCGTGCAGAGCCACTACTGGCGTTGAACTGCTTGGCCTTACGCCACACTTGCAGCATGGCATCCTGAAGCGCCTCTTCGGCCAGATCGCGACGGGCCAGAATACGCTGCGCGACACCCAAAAGCTGTCTACCCTCGCTCTCAAGAATGGCATCGACACCAGCCTGATTACCCGCAGCACAATCGGCAAGCGCCCGCGAAAGCAGAGTGGACCGCGCGTCTGCGTCCGTATCTTTAGCCAAAATGGACTCCTCCCTGAATTCCCACACCGTAATGGGCAACCCCGTCGGAATGAAAGGGAAAGCCTGTCGTGGCAACGCTAATGCGACCGTTAAATTCTGCATAGATTTAACCTCTCTTACCCCTGAAGACACCCGGCGAAGCGATGCGGATGCAATTTTTTCAAAAAACCTGCATCCAATTTTCGGGCTGGCGTGTCTTCGAGATATGGACGGCGATAACCGCCGTGCTTTTGAAGTCCAAACAAAGGGAATTTAACCATGCTTCGTATCGCAGCTTTCTCCACCACAGCTTTGACCCTGTCGCTTTCGGCCGCCGTCGCGGCACCGGCGGTTGGCCTTGTCGGTGAAAAGACATTGGTCATGTTCGACACAGAAACCCTGGCCGTTTCGGGCACGATGGATGTAACCGGCGTTGACAGCCTGCTTGGCCTTGACCTGCGCCCTTCCAACAATACATTGGTCGGCGTCACACCTGACATGCAGATCGTGAGCATTGATCCCGCGTCTGGCGAAGCGACAGAAATGTCGATGATGGACACGCCGCTGCCGGTCGAAGATCAGCCCGTCATCGTAGATTTCAATCCAATGGCCGACAAACTGCGCTTTATGACCGGCACGACCAACCACCGCGTTGACGTCGATACCGGTGCCGTGACCGTCGATGGCAGCCTTGACTGGGAAACCGGTGACATGCACGTCGGCGAAACACCCGCAATTGCCGCCGCCGCCTACGTCAACAGCTACGGCAAACCCGACAGCACCGCGATGTTTGACATCGACTCGACCATCGTTGCCGTGATCCAACAGATCTCCCCCAACGACGGCACATTGGGCGCGATCGGCAAGCTGGGCATCGACGCCCCCGAAGCGGCCTATGCATTCGACATCCAAACCACTGCCGAGATGGAAAATATGGCATGGTTGGTCAACGGCAACACGCTTTACTCCGTTGATCTGGAGACAGGTGCCGCCACCGAAACAGGCATGATCGAAGGCGTCGACGGCATGATCCGCGACATCACCATCCTGCCAGCAATGTAATTTGCGGCGATACCATAGTAGCGGGCCCAAACCGGGGCCCGCTACACGACAGAATTTCTGAATATCTACACGGACCGTGTAGAAGTTTCACGTTTGGAGCGATCAGCCAGCGTTGCAGCGCCTATGATGTGCCCCCTCCTGCAGCCGACGCCCCTCGCGCCTTGCGGCGCAGGCGGAGATCCAATTCCACCGCTCCAAGACTGGAAAACGCAGGCTGAAAGCTGCTTTTGACAAGCGCGAAGACGGCTCAATTCAGGCAATGGCCCTCATTCAGGACCAGAGCGTAAGCGTCACCATAAAAAATAAGGCTCAAGCTGTTTGCTTGAGCCCCATAGTTTTACAATGGCGTCTTGAAAGAAGCTTCGATCAGTTATTGCCGATTGCTTCGTTCATGATTTGGGTCGCTTCGTTTACCCATTCCTCACCGCCGATATCAGCGGCGAAGCTTGGCCAAAGCGCTTTGGCGGCTTCTTGCCATTTTTCTTCGTCCTCAGGTGCACCCGTTAAGGTCATACCGAGTTCCACCAGTTTCTCTTTGGCAGCGGCAGTTTCCTTAGCGGAAACCTCACGCTCATAAGATGCTGCCTCTTCGCCCGCCTTGTCGAGAGCAGCTTGCAGGTCTTCCGGCAGCCCCTGATAGAACCGATCAGATACGATGATCGGTCCTGACCAGATCAGGTAGTGAACCTCGGTGATATACTTCTGAACTTCGTAGAATTTCGAAGAGATCGCGGTGGTATAGGGGTTTTCTTGCCCGTCGATCACACCCTGCTGCAACGCGGGGAAAACTTCGGCCCAAGCCATTGGGATTGGGTCCAGACCCCAAGATTTGAACGTCTCAATGGCGATGTTGTTTTTTGACACGCGAATTTTCAGACCCTTAAGGTCTTCAAGTGTTTTTACTTCGCGTTCTCCATTGGTCAGAACACGAAACCCTTTTTCGAAATAGCCCAGCACACGCACGCCTGCCTCTTTCGGCAGACGCTCGTTAAGCGGGCCTTTGAGGGCATCCATCGCGGCATGCGCTTCCTCGTTCGACGTGAAAGCATAGGGCAGCATCATCACGCCAACGGATGGGGCCAGCGGGACGAGGTTACCTGTATAAAGGATCTCAGACTCAATCGATCCCATCCGCAGCGCCTGCGCTACTTCCTGTTCCGAGCCAAGCTGGTTCGAAGGGAAAATCTGCACATCAATCCGACCGTCGGAGTATTTCTCGACAAGCTCTTCAAACTTCAACGCGCCCTTGTGGGTCGGGTTGTTTTCGTTGTCACCATGGCTCAGGCGCATGGTGTACTCGGCTGCTGCCGCTGGTAGTGCGACCAACAGGGCAAGCGCCGCCGTGGATAGGCTCTTCGTTAGGTAGTTCATGGTTCTCTCCTCCAGTAAAAAATCAATTGATGAAGCCCATCAGTCTGGGCAGCCATAGCGTCAGTTCTGGGATGAAGGCGACAAGCACCATCACCAGTATTTCTGCGCAAAGGAATGGAATTGATGCTTTCGACACGCGCTCGACCGTGGTGTTCCCAATCTCTGCCGCAACAAAGAGGTTCACCCCCAATGGCGGTGTGGAGTAACCGATCTCACAAGCGATGACGAAGATGATGCCAAACTGAATCGGATCGATCCCGACATTTGCCACCACGGGCAGAAGCAGCGGAGTGAGGATAATGATCTGCGTGAGCGTCTCCATCCACATCCCGATGAAGACCAGCATCAGCAACACCAGCAGGATCAGCAGGACCGGGTTCGAAACGGCATCAATCAGATAGCCAGACACCATCTGCGGCACTTGAAACATCGACAACATCCGCCCGATGATCCGCCCTGTGACCAGCACCAGCATCACGGTCCCAGTGATCCGCACCGCATAGACCACGGCATCGAAGAACAATCCGAGCTTGATCTCGCGGTAGACAAACACCCCGACCAGCAACGCATAAAGCACGGCCACGACCGATGCCTCAGTCACCGTGAAGACACCGGTGTAAATTCCGCCCAAAATGATGATGGGCGCGGCCAAGGCCCATTTTGCTTCCCATGCGGCCTGCCGGATATGGGACAGGCTGCGCTCATTCACGCCACCAGAGCTGTAGCCGCGCTTGACCGAGATGAAGCGGCTGGTCATCCAAAGCGCCACGGCCAGCATCAGCCCGGGCACGACGCCCGCCACAAACAACGCGCTGATCGACGTTTCCGAGGTGATGCCATAGATAATCATCGGGATCGAAGGCGGGATGACCACGCCGATCCCCCCCGCCGAAGAGGTGATCGCCGCGCCAAACCCCTTGTCATAGCCATCTTTGATCATAGCGGGGATCATGATTGACCCGATGGCGGCCGTCGTCGCCGGACCAGACCCCGAGATTGCCGCAAAGAAGGTACACGCGACGATTGTCACGGTCGCCAAGCCGCCCGGCGCTGGTCCGACGATTGCCCGGCTAAAGCCGATAAGCCTGCTCGTCAGGCCGCCCTTCTCCATCAGGGTGCCCGCCAGAATGAACATCGGCACGGCGATGATGGTGAATTCGTCCACCGCTGAGTAAGCCGTCTGTACAAGGTAAGACATGGGCATATTGGCCGAAGCCATAGTGACCACGGCGGCAAATCCGATGGAGACCGCCACAGGAACGCCCAGCAGCAGCAGAACAACGAAAGAGCCTGCCATCAAGAGTGTCGGATCCATCGTTATTCTCCGATCCGCGAGTCGACGGGCCCTTGCCCGGTTCGCCATCTACGCAGCATGACCTGCACGATGCGGACCGACATAAAGGCAAAGCCCAGCGGCACGATCATCTGAACCCAAACGAGATTGATGCCCGTCGTTTGCGAAATATAGGGGAACTCAAACATTGATACCGTGAAATGGTAACCGTGCCAGATCACCACCGCATTGAAGGCAAGCCAGATCACGTCCGCCAGCGTTAGCATGACCAATCGGGCCTTGGGCGGCAGCATTTCAATATGCAGCGACACACGGATGTGCCGGTCACCTGCAGCAGCAATGACAAAACCAAAATAGACGGCCCAGACAAAGGCAAAACGGCTTACTTCTTCAAGCCAGCTAAACGACCGTCCCATACCGAACCGAGCAATAACCTGAAAGCCGAGCAACACGACCACAAGGGTCATCAGAAGCGCCCCCAACCATTCTTCAGGCGTGCGGCCTCCAAGGTACCTACGCATTCATTCTCTCCTTTGAAAACGCGCCTATCTCTGCGCGGCAGGTGGCCGGGTCTGCGCAGGCAAGGGTCTTCACCCATTTAGCAACGCTGGCAGAAAACCCGCTATCCGCCTGCAAGCGCGGAGACCAGATCGGCAGGGCAAGAACTGCCTGCGCAAGATCTGTGGCAGAACCGTCATGGCGCTCTCTCAATTCGGCGACCGTTCGGCCCAGCGGATCTTGAGTGACCACGCCGTCTGCATCGGGGGTCATATTGCCTGCTTGCAAGGCCCACCCTGCCAAGACCATGGCCTGCGGTTCTGCGCAGAGCCCGCGTTTGATCCGCTCGGCGGCTGGCGCCCCAATTCGCTGAGGCAACTTGAAACTCGCGTCGCTGGCGATCTGGTTGAGCGGGTGATGAATGGTCGGGTTTTGCAAGCGCTTTAGGCTGGTGCCCGCATAGTCCGAAACGCTCTCGCCAGCGGGGCATTCCAATGTGTCAGACTGCGACGCAAAGAAGATTGCCGCCCAATCTTGCAAGGCAGGATCCATTGCGGCGCCATGCGAACTCTCGTGTCCACAAAGACGCCCCAGTTCGGCATAGGAAGATTGGATGCCGTTCAGCAGGCGGTGCTTCATATGCTCATAAGGCGCCAGCACATCAACGATCTGTACGCCGACATCCTCAAAGGCTGGGCGGTCAGAAGCGAAACGATTTTCAATGACCCACTGCCGGAACGGTTCAGCGACCACGCCAAGCGAACTGCGATGACCACAAGCTGCCTCGAGCCATGCGCGCCCCGCGTCTGACATAGCCGGAACGATGCGATCCACCATCGACGTGGGGAATGCCACATTCTCCTCAAGCCATTTGGAAAGGTTCGGGAAAGTGCGGGCTGCATAGTCCCGCAGGACAGAGCCTAGCAAAAGCCCGTTGTCAGCCACGTTGTCACAGCTTGCCAAGGTGATCGGACACCCGCCGCTGCGGCGACGTTGCTCCAGCATCCATGCTAGATAGCCAATCGCTGTAGTTGGCGTTTCCGGATTGGCCAAATCCGCGCCAACTGCGTTCAGATCAAGGTCCATGCTGCCTGATAAGTGGCAATATCCCTTTTCAGTGATCGTCAGCGTGGCGAATTCAATATCGCTCCAATCGACGCCACGGGCGTCTTGCGCATCCCAAAGCTGAAGCAACGTGCCGATCGGTCGACAAACGGCGCCATCGTCATCTTCTTTAAGAAGTACATAGTTCGCGCCTTCAGCCGCATGGGTGCCTGCGATATCCGGTGGCGTCAGATTGATGCCCACCACGCCCCAGCTTGGGCCGTTCGCTTCACGTGCAAGATCGTCATAGTACTCTTGCTGGTGCGCGCGGTGAAATGCACCAACTCCGATATGCGCGGCGCGCGGGCGCAGTTTGCTGCGGTCATAGGCGAAGTTGCTAATCATCAGAAATGTACCATGACCTTTAGCGCATCGGTCTTATCCAAGGCGCGGTCAAAGGCAGCATCCGGGTCGTCGAGCGACATGTCTGCCGATATCATCGGGCGCAGATCGACCTCTTCCGCAACAATCTGACGGACGGCCTCTGCAAATTCATCGATAAACCGATATGTGCCAACCAGCTTGATCTCTCGGGTTAGCAGTTTGGCGAAATCTACCGGTGCTTTCGGGGGCAAGAAGCCGACCTGAACCACTGTGCCGCGCGGTTTTGACGCCGAGATTGCCATGCTGAGAGCAGGGGCCGCGCCTGACGCCTCGAAAACAGCATCGCAGCGGGGCGTATCGGTCAGACCAGCCATCGCCGCTGGATCAGCCGCATCAAACACTTCATCTATGCCAAGTGCTTTGGCGCGCTTGAGCGCTGCCGGTGCAATATCACTCATTAAAATACGCGCGGCACCCGCTGCGCGTGCAGCGGTGGCACACATTTGCCCTATCACACCTGCCCCGGTGACCAACACAGTGGCTCCGCGCAAATCGCCCGCCATAGAGACCGCATGCAGGGCGACGGCATAAGGCTCAGCCATCGCCACATGGCGCATGTCGGTATCCGCCGGCAGCTTGATGCACTGGCGCGCTTCCACCACCAAGCCGCTGGCGAACCCACCGTCGCAATGCGGAAAACGTGCTGCGCTGCCCATAAAGGACATGTCAGTGCACAAGTTGGACAGACCCCGCTGGCAATAATCGCATGTCTGGCAGGGCAGCGCGGGAGTTACCGCGACTTTATCGCCGGGCGCGAAATCTGCCACGCCCTCGCCCACACCGGAAACGACAGCGGAAAACTCATGGCCCAAAACCATTGGGCCGCGCAGGATCGAATCGCCAACTTGCCCGTGCTCGTAATAGTGAAGATCTGACCCGCAGATACCGCCGTAAGCGAATGAAAGTAGAAGCTGACCCGCCATTGGAGAAGGCGTCGAACACGTTTCTATCGCGATATTTCGCGCCCCGTGAATCACACAAGCTTTCATAAATCCCCCTCCTCGTTCATCAAACTTTGCCCTTGATGTGTGACGTCTTAGAACATAAAGTTCACACTCGGGTCAATATAGAATACAAATTCTAAAACAGAAAGCGGAGGGCCGGGAAGTTAGTGGAAAACAAGATGGCAACCGACGAGGACACCCCTCAACGCGATTTCAAAGCGCTGCGTGAAGAGATCGCCGCATCTTACGATGATCTCAGCAACCGACTGAAACTTATCGCGGATTTCACACTGCGCGACCCATCCGGCTTTGCCCTGCGCACGGCTGCGGTATTGGGGGATGAGATCGGCGTTGCACCATCAGCCATCATTCGTTTTGCCAAGCACTTCGGGTTTTCAGGCTTCTCAGAGCTTCAGTCGGTCTTCCGCGACGAGCTTCAAGCCAGCTCCACACCCTATCAGGACCGGATCAGAAACCTAGAAAAAAGCGGCGCTGCCCGTGATACGGCTGAGATGACCGACCGCTTTGTCGAAGCGGGCATCGCATCTCTGCGGGAGTTGCAGCGCAGCACGCCCATCGACAAGATTGAGACAGCAGCCCGTTTGCTGGCAGATGCCCGCATCGTGCATGTTCTGGCCCAGAAACGGACATTCACTGCCGCCACCTACCTTGTCTACAACTTGGCACGCCTCGAAGTTCCAGCCAACCTTTTGGACGGCAGCGGGGGGACGTTGGATCAACAGATGATGATGATCAGCCCCGAAGACACCGTGGTGGCCATCTCATTCCACCCGAGCGCCGAAGACACTGTACGGTCTTTCGAACGCGCCCGCGCCATCGGCGCCCGCACGATTTCGATCACTGATCTGCCCCGCGCTCCATTCACAAATGCCGATAGCTGCTTCCAAATTTCCGAGGCGAGCGTCGACGGCTTTAGATCGCTAAACGCAACGATTTCACTCGCACTCATTCTGGCGATCCGCGCCGGAACGCTTTGCGGCGAAGAACGACCCAAAGAAGATTAAGGACCCACCATGGCCACACAGCCTATGCCCATTTATGATATCATCACAATCGGTCGTTCCTGCGCCGATCTTTATGCTGACCAAATTGGCTGTCGCATGGAAGATGCACGTAGCTTCTCTAAATATGTTGGGGGATGCCCGACCAATATCGCAGTCGGGGGTGCCCGTCTCGGCCTCAAAACCGCGCTTCTAAGCCGGGTCGGTGACGATCAGATCGGTCGGTTCGTCCTTGAAACACTTAAGGCCGAAGGCGTGGAGACCCGCGGTGTGGCCACCGATCCAGAACGGTTGACCGCAATGGCCTTTCTCGGGATCGAAGACGATCGGAATTTCCCCTTGCTCTTCGTTCGCACGGATTGCGCCGACGCTGCATTGTGCGAGGATGACGTCGACCCGGATTTCATCCGGTCCGCCAAAGCCATTGTCGTATCAGGCACACATTTCTCGAAACCTCATTTGGAAGCCGCAAGCTTCAAAGCGATGCGGATAGCCAAAGAGGCTGGCCGCAAGATCATCTTTGACATCGACTATCGCCCCAATCTCTGGGGGCTTTTGGGCGCAGGCGCAGGCGACGTTCGCTTCATCGCCGATGCGAAAGTAACTGCCCGGGTCCAGAGCATCCTGCCTGATTGCGACGTTGTCGTAGGCACTGACGAAGAGGTGCATATCGCAGGCGGCTCGACCGACACACGCGCGGCCCTTCTCAACATCCGCAAACTCACGAAAGCGACGATCGTACTCAAAACCGGCCCCAAAGGGTGTCTGGTTTTCCCTGATGCAATTCCACAGAACATCGAGGACGGAATATCATCCGAGGGTTTCCCCGTCGAAGTGTTTAACGTGCTGGGGGCCGGAGATGGCTTTATGGCGGGCTTCCTTCGTGGGTACGTCCGTGATCTCCCGCTGGAAGACTGCTGCCGCATTGCAAACGCCTGCGGCGCGCTGGCTGTCTCTCGCCACGGCTGCGCGCCATCCTATCCAAGCTGGGAAGAGCTTGAGTTCTTCCTCGACCGCGGCGTGGTAAATCCGCGCCTGCGCGAGGATGCTGACCTTGAGCACGTCCATTGGGCCACCAACCGACGCGGACAGTGGGACAACATTTGCGCCTTTGCCATCGATCACCGCATGCAACTTGAGACGATGGCTAAGGATGTCGGCGCTAATCCAGAGCGTATTGCGAAATTCAAAGATCTCGCACTCGACACAATGCTGAGTGCGCGGCGTCCGGATATGAACCTCGGCACCCTGCTTGATAGCAAATATGGCCGCCAAGGCCTATTCCGCGCCGAAAAGGAAGGCCTTTGGATCGGTCGCCCGGTCGAACTGCCGGGTTCGCGCCCCCTGCAATTCGAAGGGGCACCGTCCCTGGGGGCCGAGGTGGCGTCATGGCCGGACGATCATGTCATCAAATGTCTTGTCTTTTACAATCCCGACGATCCGGAAGCCTTGCGCCGTCAGCAATTGGATCAATTGCACCGCCTTGCCTCCGCGGCCCGTCTCAGCCGCCATGAGTTCCTTATTGAGGTAATCGGAACAGCAGAGGGCAAGGTAGGAGAGATGGCCACCTCAGAGGCCATGCAGCAGATCTATGACGAAGGAATCCGCCCGGACTGGTGGAAGCTAACCGACCAAACCAAGGCAGGTTGGGCGGCGATCAGCGCAGTAATTGAAAGCAATGACAGGTGGTGCCGAGGCATCCTATTGCTCGGCTTGGATGCACCATTCGACAAGCTTGAAAGCAGTATCGCACGCGCGGCAGACAGCCGACATGTTCGTGGCTTCGCAGTAGGGCGCACGATTTTTGGCGATGCAGCGCGGGCTTGGCTTGCAAACGCTATCGACGATGCGACGGCTCAGAAGATGATGAAAGAACGTTTCGAGCGCCTCATCAACTGCTGGATAAAGGCACGCCGACAAGAAGCGGCCTAAGTCGGTTGACCAGAAGGCAAACGGAGCTGGCAGAGCTTCAGCAGCAGTTCGCTCGCCCCACGGCAGAATGTAGCGACGAAGCTTCTTTGCCAGCAATCGTGGTGGCCGCAGTGCACCATGCGTAGGCGTGGCCAAATTAAGGAAGGCGCGGGCTCTGAACCGAAGCAGTATGCGGATCGGCCAAGTGAGATCTCCGCTCCCGATACCATGGGCTGCACCGGTTTGTACGATTGAAGCTCGTATTGAGGGTCAAATACGGCGCCAAATAATTTAGGCGAACCGAAGAGATTCAATTTTCAGAAACGTGGTATACTAATTTGCAAACGATTTCTGGCGACCCCGGCAGGATTCGAACCTGCAACCTGCCCCTTAGGAGGGGGCTGCTCTATCCAGTTGAGCCACGGGGCCGACAGGGGCGGTTTATCGCAAGCACGGGCCGATGTCATCGGCAGAATGGCAACCGATTGGACCTGCTTCGCAGTACCGCGGCGGCAATGCTTGATCGCGCCTCCCGCTTCGCGCTAACTATGGCAGAGGCAAACAGGAAAACCAAATTGACCACACCCCCCAAACGCCCGTTGACCCTGCGCGATGTATCCGATGCATGTGGCGTTTCCGAGATGACGGTCAGCCGTGTTCTGCGCAAGCGTGGGGACGTTTCCGACGCCACCCGCGACCGCGTGCTTGCTGCTGCCAAGGCGCTTGGCTATGTGCCCAACCAGATCGCCGGATCGCTGGCCAGCCAACGGGTGAACCTCGTTGCCGTCGTGATCCCTTCGCTGGGCAATATGGTGTTCCCCGAAGTGCTCAACGGCATTAATCAGGTGCTCGAAGATACACCGCTTCAGCCGGTCGTGGGGGTCACCGACTACCTGCCCGAGAAGGAAGAGCGGGTGCTTTACGAGATGCTGTCGTGGCGGCCCTCGGGGGTGATCATCGCGGGGTTAGAGCATTCAGAGGCCACCCGCGCCATGCTGCGCAATGCGGGCATTCCGGTGGTTGAGATCATGGACACCGATGGCAAACCCATTGACGCGATGGTGGGCATTTCGCACCGCCGCGCGGGCCGCGAGATGGCGCAGGCGATCCTGCGCGAAGGCTATGAGCGGATCGGCTTCATGGGCACGAAAATGCCGCTGGATCACCGCGCGCGAAAACGGTTTGAGGGCTTTACCGAAGGGCTCGCCAAGGCAGGGGTGGAGATCGAAGACCGCGCCTTTTACTCCGGCGGCTCCGCGCTGGCTAAGGGGCGCGAGATGACGCAAGAGATGCTGGAACGCTCGCCCGACCTAGATTTTCTCTATTACTCCAACGACATGATCGGCGCGGGCGGACTGCTGCACCTGATCGACCGAGGCATCGACATTCCCGGCCAGATCGGCCTCGCTGGGTTTAACAACGTCGAACTTCTGCAAGGTTTGCCACGTCAATTGGCGACAATGGATGCCTGCCGGAACGAGATCGGCCAAGCGGCCGCGCGGATCATCCTCAATCAGACTGTTCCCGAACCCGACCCCGATATGCAGACCCAAATCACCCTGACCCCAACGCTGTCGCTGGGCGATACCCTGCGCCGCCGCCGTCAGGGGTGAGCCGCCCAACGCTTGGCAATGCCGCCGCACGGCGGTTGTTCCTGTCGCGTCACCTGCTGTCCGACCCGCCGCAGGGTCCGGCCAAGGGCGCGGCGCTGCTCAAGCTGATTCATGATCTGGGCTTTGTGCAGCTCGACAGCATCAACACGGTGGCGCGGGCGCATGATCTGATCCTTTTCGCCCGGCGTCCACGCTATCGCCCTGCGGCGCTCAAGCGGCTCTATGAAAAAGACCGGGCGCTGTTTGAGCATTGGACCCATGACGCCGCCGTCATCCCGATGGAATTCTACCCGCAGTGGCATCTGCGTCGGACCCGCGACGCGGCGAAGCTTTTGGGCCGCTGGAAAGATTGGCAGCGGCACGACTTTGAAACACAGATGCAAAGCGTGCTGGCGCAGGTCCGAGCCGAGGGCAGCGTCACCTCATCGGATGTCGGTCGGGACGAGCCGCGCAGCAGCGGCGGCTGGTGGCAATGGCATCCGTCAAAAACCGCGCTGGAATATCTGTGGCGCAGCGGCGCGCTGGCTGTGACCGGGCGCGAGGGGTTTCGCAAGCGCTATGATCTGACCGAGCGGGTGGTGCCCGCTGCGCTGCGTGACCCGGCGAATGCCCCCGACATAGGGCAGACGGTCGACTGGTGCTGCGATCAGGCGCTGGCGCGCTTAGGTTTCGCCACGGCGGGGGAATTGGCCGCCTTCTGGGCCCATATCTCCCCGGCCGAGGCGAGGGGCTGGTGCGTGGCAGAGCAGGCCGCGGGGCGGCTGGAAGAGATCGACGTGGAGGCCGCCGACGGCAGCCTGCGCCCCGCCTTCCTCCGCCCCGGCTGGGCCGATGACCCCGCCCTCACACGCGAACCGCCCAGACGGCTTCGGGTGCTCAGCCCTTTCGACCCCGCCCTGCGCGACCGCAAACGCGCGGCACGGCTCTTCGGTTTTGATTATCGGATCGAGGTCTTCGTGCCAGAGGCGCAGCGCAGATACGGCTACTATGTCTTTCCGCTGCTACAGGGCGACAGGCTGGTGGGCCGCGTTGATATGAAAGCCCATCGCGACGCGGATGAGCTGCGCATCACTGCGCTGTGGCCCGAACGTGGCATCCGCTGGGGCAAGGGGCGGCAGGTGGCGTTTGAGGCGGAAGTGCACCGGCTCCTGCCCCTCGCCGGGGTGAGCCAAGTCTGTTTTGCCGACGACTGGCTGCGCGCGTCGCTTTAGGCGAAACGGGGCGGCAGCAACCCTGCGTGAAACCAGTTGAGATAACTATGGATCGAATGCACGGGCCGCCCGGTCGCCGCCGCGATGTCGGGGGCGTAGGGTACCATATTCGTGCATTCCAACAGGATCGCCCCGACATCCGAGTTGGCCCCCACCAAGCGCTGTGCCGCCTGCACCATCTCGGCCCGCGCCTGCGGCACATCAAGGTCGGGCAAATTGCCAAGGATCGTCCGGGCGAAACTGCTGCCTTCCAACCCCATCACCGGGCTGCTTTCGGGCACGCCCGCCGCGCGCAGATGGGCGAGCGAAAGGGTGCTGGCCGAGATCGTTAAAATCCCCACCCTGCGCCCGGGCGGCAGGCAGGCCGCGATCTGCTCGGCCTGCTCTAACGCCGAGGCGGCAACGGGCACGTCCAACGCTTCGGCCAGACGGGGCCGGATCAGCGCCAAGAACCCGCAGGTTGTGGCGATGCCGGTGCAGCCTTCGGCGACCAGGTCCTGCCCCACCGCAATGAATGCCTGCACAAAGGGTTCCATATCATCGCAAACGATGGCTTCGGGCGTGGCCCCCGGCACCACGGCATAGCGCACCGGAAAGGGCCAACTCCCCGCATTGCCGACATCGCCCAGAATGCGGGGGAACCGCGTGTCGAGCATCAGTATCCCCAGCCGCGCGCCTGTCTCGTTTGCCATATGCCCTCCGTTTGGGCGCAGGGTGCATTTGCGGGCAGCGCGAGACAAGTGAAACTCGAACGATGACATTTTATCAGCATTTTGTTGACGTGGTGATTTTTTATGTAAAGATGCCCCAAAGGAACCCAGCCATGACTCAACGCGAAAACGAAAGCCGCCACCCATGAGCCAGCATGTCGTCGTTATCGGCGCCGGGATTGTCGGCGTCTCTGCCGCGATCTGGCTGCGCCGCGCCGGGGCGGAGGTAACGCTGCTGGACCGGTCTGAGCCGGGGCGGGGCACCTCGCATGGCAACGGTGGCGTGCTGGCGGCGGCGGGCGTTGCGCCGGTGACCGGGCCGGGCCTGATGCGGAAATCGCCGGGGATGCTGCGCGACCCCGAGTTTCCGCTGTTCCTGCGTTGGCCCTATCTCCCACGTCTGCTGCCATGGCTACGCCGCTACATGAGCCACGCCAATGATGCCGACACCCGACGCATCTCTGCCGGGCTGGTGCCCATCGTGAGCGACAGCGTGGCGCAACACAAAGCCCTCTGCGCCGATCTGGGGCTGGCCGATTGGGTCCGCGACAGCGACTATTGCTTTGCCTATACCAACCGCGCCGCTTTCGAGGCCGAAGGCTACACTTGGGCGCTGCGCCGCGATGCGGGCTTCGTGCCAGAGATCATCGAAGGTGGCGCGGTTCAGGAATTCGACCCGGCCTATGGCCCGCAGATCAGCTGCATCGCCCGGCTGGCCGACCATGGTTTCATCGCCGACCCCGGCGGCTATGTTCGGGCTTTGGCAAAGGCGTTTGAGGGGATGGGCGGCACTATTAAACGGGCCGAGGTTGAGGACATCACGATTCTTGATGAAGAGGTCACTTCGGTCCTGACCGATCAAGACCCCCTGCCCTGCGACGACGTGCTGCTGGCCACCGGGGTCTGGTCGAAACCACTGATGCGCAAACTGGGGATCAATGTGCCGCTGGAATCCGAACGCGGCTATCATATCGTATTTAAGGATGCTGAGGGCGGCCCGTCGCGCCCTACCATGATGGCCGCGGGCAAATTCGTCGCCACGCCGATGGCCGAGGGGCTGCGCTGCGCCGGGATCGTCGAGTTCGGCGGATTAGAAGCGGGTGCATCCAAAGCGCCCTTGGCGTTGCTGCGCCGTCAGGCAAAGGCCGCCTTCCCCCACCTCACCACCGAGGAAGAGATCGAATGGCTGGGGCACCGACCCGCCCCCAGCGACTCGCTGCCCCTGATCGGGCAGATCGGAACGAGCCGGGTCTATACTGCCTTCGGGCACCACCACATCGGGTTGACGGGCGGGCCGAAAACGGGCCGACTGATCGCCGGATTGATCACGGGGCAGCCGCCAAACACGGATCTAACCCCGTATCACCCCCAGCGCTTTGACAGATAACGCCAAACGCGCACGCAAATAAACAAGGGAGAAACCAAATGACACTGACAGCAAGACTGATGGCCGGCGCGGCGATGACCGCCCTGACACTGGGCACCGCCATGCCCGCCTTCGCGGCCGAGAAATGGGATATGCCGATGGCCTATTCGGCCTCGAACTTCCATTCCGAGAACGGCGTGCAATTCGCCGAATGCGTGACCGAAGCCACCGGCGGCGAGATCGAGATCACCGTGCATCCGGGCGGCGCGCTTTTCGCAGGGGCCGACATCAAACGCGCAATCCAGACCGGGCAGGTCCAACTGGGCGAGCGTCTGCTTTCCGGCCACCAGAACGAGAACGCGGTTTTCGGCTTTGACTCCATCCCTTTCCTCGCGCCCTCCTTCGAGGCCAGCGCGCAGCTTTGGGAAGCCGCCAAGCCCAAGGTCGAAGCCGTGTTGGAAGAGCAGAACCTCGTCCTGCTTTATAACGTGCCATGGCCGCCCCAAGGGCTCTATTTCAAAAAGGAGGTCGGCTCGGTCGAAGACATGAAGGGCGTGAAATTCCGCTCCTACAACAACACCACCGCGCGTTTGGCCGAACTGACCGGCATGTCGCCCGTCACTATTGAGGCTGCCGAAGTCAGCCAAGCCTTCGCCACCGGTGTCGCGGAATCGATGATTTCCTCGGGGGCCACCGGCTATGACCAGAAGGTCTGGGAAAGCCTGACGCATTTCTACGAAGTCGACGCATGGCTGCCGCGCAACTATGTGATGGTGAACGCCGATGTCTGGGCCGAAGTCACGGACGCCAACAAAGAGGCGATCACCACCTGCGCCACCGAAGCCGAAGAGCGCGGCCTTCAAGCCGCCAAGGACTACACCCAGTTTACCTATGACGGGTTGCGCGAAGGCGGCATGAATGTGGAGCCAGCCAGCGAAGAGCTGATGTCCGGCCTGCGTGAAGTGGGTGAAACAATGACGCAAGAGTGGCTTGAAGCCGCTGGCGAAGACGGCGCAGCAATCGTCGATGACTATAAGGCGATGCAATAATCGCACAACTTGCGGCGGCCCTGTTTGGGCCGCCGTTCTCATGCCGGGGCATGATTTAGGGAGGGTCGGATGAAGACGCTGCGCAGACTATTGGACGGGCTTTATACCGGGGCGGGAGCACTTGCGGCACTCTGTCTTGTGGCCATCCTTACCTTGATCGTGACCCAGATGGTCGCCCGTTGGACCGGCAATGTCTTTCCGGGCGCTGCCAGCTATGCAGGCTATGCCATGGCCGGGGCCAGTTTCCTTGCCTTCGCCAATGCGCTGAACCGCGGCTCGCATATCCGCGTGTCGATCCTGCTTAACGCGCTAAGCGCGGGCGGGAAGCGGCTGCTTGATATCTGGTGCTTCGCCGTTGCGGCGGCGGTCGCGTGGTACTTCACCTACTACGCCTATTGGTTCGTCTACTGGTCGTGGAAGTTCAACGAGGTCAGCCAAGACCAAGACGCCACCGCGCTGTGGATGCCGCAATCTGTCATGGTCATCGGCGGCGGCATTCTCGCCATCGCGCTAACGGACAACCTTTTGCACCTCATCTTCAAGGGTGACCACCGCGTCACCCGTGACCTAGTCGACCAAAGCTTCGGGGAATGACGCCATGACCGAGATTTATGCCATTACCCTGTTTCTGATCGTCCTGTTCTTCCTCCTCGGCACCGGTGTCTGGGTTGGCCTAGCCCTGATGGGCGTGGCCTGGGTCGGGATGGAGCTTTTCACCACCCGCCCCGTGGGCGATGCAATGATCACCACGATCTGGGCCAGCTCTTCTAGCTGGACGCTGACCGCCCTGCCGCTTTTTGTCTGGATGGGCGAAATCCTTTACCGCACGCGATTGTCGCAAGACATGTTCCGCGGGCTGTCGCCTTGGCTCGCGAAACTGCCGGGCGGGCTGGTGCATACCAATATCGTCGGCTGCACTGTTTTTGCCGCCGTGTCGGGGTCTTCCGCCGCGACGCTGACCACCGTGGGCAAGATGTCGATCCCGGAGCTTCGGGCGCGCAACTATCCTGAGAAGATGATCATCGGCACATTGGCGGGTGCGGCTACGCTGGGCTTGATGATCCCCCCCTCGCTGGCGCTGATCGTTTATGGCGTGACGGTGAATGAAAGCATCACCAAGCTGTTCTTTGCGGGCGTCATGCCCGGCCTGCTGCTGGCGCTGATGTTCATGGGTTATGTCGCGATCACCAGCAAGCTGTCGAAAGAATGGAACCCCGATATCGAGACCGACATGAGCTTTGCCGACAAGCTGCGCAACTCGCGCTTCCTGCTGCCGGTCTTTGTGCTGATCTCGGTTGTGATCGGCTCCATGTACCTCGGTTTTGCCACGGCGACCGAAGCCGCCGCGATCGGCGTCATCGGCTCGCTGACACTGGCGCTGTTCCAGGGCTCGCTGAACTGGCACAGCTTCCGCGAAAGCCTGATGGGGGCGATGCGGACTTCCGCCATGATCGCGCTGATCCTCGCGGGCGCGGCCTTCCTGAAATTGTCGATGGGCTTTACCGGCCTGCCCCGGGCGCTGGCCGATGGGATCGCGGCGATGGAGCTGTCGCGCTTCGAGCTGCTGATGGCGCTTTTGGTCTTCTACATCGTGCTGGGCATGTTCCTCGACGGCATCTCCTCGGTCGTGCTGACCATGGCCGTGGTGGAGCCGATGGTGCGCGGCGCAGGCATCGACCTGATCTGGTTCGGTATCTTCGTGGTCGTGGTCGTCGAAATGGCGCAGATCACCCCGCCGATTGGCTTCAACCTCTTCGTGCTGCAAGGCATGACCAATCACGAGATGGGCTATATCACCAAGGCCGCGCTGCCGATGTTTGCGATTATGGTCTTTATGGTCTTTGTCCTGATCTGGTTTCCCGAGGTGGCCACATGGCTGCCCGAAAACCTGCGCAGCGCACCGGTTTAGCGGTGAAGGGCCATGCGCTATATGCTGAGACTGGCCTCGCGCCATGCGCGGGTCTGCCTGATCGCCGGGTTGCTGGCCGGGCTGGCCCTGCCCAGCCTTGCGGCGGCGCTGGCCGGGTGGCTGCCGCAGATGGTGGCGGCGCTGCTGACAATCACCGCGCTCAGGATCGGACATCGCGCGGCCCTTGGGGCTGTACGGGATTTGCTTTGGGGATTGGCCTCGGTACTGGCCTTGCAGACGGTGCTGCCGCTGGCGCTGCTGGGGGGCTTCATGCTGGCCGGTCTGGGACAGACCCCCGCCGCACTGGCGGTGACGCTGGCCGCCGCGGCCCCGGCGCTGACGGGCAGCGTCAACCTTGCCTTGTTGCTGCGGCTCGACGCCGGGCGGATGATGCAACTGATGGTGCTGGGCACCGCCGCTTTTCCGCTGACGGTACTGCCGGTCTTGGCCTTGCTGCCGCAACTCGGACCAGCCTCGGACGTGGCCCAAGCCGCGCTGCGTCTGTTGGCGGTGATCCTTGGGGCGACGGGCTTGGGCTTTGCCCTGCGCCATGTCTTCCTGCCGCGCCCCTCAGCGCGTCAGATCGAAGCGCTCGACGGCGCGTCGGTGCTGGCCTTCTCGGTCATTGTCGTCGGGCTTATGGCGGCACTCAACCCCGCCCTGCGAAGCGATCCATGGGCCGTAGCGGGCTGGACGCTGCTGGCCTTCGCTCTAAGCTATCTGTTGCAGGCGGGCACGTTGCTGCTGACCCGGCGCGGCCCGCTGCGCACCGTGGCCGGGCCACTGGCGATCGGTGCGGGCAACCGCAATATCGCGCTGTTTCTCGTGGCGCTGCCTGCAGATGTCATCGCGCCGCTGATGATCTTTATCGGCTGCTGGCAACTGCCGATGTATCTGACCCCGGTGCTGCTGCCGCGCCTTTACGAAAGGATGCTCCGCAATGACTGACTGGCCCCGCATCCGCAGCGTCGGCCTCTCCGGCCTATTGGTCACCTTTGCCGAGAAGATGTCCGAACCCGCCAACCGCGCCGCCCTCGCCTTTCGCGCGGCGGTGGAGGAGCAGGACTGGTCCGAAGTAAGCGAGACCAGCACCTCGCTGGTGTCCACCTTTGTGCAGTTCGAGGTTTCACAGGACGCCATCGCAAAGATGACCGACCGCCTGCGCGGATTACTCGAAACCCGCGACTGGTTCGCCGAAGCCCTCCCCGCCGGGCGCAGCCTGTGGCATGTGCCGACCGTCTATGGCACCGACCTCGCCCCGCAGTTGGAGGAGGCCGCCGAGGCTGCGGGCCTCGACCCCGATGTGGCGATCGCAGAACTGTCGCAGGCGCGGGTGCGGGTGCTGACCATCGGCTTCGCCCCCGGCCAGCCCTATATGGGTGAACTGCCCCCGCACTGGGACATCCCGCGCCAGCAGGGGCTGACGAAATCGGTGCCGCCGGGCTCGCTGGTCGTGGCCATTCGGCAGTTGATCATCTTCACCAATGCCTCCCCCACCGGCTGGCGGCATATCGGGCAAACCGCCTTTCGCACCTTCCGCCCGGGCAGCGCCATGCCCTTCCCGCTGTCGCCGGGCGATGAGCTGATCTTTCCATCCATCACCCGGCAAGAGTTCGACCGGATCGCCGACGACCCCACCGGCGGTGCCGAGCGGGAGGCGCTGACATGAGCGGCACGCTGACCATCCTCCAAGCCGGTCCGGCCATGACCATCCAAGACCTTGGCCGCCCCGGCTACCGCGCCGTTGGACTGACCCATGGCGGCGCGGCGGACCCGACCGCCCTGCACGAAGGGGCCGCCTTGCTGGGGCAAGACCCCAACAGCGCCGCGCTGGAGATGGCGGGCAGCGGCGGCAGTTTCGAGGTGGATCAGGACACCCGCATCGCCCTGACCGGGGCCCAGATGCAGGTGAACATCGACGGCGAAGCGATTGCATGGAACGCGAGCCACCTGCTGCCTGCCGGGGCGAAACTGACCATCGGCGGCGCGCGGGATGGGGCCTATGGCTACCTCCACGTTGGCGGCGGGTTTGACGTGGTGCCCGTGATGGAGTCGCGCTCCAGCCATTTGGCCGCTGGCATTGGCGCGCTGCTGCAAAGTGGTGAGACCCTGCCGCTGGGGGCGGACAAGGGCGGTGAGACGAACCTCACCCTGCCCCGCGACAACCGCTTTGGCGCGGAGCGTGTACGCATCGTCGCCTCCATGCAGACCGACGCCTTCGACGAAGCAACCCGCCAGCGGTTCACCGAAACCACCTTCCGCCGCGATGCCCGCGCCAACCGCATGGGCGCGCGGATGGATCACGACGCCGAAGGCTTCACCACCGGCGGGCAGCTGACCATCGTTTCCGAAGTCATCACCCCCGGCGACATCCAGATCACCGGCGACGGCGCGCCCTTCGTGCTGATGTGCGAATGCCAGACCACAGGCGGCTACCCCCGCATTGGCACGGTGATCCCCTGTGACCTGCCGATCGTCGCGCAGGCCCAGCCGAGTGCTGCGCTGCAATTCGAGTTCGTCGACCTCGGTGAGGCGCTGGCCGCCGAGACGCGCCACCGCGCCGACCTTGCCGCCCTGCCCAAGCGCCGCCAGCCGCTGTTGCGCGATCCGGCGCGCATCCGCGACCTCTTGGGCTATCAACTGATCTCCGGCGTGGTTTCGGCCACCGCTGACCCCTTCGAGAAGGAAAAGACATGACCACCGTCGATCTCAACGCCGACATGGGCGAAAGCTTTGGGCCTTGGAAAATGGGCGACGACACGGCGCTTCTGCGCGTCGTGACCTCGGCCAATATCGCCTGTGGCGGGCATGCGGGCGACGCCGATGTCATGGCGACAACGATGCGCATGGCGCATGAGAACGGCGTCGGCATCGGCGCGCATCCGGGGTTCATGGACCTCGCCGGTTTTGGCCGCAACCGCCTCTCAGTGCCGCGCGGCACCTTGCAGAACCAGATCCGCTATCAGGTCGCGGCAAGTGTCGGCATGGCCCGGAGCGTCGGCACGCAAGTGCGGCATCTGAAACTGCACGGGGCGCTGGCGAATATGGCGTCGGAGGATGAAGCACTGGCCCGCGATCTTTATGAGGCGGCGCTAAGCGTGGCGCCCGACCTTATCGTTATGGTGCTGGCCGCCACGGCGCAGGAACAGGCGGTGAAATCACTGGGCTGCAAATGGGCAGGAGAAATCTTTGCCGACCGCGCCTATAACGACGACGCGACGCTGGTCGATCGCAGCAAGCCGGGTGCTGTGATCCATGACGCCGACACCGCCGCGGCGCGGATGGTCGACATGGTCAAAGCGGGCGCAATCATCACCGAGAGCGGCAAACATATCCCAACGCGGATCGACACGATCTGCCTGCATGGCGACACCGCAGAGGCCGTTCAAATCGCAACCGCCGTCCGCAAGGGTTTGCAGGACGGCGGGGTAACTTTGGCAAAATTCGGCGGCAGCGTTTAGCTGCGCACCAGCTTTTCATAGTCGGTGGCAATCTCACGGGTCAGCGCGCCGACCTCAAATTTCCAGTCGCCGATCTGGCCCACCGGGGTCACTTCGGCGGCGGTGCCGGTCAGCCAGCACTGCTCGAACCCTTCGAGTTCCTCGGGCATGATGTGGCGCTCGTGGACGGTGATGCCTTTGTCTTTCAACATGCCAATGACCGTCTGGCGGGTGATGCCATTGAGGAAGCAATCGGGCGTCGGCGTGTGCACTTCGCCGTCCTTGACGAAGAAGATATTCGCGCCTGTCGCCTCGGCCACATAGCCGCGGTAGTCGTACATCATTGCGTCGGAGCAGCCCTTCGCCTCGGCTGCATGTTTGGACATGGTGCAGATCATGTAGAGACCCGCCGCCTTGGCATGGCTCGGGATCGTCTCAGGGCTGGGGCGCTTCCATTTGGAGATGTCGAGCTTGGCACCCTTCATCTTGGCGTCACCGTAATAGGCACCCCATTCCCATGCCGCGATGGCCAAGCGGACCGGGTTGCGGGCCGAGGCGACACCCATGTCTTCGCCCACACCGCGCCATGCGACCGCGCGCACATAGGCGTCTTGCAGACCAGAAGCCGCGAGGACTTCGGCCTTGGCGGCTTCGATCTCTTCAATGGTGTAGGGGATCTCGAAGTCGATCATCTCAGCCGAGCGCTTGAGCCGTTCGGAATGCTCCCGGCTTTTGAAGATTTTGCCGTTGTAGGCGCGCTCGCCCTCGAACACCGAAGACGCATAGTGCATCGCATGGGTCAGGATGTGGACATTGGCCTCGCGCCACTCGACCATTTTGCCATCCATCCAGATGTGCCCGTCCCGGTTGTCATATCCGCCTGCCATGGTGTTTCCTCTCCAAATGACCCGCTATCTTTCCAAAAATTGCGCAAAAATCGGCAGAAGCAGACATTTAATTGCGCAAAACACGAGATTCGATAGCCTTTCACTATTGGAATGTCAACAAGGCTGACGTAAACTGATCCCCAACAGGCCCGAGAGAGAATGAGACATACTATGGCTGACGGGCGCATGATGGCCCCTAGCAGCGGCGACAGCCTGCTGTTTTTGACCGACGAACAACTGCGGCAGGGGATCGAGGCGATGTTCTTTGCCTATCGCGGTTTCACCGCCGATCCCGATCGGATTCTGGCCGATATGGCCTATGGCCGCGCCCATCACCGCGCCATACACTTTATCAACCGCGCCCCCGGCACGACCGTGAACAACTTGCTCAACATCCTTGGGGTCACGAAACAATCGCTCAACCGTGTCTTGCGCACATTGATCGCCGATGGTCTGGTGCAAAGCAAGGTTGGCCGCAATGACAAGCGCGAGCGGCACCTGTTCCTGACCGACGAGGGTCGCAAGCTGGAACAGGAGCTATCGGACGCTCAGCGCGCGCGCATGCGGCTGGCCTTTCGCACCGCCGGCCCCGAAGCTGTGGCCGGCTTCAGAACGGTATTGGAGGCCATGATGGACCCCGAAATGCGCCAAAGCTTTGACCGGCTGCGCGAAAGCGCCCCATGAACGAACTCGACGCGCACCTGCTGGTTGTCGACGACGATGAGCGCATCCGCAGCCTGTTGAAGAAATTCTTGATGCGGCATGGCTTTCTGGTCAGCACCGCCCGCGATGCCGCCCATGCCCGCCGGGTGCTGGCCGGGTTGGAATTCGACCTCATCGTGCTCGACGTGATGATGCCCGGCGAAGACGGCATGGCGCTGACCCGATCGTTGCGCGAAACCCTGCAAACGCCGATCTTGCTGCTGACCGCCAAGGGCGAGACAGACAACCGCATTGAAGGGTTGGAGGCCGGGGCGGATGATTACCTGCCCAAACCTTTTGAACCCAAAGAACTGCTGCTGCGCATCAACGCGATCCTGCGCCGTATGCCTGATACCTCTGCCGCCGATGCCGCGCCAAAAGTCCTGTCGCTCGGCGTGATCCGCTATGACATGGAGCGGGGCGAGATGTGGCAGGGTGACGATCTGGTACGTCTCACCGCGACCGAAGTGCAGCTGATGAAGATCTTTGCCGCGCAACCCGGTATCGCCCTCAGCCGATCCAAACTGGTCGAAGAATTGGGCCGCGACCGGGGTCAAGCGCAAGAACGCGCGGTGGACGTTCAGATTACCCGCCTGCGCCGCAAGATCGAGAGCGACCCGAAACAGCCGCAATACCTGCAAACCGTGCGCGGCGCGGGCTATATGCTGGCGCCAGACTGACCCGACGCTTCGGCGAAACACATAGGTAAAATTCATAAGGCCAGCCCGCTGGCAATGCGCGGCGCGAAGTTCTATTGTCGCGCGAAATTCCGACCAACGAGGCGCGCAATGTCTGACACACCCGTAGAAGAGATGAACTTTGAGACCGCCATGGCGGAGCTTGAAAAAGTGCTGAGCCAGCTTGAAAATGGCAATGTCGCGCTGGACGAAAGCATCGCGCTTTACGAACGCGGGGCCAAGCTGAAGGCGCGCTGCGAGACCAAGCTGAAAGAGGCCGAAGAAAAGGTCGCCGCGATCACGCTTGATGGCGATGGCAACCCAAATGGGCTGAAACCCGTCGAAGGGCTTTGACCGGCTGTATGACCTTACAGTCCACTCCCCTCCCCTTTGCAGCGGCGCTGGCCCATGCCCGTGATTTGGCACAGGCGCAGATCGAAGCGGCCTTGGCCGAGCGCACAGGTCCGGTCGCCGAGGCGATGCTCTATGCCTGCTCGGGCGGCAAGGGGTTGCGCGGCTTTCTGGTGATCGAATCCGCCCGGCTGCATGGCATCGCCCCCGGCATGGCCGCCCCGGCAGCGGGCGCGATTGAGGCGCTGCACGCCTATTCGCTGGTGCATGACGATCTGCCCTGCATGGACGACGACGACCTGCGCCGGGGCCAGCCCACGGTGCACCGCAAATGGGATGAGGCCACCGCCGTTCTGGCCGGGGATGCGCTGCAAACGCTGGCCTTTGAACTACTCGGGCAGCTTGCCTGCCCTGCAGAAGCGCGTCTGACCTTGATGACCAGCCTCGCCCAAGCGGCGGGCGTCGGCGGCATGGTCGGCGGCCAAGCGCTGGACATCGCCGCCGAAACCGCCCCCGCGCCGCTGTCGTTGGCCGAGATCACGGCGCTTCAGGCAGGCAAGACCGGCGCGTTGATCGAATGGTCCGCCATGGCTGGCCCACGGATGGCGGGCGCCGATGCCACCGCCCTTGGGGCCTACGCCAAACACCTTGGCCTTGCGTTCCAGATCGCGGATGACATCCTTGATGTCGAAGGCGATGCTGAAACGGTCGGCAAGGCGGTCGGCAAGGACGACGCGGCGGGCAAGGCCACTTTTGTGTCCCACCTTGGGCTTGCCGGGGCCAAGACCCGCGCCGCCGAATTGGTGGACATGGCCTGCGACGCCCTATCTGAATATGGATCAGAGGCGCAGAGCTTGCGAGCCGCTGCCGCCTTCGTTATTGCCCGCGACAGCTAGCCGGGCGGCACATGCGCCAATGCGGCACCAGAGAGGCTCCGATGAGTGACAAACCCGCCACCCCCCTGCTTGATCAGGTCACCCGCCCTGCGGACCTGAAACGCCTGTCCGATGCCGAACTGACCCAAGTCGCGCGTGAACTGCGGGCCGAGACGATCTCGGCCGTGTCGGAAACCGGCGGACACCTGGGCGCGGGGCTGGGCGTGGTTGAACTGACCGTCGCGTTGCACGCGGTCTTTGACACCCCGCGCGACAAGATCATCTGGGACGTGAGCCACCAGTGCTACCCGCATAAAATCCTCACCGAACGCCGCGACCGCATCCGCAGCCTGCGCATGAAGGATGGGCTGTCGGGATTCACCAAGCGCAGCGAATCTCCCTATGACCCGTTTGGCGCGGCGCATAGCTCGACCTCGATTTCCGCCGCGCTCGGCTTTGCCGTGGGCCGCGATCTGGGCGGCGTGATCCCCGAAGGACTGGGCGACGCGATCGCCGTGATCGGCGACGGCGCGATGAGCGCGGGCATGGCCTATGAGGCGCTGAACAACGCGGGGCACCTGAAGAAGCGGCTGATCGTAATCCTCAACGACAATGAGATGTCCATCGCCCCGCCCGTCGGCGCGATGTCGAGCTACCTCAGCCGCCTCTATGCCGAAGCGCCATTTCAAGATTTCAAAGCCGCCGCCAAGGGCGCGGTGAGCCTGCTGCCCGAACCCTTCCGCGAAGGGGCCAAACGGGCCAAGGACATGCTCAAGGGCATGGCGGTCGGCGGCACCCTGTTCGAGAACCTCGGCTTTTCCTACCTCGGCCCGATCAACGGGCACGACATGGACCAATTGCTGCCCGTGCTGCGCACCGTTCATCAACGCGCGACCGGGCCGATCCTGATCCACATCCAGACGCAAAAGGGCAAAGGCTACGGCCCCGCCGAAGCCGCGCGGGATCGCGGCCATGCCACGGCCAAGTTCAACGTGGTGACGGGCGAGCAAAAGAAAGCCCCCTCAAACGCGCCGAGCTATACCCGCGTTTTCGCCGACAGCCTGCTGGCCGAGGCCGCCGAGGACGACAAGATCTGCGCTGTGACCGCCGCCATGCCCGATGGCACCGGCCTCGACCTTTTCGCCGAACGCTACCCCAGCCGCTGCTTCGACGTGGGCATTGCCGAGCAACATGGCGTGACCTTCTGTGCGGGGCTCGCGGCGGCGGGGATGAAACCCTTCTGCGCCATGTATTCCACCTTCCTGCAGCGCGGCTATGACCAAGTCGTGCACGATGTCGCAATCCAGCGCCTGCCGGTGCGTTTCGCGATCGACCGCGCCGGATTGGTGGGGGCCGATGGGCCAACACACGCGGGCGCATTCGACGTGGCCTTCCTTGCCAACCTGCCGGGTTTCGTGGTGATGGCCGCCGCAGACGAGGCAGAGTTGCGCCATATGGTCGCCACCGCCGCCGCCCATGACGAAGGCCCCATCGCCTTCCGCTATCCGCGCGGCGAGGGGCGCGGGGTCGAGATGCCAGAGCGCGGCACGCCACTGGAAATCGGCAAGGGCCGGATGATCCGGGAGGGCAGCAAGGTCGCGCTCTTGTCCTTTGGTACGCGGCTCGAAGAAGTTGAGAAGGCCGCCGAACAGCTTAGCGCCAAGGGCATCACCCCCACCATCGCCGATGCGCGTTTCGCCAAGCCGCTGGACCGCGATATGATCCTGAAACTGGCCGCCGAGCACGAAGCGCTCATCACCATCGAAGAGGGTGCGGTCGGCGGCTTTGGCAGCCATGTGGCGCAACTGCTGGCGGATGCGGCGGTCTTTGATAAGGGGCTTAAGTTCCGTTCCATGGTGCTGCCCGATACCTTCATCGATCAGGCCAGCCCGGCGGATATGTACGCGGTGGCGGGGATGAACGCGGAACAGATCACTGCCAAGGTGCTCGACGTGCTCGGCGTTGCTGATTTAGGCGCGCAGCGCGCCTAACTGGTGGCGGTCAGCACCAGCAGACCGCCCGCGAGCAGCGTGATCGCCACGCAGAGATAGCCCAAAAGCACGTAGAGCCCGTCGCGGGTGAACAGGCCGAAAACCAGCAGCGCCACGGTGCCAGCGCCGAGCGATGACATCATCGGAAGCACCTCCATAAAGGGCCAGCCGAAGGGGATAATTGTCACCACGACGAGCGTGATAAAACGCATTTTCCCTGTGGTCAGAAACTGAAGCCGAGGCTTGCAACGCCCGTCAACAAAGGCGCAGGGACGGCGCAGAAAACGCACGCAGCCGCTCAACCGATGGCCCGCGACCTCTCGCCGCAATAGAAACTGCGGCATCCATAACCTGCGCCGCCCGGTCACGGCCTGCACGGCCAACAGGATGATCGTCACCGCCGCAAGGGTTGAGACTCCGGGTATGCCCGACAGGGGCGAGACCAGCAGCAAGGCAACGATAAGGATCAACGGCGTAATCGAGCGGTCGCCGATCTCGTGCAACACATCGTTGATCGACACAGCTTCCTTCTCGGCCGCGCGCTCCATACTATCGAGTAGATGGGCCAAGGTGTGTTCGTCTTGACGCATGCAGAGCCTCAGGTTCAGTCATCCGACCCCAAAAGCGCGGCCAGACCAGAGCGGTAGTCGGGGTAGATCGGTTGCCAGCCCAACGCCGCCTTGGCATGATCGTTCCTCACCTTCTTGCTCTCTGCATAGAAACTGCGGGCCATGGGGGTCATCTCGGCCGCGTCGAAGTTCACCGCCGGGGGCAAGGGCAGGCCCAAAAGCTCGGCGGCATGGCCAATCACATCCTGCGGCGGCGCGGGATCGTCGTCGCACAGGTTATAGACCGCGCCGGGTTGCGGATTGGCCAGCGACAGTTCCAACGCTTGGGCGATATCCTCCACATGGATGCGCGAAAAGACTTGGCCCTGCTTGATGATCCGCCGTGCCGTGCCCTTGCGCACCTTGGCAAACGGCCCCCGACCGGGGCCGTAGATGCCCGCCAGCCGAAAGATATGCAGCGGCAGGTCTGGGATCGCGCCCCATGCGGCCTCGGCCTGCACCCGCGCTGCACCGCGTCGGGTTGAGGGGGCGAGAGGTGTATTTTCATCCACCCAATCGCCGCCGTGATCGCCGTAGACACCGGTGGTCGACAGATAGCCGACCCATCGCAGATGAGGGGCCGCGGCGGCGATTTCATTGTGCAGGTCCAACAGCACCGGGTCGCCCTCTGGCCCCGGCCCGGCCGAGACCAAGAGGTTAGGAACCTGCTGCAAAAGCGGGATCACATCGTCGCCGGGCCAAAGCATAGACTCCACCCCGGTCGCAGCGATTTCATCCAATTTTTCAGGGCTGCGGGTGGTCCCAATGATGCGCCAGCCTTGCGGGATCAGCCGCGCCGCCAATGCGCGGGCGCTATAGCCGTGGCCAAGTGATAGAAGCGTCTTATCCATGCCGTCAAAGTGGCCCACGCGGGCTCTGGTCACAAGCACCAAGCGGTGAATTTAATCTTTCAAAAGATCAATCGCCATATAGCCAAACTGCGGCCCGGCCCATTGCCGCGAGCGGCGGATTTTGCCTGTGCCAGCCTCTACCCAATAGTCATTGCTAAAGGTGGTCTCGCCATAGGCGCAGTCTTCGCGGAAGTGACGGGCCGACAGGCGCCGATCCACGATCTGGATCGTCTCGGACCCCAGATGTGTCACATCGCAGGCGTAGGGCACCGTCTGCGCCGTGCCATCCAGCCGGGCAAGCGTAATCAGCCGTTCGCCCCCGCCGCCCTGTCCGTCGCGCGCCGCGATCACCGTCTGAGCCTCAGCAGACCGCATGTCACCGCCCAGCCCCTTGGTGCCCACCAGAACGCCTTCCCGCAGGATGACCTGTATTTGATCGGACGATTGCCAGACTTCGACCGTGCCAGGTGTGCCATCGGATCGCTGAGCAACCCGCTGGAGGAAGTCTTGCAACCCTGTCTTTTCGGGCACCACCTGCAACACCGCGCCGGGCGTCTTATCAAGCAGCGCACGGGTCACGGTGACCTTGCCTTTGGCGGGTGCCTCTGGCCCCGTGCGGGCCTTGAGAATGGTGAACAGCGTGCTGCCCGCGCTGAACAGCGGACTGCGTTCCGCTTCGCGCCCGCCACCGGCACAGCCGGTCAAAGCAAGGCTGGCGATCAGAAGGAGGCCGGTTGCAAGATGCTTCATTCCCAGACCCTCGACCATTGATCTTCTAATGCGTTGCGGTGGCCACTGCGCACCTGTTCATACAAACGACCCGGCACTTCAAGCCGCGCCCCGCCATCGCGTTGGATGGGCCGGATCGTGGTCGAAACGCTGCGCTTGTCCGGTTCGCCAAGGAACCAACCGATTGGGATCGTCAGGTTGATCCCTTTGTCAAAGGAGCCTTCGCCGAAGTCATCAGCCGAAACATCCGTGATGGTGAAGAACCCACCGACCTTCCAGCCGTTGGCGAATTCGCGCGTCAGGGTCACCGTCGCGCCGACGTCCCCTGCCAGATAGCGGCCTACGTCCAACTGCCCGTGATAGCCGCCGCCCATCTCGTAATAGGCCGATACATGGCCCGTCGCGACGCTGTAGTCGAGAAAACCCAAACCGCCATCATAGTCGCGTTGCTTAACGTAGTTTGCTTCAACCCCAAGGGCGAGGTTGCTGCTCACCGGCTTCCACAAAAGCTCAGCCGAGACGCCGCCGAACATCCGCTCCAGATAGCCCGCTGAGACCCGCGCATATAGATCGTTTCCGGCCTTCCATTGCTTGCTTACATAGGCGTTGTCGATGAACGTATCGCCTTCGTTCGCATAGCGCGGCCCATCGGTGCGAACATGTGGCAGAACGGAATTACTTTCTTGGGATTTATCGCCGACATTGCCAAACAAGCGATGCTTTAGTCCGCCCGCGATCGTCCAACCCGGTGCAGGTCGAAAGGCCGCCGTGGCCTCTATGCCGCCATCAAGGCGAACCGGCTCTTCCGGGTCGAAATAGCTGGGGGATACATAGGGGCCGATGGACCACGCGAAATCGGGATAGAGGTCATCATTCTCTAGAGCATCCGGAAGGCGCGGTGCCGCCTCTCCTATGCCGGCCACGGCCAAAAGCGCATCTGCCGCCTGCGGATCATATGCCAAAGCCTCAAGGTCGGAACGCCGCACGGTCACCGCCGATTGCGCCAGCCCCCCTTCGACCAGTACGATGCGGAACGTCTCAACCGATGCGGGCAATACCCAAGCCAAGGCCCGCGCAGCACGGCCCACCGCGACCGCCGGAGCCTGATACTGATCGTTGCGCAGTCGCAGCTCGGCCTGCGCGGAATCAAGCTTTAGCGCCACCAATGATAGATCACTGGCAGCCAAAACCTCTTTGACCTGATCGCGCAGGCTGCGCTGCTGGTTGGTGCTCGCAGCCCATTGCGTATCCCAAGCTGCCGGGGATGCCGCGCGGTTTGGCCGTACTTTCAGCGGTGCAACGGGGGTAATCTTAACGGGATTAAGCGGTTTGCGGGGGTTTAGCTGGTATTGCAGGTTAACCCCAATTTCCGATCCATAAAGGTAATAGGCGCCCAAGCGCAGCCCATCGGAGTATTGGTACTCTGTGCCGAAGTTGAACTGGGATTTGCGCGTAAAAATCTCGCGCGAGCCGTCTTCGGTTTCATAGGCGTCGGAACTGTATTCTGCTTTGACGGTCCAGCGGTCATTCACCGCCCACTCAACCCCAGCGAACGGGGCAGCCTCCCCGCGAAACCACTGATCGAATGAGGGTTCGCCCCCCGTATCGCCCGCATCAAACGCCCCGCGGTTGCCACCGAAAGGCGTGCCGATGCCGCCGTGACTTCCCAGACGTCCCCAGCCCAAACCGCCGGTCACCTTGATGCTGCCGGGCAACACTGTGTTGTCAAAGCTCTTGGTGGCGACGACATATTCGCCAGCGTAAATGCCGGTGCCTGCAAAATCTTGCAGGCCGACGGTGATCGCGGGCCAAAAATCGTCTTCTTTCTTCAAAAGGTAGCGGACGTCAAAGCTGCGGTCGCGGTAGGTGTCAAAGTTGCTGGGAACAACGTCGTTCCAATCCCGCAGCCCAACATAACGGAAACTCGCCGATAGGCGCGGTGTGGCCTGAAAGGTAATCGTGCTGCGGGTCATGCCTGCAAAGCTTGATACGCCGACCGTAAACTGCCCATCTGGCAGCGCATGAGCAGTGGGCATATCAACCAAGCCCGGCGAGCCATAGAAGTTCAAAGAAGGCCGGTCTGGAGTTTCGAATATGTGGTAGGTCGGGTCGGCCAGCGCGATGCTGGGCAGCGCCACGCCCGCCAATAGCATAGACACTGCAGGGCCACGGCGCAGCTTGCGCGTTCTCAATTCCGTCCCATGATCCACGAGCCGCCCCTTACCTGCACTATTTGTTGCCCTGATTTGGCACGGACGCGGCCTGCAAATCAATGTCTGTCCCGCCGCTCATTTGTTGCGCCGCAAATGCGCGGCAATATCGCGACATGTATCGCCCGGTCAGGAGGACTTTCTCAGGGCCTCTGGCGCGGCAAAGCCTTCGACCCAGCGATAAACCACCTGACGGGCCAAATCCTCATCGTTAGCGACAAGCGCTTCGCGCAGATCGCGCAGGACCGAGGCGATTTCAAGTTCGTTCAACCCATCTTCCCGAGCGGAGTAGATCTTGGGGTGGGCCGTGTTAAGAAGCACACCGCTGAGCGTCAGTTCCTCGGTCATCTTTTCGCCGGGGCGCAGGCCGGTGATCTCGATCTCAATATCGCCATCTGGGTTATCTTCATCCCGCACAGTGTAACCGGCGGTTTCGATAACCTGACGGGCCAGTTTGAGGATGGGAACAGGTTTGCCCATGTCCAGAACAAAGACCTCCCCCCCCTGAGCCAAGGATCCGGCCTGCAACACCAGGCGCACGGCCTCTTCGACGGTCATGAAATAACGCGCCACGCCACGGTCGGTCACTGTCAACGGTCCGCCCCGGCTGACCTGCTCTTGAAACAGCGGCACGACAGACCCAGATGACCCCAGCACATTACCAAAGCGCACCATGGAAAAGATGACGCCAGCCTCGCCACCATATTTGCGTGCCATGTCTTGAATGACGAGTTCAGCAAGCCGCTTGGACCCGCCCATGATATTCGTCGGGCGCACGGCTTTGTCGGTCGAGATGAGGATAAAACGTTCCACACCCGCGCGGGCGGCCTGTTCGGCCAATGACTGCGTGCCCAGTACATTGTTCACCAACCCAGAAAGCGGGTTCGCCTCGACCAGTGGGACATGCTTATAGGCTGCTGCATGGAGGATCACATTGACCTTATGCTGCGACAATACTTTGCGCAGTTGCCGGGAATCGGTCACTGTGCCCAAGACTGAAACGATCTCGATGTCGCTGTCTTCGGCAAGCTGACGGATTTCCATGTCAGCGTTATAAAGCGCAAGCTCACTCAGTTCAAAAAGGACCAATTTGGTCGGACGGCAGAGCAATACCTGACGGCAAAGTTCAGACCCGATCGAGCCGCCTGCACCAGAGACAAAAACCACCTTATCTGCATAGCTGCCCACCCCTTCATCAATCCGAGAGGCGATCTCATCCCGGTTGAGAAAGCGGCGCGGTGCCACGGGAGAGAGTTTGTCGACCAAGGCTTCTTCGCCGATCAATTGGGCGAATGAAGGAAGGGTCTGCACCTCAAGCCCCAGCTTCTCCAACCGCCGCGCGATCTGCGCCTGCTTCGGCGTGCTCAGCGACGGCACGGCCAACAGCACGCGGTCGATTTGCTTTTCAACGACCAGCTCAGCAATGCCCAGCGGAGAGTAAACCGGAAGCTTGGACACGTTGAGCCCTTGCAGGCCGATATTATCATCGACAAAGGCGATAGGTTCGATGATTTCATGTCCACGCAGCGCCGACACCAACTGCGTTCCCGTGGTGCCCGCGCCATAGATCAATACCCGGCAGCGCCCGTCTCCCAAACGATAGATTTTCAGCACGATGTGCAGCAGCACTACGCGCGAAAGCACCACGAGGGAGAAAAAGATCGCCCCGAACATAATGTGCACGCCGAGCGGAAAATCGAGCTCCAGAACAGACGCAGAAAGTAGGGAAACGGCAGATAGGATTGTCGCCAATATTGCCGTGCTTCCGACCGCTGCGGTCTCATAGGCGTTCAACTGGGTGCTACAAACCCCAAGCCGGATCGAGACAAATATACCGACGATTACAGTGACTGGCAGAACCGGGGCATAGCCGCCCAGAGTGTCGAGGAAATGTTCGGGTAGTCCGCGTACTGCCAAGGCAAAAATAGTCGCACAAACGATCAGGAGCGAATCCAGCGTCAGCATAATCATACGCTTTTGCCGTTTGGTCAGCGACTTGATAATGCTCAGCATGCGCCGTTCCCTTACTTGCGACTATTTCTGCGAGCGCACGGCGCTCGGAGCGCGACGTTAATGTCTAACGTCCATGCATCCCCTAGCGCATAGCATCAAGCACGAAATATACTACCTGTACGCGTTAAATCCTTAAACGAATCTACAACTGCTTAATTATGCAGCACACAATGCCATGGTTTCCTTGGAAAAACCAATTCTTTAACATTTGTGACCAAAGATGCGCCACATTCTCACCCCGGCGTCACCCCCGCTTGAACAGATTCCCAATCGTTTGGAACACCAAATCAAAATCGTAACAGGTGCTTTGGTGGCGCTGGTAAATCAGATCAAGCTGAGCTTTGCGCGGCACACAGATTAGACTGTATATCCTATCCGTCTCTTCTGGCGTTTCGCAGCGCGAAAGAAGTCGCTCTTCATGTTTGTGAAAGCGGATCGTGGCCAAACCAGTCACGCCGGGGCGGGATTTAAGGACGTCGGCGTAAACTTTGGGGAAACGCTCCACATACTCGCGCAGTGGCGGGCGCGGTCCAACAAAGCTTAGATCGCCGCGAAGAATGTTCCAAAGTTGTGGAAACTCATCCAGACGCCGGGCCCGCAGCCAAGCCCCGGTGGGAGTGATCCGCCCGTTTTTGTTGCCACCTGACACGCCTTGATCCTTGTCGACCACTGTCATCGTGCGCAGCTTCCATAGCTTAAAGCTCTGCTCAGGCGTTTTCATCCGTTCGGCCACGTGAAACAGCGGCCGCCCTTCTTTCAGCAGCAGCCAGACAAGCAACCCCAGCAGGATCGGTCCAAGGATGATGACCAGCAAGCTGGCAAAAAACAGATCGAAGATGCGCTTGCGCCACGTCATAGAAGGGTCTTCATAGTTTTTTCATATCCTGCTGCCATTCACTTACCAATCCGGCGGGCGTTTGGTTTTCTGGCGCAAAATCGACATGGCGTTCAAGTGTATTCGTATCGAGCCGCACCTCTGGAATGGCAGAGGCAGGTGCGGGTTTGGGCTGCCAATCCAGCCCCGCCGCATCCAATAGTGCACCCATCTGTACCGCGCCGGGGGCGGCGATATTAAGAATGCGCGGCAGCCCCTCTACAAAACAGAGATGATGCATCACCCGCGCCAAGGTGATCGGCCCGATATAACTGCGGCTTGGCGTACGTCCATCAGGGAACCGATCAATTCGCATCTCTGGCTGCCAGCCGCCCAGGATCGCATCCGCGCCAGCGACATTTCCGATGCGAAGGATGGTCACCGCTGCGGCGGCGGATGCTTCCAGCAGCGCGCGCTCCATCGCGAGTTTCTGCTTGCCGTAATCTGATACCGGCATGCAGGTCACATCCTCGGTCAATGGTCCTTCCCCCGCGCCGTAAACCGCCGCCGAAGAGGCCGCTAGAAACCGGGGCACGCCGGCGGACTCCGCCAAGTTCAAGGCGCCGAGGGCGAGGCTGATGTTATCATTCAACGATGCCCCGCTTGCCCCCGCCCGCGCCGGGGTTATGCCAGCCAAGCAGATAATCGCCTGTGCCCCGCGAGCGGCAGCGATTGCCGCATCGCTGGGCTGCTCCCCGATTGCGGGCAAGTCAAACTGCACAAAACCGGGCAAAGATTGCCGAGATTGACAGCACAGCGTGTCATCAGCAGGCCAGTGGCGACGCAGCATGCCCCCTAAGCGTCCCGTCGCCCCGATCAGCAGAACCTCGCCAAATCCCTCAGCTCTGCTAGAAACCTTACCACTTTTCGTAATCATTGACGCCATGGGTTCAGTCACTATCCTGCGGGACGAGAATTTCAAATGAGGGCTGGGGGTCACAACATCCTTTGCAACCCGCCAGTTAACGCTGCATACAAGCACAAATACTCCGGTCAACCGGCGAAACACCAGAAAGCGATTGCGCATTTTATGAAGTACCTGAGCAAGCTTTTCCTCGCGGCCCTGATGGCACTTTCGCTGGCAGCATGTAGCAACCTACCACGTGGCGCTGCGATCCAAAAAGAAGTCACTCAAGAGGCGACAACGCCGGATGCCGATATCGCCGTCTATCCCGTGACCCGCGCTTTTCTGCCCAGCGTCGCCCAGTGGCCTCGTACCGGGGATGCCCGGCATGGCTGGATTGGGGCAAGCCGGGGGTCAAACGCGCAGGTCATCCGCCCCGGTGATCGGTTGGACGTGCTGGTTTGGGACAGCGGCGACAATTCATTGCTGACCTCTCCGACCCAACAGATGGCCACGCTGCCGGGGATCCGCGTCTCGGAAAGCGGGACGATCTTTATGCCCTATATCGGCAAGGTTCAGGTTTCTGGCCGGACCCCGGATTCGGCGCGGCAATTGCTTCAGCGGAAATTGGAAACAATCATTCCATCCGCGCAGGTACAGCTGGCCATGACCGAAGGCCGTGGCAACTCCATCGACCTTGTGGGCGGCGTGAATAGTCCCGGCAATGTTGTGATGCCAGATAACAACTTCTCGGTTCTTGCGGCCATTTCCGCAGGCGGAGGGGTACAAAGCAGCATCGAAAACCCGCAGGTCAAACTGGTCCGGGGCTCGAACATCTATAGCACCTCCATTGATCGACTGTATGAGAACCCAAGCCTCGACACACGCCTGATCGGTGGTGACAAACTGATCGTCGAGAAAGATCGGCGTTATTTCCTGTCGCTGGGTGCCGCAGGGAGCGAGGCACAGTTTCCCTTTAACCGCGATGATGTCTCGGCGTTGGATGCGCTAGCGATCATTGGGGGCGTGAACGATTCCCGTGCCGACCCCGAAGGCATCTTGATCCTGCGCGAATACCCTGCCAGCGCGGTCAGTGCCGGCGTGCGCGGCCCACGCCGCACGCGGGTTGTTTTCACGCTTGATCTGACAAGTTCTGACGGGCTTTTCTCGGCCCGAAATTTCCATATTCAATCCGGCGATCTGGTACTGGCGACCGAGACACCTCTATCCGATACACGCACCATTCTCGGCATCGTCGGATCGGTCTTTGGCCTTGTGAACACAGCCGGAAACCTCTGAAACCAAGCTCAGCTGATCTGCTTGTCCTCGGGTACCAGCGCGTTAATCTGCGCAAGGTGCTCGGGCAGGCAGCGGGTCAGAAAATCATAATTTTCGACCACATGCGTCCGTGCAGCCGGGCCGAGATGCGCATGAGCCTGAGGATTGGCCAGCACATCGACCACCTGCGCGGCCAAGGCATCAGGATCAAAGAAATCCACCAAAAGCCCGGTCTCTCCATGGGTCACCGCTTCGCGTACCGGGGCCACATCAGCGGCGACGATCGTCGCTTGCATCGACATGGATTCTAGCAGCGACCATGACAGCACAAAGGGCATCGTCAGGTAGATGTGGCAGCGACTGATCTGCACAAGTTTCATGAAATCAGGGTAAGGCACTTTGCCCACGAAATGCACCCGCTCCCAGTCGATGGTATCGCCCAGTTCCGTTGCCATCTCTCCGCGCAGCCCGCCGGGGTGGTCGCTTTGCTTGCCATAGGACACTTCATTGCCGCCGACGATCACCACCCGCGCATTGGGTCGCTCGCGCAGGATACGCGGCAAGGCACGCATCATCGTATGAAAGCCCCGCGTCTTTTCCAGATTGCGCGCCACATAGGTCACAATCTCATCGTCGCGCGTCACCGGTTGCGCCAACCGCCCCAGCCTTAGACTGACATCCGGGTTCGGCAGCAACTGATCGGTGCGGATACCATCGTGACAGACATACAGCTTGCGGTGAAAACTTTCCGGGAAACGATCACGCTGCCAATAGGTCGGGCAATGGCCCAGATCGACGGTTTCTATATTCGCCAGCGGCACAAGGTTGCGCGCGTGATTCAGATAGGGCGCATGGGCCGAGATTTTCTCGGCAGGGTCAAACCCCACCATGCCGCCGGTCATGTTATAGTAATATTCGAAATAGCCGATGATCGGCACATCGTGCCAAAGCTGTTTGAAAAAGCTCAACTCCCCCCAGCCAATATGGCCGATTATAATATCGGGACGAAAGCCTTCTTTCTCTTCGATCTGCTGCGCGGCCATGACCGCCCCAAATCCATTGCCTGCGGCCTCTTCCCAGACGGTTGACAGACCGTAGGCTTTGGCGTCCGGCCGATGATGCGAACGGTAGACACGGGTTTCGACCCCCGAAAGCTTTGGCGCGTTTTGACGTTGGGTGAGGAAATAAATGCGATGGCCGCCCGCTTGGGCCAACCATTGCAGCAATTCCCGGTACTGACCGGGCATGTTCTGATGCACAAAGAGAAAATTCATCCGACCGTCCCGTCATTACCTTGGCCCACAGTTAGCCCCAAGCGTCGCGCTCTGGCAACATGTCGCGCCTTTTCCTCCTGCCCGCCCGCTTGAACCTCCCCCGCCCCTATGTCACCTTTGGCCATGACAGATAAAACATTCCCCTCTTGGCCCGATGTGGCCGCGCAATTGGTCGAAGTCGCCGCCGGACGGCGCCCCGCTGACACGATCATCACCCGGGGCATCTGGGTAAATGTGCACACCCGCGAATGCCTGCCCGATCATGACATCGCCATTGCCGCCGGGCGCATCGCCTTTGTCGGACCGGATGCCAGCCATTGCCGTGGCGACAACACCCAGATCATCGAAGCAAAGGGCCGCTATATGGTCCCCGGACTCTGTGACGGGCATATGCATATCGAGAGCACCATGCTCACCCCAGCCGAGTTCGCCCGCGCCGTGATCCCGCATGGCACGACATCGGCCTTCACTGACCCACATGAGATCGCCAATGTGCTGGGCCTGAACGGCGTGCGCATGATGCATGATGAAGCGCTGATGCAACCGATCAACATCTTCACTCAGATGCCCTCTTGCGCCCCCTCTGCACCGGGGCTTGAGACGACAGGCTTTGAGATCACCGCCGAGGATGTGGCCGAAGCCATGGCATGGCCCGGTATTATCGGCTTGGGCGAGATGATGAATTTCCCCGGTGTCAGCAATGCTGATCCGCAGATGCTGGCCGAGATTGCAGCGACGCAACGCGCGAATAAGACCGTTGGCGGGCATTATGCCTCCCCCGACCTCGGCCCCGCCTTCGCCGCCTATGTCGCAGGCGGTCCGGCGGATGACCACGAAGGCACCTGTGAGGCCGACGCCGTGGCGCGGATGCGGCAGGGGATGCGGTCAATGATCCGGTTGGGATCGGCGTGGTATGACGTCAAAACCCAAATTACCGCGATTACCGAAAAGGGCCTCGACCCGCGCAACATGATCTTGTGCACCGATGACAGCCACTCCGGCACCATCACGAACGAAGGGCATATGAACCGGGTGGTGCGTCATGCCATTGATTGCGGCTGCGACCCGTTGATTGCCTTGCAAATGGCAACGATCAACACCGCCACCCACTTTGGATTAGAACGCGAGATCGGTTCGCTGACACCGGGCCGCCGTGCCGATGTGATCCTGTCGTCGGACCTTAAGACACTGCCCGTCGAAATGGTCATTGCCCGTGGCGAGGTTGTTGCGGAAGACGGCGAATGCCGGGTCGATTGCCCGCATTACGACTGGCCCGATACGGCACGCAGCACCGTCAATATGGCCCGCGACCTTGCGGCTGAGGATTTCGACATCCCCGCCCCCGAAGGCGCGAACGCCGTCACCGCCAATGTAATCGGTGTGGTCGAAAACCAAGCGCCAACACGTGCGTTGAAGTTTGAACTGCCGGTCACCGAAGGCCGGGTGCAGGCCACGGGCGAGGTCTGCCAGATCGCGCTGGTCGAACGCCACCGCGCCACCGGCACAGTCACCAACGCTTTCGTCTCGGGCTTTGGCTACGAGGGGCGCATGGCGATGGCCTCTACCGTGGCGCATGACAGCCACCACATGATCGTCGTGGGCACCGATGCCGAGCAGATGGCGCTGGCCGCCAACCGGCTGCGCGAGGTTGGCGGCGGCATCATCATTTTCCGAGACGGCGAAGAATTGGCGCTTGTCGCCCTGCCCATCGCCGGGCTCATGTCGGACCGACCCGCCGCTGAGGTCGCCGCCGATGCGGAAGCGCTTGTGCAGGCGATGATCGACTGCGGGTGCAAGCTGAACAACGCCTATATGCAGCACTCGCTCTTGGCGCTCGTGGTAATCCCAGAGTTGAGGATTTCGGACCTTGGGCTGGTCGATGTGCAGAAATTTGAAATTATCCCATTGTTAGAGCCGCAAACATGACCACGATCCTGACCCCGGATACCCCGAACCCCGAAGAGTTTCGCGATGCCACCGCCGCCGTGGACCGGCTGACCGAACTGTACACCAACGCCACCCAGTTCCTGCGCGATGGCTTTGCCAAAGCGATGCAGACCACGGCGCCCGAGGCCCGCATTCGCGCCTTTTATCCTGAAGTGCGTTTTCGCACTTCCTCCTATGCCCATGTCGATACGCGGCTGTCTTTTGGCCATGTCTCCTCTCCCGGCAGTTTTTCCGCGACGATCACCCGGCCTGATCTGTTTCGGAATTACCTGATCCAGCAGATTGGGCTGCTTATCGAAAACCACGACCAACCGGTGATTATCGGCCCCTCCAGCACGCCGATCCCGGTGCATTTCGCCATGGGCGGCGATAATGCCATGAATGTGCCGCAAGAGGGTGCCGCCGATTTCACCCTGCGCGATGTCTTTGATGTGCCGGATCTGAGCACCACCAACGACGATATCGTAAACGGCACCTATGTTCCCGAAGATGATGTGCGCCCGCTTGCGCCCTTTACCGCGCAGCGTGTCGACTACTCGCTCGCTCGGCTAGCGCATTACACCGCCACGGACCCCGAGCATTTTCAGACCCACGTTCTTTTCACGAACTACCAGTTCTATGTGACAGAGTTCGAGCAATACGCCCGCACCATGCTGCGCGACCCGGAGAGCGGCTACACGTCGTTCGTCTCAACCGGCAATGCCGAGATCAGCGACCCCGACGCGCCATTGCCCGAGACGCTAAAGACCCCGCAGATGCCGACCTATCACCTGAAACGGGCGGATGGCTCTGGGATCACGCTGGTCAACATCGGTGTCGGCCCATCCAACGCCAAAACAGCGACCGATCATATCGCCGTGCTGCGCCCCCATGCGTGGTTGATGGTCGGCCACTGCGCCGGGCTGCGCAACACGCAGGCTTTGGGCGACTTCGTCTTGGCGCATGGCTACCTGCGCGAGGACCACGTTCTGGATGACGACCTGCCGGTCTGGGTGCCGATCCCGGCGCTGGCCGAGATCCAGATTGCACTCGAGCAGTCGGTGGCGCAGGTCACCCAGCTCGAAGGCTATGAGCTGAAGCGCATCATGCGCACCGGCACGGTCGCCACGATCGACAACCGCAACTGGGAATTGCGCGATCAATCCGGCCCGGTGCAACGCCTCAGCCAGTCCCGCGCCGTGGCGCTGGATATGGAAAGTGCGACCATCGCCGCCAATGGCTACCGTTTCCGCGTGCCCTACGGCACGCTGCTATGCGTTTCTGACAAGCCGCTTCATGGCGAGTTGAAACTGCCCGGAATGGCCTCGGACTTCTATAAATCGCAGGTTGCACGGCATTTGATGATCGGCATTCGCGCCATGGAACTGTTGCGCCGCATGCCGCTAGAGAGAATTCACAGCCGAAAATTGCGTTCCTTCGACGAAACTGCGTTCCTGTAAGGCTAAAAACAGCGGAAAATCGCATGTTTTCGCGTTTAGAGCGCCACAATTCGTTGTGTTATCCCACAACATACCGTTACATTCCGGCCATGAGGCCCTAAAAGCGGGCAGTCTAAGGAGAATAAAATGGCAAAACCGATGACCAAGACCCAGCTCGTTGCTGCTCTGGCAGAAGAGATGGACACAGACAAGAAATCCGCAGGCGCAGCGCTCGACGCCGTTTGCAACCTGATCACCCGTGAAGTGTCCGCCGGCGGTGCCGTGACCCTGCCGGGCGTTGGCAAAATCTATTGCCGTGAGCGCCCCGAGCGGATGGTCCGCAACCCCGCCACTGGCGAGCAGTTCAAGAAAGACGCCGACAAAGTGGTCAAGATGACCATCGCGAAGGCGCTGAAGGACAGCGTGAACGAGTAAGCCTTTGGCTGATTGTTTGCGAAAGGGTCGCCCTCGGGCGGCCCTTTTTTGTTGAGGGTGGTGAGGGAAAGCAGCTTCGGCTTGATACCAAACTCAGCAGAGGTCGCAGTCATAGTACTGCATCTCTATCATCCCGTGAATTAGTGATCCGAGGGCCATCGCCTGCGGCTTGACTCCGGGCTGGGGTGGTATTTTCTACCGTCTTACCACCTTGTCCTCCTCCCACAAACCCGCCATTGCTTAGCAAGTTCAGCACAGGAGGCACCTCATGGACATCCGCGCAATTCTCATGGGTCTGGCCTTTGCCGTGATGTGGTCCTCGGCCTTCACCTCTGCGCGGATCATCGTCATGGACGCCTCACCTCTGCTGGCCCTGTCGCTGCGCTATCTGATCTCCGGCCTGATCGGCGTCGGCATCGCGTTGGCCTTGGGGCAAAGCTGGCGGCTCACCCCCGCGCAATGGCGGGCGACGATCATCTTCGGCGTGCTGCAAAACGCGGTCTACCTCGGCCTCAATTTCATCGCCATGCAGACAATCGAAGCCTCCCTCGCCGCAATCATCGCCTCCACCATGCCGCTGCTCGTGGGCTTTGCCGCATGGGCGTTTCTGGGCGAGAAGCTGCGCCCTTTGGGCGTCATGGGGCTGTTTGCCGGTGTCATCGGCGTCGCCATCATCATGGGCGCGCGCCTCGGCGGGCAGGTCGACCTCTACGGTCTCATCCTCTGCGCCATCGGCGTGGTGGCCCTCACCGCCGCCACCCTGCTGGTGCGCGGCGCGACATCGGGCGGCAACTTCCTCATGGTCGTCGGCTTGCAAATGCTTGTCGGCTGCGTGGCCCTCTCCATCGCCACCCTGCTGTTCGAGACACCCCGCATCGACCCGAGCCTGCGCCTGACTCTCGCCTTCGCCTATACCTGCCTCGTCCCCGGCCTTGCCGCCACTGTGGTCTGGTTCTGGCTGGTCAACCGCATCGGTGCGACCCGGGCGGCGACCTTTCACTTCCTCAACCCGTTCTTTGGGGTTGCCATCGCGGCCCTCCTGCTGGGCGAAACGTTGGGGCCGCGTGACATCCTTGGCGTTGCGATCATCGCGGGCGGCATCCTTGCGGTGCAGATTTCGCGTCAACGAAAGCGGTGAGCTGCCTCACGCCGCTGTTACCGCGCCCGCGCAAACCCTTTGAATTTCACCGCCACACCCCATCTAATAGGCCAAGCCCATGAATGGAGGACGCCATGCCCCGCTACGAAAAAACCAACGAAGCGCTTGATGCGCTGAGCCCCGAAGAATTCCACGTCACCCAACGCAGCGGCACCGAACGCCCCGGCACCGGCAAATACCTGAGCAACAAAGAGCCGGGCATCTATGTCGACATCGTCTCGGGCGAACCTTTGTTCGCCAGCGGGGACAAATACGAGAGCGGCTGCGGCTGGCCGAGCTTTACCAAACCGATCGAGCCCGCCTATGTTGAAGAGCTTCAAGACGCCTCGCTCGGCATGGTCCGCACCGAGGTGCGCAGCAAGCACGGCGATAGCCACCTTGGCCACGTCTTTCCCGACGGCCCACCGGATCGCGGCGGGCTGCGCTACTGCATCAACTCCGCCTCTTTGCGCTTCGTGCACCGTGACGACATGGAAGCCGAAGGCTATGGCGAGTACCTTAACCAAGTGGAGAATGTGACATGACAACCGAACGTGCAGTATTGGCCGGTGGCTGTTTCTGGGGCATGCAAGACCTGATCCGCCGGCGCCCCGGCGTGGTCTCGACCCGCGTCGGCTATACCGGCGGCGACGTGCCCAATGCGACCTATCGCAACCACGGCACCCATGCTGAGGGGATCGAAATCAACTTTGACCCCGCAAAGACCTCCTACCGTGAGCTGCTGGAGTTCTTCTTTCAAATCCATGACCCCACCACGGCGAACCGCCAAGGCAATGATGTCGGTATGAGCTATCGCTCTGCGATCTACTACACCAACGACGACCAAAAAGCCGTGGCCGAAGACACCATCGCGGATGTGGAAGCCTCCGGCCTCTGGCCGGGCAAAGTGGTGACCGAAGTCGAGCCGGTCGGTGATTTCTGGGAAGCGGAGCCGGAGCATCAGGACTATCTTGAACGTCTGCCCAACGGCTACACCTGCCACTTCCCTCGCGCGGATTGGGTGCTGCCCAAGCGCGAAGCAGCCGAGTAACACCGCAGCCCCCGGCCCCGCGCCGGGGGTTAGCCTACCGCCACTCGTGGCCGTCCCGAGGCTTCGACGGTAAGCTCTGCCTCAACGAAGACCTCCCGCCCTTCGACTCCCGCCGTGCGGATATCGCGTGTGACTTGGCATTCGATCTCAACCGCCCCTGCGGATTTCGCGCGGGCGCGCGCGGCATTGGTCAGAACTATCTCTAAATGGGCCAAAGCGCTCTCCGCATCTGGGAAATCCTGTGGCCCTTGAGCTAGATGCACCCGGAACTTCCCTTCGCCCGGCGATGTCACACTGCCGCTTTCACGCGTGATGACCCGCCCCACCACCGCACCAATGGCGTTGGCGACGGCGGCATGTTCAGGCAAGATCATCTGGGTGCCCAAGGCCTCTCCGACTGCCGGGTAATAGGTCAATGCCGAAGCGCCAAGTCCGACAATCGGCAGGTTCAGACCCGCATCGATCCGCAACACTCCCCGGTGCCCCGCCAGCCCGCGGTGCAATAACACATGGCGCGCCAAGGCTTCCGGGGAAAGGTTAAAATCGGCGTCTTCCTCAGCAAAAGCAGTCTCTAACAACGCCAGAGTGGTTTGATATGTCAGACGGTCAACAATGATCTGCGCAAGCGCTTCGGGTTCAGGGCAGAACCGTAGTCCAGACCCACCGCGCTTGCGCCCAAAAAGCTCAAGCGCCTTACGGGCGGCACCGCGATCCCATGCCAAAAGCTGCCCGGTCACATGGCTCGCGTCCGATGGGGTGACCCCGGCAACCTGAACCAGCCCACGCGCCACCAGCCGCGCCAGTGCGCCCTGCTCCATCCGATTGCGCAGCACATCTCCCAACGGGCGCACCGTGTCACCGATCCGATCCAGCAAGGCCAATTCCCGCCCCGCCAGCCCTTCGGTCGCCTGCCCCGGTACGGCGCGGACAAAGCGGCCGTCATGCTCCCCCGGAACGTTGCGGCGCAACTGTGCGTCTAGCGCGGTATGCACCACCTCTGGCGCATCGACAGCGATCAGAGAGACGGGCAGCAAGCGTTTCGGCCCAAGCGTCACCCCTGCCGTCAGCCCTTCGGCTATGAAATGCACTTCGCTGTCACCGCCCAGACCGTGGGTGCGCATAGCCACGGCCTCGACCATGGTGCGGTATGGCCCCACTTGCGCGCCTGCCGGATCAATCGCCGGACGCCCATCACGCAGCAACGCCACATCCGTCGTCGTGCCGCCGATGTCAGAAACCATCGCCGTCTCGGCCCCAGTCAACCAGCGCGCACCCACCAGTGACGCCGCCGGGCCACTGAGGATCGTCTCTATCGGCCTTTGGCGGGCCTGCGCGCTCGACATCAGGGCCCCATCGCCGCGCACCACCATCATTGGAGCGTTGATGCCCAAGGCACGCAATTGGTCTTCGGTGCGCCCGATCAGCTGGTCAATCATGCCGATCAACCGCGCGTTTAACAGGGCAGTTAAGGCACGTTTCGGGCCATTAAGCTTGGCGGAAAGAGTGTGGGAGGCAGAAACCGGGCGGCCCGTCCTCTGCGCCACCAGTTCCACCACCCGCAACTCATGCGCCGGATTGCGCGTGGCGAATTGGCTGGCCACTGCGAAACCGCTTACCTCATGCTTATGTGTCTCTAAAAACGCGATTAGCGCAGTTTCGTCCAGCGCCGCAGCCTCGGCCCCGGCGTGGTCATGGCCCCCGGCCAGCAAGAGGAACGGATCGCCGCGCAGCGCGTCAGATAGGCCATGTGCCTCCAGATCACGCGCGGGAAACCCAACATAAATCAGCGCCACGCGGCCGCCCTGCCCTTCGACCAGCGCGTTGGTGGCAAGGGTCGTCGACAGCGACGCCATTGCGATCTCGGCCGCTGCCACACCGGATTGCGCCAGCACCGCGCTCACCGCTTTGCCAACGCCAATTGCCAAATCTTGACGGGTTGTCAGGGCCTTGGCCGACGCGATCACCTCGACTTCATCCCGGATCAGCACTGCATCCGTATAGGTGCCGCCCGTGTCTACGCCCAATAAAACCGCCAATGGCGCACCCCTATGCCAACCGCTCTACCGCCCAACGCGCTGCATCAGCAACAGTCGGATCAGCATCTTCGGTCAAAGATTGCGCCGCACTGCGCAGCGGTGCCAGCCCCGAATTCCCTATCGCATAAAGCACGTTGCGCACAAAGCGGTCCCGCCCAATCCGCTTGATCGGAGAACCAGAGTAACGCGCACGAAAGGCGGTATCGTCTAGTGCGGCAAGCTCGGCCAGATCGGCGGGCTGCACTGCTGGCCCGTGATAGCGCATATCGCTCGCCGTCACGGCGAACTTGTTCCATGGGCAGGCGGCAAGGCAATCGTCACAGCCATAGATCCTGTTGCCCAGCTTTTCGCGGAGTTCCAGATCAACGGGGCCTTTATGCTCAATCGTCAGATAGGAGATGCAGCGCCGCGCGTCGAGTTGGTAGGGGCCGGGAAAGGCATCTGTCGGGCAGACATCAAGGCAGGCCCGACAAGAGCCGCAGTGATCGACCTCTTGCGCGTCTGGGGCAAGGTCCAGCGTGGTAAAAACAGAGCCTAAAAAGGCCCAGTTGCCGAACTTACGGCTCAGCAGATTGGTGTGTTTGCCCTGCCAGCCCAGCCCCGCCGCCTGCGCTAAGGCTTTTTCGGGCACCGGGGCGGTATCGACAAAAACCTTCACCTCAGGCTCTGCCGCGCGCGCCTCTTCCATCAGCCAACGCGCCAGCCGCTTCAGCCGTTTCTTGACGATATCGTGGTAGTCGCGCCCCTGCGCATAGACCGAGATTGCCCCCTTGTCGGGATGTTCCAACACCGCGCGGGGGTCATGTTCGGGGGTATAGCTTTCGGCCAGCATGATGACCGACCGCGCCTCAGGCCAGAGGGCGGCAGGATTGCCGCGCCAGTGCATCCGGTCCTCCATCCAGCCCATTTGCCCGTGATATCCAGCTTCGACAAAACGGGCGAGGCGTTCGGGCACTTCCGGCACATCCGCAGGGCGGCAAATGCGGCAGGCAACAAAGCCTTCTTCGAACGCTCGCGCGACCAGTCGTACCTTCAGATCTTCGCTGTCCACGGTCACCCTCTTGGCGCCCCGGACGCCATCAGAAATCCAAGTTGTTGTATTGCCTTGGCGGCGGGAAACCCGGCACTTGATCGGCAAGGATCGAGCGGAAAGCCGGGCGGGATTTGATCTTGGCGTACCAGTCTTTGACCACGTCCGACCGGTTCCAATCGACATCGGAAATATAGTCAAGCGAGGACAGATGTGCCGCAGCCGCAAAATCGGCCAGCGTCATCACGTCCCCCGCCAACCACCGGCGGTGATCCAGCAGCCACGTCATGTAATCCAGATGGTACTTGATCGCCTTGGCCCCGGCTTTGACGTTTTTACTGTCCGGATAGCCCTGTTTGGTGACTTTCTTGTTCACCCGTTCATACAGCAGCTTGGAGGTGACCTCATGGTGGAACTTATCATCGAACCAACTGACCAATCGGCGCACCTCAAGCCGCTGCACCGGGTCGCTGGGCAGCAGAGACGCTTCGGGGCGGGTCTCTTCGATATATTCGCAGATCGCGGCGCTTTCGGACATCATGATCCCGTCTAGCCGCAGAACGGGTACCTTGCCCGCCGGGTTACGGCGCAGAAAATCCGGGTCTTGCTCCCAGTAACGTTCCTCAACCAGTTCCACCTCGATCTTCTTCTCCCCAAGGCTGAGCCGCACCTTGCGACAGAAGGGGGACAAGGGAACGTGAAACAAGCGAGCCGTCATAAGAAGTCCGTGTGATTAAAGGGATTGCACTCTTCCATGCCTGCTGGCGCAGGGATTTTCAACTGTCGAAACAGGCGGCACGACCGTCCGCGCGGATGGTCGCCGCCCCGTCCATAATCTGCGCCGTGCGCTTGCGGGTAAAATCACTAGGGCGCGAGGCAGAGCGGTCTTTGGGCGCGGGTAGAATAGCGGCGAGCCGCGCCGCCTGTGTCGCACTAAGCTCTGCGGCGCTGACCCCAAAGTAATGCGGAGCCGCCGCGCCGACGCCAAACACGCCTTCGTCAAACTCTGCCACGTTCAGGTAAACCTCAATAATCCGCCGCTTGGGCCAAAGCGCTTCGACCAACGGCGTCATCCCCGCCTCCATCGCTTTGCGTATCCACGATCGGCCATGCCAGAGATAGACATTCTTGACCGTCTGCTGGCTAATCGTCGATGCTCCGCGCTCAGAGCCGTTCTCGATCGCGGTGCGGATCGCCTCCATGTCAAAGCCCCAATGGTTGCAGAAATTCGCATCCTCCGCTGCCACGGCAGAGCGGGCCATGACCGGGGCAATCTGGTTCAGCGGCACCCAATCGCGCTGAACCCCGCCCAAACGACGGCTTTCGGAAAACATGTAGACCCCGGTGGGCGGGTTAACGAACCGAAAAAGCAGCACCAGCAAAACCACCAGCGCGCCAGACACAAGGGCTGCGCCAAACAGCCAGCGGGTGACCCGTTTTTTCAACGTGATTTTTGGCGCGGCTTTGCGGCGGGTTTGGCCTTTTGAGGCGGTCTTTTTGCGCGTGGTCATGAATTAGCTATAGGCTGCTCGCAGGGATTTGTGAACTTTTCTCACGCGCGGTGATCTCTTGCGCGAGATAGGCACCGATCTGGGCGGAGCCACGGGCGGAGGGATGCACGTTGTCCCCGGCAAAAAGCCCGCGGTCCCCCCGGTCGATCACGTCTTCGGAATCGACGAAATGGATCCCCGGGCGGCCTGCGGCGAAAGTGGCGATGCGGGATTCGATTTCGACCAGATCATCGCGGCATCCGGCAAAGGAGCCCGAGCCGGAGCCTGCGTAATAGCCCATCCACATGACCTGCGCCCCGGTTTGGGCACGAAGGCGTTGCAGGAAGGCGGGGATGCTGCCGCTTTGGCCGTCAGGTGCGATCAGCGCATTCACCGAGGCCCCGCAGGCCCCGCAGCCGCAATCGGCGCTCAGATCGTTGGCACCGCCATTCACCACCACCCAGTTCCAGCGCCCGCCGGGGAACTGCTGCTGGATGTCAAAGCCAACGGCAGAGGCGATGGTCGAGCCATTGTCGAACTGCGCGCCGGGCACGGCACGGCTGGTGACGCTGCGGCGCGTTTGGTTGGCAATGACATCGGGTATCGAGCGGCCTCCATTCCACGCCATGATGGAATCGCCCAGCACGAGGATATCGCCTCCGCCACGCGGTGCGGTGTCGGTGCAGGCGCTTAGGCCTGTGATTATCAGCAATACCGCTAGAATTCTTCGCATGATCTGCCTCCCGTGGAGAGGCAGAGGTAGCGCAGACACTTTTGAATACCACCCCAGCCCGGAATCAAGCCGCAGGCGCCGGGCCATCGCCTGCCCGTCCCGGCGGGCTGGCGATGACCCTCCCGCGCGACCGAAGCCGCGCGGGGGATAACTTACTCCGCTGGAACTGCCGCCTCTTCCACCGACAGCGGCGCGGGCAGATGCACCAACATCTCCTTCGGGCAGACCTGCAGGAAGTTGTGCTTCTCCGTGTCCCAATGCTGGAGGATATCCGCGCCCTTGCGGCTGTTGGTCTCCGCTACATGACGCTCAATCAATCCATGCAACTGATTCAGCCAATGCTCTACAGTGACCGCACAGGTCACAATGGTTTCGGCATTCATCAGCTTCGGTGCAAGCCCTTCGGGATCATACAAATAGGCCATCCCCCCGGTCATCCCGGCGGCAAAGTTCGCGCCGATCTCACCAAGGATGACCGCCACACCGCCGGTCATATATTCACAACCGTTGCTGCCACAGCCTTCGATCACAACATGCGCGCCTGAGTTGCGCACGGCAAAACGCTCGCCCGCGCGGCCAGCGGCAAAGAGATAGCCCGCCGTCGCACCATAAAGCACCGTGTTGCCGATGATCGTGTTCTCGGACGCCACCACCGGGCTCGCCATCGAAGGTCGCACCACAATCGTGCCGCCGGACAGACCCTTGCCGACATAGTCGTTGGCATCGCCCGAAACTTCGAGCTTCAGCCCCGGCGCGGCAAAGGCACCGAGCGACTGCCCAGCCGAACCGGTCAGCTTCACCGTCAGGTGGTCCGGCTGCAAGGAATTGCGCATCCCGAACCGCTTGACAATATGGCTGCTGACCCGCGTGCCCACGGTCCGATGCGTGTTTTGCACCGCATAGGAGAGCTGCATCTTCTCGCCGTCTTCCAAGAACCGCGCGGCATCCCGGACGATCTGCGCATCAAGCGTATCAAGCACCACCTGACGCGGTTTGTCGCGGTCATAGACGTTCTCATGTGCGCCATCGACGGTGATCAACAGCGGGTTGAGGTCCAGATCATCCAAATGCGCCGAACCTCGGCTGACCTGCGTCAACAGGTCCGCGCGGCCGATGACTTCATCAAGGCTGCGCGCCCCGATGCTGGCCAGAATCTCGCGCACTTCGGTGGCGTAGAAGGTAATCAGGTTCACCACTTTGTCCGCATTGCCGGTGAACTTGCCGCGCAGCGCTTCGTCTTGGGTACAGACGCCCACGGGGCAGGTGTTCGACTGGCACTGGCGGACCATGATGCAGCCCATGGCGATCAGCGCAGCGGTGCCGATGCCGTATTCCTCGGCCCCCATCATCGCCGCCATGACGATGTCGCGCCCGGTGCGCAGCCCGCCATCGGTGCGCAATGTCACCCGGTCGCGCAGGTTGTTCATCGACAGGACCTGATGCGCCTCGGTCAGGCCCATCTCCCACGGCAGACCCGCATATTTGATCGAGGTCGCAGGCGAGGCCCCGGTGCCACCGTTATGGCCCGAGATCAGGATGATATCGGCCTTGGCCTTGGCCACCCCGGCGGCAATCGTGCCAACGCCCGAAGACGCCACCAGTTTCACTGTCACCTTACAGCGCGGGTTGATCTGCTTGAGGTCATAGATCAGCTGCGCAAGGTCTTCGATCGAGTAAATGTCATGGTGCGGCGGGGGCGAGATCAGCGTCACGCCCTTGGTTGAATGCCGCAGCCGCGCGATCAGGTCGGTAACCTTCATGCCCGGAAGCTGGCCACCCTCACCGGGCTTGGCACCCTGTGCGACCTTGATCTCCAACTCTTCGCACTGGTTCAGATACTCCGCCGTCACACCAAAGCGCCCGGAGGCCACCTGTTTGATCTTGGCTGACGGATTGTCACCATTGGCCTCAGGCACGAAATGCGCCGGATCTTCGCCGCCCTCGCCGCTGTCGGACTTCGCACCGATGCGGTTCATCGCCACGTTCAGCGTTTTATGCGCCTCGGGCGACAGCGCTCCCAGCGACATGCCCGGCGTTACGAACCGCTTGCGGATCGAGGTGATGCTTTCCACCTCTTCCAACGGCACAGGATTGCCGCGCGGCTTGATGTCGAGCAGATCGCGCAGATGGATCGGCGGGTTGCTCTGCATCTTCTTCGAATACTGCTGCCACATCTGATAAGAGGCGCGGTTGCAGGCCATTTGCAACATATGCATGCTGCTGGCTTCCCACGCATGTTTCTCGCCAGTTTTGCGCTGCTTGTAAAAGCCGCCAATAGGCATGACAACGCCATCACCCTGCCAACCACGTGCGTGGACTTCTTCGGCTTTGCGTTGAATGCCTACGACGCCGATGCCGCTGATGCGGCTGGTCATGCCGGGGAAATACTCCGCGCACATGGCACGGCTCAGGCCTACGGCTTCAAAGTTCAAACCACCACGGTAGGAGGAGATCACGCTGATCCCCATCTTTGCCATGATCTTGAGCAGGCCTTGGTCAATCGCCTCGCGGTACTTCTGCACCGCTTGCGTCAACGTCATATCCAGCAGGCCGCGCCCGATACGGTCGGCCAAGGAATCCTCGGCCAGATAGGCATTCACGACGGTCGCACCGCAACCCACCAACACGGCAAAGTAATGCGGATCAACACATTCCGCCGCGCGCACGTTCAGCGACGTAAAGGTTCGCAAGCCTTTGCGCACCAAATGGCTGTGCACCGCACTGGTGGCAAGGATCATCGGCATCGCGACTTTGTCTGCGTCGCTGTACTGATCGGTCAGCACCAAATGCCCCGCGCCAGAGCGTACTGCATCCTCGGCCTCGGCCCGAATGCGCGCCAGCCCGGCGCTCAGGTTACTGCTGCCCGCCTCAAAGGTACAATCAATGGTGACGGTGTGAACCTTAAACTGCGACATCAGTTCTTCGAACTGAGCGTTGCCGACAAAGGGGCTGTCGAGCACCAGAATCTCGGTCTGGCTGCTGTCTTCGTCCAGCACGTTCTTTAGGTTCCCGAAACGGGTCTTAAGGCTCATCACCCGGAATTCGCGCAAGCTATCAATCGGCGGGTTGGTGACTTGGCTAAAGTTCTGGCGGAAGAAGTGGCTGAGGGGGCGGTATTGCCCGCTCAGAACAGCCGAGGGCGTGTCATCACCCATCGACGCCAGCGTCTCTTTACCGTCCTCGGCCATCGGCGCGAGGATCTGCTCCAACTCTTCGATGGTATAACCCGCCGCAACCTGACGACGGCGCAGGTCATTGCCCTCAAAGAGCGGCTTTTCAGTGACCGCGCTCAGCACGTCATCCAACTCATGGATTTTGCCAACCCAATCGCCAAAGGGCTGGTTGCCCGAGAGCTTGTTTTTAATTTCAGTATCGTGGAACAGCTTGCCCTCAGTCATATCCACGGCGATCATCTGCCCTGGCCCAAGCGCGCCCTTGGCGACAACCCGCGCCTCGTCCAACGGCACCATACCAGCTTCGGAGCCCGCGATCAGCATACCGTCCGAAGTCACCACATAGCGCATCGGACGCAGACCGTTCCGGTCAAGCCCGGCACAAACCCAACGCCCATCGGTCATCGCCAGCGCGGCTGGGCCGTCCCATGGTTCCATCACCGAGTTGCAGTAGGAATACATGTCGCGCCACGCTTGGGGCAGCTCCACGGCCAGTTTGGACCACGACTCGGGCACCAGCATCGTCTTGGCCATCGGCGCAGAGCGGCCTGCGCGCACCAATACCTCAAACACCGAATCCAAGGCGGCAGAGTCGCTCGACCCGGCTGCGACAATCGGTTTGATATCTTCGGCCATGTCACCAAAGGTCGAAGATGCCATGCGGATTTCGTGGCTCTTCATCCAGTTGGTGTTGCCTTTCAGCGTGTTAATTTCGCCGTTATGCGCCAACATGCGGAAGGGCTGCGCCAACCACCACTGCGGGAACGTGTTCGTCGAATAGCGCTGGTGATAGATCGCAAAGGCGCTGATGAACTTATCATCTTTCAGGTCGGGATAGAATTCGGCCACCTGTTCGGCCAGCATCATGCCCTTGTAGATGATGCTGCGGCAGGACATCGACGCGATGTACATCTGCGGCACCTGCGCGGCGATGGCGGCTTTCTCAATCCGGCGGCGGATCACGTATAGCTCACGCTCGAATGTCTCTTCATCCACGCCCTTGGCGTTTGAGATCAGGATTTGCTCAATCTCGGGGCGTGTCGCATTGGCCTTATCGCCCAGCACCGAGATATCAACCGGTACATGGCGCCAGCCGTAGATGTAATAGCCCATACGCAGCACTTCGGTTTCCACGATGGTCCGGCATGTCTCTTGTGCGGCAAAGTTGGTGCGCGGCAGGAACACCTGTCCCACGGCAATCAATTCATTCTCGCGCGGAGTATGGCCGGTGCGGCGCACCTGATCGTAAAAGAACGGCACGGGGATCTGCAGGTGAATGCCCGCGCCATCGCCGGTCATCCCATCAGCGTCTACCGCGCCACGGTGCCAGATCGCCTTTAACGCGTTGATCCCGTTCAAGACAACTTCGCGGGTCTTTTCGCCGTTGATGTTAACCACCAGCCCAACACCGCAAGAGGAATGTTCCTCTTCGAAGCTATACATACCCTTTTCGGCCATCATCGCCCGTTTGGCTTCTTCGCGGGCTACCCAGGCGTCATCATATTTGGTCATGGCTTGGTTCCTTCCACAAATGCCGCAAATCCTGCTGTGACTTCGGCCTTGGTTTTGGTTTCTTGCGTCCCGGCAAAGTCATGACCTGCGGGTTTCGCATCTATGTAAATCTCGGGTTTGGGCAGCAGCCCGCGCCGTCGCTTATTCTGCGGCGATGCGCTGCACCCCATTGAAATCATTCAGGATCGCTTCGGCGCAATCGCGACCGTCTTTAATCGCCCACACCACCAAGCTTGCGCCGCGCACAATGTCACCCACGGCATAAACGCCTTCCAGCGCGGTGGCCCCGGTGACGTAATCCGCCTTGATCGTCCCCCAGCGGTTGACCGGCAGGTCCGGCTCATCCCACAGCTCCGGCAGGTCTTCGGGTTCAAAGCCCAGAGCCATGATCACCAGATCGGCGTCTTCGACGTAGTCGGCCCCTTCGATGACTTCGGGTGCCTGACGGCCCGTCACATCGGGCGCACCAAGGCGCATTTTTTGCACCATGACCCCGGTCACCGGATCACCGACAAAACCTTTAGGCGCGCTGAGCCATTCGAAAATCACGCCTTCTTCCTCGGCGTTTTGCACTTCGCGCTGGCTGCCCGGCATATTGGCCCGGTCACGGCGGTAGAGACATTTGACGCTCTCCGCACCCTGACGGATCGAGGTGCGCACGCAGTCCATCGCCGTGTCGCCGCCGCCAATCACGACAACCTTTTTGCCAGCAGCATTCAGGCGGCCATTCTCGAATTCTTCAACCGTGTCGCCAAAGCTTTTGCGGTTGGAAGCGGTCAGAAAATCAATCGCCCGCTCTACGCCAAAGCCACCTACGCCGGGGGCTTCGATCTCGCGCGTTTTATAGACGCCAGTGGCGATGATCACTGCGTCATGTTTGCCACGGATCGCGCCAAAGCTGATGTCGCGGCCTACGTCGCAGTTCAATTCAAAGGTCACGCCGCCATCGACCAGTTGCGCATTGCGGCGCTCTACCACGTCTTTCTCAAGCTTAAAACCGGGGATACCGTAGGTCAGCAACCCGCCCGCGCGATCATAGCGGTCATAGATCGTAACCTGCACACCGGCACGGCGCAGCATATCAGCTGCGGCCAAACCGCCGGGGCCAGCCCCGATGATGCCGACACTTTCCTGACGTTCCTCACGCGGGGCGGCGGGTTTGACCCAGCCTTTCTCCCAAGCGGTGTCAGTGATGTACTTCTCGATCGAGCCGATGGTCACAGTGCCGTGGCCTGACTGCTCAATCACACAGTTGCCTTCGCACAGACGGTCTTGGGGGCAGATACGGCCACAGATCTCGGGGAAGGTGTTTGTCGCCTGGCTTATCTCATAGGCTTCTTCCAACCGGCCTTCGGCGGTTAGGCGCAGCCAGTCGGGGATGTTGTTATGCAGCGGGCAATGGGTCTGACAATAAGGCACACCGCATTGGCTGCACCGGCTTGATTGCTCGGCGGCTTTGCGGTCAGCGTATTCGGCATAGATCTCGTCGAAATCTGTTCGGCGCAGGTTGGGCGGACGCTTCTCAGGCATGTCCCGCGCCACATCCGTAAATTTCAGCATAACCTGCTTCGCCATATACCCGTCCCTTCGACAAATTCCGTCAGAAGGCCCAAATACAAGAGCTCAAAAATAAATAAAAGACAGCAGTGCTGACCTATTTACTTCTTTCCGGCCAAATGAACTGCCCGGACATGATTTTTATGCATAAATTAAAGTCCGATTCGGACCTATAGGCTTATAAACCCGCATAGAGCGCAACAATAACGATCCCACCCACAAAGATTCGCCACCAACCGAACAGCGCGTAGCCATAGCGGCTCACGTAGTCGAGCACCCAACGCACCACGATCACGGCAGAGATGAAGGCCATCGTAAAACCAACCGCGATCTCTCCCATGGCCGAGGCATCCAGCACATCGCGGTTCTTATAGATGTCATAGGCAAAGGCACCCGCCATGGTCGGCATCGACAAGAAGAACGAAAATTCCGCCGCCGCGCGCTTGCTCGACCCTAACAACAACGCCCCGACGATCGTCGCGCCCGAGCGTGAGGTGCCGGGGATCATAGCGAGGCATTGGATCACCCCAATTTTAAAGGCCATCGAAAGCGGAAATTTAGTTGCGTCAGAATAGGTGGGCGCGGGCGCAATACGGTCAACAACTAAAAGGACCACCCCGCCCAGCACCAGCATGATGGCAATGAGCAGCGGCGTTTCAAAAAGGACCGTTTTGATAAACTCATGCGCCATGACGCCAATCACGACCGCAGGCAGAAAGGCCAAAAGCACCGACCAAACAAAACGTCGCGCTTGGGGATCATGTGGTGTCGCCGAAAACACGGCCCAAAGCCGTGCTGAGTAAACCGTTAGGATTGCCAGAACCGCGCCCAATTGAATGACAACCTCAAAGGACCGCCCGGCACTGTGGAAACCCAAGAAATGCCCGGCCAACAAAAGATGCCCAGTCGACGATACGGGGATGAACTCTGTCAGCCCCTCTAGCAAACCCAGAAAGGCGGCGATCAGAGTAGTCGAGTTTTCCATTATCCCTGCCGGAGATTACGCGCCGAAGCTTTGATCGCGTCATATTGCCCGGAAGGCCGGAAGCGCCACAGATAGTCAGGCAGTACCGCATCCATCGCCATTGGGGTGATGCCAAGCTCGGCAAAGCCGCGCGCATCCTCGGCCACGACGTTATCATTGCGCAGGTTTTTGACCTGATCGCGGGTCAGCATCTTATTGGTAAACAGCCCAAAGGTGGCCGATTGCAGCATGTCGAAACCAAAGGCCACCATCTTGGCGACGAACCACGGCATGTTCAGCACCAAGCGTCGACGGTGAATCACTTTAAGCATCCGCTGCATCAAGCCACGGAACGTATCCACGTCCGGCCCGCCCAATTCATAGACGCCCGATGCGGCTTGCCCCTCAAGCGCCTTTTCGGCAGCCTTGGCAACATCGTCGACAAAGACAGGCTGAAAGCGGGTCGAAGCACCGGCAACAGGCAGGATTGGCCCGGTGCGGGTCATACCTGCAAAGCGGTTAAAGAACTCATCCTCCGGCCCGAACATGATTGATGGGCGCAGGATCACAGCATCGGGCATATGCTTGAGCACCGCCGCCTCGCCTTCGCCCTTTGTACGGGCGTAGTCACTGTCGACCTCCATATCCGCGCCGATGGCGGAGACTTGAACAAAGCGATCAACGCCTTCACCCGCGGCCATACGCGCGATGCGCTCTGCCCCTTCGGACTGCACGGCGTCAAAACCGTTTTTGCCGGTCTCAACCAGAATACCCACGCAGTTCACTACCGCATCGGCCCCGCGCAGCGCATCGCGCACAGAGCCATCGTCGCGAACGTTGCACAGAATCGGCTCGACTTGGCCGACCACACCATAGGTGCGCACAAAGAGCGCCTCGTTGGGATGACGCACCGCCACCCGCACCCGCCAGCCAGCTCTGGCCATGCGATACGCGATATAGCGTCCGACAAACCCCGAACCGCCATAAATCGTGACCAGCTTAGACATTTTGCCGCTCCTGTAGATCAAATTCTTTCACAGGATGTACCTGCGCGCCGCCCCTGTCACAAGACCAAACCCCAATGCGCAGCAGCCATCGCGGAGGATTTTAAGGTTTTCGCCCAAATTGCGATTGACAGTCACCCAGCCGAGCCTTAGAGCACCCCACACGATACGTGCCCAGGTGGCGGAATGGTAGACGCGCTAGCTTCAGGTGCTAGTACTGGCAACGGTGTGGAGGTTCGAGTCCTCTCCTGGGCACCAATATCAACAAAAACCCCTCGAAAACTTCGGTTTTCGAGGGGTTTTTGTTTTCATATCCAACAGCTATCACACAAACTCACTCCCTATGGGGGCCGCGGTTATGATGCCCCTTTAAGGAGAATCGCATTGCTCGGACGCGTATGCATTGCCGATCAGTTCACCTGCCGTCCGAAGTCTAGAAAGGTGATTAATCACCACCGCGTCCAAGCTTTGCTCACCTGAATTCTAAATGAGGTCCACCGCATCGATAGGCTTTCCCTCCGCGATAATCGGAACCGCAATCGCCGACAGCAAAGCACCACAATCGACGGCCCGCCTTGCACATATGCGCACGACTATCGGTTCGGGCAGGCAGGAGCTTGTCGCAAGCGCGGCAAGGGAGATTTTGCCGCGACCCTAAAGGCAAAACGCTACGCAGTTCAGCTATCTCTCATACCCCGATTGCGCGTTATTGATGCGCGTGCCTCGCCTTCTGCATACATAGCTGCAACCGTGTTTCGAGTTCTTCCAAACTAAAGGGTTTTTTCAAACAGTCGCTTGCACCTGCCGCCAAGGCACGTCGCAACAGATCATCATTTTTCCGGGTAGAGATCATTACGACAGGGACCCCCTGATAGAACGACAACCTCCGAACACTGCTACAAAATTCAAGCCCGTCCATCGCCGGCATCATGAAATCAGTGGTGATGATATCCGTCGCGATGCGCTGTTTTCTCAGATCATCCAAAGCACGGGCCGGACATCCGTATTCCGCCACACATGTAAACCCAACTTCGGCGAGAGACGCCTGAATCACCTGCCGCGCTATATCAGAATCATCGACAATGATAACATTCCAGCTCATTTCACCCGCCCTCGACATTTACGACTACATCCCGAGGTACTCAGTATATGTATAAGAGCTAATTTGGAGTGAACCTTCAGATGCGTTTACCGACGAACATGGCTGACGACGCACGCACGCAAGCGATATCGCCCTTTTGCCAGACAAGCTCACCCTGAGCCGTGGCAAATTTCCCCATGCTGACACAGGCCATGATAGGCGCAATCTTTGTGGCGTTTTGAATAGCTTCGCGGGTGCTGTCGAACTGGATAGTCATGGCTTGTGCTCCTGAGTTGAATTACCTCAACCTTCACACAAGTTGCTGCCCGATGCCTGCTGGCGTTGGCATAAGAACACTACTCTTTGGTATATGAGCAGCCCCTGAAAGGACCGTGTCAGGTCAGCACCCCGCGCATTTGCGCAGAGGACTGACCGCATCAGTCAGGGACGGTTCAGCAGTTTTTCGTACTTCGACACAAAAAGATGCGCGCCTTTCATCTTTTGCGTGACCCAGTCGCCCACGGTGAATAGCATCAAAAAGCTGTTGCCGCGTTTGGGCCCCAAGGGCAGCAGGATCGGCGCTTCGGGGCCCCATGGGCGGTAGGTCTTCATTTCTACCAGCTTGCGACCCGTGATCAGCCCGGTCAGCGTCTTTTTCAACCACGGCAACTGACGGCTAACCGCAACGATGGTCATATTGTCACCGGGGTTCGCAACGTCCCCGGCGGCAAAGACATTGGGCAGCGAGGAGGGCCGCATATAGTCATCGGTTTTGATCCGCTCAGCAGCGGTCACCTCTGCGCCGGGCAGGTTTTTAAGCAGGTCAGAACAGGCCCGCGCACCAAGGACAGGAAAGATCAGGTCAAATACTCGCTGCGTCCCATCGCCGAGGGTCACACTCCCCGCATGCGGCTCTGTTTTTGATGCAAGCCCTTCGGCCTTTTCGCCAAGGATGATCTCCACACCACTGGCTTTCAATTTCTTGCTGAGCGATGTTCCAAGGCTATCGGGCTTCGCCGCAAAAAGCTTGTCGTCCATCGTGATTAGGGTGATCTTTTTGTCTGGCATTGCATAGGCAATTTCGCCTGCAAGCTCGACGCCCACAGCCCCGGCGCCGATAATGCCGATGGTCTTAGCCGACACCAGCTTTTCCCGCGCCGCTTGGTTTGCCGTGCGCATCCCCTCAATGTCAGCGCCCTTAGGCTTGAACGGAGCCGCATAATCCGAACCGGTGGCGACAACGATATAATCCGCGTCAATCCGCGCGCCATCATCTAACGTGACCCCATTCCCATCAACGCCCGTTGCCCGCGCCTCAACCACCCGGCCGCGCTTTAGCAATCGGTCATAAGGGATCAGCGCCTCTTCGACCAAACCGGGCTGAACCAAGGCACGGATCATCGCTGGCGCATGCACAAAATGGCTGCGCTGTTCGATCAGCGTGACATCGGCTATGTCATCCATCGTCTTGGCGAGCTCAGCGCCCACATATCCGCCACCTATGATTGCGATACGTTTGCCCATCGGTGCTGTCTCCTTCTGGTGATGTCAGGTTTCCGGGCCATGTACCCATGCGGTCAGCTACCTAAGATAGGCACTCTTTAAAAGATTTCCCGCTCTGCCCCCTGAAAACAGTTTCCGCTGCCACAAAAGCAGTCACATGCCCGCCAGATAAGCCCGGCAAAGGCGAGGCGATTCTCTTAAGCGATACAACATATTGTTTAGAATCATCGCACCTGATTAACTCCCCCCAGCGACAGGGAGAGCCGCGGCACAATGAAAGACACCAAAGCAGAGACTTTTCTGCGTTTTGATAACGTCAAGAAGAGCTACGATCAGGAAAACCTCGTCGTTAAAGGCTTCGACATGGATGTGCAGGAGGGAGAGTTCATCACCCTTCTTGGCCCCTCCGGGTCGGGCAAAACCACCGTTCTGATGATGCTGGCGGGGTTTGAGAGCGTCACTTCGGGCGATATCGCCATCAACGGCAAATCGATCAACAAGACCGCGCCGAACAAGCGCAATATCGGCATGGTGTTCCAGAACTACGCGCTATTCCCGCATATGACGGTGGCCGAAAACCTCGCCTATCCGCTGGCTGTGCGCAAAATGTCCAAGGCGGATATCAAAGAGCGCGTGGCGGAGTATCTGGCATTGGTCGAACTTTCGGCCTTCGGCGACCGCCGCCCCGGCCAACTGTCGGGCGGTCAGCGGCAGCGCGTGGCACTGGCCCGCGCGATGATCTTCCAGCCGACGCTGATCCTGATGGACGAACCTTTGGGTGCGCTCGACAAGAACCTGCGCGAACAGATGCAGTTCGAGATCACCCGCCTGCATAAGCAAATCGGCTTTACCGTGATCTATGTCACCCACGACCAGACCGAAGCACTCTCGATGTCCGACCGGATCGCTGTCTTCAACGACGGCGTCGTGCAGCAATGTGCGCCCCCGGCAGAACTGTATGAGCGCCCGGTCAATGCCTTCGTCGCTGAGTTCATTGGTGAGAATAACTTTGTGCAGGGCAAGGTCAGCCAAATCGAAGGCGACCTCGCCAAGGTCGAGACAGACACCGGCACCATCACCACGCAAACCTCCGAAGGGCTGACCGAGGGCGCGCAATGCCGCGTCTCCATCCGGCCCGAGAAACTGTTCATCCATCCCACGACCCATGCGCATGACAACGCGCTGACGGCGACCTTTGTCACGCGGATCTATGTGGGCGATTTCATCCGCTATTATTTCCGCCTACCCGACGGCACCGACATTATCGTCAAAGTGCTCAATGACCTGTCCGCGCCCGAGTTCGAAGACGGCGCGACGGCGCAGCTGTTGTCCCTGACGAAAGATTGCATCGCCTTTGCCAATTAAGGGCGACCGGGGGCAAACCGGGGCCCCGCAAAAGACCTGGACACAACAAGGAGAGACTTGATGAAGAAACATCTGACGTATCTGGCCACGACGGCGCTGCTTGCCAGCCCTGTTCTGGCCCAGGATCTGACAGTGACATCTTTTGGCGGCGCCTATGGCGCGGCACAGATGGAGCACATGATTGAACCCTACATGAAGGAATCCGGCACCAACGTCCTGTTCGAAGACTACGGCGGCGGCGTGGCCGAGATGAAAGCGCAGGTCGAAGCGGGCAACATCCTGTGGGATGTCGTCGACATCGAAGTGATCGACCTCGAACGCGCCTGTGCCGAGGGCTATCTGGAAGTGATCGACCAATCCGTTCTGCCCGAGGGCGACGATGGCACCGCAGCGGCGGATGACTTCATCGAAGATGCGCTGGCCAATGAATGCGGCGTCGGCAACATCGTTTGGTCCGTCGTCTTTGCGGTGAACACCGAAAACGGCGAAGGGCCCCAGACCATCGAAGACTTCTTTGACACCGAGAAGTTCCCCGGCAAACGCGGCCTGCGCAAACGGCCCCAAGTGAACATGGAATGGGCACTGCTGGCCGATGGCGTCGCCCCGGAAGAGGTCTATGAAGTGCTCGCCACCCCCGAAGGCCAAGCCCAAGCCTTTGCCAAGCTCGACACCATCAAAGACGAGATCACTTGGTACGACAGCTGGTCTCAGGCCCCCGTTCTGCTGAACGACGGCGGTGCCACCATGGTGCAATCCGCCAACGGTCGTATCTTTGCCGCGATCAAGGACGATGGCGCACCCTTCGAGATCGTCTGGGACAGCCACATCTATGACCTTGACGTTTGGGCCATCATGAAGGGCACCGAGAAGAAAGAAGAGGCGATGGAGTTCATCAAATTCGCCACCGGCACCGTGCCGCTGTCGGGCATGCAGGACGTAGCCTATGGTCCGACCCGCGCCTCTGCCCAAGCGCTGCTGCCCGAGGACGTGAAGCAAGACCTGCCCACCGCGCATCTTGACGAAGGCGTCAAAGCCGATGGCATCTTCTGGGCCGACTATGGTGAGACGTTGGGCGAGAAGTTCAACGAATGGCTGCTGCAATAAGCACCCTGCCCCGCGCCTGACCGGGCGCGGGGAACCCAATCCCTATAGAAGAGTAACCGCGTGTCCAGCCTCAGTTCCCAAGACGCCGCCAACGCCCGTCGCCAAATGCGCAGACGCCGCCTGCAGGCGTTTCTTTTCGTGGTGCCGCTGCTACTCTTCATCCTTTTCGCCTTTGTCGCGCCGATCACCACGATGCTGTTCCGCAGTGTCTATAACCCGACCGTCGCAGAACTGGTGCCTGAGACGCTGACCATGCTGGAGGACTGGGACGGTGAAACCCTGCCCGATCCGGCTGTGGTCACGCGAATGGCCATCGACATGAAGCGCATGGCGGGCAACCGCACCTCCGGCAGGTTCGCCGATGAGATCAACCGCGCCCTGCCGGGCATGTCGAGCGTGATCAAATCCACCGCCCGCGGGCTGCGCCGTGCGGATGATGCGGAGCTTGCCGCCAATGGGGCTGAGATGCTGCTGGCCGAGAATGACCGCTGGGCCAAACCCGCCACATGGCGCGCGATCCGCAGCGCCGGGCAGGTCTATACCTCAAGCTATTACCTCACCGCCGTCGATCTGGAGTATGATGCCGAGGGTGAGATCATCATGCGCGACACGCAGATCTACAAACAACTCTATACCAAGACGCTGAAGATGGCGCTGATTATCACCGGGCTGACCATGTTGCTCGGCTATCCGCTGGCCTTCTACATGTCCCAAGCCTCTCCCGCGACGGCGAACTTCCTCATGGTCTTTGTGCTGCTGCCCTTCTGGACCTCGCTTCTAGTGCGCACGACCGCTTGGATCGCGCTGCTGCAAGCGGGCGGCGTGGTGAACTCCACGCTCATCTGGGCGGGGCTAATCAATGAGCCGATCGAGCTTCTCTACAACGAGTTTTCCACCATCCTTGCCATGACCCATATCTTGCTGCCCTTCATGGTGCTGCCGCTCTATGCGGTGATGCGCGGGATCGACAGCAGCTTCATGCGGGCCGCAATTTCCATGGGCTCGAACCCCATCGGCGCGTGGTACAAAATCTACCTACCGATGAGCCTGCCGGGACTTTCCGCCGGGGCGCTGTTGGTCTTCATCATCTCGGTCGGCTATTACATCACGCCCGCGCTGGTGGGCGGCACCGACGGTCAGATGATCTCCAACATCATTGCCTTCCACATGCAGGTGTCCAACAACTGGGAACTGGCAGCGGCGCTTGGCTCGCTCTTGCTGATCCTGATCCTTGTCCTTTACTGGCTGTTCGACCGTTTCGTCGGCACCGACAACCTCAAGCTGGGATGACGCCATGAGCCCATTGCCCGACTATTACACGATCTGGCACAAGGCGGGGCACTATGGTCTGCGCATCATGGCAGCCTTGGTGCTCATCTTTCTGATGCTGCCGATCCTCGTGATCATGCCGCTATCGTTCAATGCCGAGCCGTTCTTTACCTTTACCCAAGGCATGCTGTCGCTCGACCCCGACGCCTATTCGACGCGCTGGTATCAAGAGATTGTCGACGACCAAAAATGGCGCATCGCGATCCGCAACAGCTTCCTTGTCGGCATTGCAGCCGCCAGTATCGCTACGGTTCTGGGGACACTGGCCGCCGTCGGCCTCGCCTCGCCTTGGATGCCGTTCAAACGGGTCATTACCGCGCTGTTGCTATCGCCGATGATCGTGCCACTGATCATCATCGCGGCAGGCATGTTCTTTTTCTACACGCAGTTTAATCTGGTCGGCACCTTCACCGGGTTGATCATCGCCCATGCGGCGCTTGGCGTGCCCTTTGTCATTATCACCGTCACCGCCACGCTTAGCGGTTTTGATCGCTCGCTCTTTGTCGCTGGGCTGAGCCTCGGCGCCTCTCCGATTAAGGTCTTCTGGGACGTGGTGATACCGCTCATTCGCCCCGGCGTGATCTCGGGCGGGCTTTTTGCCTTTGTCACATCCTTTGACGAGGTGGTGCTGGTGCTCTTCTTGGCAGGCCCCGAACAGCGCACGATTCCGCGGCAAATGTTCTCGGGCCTGCGCGAGCAGATCAACCCGACGATTCTGGCGGTGGCAACGCTGCTGGTGGTGCTGTCGGCGACGATGCTTTTCGTGCTGGAAGCGCTGCGCCGACGCTCGGCCCGACTGCGCGGGAAGGAATAGGCGAAACCGCCCGCGGGCGGCACCAAACACCTGATCCACAACCATATTCGGGTAGGGTGAGTGGTGAGCCGTGATGGGTTCGAACCATCGACCTACTGATTAAAAGTCAGTTGCTCTACCAACTGAGCTAACGGCCCACTAGGCGGGTAACTAGAAATTACGGGCGGCAGGGTCAAGCCCTTTATTACGAAAATAATGCGAGATGCTGGATTAGTTTTCATGCCGGGGTTATATGCCCCGAATGTACAGCGATCAGCCCCCCGGATTGCCCTTCATGAAAATGCATGGGCTAGGCAATGACTTCGTCGTGTTTGACGCACGCGCGGAGGCAATCGACGTGACCCCGGCGATGGCGCAGGCCATCGGGCACCGACAATTTGGCGTTGGATTCGATCAGCTTGCGGTGATTACGCAGGGCGCGGGCGACGCGCATCTGACGTTTTACAACAGCGACGGCTCCCTCTCCGCCGCCTGCGGCAACGCCACCCGCTGCATCGCGCGCTACCTGATGGACGAGTCTGGCCGCGATTCGCTGCATTTGACCACCGCGCGGGGCGATCTGGCGGCAAAGGACGCCGGGGGCGGCCTGACCTCCGTCAACATGGGCCACCCGCAGTTGAATTGGGACGAGGTGCCACTGGCGCGCGAAGTAGACACTCTGCACCTGCCGATTGACGGCGACCCCGTCGCCACCGGCATGGGCAACCCGCATTGCACCTTTTTCGTCGATGATGCCGAGGCGGTGGACCTCTCCGATCTCGGCCCCCGCGCCGAGCATGACCCGCTTTACCCTGAACGCACCAACGTGCAGGTCGCGCAAATCGTCGGGCCGGACCATATCCGCATGCGCGTTTGGGAGCGAGGCGTGGGGGTGACGCTGGCCTCGGGCTCGTCCTCCTGCGCCACCGCCGTGGCCGCCGCGCGCCGGGGCCTGACGGGCCGCGCCGTGCGTATCGACCTCGACGGCGGCACGCTGCACATCGATTGGCGCGAGGATGGCGTCTGGATGACGGGGCCGACCACCCATGTCTTTTCCGGCACCTTCACCCCCGAGTTTTTGGAGAGCCTGACATGAGCGCCCCGATCTTCAGCACCATGGGCTGTCGTCTCAACGCCTATGAGACCGAGGCAATGAAGGAACTGGCCGAACAGGCCGGGCTTCAGAACGCCGTGGTGGTCAACACCTGCGCCGTCACCGCCGAGGCTGTGCGCAAAGCCCGCCAAGACATCCGCAAGCTGCGCAAGGCGCACCCCGATGCGCGGCTGATCGTCACCGGCTGCGCCGCCCAGACCGAGCCCGAGACCTTTAACACCATGCCCGAGGTCGACGTCGTGATCGGCAACACCGAAAAAATGCAGGGCGCGACATGGCAGGGTATGGCCGCCGATTTCATCGGCGAGACCGAGGCCGTGCAGGTCGACGACATCATGTCTGTCACTGAAACAGCAGGCCATCTGATCGACGGGTTCGGCACCCGGAGCCGCGCCTATGTGCAGGTGCAAAACGGCTGCGACCACCGCTGCACCTTTTGCATCATTCCTTACGGTCGCGGCAATTCGCGCTCGGTCCCCGCAGGGGTCGTGGTGGATCAGATCAAGCGGCTGGTCGACAAGGGCTTTAACGAAGTGGTGCTGACCGGGGTCGACCTGACCTCTTGGGGCGCTGACCTACCCGCCACGCCAAAGCTTGGCGATCTGGTGATGCGAATCTTGCGTCTGGTGCCCGATCTGCCGCGGCTGCGGATTTCCTCCATCGATTCAATTGAGGTGGATGAAAACCTGATGCAGGCCATCGCCACCGAGCCGCGCCTGATGCCGCATCTGCACCTGTCGTTGCAGCACGGCGACGACATGATCCTCAAGCGCATGAAGCGCCGACACCTGCGTGACGATGCGATCCGTTTTGCTCAAGAGGCACGGGCGTTGCGGCCTGACATGACCTTTGGTGCCGATATCATCGCCGGATTCCCGACCGAGACCGAAGCGATGTTCGAAAACTCGATGAAACTGGTCGAGGAATGTGACCTGACATGGCTGCATGTCTTCCCCTACTCTGCCCGCCCCGGCACCCCCGCGGCGCGGATGCCCGCGGTGAATGGTGCTGCGATCAAAACCCGCGCGGCACGGCTGCGCGCGGCGGGAGAGCGGCAAGTGCAGCGGCATCTGGACGCGCAGGTGGGGCAAACGCATGATGTGCTGATGGAGAACCCTCACATGGGGCGCACGGCGCAGTTCACCGAGGTGAGTTTTGCCGCGCCACAGGTCGAGGGCGAGGTCGTGCGGGCCGAGATCACCGGAATTTCAGGCACGCAGCTGACCGCCTAGCGCGAAGGGCATCGCTCTCCCTGGGGGGCGATGGAACGAGGCTGTCGTCGGAACGGCTGCCGTACTCGAAACGACTCCGCATCATGAAACCTCGCCAAATCGCCCTCCGGGGGGAGGGAGGGCGATGCCCGGTGTGCCACCGGGCGAAACCTGTCGAGAGGTTTTAGGCCAAATGGCCGCCGTCATTACGCATGGCCAAAAAAAGGGCGCCGGTTTCCCGACGCCCTTCTCATTTCCAAAAGCCGTGGCCCGATCAGTCGTCCTTGCGGCGGTTCTTGACCGGCGCCCAGAGCTTTTTGTTGGTCAGGTACAGCAGCACCGACAACAGCCCCAACAGCACGACCCCGGCAAAGCCAGCCTGCTTGCGTGCGCCCAGCTTGGGTTCGGCGGTCCACATCAGGAAGGCAGAGACATCCTCGGCCATGTGCTGAACGTCATTGGCATGCTCATCCGCAAACTCGACCAGCTCATCAGACAGCGGGGGCGCCATGGCGATCCAGCCGCCGGGGAAGACAGTGTTCTCATAAAGAACGGTGCCTGCCTGCTCTTTCTCTTCGCCAGTATAACCGGTCAGCAGCGCGGTGATATACTCCGGCCCGCCGATCCCTTTCAGGAACTGGTTGATGCCCAGACCGTAAGGACCGTGGAACGCGGCGCGTTTCTTGGCCATCAGCGAAAGGTCAGGTGCGTTGGGCAGGTTGGAGCCGGGGAAGTGATCAACCGGGGTGCCGGGGCGGGTGTCGTCCAGCTCGGCGTCATAGACGTCATAGCCTTTGGCGTATTCGATCACCTGATCTTCGGGCATGTTCGGACCGCTTTCGTCCGCCAATGTCCGCATCGCGACATATTCCAGACCATGGCAGGCCGCGCAAACCTCGGTGTAGATCTGCAGACCGCGCTGAAGCTGGTTTACGTCATAGCCACCGAAAGGCCCATCGAAAGAGAAGTCGATGTTGTCGATATGCGGTGTGGCGTGCGAATCATGCGCGTCGTCACCGTGTTCGCCTTCTTCGGCGTGATCGTCGGCAGCGTGTTCTTCGCCGTGATCATCAGTTTCCATGACACCCACGTTGGGGTCATCGCTATGCGCTTGGCCGTCAACATCATCTTCGGCGATTACGTCGTTCTCGGCGTTTTCCTCAGCAGTCGATTGCACTTCGTCGGTGGCTTCGACCTCTTCGGCGGGCGCTTCTGCCGCATCTTCTTCGGAAACTTCCTCTGTCGCGTCCTCAGCGGGTGCTTCTTCAGTTGTTTCTTCTTCAGCAGCTTCTTCTGCAGGTGCCTCTTCGGTCACAGCTTCGTCAGCTGCAGGGGCTTCTTCAGTCGCCACGGTCTCGGCAGGAGCTTCTTCGCTCGCAGCCTCTTCCGCTGGCGCCTCTTCAGGTGTCACTTCCTCGTCAGGCGCTTCCTCGGCGGGGGCCTCTGCGGTGGTGGGTTCCTCAGCAGGCGCTTCCTCGGCTGCGGGTTCGTCTGCCGGGGCCGCTTCGACTTCTGGTTCAGCCTCAGTCGCCTTGGCTTCCGCCGGTGCTTCTTCGGCAGCTGGTGCCTCAGCCGGTGCAGTCTCAGCCTCGGCCTCCGGCGTTTCCGCCGGAGTTGTTAGCTGTTCTTCTTCTGTCGCTGTGTCCTGCGCCAGCACTGCCGTTCCCGGCAGGGCGAGGCCCAACGTTACCACGGCAGAAAGGAGGTTGGTCTTCATCATGGTCATGATCCTTATTCCGCCGGGTTCACAAGCGTCTTGGTGCCGCCTGCCTTGGGCGCATAATGCGCGTCAAAGTCGGCTTCGATGGTTTCAGGCTGCGCCAGCGGCTTCTCGATCACGCCCAAGAGGGGCAGGATCACGAGGAAGTAGGCGAACCAATAGGCCGACGCGATTAGTGAGAAGCTCGCATAGGGCTCTTCTGCGGGCATCGCGCCGAGCCACATCAGGGCGAAGAAGTCGATCACCAGGAGGGCGAACCACCATTTGAACATCGGACGGTAACGGCCCGAACGCACGGAGGAGGTGTCGAGCCATGGCACCAGCGCCATGACCGCGATCGCCCCGAACATCGCCAGCACGCCGAAGAACTTGGCGTCGATGATGCCACCGGTCACGAAGGACGCGATTTGGACAACCCAAACCTCGGAGGTGAAGGCCCGCAGGATCGCGTAGAAGGGCAGGAAGTACCATTCCGGCACGATGTGTGCAGGCGTCGCCAGAGCGTTGGCTTCGATATAGTTGTCCGGGTGGCCCAGATAGTTCGGCATAAAGCCAACAACCGCGAAGAACACTGTCAAGATAACGGCCAGCGCGAACAAGTCCTTGATCACGAAGTAGGGCCAGAACGGCAGCGTATCTTTCTTGGCGTCTTCTTTCGAGGTGCGGCGCACTTCGACCCCGGTGGGGTTGTTGTTGCCGGTCGTGTGGAAAGCCCAGATGTGGAGAACCACAAGACCCGCAATCACGAAGGGCAGCAGATAGTGCAGCGAGAAGAAGCGGTTCAGCGTCGCGTTATCAACCGCAGGTCCACCCAGTAGGAAGGTCTGAAGACCCTCACCGATGAAGGGGATCGCGCCAAACAGGCCGGTGATCACGGTCGCGCCCCAGAAGGACATCTGACCCCAAGGCAGCACGTAGCCCATGAAGCCGGTGGCCATCATCAGCAAGTAGATCAACATGCCGATGATCCATGTGATCTCACGTGGGGCTTTGTAGGAGCCGTAGTAAAGACCGCGGAAGATGTGCGCATAAACCGCGATAAAGAACAGCGACGCACCGTTCATATGCAGGTAGCGGATCATATAGCCGCCGTTCACGTCACGCATGATGTGCTCGACCGAGGCAAAGGCCAGATCGACATGCGGCGTGTAGTGCATCACCAGAACGATGCCGGTGATAATTTGCAGTGCCAGACAGAAAGTCAGCACGATGCCCCAGATCCACATCCAGTTCAGGTTCTTGGGCGTGGGGATCATCAATGTGTCGTACAACAGGCCAACGATGGGAAGGCGGCGGTGCAGCCACTTTTCGCCGTTCGAATTCGGCTCGTAATGGTCGTGAGGAATTCCAGACATCTCTCTTCCGCTCCCTTAACCCAGTTTGATCGTGGACTCGTCCACGAATTCGGCGACAGGCACCGGCAAGTTGCGTGGCGCCGGCCCTTTACGGATGCGGCCCGCGGTATCGTAATGCGACCCGTGGCAGGGGCAGAACCAGCCGCCAAAGTCGCCAGCATCACCCAAAGGCACGCAGCCAAGGTGCGTGCAGACGCCCATTTGAACCAGCCACTCCCCGTTTTCATCCAAAGCGCGGTTGGCGTCCGTGGCAGGCACGTCGCCGCCAAGGTTCGCGTTCTGCGCGATAGGGTCCGGCAGGCTGGACACGTCTACAGAGTTTGCTTCTTCAATCTCGGCCTCTGTGCGGCGGCGAATGAACACCGGCTTGCCCAGCCATTTCACGGTCAGCTGCGTCCCGACTTCAACGCCGGACACATCCACACGAATGGACGACAGCGCCTTTACATCGGCAGAGGGGTTCATCTGGTTGACCAGCGGCCAGACGGCGGCACCAACGGCGACGGCACCTGTACCGGCTGTCGCGTAATACAGGAAATCCCTCCGGGTGCCTGCGTGTTCTTCTGCTTGGGACACGGGTTTACTCCAATTCTTGGCCAAATCTGGCCGTCAGACATAGGGGTGGCGTCACCTTGCCACCTGACTTCTCGCCGCTATCTACCGGGATGGACCGCGCCCGTCCAGATGTCAAAGCCGCGCATCTGGGATCAACCGCGCCACAACGCGGCAAAAATACCGCGATTGTGGCAATATCATTACGGCCCGATTACTGCGGCGGCACTGTATGGGTCATTGCAGGGCGCGAATCAAAGGCATCGAACCAAGCTGCCAGATCGGGGTTTCCGGCCCGCCAATCCCGCGCGCCATGGCGGAAATCGATATAACCCAAGGCGCAGCCAACCGCGATCTGCCCCATGTCCAAAGGCCCCGCGAGATGCGGAGCCCATTGGTTGTTCAGCGTTTTACAGGCCCGCTCAACCTTGCCCCACTGGCCCTCGACCCATTCCGACATGCGCTTGTCTTCGGGGCGCAGCTTGCCTTCGTAGACCATGGCGAGCGCTGCATCGAGCATGCCGTCCGCCGTGGCCTCCAGCGTCAAAGTGTCCCACCTGCTTGCACCTTGGGGGTAAAGCCCCGCCCCCGCGCGGTCATCCAGATAGGCGCAGATCACCCGGCTGTCATAAAGCGTGCAGCCGTCTGGCCGCTCCAGCGCGGGTACTTTGGTCAGCGGATTGCGCGCGGCAAGGCCCTCGGCCGGGGCCAATGGTGTGCCCGATGTCGGCTCCAGCGCGACATCATCAAGCTGGCCGGTCTCATGCAGCAGCACCATGACCTTGCGGACATAGGGCGAGGTTGGAGAATAGAATAGTTTCACGTGAAGTCCCCCCTTGGTTGACCGTACTATTCAACGGGGCAGAGCCAGACGCAACGGCGATCACACCCCGCGCATCAGGGCCGCCATCACCGCCGGATCCGTGCCGAATCCATGTGCCGCCATCTGATCCGCCGCGGCCAAACGCACGGCCTCATCCTTGTTCTGGCCCAGCTTCCACGTGCCGTCGATCCCGGTGACGCGGATCTGGCAGGGCACGATCATCCGCAGCATCTTGTCCCGCGCCTCGGAGGTCATCTTGTCTATCTTCCACGGGGTCTTGGGCGCCAGCCGTGCCTCATAGATCGCCGATTGCCGCGCCAGCAGATCGGGCAGTTCCTCTGCCGGGCGCATCTCAAGCATCCCGGTCAGATGCACGGCCACATAGTTCCATGTCGGCACCTGATCCTTGATCCCGTACCAATCCGGCGAAACATAGCTATCGGCCCCCGTCACCGCCAAACGCACCGGCTGCGGGGTTTTCAGCGCCCGCGCGATGGGGTTCGAGCGCACCAGATGCAGCTCTGCCAAATCTCCGGCGTCGTTCAGAATGAAGGGCACATGCGCCATCAGCGGTCCCTCTGCCCCGTTGATCGCCAGCACGCCAAAGCCGGTGTCACGGGCAAAGGCAAGGTTCCTGTCTCGGCCCTCTTTGCGGTAGATCAGGTTGGGGTGCATGCTGCCTCCTATGCGTTTCTTTTGGTATTGCAGAGCCTTTCCCAACTTGGCAACCTAGCATCATTCTCAGGGCGGGGCGAAATTCCCCACCGGCGGTAAGCGGTCCCCGCAAGCCCGCGAGCGGCCTTTTCGAAGGTGTCAGCAGATCTGGTGCGACTCCAGAGCCGACGGTCACAGTCCGGATGAAAGAGAATGCGAACAAAGACGGGGGCCAAGCCTCGGTCTTTGCGCGTGATCGCCTTGGGTGGACGTGTCTGAACCTAAAGGAGATCACCATGACACAAGAACGTTCCGCCCGTTTCGCCTTTGTGCGTGCAAGCTGGCATGCGGATATTGTCGACCGCGCCTATGACGGGTTTACCGAAGTTATCGACGCCGCGCAGGTGGACAGTTTCGCCGTTCCCGGTGCCTTTGAACTGCCGCTCATGGCGCAGCGTCTGGCCAAGACGGGCCGCTACGACGCAGTGATCTGCGCGGCCTTTGTTGTGGATGGTGGCATCTACCGCCATGACTTCGTGGCGCAGACCGTGGTCGATGGGCTGATGCGCGTGGGGCTGGACTGCGACCTGCCAGTGCTGTCAGTCTCGCTCACCCCGCACCACTATCAGGAAACGGATCATCACAACGCGATCTACCGCGACCACTTCGTCACCAAGGGCCGCGAGGCCGCGCAGGCCGCCCTTGGCATGACCCAAGCGCTTGAGACGTTTTCTTCAAAAGAAAACGCCCCGGAAATTTCAAAAATTTCCGCCGCCTAGCCGAGATAGGCTCTCAGGGCCGGGGGCGGGTTATCCAGCAATTCCGTAGCCGGCCCCGGCGCATGGACGCGCCCGCCTTCGACAAAGATCACCTCATCCGCAATGCGGCGCACGTCATCGGGCGCATGGGTCACCATGATCAATCCCGCCCCCGCCTCGCGGGCGAGGTCTTGGACAAGGTCCAGCATCTCCACCCGCAGCGCGGGGCCAAGCGCGGCAAAGGGTTCATCCAGCAGCACCCAAGGCCGCGCCTGCACCAGCACCCGCGCCAGCGCCACGCGGCTTTGCTGCCCACCCGACAGCGCGCCGGGGCGTTTGGCGGCGTGATCGCTCAGCCCCACCCGCGCGAGGGCGGCATCGATCCGCGCTTGATCCGCCGCTTTCAGCCGCAAGTCAGGGCGCAGCCCAAGGCCGACGTTCTGACGCACAGTAAGATGTGGGAACAGGTTATTATCCTGAAACAGCATCGTCATGCCGCGCTGGCCGGGATGCTGATCCGTGACCTCCTCCCCCTCCCGCGACAACCGCCCCGCCGCCACCGGCACAAACCCACAGATCGCCGCCAGCAACGTCGACTTTCCCGACCCAGAGGGACCGATCACCGCATAGCTGCGCCCCGGTGCGAGGGTCATGTCGGCCGTGAGGCTGAAATCGCCCCGCTCAATGCGCATTCCTTCAAGCGTCAGCATGCCAGCGCCCCCATTTGTCGCAGATGAAAAACACCGCCAGCGCCAAGACCAGCAGCAACAGCGCCGCGCCTGCTGCGGCCTCCATCCGGTAGGCGCCCATCAGACGGTACATCTGCAACGGCAGTGTCGCACGTTCCTGATCGGCGAAAAGCGCGATCACGCCGAGATCCCCCACCGAGAGCGCCCCCGTGAGCCCGGCAGCAAAGCCCAGTTGCGGACGTAAGCGCGGCAAGACCAACAGACGCCAAAGCGCCCAACCATTCATGCCGAGGGTCTGCGTCAGCGGGCCATAATCCTGCAACGTCTCACGCAGCCGCGGCACCAGAATGCGCAGCACGAAGGGCAGCGCCATCAGCGCGTTCACGAGGGCCGTAACGGGAAGGCTCAGCCGCGCCGGATCCAGCACCGGGTTAATCAGAATGAACCAGCCCGTGCCGATCATCAGCGGAGAGGCCGCAAGCCCCATCAGGCCAATCGCCTCCACCCCACCGCGCCGCCGGGTGGCGATCCAACCCGCCATCGGCAAGGCCGGTGCGGCAAGTACCATCACGCTGAGGCCCGCCACCAGAATGCTGTTCAATGCAGCTTGCCACACCGAAGGCGGCAGTTGCCCCAATCCTACCAATCCGCGCAACGCTACAGCCCCCAGCGGCAGCAGCAAGAACAGTGCGGCAACCGTAATCACGCCCCCGTCCAACACCCGTTGCCCCCCGCCCCGCGCATCCCAGCGGCGCAGGGGCCGGTCCAACCCGCCGCCCAGGCTGATCGGCGGGATCAGCCAGAGTGCCACAACCGCTGCAGCGCCAGCCAGAACAAGCTGTACCACCGACAGAAGCGCGGCGCGGCCCAGATCGAAGTCAAACCGAAATGCCTGATAGATCGCCAATTCAATCGTCGTCGCGCGTGGCCCGCCGCCCAGCGTCAGCGCTACGGCGAAACTGGTCAGGCAAATCACGAAGATCAACGCCGCCACGCCGGGCAGCACCTGCCGCAGCATGGGCCATTCCAGCGCCAGAAACAGCGCCCGCGGCGTCATCTGCAGCTGACCGGCCAGTCGAAACCGCTCAGAAGGGATGCTCTGCCAGCCTTGCAACAAAAGCCGTGTTGCCAGCGGAAGATTAAAGAAAATATGGGCCAGAACGACGCCATGCAACCCATAGATCGACACCGGCGGCAGGCCCAGAGCCGCACCAAATTGGTTCAGCACGCCCGAGCGGCCAAAGACCGTCAGCAGCCCCAGCACCGCCACGATCACCGGCAGAATAAACGGCGCGCCGAGTAGCGTAATCAGCGCCCCGCGCCCCCAGAACCGCCGCCGCGCCAAGGCCCGCGCCACCGGCACGGCCAGCAGCACCGAGAGCACTGCCGACAAGACCGCCTGCATCGCGGTAAACCGCACCGCCGCCCAATCCGCCGGACCGAGCCCTGCGCCCAGATCGGCTGCCGTGAAGACAGCGACCAAGGCGGCAAGGATCAGCCCCGCGACCAGTGCGGCGGCGAAAAGCCCCGTCTTGCCGCTTAACGCGACAGCGCGGTCAGCCATTCGTCCAAAGCCTCCTCACGGAGCGCAGGGACCTCACCGTTCGGCACCAACAGCGCCTTGCCGGGCTGGATCATGCCCTCGAACCCTTCGGGCAGACCGCCTTCGGGTGTCACGGCGGGATACATCCAGTTGGTCGTCGGCAGCACCGATTGCGCGACATCAGAGACGAGGTATTGCAAGAACTGATCCGCCAGTTCCGGCTGATCCGACCCTGCGAGCTTTCCCGCCACTTCGATCTGCATGTAGTGGCCTTCGTCAAAGAGCGCGGCAGTCTTGCTGTCATCCTCTTCCGCGATCAGGTGGTAGGCGGGGGAAGTCGTGTAGCTCAGCACCATATCGGCCTCGCCTTCGAGGAACAGACCATAGGCTTCCGACCAACCCTTTGTCACGGTCACGACATTGTCGGCCAGCCCCGCCCAAACCTCGGGCGCCTCATCGCCATAAGCCGCTTTGACCCACATCAGCAGCCCCAAACCGGGCGTCGAAGAGCGCGGGTCTTGGATCACGATTTTCAGATCGCTCTCAGCCAGCGCTTTGAAATCGCCGGGCGCATCCAGATCGGTGCCGTGGACAAAGGCGAAATAGCCCCAGTCATAGGGCACGAAAACTTCGTCTTCCCAAGTGATCGGCAGATCATAGTCAGCCTGCAACCCGCTCGGCGCAAACAGATCGGTCTCTTTCGCGGCGGCGACGAGGCTGGTGTCCAGCCCCAGCACGATATCCGCGTCCGACCGCGCGCCCTCAAGTTTCAACCGCGCCAAAAGGGCCGCGCCATCGCCCATGCCGACGAATTTCAGGTCGCAACCGCATTCAGCCTCGAACCCCTCTTCGATGGCCGGGCCGGGGCCCCATTCGGTGACGAAACTGTCGTAGGTATAGACCGTCAGTTCAGGCGTTTCGGCCCATGCAGCCGATGCGCCCAAGACGCCCGCAGCAAGTGTAAGATACTTCATCGCATCCTCCTTTTGCGGCGAAAGGTAAAAGGTGGATGTCTGTCCTGACCTTCCCTCCGCCGGTGTTAACCGGTTCAGGTTCAACGGGTCCGCACATGCGTACATCTCAGCCCAAAGGCCCCCCGAGGTAGCGTCAGGGGTAGATCGGACCTGCACAATTGGCAAGGCAAATCCCCTTGAGGCAGGGCGCTGGCCCCGCTAAGGGTTTGACAACAGGAGGTCCGCCCATGTCGATCAACAGCTTTGGCCATCTTTACCGGGTCACCACATGGGGCGAGAGCCACGGGCCCGCCCTTGGCGCTACGATTGATGGCTGCCCCCCTGGTGTGCCGATTGAAGAGAGCATGATCCAGCAGTGGTTGGACAAGCGCAAACCCGGCCAGAACAAATACACCACGCAGCGGCGTGAGGCCGATGAGGTGCGGATTCTCTCTGGCACCTTTGAGGGCGTCACCACCGGCACGCCGATCCAACTGATGATCGAGAACACCGATCAACGCTCGAAAGACTACGGGGATATCAAGGACAAGTTCCGCCCGGGTCATGCCGACATCACCTATTTCCAGAAATACGGCATCCGCGATTATCGCGGCGGTGGCCGCTCCTCGGCGCGCGAAACGGCGGCGCGGGTGGCGGCGGGCGGACTGGCGCGCGAAGCGATCAAGGCGCTAGCCCCGAACCTGCAGATCACCGGCTATATGGTGCAGATGGGTCCGCATAAAATCGACCGGGATGCGTTCGATTGGAACCAGATCGAGCAGAACCCGTTTTGGGTGCCCGATGCCAAGGCGGCTGAGGACTGGGCCGCGTATCTCGACGGGCTGCGCAAGTCCGGCAGCAGCGTAGGTGCGATCATCGAAGTCACCGCGCGCGGCGTGCCTGCAGGCATCGGCGCGCCGGTCTATGGTAAGCTCGACACCGATTTGGCCGCCGCGATGATGAGCATCAATGCCGTCAAAGGCGTGGAAATCGGCGAAGGCATGTCAGCCGCGATGCTGACCGGAGAGCTGAACGCGGATGAGATCACCATGGGGCCAGAGGGGCCGGAGTATTCCTCCAACCATGCGGGCGGCATCTTGGGCGGGATCAGCACCGGGCAGGATGTCGTGGTGCGTTTCGCTGTGAAGCCAACCTCAAGCATCCTGACCACACGGCGCACCATCACCAAACAGGGTGAAGAGACCGAGATCATCACCAAGGGCCGCCACGATCCTTGCGTCGGCATCCGCGCGGTGCCCGTGGGCGAGGCGATGATGGCCTGTGTGTTGCTGGATCACTTGCTGCTGCACCGCGGGCAGATCGGCACCAACCGCGGACGGATCGGCCCCGAAGCATGAGGACCAGAGCATGAAAGTCGATGATTTCTCCGCCCGCCCCGCCCTTGGCGTCGGGCTGAAGATCACGGCGATCCTGCTCTTTACCTGCATGTCGGCCATCATCAAATCGCTGGCCGACGACGTGCCAGCGGGCGAGTCCGTCTTCTTTCGTTCTTTCTTTGCCATTCCGGTGATCCTGATCTGGCTGGCGCAGCGCGGCAAATTGAAAAGCGGGCTGAAGACGCAAAACCCGATGGGCCATGTCTGGCGCGGGCTGTTCGGCACCACGGCGATGGGGCTGACCTTCACTGGCCTTGGCCTGCTGCCCCTGCCCGAGGTCACCGCCATCGGCTTTGCCACACCGATTTTCACCGTGATCCTTGCCGCCGTGTTGCTGGGCGAGCAGATCCGCCTAATCCGCGTCACCGCCGTCGCGATGGGGCTGGTGGGCGTGATGATCATCCTTTGGCCGCGTTTTACCAACATCGGCACGATGGAGCAGACGGCCACCATTGGCGCACTGTTGATCCTGATGGCGACAATGGTGCGCAGCCTTGTGCAGATCCACATTCGTCAATTGGTGCAGAACGAAGACACCGCCGCGATCGTGTTCTATTTCTCGGCCACCGCGTCGATCCTGGCGCTTTTCACCCTGCCCTTTGGCTGGGTAATGCCCGATCTACAAACCTTTGGCTTGCTGGTGTTGGCAGGGCTGATCGGCGGGGTGGCGCAGATTCTGATCACCTCGGCCTATCGCTTTGGCTCGGCCTCGATGCTGGCGCCCTATGACTATACCTCGATGCTTTTCGCCATCGTGCTGGGCTATGTCTTCTTTGCCGAACTGCCGACGATGATGATGCTGGCGGGTGCGGCGCTGGTGATCAGCGCGGGCGCATTGGTCATCTGGCGCGAGCGGCAGTTGGGGATGGAACGTGGCAAAGCGCGGTCTGTCACCGATCCCAAGGCGTGATTCATTGCGGGCTTTCGCCTGACCAATCCTCTCCCTATGGTGCCCCGAAACCGGATAGAGGAGATGACCGATGAGCGACGCAGATCCGCAAGACCACAAGGAAAAGATGCAGCAGCGTCAGGCCGAACAGCGCGCCAAGGTGGCCGAGCTGCAAGACCCGGACAAGGGGCTGGTGCTGGTCCATACCGGACCGGGCAAGGGCAAATCCTCCTCTGCTTTCGGGGTCGTTGTACGCGCGCTCGGCTGGAAACAGCGCGTCGGTGTGGTGCAGTTCATCAAGGGCAAATGGAAGACCGGCGAACGGCTGTTCTTTGAACAGCTCGATGAGGTGACATGGCACACGATGGGCGAAGGGTTCACTTGGGACACTCAAGACCGCAACCGCGACATCGCCGCCGCCGAAGCTGCATTCGGCAAGGCACGCGAAATGATGGCGAGCGGAGAGTATGACCTTGTTGTGATGGATGAGATCAACATCGCCATCCGCTATGAATACCTCAAGATCGAAGACGTGATCGCCGGGCTTGATGCCCGCGAAAAACGCACCGCCGTCGTGCTGACAGGCCGCGACGCCCGGCCCGAGCTTTGCGACTATGCCGATCTGGTGACCGAGATGTCAGAGGTCAAACATCCGTTCAAAGCGGGCATCAAAGCGCAGCGCGGCGTGGATTACTAAGCCCCCACGCTTTGCATTTCTGAAAATACCAAAGGCTGTCTTTACCCAAGGGCGGCCTTTTTAATTCTCTCGCGATCCGGCGTTACATGACCGCACCATACGGCGCGGGTCTCTGCCGCCGATGGCCTCTCTGCACCGCGACATGTTACCAAAATCAACGCCTCAGTTCTATTCCGTAACATTTTGATTGAACCGAATCGCCCTGCTGTGTAAATTGCGTAGCAACAACAGGAGTACCCCCATGCAGGCATTCATCTGCGACGCGCAGCGCACCCCCATTGGCCGTTACGGCGGCGCCCTCTCTTCGGTTCGCGCCGACGATCTGTCCGCGATCCCGTTGAAGGCACTGATGGAGCGCAACCCCTCGGTAGACTGGGCGCGGGTCGATGATGTCATCATGGGCTGCGCCAACCAAGCGGGCGAAGACAACCGCAACGTGGCCCGCATGGCCGCTCTGCTAGCAGGCCTGCCCGTCGATGTCCCGGGGGCCACGATCAACCGGCTCTGCGCCAGCGGCATGGATGCCGTCGGTGCCGCCGCCCGGGCGATCCGCGCCGGCGACATGGATCTGGCCATCGCCGGTGGCATCGAGAGCATGTCGCGCGCCCCGTTCGTCATGCCGAAAGCGGAAACCGCCTTTTCCCGCAATAACGCCGTCTATGACACCACCATCGGCTGGCGCTTTGTGAACCCCAAGATGAAGGCGCAGTTCGGCGTGGATTCCATGCCCGAAACCGCCGACAACGTCGCCGCCGACCATGATGTGTCGCGCGAAGACCAAGACGCTTTCGCCGCCCGCAGCCAGCAACGCTGGGCCGAAGCGGATGAAAAGGGCCTCTTTGCCGAGGAAATCACCCCCGTCACGATCCCACAGCGCAAGGGTGACGACGTAATCGTCGACCGTGACGAGCACCCCCGCCCCGGCTCCACGCTGGAAAAACTCGCCAAGCTGCGCGGCATCAATGGCGCTGACCTGACTGTCACCGCGGGCAATGCCTCGGGCGTCAACGATGGCGCGGCAGCGATGCTGCTGGCCTCTGAGGCAGGCGTGAAAGATCACGGCCTCACCCCCATCGCCCGCGTAGTCGCAATGTCCGCTGCAGGTGTCGAGCCGCGCGTCATGGGCATCGGCCCGATCCCCGCGGTGCGCAAGGTGCTGGACCGTGCGGGCCTGACCATTGAGCAGATGGACGTGATCGAACTGAATGAGGCTTTCGCCTCCCAAGGCCTCGCTACCCTGCGCGCGCTCGGCGTGCCAGATGACGCACCCCATGTGAACGCCAATGGCGGTGCCATCGCCATCGGCCACCCGCTGGGCATGTCTGGTGCACGTCTCGTGATGACGGCGGCGCTGCAGCTCAAGCGGACGGGCGGCAAATACGCGCTATGTACAATGTGTGTGGGCGTGGGTCAGGGCGTGGCACTGATCCTCGAAAACGCAGGCTGAGGCTTCTTTCCGAGAAAGGAACAGAACGATGTATGCACAGATGATCAAATCCACCGGCAAGGGCATCAAATCCCTCGACGAGATGGACCCCGAAGAGCGCGCCTTTCAGGAGCGCATCAACGCGGGCGGCAAGATCGAGCCCAAGGACTGGATGCCCGACGGCTACCGCAAGAACCTGATCCGCCAGATCGGTCAGCACGCGCATAGCGAAATCGTCGGCCAATTGCCCGAAGGCAACTGGATCACACGTGCCCCGACACTTGAGCGCAAGGCGATCCTCTTGGCCAAGGTACAGGACGAGGCGGGCCACGGTCTCTACCTCTATTGCGCGGCGGAGACGCTGGGCGTGACCCGCGACCAGATGACCCGCGACCTCCTGTCGGGGAAAATGAAGTACTCGTCGATCTTCAATTATCCGACTCTAACATGGGCCGATATGGGCGCGGTCGGTTGGCTGGTCGACGGCGCCGCGATCATGAACCAAGTGCCTTTGCAGCGTACGTCTTATGGCCCTTACGCCCGGGCGATGGTGCGGATCTGCAAGGAAGAATCCTTCCACCAGCGCCAAGGCTTCGACATCATGATGAAGATGGCCAAGGGCACAGAGGCGCAGCGTAAAATGGCCCAAGATGCGCTGAACCGTTTCTGGTTTCCGGCGCTGATGATGTTCGGCCCCTCGGACAAGGATTCGGTCCATTCCGCGCAGTCGATGGCGTGGAAGATCAAGATGAACACCAATGACGAGCTGCGCCAGAAGTTCGTCGACGAGACGGTGCCGCAGGCCGAATACCTCGGCCTCACGATCCCCGACGAGACCCTCAAGTTCAACGGGGAAACCGGCCACTACGATTTTGCCGAGCCGGATTGGGAAGAGTTCTTTCAGGTGCTCAAGGGCAATGGCCCCTGCAACACCGAACGGCTGGCGGCGCGCAACAAGGCTTGGGACGAAGGCCGTTGGGTGCGCGAGGGGCTTCTGGCCCACGCCGAGAAAAAGCGCAGCAGACAAATGGCAGCGGAGTAAGCGACATGAGCAGCCCTGAATCCAGCGAATACAAAGGCACCGAAGCGGCCCCGCATGGCAAGGCGCGCTCCACCGAATGGCCGCTGTGGGAAATCTTCATCCGTGGTCAGCACGGGCTGAGCCACCGCCACGTTGGCAGCCTGCACGCGGCAGACGCGGAAATGGCGATCAAGAACGCCCGCGACGTCTATACGCGCCGCAATGAAGGTGTGAGTATCTGGGCGGTCGAGGCCAGCGCCATCGCGGCCTCCTCCCCCGAGGAAAAAGGCGCGCTTTACGAGCCCGCCAATGACAAGGTTTACCGTCATCCGACCTTTTTCGACATTCCCGACGAAGTGGGGGCGATGTGAGCACCGATCCTAAGTTCGAATTCCTCTGCCGCATGGGCGACAACGCCCTTGTGCTGGGCCACCGCGTCTCGGAATGGTGCGGCACGGCTCCGGTGCTGGAAGAAGATATAGCGCTGGCCAATATGGCGCTCGACTTGATCGGGCAAACGCAGCTGTGGCTGGGCATGGCGGGTGAGGTCGAGGGCGCGGGGCGTGACGCCGATAAGCTGGCTTTTCACCGCGATGTTTGGGATTTTCGCAATGTTTTGCTGGTCGAGCAGCCCAATGGCGACTTCGGCCAAACCATGATGCGGCAGTTCCTGTTCGACGCTTGGCATCTGGCGCAACTGACCGCATTGATCGATTCCAGCGATAAAGAGATCGCCGCCATTGCCGAGAAATCCGCCAAAGAGGTCACCTACCACCTCGAACGTTCCTCCGACACGGTGATCGGCCTTGGCGACGGGACCGAGGAAAGCCATCGTCGGATGCAGGCGGCGCTGGATCTGCTCTGGCCATATGTGGGGGAGATGTTCCTCGGCGATGATGTCGACGCTGCCATGAAAGATGCGGGCATCGCCCCTGATCCAGCCATCCTGCGCGCTGGCTACGACCAACTGGTCGGGGACACGCTCGCGGCAGCGACCCTGACCAAACCCGAAGATGATTTCGCCCATAGAGGCGGGAAAAGCGGCGCACGGCACAGCGAGCATCTGGGCCATATGCTGACCCAGATGCAGTGGCTGCAGCGCGCCTACCCGGACGCCACATGGTGAAACCCAGCCCCCACAGCCCCCACAGCCGCCCGGCCCCCGCGCCGGTGCCGGGGGTGGTGCGCGATACCGCCCCGCGCGGTGCCGCGTTGGCGGAAAATCCCACGTTAGAGACGGTTTGGGCATGGCTTTCGGCGATCCCGGACCCGGAGATCCCGGCCATTTCGCTTACCGATCTCGGCATCATCCGCGATGTGGCATGGGACGGCGATACTCTGGTTGTGACCATCACACCGACCTATTCGGGGTGCCCGGCCACCAGCATCATCAACCTTGATATCGAGATGGCGCTGCGCGACCACGGCATCGAAAACCTTGACCTGAAACGGCAGCTTTCTCCGCCTTGGACCACCGATTGGATGAGTGACACTGGCCGTGCCAAGCTGGAATCTTACGGCATCGCGCCACCCCGCCCCGCCGGTGGGCCGCAACATTGCCCGCACTGCAAATCCACCGCGGTGGAGCGGATCAGCCAATTCGGCTCCACCCCCTGCAAGGCGCAGTGGCGGTGTCAGGATTGCCGCGAACCCTTCGACTATTTCAAATGTATCTGAGGCCCCGATGAGCCAGTTTCACCCCCTGTTAGTGACTGATATCCACCACACCATCCGCGATGCGGTGGTGCTGACGCTGAAGCCGGAAAACCCCGAAGCTTTTGCGTTTACCCAAGGCCAATACCTGACCTTCAAGCAAGACTTCGACGGCACCGAGCTGCGCCGGAACTATTCGATCTGCGCAGGTCTGGACGATGGCGAGCTGAAGGTCGGCATCAAGCGCGTCGATGGCGGGGCATTCTCGACCTATGCCAATACCGAATTGAATGTCGGCGATACGCTCCACGCGATGCCGCCGCAGGGCAAATTCTTCACCGCGATTGAACCAGACGTGGCGAAAAACTACCTCGGTTTTGCGGGCGGGTCGGGCATCACGCCGGTGCTGTCGATCCTGAAAACCGTGCTGAAACGCGAGCCGAACTCGACCTTCACGCTGGTCTATGCAAACCGCGCGGTGAACACGATCATGTTCCGCGAGGAGCTTGAGGATCTCAAGAACCACTACATGGGGCGGTTGACGATTATCCATATCCTCGAATCCGGTCAGGATATGGAGTTGTTTGAGGGCCGTATCGATCAAGCGAAATGCGATGCGCTGTTTAAGCATTGGATTCAGATCGACAACATCGACACCTCCTTCATCTGCGGGCCGGAGCCGATGATGCTGGCCATCGCCGAGGCGCTGAAGACCAATGGTCTAAGTGAAGAACAGATCAAGTTCGAACTCTTCAGCGAAAGCCAGCAGGGCCGTCTGGCGAAACAGGAAATGGCCAAGCGCAGCGAGGGCCAGAGCGGCACCGAGATCACCGTCATCATCGACGGCGCGCGGCGCAGTTTCACCATGCAGAAGGGCCAATCGGTGCTGGAAGCCGCACTAGAGAACGGTCAGGAAGCGCCGTTCTCTTGCAAGGCCGGAGTTTGTTCGACCTGCATGGGCAAGGTGCTGGAAGGCGAGGTCGAGATGATCTCGAACCACGCGCTTGAGGATTACGAGGTCGAGCGCGGTTATGTGTTGACCTGCCAGAGCTACCCGCTGAGCGATACGCTCACCATCGACTACGACACACACTAAAGGAGCCGACATGCGCGATATTCACAGTTACGCAGCAGGCGAGTGGCTGGCCCCGGGCGCGGGCGCCCGCAACATCGCCAGCGCCATCACTGGCGAAGTGATCGCCCAAGCCGGAAACGATGCGCTCGACGCGCAGGCCATGCTGGGCTTTGCCCGCGACCACGGCGGCCCCGCCCTGCGCGCCATGACCTTCCACGACCGCGCGCGCATGTTGAAGGCGCTGGCGTTGCACCTGATGGAGCACAAACAGGCGCTCTATGACCTGAGCTACGACACCGGCGCGACGCTCTCGGACCACAAGATCGACGTGGACGGCGGCATCGGCACCATGCTGGTTTTCGCCTCTAAAGGTCGGCGCGAGATGCCGGACGCGCATGTCTATCTCGACGGCGCGCCCGAGCAACTGGGCCGCGAAGGGCAGTTCATGGGCCGCCACATCTGCACCCCGCTGCAAGGCGTCGCGGTGCATATCAACGCCTTTAACTTTCCGGTTTGGGGTATGTTGGAAAAGCTGGCGCCTACGCTGCTCGCAGGTGTCCCGGCGATCGTGAAACCGGCTACTGCGACTTGCTATGTTACCGAACACTGTGTGCGCTTGATGCTGGATAGCGGGCTGCTGCCCAAAGGCGCGCTGCAACTGGTCAGCGGCGGTCTGGGCGATATGCTGGACCACCTTGATTGTCAGGATGCCGTGGCCTTCACTGGCTCTGCCGACACCGCGCTGAAACTGCGGAGCAATCCCTTGCTGCTGCAAAACTCGGTGCGCTTTACCTCTGAGCAGGACAGCCTTAACGCCTCTGTTCTCGGCCCCGATGCCACGCCCGGCACGCCGGAGTTTGACCTCTTCGTCAAAGAAGTGCAGCGTGAGATGACTGCCAAAGCAGGTCAGAAATGTACCGCGATCCGCCGCGTCATGGTGCCAGAGGCACAGATCGACGCGGTGATCTCAGCGCTCTCAGAACGGTTGGCGAAAACCATCATCGGCGACCCGCGAGATGAAAATACCCGCATGGGGGCGCTGGTCTCCAACAGTCAGAAACGTGACGTATTGGAGAAAGTCGCGCTGCTGAGTGCCGAGGCGGAGCGGATTTTCGGCGACCCTGAAGACTTTACCGTGAAACGCGCGGACCGCGACAAGGGCGCCTTCTTGCCGCCGATGCTGTTCCATTGCGCCGATCCGGATAAGGCCGAGCGCGTGCATGACACCGAGGCTTTCGGCCCTGTCTCCACCCTGATGCCCTACCGCGATCTGGCCCATGCCACGCAGCTGCTGAACCGTGGCCAAGGCTCTCTAGTGGCCTCCATCATCACCAACGATGGTGAAGTCGCGCGCGAACTGACCATGGGCTCGGCAGCCTTCCACGGGCGGCTTTACTTCAACAACCGCAAATCCATGGGTGAGGCGACGGGCCACGGCTCCCCGCTGCCGCATATGGTGCACGGCGGGCCGGGCCGCGCAGGCGGCGGCGAAGAACTCGGCGGCATTCGCGGCGTGATGCATTACATGCAGCGCACCGCCATCCAAGGCAGCCCCGACATCCTTACCGCCATCGGCAAACAGTGGGTTCCGGGTGCGGAAGAAATTACCGACCGCGATCACCCCTTCACCCGCCGCTTCACTGAGTTGGACTTGGGCGAGACCTTTTATTCCAAGTCCCGCGAAATCTCGCTCGAAGATATTGAGACCTTCGCCAATTTCACCGGCGACACGTTCTATGCACATATGGACGACGAGGCCGCCGCCGCGAACCCGTTCTTCCCCGGCCGCGTGGCACATGGCTACCTGTTGCTCAGCTTTGCTGCGGGTCTGTTCGTGCAGCCTGATCCGGGTCCGGTGCTGGCCAATACGGGTCTCGACAATCTTCGCTTCCTTGAACCTGTCTCTGCCGGGGACAGCATGAAGGTGCGGCTAAGTGTCAAACACAAAACCCCCCGCAACGAGGAATATGGCGAGGTGCGCTGGCATGTGACCCTGACAAACCAGCGCGAGGAGGCGGTCGCGGAATATGACCTGCTGACGATGAATGCCCTCTGATTCTACCCTTCCCGCCGTCACGGCCTTCTCTAGCCTAGGTGGCCAGCGGGTCTGGTCGCTGATGGTCAGCCTTTTCGGCGATCTGGCGCAGGGAGAGGGTGATGCGATCGACGGACCGGTCCTATCGACGATCATGGGGGCGCTCGACGTGCGGCCAGAGGCAAGTCGCGTGGCGCTGCACAGGCTGCGGAATGACGGCTGGTTGCAGTCCCATAAAGTGGGCCGGATCAGCCAGCATAGTCTGACCGCGCAGGGTCGCGCGGAAAGTGCCGCCGCCAGCCCCCGCATCTATGCCGCGCCACCTGATTTGTCAGAGCCTTGGCAGATGGTGATGACCGAAGAGAACGGGCGCGAGACGGATGCCGCCCTGCGCGCCGCCGGGTTCATCCCTGCCCTGCCGCGCGCCTATGTCGGGCCCGTCGGCAATGCCCCTGAAGGCTGCCTTGCCCTGCGCGGAGAAACCCCGCCCGATTGGCTGCGCCGCGCTGTAGAGCCTGCGGAGCTTGAATCAGAATATGACGCGTTGCTTGTCGCGCTGACGACGACCGAAAATGAACTGGCCCGCGTCCGCCATATGGACGCACTTGATGTTGCCGTGCTGCGCTGCCTTATCGTGCACAACTGGCGGCGCTTAGTTTTGAAACACCCTGCCCTGCCCGGTGGGGTGATCCGACACAATTGGGCCGGCTACCAGTGCCACCTACTGGTCGATCAAATGCTGCGCCGCTATCCCCAGCCCGCCTTGCAAGAGTTAGCCGCCACTTCGGCAGCGGGCTGAGCCTGTGCAAAGCGCTGCTTTCCCATGGCGGGCAAGCGCGGTATAGACGACGGCATGACAAATTTCCTCTATCAGAATGACCTGCCGGATGACCTCGACCTTGGGCCGATGGTCGCCATTGATTGCGAGACGATGGGCCTCCACCCGCACCGCGACCGACTTTGCGTTGTGCAACTGTCGGGCGGCGATGGTCACGCACATCTGGTGCAGGTCGCCAAGGGCCAGACCGAGGCGCCGAACCTCTGCGCACTGCTGGAAAATCCCCAGGTGCTGAAGCTGTTTCACTACGGTCGCTTCGACATCGCCGCGATGCTCAACACCTTTGGTGCCACCGCCGCACCAGTCTATTGCACCAAGATCGCCAGCCGTTTGGTGCGCACTTACACAGACCGGCACGGACTTGCCAAACTTTGCCAAGAACTGCTGAGTGTCGACATCTCGAAACAGCAGCAATCCAGCGATTGGGGGGCCGAAAAACTGACCCAAGCGCAGATCGACTATGCCGCGTCGGATGTGCTGTATCTGCACCGTCTGCGCGATGAACTTAACAAACGCCTGATACGCGAAGGTCGGATGGACATGGCGCAGGCCTGTTTCGATTTCCTGCCGATGCGCGCCAAGCTGGATCTGGAGGGATGGCCGGACACGGACATCTTCGCACACGCATGAACACACCTTTCCTCGACACCGCCCGCCGCGTGATCCGCTGCGAATCCGATGCGCTGATCCAGCTTGCCGAGAGCCTTGATGATCGTTTTCGAGCCGCCGTTGATCTGATGCGCGCCTGCAAGGGCCGGGTGATCGTCACCGGCATCGGCAAATCGGGCCATATCGGCAACAAGATCGCGGCGACGCTGGCCTCTACCGGCACGCCTGCGCAATTCGTGCACCCGGCAGAGGCAAGCCACGGCGATCTGGGCATGATCACCGCCGCCGACGTGGTGCTGGCGATTTCAAACTCGGGCGAGGCACCGGAACTGGCGAACCTTATCGCCTATTCGCGCCGCTATGCGATCCCGCTCATCGGCATCACCAGCCGCCCCGACAGCAGCCTTGGACGTCACAGTGACGTGGTGCTGGAACTGCCCCGCGCGGCAGAGGCCTGCGGCACCGGCGTGGTGCCCACCACTTCGACGACGCTGACGCTGGCGATGGGCGATGCGGTGGCCGTGGCCCTGATGGAGAACCGCGCCTTCACCGCCGAACATTTCCGCGACTTCCACCCCGGCGGCAAGTTGGGCGCGCGGCTGAGCCGCGTGGCCGATCTGATGCATGTAGGCGATGCGCTGCCCGTGGTCTCTGTCGATGCCCCAATGGCCGACGCACTGAGCGAGATCAGCCGCAAGGGCTTTGGCGTGGTCTGCGTAACAGATAAGGCAGGTGCCCTGTCGGGGATCATCACGATGGGCGACCTTGCGCGCCACCTTGACGGTTTGATGACCATGACCGCGGAAGAAGTCATGACCTCCGCGCCAATCACCATCGGCCCCGAAGAATTGGCAGAAAAAGCCGTTGGCGTAATGAACAACCGCAAGATCACCTGCCTGATCGTTACGGACCCCTCGCAAAACGATGGCAAGACGCCGCTAGGCCTGCTGCATATCCATGACTGCCTGCGCGTCGGGCTGGGCTAAAGCGCGATGAAGGCCGATCGCCACTCACGCGTTGTTTCTTGGCTGAAAGTGCTCTTTCCGCTGATCGCGTTGGCGCTGCTGTCGACCCTGTTCCTGCTGTCGCGCGCGATTGAACCGCAGGCGGTTATCCCATTTGCGGATAAAGAAGTGCAAGAACGTCTGCGCGATCAGCAGATTACCGGCCCCTTCTATTCCGGCACCACGGCGGATGGCGATCTGATTTCATTTTCTGCCGAAAAGCTGACAACCCCCGGCGGCGTAAGCGGCACGAATGAAGCCGTAGACCTTGAGGCCACACTAGACTTGCAGGGGGGCGCCAAGATCACCCTTCAATCCAGCCGCGGCAGATTTGATACCGGCGCAGAGGAGGCGGAACTGGCAGGCGATGTGAAGATCAACACTTCGACCGGCTACCAGATCCTCTCTGAGCGGATGACATCGAACCTCACTACACTAGATCTTCTATCGCCTGGCCCGGTCAAAGCGACCAGCCCGGCGGGCGAGATCACCGCCGGAAGCATGGCAATCACCAATCGGCAGAACAGCGCCGGCTCGCAATTGCTTTTCACCAAGGGTGTGAAACTGATATACACGCCGCAAGCAACGAAAGAGTAAATGCCTTGAGACACTTGTTTATTTTGATGCTGCCGCTGCTTTTCGCGCTGCAGGCCGCCCCTGTCTCTGCTCAATCGGCCAGCGTGGCCTTTGGCGCGCTAGAGCAAGATACCAGCCTGCCTGTCGAAGTGACCGCAGATAATCTATCGGTTGATAACGCATCAGGCACCGCAGTTTTCACTGGTAACGTCCTGATTTCCCAAGGTGAAATGACGCTTTCTGCCGGTAAGGTGCAGGTGATTTATCGTGCGGCGGACCAAGGTATTGCCAAGCTTGAGGCGACCGGCGGCGTGGTCTTGGTTGCGGGCGAAGACGCCGCTGAATCGCAGCGCGCCGACTATGACATCGACGCGGGCACCTTGGTAATGAGCGGCGACGTGTTGATGACCCAAGGCGGAAGTGCGCTGAGTGCGCAGGAAATGACGGTGAACCTCACCAGCGGTACGGCGCAGATGTCGGGACGTGTGAAAACCATTCTGCAGCCCGGCAGCGCCAACTGATGCCCCCCGAGCTCAAGGTTGCCGAGGGCGAATCCGGCCTGCGGATCAGCCATCTGCGTAAATCATACCGCAAAAAAGCGGTGATCTGCGATTTCTCGATGGAGCTTGACCGCGGTGAGGTCGTGGCGCTTTTGGGTCCAAACGGCTCGGGCAAGACAACCACTTTCTATGCCGTGGCCGGGCTGGTCACGCCCGAAGGTGGCCGCGTGACAGTGGACGGCAAGGATGTGACCACCCTGCCCATGTATCGCCGCGCGCAGCTTGGGATCGGTTATCTACCGCAGGAAATGAGCATCTTTCGCGGGCTATCGGTGCAGGACAACATTAGCGCAATCCTTGATATTCGGGTGAAGCACCGTCACCAACGCCGTGAACGGCTCGAAGAATTGCTGACCGAGTTTTCTATCGAACACCTGCGCCGCGCACCCGCGTTGGCGCTGTCGGGGGGGGAACGTCGCCGCGTCGAAATCGCCCGCTGTCTGGCCGCCAATCCCAGTTACTTGTTGCTTGATGAACCTTTCGCCGGGGTCGATCCGATTTCAGTCGGAGACATCCGACAATTGGTCGCCGATCTTAAAAAACGCGGCATTGGCGTGCTGATTACTGACCACAATGTCCGCGAAACCCTAGAGATCGTAGACCGTGCCTATATCCTGCACGAAGGCAAGGTATTGATGTCGGGAACGCCCGAAGAAGTTGTGCAAAACGAGAATGTGCGCCGCGTCTACTTGGGCGATAACTTCCGCATTTCCTAAGACTTAGCGCTTTCTTGCCAATTGGCGAGCGCCCGGCGAAGCATTGCCTGCGCTTTGCAAGAAACCGCTCTGATTGTAATCATTAAACGCCATCGGCGTCATCGGCGCCATTGACTTTCAAACGGAAAAGCGGCCTCATTGATCTATGGTGAAATCGCGTTCCTGTTTGATCCTGCATCGCCCTTCCCGCGAAGGAACGGTCAAAATCATCCTGGTCGCAGCACCATTCCTCCATATCTGATAATTGCTCCCGCTCCACACTCGTGGACCGTTTGGCAATGTTCGGAACAAGAAAGACAAGGAGACGATATGCGGTATCAGATCAGTGGCAAACAGATCGACATTGGCGATGCGCTCCGGACACATGTCCGGACGGAACTGGACGAGGCGGTTGGCAAATATGCTGAACGCCCGACCGACGCCATGGTGGTGTTTTCCAAAACGGGCCACGAATTTGCCTGTGAGGCAACTGTGCATCTTTCCACCGGTCTCAACGCGTCGGCCAAGGCCAAGGCGACAGAGATCTATGCCGCCTTCGATAGCTGCTGCGAAAAGATGGAGAAACAGCTGCGCCGCTATAAGCGCCGCCTGAAGGACCATCACAAAGATCGCGCCGAACCGGTTGAACTTCTGGGGGCATCCTCCTATATCCTCGCGTCAGACAGCGATTCAGATGCGCAGGAACCTGATACCCTCCAACCCATGATCATTGCAGAGATGCAGACGAAGGTACCAACTTTGTCTGTCGGCGAAGCAGTGATGCAGATGGAATTGTCGGGCGATCCAGTGCTATTGTTTCGCAAGGAAGGCCAGGAAGGGATGAATGTCGTGTACCGCCGCGAAGACGGCAACATCGGCTGGATCGACCCTTCGTAACCCACGGCGGTAAACTCCGCCAAAGAGCAGGGCGAGCGGAATGGATTTCGGCAAACTCCTCAAGCCAGAGGCCGTGAAGGTTTTGACTTCGGCTTCGAGCAAGAAGCGTCTGATGCAGGATATCGGCGAACTCGTCCAGCAGGCCTATGGGCTGCCGGCCGGTCAGGTGGTGGATGCGCTGATGACGCGCGAAACCCTTGGGCCGACCGGTGTGGGCCACGGTGTCGCCCTGCCCCACGCGCGAATGAATGGCATCGACAAGGTCGTCGGTGCCTTCGTCTTGCTGGACAAGCCGATTGATTTCTCTTCGGTCGACCGTCAGCCGGTCGATGTGGCCTTTGCCCTCTTCGCCCCCGAAGATGCGGGGGTGGAGCACCTCAAGGCGCTGGCACTGGTTGCCCGCACATTGCGTGACAGCAGCATCTGTACCAAGCTGCGGTCGAACCCAGACCCGGCAACGCTTTATACGATCCTGACCGAAGACAAGGCCGACAAGGCCGCCTAAGACCTATCAGACCGCTGCGGGCTCTGCCTCTCTCGGGGTGGGCACGCCGCGGTTCGCTTTCTTCTCTCCCAACATCAACATCGCCGGTGTCACCACGAGCGTCAGCACCGTGGCAACCACCAGACCGCCCGCAATGGCCGAACTTAGTTCGGTCCACCACTGCGTTGATGGCGCACCATAGACGATCTCGCGGGTGAAGAAGTTGATGTTGAGGCCGATCACCATGGGCATCAGGCCAAGCGCGGTGGTGACGGAGGTCAGCACCACAGGCCGCAAACGCTGTGCTCCGGTCCGCAGCGCGGCCTCCAGCGGCGACAGCCCGGCTTTCTTAAGGTCATTATAGGTGTCGATCAGAACGATATTGTTGTTCACCACGATCCCCGCCAGCGCGATCACCCCGATGCCGCCCATGACTACGCCAAAGGGCCGCCCTGTGATAATCAAACCAAAGAGCACGCCCGCGATGGAGAAGATGATAGCCGACATGACGACGAAGGCTTGGTAGAAAGTGTTGAACTGGATCACGAGGATCACGAACATCAAGAAGATCGCCGTGATAAACGCCCCAGCGAGGAAAATCATTGATTCCTGCTGGTCCTCCGCCTCACCGGCGAACGACGCTTCAACACCCGGCGGCAGATCCATCGCGTCAATCGCGCTGCGCAAGGCGACGGTCTGATCGTTGACCAGAACGCCCGGTGCAACGTTGGCCTCGATCGTAACGACCCTTTCTTGATCCACCCGCGTGATCGTGCCGGTGCGGGGGCTTGGCTCAAAGGTCACGAAGTTCGAGATCGGCACTAGCCCCGCCGATGTCGGCACGCGCAGCGATTGCAACTCTTCCAACGTGCGCTCATCGGAGGGAAAGCGTACGTTGATGTCGATAGAGCCTTCGGCGTCGTCGGGCCGGTAATCCGCCACGGTGATGCCGCGCGTCAGCAGTTGCACAGCCTGCCCCAGTGTCGAGATATCGGCCCCAAACCGCGCGGCCTCGGACCGGTTCACCGCGATGCGCCACTCCACCCCCGGCAGGGGGCGCGAATCCGTCACATCGGTGAACCCGCCGATATCAGACATCTTCTCGCGTATCTGATTGACCACCTGCTGCTGCACCTCGGCGTCATGCGCCTTGATCCGCAGGTTGACGGGCTTGCCCGCCGACGGGCCGTTTGAGGCAGTCTGCACCTGCACGTCAATCCCGGGTATTGCCGCCATCTCGGTCCGGATTTCTTCGCCAATCATGGCCGCCGTCCGCCGCTCGTCCCATTCGGTGAACTCAACCTGAATGGTGCCGATCAGGTCGGCGCTGTCGCGGTTGCTGCTGCCGGTGCGGGCATAGACGCTGGCAATCTCGTCGTAAGCAAAAAGGCGTTGCTCGACCTGCCGCACCAGCGCGTCTTGTTCGTAGATCGAGAAATTGTCCCTAGCGCGGACCTGCACCTGCGCGAAATCAGGCTCTACTTCAGGGAAAAAGGTGATGCCGTTGCCAAATTGTGCATAGGCGGTAAAGCCGCCCATCAGCATGGCTATGGCAAGGATCAGGGTCATCCAAGGACGCAGAATGGCGAACTGCAGCAGCTTTACATAGCCGCCGGTGAAGCCTGTCAGTTCACGCGGATCGCCCTGTTCGGCGGCATAGAGCGTCGCCTTGTCCTTGGCCGATTGCGGGGGCCGTTTGCCGATGATCCCGCCAACCACTGGGATGAAAACCAGCGCCATGAAAAGCGAGGCGGTCAGGGTCAGGATCACGGTAATCGGCAGAAATTTCATGAACTCCCCGACCGTGCCGGTCCAGAACAGCAGCGGGAAGAACACACTAAGCGTCGTTGCCGTCGAGGCGATGATCGGCCATGCCATACGCTTGGCCGCATGGGCATAGGCGGCGCGGGGCGAATGCCCCTCTTGCAGGCGGCGGTCGGCCAGTTCGGTGGTCACGATGGCCCCGTCCACCAGCATCCCCACCACGAGGATCAGCGAAAACAGCACCACAAGGTTCATCGTATAGCCCATGACCCAAAGCGCGGTGACCCCGGCCAGAAACGCCCCCGGAATCGCCAGCCCCACCAGCAGCGCCGAGCGGACGCCCAAGGCCCAGACGATCACGATCATCACAAGGATGACCGCCGCGATGACATTGGCCTCAAGATCGCTGAGCATGTCTTGGACCTGCTCGGACTCGTCTTGGGTGTATTTGACGGTGATGCTGTCGGGCCATTCCGCGCGCATCTCGTCGATCAACTCACGCACCGCCGCGACCGTCTCGATGATATTCGCGCCCGAGCGTTTCTTGATCTCAAGCGCCAGCGCGGGCTGGCCGTCGATACGGGCAAAACCGGTGGGGTCTTTGAAGGTTCGACGGATGGTGGCGACATCCGCGAAAGTCACCACCGTATCGCCGCGCACCTTGATCGGCAGCGACATGACGTCTTCGACGTTCTCGATCAGCCCCGGCACTTTGAGCACCAAGCGTCCCGCGCCGCTTTCAATCGCCCCTGCCGCAATCAGGCGGTTGTTGCGGTTGATCTGGCTGATCAATTCTTCGAAGGAGATGTTGTAGGTCTCAAACACCGTCGGGTCGATCAACACTTCTAGAAGTTCTGTCCGCTCGCCGCCGACATCGACTTCAAGCACGCCGGACAGCCCCTCAATCGCGTCCTTCAGCTCTTCGGAGATGGAGTTGAGCGTCCGTTCCGGAACCGGGCCGGAAAGGATCGCCGTCAGGATCGGGAAAAGCGCTGTGTTGATCTCAGTCACGACCGGATCGGTGGCGTCTTCGGGCAAGTCGGATTTGGCCCGGTCCACACCTTCACGCACCTTGTCGAGCGCCTCGTCGGAGTCGAACCCCGGCTCGAACTCCAACTGGACAGAGGCATGGCCCTCGGCCCCATTGGAAGTGATCTGTTTCAGGCCGGTAATGGCGCTGAGCTCCGTCTCCAGCGGTTCTACCAACAGCCGTTCGCTGTCTTCGGGCGAAATCCCCTCAAGTGAGGTGGAGACATAAAGCGTCGGGATCGGGATCTCAGGCGAGCTTTCCTTGGGGATGCCGACATAGGCATAGGCCCCGACCGCCAAGATCATGACCAAGCTTAAGATCACAACGCGTGCGCGGCTGAAAGCGGCGTCGATCAGTGTGTTCATTCCACCTGCTCCGGCTGAGAAGCTTCGGCGCTGCCCGTGATCTGGCCGTCGCCCGCCGGGGTTTCCTCAAGTTCATCCAGTTCCGGCACGCCCGCTGAGGGCAGTTCTTCGGCGGGGTCTTCGTTACTTGTCTCTGGCTGCGGGTCGACCACCTCGCCATCATTCACGAAGCCCTGCCCGATGGTGATGATCTGGCTCTCATCCGGCAGGCCCGCGATCCAGATACCGTCGGTCTGGGCCCGAACGATCGCGATTTTGTTAAAGACTACCTTATTGTCGCCATTCACCGTTTTAACACCCAAAGTGCCATTTGTATCCAGCGACAGGATTGCAGGAGAGACGAAATGCGCGCGGGTCTCGCCCGTGGGAATGCGCACACGGGCAGAGATACCCGCTGGGATCGCGCCATCAGCGTTTTCGACCCTAATCTCGGCGGTAAAAGTGCGGGTCTCGGCGCTGGCGCTGCTTGAGACGAACTGCACCTTGCCCTGCGCTTCTGTCCCGGTGATGAACATCACCTCGGCATTTTGCCCTTCTTTGATGTCTTTCAGCGCCTGTTGTGGCACCTGCACCTGAATCGTCAGCGGGGTGTTATCCACCAACCGCGCGATTTCTTCGCCGGTTGAGACGAACTCGCCCGCAGAGATATCCAACATCTCAAGCCGCCCCGGAAAGGGCGCGCGAATTTCGGTGTTGTTCAGTGCTTCTTCGGCCGTGGTGACAGCCGCTTGCGCTGCGGCCAAGGTTGCCCGCGCTTGGCTGACCCGATCAACGGTAGAGACGCCTCGGTTCAACAAGGCTTCGGCATTGTCATATTCGCGCTGCGCACGGTTCAATTCCTCTCGGGCACGGGCCAGATCGGAATCGCGCGCAGCAGTGCTAAGCCGGGCGATCAGATCACCCGCTGCGACCTCGGCACCTTTGGCAACCAGAACCTCGGCAATTTCGCCCCCTGATTCCGCGCGTACCATAGTATCACGATCCGGCAGCGCCTGGCCTTCGGCCACGAAGACCTGTGTCACACTGTCAGCCTGAGAGCCGCGTACGGCAACTGTGACCGCTTTGGCCGCGATTGGCGCGGGCGCGGCTTCCTGCTCCTCTTCAGATGGAAGGATATAGCCGCTGCCCATCCACAGGCCGATCAGCAGCGCGATCCCTCCAGCGATGAATTTCGACCGTTTAGAGCCGGCATCGCTGTCAAAAGAGAGCGTTTGACGCTCTTGGGATGTGTCACTCATTAATAGAACTCCATCGCTGCGACCTTGTCTTTGCAGGTCACGCGTCAAATCTTGGGCTTGCTTACCCGAGTTGCGACATCATCAAGCGCGGTGCTGATCGTCTCGTAAAACTCCGCAAAGGAGTCGAGCCGCGCACGCACACCATCCGCTTCAGTGGGGAGCTTGTTGATTGTGTCGTTGATCTCGGCCTTGGCGTGGCGGGTGCCTGCAAGCGCATATTTCGTCATCGCGGCATAGGCATCATCGGCAAGTTGAAAGTAGTCTTGCCGGTCTCCGGTCTTGTTCACGCGCCGGATCAAACCGCGTTCTTCCAATAAACGGATCGACGTGCTGATCGTTGCCCGGCTGACCGATAAACGACGCGACAGCGCACCAAATGCGATCGGCTCGCCCTCAAAGACAAGCATGGCAAAGACCTGACCCGACATGCGGGGCAAGCCCTCGCCCATCGCGATTACGCCCATCCGCGTGATGAAATCATCGCGAACTTGGTCGATTTGGTCTGTGGTATCCATCTGTTTCCCGTCTACGGCAAGTTGCGTTGACGGTAGATAGCCAAGGGCCAGCACAAATCAAGTGTATTCGGAAAATTCCGAACAGACTGAACGCTAATTGCCGCTAGGTAACTTCAGACAGACAGCCTTATTTCAAACCGTTCTGTGCAATGTAGCGGGCCAGATCGAGCACAAGTTGACCACGCGCCGTTGCAATAGCGTTCACTCCGCCTTCTCTGTTGAAAGGCACACTTAGGTCAAACAGGCCCGAACGCTCCCGCCGGTCGTCTGGAACGGCCACGAAATACTGCCCAGATGCGCGGAATTCACCGGTTTCGGTGGCCACAAACTCGGAAAAGCGTAGCTCAAGACGGGCATCGGGGAAGGCCTCAAAGGGCCAAGGCTCTGACGCGATGCGCCGCCCCGTCATCCGAGCAAGATTCTGGCTAAGCTCAAGCGCAACGGCGCGCTCTGGCGCGTCGGCCCAAAGCACATCGGTGGAACTGACAAGGCTGCCATCCGCCATCTGCAAAGAAATCTCTTCGGCGGCGGCATAAGTCGGCAAAGACACATCGCGAACTTCAACCGAACTAAAGGCAATAGAGGTCTTTTCCGTAACCACCGGGGTACGCACGGTAAACCGCTCAGCAGTGCCGCCGCAGGCCGCCAGAGCCGCCAGCAGTCCGAAAGTGATCAGGGGTCTTGCAATGTTCATGCTTTACCGTCCCAGCAATAGAGAATTGGGGTTACGTTCAATGGTCCGCGCCAAAGATGCAAGGGCATCGGCGGCTTTCTGGATGTTGCGCAGGGTTTGCTCAGCGCTGCGGCTGATCTGCTCACCCTTGTTATAGCCTTCGATGGTGCGGCTGGCCTGTGCGAAAAGCGCGGTCAAACGCTCAACCACCTGCGGCAGATCACGGGCCGATAGGGCGATGTTATCTGCCGCATTGCGGGCCGAGGCCAAGGTTAGGTTTACATTCTCAACCGCGCCGCCTTCACGCAATTCTTCGAGAGTGGCGTTCACCTCATCCAATGCCCGTTTCAGCGCGCCCGGCAAGGCGACCGCATCATCGGTGCTGATCACCGCGTCGGCGGATTCCGTAAGATCCGTCAGGGCGACGATTAACTCTTCCACCTCAAGGGTTTCGGCCTTGGCGGCGACCGCCTGAATGCTCTCCACCAGTTCTGGCACGCCCTCGACCGACGACGAGACCGCATTCGCCGCTTCAGAGGCCACATCCAACGCACTGGAAAGCTGTTCGACGATGCGCTCTTCCTCCAGCTTGGCAACCAGTTGTTCAATCCGAACGAGCGTTCCGTTCAGGGCGACAGGCACGTTCTTAACCTCATCAGAGGACACCAGCCCGGTCAATTCGTTCAGCAATGTCCGCACGTCTTGCGGCGTTTCGCGCAGGTCTTCGTCAGAGACGAAAGATTCCGCCGAATTGAGGAAGGAAATCGCGCTGTTGAGCAACTCCTCGATCGGCAGGCTGTTGATGCGGGTAAAGACCCCTTCGACCGTGGCCGCAGCATCGGAGACGTCGCTTTCCGTGGTCGGCATCAAGGCGAGGCCATTCTCCGTCTCGTTCAACGAGGCCTCGGGCGCGTCTTCGACGGCCACGAACTCAACCTTCAAACCGCCGGTCAACAGACTGGCCGAAGCAAGCCGCGCGCGCAGACCGTTTTCCACACGTTCTTTCAAAAACGCCAGCGCGGCATCGGCGGTCACGTCATCCTGAAGCCCAAGATGCGCCGGTTGGATCGACAGGATCGCATTCAACCGCACGCGGCTGTCGCCAAAGCGTTCGAAATCCACGAGACCAGAAAGGGTCTCAACCTCGCCAATCTCAAGCCCGCTCATCTCAACCGGGGCGCCGACAATCAGGCCCGAAATATTATCGTCAAAAACGACGCTCATCTTGAGCGGATCGACTTCGGACGCGTTAAAGACAGAGTTCCGCGCGGTTTCCTTGTCGGGGTAGATCTCAAACACTGTCCCGTCAGACACCTGCGCCCCGCCTGAGACGAAAGTGTCAAAGGTGATCCCGCCGCCTACAAGGGTGGCGAGCGAGGAAAAGTCAATCTCGGCCCCCGCGGGGCCAATGTTGACGCTAAAGCCGGAGGCGTCCCAGAAACGGGTGGATTCATTGATAAGTTGCCGGTGCTCTTCAAAGATCAGTGCCTCGACGATGGCAAAGTTGCCGCGCGGGGCGATTTTGGCATAGCCTACGCGGCCCACTTCGATGCCCTTATAGAGGATCGGCGCATTGTCGGTCAGCTGGCCATTGGCTGTAGAGCGAAAAGCAATCTCAAGCCCGCCTTGACCGCCGCGGATCAATGGCTCGGTTGATGATCCCTGAAAGCGCTCGGCAACCGGGCCAACCTGTTGGTCCCACGAACCTTCGATGTAGACACCGCTCAGCACAGTGCTGAGGCCGGTGATCCCCTGCGCGGTGACCTCTGGCTGTACGATCCAAAACACCGCACCATTGTCGATATAGGGCGCCACATCTTTATCGAGGCGGATATGCGCCGTCACCCTTTCAAGGTCCGATGTGAAACCGACTTTTTCGACCACCCCGACCGTCACATCGCGAAAGCGCAATTCGGTCTCTCCAGCAGAAATACCAGCGCCTTCTTCAAACTCGATAACGATCAACGGGCCCCGTTCGGCATAGGAACGGTACGCCACAAAAAGCGCCACGATCAGCGCAAGGATCGGGATGATCCAGATCACCGACGCCCCACTAAGAAACATCTTGCGGGTCGGAGAAATCGGCAGGTCGGGAGGCGTCTTAGTCATTGGTTTTCAGGCCCTCGTCCTTGGTCTGAGTATCCCAGATCATGCGGGTATCAAACGCTTGTGCGGCTAACATGGTAAAAATCACGGAGAGAGCGAAAAAGATGCTCGCGGTACCGGGATTGATGGCTGCCAGTGATTTGAGTTGCACCAGAGACGACAAGATCGCAACCACAAAGATATCGATCATCGACCAACGGCCAATGTACTCAACCACTTCGTACAGGTAATGCCGCTGCCGCTGCGACGTAACAGAGCGCTGTTTGACGCTGATCGCAAGAAAGGCCACGGCCATAAATTTAGCGAGCGGAATGACGACCGACGCAAAGAGGATGATAAAAGCGATCCCCCAGTTGCCGTGATGCGCCAGTTCGACTGCCCCACCGATGATCGTGCTTTCATCCACCTGAAACAGCGTCCGGGTCTTAAGCATCGGATAGGTATTCGCGGGAATGTAGCACATCAGCCCAACCGTCCAAAACGCCCAGACACGTTGCAGGCTCTGACGGTCGCGCGACACCAGTCGATGCCCGCAACGGCTGCAGGTCTGCGCGCCCATTGGCGCGGGCTTGCTACAACGGGTGCAGGCGACGATGCCCAGATCCCGTGCGCTCAGGATTTCTTGGGATGTTCCAGAGAGTTCCATACGGACCATTTGCATAAGAATCTGTCCTGCGCGATGACAAGCACCACCAACGCGCCGAACATGTAAAAGGCCGGCCCAAAGCCGACATCGGCCAGATCGGCCACTTTGACCAATGCCACGGCACAGCCAATCGCAAAGACCTCGGCCATAGACCAAGGGCGCAGTTCCTCTGACAGGCTAAAGGCCGCCACAGCATGACGCGCGGGCGGGCGATCCAACACAATTGGAACCAGAACGTAAAGCGTCAGCAACACCCGCAGCAGCGGGATGAAAAAGATCAGCGCTGCCGTGGCCAAGGACAGCAAGATCATTGGACCCCCGGCAAAAGCCAGCGCGGCATCCAGCACCGAAACAGCATTGCGGTTGCCCGCCGCATCGATCGTCAAAAACGGAAAGACCGACGCGCCGATAATCAACACCATGACCGCCACCGCTACAGCGATGATTTGCAGCCCGGCATTATCACGCGGAGTGATCAGGGCCGTATGGCAACGCTCACAAGCCGCACGCTCCCCATCTGCGGGGCGCTGCAGCCGGTAAACGGCATCGCACTGCGGGCAGACGATGATCTCGTCCAGCGGCAATTCGGCAAGAGGTGTGTCAGGGTGATCCATTCTGAGTGGATATATGATGCCGCCCCCCGACGTATCAACAAATATTCCCGACCCTGTGGCGTATCTGCACCGGCGGAAGCTCGCGCTCTCGCGAACGTGACCGGAACAGTCGGGCCTGCCCCTCGTTAGTCTAGCAGAAATCACAAAGGAGAAAGCAATGACCGATATCAACAATGCAAAGATCCTGATCCTCGCCACCAACGGCTTTGAGCAGTCCGAGTTGGAAAAACCCCTGAACGACCTGCGCGGGCGCGGTGCCACCGTACATGTGGCCACCCCCGACGGGAATGAGATCAAGGGCTGGGACGAAGACGATTGGGGCAACACCACCCCCGCCGATTTGGCGCTTAAGGACGTGAATGTAGACGACTATCAGGGCATCGTACTGCCCGGCGGCCAGATCAACCCCGACCTGCTGCGAGCCAATAAGGATGCCGTGGCGTTGATCCGCTCGTTCCACGACAGCGGAAAAACCGTTGCCGCGATTTGTCACGCGCCTTGGCTGCTGATCGAAGCAGGCATTATCAAAGGCCGCAAGGCGACCTGCTTTGGCTCTATCGCGACGGACGTGAAGAACGCCGGTGCGCATTACGAAGACAGCGAAGTGGTCGCCGATCAAGGCATCATTACCAGCCGTTCGCCCGAAGATCTGGACGCATTTGTGGCTAAGATTGTCGAGGAGATCGAAGAAGGCAAACACGAGCGCGAGGCCGCCTAAGCTACGCATTTCGATGTGCGATCTACCCCCGGTCGTTTGGCCGGGGGTTTTTCATGGGCGACTTAATGACATGCCAATTTCTGCCAGAACCGCCTCGGTATCCGCGCCGATTGGGCGGGGTAGGCTCGGCATTACCGGCACTCCGGACCCAAAGCGCGGGGCGTGGCCCGATTGTAGCACGCCGTTCACTTTTAACATATTACCACGCGATGCCATCTGCGGATGATCCGGGGCTTCGGAAAAGCTGAGGACCGGTGCCACACAGGCATCTGTGCCGTCGAAATGCGCCGCCCAATCGTCGCGGCTGCGCGTTGCGAAAGCGGCGGCAAATTCGGCAGTGCGCTCGGCCCAAGTTGCGGTGTCATTTTGGCTTGACCCATAGTCAGCCGGAAGGTCCAATTTCTCTAGCAAGATTGCGTAGAATTGCGGCTCTAACGCCCCCACAGCGACGAACTTGCCATCGGCACAGGTGTAGCAGCGGTAAAACGGAGCGGCACCGTCGAGCCAATTCGCGGCGCGGGCCTCAGACCATGTGCCTTGGGCGAACATACCGTGGATCAGCCCCATCATCGCGGGCACCCCATCAACCATCGCAGCGTCAACCACTTGACCTTTGCCGGTCACTCCACGCTCGATTACTGCCGACAAGATTCCGAACAGCAAAAACATCGTCCCGCCCCCGTAGTCAGCCACCATGTTGAGCGGCGGCACCGGGGGCGCATTGGCGCTGCCCATGGCGTGCAAAGCCCCTGTTAGAGCCAGATAATTGATGTCATGCCCCGCCGTCTGCGCCCATGGGCCGGTTTGGCCCCAGCCAGTCATGCGGCCATAGATCAGCTTTTCGGAGCAATCTGTCGGGCCGAGGCCCAAACGCTCCATCACGCCGGGTCGGAACCCTTCGATCAGCACATCGGCAGACGAGATCATCGCCCGCGCTGCCGCATGGCCTTCGGGAGTTTTGAGGTCAAGCACCACCGACCGCTTGCCACGCCTGTTGATGTCGGCGGGATCCGCCGGTGCAGCTTTGCGGTCTATGGTGATGACATCGGCACCCAAATCAGCCAACAATTGCCCAGCAAGTGGCGCAGGCCCCAGTCCCGAAAATTCCACCACCCTTAGCGAGGCCAGCGGCCCTTTGCGTTCTGCCATGCTTATGCCGCCCCCGGTACCAGCACCTGACGCGCGCCTTCGGTGAAATCACTTAAGGAAAGCGCCCATGTTGTTCCGGGCCAGCGCAGTTCCATTTGGCGCTTTCGTGGTCGGTAAACGGCGGTATAAAGTGTGCCAAAGCCCGCGTTAAAAGCCGTGGAGTAAAGCGGTGGTTTCAGAAACGCGCCGATAAATTTCTCTTCCGGATCGCGGTGCAGCCGCAACCGCTGCAAGAGATAGCGTTCACGCTCAACTGTTGCGGTGAACCGTGCGTGGCTGATCCACTCAACGCTTTCTTGATGGTTCGTTGCCACCGCGGCACGGGTGATGACCGCCGGGCGGTCGGGTGCCATCATTGCGGTCAGGTAGTTACGCTTGCGGTCTAGAACGGTGACATTGTAGCTCATATGCGTCGGCACGCGCGATAGCACCTCGCCCGCCTCCTGCGCGGTTTCGCAGGTTTGTAGCACATAGCGCAGGATCAGCGGCACGCCGAAGCCTTCGCCCACCACACGCCGCCCGCCGAAGGTCAGCGAGATCGACAGCCCCGCGTCATTCACCCCATCAACCAGCCCCCACAGCCCGTCCGAGGTGCCCATAACCTGACGACCCTGCCAATTCGTGCGCAGCACCATCGCGTCAAATGCGTTGGGATTATAGTCATAGTTGCGCACCATGACCGGCTCCTTCCCGGCCCAGATCGCTTGCGAACAGGCCGAAAGATAGGGCGGCGGACAATAGAAACTAAGGAACCGGGCTGCATGATCGCTGCCACCCGCAAGTGTGCAGAGTTCATCATAAAGCGGTGCCATCTCTGGCATATGTTTGACCAACGCGCGGCGGCATTGGGCATAGGTCGGGCGCGCGGCCTCCCCCTCCTTCAGCCACCACGCGTGGTAGTCAGGCCAATAGGCCGCGAAGAGACCGGCCCACTTGGGGCCGGGCTGGTCTTCGGACATTGCGCGCCAGTACATCGCGGCCTTTCATCTTGCTACAGGATCTTGAACGCCGGATCAGAGAGTTCCGGACCAGCAGACGCGGTGGGCAGGGGTTTGCCCTCTACGCTGCGCTTGATCCCGTGGATCCACTTTTTCGCCCGCTCATTCAACTGGAAAGACTTGGTCATTGAACGACCCCGCGTCACAAGGATCCCAATGTCGGCCCCTTCATAGCGGTAATCACCCGGTTGCAGGATGCGCAGGAAGAAAGCTTCGTTCTCCGACTCCACTGCGCGGCGGTGATAATCGAAGCGGTCAAAGACCACGCTGCCGTCTTCCTTCATCTTATAGATGCCGGTCTCAGGCGCTTCGGTGCAGATGTCGACGCTGTCATCGGTGTGCTTGATCACCATTTGGCTCCAACCGTCGATCATCTCTGGATCGGCCCAGCGGGCGTTGAGCTCATCGACGTCCAGATCGAATTTCTTGCGGCTGAACTCCAGCAGGTGGAACAGGAACAACGGCGCATCGGCATGGGCGAAAGCCGCGTGGTTGGTCATCGAAGACGCGCCGGTGATGCGCGGGTTCAATTCACCCAGCCAAAGATCGCCGGTTTTCTTGTCGATCAAGAAGTCCAATTCGAAATAGCCGCGATACCCTTCCTTGCGCAGTTGCTCACCAAATTTGAAGGTCAGATCGCGGGCTTTTTCGCGCACCTTGGGCGGGAAGGCCGTCGCAAGAATCTCATTGCCGCACCAGCCGCCGCGATAGGGGGTCAGCTCTTTGAAGCCGACTAGCTCGGTCATCAGCGGGCCAACGATCGTGCCTTCCTTTGTGGCGCAGGCCTCAATCGCCGCACCCCGGCAATCGATCCGCTTCATGATCTTGATTTCGCCTTCGCCGACGATCTCGCTCTCATGGCGACGGAAGTCGGCTTCGGACTTGATGAAGAAGGTCGTGTGCCCGCTGTCGCCATAGGCCGATTGCAGCACCAGATCATGACCGATCCCGGCCTTCTCGCAGGTCTTTTTCAAGTCGTCATAAGACTTCACCTCGGCCAGAACGTTCGGCACGGAAGGCACGCCCGCCTTGTTGCCGATGCGGACGGTTTCAATCTTGTTGTCCATCGACTGGCGCAGCTTGGCCTTGGGGAACCAGACGTCGGCACCAAGCTCCTTGGACAGACGCTCCGTCTCTTCATCGAACATCAAAAAGACGAACTTAGGCTTGCCGCCACGGCGCTTGATGAAGTCGATGACCTCTTTGTGCTGCAGCAGGTAGTTGTTGATGTCCTCGATGCTCTGGAACTCCGCATGGGGCTGTTCCGAGGGGCAAAAGACGTTCGGGTGCTTGCCGCCGTAGCAATCGATGTAGCAGATGTACTTGAAGTTCTTTACCCATTCATCCAACCCCAACAGGTTAAAGTTGGTGGCCGAAATGAAATAAACAGGGTCTTCGTTTCGGTGAAAGAACCGGCGGATTTCAGAGATATTTTTAAGTACTGTTGCCATGTCGTTGGTCCTTTTGGTCAAACGGGTGAAGAAGAAAGGTCTTTGCGGCGCACGCGCTTCAGCGCCTCCGCGGTAAAGACGCGCAGGCCCAGATCGGGCCGGTATCCGTGGATCTCGCTCACGTCCAAAGCACGCATGAAATCGAGAATTTCCTGACTGACGACCTGTCCGGGGACAAGGATCGGAAAGCCGGGCGGATAGGGAATGATGAAACTGGCCGAGACCACGGTCTCGCCCGCGTCCATCGCCTCTTGGAGCGAGCCGTTCAGGTCGAGGTAGTCACAGTTTTTCTCATCATAGGCGAGGAAGAAGGGCGTCCGAATGTCCCCCTCAGGCGTGTCTGCGGCGCGGAAGGCTTCGTGGAAGCAACTGAAATCCGGCAGCGGGGGGTAGTTTTCCATCAGGTTGGTCACACGCCGGTCAAACGACAGCCGTTCCATCCGGCTGGCATCGTCCAAAAGATCGTCGAGCGATTTGGCGATCTCTACCAGCACTTCGATCAGATAGGCGACCGAAGAGCGCGTGGTGCCGATGTTGGTCATGAACAACACGGTATTGCGCGAAGTCTTGTTGATCTGGATGCCGTATTTATCCATCAGGATCTGCGTCTTGAAGGTATCGCCATCCCAACCGGTGCCGCCCACGGCCAAGGTCACGCGGGTGGCGTCGAGTACAAACTCATCCTGCTCCCAACAATCCCACATATCAGTCCAGCCCTGCTCTACGTCATAATAGCTGGTGACGCCGCTTTCGCGGTGCTGTTCGGGGATCATGTCGCCGGCGGAGAGCACTTTGAAATATTTCCGCAGCAGGGCGTGTTCGCTGATCGCGCGGCGCATGGACATCGCCGCTTCGACCTGCCGCTGGACAAATTCGAACCCTTCGAGTTCGACTTGGCGTCGGCCAACATCCAGTGAAGCGATGATCTGGTAGTTCGGCGAGGTTGAGGTGTGGGTCATATAGGCTTCGTGAAAGCTCTGCTCGACCTCCCCTTTGAAGTCCTGATCGTTGACGTGGATCATTGAGCCTTGGCGCAGCGATGTCAGGGTTTTATGGGTCGATTGCGTGGCATAGGCCCGCACCCGCGCGTGGGGCGGCGGGATCAGCCGGGTGTTGAGTAGGGTCTCGTCATCCGCGTCTTTCAGCGTTTTCTGCTGCGCCTCATAGGCGTCGGCATGGGCGTCAGACTTGAATTTCTCGCGCAGTGTATTGGCCGCGTTCATCGCCGTTCGCTGGCGATATGTGGGACTAAACCGGGCGAATGCGAACCATGCCTCGTCCCAGAGGAAGATGAGGTCAGGCTTGATCGCCAGACATTCCTCCATCACCCGCTCAACGTTATAGACCAGCCCGTCAAAGGTGCAGTTGGTCAGCAGGAGCATCCGCACCCGGTCGAGCTTGCCCGCCGCTTTCAACTCCAGCAAACGGTGCTTGATCTCGCGCAGGGGCACGGCACCGTACATCGAGTATTCGTTGAGCGGATAGCTGTCGAGATAGCTGACCTGCGCGCCGGCCAGCACCATGCCGTAGTGATGCGACTTGTGGCAGTCGCGGTCGACCAGCACGATGTCACCGGGCCGCACCAGCGCCTGCACGACGATCTTGTTGCAGGTCGAGGTGCCGTTGGTGGCAAAAAACGTTTGTTTAGAGCCGAAAGCACGGCTTGCCAGTTCCTGTGCCTCTTTGATCGGGCCATGCGGTTCTAGCAGACTATCGAGGCCGCCGGAAGTTGCCGAAGTCTCTGCAAGGAAGATGTTAGGCCCGTAAAACGCCCCCATGTCCTGAATCCAGTGCGAGCGCGAGATCGACTTGCCGCGGCTGATCGGCATGGCGTGGAAGACGCCTGTGGGCTGTTTGGAATACTCCACCAACGCGGTGAAGAAGGGCGACTTATTCCGCGCCTGCACCCCACGCAGGATATTGAGGTGCAATTCCATGAAGTCTTCTTGGTTGTAAAAGACCCGGCGGCAGATCCCCAGATCGAGCCCGGCGATATCCTCGACCGAGCGTTCGGTGACCAGATAGGCGTCCAACTCGGGCCGAACCTTGGCGATCATCCGGCAGAGTTCGGGGCCGTAGCTTTCAGGCTCAAGCGCGTCGATCTCATCCCGCCCCCCCGCGCGGGCAAGGTAGCGGGTCAGGATTTGCTGATCGACTTTCGACTTCAGCGTCAGACCGGGGCGGACAACGATGGCTTGAATGTTGTGGTTGAACATCACCGCAATCAGCGCGTCCTCAAGGCTGGGCACCACGACCGCCTCATAGATAAATGGGTCTTCGGTGCGGCGCATGCGGGTGACGTTGCTGCGCAGCCAGCGCTCTTGCTGTTCGCTTACATTGTCGACGATCAACACTTCGAAATAGGGTTTCGCCAACGCCCGTGCCTCGGGCGGGAGCATCGCCTCGTCGTCGTGCTCGTCCTGATCCAGACTGTCGCGTTCCAGTGGGATCGTGCGACGGCGATAGGCGCCGGTGGTCAACGCACGGGTCACCCGGTTCACGGCAAAGGCCAGATCCTCGAAATTGCCATGGGCAAACTGGCGGCGCATATGTTCAAAGGCGCTCATGCCCGGAAAGGCCCAATAGGGCTCAATCAGGGCCAGCGAGTCGAACAGGGCCTCGATTTCCTTACGCCCTTGTGCCGCGCCCTTGCTCTTGGGGTCACGCGCCATGGCGGTGGTGGCAGCGCGCAGGGCGCTCCACCGATCCGACCGCAATTGAATGGCCGAGGAATAGTCGTTCATAGAATGCATCAGTCGTCCTCTGCTGGAGGGCCGACCGATGCCTAGGTACCGCAGTCTGCGAACCTGACCTCGGCCTAGCCGCTGGTATTGCCGTTCTGCCCGGGTGTTTCGGGCGTTGTTTGTGGGTCTGGCATGGCCGCAGCGGGTGCCACGGGCGCCGGTGTTTGCGCCACCTCAGGCGCCGTCCCGGCGGTGGGGCTGGCAAGCGGCTCAGGCGGGAAACCGTTCTTGCCTTTGTAGGTGGGGATCTCGGCAGGCACCTGCTGGGCGGGCACATCGACATGCAGCCCCGCACGGCTGCCCTGCTGCGGGATTTCGAGCGGGCCGAGGGTATGCAGGAAGGCATCCGCGCCGCTGTCACGGTCATAAACAGGGAAGTCTGTCGGGCGGTCCCGGAAGGATTTGAGCAACTGGCCCAAGCCCTTCATCCCCGTCTCACGCTGGCGGCGGACCATGTTCAGATCAATCTCAATCGGGAACATGTCCTCTTGGCCCGCCGATTGGTGCAGCACCATCGAGGTCGGATCGACCACGCAGGATTTACCCACGCCGCCCGCGCCCAGACCGTTCACGTCGAAAATATAGCACTGGAACTGCGCCGCCGTGGCCCGCGCGATGGCAAGCTCGGCATCGCGGTCGGTGGTGCCGGTCAGAACGGGGTGCAATAGCACTTCGACACCCTGAGAGGTCAGCTGGCGCGTCGTCTCGGGGAACCACATGTCATAGCAGATCGACAGGCCAAAGCGGCCCACATCCGGCACATCGAAGATGCAGAATTCATTGCCCGCCGCGATCCCGGCCTCATAGGGCCGGAACGGGAACATCTTGGCATAGCGGCGCACCACCTCGCCTTCGGGGTTGATGACGACGGAGGTGTTATAGACCCGGCCATCTTCGGGATGCTTTAGGAACATCGAACCGGGGATCAGCCAGATGCGGTGCCGCCGCGCGGCAGCCTGAAACTGCTCAATCGTCTCGTTCTCGGGCGGCAGGGCAAACCGGTCGAGCGGGCCGAAAGGCGCCAGTTCAGAAAACAGCACCATCTGCGTCCAAGGGAAGCGGGCCATCAGAATGTCGAGCCGTTGGATCATGCCGTCGACATTGGGCTGCAAGGCATTGACGTACATCTGCACGCCGGCAATCGCGAAAGGGGTCATGCGTGAATACTCCGAACAACGCGGCGCAATGGACCATTTCCTTGCCTATCTCCGCGAAGCACCTGTCTTACGCCCTCACGACCAGAACGGAAACAGGCGAACGGCGCACAATGCGGTCGGCGTTGGAGCCGACGAGGAATTCGCGCAGGCTGTCGGGGTGCTCAGACCCCATGACCACCAGATCGGCGTTTGATTTCTTTATCGTCTTCAGCGCCTCGCGGTGGATTTTGCCGAACTTGAGGTGCTGCTTCACCTTTACGTCATCAGGCACTTCCCGCTCGACAAGCTTTTCCAACGCCTTGGCCGCGCGGCCTGTGGCCTGTTTTTCGTAGTCAACGGGGAAAAACCCTTCGACCAGCGGGGTGCCCATATCCGGCACAACAGAGAGGATATGCAAGGTGCCTTTGGACAAGCGGATCATATCCACCGCCTGCGGCAACGCCTTTTCCCATGACTTCGGGTCGCTCAGATCAACGGTCAGCAGGATGTTATCGAACATGATGCGCCCTCCTCAGGCTGTCGCAGGCTTGCGCGTTTCGCGCGCAGCACGGCCCCGTTGCAGGAAAACGACCAGCGCCAGAAGTAGCAGGGCGGGGATGAACATCCAGTATTTGCTGGGCTGCGGCATCGGTTTCAGCACGCGCAGCACTTCTTGATCCCAATCAAGGCCAGCGCCCTGCGCGGGACTGTCATAGAGAACATCGTCGATGATCATCTTGTCGCCATCCTCGCGGAACATGAGACCTGCGGCTTCCAGCTTCTCGGCCCCCGTCTCGCCCGCGCCAATCGGCAGCAGCGCGACGAACTCCAGCGGGTCGCCCAGATCGTTCACGCCAGAGACGCGCAGTCGCAGCCGTTCGCCCGCCGGTGTTTCCTCTGCCGCCTGCACGATTTCGGTCGGGGCCTCTTCGCTATAGGGCGGATAGACCATATCCATCCAAAAGCCCGGACGGAACAGGGTAAAGGCAATCAGCAGCAGCGCGATGGTTTCATAGAAACGGTTGCGCGCCAAAAACCAGCCTTGGGTCGCGGCGGCGAAAAGCAGCATCGCCACGGTTGCCACGACAAAGATGAACAGCCCCTGACCCCATGTGACCCCGATCAACAGCAATTCCGTGTTGAAGATAAACAGGAACGGCAGCGCAGCGGTGCGCAGGGAGTAAAAGAAGGCGACCAAGCCAGTACGGATCGGATCACCGCCCGAAACGGCGGCGGCGGCGAAACTGGCCAAGCCGACCGGCGGGGTCACATCGGCCATGATGCCGAAGTAGAACACAAAGAGGTGCACAGCGATCAGCGGCACGATCAGCCCGTTCTGCTGACCCAATGTCACGATCACCGGCGCCAACAGCGCCGAAACCACGATGTAGTTTGCAGTGGTGGGCAAGCCCATGCCAAGGATCAGCGACAGCACCGCCGTCAGGAAGAGGATCGCAAGGATATTGCCGCCCGAGAGCACCTCAACCACATCCGCCAGCGCCGAGCCGACACCGGTCTGGCTGACCGCGCCCACGATGATACCAGCCGTTGCCGTGGCGATGCCGATACCGATCATGTTGCGTGCGCCGGTGACCAACCCGTCGATCAGGTCAAGCACACCCGCTTTCACATCGTTCACAAACTGGCTTTCGCCGCGGAACATCGCCATCAGCGGGCGTTGTGTCAGCAGGATAAAGATCATGTAAGCCGCCGCCCAAAAGGCCGAGAGGCCGGGCGACAGACGGTCGACCATCAGCGCCCAGACCAGCACGACGACAGGCAGGATGAAATGCAGCCCTGACCGCGCGGTCGGTCCGGGCATCGGCAGCGATGTTACCTCTGCATTGGGATCGTCCAGCTTCAGCGGCTCTTCCTTACTCGCCACATAGAGCAATCCAACATAGATCGCCGTGAGGAAGACAAAGATGATATAGCCCGCCGTCTCGGGGAAGGCCGGGCGGATCCAGCCCATCAGGTAATAGACGGCAAAGGACAGCGCGCAGATCGCGATGATCGCAAAGGCGATACCGATCAGCTGCTGCACCAGCGGCTTGGGCGTATAGGCGCGCGGCAGACCCTGCATCCCGGCCTTCATCGCCTCAAGGTGCACGATGTAGACCAGCGCGATGTAAGAGATCACCGCAGGCAAAAAGGCGTGTTTAACCACGTCGAAATAGGGAATGCCGACATACTCGACCATCAGGAACGCCGCAGCACCCATCACGGGCGGCATGATCTGCCCGTTAACCGACGAAGCCACCTCGACCGCGCCAGCCTTCTCGGAGTTGAAGCCCACTTTCTTCATCAGCGGAATGGTGAATGTGCCCGTGGTCACAACGTTCGCGATGGAGGAGCCCGAAATCAGGCCGGTCATCGCCGATGCCACGACCGCCGCTTTCGCCGGACCGCCGCGCATGTGGCCCATGAGGCTGAACGCGACCTGAATGAAGTAGTTGCCCGCGCCCGCACGGTCCAACAGCGAGCCGAACAGCACGAAGAGGAACACGAAAGAGGTCGACACACCAAGCGCGATGCCAAAGACGCCCTCGGTCGTGATCCATTGGTGGTTCACGATCTCCGACAGGCTGTTGCCCTTATGGGCGATGATGCTGGGCATATAGGGGCCAAGCACGGTGTAGAATAGAAAGACGCTCGCCACGATCATCAGCGCAGGCCCAAGGGCGCGGCGGGTGGCTTCGAGCAGAATTAACAGTCCGGTAACACCTGCAATATAGTCTGGCAGGATTGGTGCACCGACACGGTTGGCGATCTCGCGGTAGAAGATAAAGAGGTATAGCGCACAAAAGGTGCCGACGATGGCCAAGGCCCATTCCCAGATCGGAACGCGGTTCTTGGGCGAGCCGAGCAGCACTGTCGCAATCACGAAAAGTGCGGGGATCGGGATCCACCAAATCGCGGTCGAATCCTTGGTGCTGACCATAAAGAGCGCGGCAAGAACGGCCGGAACGATGACACCAAGTGCCACCTGAAAACTCGTGCGCGTGGCCGGGAACACCATGATGCCAAGGAATACGGCAAAGCCCAAGTGAATGGAACGGGCCAGCGTATCGTTGAAAAGACCGATGGGCGACGCGATGTAGAGTTGAAAGAGCGACCAAGCCAGTGCCACCAACAGCAGCAAGGTGCCCATCAACCCGCTGACAGCACGGCCGCCCGTATCAGAAGAAGCGACAAGTTCGTCCAGTTCCGCCTGGCTCAATCCGCCCCGGTCACCGGTTGCGGCGGTTTCGACAGCCGCCGCCTGTTGCTGGTCCTTCTCAGACATATCGTCCCCCTGTCGGCTCCACCTTAGGATGGATGCGCATATTGTTTTTTCGGGTCTCTGACGGCAGCGTACCGCCGCCAGAGCTATCATGTCACGCGAAGATTACTCGATCCAACCTTGCTCTTTGTAATACTTCTCTGCACCGGGGTGCAGCGGAGCAGACAGACCGCCCGAGATCATCTCTTCTTGGGTCAGGTTCTCAAACGCCGGGTGCAGACGCTTGAAACGGTCGAAGTTGTCAAAGACGGCTTTGACGACCTGATAGACCACATCGTCATCCACATCGGCGGATGTGACGAATGTCGCTTTCACGCCAAAGGTTTTCACGTCTTCGTCGGTGCCCTTGTACATGCCGCCCGGCACGGTGGCCTCGGCGTAGTAAGGGTTGTCGTCGATCAGACCTTGGATCGCGTCACCGTCTACGGGGATCAGCTTGGCGTCGATGGTCGACACGGCTTCTTGGATCGAGCCATTCGGGTGGCCAACGGTGTAGATGATCGCATCCACTTTGTTATCACCCAAAGCGGCAGCCTGCTCGGCTGGCTTCAGCTCAGAGGCCAGTGCGAAATCGTCCAGCGTCCAACCCTTAGCGTCCATCACGACTTCCATGGTGGCGCGTTGACCGGAGCCGGGGTTGCCGATGTTGACGCGCTTGCCTTTGAGGTCGTCAAAGGACTCGATGCCGCTGTCGGCACGGGCGATCACGTTGAACGGCTCACCATGCACGGAGAAGACGGCGCGCAGGTTGTCGAACTTGTCGCCCTCGAACTGCGAAGAGCCATTGTAGGCGTGGAACTGCCAGTCGGACTGGGCCACGCCCATGTCCATGTCGCCCGCTTTGATCGCGTTGATGTTCGCGATGGACCCGCCGGTCGACGGCGCGGTGCATTTCAGGTTGTGGTCCGCTGTGCCGCGGTTCACCAGACGGCAGATCGATTGACCGACGACAAAATAAACGCCCGTCTGACCACCAGTGCCGATGGTGATGAATTTTTCCTGAGCCATGGTCGCAGTGCCGGCCACCATGGCACCGGTCATCGCGAGCATTTTGAACATTTTCATAAGATGTCTCCCATTGTTATATTTGGCGGACCACCCTTTAGGTGGACCCCATTGCATTCACAAGTAGAGCGCCGCAGCCTTCAGGCAATTGACTGGGCTAGGAAATTTTACACACGCCGTTCAGACCGCATGCAGACATGCCCTTGTGGCGGGAATCCCCGAATTCAGGTTAGGTCGGATTGCCATCGCGATCAATGCAACTGACCGGCACGCTGCAATCAAGGTGCAAAAGCCTAGCCTACGGACTGGGAAAGGTCCGGCAGAACCGGGGCAGCGGCGATCAGCGATTTGGTATAAGCGTGCTGTGGCGCGTCAAAAACCTGCCCGGTCTCTCCGGCCTCTACGATCCTGCCGGACTGCATCACCAGAACGCGATCTGTCACCGTGCGCACCACCGACAGGTCATGCGAGATGAAAAGGTAGGTCAGGTCGTAATGGCTGCAAAGATCGGCCAGCAGATCAAGGATCTGCGCCCGGACCGAGACATCCAGCGCGCTGACCGCCTCGTCGAAAAGGATCAACTCTGGCCGGATGATTAGCGCGCGGGCGATGGCGATGCGTTGGCGCTGCCCGCCCGAGAATTCGTGAATGTATTTCCGTGCATCCGCCGGGCGCAGCCCCACGGCGGTCAGCGCTTCGTCAATCGCGCGGGACCGCTCGGCCCCCTGCGGCGGGGTGTCGAGCAGGTGAAACGGCTCGGTCACCAACCGATCAACGCGGTGGCGCGGATTGAAGCTGCCGAAAGGGTCTTGAAACACCACCTGCATCTTGCGCCGCACGGCAAGGTTCGGCTTTGTCCCGGTAAAGACCGGCTGGCCATCGACGGTGATGCTGCCCTTTTGCACCTGTTCCAGACCCAAAATCGCCCGGGTCAGGGTCGATTTCCCGCAACCGGATTCTCCGACCAGCCCCAACCGCTCGCCCCGGTTCAGGGTAAAGCTGAGGTTGTCCACCGCGCGGAATGTGCCGGGCGCGCCGAAAAGCGTCTTGCGCGGCAAATGGTAATCGCGGCAGACGCCTTTGACCTCCAACAGCGGTACGGGCGCGGGCGCGGCGGGCAGGTTCACCTCATGGCGGGAGGCGTCGAAAAGCATCTTGGTGTAAGGATGCTGCATGTTGTGCAGCAGGGCTTGCGTCTCCCCCTGTTCGACGATCTGCCCCTTGCGCATGACGATGATCCGGTCGGCCATATCCGCCACGACGGCAAGGTCATGGGTAATCATCAACAGCCCCATACCGTCTTCCCGCGCCAACCGGGTCAGCAGGGTAAGGATTTGTGCCTGTGTGGTCACATCCAACGCCGTGGTCGGCTCATCCGCGATCAGCAGGCGGGGGCGCAAGGCGATGGCGATGGCGATCACCACCCGCTGGCGCTGCCCGCCGCTCAACTCATGCGGATAGCGCGACAGGGGGAAGCGGTCTTGGGGCAGGCCGACGCGGGTGAGCGTATCGGCGGCGCGTGCCTCGGCCTCGGCCCGCGACACGCTTGGCTCATGCACGCGGATGGTTTCGGCCACTTGGCGACCAATGGTCTGCACCGGGTTCAGCGCGGTCATCGGCTCTTGAAACACCATGCCGATGTCATTGCCGCGCATACCGCAGAGCGCCGCTTCGCTCATCTGGGTCAGATCATCGTCGCCCAGCATGAGATGGCCCGTGGTCGTCGCGCCCTTGGGCAAAAGCTGCATCGCCGCCAGCGCGGTCATCGACTTGCCCGAGCCACTTTCCCCGGTCACGGCCACGATCTCTCCCGGCGCGACGGAAAAGGTCACCCCGTCGAGGATGCGCAGCCCGTGGATCGACAGCGAAAGATTGGAAACGGTCAGAAGCGTCATGTGCGTGCCACCCTCAGGCGGGGATCAAGCAGGTCACGCAGCCCGTCGCCCATCAAGTTCAGCCCCAGCACCGTCAGGATGATCGCAAAACCCGGCATCAAGGCCATATGCGGCGCAATACTGACCATGGTTTGCGCATCGGCCAACATTCGGCCCCAGGATGGCACCGGCGGTTGCGCACCGAGACCGACATAGCTCAGCCCCGCCTCGGCGAGGATGCCGAGAGAGAACTGAATGGTCCCCTGCACGATCAACAGATTGGCAACGTTGGGCAAGATATGCTCAAATGAGATCCGCGCGGCGGATTTGCCCGCCACCCGTGCCGCCATGATAAACTCCCGCTGCCACAGCGACAGCGCCGCCCCGCGTGTGATCCGGGCGAAGACCGGGATGTTGAAGATGCCGATGGCAATGATCGCATTGATCGCCCCGGCGCCAAAGACCGCCGTGATCAGAATGGCAATGACGATGGCCGGAAAGGCAAAGACCAGATCATTGCCGCGCATGATAATCTCATCCACGAGACTCCCGCGCCGCGCTGCGGCCCAAAGCCCCAGCGGCACGCCCGCGCCCATGCCGATGCCCACCGCCACCAACGCTACGGCGATTGAGGTGCGCGCGCCGACCATGATCATGCTCAGAATGTCGCGGCCGAAGTGATCCGTCCCCATGGGATGGGCCAGCGAAGGGCTGTGCAGTTTGTTGGCGATGTCGAGCCCGGCATAGTCATAGGGCGTCCAGACAAAGGAGATCAGCGCGGCCAGCAGAAAGACCGAGGTGAGCGCAGCGCCAAGGATCAAGTTGCGGTTCATGTGCGGGCCCTCAGCCGGGGATCGACGGCGGCATAGGCCAGATCGACAAGGAAATTCACCAAGATCACCGAGAAGACCAAAAGCATCACCACCGACTCGACCACGATCAAATCCCGCGCCGAAATCGACTGAAACACCAGCCGCCCAAGGCCCGGCAGGTAAAAGACCTGCTCAATGATGATCGACCCGGCCAACAGGAAAGAGAACTGCAGGCCGATGATCGTGAGTACCGGGATCAGTGCATTGCGCAGCCCGTGACGCCAAAGCGCCTGCCGCGCAGTCAGCCCCTTGGCCCGCGCGGTCCGCATGAAATCTTCGCCCAGAACATCCAGCAACGCCGAGCGCATGACCCGCGCAAGGATCGCAGCCTGTGGCAAGGCAAGCGCAATAGCAGGCAGGGTCAGCGCGTGCAACCCGGCAAAAAGCCCCTTGTCCCAGCCGACGAAGCCGCCCGCCGAAAACCAGCGCAAGTTGATCGAAAAGATCAGCACGAGGATCATGGCAAACCAAAAATTCGGCACCGCCACGCCCAACTGCGTCGCGCCCATTACGCCGATGTCACCCGCCCGGCCCCGGCGGGATGCGGCATAGATACCCGCAGGAAAGGCAACGACGACGGAGAGGAAAAGCGCATAAAGCGCCAAAGGCACAGAGACCCAAAGCCTATCACCAATCATCTCTGTCACCGGAGTTCGATAGGTGTAAGAAGTGCCGAAATCGCCTTGCAGCATCCCACCTACCCATTCGATGTAACGCTCGGGTCGGGATTGATCGAGGCCTAGTTCACTGCGCAGGGCGGCCAATGTTTCGGGCTGGGCATTAAGACCCAGCATGAACGAAGCCGGATCGCCTGGGGCGACCTCAATAACCACAAAAATCACCAGCGACGCGACCGCGAGACTGATGAGCAGGGAAAGAAATCTTTTTAACGCGTAGCGCAACATAGCGCCTAGGTTAGGCGGCGCGGTCGGGAGGGTCCAGAGCCCATGGCCGGTTTGCTTGGGCAAAAGTTAATATTGTATGAACTTTAGCAAGATGAGGGACTGAAGCCGATGTTAAAGATTTATTTTTTAGGGTTTTTCAGATACCTAGATCATAAAATGCCACGTTATCTGTCACTCAGCCCGATATGCACCGGAACCATATCCGCTATGCAGGGTTGTCTTCGGGAGAACAGAGAAAACTGGAGATTAAAAATGAAAACGACTTTGAAAACACTTGCGATCGCTGGCCTTCTGGGCACCGTTTCTGCACCCGCATTCGCCGCTGCGCACATGGACATGGCAACCATGACATGCGCTCAGTACCAAGAGCTTAGCGCCGACGAGAAAATGGAAGTTGCTTCCATGGCAATCGCCGAGCTGGAAGATGGCGGCCACGAAGGTTCGATGATTACGGAAACCAAGAACGACGGTTCCGAGCCTAGCGACATCACGGCCGAAGAGGCGACTGACTCTGAAGAAACCGAAGATTCCCTGATCGACAACACTAAAGCTGTCGAAGATTCGGAAGAAGCCGACGAGATGGCTGACACCGACATGGAACAGGAAATGGAAGACTTCGTAGTCGTCTGTAACCAGAACCCCGACGCATTGGTTAGCGAAGCAGCAGCCGGCCTGCGCGGCAAAGACTAATAGTCACCGCTTTTAGTATAAAGGGCGCGCTTTACAGCGCGCCCTTTTGCGTTTTCTAAAGGTCGTCTCGGAGGTTATTCCGCCCAGCTTACACCGCTTAGGTCCGTCGCCTGTGTCGGCGCGTTTACCCAAAGGCCCTGAACGCCCGCCTTGGCGATCGTCGGGAACGCCAGCTGAAACAGGAAACCATTCACATAATCCTCTGCGATGATCTGCTGTGCTTTTGCCAGCATCTCGCTCCGTGCGGCGGGATCTGCGGTCTGATTAAACTCCGCAATCAAAGATTGAACCTCGGCATTGTCATACTGAAAGTAATAGTCTGGGTTGGCATAGATGTTGATATCCATCGGCTCTGTATGGCTGACGATCGACAGACCGAAATCCTTGCCCTTGAATACTGTCTCTAACCACTGTGCCCATTCGACATTGGTGATCTGCGCCTTAATGCCAACTTGGGCCAATTGCGCAGCGATGATCTCCCCTCCTCGGCGGGCATAGGATGGGGGTGGCAGGTGCAATGTCGTCTCAAACCCATCAGGGAACCCAGCTTCGGCAAGCAACGCTTTGGACTTCTCCGGATCATATGCGCTCATCTCGGTCAGGTCGATGTAATCGGGGTTATGTGGGGCAAAATGTGTGCCGATCGGCGTGCCATAACCAAACATCGCCCCGTCGATGATCGCTTGACGGTCAATCGCATGAGCCACGGCCGCGCGGATTTTGACATTGTCAAAGGGTTCACGCTTGTTGTTGATCGACAGGATCGTTTCGCCTTCGGTCGAGCCGATGAGCACCTGAAAGCGCGGGTCAGCTTCGAACTGGGGAATGTTCTCGGGCGCAGGAAAACCGGCAAAAACGTCGACATCTTCGGCCATGACAGACGCAAAGGCCGCTGTCGGGTCTGATATGAATTTGAAGGTCGCACTGGCCAATGCGGGCGCGTCCCCCCAATAGGCATCATAGCGTGACAAGGTAATTTTGTCGCCCTGACGCCATTCGTCGAACTTGAATGCGCCGGTGCCGATCGGGGTTTGTTTGATCGTATCAACGGATTCTGGCGCCACGATCACCGCATCGCCCCACGCAAGGTTGAACAGCAGGTTGCCATTGGGTTCGCTCAGCTTAACCTCAACGGTCTGCGGGTCGACAACAGTGACCTCAGAGATCGCGGAATAGAGTGCCTTTTGTGCGTTGGCGCTGTCTTCGGCGTTGATCCGGTCGAGGGTGAACTTAACGTCTTCGGCATCCATCGTGGTGCCATCATGAAATGTGACGCCCTCACGCAGCTTGAACGTATAGGTCAGCCCGTCTTCGGAAATCTCCCAAGAGGCCGCCAAACCCGGTACGACAGACCCGTCGCCCATGAATCGTGTTAGCCCCTCAAAGACATTGGTATACAGTACCGAGTCGATCGCCCCGGCGGCGGCAGAGGTTGGATCAAGGTGCGGTGGCTCTAGCTGCAAGGCAACGGTGATATCGTCCTTAGCCAGCGCCCCTGTGGCGGCAACGACCAGCGCAGCGGCGGCCACCCCGGTCATCAAGCGGTTCAAACGGTTCATAAAGTTCTCCCATATTGGTGTATTTTTCTAGGAGGCTAGCCAAAAGCCGCGCGGCACGCCAGCACTCGTTGCCAAGCGCGCGTGGTAAGGGTATCGCGGGTGCTTTGCACAGGCCCCGCGCACCGGATCGGCTGTGATAAGGGCAGTAGGAGAATGCCATGGCCACGCTGGGGATCGATTTTGGGACGTCCAACACCGCTGCGGGTATTGCCGTTGATGGAACACCGCAACTGATCGCACTGGAGGCCGAGGCACAGACCCTGCCGACGGCGGTCTTTTTCGATTTCGAGGCGAAAGAAATGCGCATTGGCGCCGCCGCGTCTGACGCGCTGCTTGCCGGATCCGAGGGGCGCTATATGCGCGGGTTGAAAAGCCTGCTGGGCACAAGGCTCATGCGCGAACGCCGGGTGCTGTTGGGCGAGCGGCTTGATTTCATTGACATTGTCGCGCGCTTTCTAGCGCGGGTGAAGTCACAGGCCGAAGCGGCCACGGGCAAGCAGTTTGATGCCGCACTTTCGGGCCGTCCGGTGCGCTTTCACTCTGCGGACGACGCGCGCGATGCCCAAGCGCTGACAGATTTGCGCGAAGCCTATGGCCGAGCGGGTTTTGACCGTGTGGATTTCATGAACGAACCAGAAGCCGCAGCGCTTGCCAACCGCGCGGCCTTGCAACCGGGCGATCTGGGGCTGGTGGTCGATATTGGCGGCGGCACATCGGATTTCACCCTGTTCCGGCAGCGCGGCAATGAGGGGATCGACATTCTGGGCAGCCACGGCATCCGCCTTGGCGGGACGGACTTTGATCGGTCCCTGTCTATTGGTCGGGTGATGCCGCAACTGGGCATGGGCAGCGAAATCCGTCATGCCTTTGGCGGCGACACCCATCTTGCACCGAATGCGATCTTTAATGACTTGGCGACTTGGGCGAAAATTCCGTTTCTTTACGGCCCCGATACCCGCAAGGCAGCCGCAGAGTTACATAAGTTCGCCGAACACCCCAAACGCTTGGCCCGGCTGATTAAAGTGCTTGAAGAAGAGCTTGGTCATGATCTTGCGTTCGCCGTTGAAGCAGGCAAGATCCGGGCCAATGGCGCAGGAGCCGAAGGGGATGCGGACCCGGTGATTGACGTGCCGATGCTAAAACCCCGCGCCACGCTTCCGTTGCCCCGTGACTGGATGCGGAAGCGGCTTTCCAAACTGGCCGAACAAATCGGAACCGCGGCTGTAGCCACATTGAACCACGCGGGGATTGAGCCCGCAGCGGTGGATCGGTTGATCTTTGTCGGTGGTTCAAGCTTGATGGAGGTTGTCGAGGCCGCCCTGCGCGCGCGCTTCCCGCGTGCGGAGTTGCACCGGGGGGCGGCATTGACAGCGATTGTGGAAGGGTTGGCGTTGAGCAGTGCGCAGGCTGGGCGGAGATGAACGCATGCGGTTTTGCCAAGTAGATAGGGCAGACGGTATTTAGGAAAGGATGAAGATGAGGGCGCGGCGCAGCTGACAGTTATGACGGGGCGCGAAACAACTGTGCGAACTGGGTAGAATTGGCTTTTTACTGTGCGTGAAGCGGCGGCGGGCTATGTTCATGATGTCCATGATTTTCAGGAAACCACTGATGGCCCCATTGATCCAAAAAAAGCCCCCCACTTCCGCCGTGCAGGAAGAAGCCGAAGAACGCTCTGTCAGTGAAGCGGCGGCGCTTTCGCCTAAACTGATCTATGAGGTGATCCGGCGCGAAGGTCGGGATGAGTTGAACCGCACCAACCGGTCGCTGATCTGGTCGGGGATCTCGGCAGGGATGCTGATCAGTCTTTCGGTCTTGGGTGAAGCGATCTTTCGGACCTATCTGGCGGACGCTAGCTGGCGTTTCCTTTTGGAGAACCTTGGTTATTCGCTGGGTTTCATCGCGGTCATCATGGGCCGGATGCAGTTGTTTACCGAAAACACGATCACCACCGTTTTACCTCTGATGCAGGAACGCAGTTGGCAGGTTTTTGGCAGCCTCCTGCGGCTGTGGGGCGTGGTTTTGGGGGCCAATGTGATCGGTGCTTTTGCAGCCGCGGCGCTGTTCATTTATACGCCCGCCATTCCCGCCGAGATCCTACCTGCCATTATAAGCCTATCGGAACATGCGACCGGCATGCCCCCGTCAGAGGGATTTTGGCGCGCTATTCCTGCAGGGGTGATTGTCGCGCTGATCGTTTGGATGTTGCCCGAAGCCGATGAGGCGGCGTTTTTCCTGATCCTTACCTTTACTTGGCTCATCGCGGCGGGGGATTTCACCCATATCGTTGCGGGCTCGGTCGAGATGGCAGCGCTGATGCTGCATGGCGGTTTGGGATTCAGTCAGGCGCTCTTTGGCTTCTTCCTGCCGGTGCTTGTTGGCAACATCATCGGCGGCACGTTGGTCTTTACCCTTGTTGCTTGGGGTCAGGTCCGCGACGATGTTGAGTAAAGTTACACGGTACCGGTTTGTGCCGGGATCGGATCGAAAGGAATGGCTTTGGTGCTGCGCAGTCCCCCAACCCGACCGGCGATCTATTGGGATGCCTTTAAGGCAAGCCTCAAGCAGGCGGCGGACGAAAACCTTGCTTTGATCTCGGCTGGGGTGGCTTTTTTCGCCATGCTGTCGCTGTTTCCAGCGCTGGCCGCTTTGATTGCCCTGCTCGGGTTGATATCTGATCCGGTGGTCGTTGTGGCGCAGTTGGAAGACGTGCGCGGGCTGCTGCCCGATGATGTTTACGACATCATTAATACGCAGGTGACCGGGCTGGTTACCGCGCGGGCCGATACGCTGGGTTGGGCGGGTATCGCATCGTTGCTGGTTGCGTTGTGGTCGGCGCGGGCGGGGGTCGGCGCGATGGTGATCGGGCTGAACTCCGTCTATAATGAACGTAATCGTAATACGGCAAAACATTACCTGCATGCGCTGCTGCTGACAGTTAGCCTTGTTGCAGTTGGGATTGTGGCGCTGTTGGCCGTTGTGATTGCGCCGATCATACTTGCCTTTATACCCCTAGGCCCCTTTGGCAATGTCGTGGCTGATCTGCTCCGTTGGACTGTGGCGACCGTGGTGCTTTTTGCCGGGGTTGGCGTGCTTTACCGCTTTGGCCCGAACCGACGCGCAGCGCGCTTGCCATGGCTCAGCAGCGGGGCGATCCTTGCGGTGCTGTCATGGGCTATCGTCTCTATCGGCTTTTCTTACTATGTGGCCAATTTTGGCAACTACAATCAGGTTTATGGCTCTATCGGTGCCGTTATTGCGATGCTTATTTGGCTTTGGATCAGCAGTTTTCTGATCCTATTTGGGGCCGCGCTGAACGCGCAAGTTGAGCGGCGTACGCGATCTGACAGCACTATCGGCGCAGCCAAGCCACGCGGGCGGCGCGGGGCCGAAGCGGCGGATACCTATATCGACGTGACCAACGACTAAATGGGCTTACAACAGCGGGCGTTTTTGCCGCCCCTCAAGGGTTGTCATTCCCTTTTCAGCCAGCGCTTCAAGGTTGTTGATTTGCAGCACGCGGTCAGACCATGAAAGCAACTGACGTTCTTTGAGCGCGGCGAGCATCTTATTCGTATGCACCACCGATAGGCCAAGCGCATCGGCAAGGTCGCGCTGTGAATAGGGCAGCGGCATCTGATTTTGGGTGACCATGCCCAGCGACTTGCCCCGCTCAAAAATCTTAACCATGGCCCATGCGATGGCCTGTATCGCGGTGCGCTGGCCGATGGTGGCCAAGACTTCGCCCATAAAATGCTCTTCGATCGCCGCGAGCCATGTGATGTCAAATGCGCGTTCAGGGTGAGATTTGAAGAAATTCCAAAATTCACTGCGGTTAAAGACACATAACCGCATATGCGTTCGGGCCTCTACCGAATGACCCATTTCGCCCATTATGCCCGCTTGCAACCCAATGAAATCTCCGGGGAAAACAAAGCTAATCACCTGACGGCTGCCGTTTTCCAACGTCTTGTCACGGATGCCCATACCGGTAAGCGCGGTATAAAGTTGGGGTGAGTTTGACCCCTCTAACAAGATCGGCGTGCCCGGCTCGACGGTCAACTCACCAGACTTGAACTTCTCCATGAAGCTCAGCTCTTCTTTTGACATCGGCAGGAAGGCATCTTTGCGTTGAAGAGGGCAATAGCGGCATTGGGTCGTCATTTTATAAAATTGCTCTCTTATGTCCTAGTTTAATGCGCCCCTCCGACGCTTTCCTTAAATCGTGTCTTTTGCCCACCGGGGGAAGACCATGTCGATCTTGATCTACGAACCGGACCCATTGGTCTGTTCAGACATAAATGAAACGCTTTCTACGGCCTTTCCGCAATCGGAAATCGGCGTATTAGAAACTTTCGACATCGGCCGACTGGTTGAGAACATCAGCGAGACGCAGTTTGCCGTACTCTCGTTGAGACAGGAGCAACTGCATCAATACCTCCCGGAATTGCGCAACTTACAGGAGTGGTTCCCGATCATCTGTATCTTGAATGATCTGCCGCGCCTGCCTGAGGCGACGGATCACCCACGGTTTATCCTGCGACCGTTCTCCAGCGGAACCTTAGTAAACGCGGTTAACGCCGCGCTTTCTGACCCGCGGTTATGCCAGCCAGAAATGCCATAACCAGATTTTTCAGCCCGTCATGTTCAGACGCGGCTGGCTCCCCTTGATCAGGGGCGTGGCGGGGTGCGCTGCCGTCTGATCCGGCCAGTGCAAGCAGTAGAAAGCCAACGCCAAAGTATGCCGCGCCGAGGATCAGCGCAGCCGTCATCGCTGTGGTGACGGTGACAAGGTACAACCACGCGGCAAGCGTCAAGAACAACAGCCCGATCAGTAGCAGGATCGCGGCACCTGCGCCCAACATGGCAGTTCGTGCTGCGCGCCGTGCAGACCCGCGCAGGTGTTGCATCACCGCGGAAAGCATCTAGCGGCGCGCCGTCACAAGACCAACTAGGAAACCGATGCCTGCGGCGATCCCCAATGCGGTGCCAGGCTGGGCTTGCAGAAACTCTTCGGCCTGTTTTTGGGCTTCCATCGCCTTTAGGCGGCCCGTGTCGGCAAAATCGTTGGCCGCAGTGCGGGCGTTGTCGCGCATCTCTTCGGATTTGGCTTTGCCGTATTCGCCCAAGGTCTCGGTCAATGATGCAATATCGTTCTTGAGGAGCGCGATCTGGCTGGACAGATCGTCGATGGTAACCTCTTTGGCGGCTGTCGTCGGGGTCTTGGCCATGGGGGCCTCCTGAGTGGTTGAGTGATGGTAGGCGGCTTGAGGGCCGGATGCAAAGGTTCCCCGCGCAGCGTAATATGCGCAGGAAACCAAATATATGATGCGGGCCGGAATCGAGCCAATCTTAGGCGTTAAGCGTTTCCGTGGAGGAGAAGAACATCGCTTGTGATACTGCCGAAACGACTTGATCTACCGAGTAGGGCTTGGAGATCAGGAAGGCTGGTTCGGGTTTGTCACCGGTCAACAGGCGCTCAGGGAACGCGGTAATAAAGATTACGGGACGCATACCAAGTTCATTCAGCAGGTCGTTTACCGCATCAATACCTGAAGAGTTATCGGCGAGCTGAATGTCTGCAAGGATCAGGTCTGGCACATCGGCTTTGCCCAGCTTAACAGCCTCGTCGCGCGTGCGCGCGATGCCCGTAACGCGATGACCCATCTCTGCGACGATGGATTCAATATCCATTGCGATGATGGCTTCGTCTTCAATAATCATTACCGAACCAGAGGTGCTGTCGGCCATCTCACGGTGCGCGATCTGGATCAACTCGTCTGCTTCGGCCTCGTCCACACCGATAATCTTGGCGATTTCCCCGTGGGAAAACCCTTCGATCGTGTGCAGCAAAAGCGCTTCGCGGCTGTTGTTGGTCAGGCTGGCAAGATGGCGCTGCGCCTTGGCCCGGGGGCCGCTCTCACCTTCTTCAACAGGGGCGCCTGCGCTGGCCCAAATTCCGTACAAGACCTTGAAAAGACCCGTCTTTGTGTCCACCCCATCGAGCACCGAGCGATCAACCAAGATGGCTTCCAGCGCCGCAGCAGCAAATGTGTCGCCGCTGGTCTGGCTGCCTGTCATCGCCCGCGCGAACCGGCGAAGGTAGGGGATGTTGGCTCCCAGTTCATCGCTGATGCTGGTCTTTTGTGTCGCATCGTTCATCTAGTCGAATCCTTTTTAACTTTTCTTGGAACCAAACACCCCGACATTGTGTTTGGTTCCAGTATGCGTACATAATTATTTAAACGAGACGACGATGCCAGAGGTGATGTTAGTGAATTCAGGAAACAAGGACGAGCGCGAGCGCGTCATCGACGACAACCTCAAGCGTGTCTTCGATGAGACACTCGATGAAGGCATCCCTGACCGTTTCAAGGATCTGCTTCAGAAGTTGAAGGAACAGGATTCAGAAAAAGGAACGTCATAATGACCCGTCCCGATCCGCGCGACGAGCTGGTAGAACATCTGCCGGCCATGCGGGCCTTTGCCATCAGCCTGACCCGCAATGGCGCCACGGCAGACGACATGGTGCAGGACACTTTGGTCAAGGCGTGGACCAACATTGAAAAGTTCCAAGAGGGCACAAATATGCGCGCTTGGCTCTTCACGATCTTACGGAACACTTATTATTCCTCGCGCCGCAAAGCGAAACGCGAAGTCTCGGATGTGGATGGCGTACTAACCGAAGGTCTCGCCGAAAAACCTGCCCATGATGGTCACATGCAAATGACTGACTTTCGTAAGGCCCTTGCCTTGCTGAAGGATGAGCAACGCGAGGCACTGCTGCTGGTAGGGGCTTCTGGTTTCTCCTATGAAGAAGCAGCTGATATGTGTGGCGTCGCTGTCGGCACGATTAAAAGCCGCACCAACCGGGCGCGTGCACGCCTTGCCGAACTGCTTGGCCATCATGACGATGAATCTCTTGAGATGACCGACGATGCCACTATGTCTGTGCTATCTGCCTCTAAAGTTTCTTCTTTCTAAGTATGACATCTGGCTTCTTCAGCGGTGATCTGATGCGTGGGCTGACGATCCGTATTCTGCTGTTTCTGTCTCTCGCGCTTTTGCCCATTGGGTTGATCGCGGTTGTGCAGACGCGGCAGATTGCGGATCAAAGTCGCCAAAGCGCAGAATTATCGCTGATCGCCGTCACGGAACAATCCTCTGCTGCGGAACGCAGGGTGATCCAAGAAGCCTTTGGCGCGGCTGAGGCGCTGACTTCTATCGTGCGCCTGCGCCGGGATGATCCCGAAGAATGCACTGCGTTCCTCAAGGAATATAAGCAAGCCTCTGACATCTATTCACTGGTTGGGTTCATTGCGCTTGATGGGCGTATGACCTGTTCCTCCACCGGGCAAGAACACGATTTTTCCGACGAGCAGAGCTTTCAGTCATTGCTGGACGCACCGGTCCGCCGCGCGATGCCGGTACTGCAAGGCGCGGTCAGCAATCAGGTGGTCACGTTAATCAATGCACCCGTCTATGAAGACCGCGAATTGATTGGCTTCATGGCGCTCAGCATTCCTGAAGACGCCATCAACGCCATCCGCGAGCCGAAGGGGAAGCACAGCAGTGTCGCGATGATGACCATCAACAAGATGGGCCACATCCTCACGACAGAGAACGGGCTGGACGTGGCCAAAGAGGAATATCCCAACGATGTTGCCTTGTCCTTGCTGACCACCAAAGATCCGAACGTCTTTCTCTCGCAAAATTCTGTCGGCAAAGAACGTGCCTATGCGATTGTTCCGATTGTGCCCGAAACGGTATTCGCGCTGAGCGTTTGGCCCAGCAACACGCCCTTCCTTGATACCGGTTTTTCTACGCGGCTGAGTGCGCTTTTGCCCATCGCCATGTGGTTGGCGAGCCTAATCGTGGCCTTTTGGGCATTGAACCGACTGGCGATTAACCACATTCGCAAACTCGGGCGGCAAATGCGCCGTTTTGCTCTGAACCGCACCCTCCCCCGTGGCACGCTTGGCCCGTCAGTGCCCACCGAACTGGTCGAGATGGAATCGGCTTTTGTTGGCATGGCAGAGTCTATCCTGCGAGACGAGGCAACATTGGAAGACAGCCTTCGGCAAAAGAACATATTGCTGAAAGAGGTTCATCACCGGGTTAAGAACAACCTGCAACTTATCTCATCGATCATGAACATGCAGATCCGGCAGGCCAAAAGCGAAGACGCACGTTTTGTCCTACGCCGCCTCCAAGATCGTATTCTAAGCCTCGCCACCGTACACAAGAACCTTTACCAGAACGACGACCTTGTCCGCGTCAACGCGAGCGAATTGCTGCGCGAGATCGTGGGCCAATTGTTGTCCGTTGGGCTTGCTTCCAGTTCTGGTGTGAAGGTTGAGCAGTCTTTTGAAACCATTCAGATCGACGCCGACGATGCTGCCCCGTTGACACTGCTGGTGTCCGAAGCGCTGACCAATGCCCTTAAATATGTCTCTACAGTAGAGCATGGCAAAGGTTTCATTTCGCTCAAGCTCATCTCCACCGGGCCGGAAAAGGCCATGCTTGAAGTGCGCAACACCATCGGCAACCCCGAAGAGGTGAAGTCAGGCACCGGGCTGGGATCGCGGCTAATCCTCGCGTTCACCCGGCAGCTGAACGGACAGGTCGAGGTTGAGACCACGGATGATGTCTATCAAATCCGGGTAAATTTCCCCGTGCCGACAGATAGCAAAATGGTCTACGACTACTGATGCCAGCGCTCTGCGAAATCTTGCCGAAATCGTGCTCTGCACGCCACAGACTCGTCATGCGCGAAAAATTAGTGGGAACACTTTGGGCTGGTCGCGGTTGAGAACCTGAAACGCAGTGCGAAAAGGAATACGGAGATGACCACGGAGCTATTTCTCGGCGGTCTGACCATCCTGACCTTAGCTGCGGTCATCATACTTGCTCTTACAACGGGCAGAAGGGAACTTCATTCGGATGAGGACCGTACCGGGCGCGATAAGCAGCAACCGGAGGCCCAGAGGTCAAACTACCGGTCAGACTACTAAGACCTGATAAAAATCGACCGCCCCGAGCAGACCGCTCGGGGCGGTCGATTTTTATCAGGGTCGTGTTTTTAGAAACTCGGCGGAGTGCAGGCGCTGACGATCTCGCAAGGCACATCTCCGATATTGCGGAACCGATGGGGCAGACGACTGTCGAACAAATATCCATCACCGCTTTGCAACACGCTCACCGCGCCGTCGACCGTCACCTCAATACTGCCCCGCACCACGACACCCGCCTCTTCGCCGTCATGGCGCAGGAACTCCGGCCCAGTATCGGCGCCGGGTTCATAGGTTTCATGCAGCACCTGAAGTGCGTGGTGTTCCGCATTGCCTAATTGGCGAAGCGAAACGCCCCCCTGATGGCTGGGCGAAATCTCGGTCAGTTCCTGCGCGCGGTAAAACACTTTGGCGCTATCGTCTTCCTCTAGGATCGAGAAAAACTCGGCCATACTGATGGGAATCGCGTCCAACAGGCTTTTGAGGGACGCGACAGAGGGGCTGGTCCGGTTTTTTTCGATCAGCGATATCGTGCCATTGGTCAATCCAGCCTTGGCCGCAAGTTCACGCTGAGACAACCCGTGCTTTTTGCGGATCAATCTAAGTTTTTCACCAACGTTCAATGACTTGTCCTTTATGGGATCGGCCGCACTCTGCACGGCACTTACGCCGGGTCAGGTGGTGGCCGTGAGAATTGTTAAATAGAGGCTGCGATGGCGATTGACAATTATATTAAACAGAATATGGATTTTTTAAACGACCCATCTCTACGCCCCTCTTACTTTCGCAATAAGGTATCTGCACCATGTCCAGCACCGTCAAGAAATCGACCCGGAAGTCCACCGCCAAAGCCAAGGCAGCACCGCAAATGACGGTTGTCGAAGCCAACCCAGCCACCCAGCCTGACGGTCAGACCAATGCCGAGCTTGTCGCACGTCGCGATGCAGCCGTGCCACGCGGTGTCGCGTCCGCTGCGCCGATCTATGCAAAATACGCCGAGAATGCCGAACTGTGGGATGTTGAAGGCAACCGCTACATCGACTTCGTCGGGGGTATCGGCGTGCTGAACACCGGCCACCGTCACCCGAAAGTGATCGAAGCCGCCAAAGCCCAAGAAGACAACTACACCCACACCAGCTTTCAGGTTGTGCCGTACGGCCCCTATGTCGAACTGGCTGAGAAGCTGAACACCCTTGCCCCCGGCGACGCACCGAAAAAGACGCTGCTTGTCACGACCGGTGCCGAAGCTGTTGAAAATGCTGTGAAAATCGCCCGCGCCGCAACTGGCCGTTCGGGCATCATCGCCTTTACTGGCGGTTACCATGGCCGTACCCTGCTGACGCTGGGCATGACTGGCAAAATCTCCCCCTACAAAAAAGACGTTGGTCCCTTCCCGGCAGATGTCTTCCGCGCGCCCTTCCCTTCGGTTCGCGATGGCATCTCCGTACAGGACGCGCTGACCGGGCTGAAAAACCTCTTCCTCACCGATGCGCAGCCCGAACGTGTGGCCGCAATCATCATCGAGCCGGTGCTCGGCGAAGGCGGCTATACCCCGGTGCCCTTCGAAATGCTGCAAGAACTGCGCGCCATTTGTGACCAGCACGGCATCCTGCTGATCGCGGACGAAGTGCAGGCAGGCTTTGGCCGCACCGGCACGTGGTTCTCTATCGAACATTCCGGCGTGGTGCCTGACCTAATCACCGTGGCAAAATCCATGGCTGGTGGCTATCCGCTGGCTGGCGTGATTGGCCGCGCCGATCTGATGGACGCGATGATCCCCGGCGGTCTGGGCGGCACCTATGGCGGCAACCCGGTGGCCTGTGCCGCAGCGCTCGCCGCTATCGAAGCGATCGAGGAGGAAGGCCTTCTCGCCCGCTCCACCGCCATGGGCGACACGCTCAAGGCTCGCTTTGCCGAGATTGGCGAGCGTTCCGCGCCCTTCCGTTTTTGGGATATCCGTGGCCTTGGTGCGATGGTCGCCGTTGAATTTGTGACCGATTTCGACAGCGCCAAGCCTGACGCGGATTTCACCAAACGCGTCATTGCCCACGCCCTAAAGCGCGGCCTGCTGTTGCTCAGCTGCGGCATGCACGGCAACGCCGTTCGCGTGATGGTGCCGCTGACCGCATCAGACGCCATTGTCGAAGAAGGTCTGGCGATCTTTGAAGAAGCGGTTGCAGCAGCCGTGGCCGAAGAACAGCACTAAATTTAACCGGCTTCGGTCAGAGATATTGGGCGCGCGGGGCAACCTGCGCGCCCTTTTTTACGGCGCGGGCTGAGTGGGCTGGAACCTAAGTCTGCCTCAGGTCTTGGCATCAGGCAGTGAAGCGCGCAAACTCCGCGAAATAGGACCTGATTTCCGGAGCAACGATGCGACACACAACGCCAGAATCCCGTGGATGTTTCACGTGAACAGCGCCGCTGCAAAAGCATGCCGCTCATGATGCGCGCGATGTACCCCGGCCCACGCAACCTCATAACCGATGTCGCCGGAATCAAGGTCGGCAATGCTCAAGACGCGCGGCTGAAATCCGGCAGCACCGTGTTGATCGGCGATGCACCCTTCACGGCCTCTGTTCATGTCATGGGTGGTGCGCCGGGCACGCGCGAGACTGATTTGCTGGCCCCCGATAAAACCGTCGCGGCGGTGGATGCGCTGGTGCTCTCGGGCGGCTCTGCCTACGGGCTCGACGCCTGCTCAGGCGTGGTGGATGCGCTGCGCGCCCGCGGGCGCGGCTTTCGCGTGGGGGATGCCCTGATCCCGTTGGTGCCCGGTGCGATCCTGTTTGATCTGCTTAATGGTGGTAACAAAGATTGGGATCGGAACCCCTATGCTGATCTGGGCCGCAAGGCGCTAGAGGCGGCGGGCAAGGAGTTCGAGATAGGCTCTGTCGGCGCGGGCACAGGCGCGCTCAGCGCGATGGTAAAAGGTGGACTCGGCTCTGCCAGCCTACAACTGCCTGACGGCAGCATGGTCGGCGCGTTGGTCGGGGCCAATCCGGTCGGTGCCGTTACTACCCCCGGAGACCGCCATTTCCACGCCGCCCCATTTGAGATCGACGGAGAGTTTGGCGGGCTGGGGCCAGACCCGTCAGCCGGTCTGGGTCTTACATTCGAAAGCCGCAAAATGGCCGCTATGTCGGCCCGTGCCAACACCACCATCGCCATTGTCGCCACCGATGCAGCGCTGACCAAAGCCGAATGCCAGCGCGTCGCCGTGGCCGCCCATGACGGCATCGCCCGCGCGGTGGTGCCCGCGCATATGCCCAATGACGGCGATCTGGTCTTCTCTCTCTCGACCGCCGCCCGGCCTCCGGGGGATGTGGCGATGATCGGCCATGCCGCCGCTCTGTGTCTCTCGCGTGCCATCGCCCGAGCGATCTACACCGCCACCCCGGCCGAGGGTGACCTCTTGCCTTGTTGGAGCAGCCTGAATGCCTGAACTCGCCCTTTCCGATATCACCCTGCATTTTGAGGTCGACGGCAGCGGACCGCCCATTCTGATGTTGGCGGGGATGCTAAGCGACAGCGCAAGTTGGGGCGCTTTGGCGCCGCTGCTGACCGACCAGTTCACTCTCATCCGCCCCGATAACCGCAGCACCGGGCGCACGACCCCGTGGGACGCCGAAACCTCCGTCGCGCAGATGGCACGGGATGCGCTGGCGTTGATGGATGAGCTGGGGCACGCAAAGTTTCACGTTGTCGGCCATTCCATGGGCGGCCTGATGGCAATGGAGCTTTTTGGCCTAGCGCCCGAGCGCATCCAAGCGATGAGCATCCTCGCCTCTGCCCCGGTCCGTGCGCCGCGCACGATGGCAGTGTTTGACGCGCTGCTCGCCGTCCGCCGCGCGCCGGAGGGGGAGCAGCTTTGGCTTCGCGGGCTTTACCCTTGGATCTTCGCGCCGGGATTCTTCACCGATCCAGCCAATACAGACACCGCCCTAGCCGCCGCGCTGGCCTATCCCCATGCACAAAGCGCCGATGCCATGGCCCATCAGATGGAAGCCCTGCGTGGTTTCCGCCCTACGGTGCGCCCTGCTGATCTGACCTGCCCAACCCAAGTGCTCCACGGTGCCGGAGACCTGCTGATCCCCCGCGCTGCCGCTGAAGAAGCTTTCGCGCAGATACCGAACGTGGTGCAGGCCACCCTGCCCGATTCGGGCCATTCGATCCATTGGGATGCCGCCCTTGCTGTTGCCCAACACCTGCGTCAATTCCACGACACCGCCGGAGACCCGAGATGACAAAAGACCTTTACGGATTGGAAACGACAGCCAGCCGCCCGGAAACCCTGCAGGCGATCAATGATTTCATCCACGGTTTTCTGTCCTACCAGCCCAAAGCCGCAGGCATCATCGCCGCAGCCGATGCCGACCCGGAGGGGCCGCTGGTCAACGCCTACGCTGCGCTCTTGTGGATGTTCCTTGAACACCCCATCGCGCCAGAAAAGGCCCGCCCCTATCTGGTGCGTGCTAACGCCGCGAAAGGCGCAAACGCCCGCGAAACGGAAGTGATCCGCGCCATAGGCCATTGGGTCGACGGAGACGTGCCGGGCATGCTCAGCGCCTGTGATGCAATCACCGATCAATGGCCGCGCGATCTGGCAATGCTGAAACTGGCGCAATACCACCTGTTCAACTCAGGCGATGCCGCTGGCATGTTGCGCATGGCGTTGAAATCCCTGCCCGAGGCCGAGGACATTGCCTATACCCACGGCATGATCGCCTTTGGCTACGAGCAGTGCCACCTGCTCGACCGAGCCGAGGCCGCCGCCCGCCGCGCGATGAAATTGCGCCACGATGAGCCTTGGGCGCATCACGCGCTGGCCCATGTGATGTTGACTGAAGGCCGTGTGGCCGAAGGCGCCCGCTTCATGGAAAGCGTGGCCGAGACTTGGACCGATCTGAACTCATTCATGCGCAGCCACAATTGGTGGCATCTGGCACTTTTCTATCTCTCGCAGGGCCGCCATGACGACGTACGTGCCGCCTATGACACACATATTTGGGGGTTGGAGAAGGATTACTCCCAAGATCAGGTAGGCGCTGTTTCCCTGCTGGCGCGAATGGAGTTTGCAGGTGTCGATGTCGGAGACCGTTGGGGCGATGTGGCAGATCATGTAGCGGCCCGGGGGCAGGACACGGTTAGCCCCTTCCTGACGCTGCAATACCTCTATGCCCTTTGCCGCACCGAACGACCCGAGGCGGCAGAGATGCTCTCTGCAATCGAAGCCCGCGCCACCGAAACGACTGCCTACGACCATGCCGCATGGGCCGAAGTCGCCCTGCCTGCCGCTCGTGGCATCGCCGCCCATGCCAAGGGGGATTGGAGTACCGCAATCCGCGCGTTGGGCATGGCTCTGCCCCGGATGGCGGAATGCGGCGGCAGCCATGCCCAACGCGATCTGTTTGAGCAGATCCATCTTGATGCACTGGTGCGCGATGGTCGGGCCTCTGCCGCGCAACAGGTTTTGGAAATGCGCCGCACCTATGATCCAGATGGCGTGCCGCTGAACCTGATGCTGAGCGAAGTCTATGAAAAAACTGGCCTGCCGGACCTTGCCGCGCAGGCGCGTGCAAGAGCCGAGCGGACGTTGGTCAGTACCTAAACGCTAGACCGCGTCGGGCTGGTTAGCCGGCGCGGCAAGCTTTAACGCCGGTACGTCCATGCAATTTGCATGGATGCGGCGAATGGTGGCGTAGGGGGTCATATCGACCCCAAAGCGGGCATTGTTCAAGACCTGCGCATAGAGGCAGAGATCGGCCAAACCAACATCATCACCATGGCAAAAATCGCCCGTCTCGGGTTCCTGAGCCAACCGTGCCTCAAGCGCCGCCATGCCCGCACTGGCCCAATAGGCAAACCACGCAGCCTTGCCCGATGGGTCGACGCCAAACTCCCCCTCTAGGTGCTGCAACACCCGCAGATTGTTCACCGGGTGCACGTCTTGTACCACGATATAGGCCAGCGAACGCACCCGCGCCCGGCCCCACGCATCAGCAGGTAAAAGCGGCGGTTCGGGATATTCCTCATCAAGCCATTCAAGGATCGCCATAGATTGCGACAGCGGCCCCTGCCCCGTCATCAATGTCGGCACCGCCCCCGAAGGGTTCAGCGCCAGATGTTTGGCCCCATGCTGTTCTCCGGCAAGCAGGGACAGCGGCACATAGTCATAGCGCAGCCCCTTGAGATTCAGCGCCGCCCGCACCCGGACCGAAGTCGATGAGCGGAAGTAATTATACAGCGCCAGATCGCTCACGCGCGCGGGCCGACGGTAACCTCAAACTCAGCAATGCCATTGACGCCGCCAGTCAACACATCACCCGGCACCACGGCGCCAACCCCGGCTGGCGTGCCCGTCATGATTATGTCGCCCGGCGCCAGTGTGACTGCCCGTGAAAGGGTTGCGGTATGCTCGCGTACCGACCAGATCATCTGCGCCAGATCGGCCTCTTGTTTCATCTCACCGTTTACGGCCAACCAGATGCGCCCTGTCTCAACCGAAGCGACATCTGCAATCGGCAAGATCGGTGCGATGGGCGCGGAATTATCAAACGCCTTAGACCAGTCCCACGGGCGGCCCATCTTCTTGGCTTGGGCCTGAAGATCACGGCGGGTAAAATCAATGCCCACGGAGGCCCCCCAGATGTGATCCATCACATCAGCTTCCGCAATATTCGCGCCACCCTTGCCGATGGCGATGACAAGCTCTGCCTCAAAGTGGAAATCCTCCGTCAGCGGCGGGTAGGGCACGGTACAGGGCGTATCGAGCGTGGCATCAGCGGGTTTGGTGAAAAAGAACGGCGGGTCGCGCATGTCGTTGCCCATTTCAAGCACATGCGCCTCATAGTTGCGGCCCACGCAAAAGACGCGGCGCACCGGGAAACGGTCGCTGGTGCCTTGAACGGCAAGGCTGCTCTGCTTTGGGGGGTCAATCACATACATCACTGGGTTCCTCTTGGCATGATGCGGCCAAGGAACACCCGCGCTTTGTAACAGTCAATGACCCCCGTGCGCTTATAAACCCTTGAGCGGCAACTCTTTCACAGGTCCGCGCCTTTGCGGATCGCCTCTTGCACCTCGCGGATGTCTTCGGCGCTCAGCCCATAGTCCGCCGCAGCCACCTCTGCGCTGATGTAGCCGCGCAGAAGGTCGCGTTTCACCAAGTCCTTGGGGCGCTCAGACGCATCGCCGTATCCCGCGCCACCGGGGAAGGCCATCATCACCCGGCGGCCATGCGGCACGAACTGTTTGCCCTTGCCGCGCATCGGCGTGCCATCGTCGCGGGCGATGGTGGTGGGGGCGCCGGAGGCGCCGCCCTGCCGCCCACGGGCGGGATGATCGACGCGGTCGAACATCGCCTGCATGTCGAACTCATGGCCCTCGCGGGCGCTGACCTCCATATATTGTCCCAGCCCGCCGCGCTGACGTCCTGCCCCGCCGCTGTCGGGCCGCAGTTCCTTACGCCAGATCACCACCGGGCCTGCATGTTCCGTGGCCTCAACCGGCATGGTCATCACACCCGAGGGGAAAGCCGTTGCGTTCAGCCCGTCGTGTTCTGGCCGCGCGCCCGAGCCGCCGGAGTTGAAGGTCAGCACCTCAGCCCGGCGCGCGCCTGCGGGGGCTTGCGCATCCGTGCGCGGGCGCAGGCTGACTTGGAAGTTGCACAGGCAGCCCGCGCCCTCGGCCGGGACAAGATTGGGCAGGATCTGATCCAGCGCCGCGTAGACCGTATCGGGCACGAAGTGACCGACGATGTGCCGCAGTGCCACGGGTGCCGGGTGCACGGCGTTGACGATGGTATCTTCGGGCGCAGTGATCCGAAACGGCTCTAACGAGGCGGCGTTGTTGGGGATCTCCGGCGCGATGGCGCATTTCAGCGCGTAGCAGGCATAGGCTTTGGTATAGACCAGCGGGCAGTTGATGCCCTTCTTGTCGATCCCGCTGGTGCCCGTGAAATCCGACAGGATGTGATCTTCTTCAATGCTCACCGTGACCCTGAGCGTAATTGGCGTGTCGAACCCGTCGATCGTCATCTCGCCAGTCGCCTGCTGGCGTGGCAGGGCGGCAATCCGCTCCAGCGTGGCGTGGCGGGAATTGTCGAGGATGAAGGCCGCGATGCCGGTGAGATCGTCGAGGGCGAACTCCTCCATCATGTCTATGAGACGGCGGTGACCGATCTCGTTGCAGGTGGTCAACGCGTAAATGTCGCCGACCAATTGATCCGGCTCGCGCACGTTGCCACGGATGATCCGAACCAGCGTCTCATCGACCTTGCCCGCATCGGCGAATTTCATGATCGGCAGGTAGAGCCCTTCCTCGTAGACGCTCGCCGCATCCGCGCCAAAGCCACGCCCGCCGATGTCGACGATATGCGCGGTACAGGCAAAAAATCCGACCAGCTTGCCACGGTGAAAGGACGGCGTGACCATGGTGATGTCATGCAGGTGGCCCGTCCCCTCCCAAGGGTCGTTGGTGATATAGACATCACCCTCAAGGATGTTCTGCCGCCCGATGCGCCGGATGAAATGCGCCACCGCGTCGGCCATGGCGTTGACGTGGCCCGGGGTGCCGGTGACCGCTTGGGCCAGCATCTGACCGTCGGTGTCATAGACCCCGGCCGAGAGATCGCCCGCCTCACGGACCGAGGTTGAAAAGGCGGTGCGCACCAGCGCCTGCGCCTGTTCCTCGACGACCGAGATCAGCCGGTTCCACATGACCTGATAGGCAACGTTGGAGTGTGTCTGTGCCATGGGCTTACCCTTTCACGGTGATGTCGATGCAGCCGTCGGGCTGGCAGATCGCCCGGCGCGAGGCGGGCAGGATGATTGTCGTCTCATCCTCGGTGATTGCGGCAGGGCCTTGGGCGGTCTGGCCGGGGGCCATCTGGGCGCGCAGCACCACGTCGGCCTCGCAGTATTCAGCGAGCGCCGGGTCGAACATACGCCGTGTTAGAGCCACATCTGCCGCCGCACCCGGGGACTGCTCTGCGGTGCGGGCGACCGCCTCGGGCGGGGTGGTGGCATTGACCGACCAGACCGTGATCTCGATATCCAACCCCTCGACGGTACGACCGAAAAGCTTGGCGTAGTCCGCCTCGAAAAGCGCCTCGAACCGGGCGGCATCGGGGTTTAGGGCGTCTGCCTCGTCCAGCACGATGGGGATCTCCCAGCCCTGCCCGCTGTAGCGCATGTAGACTTTGTATTCCGACAGGATTTCTGCCCCGGCGTCGCAGTTGCGGACAAAGCCGGTGGCCTCGTCGCGTAGCTCGGCCAGCAGCGCCTTAATGCGATCCGCATCGAAATCCGACAGCTTCATATAGACCGAGCGGTTGGCCTCAAAGCTGAAGGGCGCGCGCAGGAAGCCGATGGCCGAGCCGACCCCGGCACCGGGCGGTACCAGCAGGCGTTCGACGCCCAACTTCTCACAGAGCCGCCCTGCGTGCAGCGGGGCCGCGCCGCCGAAGGCGATCATCGTGTAGTCGCTGAGATCCTCGCCGTTTTCGACCGCATGCACCCGCGCGGCATTGGCCATGTTCTCGTCCACCACCTCGGCCAGACCGAAGGCGGCGGTGGCGGCGTCCATGTTGAGCTCTTGCCCGATGACCTGATGCAGCGCCCCTTCGGAACCTGCGGTATCCAGCCGGATTGAGCCGCCTGCGAAATTGTCGGGGTCGAGCTTGCCCAGCACCAGATCGGCATCGGTCACCGCAGGCTTCGCGCCACCCCGGCCATAACAGGCGGGCCCCGGCTCGGAGCCCGCGCTTTCCGGCCCCACACGGATCTGCCGCATGGCGTCCACATGGGCAAGGCTGCCGCCCCCCGCACCAATCTCCACCATGTCGATCACCGGGATCGAGATCGGCATGCCCGAGCCTTTTTTGAACCGGTAGGTCCGCGCCACTTCGAACACTCGGCTGGTCTTGGGCGTCTGGTTCTTGATCAGACAGATCTTGGCCGTGGTGCCGCCCATGTCGAAGCTCAGTACCTTATCGAGCCCATAGCGCGCGGCGATGTTGGCGGCAAAGACCGCGCCCCCCGCCGGGCCGGATTCCACCAGCCGCACCGGGAATTCGGCGGCGCTTTCGATCGAGATGATGCCACCGCCCGAGTGCATCAGGAAGATGTTGCAGCCGACGCCTTCCTCATGCAGCCGCCCTTCAAGCCGCCCGAGGTAGCTTTTCATCAGCGGCTTAATATAGGCATTGGCGACCACGGTGTTGAACCGCTCGTACTCGCGCATCTGTGGCGAGACCTCAGAAGAGATCGAGACCATGACCCCCGGCAGACGCTCTTCCAGCACCTCGCGGATCAGCCGTTCATGCGCGTCGTTCAGGTAGGAATGGATCAGCCCCACCGCGACGCTTTCATAGCCCGCTTCGGCGATACGATCCGCCAGAGCCTCAACCTCGGCCCGGTCGAGCGGTAGCAGCACGGCCCCGGTAGCATCGACACGTTCGCTGACCGTATAGCGCATCTGGCGCGGCAGCAGCGGCTCGGGGAGGTTGAGGTTCAGATCATACTGCTCGAACCGGCTTTCGGTGCGCATCTCGATCACGTCGCGGAAGCCCTGGGTCGTGATCAGCGCCGTCTTGGCCCCGCGCCGCTCAATCAGCGCGTTGGTCGCCAGCGTGGTGCCGTGGATGATCTGGGTCAGGTCGGCAGGGGTGACCCCGGCCTTGGCGCAGACCTGATGCATCCCGTCGATGATCGCGTTCTCGGGCGCGGCATAGGTGGTCAGCACTTTGGTCGAGAAGCTCTCCCCGCCCTTTTCCAGAACCACGTCGGTAAAGGTGCCGCCAATGTCTACGCCCAGTCGAATGGTTGATGCCATGTCTCACTCCTCTTTGGGCGCAGGATAGGAGCGGGCGCAGCATCGTTGCAAATTATTATATTCTATGGGTGTGAAAGATTTTTTCGATCCTCGGCCTCGAAGACCTGAGCGCAGTCCCTGGCCAGTTCGGCGGCGCGGGCGACATAGGCGGGCGTGCGATCCGCGTGATAGCGCGCGGCGACTTGCAGCGGGCGCGGATGCCATGCGGCGGGCAGAATACGCAGCGCCCCGTCGACCAAGGCTCCTGCCACCATGACACGCGGCAATACCGCCACGCCCATCCCGTCGAGCACCATGTTCATCGCCGCCGAAAGGCTGCTCGAAGGTACCAAACGGGCCTTGGGCGCGGTGGTGCCGTCGAAATGGCCGATCAGATCGGAATGGGCCTGCGTATGCCGCGCATGGCCCAGCACCGGATACCCTAGCATGGCGTCGAAGTCAGGCGCGGGACCGATCTGGGCGGCCAATTCCGGCGCGGCCACCCAGACGTAATCATAGGTCGCAAGGTCCAACTGCCCGCTCGCCGGGGTCGAGAAGGGCGCGGTTTGCAACGTCAGGTCAAGCGCATGAGCGGCAAGCTCCTGATCCAGATCGCGGGACAGATCGACGGTAAGCTCGACGGTGAGATTGGGATAGACCTCGGCTAGTGCACGCAGAAAGGGCCGCAGCCATGTGCTGGCAACCACTTCAGTCACCCCAAGGCGCAGGCTGTCGTCGATCAGGTCGGGCCGCGCGGCGGTCTCGACCAGCGCCTCGGCCTCGCGCACCACGCGGCGGGCCTGCGTCAGTAGGGCGCTACCCTTTTCGGTCAGCCGGATCGACCCGGCGTCGCGCTGCATCAGGGTGACACCCAGCGTCGCCTCCAGCCCGGAAATCCGGGCAGAGATATTGGGCTGTGTCGTGTTCAGATGCGCGGCGGCGCGGCGGAAACTGCCAAGGTCTGCGACCCAGATCAGCGCTTCAAGCTGTTTCAGCGTGAAGAGATTGCCGATCATTCGCGCCAGTCAAAGAAACCCGGTCCGGCCTCGGCCAGAAGCTTGCGGGCCATCGCCTCGCCCGCCGCGGCGCCATCGGAAATGGCGCAGGTCACGTCATCGCCGATCGCATCAGACCCGTCGGGGCGCAGCACCTGCCCGCGCAGGCGCATCTCGCTGCCGTTGAGTTCGGCCAGACCGGCAATTGGCGTCTCGCAAGACCCGTCGAGGGTGGCGAGGAACGCGCGTTCGGCGGCCAGTTGTTGGCCAGTCTTGCGGTCATGAATCGCCGAGAGCATCTCGGCGGCGCGGCTGTCGTCCTCGCGGCGCTCCACCCCGATGGCCCCCTGCGCGATGGCGGGGAGCATGTCGTCAGGGTGAACGGCAGCCTGCGGCACATCGTCCATCTTGAGCCGGTTCAGCCCGGCCATGGCGAGGAAAGTCGCTTCGGCCACGCCGTCGTCGAGCTTTTTCAAACGCGTTTGCAGGTTGCCACGAAACTCGACCACTTCCAGATCAGGCCGCCGCAGTTTCACCTGCGCCCGGCGGCGCAGACTGGAGGTGCCCACGACCGCGCCTTCGGGCAACTCGGCGATGGATTTCAGATGCGGCGAGATGAAAGCGTCGCGGCAATCCTCGCGCGGCAGATAGGTGTCGATCAACAGCCCCTCGGGTTGCAGCGTCGGCATGTCCTTCATCGAATGCACCGCGATGTCGATGGAGCCATCCAGCAGCGCGGCCTCGATCTCGCGGGTGAACAGGCCCTTGCCGCCGATCTCTTTCAGCGGGCGGTCGATGATCTTGTCACCCGTGGTCTTGATCACGACGATGGTGAAAGCCTCGAACGGCAGATCGAAGGCGGCGGCAAGCCGGTCGCGCACCTCATTCGCCTGCGCGAGCGCCAGAAGCGATCCGCGTGTGCCGATGTTGAGGGGCCGGGCCGGGGTGGGGAGCTGATACGTCATGACGCATCCCTACCCCCGTCGACATGAACTGACAACTGCTGTACCTGCGCTACCTACGGGTTTGCCACAATTAGGAACGCCATAATGACTGCGAATAAGACCATCCTGCGCGCCCTTGCGGGCGAAACCCTGCCGACCCCACCTATCTGGATGATGCGGCAAGCCGGGCGCTACCTGCCGGAGTACCGCGCAACGCGGGCCAAGGCGGGGGATTTCCTGTCGCTTTGCTACAATCCTGAACTTGCCGCCGAGGTGACGCTGCAGCCGATCCGCCGCTATGGGTTTGATGGGTCGATCCTTTTTGCCGACATCCTGCTGGTGCCCCAAGCGCTTGGGGCCGACCTGTGGTTCGTCACCGGCGAAGGGCCGCGGTTGTCGACAATCACCACCAAGGCCGAGATGGAAGCGCTGAAACCAGCCGACGCGATCCACGACCACCTCGCCCCGATTTACGAGACGGTCCGCATCCTGTCGCGCGAACTGCCCGAAGAGACCACGCTGATCGGTTTCGCAGGCGCGCCATGGACGGTGGCGACCTATATGATCGCGGGCAAAGGCACGCCGGACCAAGGCCCGGCGCATGCGTTGAAAGATGAGAACCCCGAGGTGTTCGACGCGTTGATGGAGCGGATTACGTTGGCTACGATCGAATACCTCGACATGCAGATCAAGGCGGGGGCCGAGGTGGTGAAGCTCTTCGACAGCTGGGCCGGATCGCTTCAAGGCACCGATTTTGACCGTTATTCGACCGAGCCACTGCGCCAGATTATCAGCGCGCTGAAGGCTCGCCATCCGGGCGTGCCGATCATCGCCTTCCCGCGCGGTGCCGGGGCGCGGTTTGCCAATCTACACGCAGCAACCGGAGCGGACTGCATCGCCATCGACGATGGTGTCAGCGCCGAATGGGTGGCCGAACATGTGCAGCCCAATGGCTGTGTGCAGGGCAATCTCAAGTCATCACATATGGTGAGGGGCGGCGATGCGCTGGTGCAAGAGACGCGGTCGATCGTTGATGCGCTGTCGAAGGGGCCGCATATCTTTAATCTGGGGCATGGCATTACGCCGGATGCGGACCCGGAGAATGTGCAGTTGATGATTGATACCGTGCGCGGGACGTGCGGGTAAGACCTAGCCACATGTGAGGAGGGCCATCGCCTGCCCGCGGGTCGGCGATCTGGCGGCTGTTGAAGCCACTTTATGGTTCAACCATGGTGTGCGTTGGCGAGGTCACGCCAAGCCTTACCAAATCGCCTACCCGTCCGGGCGGGCAGGCGATGGCCCGGCGCCTACGGCTTGATTCCGGGCCGGGGTGGAATTGAGCAACCGAACGTCCACCCAAACGCTTAGCTCAAACCCACTTCGCCATCGGCGGCAGGCTCATCAGCACGGCATCAGGGTCATGCCCCGTCTCCAAACCGAACTTCGTCCCCCGGTCGTAAACGAGGTTATACTCAGCATAGAGCCCACGGTGGCGCAACTGCACATCCTTGTCGTCCATGTCCCACTCCATCTCGCGCCGCTTGTCGACCAATGGCACATAGGCGGGCAGAAACGCCCGGCCCACGTCTTGAGTCAGAGCAAAATCCGCCTCCCAGTCGCCACTGTTGCGGTCATCGTAAAAGATGCCACCCACCCCCCGCGCGCGCTTGCGGTGCGGGATGTAGAAATACTCATCCGCCCAAGCCTTCAGCTCATCATAGAGCGTGACGCTATGGGGGTCACAAGCGGCCTTCATCTCGGCATGGAAATGGGCGGTGTCCTCATCATACTCAATACAAGGGTTCAAATCCGCCCCACCGCCGAACCACCATGCATGAGGGGTCCAGAACATGCGGGTGTTCATATGCACGGCAGGCACATGTGGGTTTTGCATATGCGCGACCAGACTAATGCCCGAGGCCCAGAAACGCGGATCATCGGCCATGCCCGGCAGTCCTTTGCGCGCGGCCATGGCCGCCTGCGCCCGTTCGCCCAAGTTGCCGTAGACGGTGGAAATATTCACGCCCACCTTCTCAAACACACGCCCGCCGCGCATGACGGACATCTCACCGCCGCCGGCATCTGACCCATCGGGCGCGGTGCGGGTGGTGTTGCTGACCACGAACCGCCCGGCCTCTTCCTCGCCCACATGACGCGCTTCGATGTCATGGAACGCCTGGACGATGTCATCGCGTAGCTTGCGGAACCATTCCGCCGCGCGTGTCTTTTGGTCTTGCATGTCTTCGGTCATCTCTGGCCCGCCTTTGCTGTTATTTTATCGCCCCGCCGCCGAGGATCAGACCTTGGTGTTCGGCCATGTAGATCCGCAACCAAGGCGTATATTCTTCGGGGTTCTGCGCGAGGTTGGTGTGCAGATCGCTTAGGCTGATCCAGTGCGTCGCCATCACCTCATCGGGGTTTTCCGTGATCGACAGTGCCGGGTCTGCATGGGCAAGAAAGACCTCAACAACCTCATGCTCAATCAGCCCGCCGCCAACATCGGCGCGGTATTCGACTTGGCCGCGATTCTGAAGGTCCAACCCGGAGATCCCCAACTCCTCTTCCAAACGCCGTGTGGCACAGGCTTGGGGCGGCTCGTCCCATTGCGGATGCGTGCAGCAGGTATTCGCCCAGAGGCCGGGGGTGTGGTATTTGCCAAGCGCGCGCTGCTGCAGCAGCAACTTGCCCTCGGCAATGACAAAGACCGAGACCGCCATATGCCGCAAACCGCGCTCATGCGCGGCGAGTTTTTCAACCGGTTGCAGGGTGCCGTCGACCCAGGCGGGGACCATGATCTCCATCAGAGGCGGCTCGCCGTTGTGTTCATCTCACCCTCAGCGCAGAAGAAATTCACCGGCAGTTATCGGAGGAATCTCCCCTAGTCTCAACCGCTAACCGGCATGCGGTGCGCTCATGCTACCTTTTGGCGCAGCACAGGTCCTTTACCCCATCGCCCCAAACGCTAGTTTCAAATCAGCCAGACAAAGGAACTCACAATGAACATGCGTATCGCGTCGATCTTCGCCATCTGCCTTGGGGCCACGCCCCTTTGGGCGGAAAGCCATGCCTCCGGTGATGCCGAAGCCGGGGAAAAGGTCTTTCGTAAATGCAAAAGCTGCCACATGATCCAAGATGATGAGGGCAATGACATCCAAAAAGGCGGCCGCACCGGGCCGAACCTATATGGAATCTACAACCGCGTGGCGGGGTCGGTCGAAGACTACCGCTATGGCGATTCCCTCGTTGAAGCCGGCGAGGCCGGGCTGGCGTGGAACGAAGAAGACTTCGCCGGATATGTGGCCGATCCCAAGAAGTTTCTGGCCAGCTATCTCGACACGAACCGCGCCAAATCCAAGATGTCTTACCGTCTGAGAGACGAAGAAGACGCCAAGGATGTTTGGACGTATTTGGTCTCGGTCGGGCCCGAGGTTACTGAAGCGGATATGGAAGAAGCCAAGACGACTGAATAATCCGACGTTTCACTGATTTTTAATAAACGGGGGGCCGATGATCCGGCCCCCCGTTTTGCGTTTTAAAAGCAGTCGCGCAGCAGCTGCGTAACATTCTCTTTGGTCAGTTCAATCGGGTTGCCGCCGCAGCTTGGGTCTTGCAGGGCCGAGGCCACCAGCGCGTCGATATCCGGGTCGGTCACGCCAAGGGCGGTCAGCGAGGTCGGGATATTCAACTCCGCATTTAACTTGCCGACGAAATCATAGAAGCCATCAAAGCCGCCGACGATTTCAAGATAGGCTGCCGCTTTGGCCAGACGGTCTTCGATCGCGGGGCGGTTCATGCGCAGGACGGGCTGCATGACGACCGCGTTGGTGGTGCCGTGATGCGTGTGATGCACCGCGCCAATCGGGTGGCTGATGGCATGGATGGCGCCCAGACCCTTTTGGAACGCCGTGGCGCCCATGGCCGCGGCAGACATCATATGCCCGCGCGCCTCAAGATCAGTGCCATCGGCATAGGCCCGGGGCAGATATTCCTTGACCAGCCGCATGCCTTCCAGCGCCATGCCTTGGCTCATCGGGTGGTAATGCGGCGAGCAGAAGGCTTCGAGGCAGTGGGCGAAAGCATCCATCCCGGTGCCTGCGGTGATCATCGGCGGCATGCCGACGGTCAGTTCCGGGTCGCAGATCACGACGGCGGGCAGCATTTTGGGGTGGAAGATGATCTTTTTCTCATGGGTCTGGGAATTGGTGATCACGCTTGCGCGGCCAACTTCCGAGCCTGTGCCGGCGGTCGTCGGCACGGCCACGATAGGCGCGATGCCCTCAGGGTCGGCGCGGGTCCACCAGTCGCCGATATCTTCGAAATCCCACAGGGGGCGCGTTTGGCCCGCCATGAAGGCAATGACCTTGCCCAGATCAAGCCCCGAGCCGCCGCCGAAGGCGATCACGCCGTCATGGCCGCCGTCGCGATAGACCTTGATGCCCGCCTCGGCGTTCATCTCGGTCGGGTTCGGGTCAACGTCCGAGAACATCGCACGGCCAAGGCCAGCGGCTTCCATCAGGTCGAGCGTGGACTGGGTGATCGGCAGATAGGCCAGCCCCTTGTCGGTGACCAGCAGCGGCTTCTTGATGCCCGCAGCGGCGCAGGCCTCGGCGATCTCTTTAATGCGGCCCGCGCCGAAGCGGATGGCGGTGGGGTAAGACCAATTGGCAGTCAGGGACATGTCTCAGGCTTTCTTGAGGTGGTAGGATTTAGGGCGTGTCAGCGCGTGATAGCCCAGTTCAGACAGGCCCGCGCCGCGCCCAGTTTGCTTGCAGCCGGTCCAGCACAGCGCCGGGTCCAGGTAATCGGCGCGGTTCATGAAGACGGTGCCAGTTTCCAGCCGCTGGCCAATGGCTTCGGCAGCGTCGGCATCGGCGGTAAAGATCGCAGCGGTCAGACCAAATTGGCTGTCGTTCATCAGCGCAATGGCTTCTTCGTCGTCCTTCACCGGCATGATGCCGACCACGGGGCCAAAGCTTTCGTCGCGCATGACGCGCATTTCGTGGGTCACATCGGTCAGGATTTGCGGGGTGAGGTAAGCGCCACCATCGTCGGCGGGCATCTTTTCGATATGCGCCTTTGCGCCATCGGCCAGTGCCTCGTCAATCTGCGCGCGGACCTCATTGGCGAAACGCACGTTGGCCATCGGGCCAAGCGTCGTGGCCTGATCCAGCGGGTTGCCGAGGTTGAGGTTGTTCACCCATGCCACGGCCTTTTCAACGAAAGCGTCATAAAGGCTTTCGTGCACATAAATCCGCTCGATCCCGCAGCAGCATTGGCCCGCGTTGAACATTGCGCCGTCCATCACGCCGTCGACTGCCGCGTCGAGATTGGCGTCGGCCCGGACATAGGCGGGGTCTTTGCCGCCCAACTCGGTCGCGACGCCAGTGAAGGTGCCCGCCGCTGCACGCTCCATCGCCTGCCCGCCGCCGACAGAGCCGGTGAAGTTGACGAAATCAAAGGCGTTGTCCGCGATCAGCGCCGATGTGGTGTCATGGCTCAGCAGAACGTTCTGGAACACATCCTCCGGCACGCCCGCAGCGCGGTAGGCATCGGCGAGGTGTTCGCCGACCAGAATGGTCTGCGAGGCGTGTTTCAGGATCACCGAATTGCCCGCGATCAGCGCGGGCGCGATGGTGTTGTTCGCGGTCATGTAGGGGTAGTTCCACGGTGCCACGACGAAAACCACGCCATGCGGCTCACGCAGGATCTTGCGGCTAAAGGCGGCGCTGTCTTCGATTATCGTGGGGGCCAGCGCATCGGCTGCGATCTTGGCCATGTGGCTGGTGCGTTCCTGCAGACCGCCGAATTCGCCGCCATAGCGCACCGGGCGGCCCATCTGATGGGCCAGTTCCTCGGTCATGCGGTCGGTCGAATTCTCAATCTCTTTCAACGCGCCCATCACCAGATCGACACGTTCCTGCAAGGGCCGCGCGGCCCATGCCTTTTGCGCCTTACGCGCGCGGGCGACAGCGTCTTGCGCTGCCTGCGTGCTCAGGGTTTCGCGCTCCGCATAGACCGAACCGTCAATCGGAGAGATACATTTTACCGTCGTCATTCTCAGGCCCTTTCAAAGCCACGGGCGATTTCCCAATCGGTCACCACCCGGTCAAATTCTTCCTGCTCCCATTCCGCCGCGCGGGTGTAATGGGTCACTACATCGTCGCCCAAAACCTCGCGCAGGAACGTCGAGCCGCGCAGGGTCTCGGTTGCTGCCCGCAGGGTCTGGGGGATATCGACAGCGTCGGACTCGCCGTAAGCATCGCCGCGTGTGGGCGGGGCAAGCTCCATCTTGTCTTCGATCCCTTTGATTCCGGCGGCCAGCATGACCGCCTGCGCCAGATAAGGGTTCAAGTCCGATCCGCCAATACGACATTCGACGCGGACGCCCTTTGTCCCTGCCCCGCATAGGCGGAACCCAGCGGTGCGGTTGTCGACGGACCAAACGGTCTTGGTCGGGGCAAAGGTGCCTTTGGCGAAACGCTTGTAGCTGTTCACATAAGGCGCGAGGAAATAGGTATATTCCGGCGCATAGGCGATCAGCCCGGCCATGTAATGGCGCATCAGGTCGGACATGCCCAGATCGTCGTCACCATCGACAAACATCGGTTTGCCGTCTTTCCACAGCGACTGGTGGACGTGGCTGGAGGAGCCGACACGGTCCTTATGCCACTTGGGCAGGAAGCTTGCTGCATGACCCTGCTGCCACGCGATCTCCTTAACCGCATGTTTGGCAATCGTGTGGTAGTCGGCACAGTCCAGAGCCGCTGAATAGCGGATGTTAAGCTCTTCCTGCCCCGCCTCGGCCTCGCCTTTGGAATTCTCAATCGGCAGACCGGCGGCAAAGAGATGGTTGCGCAGCGGGCGCATCACGTTCTCTTCCTTAGTGGTCTGGAGGATGTTGTAATCTTCGTTATAGCCGCTGATCGGCGTGAGGTCGCGATAGCCGCCCTTGCGGATTGTGTCAAAGCTCTGCTCGAAAAGGAAGAACTCCAACTCCGTCGCCATCATGGCGTCGAAGCCCAACTCCTTCAGCCGCGCGATCTGTTTCTTCAACATGGCGCGGGGCGAATGAGGCACGGGCGCATGGGTGTCGTGATCCAGCACGTCGCAAAGCACCATCACCGTCCCGTCCAGCCACGGCACCGGGCGGATCGTATCAAGGTCGGGCTGCATTACATAGTCGCCGTAGCCGGACTGCCACGAGGTAGAGGCGAAACCATCGGGCGTCGCCATCTCAAGGTCAGTGGCCAGCAGGTAGTTGCAGCAATGGGTCTCTTTGTAAGAGGTTTCGACAAAGTTAACCGCATGGAAGCGCTTGCCCATCAACCGGCCCTGCATATCCACAAGGCAGGCAAGGACCGTGTCGACGGATCCTTCTTTGACCAGTTTTTTCAGCGCATCGAATGTCAGGGTGCCGGGCATGTTCTGTCCACTTCAGGGGGTAAGGCGGGGGCGCAGGCAGCGCGCCCCCGGTTGTCGGTTCAACCGTTGGTGTAAGGCGGACCGGCTTTGTTGATGACTTCGTTATAGTCGCGGAAGATCTGCACGATCTTGGCGTGCACTTCGCCCTCTTCGGCGATCTCTGTCCAGAAGTCCTTGGCCGCATCTTCGACCTCGGCCCATTCGTCGGCAGGCACGGTGCTGAGCTTGAGCTTGTCGCCCTGCGCCCGCAGACGCGCCTCGCCGCCCCAGTACCACTGGTTGCGGTAGGTGTGGCCCGCTTCGATCCCCGCCATGACCAACTGTTTGAGGTGATCCGGCAGATCGGCCCACTGCTGCTGGTTGACGAAGAACGACCCGATCCAAGCACCCGAGATGTTGTTGGTCAGGAAGTAGTCCGTCACATCGGCCCAGCCGACGGTGTAGTCTTCGGTGATGCCCGACCACGCCATGCCGTCGAGCTCGCCTGTTTGCACCGCGACTTCGGCGTCCTCGTAAGGGATGTTCACCGGCACCACGCCGAACTTCGAAAGGAAGCGGCCGGCGGTAGGAAATGTGTAAAGCTTCAGACCGTCCAGATCGGCGACCGATTTGATCTCTTTCGTGGTGTTGAAGTTACAGGGGTCTTGGCCCGCAGCCGACAGCCATTCGACGCCGACCTTGGCGTATTCTTCTTTCCAGATGTCGGCCAACCCGTACTGATTGAACAGCACCGGCACATCGAGGATGTGCTTGGTGGCAAAGGGGAAATAGCCGCCGAACTGCTGCAAGGGTGTGGGCGAAGCCATGGAGTCATCATCGGAATGCACCATGTCGATGGTGCCGCGCTGCATGGCTTGGAACAGCTCGCCGGTGGGCACGATCTGGTCGGCGTAGAACAGCTCGATCTCCATCTCGCCATTTGCGGCGGCATTGATGTAATCGACGGCAGGCTTGGTCACCTGCTCACCCAAGGCGGCACCGGCATAGGTCTGCATGCGCCATTTGATCGGCGCTTGGGCATGGACAATGGACGGCGCGGCGAGGGCCGCAGGGGCGGCGACGGCGGCCCCGGATAGAAACTTTCTGCGAGTGGTCATACGTCTCTCCTTTGTTGAAATGTCAGGCCGTCTTTGCGCGGCTCTCATTGTTATTTGTCGTAGATGTAATCGGGCAGCCATGTCGCGATCTGCGGGAAGACCATGACGAGTATCAGCGCCAAGACCATCACCAGCACGAAGGGCGTGATCGAGGCATAGATGTCGCGCAGGGTAATCTCTGGCGGAGCCATGGCGCGCATCAGGAACAGGTTATAACCAAACGGCGGGGTCATATAGGCGATCTGCGTGGTGATCGTGTACAGGATACCATACCAGATCAGATCAAAGCCCAGCGCACCGACCAAGGGCACATAGAGCGGCGCCACGATGACCAGCATCGCGGTGTCATCAAGGAAGGTGCCCATGATGATGAAACTCAGCTGCATCATGATCAGGATCATCCAGGGGCTGAGATTCATCTTCTCGGTGAATAGGCTCTCAATCGCCTTCACGGCGCCCAGCCCGTCAAAGACCGCGCCAAAGGCAAGAGCGGCGAGGATGATCCACATGAACATGCAGGTGATGCCGAGGGTATTGCGGACGGAGTTCTCAAAAACTTCGCGCGTCATCCGGCCCTTCAGCACGGCAGCGAGGAAGGCCGCCCCTGCCCCGATGGCGGAGCTTTCCACCAAGCTGGTCCAACCGTTAACAAACGGCACCATCATCACCGCAAAGATCACCAGCGGCAGGATGCCCGCGCGCAGAAGGCGCAGCTTTTCGGCACGGGGGATGTCACGATCTTCGGCTGAGAGGATGGGACCAAGTTCGGGGTTCATGCGGCATCGGATCACGATATAGGCAATGAACATCGCCGCCATCATCAGCCCCGGAATGACCCCCGCGAGCCACAGTTGCCCCACGGGCTGCCGCGCGATCATCGCATAAAGCACCAGCACGACCGAGGGCGGCACGAGGATGCCAAGGCTCGATCCCGCTTGGATCACGCCGGTCACCATCCTCTTGTCATACCCGCGTTTCAGCAATTCCGGCAGCGCAATGGTCGAGCCAATCGCCATGCCCGCCACGCTCAGCCCGTTCATCGCCGAAATCAGCACCATCAACCCAATCGTGCCAATCGCCAGCCCGCCGCGCACGCCGCCCATCCAGACATGGAACATCTTGTAAAGGTCATCGGCGATGCGGCTTTCGCTCAGCACATAGCCCATGAAGATGAACATCGGCAGGGTCAGCAGCGGATACCATTTCATCAGCTTCATCGCGGCGGCAAAGCCGATGTCATATCCCCCTTTGTCGCCCCAGAGCAGCAGCGCCGAGACCACAGCGATGAAGCCGATGGCGCCAAACACCCGCTGGCCGGTCAGCAGCATCAGCATCATTGACGAGAACATCAATGTCGCAATCATTTCATAGGACATCAGATGGCCTCACCCTTGAGCCGCAGAACATCTTTCAAGAGCTCCGACAGACATTGCAGCAGCATCAGAAAGATGCCGACGATCATCACGACCTTGATCGGCCAGAGATAGGGACGCCATGCGGAGCTGGATTGCTCCATATGGCCGACCTCTTCGCTGCCGGTGATCAAGCCGCCGAAAAAGCTGAACGGCTCGGTCCCCCAGTAGCCCAGCGAATAGGCGGTAGAGCTTACCGCCCCATAGAGCAGCACGCAGAGATAGAAGATCAGAAAGAAGACGGTGAAGAGGTCAAACCACGCTTTGCGGCGCAGCGACCAATCGCCATAGAGCAGGTCCATCCGCACGTTCGACCCCAGTTGGATCGAATATGGCCCGCCTAGAATGTAGTAGCCCACCATGATGAATTGAGCCATTTCCAGCGTCCAGAGCGACGGGACGAAGAAGGCTTTACTGACGGTGGACCACAATAGCACCCCCATCAGGACAAAGATGCCATACATCATGATCCGCCCGATCCGTCGGTTCATCGCGTCGATGCCCCGGATATAGCCTCGCATGAACCTCATGATGTGGCCTCCTTCATCTCGGGCCGAGCCATGGCGGCGCGCAGCCAATTGCTGATCATCTCGGCCATCTGCTGCTGTTCGGCTTCGGTGGTGATGAGGTCATTACGGATCTCTAGCATGACATGCGGATGACCATGAGCCAGCCCATGTTCTTTCAGTGTATGGGTCACCCCGTCTTGGGGGCCATAGGGCGCGTTGCGCTCGACCTTTAGGTCCGTGAACTCTGGCGCCACCGCCAGCATCGCATCGGCAAGGCGCGTGTCGCTGTCGTGCAGAATGCCGATCTCAACGCCGCGCGGTTTGCCGTGGTAGATCGGCGTGAAACTATGCACCGTGACTATCGCAGGCGCATCGACCTTTTTGATCGTCGCCGCCAAAGTCGCGCGGAATGGCTCGTAATAGCGTGCCACCCGCTCGGCCCGGCCAGCCGCGTCAAGCGTGGCATTGCCGGGGATCGCGAAAATCTCGCTTTGCGCTGGCATCGCGCCGGGGGCTTCGGACGGGCGGTTGCAGTCGTAAACAAGCCGCGAAACGCGCCCGGCCACCAGCACGGCGTCTAAATCCTGCGCCATCACCCGCGCCACGGCCAGCGCACCGGGATCCCACGCCACATGGCTTTCGCGGGCCGCGGCATCCAGCCCAAGACCGTCGTAGCAGGCCGGTATCTCACGCGCCGCATGCTCGCAGACCAACACCAGCGGGGCCTTGGCCCCGGCGTTGATCACCTCGACGGCTTCATTTGAAAGATCTGTCTGCTCTGACACCCTATCCCCCTCAGTTGATCAAACCTCATTCGGGCGAGGGGCTTCTGTCAACAGAATAATGTCAAATTTATTACAACGCTGTTCAGTTTGTGTTATTACTCGTCAAAAGAGGGGCATCCATGGCTGAACCGACGCTGACTATTTCCGACCGTATCCAGCAAGAACTGGACCGGCTGACCCGTGCGGAACGCCAACTTGCCCATTCGATTCTTGAGAATTACCCCGCCTCCGGCCTCGGCCCACTGACGGCGCTGGCGAAGGATGCCAATGTCTCGACCCCCACCGTGGCGCGGATGGTGCAGAAGCTAGGGTTCAAGGGCTACCCTGAGTTTCAGAACGAGTTGCGCGAAGAGCTCAAGGCCAAGGCCAAGAACCCCATTGCCAAACACGACACATGGACCGAAGGCGCGCCCTCGGGCCATGTACTGAACCGTTTCACCGACGCGGTGATCGACAACATCCGCCATACGTTGGGCCAGATCGAGCCCGAGACCTTTGACCGCGCCTGTGCGCTGATCGCCGACACCGCGCACCCGCTTTATATCGTAGGCGGGCGCATCACGCATACGATGGCGGAATATCTGTTTCTGCACGCGCAGATCATCCGGCCCCGGGTCACGCATATTCAATCGACCTCGAACGCTTGGCCGCATTACCTGCTCGACGTGGGCGAAGGCGATGTCTTCGTCATCTTCGACGTGCGCCGCTATGAGAACAACACGCTGAAGCTGGCGGAAATGGCCCATGCGCGGGGGGCCAAGATCATCCTCTTTACCGACCAGTGGCGCTCTCCGGTGCATAGCCTTGCCGATATCTGCTTCTCCAGCCGGATCGTCGCGCCCTCGGCTTGGGACAGCGCGGCGGCCACGCTGCTGCTGGTGGAAAGCGTGATCTCGGCCATGCAGGATATCAACTGGGAAGATACAAAGGACCGCGCCGAGCGGCTGGAAGACATGTTCGACCAGACCCGATTGTTCCGCAAATTCACCTGATCCACAAAGGCTGAGCGCCCTGTCATAAAGGGTATTGGCTTGCCCAAACCCCGCCAGTCGTCTATGGCCAGCACGCCGGGTGTGGTGTCCAGCGCGGTGCCGTGACACGCGCCAAGGCCGGAGGGGGACCGACCATGCGTGATGAAATCTTTTCGCCCAGCGAGCTTGAGCGCCATTATGACCTCGCGCCATCGCCTGCGCTGGCGGCTGAAATGGCCGATATCTACGCCAAGATGGACCGTGTCGTCTCGCCCCCCGATTGGGCCATTCACGCGCCCTATGTCGCCGCGATCAACAAGCTGAAAAAAGAGCGTAACGCGGTCATCCTTGCGCATAACTACATGACGCCCGACATCTACCACGGCATTGCGGATTTTGTCGGCGACAGTCTGCAACTGGCGATCAAGGCGACCGAGGTTGAGGCCGATGTGATCGTGCAATGCGGTGTGCATTTCATGGCCGAGACCTCGAAAATCCTGAACCCGTCAAAAACCGTGCTGATCCCCGATATGGAAGCAGGCTGTTCGCTGGCCGAAAGCATCACCGCCGAGGGTGTCGAGCAGATGCGCGCGCAATACCCCGGCGCGCCGGTGGTGACTTACGTGAATACCACAGCCGAGGTGAAAGCCGCGTCAGACATCTGCTGCACCTCCTCCAACGCCGCGCAGATCGTCGCCGCGATGGAAAGCGACACCGTCATCATGACGCCCGACAAATACCTCGCCCAGAACATCGCCAAACAGGTGCCCGAAAAACGCATCGTCTGGTGGGACGGCGCCTGCATCGTGCACGAACGCTATACTGCCAAGGATATCGCCGATTACCGCGAGTGGAACCCCGACACCCGCATCATCGCGCACCCCGAATGCCCGCCCGATGTGGTGGCGGAGGCGGATTTCTCCGGCTCGACCAGCGGCATCCTCGACTACGTGCACCGCGAAAAACCGGCGAAAGCGATGCTGGTCACCGAATGCTCCATGGCGTCGAACATCGCGGATGAGTTGCCCGAGGTCGATTTCGTCGGCCCCTGCAACATGTGCCCCTATATGAAGAAGATCACGCTGGAAAAGGTGCTGTGGTCGCTTCACACCATGTCCGGCGCGGTCGAGGTTGAGGCGGAAGTCTCTGAAAAAGCGCGCGTCGCGGTGCAGCGGATGATCGACCTCTCCCGCGAACTCGGCCTCTGAGGGCCGCGCCGGTGCAAGAAATCACAACCGGCAGGATCATCATCGTCGGGGCGGGCCTCGGCGCGCTTTATGCCGCGCTTTGTCTTGCGCCGCGCCCCGTTTTGCTGATCTCGCCTGATCCGCTTGGATCGGGGGCCAGTTCTGCTTGGGCGCAGGGGGGTGTCGCTGCTGCGATGGCGCAGGCCGACAGCCCCGAGGCGCATGCACTAGACACCATCGCCGCCGGTGCCGGCACGGTAGAGGCGCGCGTCGCGGCGACTGTGACGGAAGAGGCCAGCGCCCACATCCTTGCCCTGACAGACTTTGGCACCGCTTTCGACCGCAGCCCCGATGGCGGTTATGTCATGTCCCGCGAGGCGGCGCATAGTTTCGCGCGTGTGGTGCGGGTACAGGGCGATCAGGCAGGGGCAGAGATAATGCGCGCCTTGATCGAGCGGGTGCGCAACACCCCGTCGATCCAAGTGCTTGAAGGCGTGCTGGCGCGCGGATTGGACAGCGACGGCAGTAAAGTCACCGGCGTTGAGATTGAACTGGCCCGGCCCGAAGGCTCCGCACCCGCCCTGCTGCGCGGCACAGGCGTTTTGCTGGCGGGCGGCGGCTCGGGCGGGCTTTATGCGCTGACGACCAACCCAGCCCGGATCCGGGGGCAGGTTATCGGCATGGCTGCCCGCGCGGGCGCGCTCATTGCCGATGCGGAATTCGTGCAGTTCCACCCCACCGCCATCGACTGCGGCGAAGACCCCGCCCCCTTGGCAACCGAGGCCCTGCGCGGTGCCGGGGCGCATTTGATCAACCGCGAGGGGGCCCGGTTCATGACCGAGGTCCACCCGCTTGCCGAACTCGCCCCGCGTGACATCGTGGCCCGCGCGATCTTTGCCCAGACCCAAGCGGGCCAGCGCCCCATGCTCGACACCCGCGCGGCCTTGGGCCCTGCGGTACTGGCCGAGTATCCCGCCGTCGCCGCCGCCTGTGCGCGCAACGGCATCGACCCTGTGATCCAACCGATCCCTGTGGCCGCCGCAGCGCATTACCACATGGGCGGCGTGGCCGCGGATGCGCATGGGCGTTCCAGCCTCGCCGGGCTTTGGGTCTGTGGAGAGGCGTCTTCGACCGGGCTGCACGGCGCGAACCGGCTGGCATCGAACGGGCTGCTCGAAGCGCTGGTTTTTGCCCGCCGCGCGGCGCAGGACATGCTTGAGGAATGCAGCACCGGCGACAGCGGCACGGTGGCCCTGCCGGACCTGCCCGCAGGCGAAACGCCCGATGAGACCCTCGTCGCCCAGTTGCGCCAAACCATGACCGCCCATGTCGGCGTTCTGCGCGATGCGGAAGGGCTGCAACGTGCCCTTGCCACGATTGCACAGATCGAAGCCGCACAACCCGACTGCGCCCAGCTCCAAAACATGACCGCCACCGCGACGCTGATCGCCGCCGCCGCCCTCGCCCGCCGCGAAAGCCGCGGCGCGCATTGCCGCACTGATTATCCCGACACGCTCCCCGAAGCCGCGCGCAGTTTTCTGACACTGGCCGAGGCCACCGCATTCCGCTCCAACCCTGAGGAACTTCCCGCATGACCACCGCCCTGCCCGACCTGATCCTTGAGCCGCTGGTCCGCGCCGCGCTGATGGAAGACCTCGGCACCTATGGCGATGTCACCACGCGCAGCGTGATCCCCGAGGGCACGACCTATACCGCACGGCTGCGCGCCCGTGCCGAGGGGGTCGTTTCCGGTATGCAGATCACACGGCTGGCCTTTCATCTGGTCGATCCAACGCTTGAGGTGCGCACGCTGAAAGAAGACGGAAGCACGATTTCCAAAGGCGACACGCTGATGGAGATCGAAGGCTCTGCCGCCGCGATCCTGTCAGCAGAACGTGTGGCGTTGAACTTTGCTGGACGGCTGTCGGGCATCGCCACCCTGACGGCGGCCTGCGTGGCCGAGACCACGGGCACCGAGACCCGGATCACCTGCACCCGCAAGACCACGCCGGGGCTGCGGATGGTGGAAAAACAGGCGGTGCTGCATGGCGGCGGGTTCAACCACCGCTTTTCCCTCTCGGATGCGATCCTGATCAAAGACAATCACATTGCCGCATCCGGTGGCATTCGACCTGTCTTGCAAGCTGTGAAAAGCAACGCCTCGCATATGATCCGCGTCGAGATCGAAGTCGACACGCTGGCGCAGCTTGAAGAGGTCTTGGACGAAGGCGGCGCGGATGTTGTGCTGTTGGACAATATGGACACGGATAAGCTGCTTCAAGCTGTGGAAATTGCCAATGGGCGCATCGTGCTTGAGGCTTCGGGTAACATGACCCTGCCCCGCCTGGCCGAGGTCGCGGCGACGGGGGTGAACTATATCTCTATGGGCGCGCTCACACATTCTGCGACAACGCTGGACCTTGGGCTGGATTTCTGAACCAACTGGGGCAAAGATCGCGCAGCCAGCGAAGGGAGCCCCGCCATGTCCGACCTTACCATCCGAACCGTGAGAGACCATGACCGCGCCGATTGGGAGCGGCTTTATCAAGGCTATGCCGAATTTTACAAAGTCGAGCAGACGCCAGAGATGCGCGCGCGGGTCTGGTCTTGGCTGCATGATCCGCTGACCGAAGTCGAAGGGCTGGTCTGCGAAAATGCCGAAGGACGGGTGATCGGACTGACTCATTTTCGGCATTTCGCCCGCCCCTTGGCAGCGGCGACGGGCTGTTTCCTCGACGATCTCTTTGTAGATCCCCAAGCCCGCGGCAGCGGCGCTGCAGACGCGCTGATCGGGGAGGTGAAAAAGATCGCCCAGAAACGCGGCTGGAGCCTCGTACGCTGGATCACGGCCGAGGATAACTACCGAGGCCGTGGGGTTTATGACAAGCTGGCCACCCGGACCAACTGGGTCACCTACGACATCAAGCTGTAGGGTCCGGCGCCTTTTTCGGGGCATCGGGATTGGTCGGCTCGTCTAGGTCCGTCACCAGCTCTGCCTCCTCGATATCGTCAGTCCGGGTTGTCAGCGCACCCTCTGTTGGCGTTGTTTCCGGAGCCCCGACGATCAGTGGGAGCATCTGCACACCGCTTGGCATGGCGACTTCCGAGAGCGGCGGCGTTTTCCATTCCAATGTATCGAAGCTCTTGCAGTTTTCGCAGATCGGCTTCCATTCGGCGTGGATGTGGTGACAGTTTTCGCAAATCCACTGCGGCCCGCGCGAGACATTCAGCGCGCGTGTCAGCCAGCCTTTCACAACCGTATCAGACGCGCCTTCGCCCCGCTCAATTGCGGCCATCAGCGTGACGGAACGCGCCGATGGATCTGTCTCAACCAGATTGCCAAGCGCACGGCGCGCTTCGGGGAAATCTTCGTTGGCGATGTGCAATTCGGCCAGCAGCATCTTGGTTTCGGGATGGTCGGGCTGTGATTTGGTCAGCGCGCGGAACCGTTTGATGCGCTGCTGCGGGGTCTCATCCGGCTGAACCTCGGCAAAGGCGGCGGCGAGATCGGGGTGCGGGTGCACGCTCCACGCTTTTTGCAGCACTTTCGAGGCATAGCGCGGTTTGTCCTGCGCGATGTAGCTGCGCGCGGCCATCACGGCGGCTGGCACCAGATCGGGCGACAGGCGGTTGGCTTCGATCGCGGCCTCGCGCGCCTCAATGCTGTTGCCTTCGGCGATGACTTCGCGGGCTTCCGACAGCGCCAGAACCGCGTCGCGGCGTTTGTGCACATCGCGCGGCAGGTGGCCGTTTTTGTACTTGGCCTGCAAGGTGCCGCGCGCACCGGTCCAGTCATGCTTTTCGGCCTGCAACTTCAGCAGCGTATCGCCGGTTTCCTCATGCTTGGGCTTCAGCGCGAATGCCTTCTCAGCCAGTTTCAACGCTGTCTCAGTATCCCCGTCAGCCAGCTTTTGTTTCATGATGCCACGCACGCCGACAAAACGAGTCTTTTCGTCTTCGACCAGCTTGCGATAGGTCCGCTCGGCTTTGCGGCGGTCGCCTGCAAGCTCTGCGGCCTGCGCTGTCAGCAGATTGGTCAGCGCCGGGCGTTTAAGATAGCGGTCCGCCTTAGCGGCCTTGGCCATAGCAACCTGTCCTTCACCGCTGGCCAGCGCCATCAGCCCGTCAGACAGCGCCTCATAGCCCTTCCGCTCACGGTTGCGGTCAAAGTAGCGCGACAGCGCCGTCTCATCTCCGTTCAGGAAATGCCATGTGGCCGACAGCAACGCGACGATCTTAAGCAGCACCCAGACCGCGAACATCAAAAGCAGAACGGCGATCACCGATTGAAGTGGCCCAAGGGTGTATTCCGTGCCCGCCACGGTCAACTGTATGCCGCCTTGGCTTTCCAGCAAGAAGCCCGCGCCCCACGCAAGGGCGGCAACGAGCACGACGAAAAGAACGATTTTAATAAGAGACCAAAGCATTTTTCGTTCCTCAGTTGGCCGTCAGGCGTTGGGAGAGTTCATCAGCGGCGGCTTCGGTTGCCTGCCGTGCGCGCGCATCGGCAAGCCATTCCGCCATCGTATCCTGCGCCGGGGCGGGCAGCGTTTCGATCTCGGCCAGCGCATCGGTTAGACGGCCATCGCGTACAGCCGCCTCGGCCCGAGACAGGACGGCATCTGGGTCTGTCCCTTCGCGCGGCGCGACCGAACGCGCCCCAAGCTGGCGTTTCAGGAAACTGCCAAAGCCGCCTCCTTCGCCCTCATCCGGCACTTCGGCGCGGGCGGTTGCCAGCGCTTGCCGCGCCGCATCAGGATAACGCGCCTGAAGGTTGGCAAGGGTCACGACACCACCAGCGGCAGTGTCCGCGAGCGGTTGGGGGATATCTTCGACCCCGGCGGCCTGCAATTCGGCCAGCGCGGCCTCATAGGGTCGTCCTGCGCTGATCGCGGCGTTCATCTGGGTTACGGCAGTTTGAGCGCGGGCTGCCTCCGCCGCGGCGGCAGTAGCCTCTTCGGCGCTTTGGGCGTTATCCAACAGGGCTTCAATCTCGCCACGTTGTTCGGCAACCGAAGCACGCAGGGCTTCCATTTCACGCTCAAAGGCCGCAACTGCAACTTCGTTTTCACCGCCGCTCACGGGCTGTTTTTCAACGGTGGTAAGGCGGCTGTCGATCTCGGCCAATTGGGTCTGGAGGACCGAAAGCGTCTCCCGCGCGGCGGTCAACTCCTCGCCAAGGGCATCAACCTTAGGGAGGCTTTCGGGGAAGGTAACGGGCTCATCGGCGCGGGCCTCCAAATCCGCGATTCGGGCCTGTTGCGCCTCCATCGCGCTTTGCAGTTCCGCCGCGCTTTGCGCACGGGTGCCCAGAACGTCGTATTCCGAAGCGGCAAAGCCCAATCCAGCGGCAATGACCCCACCCAGCAGCATCGGGAAGAACACGCTGCGCTTATGTTCTTTAGGGGCTGGCTCTGGCGTTGGAGTTGGTTTGGGTGTGCTGGCGCTGGTACTTGTTTTATTGGGTTTGCTTGCGGTCGATTTCGTGGCGGACTCGCTCGACTTTGTCGCTGGTGTCGAAGCACGCGAAGGCGAAGAGCCCGTGGCAGATTTGTCATTTGAAGGCGAGGCGTTGGATGCAGGTTTCGCATCCCCCTTGGGCAGGGTCGGCTCTGGCTTTGTATCTTTAGCGGGCGACGGGTCCGAAGCCGCTTTGTCATCCTTAGTCGACGCGATAGGTGCGGCTTTGGTGGCCGTGGCCTTATCATCAGACTTCGACGTCACACTTGCTGCCGCGGGTTTCGCGCTATCGCTGCCTGTGGTTGGCTTGGCCGCGCTGCTGTCGGTCTTTCCAACTTCGGGCTTCGCCGCATCAGGCTTTGAGGCGTCATTCGTCACATCACTCGGCGTCTTGGCGCCACTCTCATTGGTCTTTGGCGCATCGGCCTTAACCTCTGGTGTCGCCTTATCCGCCAACGATGGCGTCTGATCGGCCGTGGTCTTGTCCGCTTCGCTTTTGCTGACCGTTTTCTTGGGTTTCGCCACGCCGTCCGCCTTTCAATTCTGAACCTGTCATTCACTCGCAAAGGCGAGCTTACCCGGCATACCTATGCCCCTCAAGGCAAGGTGGTGCGGCGAAAGAGTTTTTCAACGGCTTCCGCCATGGCTTCGCCAGTGGGTTCTGCGGCGACATCATGCGCATAGAGCGGCAGAGCTTCAAGCGCCTCTGCAGCGGCAGAGCTAATTGACACGGCCATGACTCCCGTGGTGCAGGCGGCCTGTTGGGCGAAATGGTGCGCGCTGCGGGGAGAAAAGAGCGGCACAATGACCGGTGTAGAGCCTTCTAACAGCGCCTGAGCCTCTGGTGAGAGCGGCATCAGGTTTTGTTCATAGACAATCACAACCTGTGTGGTCAGACCCGAAGCGCTTAAAATTCCAGCGATATCGCCGCGCCGATGACGACCAGCAAGATGCAAAAGTGGCCCAATATCGGTGCGCCCCGACAGGTTCGCTATCATTGCTTCGGCGTCCAACCCCGCCATTTGTGCCTGCCAACCTGACTTAGCCGCCGCCGCCGTGGTTTGCGGCCCGACACAATAGGCAGGCATTCCACCCCCCGCTGGCGCATGGGTCACCCCATTTGCGGAAGTGAAGATCACCCCGGCGAACGGCGTAAGGTCGACCAGCACAGCGGTCGGCGCAATTTCAACCAGCGGAGAGATAACAGCCCCCATGCGCAGCGCAGGAGAAAGCCGTTCCAGAAACTGCGCAGCACCGAGTTGCGGGCGTGTCAGAAGCAATCTTGGCTGTGGCATCGCAAGGCTCCGGCATTGTTTGCGCGTGAGAGCGGTGTTACCTGCGGTGCAGGTGCCTTGCAACGGAAAGCCCCCCATGCCCTATCGCCAATCCCAGACACGCCTGATCCTTGGTTTGGAAAGCAGCTGCGACGATACGGCAGCAGCCGTAGTGCGTATTGAAGAAGACGGACGCGGCACGGTTCTGGCGTCGGTTGTTGCGGGCCAGACCGAATTGCACGCCGATTTTGGCGGTGTCGTTCCTGAAATCGCCGCCCGCGCCCATGCAGAGAAATTAGATCACTGTGTAGAGGATGCACTGGCCGGGGCCGGGATCACCCTGCCGCAGATCGACGCCATCGCCGTTACTGCGGGGCCGGGGTTGATCGGCGGTGTGGTCTCGGGCGTGATGTGCGCCAAGGGACTGTCAGCGGCGACGGGCAAGCCGCTTTACGGGGTCAACCATCTGGCCGGCCACGCGCTGACGCCGCGACTGACTGATGATGTGCCCTATCCCTATTTGATGCTACTGGTCTCGGGCGGTCATTGCCAGTTCCTGCTGGTCCGCGGGCCTGAGAGTTTCGATCGCCTCGGCGGCACAATTGATGATGCGCCGGGCGAGGCATTTGACAAGGTCGCGCGGCTATTGGGCCTGCCGCAGCCCGGTGGACCTTCGATCGAGAAATGCGCGCAGGAGGGCGATGCCAAACGCTTCGCCCTGCCGCGTCCGCTGTTGGATCGTGAAGGGTGCGACATGTCCTTTTCGGGTCTGAAAACCGCTGTGCTGCGCGCCCGTGACAAATGTGTGGCCGCCCATGGCGGGCTGACGCGGCAAGATCAGGCGGATTTAGCGGCAGGGTTCCAAGCCGCCGTGGTTGAGGTGTTGGCCCATAAGACGCGCCGCGCCTTTGCAGAGTATCCGGCAGAGGGCGCGCGGGGTCTGTGCGTAGCGGGGGGTGTCGCTGCTAATCAGTCAATTCGTGCAGCGTTAGAAACTGTTGCTGCCGAGCAAGAGGCACGTTTTGTCGCTCCGCCGCTGGCGCTTTGCACTGATAACGCCGCGATGATCGCTTTCGCAGCCGGAGAGCAAGCGGTACTGCGCGCCCCCGATGATCTGACCCTTTCGGCCCGCCCGCGTTGGCCATTAGACACTGCGCGGCCGTCGATGTTGGGCAGCGGCAAGAAGGGAGCCAAAGCGTGAGCGTATCGGTTCTGGGCGCAGGGGCCTTTGGCACGGCGCTGGCGATATCGCTGGCGGGCAAAGGTCCGGTGACACTCTGGGCCCGCGAACCAGGCGACATGGCTGACCGACGCGAGAATAGCAAACGTCTGCCGGACTGCCCATTTCCCGATCGCCTTTCGGTGACCAATAGCCTCCCCCTCGGGTGTCGAGCGGACATACTGCTGCTTGCCGTCCCGATGCAAAAGCTGCGCAGCGTACTGGAAGAACACGCTACCCTGCTTCACGGGAAACATCTGGTTGCCTGCTGCAAGGGCATCGAACTCAGCAGCGGCGTCGGACCAGTGAGCGTGATTGCGCAGACGATCCCCGATGCGAAGGCTGCGATCCTCACGGGGCCAAGTTTTGCCGCCGATATCGCACGGGAGTTGCCCACGGCGCTGACCTTGGCCTGCGCAGATGCAGAGGCTGGAAAATACCTTCAAACGGAACTGACCACAGCGAACCTGCGGCTATACCGCACCACGGACACCATCGGTGCGGAATTAGGTGGGGCGCTGAAGAATGTGGTCGCGATCGCAAGCGGTGCCGCGATTGGGGCGGGTCTGGGCGAAAGCGCACGAGCGGCCCTGATGACGCGCGGATATGCCGAAATGCAGCGCCTCGCCACGCATCTGAAGGCCGAACCGACAACGCTGGCCGGGCTTTCGGGCTTTGGCGATCTGACGCTGACCTGCACCTCCGAGCAATCGCGCAACTACCGGCTGGGGCAATCGCTGGGCCAAGGCACGCCCTTTGACCCGTCGACCACGGTCGAAGGTGCCGCCACCGCCCGCGCCGTTGATGCATTGGCGCGCAAAGCCGCGCTCGACATGCCGATTACGCGTGCGGTTGCCGGATTGCTCGACAACCAGTTAGATGTGCCTGGCGCTATGAAATCTCTGCTGACACGCCCCCTAAAGGAAGAATGATATGTTTGTTGCCCTAATCGCCCATGACAAAGCCGATGGCCTGCCGATCCGTCAGGAAAATCGGCCCGATCACCTTGCCTACCTCAAATCCAGCGATGCTGTGGCCCAGGCTGGCCCGCTCTTGAACGGCGAAGGCAGCATGATCGGCTCGCTAATCATTCTGGATGTGCCTGACATGGCCGGAGCCGAAGATTGGGCCGCGAATGACCCCTATGCCAAGGCCGGATTGTTCCAAAGCGTTACCCTGACCCACTGGAACCGGGTGATCGGCTGATGGCCTATTGGTTGTTCAAATCCGAACCCGCAACATGGAGCTGGGCCGACCAGAAAGCCAAAGGCGACGCGGGTGAGGAATGGGACGGCGTGCGCAACTATCAAGCGCGCAACTTCATGCGCGAGATGAAGCTTGGCGATCTGGGGTTCTTCTACCACTCGCAGAAAGACCGTGAGATCGTTGGCATGGTCGAAGTTTGCGCCGAGGCGCACCCCGACAGCAGCACAGATGATCCGCGTTGGGAATGCGTGGACATTAAGGCGGTACGGTCTTTCGCCGTTCCGGTCACGTTGGATACGATCAAAGCCGATCCGCGACTTGAGGATATGGTGCTGGTGAAAAACTCCCGCCTATCGGTGCAGCCGGTAACGGACGCGGAATGGGAGTTGATCTGCACCTTGGGAAAAACAGCACCCTAGGCCCAGCAGGTTTTGACCATTGTGAAACGAAGAAGGGTTCCGGCACCCCGCCAGAACCCTTCTCACCCCATGTGCTCCCGTAACCACCACACATGTTCTTTAAACGTTGGTCTGCCCTACCTAGCCGATACTAGAGAAATAGCCGAAACGACTGTTTTGCGCAACTTTCGACTATGTCAAAGCCCGTTCAAAAACGAAACGCACGCTTAACCAAGCGCGCGCTTCAAGAAAGGATTTGTTAAGGTACCCTAAGGGCTTGCTCAGCCGTAAACCGACTCTTTGCCAAAGTGTTTGACCAGCATATAATAAACCACGGCGCGGTATTTGTTCCGCTCGGAACGGCCATAGGTTTCTATCGCTTTTTGAATACCGCCCATCAGATGTTCATCATCCGGCAGGCCGAGTTTCTTGATAAGAAAATTGTCCTTCACAGTGTTCAATTCCGCCGTGTCGCTCGAAGACACCGTCTGCGCGTCGGCGTTATAGATCGACGGACCGCAGCCGATAGTCACCTTGGTCAATAGGTCCATGTCTGGATCCATGCCGCATTTGTTCTTCAGGTCTTCGGCGTATTTCGCGATCCATTCATCACGCTTGCCCATAACATCTCTCCCAATAGTAAACTTCGGCCCCGCAGGGGTTCCTGAAACGGGAGCCTAAAGTCATATCGCTGTTTTGCAAAAGATTTATTTCGCCGCCGTTTGTAGCCCCATGCTGAGCACAAAAAAGAGGCGCCCCAAGGGGACGCCTCTACGCTAAATATCCGTCCGTATCTTAGGATGCGTCGTCAAGGCTGACGTCGTTTTCAAGCCCTTCAATCTGGCTTTCATCAACCTCTGGCTGCGCTTCCAACTCGGCTTTGGTCCAAGTGCTCAGCTTCAGGTCATTCTCAGCCGCCATAGAGATTTCTTCAAGCGGTACGGCGACGGTGTGTTCGCCAAGGCCAAGGAAACCACCCACGCCAACGACTGCGGCATAGCCCGTGTCGGTTTGGATCACGTAATCAATGTCACCGATGGTATCACCGTCAGCTTCGACAACGGTCAGGCCAACCAAGTCACCTACGACCATGCCGGAAAAGGCGTTGCTCATGCCGGTGTCGGTCCGTGTGACGTCTGTTTCCATGTCAGCTTCGGTGTCGGAGGCGACATCTTCAGTCAGATCAGTTTCATTCTCGCCTTCGATTTCAGCGGTCATTTCGCTATCGACTTCGGCGTTTTCCTCAGCAGCGACATCGGTATCGGTTTCAGTCGTCGCTGTGCCGCTTGTGTCTGTACTCAGCGTCGAATTCGACTCTGAATCAGCATTCCCGGCCAGACCCGCTTCGGCGTCTGTGGTTGGCGCCACCTCTTCGGTCTCGGCGGTCAGTTCAGCGTCATTATCGACTTCGGTATCACCGTCGATTTCTGCGCTTTCGGTCGGCGCGGTCAGCACTTCATCAGTTGCCTCCGGGTCGTTTGTCCCTTCGTAATCATCTGAATCTTCGCGCGACATTTCGGCAGTTTGCTCGGCTTCTTTTTCAACCGATGTGCCAAGATCGTCGGCGGTGTTGGACACGGTTTCACCAGAGACGGTCGCTTCGGCATTTGCTGCTGCACCAGCAGTGGTGTCGGCAGTCTGAGCGAAAGCGGTGCCCGCTGTCAGAGCAAGGGCGGCGACGGTCGATTTCAGGAATGTACGTTTCATTTTCGAACTCCTTTGTAATGGTCTGGGGAAGAAACACCGCCCGGATGACTATGTTCCGCTTCCTACCCGGAGCGCGCGGATATCTGCCTGAATCCGCCGAGAGATAATTTATATACATACTTTCAAATGGTTAAACGAAAGACGCCGCCCTGCGATATGCAAGACGGCGTGGTTATTTTTACGAAAGGGCGGTGAACCGACCGATTAGTATCGATAATGTTCGGGCTTGAACGGACCTTCGGGGGTCACGCCGATATAGGCAGCCTGTTCCGGGTTCAGCTTTGACAGCTTCACGCCGATCCGATCGAGGTGCAGGCGGGCAACTTTTTCATCCAGATGTTTGGGCAGGATGTAGACGTCATTGCCGTATTTGTCGGTGTTTTCCCAGAGCTCAATCTGCGCCAAAACCTGATTGGTAAAGGAAGCTGACATCACGAAAGACGGGTGGCCGGTGGCGTTGCCGAGGTTCAGCAGGCGCCCTTCGGAGAGCAGGATCAGGCGATTGCCGTTCGGCATCTCGATCATGTCCACCTGTTCTTTGATGTTGGTCCACTTGTGGTTCTTCAGCGCGGCAACTTGGATTTCGTTGTCGAAGTGGCCGATGTTGCCGACGATCGCCATGTCCTTCATCTCGCGCATATGCTCGATGCGGATCACGTCCTTGTTGCCGGTGGTGGTGATGAAGATATCGGCGGTGGCTACGACATCTTCCAGCAGCACGACTTCAAAACCGTCCATCGCGGCTTGCAGCGCGCAAATTGGATCGACCTCGGTCACTTTCACGCGGGCACCCGCACCGCGCAAGCTTGCGGCGGAGCCTTTGCCCACATCGCCGTAGCCCATCACAACAGCGACCTTACCGGCCATCATCGTGTCGGTGGCGCGGCGGATACCGTCGACGAGACTTTCTTTACAGCCATATTTGTTGTCAAATTTCGACTTGGTGACAGAGTCGTTCACATTGATCGCGGGGAAGGGCAGTTGGCCCTGTTTCACCAATTCATAGAGACGGTGCACGCCGGTGGTGGTCTCTTCGGACACGCCTTTGATCTGGTCGCGCATCTTGGTGAACCAGCCGGGGCTTTCCGCCATACGCTTTTTGATCTGGGCAAAGATCGCTTCTTCTTCCTCGGACTTGGGAACGGAGATCAGCTCATCTTCGCCATTCTCAACCCGTGCACCAAGCAGGATATAGAGTGTCGCATCGCCGCCATCGTCAAGGATCAGGTTCGGGCCGTCGGGGAACATGAAGGATTTGTCGAGGTAATCCCAATGCTCAACCAGCGACTGGCCTTTGATGGCGAAGACCGGAACGCCCGCTTCGGCGATCGCCGCCGCGGCGTGGTCTTGGGTGGAGAAGATGTTGCAGGATGCCCAACGCACATCCGCGCCAAGTGCGACGAGCGTCTCAATTAGCACGGCGGTCTGGATGGTCATATGCAGCGAACCGACGATCCGCGAGCCTTTCAACGGCTTGCTCTCACCGTATTCGTCGCGCAGCGCCATCAGACCCGGCATCTCGGTCTCGGCGATGTCCAGCTCTTTGCGCCCGTAGGCCGCCAGATTGATATCTTTAACAATATAGTCGTGGGCCATGCGGCGCTCCTGTTTGAAGTGTTGCAGGGCGGTTAGCACCTTCGCCGCGAATTCTCAATGTGAATGGCAGAGGCCCCTACCGTATCACTTCTGAAGAGCGGCCAGTTGCTTATCGCCCGACAGCCCCGCCATCCAATCGTCACCTTGGGCCAGGACGCAGGCATTACCGTCTGCCAATGTCTTGACCAATGTCCATGTGCCCGATTGATCCGATGCCCAAAGTTGATTGTTGTCCTCGCGCTGACCCGGCACAGGCTCTTCGCCGTACCAATCGATCAGGGCAGACTTCATTTCCTTGGCGGGCATGCAGACTTCTTCTGCCTGTGCAGCACCTGCGAGGCTGGCCAAGGTAACTGCAAGTATCGTACCGGAAAAAACGGGTTTCATGATTATCTCCTTCGTGGGATGAACAGGGTGTAATGGGCAATGGTTCCCAAAGGATTACCAAGGAAGGACCGCATCGCGATGGCTCAGAAACCCCGCGCGTGGCAAAGGATGCTCTCAGGTCGGCGGCTAGATCTGCTAGATCCGACCCCGGTGGATGTTGAGATTGAGGACATCGCGCATGGGCTGGCCTTCGTCGCCCGCTGGAACGGCCAGACGCGGGGCGACTATGCCTATTCGGTCGCTGAACATTCGCTGTTGGTCGAGACGATCTTTGCCCGGATCGCCCCCCGCGCGCCTGCGAAATGGCGTTTGGCTGCGCTGCTGCATGACGCACCTGAATATGTGATCGGCGACATGATCTCGCCCGTGAAGGCTGCCGTTGGGCCGGATTATCGCGCCTTGGATGAGCGGTTGACCACCGCCGTGCATGTCCGCTTTGGCCTCCCCGCCAGCTTGCCGGTGCGCGTCAAGCAGCAGATCAAAAAGGCGGATCGTGTCAGCGCATGGATGGAGGCGAGCCAGATCGCTGGCTTCTCCGAGACCGAGGCGACCCGTTTCTTTGGCCGCCCCGATGCGGCGCTGATGGAGGGGCTGACCATCCTGCTGCGCCCGCCGGTCGAGGTGCGGGCCGAGTTCACGGAACGGCACGCGGCGCTGCTGCGCGAAATGGCGTGATCCACATCCGCCGCGCCGGAGCGCTCGATACCCGCGCCTTGGCCGACCTACTGAACGCTATCATCGCCAAGGGCGGCACCACCGCAATGGTCAGTCCCGTCACCGCGCGTGAGTTGCAGGGCTGGATGGCCACCCCCGATAGCGCGTGGCATCTGGCAGAAGATGAAAGCGGCAGGATCAAAGGCTTTCAGTATATAGAGCCCCATCCAGACCTGCCCGAAGGCGGTGTGGATGTCGCGACCTTCGTGCGGGTCGGCGAGACGGGCTTCGGCATCGGCTCGGCCCTGTTCGAGCAGACAAAGACTGCCGCGCGTGACCTAGGCTATGCCCATATCCACGCCATCATCCGCGCCGACAATTCCGGCGGATTGACCTATTACCAAAGCCGCGGGTTCGAAGATTTCCGCCGCCTGCCCAACTGTACACTGGCCGACGGCACGCGGGTCGATAAAATCTGGAAACGGTTCGAGCTTTAGCGCGGCGAGCGTTTTGCCAAGATACGCTGCAAGGTCCGCCGGTGCATGTTCAACCGCCGCGCGGTTTCCGATACATTGCGATCACAGAGTTCATAGACCCGTTGGATATGTTCCCACCGCACGCGATCCGCACTCATGGGATTTTCCGGCGGCTCGGGCAGATTGCCCCCGGTGGCCAGAAGCGCGTTCACGATGTCATTAGCATCAGCGGGTTTTGAGAGGTAATCCGTAGCGCCACTTTTGACCGCCGCAACCGCCGTGGCAATCGCACCATATCCGGTCAGCACGACAACCCGCGTATCGGCGCGTTTGTCGCGGAGCACTTCGACAACATCTAGACCATTGCCATCCTGAAGGCGCAGGTCGACAACGGCAAAGGCCGGGGGACGCGCGGTGGCGATGGCCTTGCCCGCCGCAACAGAACCTGCGGTTTCCACCTCAAAGCCGCGTTTTTCCATCGCCTTGGCCAAGCGGCGCAGAAACGGCTCATCGTCATCGACCAAAAGCAAGCTGCGGTCTGGGCCTAAGTCGGAAATATCCTGCATCAACGTCCCCTCTCAAAGGCTAATATGGGGCGGCTATCGCGGCGGGTCAATTTCAGCTTTGATCGAGGAAGCAACCAATGCTTTCGGCCATCTGCTCGGGGCGCACTTCGCGGCGGAAAAAGTCCACGACGCCTTCCTCGGGCATGACCAGATAGCTGAAAGTCGAATGATCGACGAGGTATTCACCATTCTCATCTGCCGGGTGGGCCTTGTAGTAGGTGCGGTACGCTTGGCTGGCCGCTTTGACCTGTTCAGGCGAGCCGGTCAGCCCCACCATACGCGGGTGCATTACCTCGGCAAAGTCACCGACCACTTCGGGCGTGTCGCGCTCGGGGTCGACGGTAATGAAGACAGGCGTAATGCTTTGGCCGCGCTCATCCAAAATCTCGGTCGCCGCTGCGTTGCGGTCCACATCCAAGGGGCAGACATCGGGGCAAGAGGTGTAGCCGAAATAGATTAACGCAGGCTCGGAGATCACATCAGCATCGGTCACGGTCTCGCCGGCGCCGTTGACCAATTCAAACGGACCGCCGATGTCGCCACCTGCCACTTGGCTCGACCGGCAGGAGGCATAGGCGTCATCCTCGCCGCGGAGCACCATAAAGGCCGTGCCCGCCAGAAATACTGCTGCAACCCCAACCGCACCAAATGCAATCATCCGTTTCATGTCAGTCCTCCGGGCCATCGGCCGCTCTTGATCGTGTTTCGCCGCAGACCTACGCTAGATCGCAGGTGATGCAAGACGCAATAAAGTGATGGGGCTAAGATGACGCAGGCAAATATTCGGCCCCTCGACGGGCGCACCCGCGCCAGTTGGATCCGGCTGCGCACCATGATCGTGCTGCGTTGGTTCGCCATCGCCGGGCAATTGACTGCCGTGACCGTCGCGCAATCAGCGCTTGGCCTGCAGCTGGCCTTTGGCCTTTGTTATCTGACGATCGGTGCCTCGGTGGTGGGCAACCTCGTCGCAGCCTTCGTCTTCCCACAAAACAAGCGCCTGTCCGAGCGTGAGAACCTCGCTATGGTGCTGTTTGACCTGTTGCAGCTCACCCTGCTGCTCGGGCTGACTGGGGGGCTTAACAATCCCTTTGCGCTACTGCTGTTGGCGCCGGTCACAATCTCGGCGACGGCGCTTAGCCTACGTTCGACACTGGTTTTGGGCGCGACTGCGATTATCGCGGCGTCGGTGCTGGCGTTGTGGCATCTGCCGCTGGTGACGCAATCGGGTGATGTGCTGCGCCAGCCCGGTATCTTTGTCTTTGGCCATTGGGCTGCCCTGCTGATCGCAATCGTCTTTACCAGCGCCTACTCGCGGCGCGTGACTTCTGAGGTGCATTCGATGGCAGACGCACTTTCGGCCACCCAGCTTGTATTGGCGCGCGAACAGAAACTGTCGGACCTAAGCGGCGTCGTCGCTGCCGCCGCTCATGAGTTGGGCACGCCGCTGGCCACTATCAAACTGGCCAGTACCGAACTGCTCGGGGACCTCGAAGACCGCCCAGCTCTAGCCGAAGACGCCGCGCTGATCCGCGATCAGGCTGACCGCTGTCGCGATATTCTGCGCGACATGGGGCGCATTGGCAAAGACGATCTGCACATGCAGCGCGCGCAGCTGACAGCCGTGGTGAAAGAGGCCGCAGAGCCGCATTTGGAACGGGGCAAGACGGTCATGTTTTCCGACAATCCGATGGCCCGAGACCACGCGCGCCCGCCAACCATTCCGCGCAAACCTGAAATCATCCACGGTCTGCGCAATCTGGTGCAGAACGCAGTGGATTTTGCCGAAACCACCGTTTGGATCGAAACTGAATGGTCGACCGATGATATTTCGGTGCGGATCATCGACAATGGGCCCGGCTTCCCCCCGCAGCATTTGGGCCGAATTGGGGACCCCTTCCTGCGCCGCCGCAGCGGCACGACAAGCGAACCTGCGCGTCCAGAATATGAGGGCATGGGGCTGGGGCTTTTCATCGCCAAGACCTTTCTAGAGCGTTCCGGTGCGCGGCTGCGATTTGCCAATGGATCAGACAGTGGTTGGCTGCGCGGGCTGCCGCCCGCAGGCAGTGGGGCCGTGGTCGAAGTGGTCTGGTCGCGCCACCTGCTCGACCTTGGCCCAGATGACAATGTGTTCGGGGAAAACCAACGCCTGACTGTTTAACGACGGCCTTGGGAGAATTTGTTAACGATGCTTTAACCTTTGGTCTCCAAGGTAAGGCGTCGCATTTGCCGAAAGGGTTTTCCGTCATGGCATTGCCAGACGTTCTCATTGTGCTTGCCGCAGCCTGCGTATCTGCTTTGGTCGCCCTTTGGTGGCTTAGCACCCTCGGTACGCGTACAACGAAAGCCCCCCCAGATATCGACGACATGAGCCTGCTTTTCGAGGATGGGCACCTGATCCACGGGTCTGACAACGCCCTTACCCGCTTTGCCCTCGCCCCCGGTTATCACCATTGGGAGGACATTCGCGAGGCGCTGTTAACGCGGTTTCCCGAATTTCCCGCCTCCCCCCGCCATGGGGCAACCGGAAATCTAACGCTCGCGGCCGAAGATGGGGACAGCCCGCCAGAGCTTCGTATCACATGGCGGGACGCGCTGTGTTGGTTGCATCTGCCACAGACCCGTGCGGCAGAAGAAATCACAAAGGAAACATTTACCAAACTCGCCGCCCTGCGCCGCGCCAGCGACAGCAGCCCAAACCCCGCATGGCAAACCGAGGCGGGCGGACGCATCATCTGGCACAACAAGGCCTATGCGGCGCTGAAACAAAAGGCGCAGCATGATCCTGAATGCGGGGGCGCCGCCCTGTTCAGCACGCCGTCGCCCGATCATCCCAACCGCGTCTGCTTGCGCAGTGCCCAAGGGGAAAAGCCGGATTGGTACGCGCTGACCACCACCTGCGAAGATAACCTACAGATTTACCACGCCACCTGCATCAATGCCGTTGTCGCCGCTGAGGAAGCACAACGCAACTTTGTCCAGACCCTCGCTAAAACCTTTGCGCATCTGTCCATCGGCTTGGCAATCTTTGACCGAAACGGGCAGTTGGCGCTGTTCAATCCGGCCTTGGTTGACCTTACCGCGTTGCCCGCACCCTTCCTCAGCGCCCGGCCCACTATGGTGTCTTTCTTTGATCAACTGCGCGAAAGCCGCCGCATGCCAGAGCCGAAGAACTACAAGAACTGGCGGCAAGAGATCGCCGAGGTGATCGCCGCCGCGACCGATGGGCGCTATCAGGAGACTTGGTCCCTCGAAAACGGTCAGACCTACAGCATTCGGGGCCGCCCTCATCCAGATGGAGCCACCGCTTTTCTGATCGAAGACATCACTGCCGAGGTTACTCTGACCCGCAATTTCCGCGCCGAACTTGAGCAAAGCCAAAGCCTTCTTGACACATTAGAGGATGGTTTCGCCGTCTTTTCAGCTTCCGGCGTGCTGACGGTCTGCAACGCTGCATATCGCACCCAGTGGAAACAAGACCCCGATAAAAGCTTTGCCGAGATAACCATTGATGACGCCATCCGCGTTTGGCGCGAAATGTCATCGGCAAATCCGCTTTGGGCCGACATCGCTGAATTTGTCATGTGCCGGGGGGACGGCGCAGGCTGGAACATGCCCATCTATCCCCTCAAAGGTGCGCCGCTATCATGCGAAGTATCAGCCATCGCGTCAGGCGCGACGCTTGTGCGCTTTCGCCCGATCCCGGTTGGCGCGGCCAGACAGGATCGCTCTGCCGCCCCTATGGCAAGCGACCAGCGGCAACCCCCCAAGTAGAGCACCTCCATCCGCTTTGATCTTGCGGCTGAGCGTCGGCACGCTAAGCATGGGGCATGTCCGAAGATACACTTTCCCTCCTGCTCAGCGGCCCGGATGAGACCGCCCAGCACGCGCGGCAATTGGCCCGCCGCCTATCCCCCGGCGATGTTGTCCTGCTCAGCGGCGATGTCGGAGCGGGCAAAACCCATTTCGCTCGTGCGTTAATCTCTGAACTGCTCGACTATCCCGAAGACATCCCCTCGCCCACTTTCACGCTGGTGCAGACTTATGGGGTGCAAGGCGGCGCGATCTGGCACGCTGACCTATACCGGCTAACCTCTACCCATGAGATTGAGGAACTGGGGCTGATTGACGCGTTCCACGATGCGATTTGTCTGGTGGAATGGCCGGATCGTCTGGGGCCGCTCGCACCCCGCGGGGCGCTGCACATCACCCTTGCCCCCGATGCCGAGGAAGACACCCGCACACTGACCGCCAAATGGATTGGCGCCGATTGGGCCGACAAGCTGATCGAGTGGCACAGATGACCCAGCGCACCCCCCTAGTCGAAACCTTCCTGCAAAATGCAGGCTGGTCCGATGCCACGCGAAAACTGCTGGCCGGTGACGCCTCAAACCGGCGTTATGATCGGCTTCGCAGAACGAATGGTGAAACGGCTATATTGATGGACGCCCCGCCTAACCGCGGCGAAGATGTGCGCCCCTTCTTTCAGGTTGCTGAACATCTGACGGCCAACAACCTCAGCGCGCCGCAGATTTACCACATAGACAGCGACCACGGGCTCTTGCTGATCGAAGACCTTGGTGACGCATTATTCGCCAAGCTGATGGCGACCGATCCTGCGCAGGAACTTCCGCTTTACCGTGCCGCTACCGACGTGCTGGTCCAACTCCATGCCGCGCCCCTGCCCGATCTGCCGATCTGCGACGCCGATTGGCTCACTGAAATGGCGGCCCCTGCGTTCGATTTCTATGCGCCGGATAGCGGGCAAGGCCCAAACGCCGCTTTTGCGCAGGCGTTTCACCCTCTTGCAACCGCGTTGGACGCCGCGCCCAAAGTCGTGATCCTGCGCGACTACCACGCCGAAAACCTGCTTTGGTTGCCGCAGCGTGCGGGGGCCGCGCGCGTGGGCCTGCTGGATTTCCAAGATGCACTGCTGGGCCACCCGGCCTATGATCTTGTCTCGATCCTGCAAGATGCCCGCCGCGATGTTTCGCGCGTGACTGAAGCAAAAATAATAGATTATTATCTTGCTCAGACCGGGCAGGACGAAACCGCCTTCCGGCACGCATATGCTCTGCTCGGTACGCAGCGCAACCTGCGCATCCTCGGTATTTTTGCCCGCCTCTGCATACGCGATGGCAAACCGCATTATGTCGACCTGATCCCCCGTGTTTGGCAACATTTGCAACACAACCTAAGCCATCCCGCGCTATCCACTGTGGCAGACAGTATCGCGGGCGCACTGCCCCACCCTACCCCCGATTTTCTGGAGCATTTGAAAAGCCAATGCGCGAGTACCCCGACGCCATCATGATGTTTGCTGCCGGGTTCGGCACGCGCATGAAGCATCTTACCCAGAACCAGCCCAAGCCCATGGTGCCGGTCGCCGGTCGCCCGCTGATTGACCACGCGCTTGACCTTGCCCAAGCGGTTTCGCCTGCGCGGATCGTCGCGAACCTGCATTACCTGCCCGATCAGCTAGACACGCATTTGCGCGCACAAGGCGTCAAGACGATCACTGAGACGCCTGACATCCTCGACACCGGCGGCGGGCTGCGCAACGCGCTGCCTCTGCTGAGCGCGGGGCCGGTTTTCACCATGAACAGTGACGCAATCTGGGCTGGGCCAAACCCGCTTACAATGATCCGCGAGGCCTGGGATCCGGCACGAATGGATGCGCTTTTGATGACCGTGCCGTTGGAAAATACTCTCGGCCATGGCGGCACGGGCGACTTTACCCGCGCCGCGGATGGCCGCCTGCAACGTGGGCCGGGTGAGGTATATGGCGGGGTGCAGATCATCAAGACCGACCTGTTGGCCGATATCGAAGCCAAGGCATTCTCACTCAACCTGTTGTGGGACATGATGCTGGCACGCGGTACGCTGTTTGGCCTGCCCTATAGCGGGCGATGGTGCGACGTGGGGCATCCCGGCGGCATTCCCCTTGCCGAAAGCCTCTTGGCAGGTGCCGATGTTTGAGCCGCAGGACAGCCCCCGCGTCTTTGGCCTTGCCCCCGGCGTCGACTTCCCGCGCGGATTGGTGCGCGGGCTGTGCGACCGGTTGGAGAATGGCCCGCCCGAGGCGATGGCCCGCGTTGAACTGCTGGTCAACACCAACCGAATGGCCCGCCGGTTGCGCCATGATTTCGACGCAGGGCCGGCAGGGTTTCTGCCGCGCATCCGGCTGATCACGGACCTTGACGCCTTGGCGCCCAGCGTTGCCCTGCCAGCGCCGACCCCGCCCCTGCAACGGCGGCTCGAACTGATCCAACTGGTTTCGCGTCTGTTGGATGCCGCGCCGGATCTCGCGCCGCGGGCCTCGCTTTATGCGCTGTCGGACAGTCTTGCGGGGCTGATCGACGAGATGCAGGGCGAAGGGGTCTCTCCCGAGACAGTGGCCGGGCTGGACGTTGGCCATCTCTCGGCCCATTGGGAGCGCGCGCAGCGGTTCCTTGCCATCGCGCATGACTATCTGGGCCAGACCACCACCCGCCCGGATGCCGAGGCGCGGCGGCGGCAACTGGTCGCCCGGATCATCGCCCGTTGGCAGGACGCGCCACCGCAGCATCCGGTGATCCTTGCCGGGTCCACCGGCTCGCGCGGGACAACCGCACTGCTGATGGAGGCCGTGGCCCGCCTGCCCCAAGGCGCGATCATCCTGCCGGGTTTTGATTTCGAGATGCCGACCGCCGTTTGGAACGAATTGGATCAAGCGCTTTTGGCCGAGGATCACCCGCAATACCGTTTCCGCAAGCTGATGAATATGCTTGGCGTTTCACGGGGGGCGATTGAGCCTTGGTGCGAGATGCCCCCCGTTTCTGAGGCACGCAACAAGCTGCTGTCGCTTTCGCTCCGGCCTGCGCCGGTCACCCATGCTTGGCTGAACGAAGGGCCAAAGCTGGATGACCTGCATGGTGCCACGGCTGACATCACCCTCATCGAAGCGCCCACCCCGCGGGTCGAGGCTTTGGCCATCGCGCTGCGCCTGCGCCAAGCTGCCGAAGACGGGGTGAAAGCCGCGTTGATCACGCCCGACCGGATGCTCACCCGGCAGGTCACGGCGGCGCTTGATCGGTGGAACATCCTGCCTGACGACAGCGCCGGGATGCCGCTGCAACTCTCTCCGCCGGGGCGGTTCTTGCGCCATGTGGCGGCGCTGTTTGTCCGAAAACTGGATGCCGAAGCGCTGCTGACCCTGTTGAAACACCCGCTGACACACAGCGGCGCGGGGCGGAATTTCCATCAGCTCTATACCCAGCGCTTGGAGGCTGAGATCCGCCGCCACGGGCTGCCCTACCCCGACGCCGAAGGGTTGACCGAAATCGCGGAACGCGCGGCAAAGCGGATGGAAGACCCCAGCGGCTTCCGCGATTGGGTTGCTTGGCTGGGCGAGGTTTTCCCCGGCCACGACGCCCCCGGCGAGCGGCCCCTGCCCGATTGCGTCGCGGCACATTTGGCACTGGCCGAAAAGATCGCCGCCGGACAACCCTCCGACCCCGATCACCTGCTCTGGCAGCACGGCGCGGGCATTGCGGCCGAGGCGGTGATGGCGAACCTCACGGAACATGCGGCCCACGGCGGGGCGATGAACGCCGCCGATTATGCCGATCTGCTCGGCGCGCTCTTGTCCCAAGAAGAGGTGCGTGAGGCCGATACCCCGCACCCCGACATCATGATCTGGGGCACGATGGAGGCGCGGGTGCAGGGGGCCGAGTTGGTCATCCTTGGCGGATTGAACGAAGGCACATGGCCCGAAGCGCCGCCGCCCGATCCATGGCTCAACCGTCAAATGCGCGAGAAGGCCGGGCTGCTGCTGCCCGAACGGCGCATCGGCCTGTCGGCGCATGACTATCAACAGGCCATTGCCAGCCCCGAGGTTTGGATCACCCGCGCGATCCGGTCGGATGAGGCAGAGATGGTGCCATCGCGCTGGTTGAACCGCTTGGGCAACCTGCTGGGCGGCTTGGGCGACACCGGCGGGCCGGAGGCGTGGAAGGCCATGCAGCAGCGCGGTAACCATTGGCTGGATCAGGTGCGTGCCTTGGAAGCGGTAGAGCGCACCGCCCCGGCCACGCGCCCCTCGCCCCGCCCGCCGCGCGCGGCGCGCCCGCGCAAACTGTCGGTGACCGAGATCAAGACGCTGATCCGTGATCCCTATGCCGTCTACGCCAAGCACAGCCTAAAATTGCGTCCGATCAACCCGCTGGTGCAATCTCCCGACGCGCCGGTGCGGGGCATCGTTTTGCACCGCATCATGGAAGATTTCGTGAAGCTGGTGGCCCGCGATCCTGCGCGGCTGACCCGCGACACGCTGATGCAAGTGGCCGCCGAAGTGCTGGAGGAGGAAGCCCCATGGCCCGCCGCCCGCGCCATGTGGCTGGCGCGGATCGACCGGATCGCCGATTGGTTCATCGCCCGTGAAAGCCAGCGGGCGGGTTTTTCCAGCCCCGTGGCCTTTGAGCAAGGCGCGCGCGGCAGCTATACCTTTGCTGACCTCGGCTTTACCCTCAGCGGGTTTGCGGATCGGATCGACCAGACCGATGATGGCGATGTGCTGATCTATGACTACAAGACCGGAACCCCGCCGGGCAAAAAGGAACAGCGCCTTTTTGACAAGCAACTCTTGATCGAAGCAGCGATGGTCGAGCGTGGCGGCTTTCCTGAGGTGGGCGTGGCCCATGTGGCCCATGCTGCCTTTATCGGGTTGGGATCGAAACCCGTCGAAGTACCCGCGCCGCTTGAAGAGGAGAACCCTCAGGAAGTGCTGGCTGGCCTTCACGCGCTGCTCTCACGCTACCTCGATGAGGGGCAAGGCTTCACGGCGCGGCGCATGGTGCAGACCGATGCCTTTGCCGGAAACTTTGACCAACTCGCCCGTTTCGGCGAATGGGACGGCACCAGCCCCGCCAAACCGGAGGATCTGGAATGATGCGCGATTTTGACGACGCCACCCGCGCCCAGATCGAAGCGGCGCGGCCCGATGCCTCCACTTGGCTGACGGCCAACGCAGGCTCTGGCAAGACCCGCGTGCTGACCGACCGCGTAGCGCGGCTGTTGCTGGATGACGTGGAGCCGCAGCATATCCTTTGTCTGACCTACACCAAGGCTGCCGCCTCTGAGATGCAGAACCGTCTGTTCAAACGCTTGGGCGAATGGGCGATGCTGAAGGACAAGGCACTGCGCGATGCCTTGGCCGATCTTGGCGTGCAGGGCGAATTAGCGCCTGAGCAATTGCGCAATGCCCGCACCCTTTTCGCCCGCGCGATTGAGACGCCCGGCGGGCTGAAAATCCAAACCATCCACTCCTTCTGCGCGGCCCTTTTGCGCCGCTTCCCGCTGGAGGCGCAGGTCAGCCCGCAATTCACCGAGATCGAAGACCGCGCCGCCGATCTGCTGCGCGCCGAGATCGTTGATGAGATGGCCGAAGGCGAAGATGCCCCGCTGGTCGCCGAGATCGCGCGGCATTACACAGGCGAGGATTTCGCCAGCCTTACCCGCAGCATCGTGGGCCAGCGCGATGCTTTCACCGACCCCCGGTCATGGGCCGAGATCCTAACGCTTTTCGCCCAGCCCGAAGACCTGACCGAGGAGAAAATCGCGGCATCGGTCTTTCTTGGCAGCGAAGCGGCGATGATGGCCGAGATCATCCCGCATCTGCTGGCCAAAGGCGGCAATGACGGCAAGGCTGGCGCGGCACTGCAAGAGATCGACCGCTATGATCTCTCTGCCCTGCCCCAGCTCGAAAATATCCTTTTGACTGGCAGCGGCGCCAAGGCGCCCTTCACCGCAAAAATTGGCAGTTTTCCGACCAAGCCGACGCAAAAGGTCATCGCAGAACAGATGCCGCAGCTTGAGCAATTGATGCAGCGCGTTGAAGATGCCCGCGAAGCTCGGCTGGCCCTAAATGCGGCGCGCAAGTCCTATGTGCTGCACCGGTTCGCAGCCCGTTTTCTTGAGCGTTACGCAGATGAGAAGCAAAAGCGCGGCTGGCTCGACTTTGACGATCTGATCCTCAAAGCCCGCGCTTTGTTGACCGACAAGGCGGTGGCGGCTTGGGTGCTGTTTCGCATCGACGGCGGCATCGACCATATCCTTGTCGACGAGGCGCAGGACACCTCGCCGCGCCAATGGGATGTGATCGAACGGCTGACAGATGAATTTTACTCAGGCGCTGGCGCACGTAACGAGTTGGATCGAACGCTTTTCGTCGTGGGTGACAAGAAACAGTCGATCTACTCATTCCAAGGGGCCGACCCCGAAGAGTTGGACCGCAAAGGCACGACATTCGAGCAGAAGATCGGCGAAGCGGGGCAGTTTTTCCAACGCCGCAGCCTCGCGTATTCTTTCCGGTCCTCTTCGGCGATTTTGCAAGCGGTCGATGGGGTTTTCGACCCCGCGATCCAGACCGGCTTTACCAATGACGGCCATATGGCCTTCAAGGATCGCCTGCCCGGCCGCGTCGATCTTTGGCCCTTTATCGAAAAGGCGGGCCCCGACGAGGAAGGCGATTGGACCGATCCCGTGGACCGCCGCAGCGCGCGGCATCACACGGTGCAACTGGCCGAACGCATCGCGCGGCGGATCAAGGAGCTAACCACCGAAGCGCATTACCTGCCCGACGACAGCAAGGGCGGCTTGGCGCGGCGGCGTATCCAACCGGGGGATTTCCTGATCCTCGTGCAGCGCCGCTCGGCTTTGTTTTCCGAAATTATTCGCGCCTGCAAAGCGGCGGAACTGCCTATCGCAGGGGCGGATCGGCTGAAGGTCGGAGCCGAGCTCGCGGTGCGCGATCTGGCGGCGATCCTGTCCTTCCTTGCCACGCCTGATGACGACTTATCGCTCGCAACCGCGTTGAAATCACCACTGTTCGGCTGGTCAGAACAACAGCTTTTTACCCTCGCCCACTACCGCAAGGAGGATCACCTCTGGCAGGCGCTGCGTGGCCAGACCGAGACCCACGCCGCCACCCTCGCCGTACTGCGGGACCTGCGCGGGCAGGTTGATTACCTGCGCCCTTACGACCTGATCGAACGCATTCTCACCCGCCATGATGGCCGCCGCAAGCTGCTCGCGCGGCTGGGGCCAGAGGCCGAGGATGGGATCAACGCGATGCTAAGCCAAGCACTCTCTTACGAGCGCGGCACGGTGCCCAGCCTGACCGGGTTCCTGCAATGGATGCAGACCGATGATCTGGAAATCAAACGCCAGATCGACAGTGCGTCGAACCAGATCCGGGTGATGACGGTGCATGGGGCAAAGGGTCTGGAAGCGCCGATCGTGATCCTGCCCGACACCGGGCGGCGCGATGTGACGATCAAGGATGAGATCATCACCCTCGATGGCACGCCTGTATGGAAAGCCCCGGCGGATGATATGCCCCAACCCATGCGCGCGCGGCTCGACGAGATGAAAGAAGCCGCGTTGCAAGAGCGGCTTCGGCTTTTCTATGTGGCCATGACGCGGGCCGAGAAATGGTTGATCGTGGCGGCGGCGGGGGAACTGTCGAAAGATGAATCCTCTTGGTATCAGATCACCGCTGCCGCTTTGGCCCGGCTGCACGCCGAACCTTTGGGCGATGATGGTACTCTGCGCTATCAACAGGGCGATTGGGATGCGCTCGACATCATTGAGACGCCTGAGAAAGTTGTCACAACGCCTGCGTTAGACCCTATTTTCGCCCGCTCAGCCCCCTCTCCTCATGGGGAGGATAAAACGCTCTCCCCCTCTGATCTTGGCGGTGCCAAGGCGCTGGCGGGCGAGGCGGGCTTTGATATGGATACCGCGCTAAGCTATGGCACTTTAGTCCATGAGTTGCTGGAGCACCTCCCGCTTATGACAACGGAAGCGCGGCAGATATTCTTGGACCGTTTGGCCCGAAATCACCCCACCGAAATGATCGCCCGCGCGCAGGACGAGGCGGAAGCTGTGCTGCGTACCCCTACCCTCGCCCCGCTGTTTGCCGACACGACGCTTGCCGAAGTGCCAGTGACCGGAAGCCTCGGAAAACAGCGTCTACACGGCACGATCGACCGTTTGGTGATCGCCGAAGATCACATCCTTGCCGTCGATTTCAAAACCAACCGCGTGGTTCCCGGCACGGCTGAGGCTTGCCCGGATGGTCTGTTGCGTCAGATGGGAGCCTATGCCCATATGTTGCGTCAGATTTACCCTGATCGGCGGATTGAGACGGCCATCCTATGGACAGCAGCGCCCGCGCTTATGGTGTTACCCAACGATATCGTGACAAATGCGCTGCGTGCCCTGCCATATCTTGACGCCACTGCCATGCGTTCATAGGTTCAGGCCTCAACCCATTCCTGTCAGGAGAGCATCATGGCAACCGTCGCAGTCACCGACGACACTTTCGACGCCGAAGTCAAAAATTCGGACATTCCGGTTCTGGTCGATTTCTGGGCCGAATGGTGCGGCCCGTGCAAACAGATCGGCCCTTCGCTGGAAGAGCTGTCGGATGAAATGAACGGTCGCGTGAAGATCGTCAAAGTCAACGTCGACGAAAACCCGAACTCGCCCGCTCAGGTCGGCGTGCGTGGTATTCCGGCGCTGTTCATCTTTAAAGACGGGCAGGTCGTATCGAACCTTGCTGGCGCGCGCCCAAAGGCCGCTCTGCAAAGCTGGATCGAAGAATCGATCTAATTTCAGTATTTTGCTGAATTACAGTTACGAAAACGGGCGCCTTTCGGGGCGCCCTTTTCATTGGGTCAGACCGGCCATCCGAAGCGTCGGAACCGGGCGGCGATTTTCTCATTGGCCTCTGGGCGGCCCGCGTTGATGCAGTTCTCTTGCCAGAACCACCATAGATAGGCCGCGAAATCCGGCGTAGCCTCTTGAGCGGCGGCAAAGCTGTAGCTGAGATCTGCCAGATCTGCCCTGACACCAATATGATGAAAGTCGATTTTTCCAAAGAACAGGGCCGGTTTACCAAAGAAATACCCTGAAAATGCGGCCGCTGAATTCTGGGTCACGACAAATGCACACCCCTGCAAATGCCGCTCCATATTACCCAATGTAAGGGTTAAACGCGGGTGCCGCGCTGCAAGGTTTTCCAGCGACGATAACTCCTCTGAACTATAGGTCTCTTTTGGGTGCAAGGCCGCCACAACAGCGTCCGGGCAGTGCACTAGCGTATGCTCTAACATCGCTAAGGGGCTGCACGATTGGAACGACCGCCGCTGTAACAGGCGGCCCTGTAGCGGCACATAGATCGGCCCATCCCGGCGAGCTTGTTGCGGAGCTTCGCCAAACAGGCGTTTTTGCCAGAATTTGTAAAACCGACTTGCTACCTCAGGGTCAATATTCGCCGAATTAAACTTGGATTGGGCCACATCCCATAACCAACGCTCTTGTCGCGCTTCGATCTGCCAGAACGGGTAGTAATAGCAGCGGCGAAACACCAAACCGTGCGCGGTTGGGGCAGGGGCCATATGGGTCAGTGATAGGCCATTGGGGTCACCTAAAGGACCACCAATATTGCGGTATGTGACCCTAAATTGGGCATTCTCCAGTACATGCGCCACTTTACCAATGAAGTTATGTGCGCCAGCTTCTGCGCTCTCCCGCAGTGGGGGTTCCAGATAAATATCAACGTGGGCGCGATCCTGCATAGCGCAGAGGTTAGCCCGCCGCCCATCCGCCCACAAGCGGCGCTGCCCTTGTCCTGCCTTGCCACGGGGGCCATATAGACGCCAAGCGACAGGAGGCCCCATGGCACAGAACGACGATTTCCCCGGTTGGCACGGGACCACGATCATTGGCGTCAAAAAAGGCGGCGAAGTGGTGATTGCCGGTGACGGACAGGTCAGCCTTGGCCAGACCGTGATCAAAGGCACCGCGCGCAAAGTGCGCAAGCTCAGCCCCGGCGGCTATGATGTGGTGGCGGGGTTTGCGGGCTCTACTGCCGACGCGTTTACACTGCTGGAGCGCCTAGAGGCCAAGCTAGAAGCGACACCGGGGCAACTGGCCCGTGCGAGTGTCGAATTGGCCAAGGACTGGCGTACCGATAAATACCTGCAAAAGCTGGAAGCGATGCTGATCGTGACCGATGGCAAAGACCTGCTGGTGATCACCGGCGCGGGCGATGTGCTGGAGCCGGAGCACGAAGTCGCCGCGATCGGCTCGGGTGGGAACTACGCCCTCGCCGCGGCCCGCGGCATGATGGACAGCGACCGTGATGCCGAAACCATCGCTCGTGATGCCATGGCGATTGCCGCCGACATCTGCGTCTACACCAACGGCAAACTCACCGTGGAGAAAATCACCGCATGACCGACCTGACCCCCCGCGAGATCGTATCCGAACTGGACCGTTATATCATCGGCCAGAATGACGCCAAACGCGCCGTTGCCGTGGCCCTGCGCAACCGCTGGCGGCGCAAGCAGTTGTCGGATGATCTGCGCGACGAAGTGTATCCTAAGAACATCTTGATGATCGGCCCCACCGGCGTTGGTAAGACCGAGATCAGCCGCCGTTTGGCCAAGTTGGCCCGTGCGCCATTTATCAAGATCGAAGCGACCAAGTTTACCGAAGTCGGCTATGTCGGCCGGGACGTCGAACAAATCATCCGCGATCTGCTCGACAGTTCTATCGCCATGACCCGCGAGTTCATGCGCGAGGATGTGAAAACCAAGGCCGAACAAGCCGCCGAAGAGCGCGTGATCGACGCCATTGCCGGGACTGACGCCCGTGATGGAACGCGCGAGATGTTTCGCAAGAAACTGCGCAGCGGTGAGCTTGACGACACGATGATCGAGCTTGAGGTCGCCGACACCTCCAGCCCCTTCCCGATGATGGACATTCCCGGCCAACCCGGCGGCGGCGCAGGGATGATGAACCTTGGCGATCTGTTCGGCAAAGCTATGGGCGGGCGTACCACTAAAAAGCGCCTCGCCGTTGCTGACAGCTATGAGGTTCTGTTGGGCGAAGAGGCCGACAAACTTCTCGACGATGAAGCCGTGAACCGCGCTGCCATCGAAGCGGTAGAGCAGAACGGTATCGTCTTCCTTGATGAGATCGACAAGGTCTGCGCCCGTTCTGACGCGCGTGGTGGTGATGTTTCACGTGAAGGTGTGCAGCGCGATCTATTGCCGCTGATTGAAGGCACAGTCGTTTCAACCAAACATGGTCCGGTGAAAACCGATCATATCCTCTTTATCGCTTCGGGTGCGTTTCATATCGCCAAACCATCGGATCTGCTGCCCGAGCTTCAGGGCCGTTTGCCAATCCGTGTGGAACTGCGGGCGCTGACCGAAGAGGATTTTGTCCGTATCCTGACCGAAACCGACAACGCCTTGACGCGCCAATACACAGCCCTAATGGAGACAGAGCAACTGACCGTCACCTTCACCGAAGAAGGCATCGCAGCGCTGGCCAAAATCGCAGCGGACGTGAACACATCGGTTGAAAACATCGGTGCGCGGCGGCTCTATACCGTGATGGAACGGGTGTTCGAGGAAGTCTCTTTCGACGCGCCCGACCGTTCTGGGCAAGAAATCACCGTCGATGCCGACTTTGTAGAAAAGAACTTGGGCGAATTGACACGTTCGACCGATCTTAGCCGCTACGTTCTTTAGGGCTTCCCTTTCCTCCATGCCCCGGCGATGAAAGGGGCATGGAGTACCTTGTATTTTTGCGACGTAACTGGCTGTTTCTGCTGGCCGGTTTCCTGCTCACCTTCACCTCGTCTTATGGGCAAACCTATTTCATCTCGCTGTTTGCGGGGGTGATAAAGGGTGATTTTGGCCTAAGTGATGGCCAATGGGGTGGCATCTATACGGTGGGCACCACGCTTTCGGCGATCACCATGGTTTGGGCCGGGGTGCTGACGGATCGGTTCCGCGTGCGAGCGCTGGCCTTTGGCGTAATGGTGGCGCTTGCTGGCGCCTGCTTGGCCATGGCAGCGGTGCCAAACTGGACCGCGCTGATCTTTGTTATCTATGCCTTGCGGCTTACCGGACAGGGGATGATGTCTCAGCTGGGACAGGTCGCCATGGTGCGTTGGTTCGAAGCCTCGCGCGGGAAGGCGCTTTCGCTTTCCTCTATGGGTTTTGCGGCCGGGCAGGCATTTCTACCAGTGATCTTTGTAGCGCTGTTCGCCAGTTTTCATTGGCGTAGCCTTTGGGTGCTGGCCGCCGGGCTGGTGGTGCTGACCATCCCCGTGATCCTATTGTTGCTACGGCAAGAGCGAACACCGCAGAGCATGGCCGATCAGGCGCAGCGCGCGGGCATGAACGGGCGCCATTGGACACGGGGTGAAATGCTGCGCTCTGGTTTATTCTGGATGATGATCCCGATGGCCATCGGCCCCGCAGCATGGGGCACGGCGCTGTTCTTTCAACAGGTGCACCTGACCGAGGTAAAGGGCTGGGAGCTGGTAGAGTTTGTGGCGCTGATGCCGGTTTACACTCTGTCGGCGGTGGCCTGTACGTTCCTTTCAGGCTGGGCGATCGACCGATTTGGCGTCAGCCGCGTGCTGCGGATACAGATGCTGCCCTTTGCGTTGTCTTTCGTTGTGTTAGCCTATGCCGATACGCTGTGGATGGCCGGGATCGCGCTGGTGATCTTTGGCGCCGGGCAGGGGATGCAATCGACTGCACCGGCGGCCTTTTGGGCGGAATATTACGGCACACGCCATGTGGGTTCGATCAAGGCGGTTGCAGCGGCACTGATGGTCTTTGGGTCTGCTATTGGGCCAGGCGTTACGGGGCTTTTCATTGACCTTGGCGTCGATTTCCCACGGCAGATGCTGCCAATAGCAGTGTATTACCTAATTGCCGCCGGTCTTGCGACATGGGCGATCCATCGCTATAAACCTTGGCTGCCCCGTTAACAATGACGGCGTAGATAGACGTAGTATGCGCCGCCGCCACCGTGACTGATATGGGCTTGTGAAATTTGCAGCACCAACGCGTTTAGCGGCGGCATTGCCAGCCATTGCGGCACCTGATGGCGCAGCACCCCGTCGCGCACGGGAATCGGGCCACCTTCGTCACGGCGTTTGCCCTTGCCGGTAATCACCAACACCAGTCGTTTGCCGCGCGCGTGGGCGTCCATGATAAAGCCGTTCAGCGCGGGATGCGCACGGTCAAGCGTCATGCCATGCAGGTCAATCCGGCCTTCGGGGCGCAGCTTGCCACGTTTCATCTTGCCGAAAGCCTTGTGATCCATCTGAACGGGTGCGGCCTTCATCTGTTCACTCAAGGTGGGGCGCAGATCGTTGCTGCGCTTTTTCGCGGTCGGCTGGGGTTTGCTGCCCTGAAGCGTGATCTTGGCCCGTCGCACCTGTGGTGGGGCAGGGGCGGGCGCGTCGATTTCGGGCGTGAAAAGCTCGTTCAATTCCAGCTTTTCAGTCCGCTCAGTCACCCGGCGCCAAAGCGCTAGGTCATCGTCATTTAACCGCCGCCGTTTCATATCGCGCTCTCTGGTAGAAAGGCATAGGCGCGTTGGATTGGCATCAGCACCATCATCCGACCCGGATCGCGCAAGCGCCCAGCGGCGCGGCCTGCCTTGTCACCGGTGCCGAAAAACACGTCAGCACGCTGCGTGCCTTTGATGGCCGAGCCGGTGTCTTGCGCAACCATCAAACGACGCATCGGTTTCTTGCCGTCTTTCTCTAACCAGACCGGCGCACCCAGTGGGACATGGGCCGGGTCCACCGCAACGCTGCGCAATGTGGTTAAGGAACGGTTCATCGCCCCCAGCGGCCCTTTATCGGCAGGCACGCGGCTAACCTCACGGAAAAATACGTAAGACGGGTTGTGATATAGCAATTCGCGACCATCCTCGGGGTTACGGCGCACCCAGTTCTTGATCACATCGGCGCTGACCTGATGCGCCTCATAGACGCCACGCCGGACCAATTCGACCCCGATCGAACGGTAATCATGGCCGTTGGCACCGCGATAGCCGACACGCAGATAGCTGCCATCGGGCAGACGGATACGACCAGAACCTTGAATTTGCAGAAAGAAAAGCTCGACCGGGTCATCGACCCATGCGATTTCCAGCCCCCGGTTGCGCATGACTTCGCCGTCTAGGATCTCGCGTCGGGTCAGCCACGGGCGAATCTCCTCGGCTTCGGGCGGCATGGCGTAGATCGGATACTGGAAACGCGCGGAAGGGTAGAGATCGCCGTCAAGTTCTGGTTCAAAATAACCGGTAAATAGCGCGTCTTGACCGTCTTCCATCAGCACTGGTCGGAAGAAAAGCTCAAAGAACTGGCGCGGGTCTAAGCCGTCTTTCGCAAGCTTGCATAGCGCACGCCAGTCGATGTCTTTCATATCCCCGCATGTGCTGGTGAAAACCTCGAACGCGGCGGCGTGATCATCGTCGGCCCAGCCGTCAAGCTGGTCAAAATCCATAACCGTATAATGCACTTCTGCTGTGGCCGGCGTGTTCATTGATACACCGGCCAACAGCGCAAATGCGCAAAGGGCACGTGCTACCCGTCTGTGGAAACCAGCAGCCAATTCGGATCATCCGAGCCCATGACACGGGCAAAGACCCATGTATCTTTTTGGCGTTTGATTTCGTTGACGCTGCCTTCGACAATCTCCCCTTCACGGTTGCGCACCGCCGAGGTTAATTCGCCGACAAAGCGGATGGTAAGTTCGGCTTCGTTCGTGCCCTCTTCCATCCTTGCATCAATCAGTTCCAATTCACGCACGCCGATGAAATTAGCCTCAATCGTCAGACCTTGGTCTTCCCGGGCGGCTACGCCATCAACGAAACTCTCGTATACATCCTCGGCCAAGAAAGGCTGAATTTCCGCAAGATCGCCACGCTCATAGCCCATGACGATCATTTCATAGGCGCCGCGTGCACCTTGCAAGAAATCGTTCACACCAAAAGACGGTTCAACGCGCTTCATCTCGGCAAGCGCTTTGCCCGAAGTGCTGTCTTCGGGGACGTGATCGGTAATATCGAGATCCGGTCCGCCTTCGATAACTTCGAACGACGGGCCACTGCGGGCCGCGGGGGTTTGATCACTGACAGGAGGCTTTTCAAAACCTTCACGTGTGCCGAGCACATTTTTCAGGCGCAGGATCAGGAATACGGCGATACCGGCAAGCACCAGAAGCTGTATCAGGGGAGAATTCATCGAAACCTCATTCAGGGGTGGCATGGAAACATGCGAGTTAAGCTCTTATGTAGGTGTTCGACCGGGGCAAGTCCACTCTGCCCCCAGCGAAAGGACCCCGCCACATGTGGCTATTGATCGCATTTATCGCCGTGCCTCTGATCGAGATCACGCTTTTCATCCAAGTCGGGGGCGCTATCGGGCTCGGCTGGACACTTGCCGTTGTGGTATTCACTGCCATTCTGGGCACGTGGTTGGTGCGTTCTCAGGGGGCAATAGCCATGGGGCAGCTGCGCAGCTCTTTCTCTGATCTGCGCGACCCGACGGAACCTTTGGTGCATGGCGCGATGATCCTTTTTTCCGGCGCACTTTTGCTAACGCCGGGTTTTTTCACTGATGCGGTCGGCTTTGCCTTCCTGATCCCGAGCTTTCGGGCGGCGGCCTACCGTGCGATCCGTGACCGCGTGAACATCCAAAGCTTTGGCACGCCCGGTGCCGGTATGGGCCCGGGCCCCGGCCCCCAAGGCAGGCGCAATCCGCATGGCGATGTGATCGACGGCGATTTTCACGAGATTCCCGAACAACCACGCCAGACCAAAGGACCATCCGGCTGGACAAAGGATTGAGCGGCCCGTGCCGACCTGCTAAGTCCGGGTAGATTTAAGAAATTAACCACAACAGGACACAAACCATGGCAGAAAACGAAACACCGCAACCCAAACAACCGCAGATGCGCGTTTTGGGCCAGTTCATCCGCGACATGTCCTTTGAGAACATCATGGCGCAAAAGGGTGCGCCTGCGGATGTGCAACCTGACGTTCAGGTTCAGGTGAACCTCGACGCGAAAAAGCGCCCCGGGGAAAGCCAGTATGAGACAGCGATCAAGCTGAACATCACCTCAAAAGCGAAAGACGGCGACGCAACGCTTTTCGTGCTGGAAATCGACTATGTCGGTATTTTTCAGGTCGAGAACGTGCCCGAGGAGCAGATGCACCCCTATCTGCTGATCGAATGCCCGCGCATGATCTTCCCGTTCCTGCGCCGCATCGTGAGTGACGTGACTCGCGACGGTGGCTTCCCGCCGTTGAACCTCGAAAACATCGACTTCCTGTCGCTGTACCGCAACGAAGTTGCGCGCCGTCAGGCCGAGAACCCGCCGAAAGCCGACGCCTAAGCGTCAGCCAAGCTGTTTCCACAGCGCGTCGTCGCCCAGTTTGCCGACAAATTCGGCATGGGCGGCGGCTTCGGCCTCTGTCAGATGTGAGGGCAGGGGATTGGGCCGCGGTTTCGGGGTCCAGCGCGTGTCAGGCTCACCGGATTTCCGTTCGGGCGCCGATGACAGCGCAAAGTCGGGCTGCCGCCCCCCGATCAATTCCAGATAGACTTCGGCCAGAATTTCACTGTCGAGCAACGCGCCGTGCAAGGTCCGCGATGTATTGTCGATGCCAAAGCGGCGGCAAAGCGCGTCGAGCGAGGCGGGCGATCCGGGGAAGCGTTTGCGCGCGATTTCGAGCGTATCAAGCGCTTGTTCCCATGGGATCTGCGGCAGACCCATCCAGCGCAGTTCGGCATTCAGGAATTTGATGTCGAAGGCGGCGTTGTGGATGATCAGCTTGGACGTGCCAATGAAGTCGAGGAATGACTTGCCGATCTGTGCGAACTTGGGCTTGTCGCGCAGAAAATCATCGCCCAGCCCGTGCACCTGAAACGCCTCTTCGGGCATGGCGCGTTCGGGGTTGATATATTGGTGATAGGTTTCGCCCGTGGCCATATGGTTCATCAGCTCAACCGCGCCGATTTCGACGATGCGGTCGCCGCTTTCGGGGTCAAAGCCGGTGGTTTCGGTATCGAGCACGATTTCACGCATGGCGTAGCTTTTCCCTAATGTCGCGGATCACATCCCGCACCTGCGCGCGGGCATGGTCGAGCGTGTCGGTCACTATTACATAGTCTGAACGGGCGCACTTCTCTTTGGCGGGCATCTGCTTGGCGCGGATGGCATCGAATTGCGCCTCGGTCATGGTGCCACGGACAAGCACGCGGTCGCGTTGGACGGCGTCGGGGATGGTGACGCAGACCACCGCGTCCATCGCAGCGTTGCCGCCAGTCTCAAACAGCAGCGGAATGTCGAGCACGGCGATGTCATTGGTTGCACTGGAAAGGAACGCGGCGCGATCTTGCGCGACAAGCGGATGAACGATGGCCTCAATCCGGGGCAGGGCGGTGGGGTCGGCGGCGATGATCTCTTTCAACGCGACGCGAGAGACCGCGCCATGTTCAATCGCTGTCGGAAACGCCGCCTGCATCGGCGCGACCGCCGCACCACCGGCGGCATAGAGCCGGTGTACCGCTGCATCGGCATCCCAGACGGCGCAGCCTTGCTCGGCAAACATCTGTGCCGTGGTCGACTTGCCCATGCCAATCGACCCGGTCAGCCCGAGGAGAACCATCAGCGCAGCACCGCCGTGCGCGTGGCGCGATTGACCTCTGGCCGCTGGCCGAACCAACGCTCAAAGGCGGGCACCGCTTGATGCAACAACATGCCCAGCCCATCGACCGTGACGCAGCCCATTTCCTCAGCCGTTTCAAGCAGATGCGTGCGCAGCGGTGCGTAAACGAGATCTGTCACAACCGTGCCGGGGCGCAGACCATCCAGCGGTACACGCAAGGCACCCTTGCCGATCATGCCAAGCGATGTGGTGTTCACCACCAAGGCGGCATGGTCAATCATATTGCCCGCCTGCACCCAATCGATGACCTTGACCCTGCTGCCGAAATCTCGCTGCAACTGCTCTGCCCGCACGCGGGTGCGGTTCGACAGGCAGATCTCAGGCACGCCAGCGTCTAAAAGCGACGACACCACAGCGCGCGCTGCACCGCCAGCACCCAAGATCGCGGCTGGTCCGGATTTGGGATCCCAATCGGGCGCACCGGCTTTCAGGTTTTCGATGAACCCGTAGCCATCCGTATTGTCCGCGTGGATTTTCCCGTCTGCGCGGAAGATCAATGTATTCGCCGCCCCGATCAATGTGGCGCGGTCGGTAATGAGATCCGCAATCTTCATCACCGCCTCCTTATGGGGGATCGTGAGATTGACCCCTACAAAACCCATCTTGGGCAGCGTTCTCAGCACCTGCTCCAGAACGTCGGGCGCCACATCAAGGGGTACGTAATGGCCTGCAATGCCGTAGGTCTCTAGCCAATGGCCGTGCAACTGCGGCGATTTGGAATGCGCGATGGGCGATCCAATTACTCCGGCAAGGGGGATTTTCGACAGGCTCATGTCTCGAGGTCTCCGCGCAGCGTCAGATAGTTTAGCAACTCAAGAAATGGCATACCGAGGACGTGAAAGTAATCCCCCTCAATCTGGGTGAATAGCCGCACGCCTTCCTCTTCGAGCTTGTAACAGCCGACAGCGTGGCGGATGCTGTCCCAATTCCGCTCGACGTAGTCCTTGATATAGGCGTCACTTGCGTCACGCATCCGCAGGCGCACTTGGCCGACATGCCGCCACAGCGGTTCACCATCTTCGTAGAGCACAGCGGCAGAGAGCAGCGAATGCCGATCCCCGCGCAATTGGTGAAGCTGCGCGATGGCCTCATCCCGATCACGGGGCTTGTGCAACATCTCTCCGCGGTGCTCCAAGACCTGATCGCAACCTAATACCAGCGCGCCGGGGCGTTTCTCGCTCACTTTGCGGGCCTTCATCTCGGCCAATGTATCGGCAATGTCGCGCGGTTTCGCCGCCTCTGCACGCAGCGCAGCGGTGATCATCTCTTCGTCGATCCGCGCCGGGATCACCTCATGCGGGATCGCGGCCTGCGCCAACAGCTGTGCACGTATTTCCGAGCCGGAGGCGAGGACGATTTTTTGCGGCATGTGGATAACCCTGTGATGAACTGGCGCAAATCTTGAGGATTTGTTCTGCGAGATAAACGTTGACAGCACAAGCCCGCAGATCTCGCCACGAGTCGCAGTTTTTGTCGCCGATTCCCACCCCGATGGATAGGGATAAGCCGCTTGTGCGTATAACCACGGCACTTCACCGGTTATCCCCGCTTTGATACATTTTGTCCCCCGGAAAATACGCTGGCAAGATCCTGAGAAAGTTCAACATTCGCGAATCGGGGTAGGTTTATCCACAGGCGGCCGCGAAGTTTGTTCACCTGTTGATAAGCGGCGGTATAAATCATTAATCCACAGGAATCCGGCTCCCTACAATCAACTACATCTTTTCTCTTTTCTTATTTATTAAGAAAGAAGCACGCACACCGGAGCCTTACCCATGTTTGATCTTCTCAGCCTCGCCTATCCGTGGATCAAAGGGCTCCATATCGTGTCCGTCATCAGTTGGATGGCCGCGCTATTTTATCTGCCACGGCTCTTCGTGCATCATGTCGAACAGGCAGGCTCGGCAGGTCGGATGCATGAGACTTTCTCGATGATGGAATTTAAGCTCGCTCAGTTCATCATGCGCCCCGCGATGATGGCGACATGGGGTTTCGGCCTCGCCCTCGTTCTAACGCCCGGAATCGTTGACTGGACGATGATCTGGCCATGGACCAAGGGTGCCAGCGTCATTGCCATGACGGTTTTCCACGTTTGGTTGAAAAAACAGGTTAAATCCGTCGAAAGTGGGGAGAGCACGGTCACAGGCCGTCAGTTCCGGCTTTTGAACGAGGTGCCGACGCTTTTGATGATCGTGATCGTCTTCTCTGTCGTGGTGAAATTCTAGACCGATTGACTCAAGCGGTCCCGTTGCCTATATCTGCGAAACTGTCCCGTCCGGGGCGGTTTCTGCTTGCCACATTCAAATGATCGACCAGCCCGCATTTTGCTGCGGCTGAACAGGATGCCCCATGACAACCGAAACGCTGAACCTCGCTGATCTCAAGGCGCAGACGCCGAAGAACCTGCTCGCCATGGCCGAAGAGCTGGAAATCGAAAACGCCTCGACCATGCGTAAAGGCGAGATGATGTTCCAAATTCTCCGCGAACGCGCGGATGAGGGTTGGGAAATCTCTGGCGACGGCGTGCTGGAGGTCCTGCAAGACGGATTCGGCTTCCTGCGCTCTCCGGAGGCGAACTACCTGCCGGGCCCCGATGACATCTACGTTTCGCCAGACATGATCCGGAAGTGGTCCCTGCGCACCGGGGATACCATCGAAGGTCTGATCAAAGCGCCTGACGATACAGAACGCTATTTCGCTCTGACCGAAGTGACCAAGATCAACTTTGAGGCACCTGAGAAGGCCCGCCACAAGGTTGCTTTTGAGAACCTGACGCCGCTCTACCCTGACGAGCGTCTGACGATGGAGGTCGATGACCCCACCATCAAAGACCGCTCCGCGCGGATCATCGATCTGGTCTCACCCATCGGTAAGGGCCAGCGTTCGCTGATCGTCGCCCCGCCGCGCACAGGTAAAACCGTGCTGCTGCAGAACATCGCCAATAGCATCGAAAAGAACCATCCAGAGTGCTATCTCATCGTCCTGCTGATCGATGAACGGCCCGAGGAAGTCACCGACATGCAGCGTTCGGTAAAGGGGGAGGTCGTTTCCTCCACTTTCGACGAACCTGCAACACGCCACGTGGCCGTGTCCGAGATGGTGATCGAGAAAGCCAAGCGTCTTGTCGAACACAAGCGTGACGTTGTGATCCTGCTCGATTCGATCACCCGTCTGGGCCGCGCCTTCAACACCGTGGTGCCATCTTCGGGTAAGGTTCTGACCGGTGGTGTCGATGCAAACGCCCTGCAGCGCCCGAAACGTTTCTTCGGTGCTGCACGGAACATCGAAGAGGGCGGATCGCTCACCATCATCGCAACCGCGCTGATCGACACCGGCAGCCGCATGGACGAAGTGATCTTTGAAGAGTTCAAAGGTACCGGCAACTCCGAAATCGTGCTGGACCGCAAGATCGCAGATAAGCGCGTCTTCCCGGCCATCGATATTCTTAAATCCGGCACACGGAAAGAAGATCTGCTGGTTGATAAGGTGGACCTGCAAAAGACATTCGTCCTGCGCCGCATCCTCAACCCGATGGGCACTACCGACGCCATCGAGTTCCTGCTCGGCAAGCTCAAGCAAACCAAGTCGAATTCTGACTTCTTCGACTCCATGAACACCTGAGTTATTAAATAATAACAATAGGTTAGTGAAGTATGGACACGATATTCGCCCAAGCGTCAGCGCCGGGCCGTGCCGGGGTTGCGGTGATCCGCATTTCCGGCCCCCGGGCCTTCGCGATCGCGGAGAAGATCACCAGCCAACGTCCTAAGGGGCGCGAAAGCGCGCTGCGCAATCTTCGGGGCGCCGATGGGGAGGTCATTGACCAAGCTTTGGTGCTCAGCTTTCCCGGGCCGAATTCCTTCACTGGCGAAGATGTAGTTGAGCTACAAGTACATGGATCGATCGCTGTCGTGCGCGCGATGCTCTCACTGCTCGCGACATTACCGGAAACGCGAATGGCTGAGGCAGGTGAGTTCACCCGGCGCGCTCTAGAGAATGAAAAGCTGGACCTCGTACAGGTCGAAGGTCTGGCAGATCTCATCGAAGCCGAAACCGAGGCTCAAAGAAAGCAAGCTCTCCGCGTTCTCTCCGGACATCTTGGTGCCCGTATCGAACACTGGCGGAAAGACCTGATCCGGGCCGCAGCCCTGCTTGAAGCGACCATCGACTTCGCAGACGAAGAGGTGCCCGTCGATGTCACCCCAGAGGTCGACGCGCTGCTTACCAAAGTCGGGGAAGAGTTGCAGGCCGAAGCGAGAGGCACCTATGTCGCAGAGCGCGTTCGCAATGGCTTCGAAGTTGCCATCATTGGCGCGCCGAACGCTGGAAAATCGACCCTGCTAAATGCTCTCGCAGGCCGTGACGCCGCGATCACATCCGAAATCGCTGGCACGACCCGGGACGTTATCGAGGTGAGGATGGACCTCGGCGGTCTTCCGGTGACACTGCTGGATACGGCGGGTCTGCGCGATAGCGATGATAAGATTGAGGCCATCGGAATCGAGCGGGCCATCGAACGCGCGAAAGCCGCAGACTTGCGGGTCTTTCTTGCCGCACCGGATGAGACTTTGATGATCTCTCCGGAACCCGACGATATTGTGGTCCGACCAAAAGCGGACCTCTCAGGTATGGAAGAAAGCGGGATCTCAGGAAAAACCGGGCAGGGTGTCTCTGAGCTTATTGCTCGGGTTCAAACGATCCTTTCGGCGAAGAGCGCCAGCATCGGCCTCGCGACGCATGAGCGACATCGCGTCGCTTTGGAGCAAGCCGTCTCGTGTTTGGCTGAGGTAGATGTTACCCTACAGCGAGGGCCAGACTTTTATGATCTAGCCGCGGCGGAATTGCGATTCGCGATACGCGCGCTGGAAACTCTGGTCGGCCGCATAGACGTTGAAAACTTGCTGGATGAAATCTTCACCAGTTTTTGCGTAGGTAAATGATGGAGTGTTTCACGTGAAACATTTTGATGTGATCGTGATTGGCGGAGGTCATGCGGGCGCTGAGGCTGCTCACGCATCTGCGCGCCTGGGTGCCAATACCGCACTGGTGACAATGAGCCGTGAAGGTATCGGCGTAATGTCCTGTAATCCCGCAATCGGTGGATTAGGTAAAGGCCATTTGGTCCGTGAGATTGATGCTATGGACGGCGTAATGGGTCGCGTGGCGGATAAAGCTGGTATCCAGTTTCGGCTTCTTAACCGACGGAAGGGCCCGGCAGTTCAGGGCCCGCGTGCGCAGGCTGATCGAAAGATATATCGGACCGAGATGCTTCGCGAGATTGAAACCCAGTCAAACCTCTCCATCGTGGAGGGAGAGGTTGTAGATTTCTTGATGGATGGCGGAGCTGTGTCCGGCGTTCTACTTGCAGACGGAACAGAACTTAGCTCTGTGTCGGTGGTTCTGACGACTGGAACGTTTTTACGGGGTGTGATTCATATCGGCGATGAATCGCATCATGGGGGCCGGATGGGAGATAGGGCTTCCATTAAGTTGGCTGAACGGATCGACTCTTTCGATCTTCCGATGGGCCGACTCAAGACGGGCACACCCCCGCGGCTGGATGGGCGCACTATTAACTGGGATATTCTTGAGGTTCAGCCGGGCGATGAAGAACCCGTTCTCTTCTCCTTTATGTCAGACCGCATCTCAGCCACGCAAGTCGCATGCGGGATCACGCATACCAATCTGAAGACCCACGAGATCATCCGGGACAATCTCGAGCGTTCAGCAATGTATGGCGGGCATATTGATGGGGTAGGGCCGCGCTACTGCCCTTCGATCGAAGATAAAGTCGTACGTTTTGCTGACAAAGAATCTCACCAAGTCTTTTTGGAGCCAGAAGGGACGGACGATCATACTGTATACCCAAACGGGATCTCAACGTCACTCCCTGCGGATGTGCAGGAAAGCTACGTACGTAGTATGGTCGGGTTGGAGAACGCAGTTATTCTTCAACCTGGTTACGCAATTGAATATGATTACGTTGACCCCCGGGCATTGTCGTTAACCTTAGCCGTACGATCCGTGCCGGGCTTGTTCCTAGCAGGTCAGATTAACGGTACAACGGGTTACGAAGAAGCAGCGGCGCAAGGTTTGGTTGCGGGCTTGAATGCTGCGCTTGTAGCTCAGGAACGTGATAGTATCTCTTTCAGCCGATCTGACAGCTACATAGGCGTGATGATTGATGATCTCACAACCCGTGGCGTCACTGAACCCTACCGGATGTTCACATCTCGCGCAGAATTTCGGTTGTCCCTGCGGGCTGATAATGCCGACCAGCGGTTGACGCCGCTTGGAATCGAACTGGGATGCGTGTCAATGGAAAGAAGAGCCAGATTTGAAGCGAAAGTCGAAGCACTTGAGATTGCGAAGGCACGTCTTTCTGACCGGGCATTCACCCCTAAAGAACTCCTCACTTCCGGCCTGAACGTCAATCAGGATGGGTCAAAGCGCACTGGATTGCAGGTATTGGCCTTCCCAGATCTCCAGTTTGAGGACCTGATTTCGCTTATCCCAGAGCTAGCAGAAATCCCTGACGAGGTTAGGAGGCAGGTTGAGCGTGATGCACTTTATGCAACTTACATTGAGCGCCAGCGAAAAGAAATTGATGTTCTGAAAAAGGATGAGATGTTAGTCATTCCAAATACATTCGACTTCAATGAGCTTTCGGGGCTCTCTAATGAGCTGAAGGCCAAGATTTCTAAGGCGCGGCCCGAAACAATGGCTCAGGCGGCGCGGATTGATGGGATGACCCCTGCTGCACTTACATTGATTTTGGCGCGGATTAAACGGGGCGTGGGGAAGAAGTCTGTATGAGCGATCTCGGAGCGCTAAATGTTTCACGTGAAACATTGGATAAGCTGAGCGGGTTTGCCGAGCTCGTCAGAAAATGGAACCCGAAGATAAACCTGGTTTCTAAGTCTAGTTTAGAAGACCTTTGGAAAAGGCATATTGTTGACTCCGCTCAGCTATTTGACCTTGCCGAAGGCGAAGGTCGCTGGATTGATCTAGGCAGCGGCGGGGGGTTTCCTGGAATCGTCGCTGCTGTTCTTAACCAAGAGAAGAAAAGGTTCCAGATTACGCTCATCGAAAGCGACCAGAGAAAGTGCGCTTTCCTAAGGACTGCGATTCGGGAGTTGGAGCTGTCTGCGACGGTAAAAAATGAACGGATAGAAATACTCGAAACTCAAGAAGCTGACGTCCTCTCCGCTCGCGCGCTAACTGATCTGAAGAAACTTCTTAGGTTCTGTGAAATGCATCTCAAATCCTCTGGCGTTGCGCTTTTTCCGAAAGGAAAAAGCTGGAAGGAAGAAGATGAAGCGGCGCGGCAACTGTGGTCTTATGAATGCGATGCTATTAAAAGTAAGACAGACCCAGACGCGGCCATTTTAAGAATCAAGGAAATCACTCGTGTCTGACCTTTCCCGGCCAACCGGACCAAAAATCATCGCTATTGCGAACCAGAAGGGTGGTGTGGGAAAAACGACCACTACAATAAACCTAGCAGCTGCGCTCGCCGAAGCTGGGAAGCGGATCCTTGTTGTCGACCTCGACCCGCAGGGGAACGCATCCACGGGTCTTGGGATCGAAGTTGAGGATCGCGAGTATACAACATACGAACTTCTTCTAGACGATATCGAGCCGGAGCAGGTTATACAGAAGACCGAAACCGAAGGTCTTTTCATCGTTCCAGCGACGGTGGACCTTAGCTCTGCGGATATTGAACTGTTCGCGAATGAAAAGCGTAGTTTCCTCCTCCATGATGCATTGCGCCAAACGCAGATGGATCAGTTCCAGTTCGATTATATCCTCATCGATTGTCCTCCGTCTTTGAACCTTTTGACGGTGAATGCGATGATTGCAGCGCATTCTGTACTCGTACCGTTACAAAGTGAATTCTTCGCGCTCGAGGGACTTTCGCAGCTTATGCTGACAATCCGTGAGGTCCGCCAGAGTGGGAACAAAGACCTGCGCATTGAGGGGGTTCTCCTTACGATGTACGATCGGCGCAATAACCTGTCGCAGCAGGTCGAGAATGACGCGCGCGCGAATTTGGGAGAGCTTGTCTTCCAAACAGTGATCCCACGGAATGTTCGGGTAAGTGAAGCGCCGAGCTTTGCAATGCCGGTTCTAAGCTATGACCCATCCTCGAAAGGGGCGGTGGCGTACAGGGATTTGGCGTTGGAGCTAACAAAAAACAATGGTTAACAAGGTGGCAGTATGGCAGATAAACAAGAGCGTAAACGGGGTCTTGGTCGGGGGCTTTCGGCGCTAATGGCTGACGTTGCAGAGACAGAGAGCGTGGCCGCTAAGGGGGCCGCGGCGGCGGAGCAGTTTGTTCCGATCGAGCGGATTAAACCGAATCCAGATCAGCCGCGGAAGCGGTTTGAACAGGAGAACCTCGATGATCTCGCGGCATCGATTCGCGAGAAAGGGGTCATTCAGCCTCTTATCGTTCGGGCGATGAATGACGGGAACTTTGAGATCGTGGCGGGTGAGCGGCGCTGGCGCGCTTCGCAAATTGCTAAGGTGCACAGCCTCCCGGTTATCGTACGTGAGTTCACCGACGTCGAAGTGCTCGAAGTCGCGATTATTGAAAACATCCAACGTGCCGATCTTAACTCGGTCGAGGAAGCAGCTGGTTATCGACAGCTCATGGATAAATTCGGGCACACCCAAGAAAAGATGGCCGAAGCGCTTGGCAAGAGCCGGAGCCATATTGCGAACCTCTTGCGCCTTCTGAACCTACCTGAGCCAGTGCAGGAGATGGTGCGCCAGAATGAACTGAGCGCAGGCCATGCGCGGGCGCTGATTCCTGCGAAAGACCCGATGAAGCTGGCGCAGCAAATTATCAAGGGCGGTCTATCCGTGCGTGCGACCGAGGCCTTAGTTAAGAAAGATCACGCTGGCGAGCGTGGTAATATGGTAAATAAAGACCGCCTCTCGCAGCGCTCAGAGAAAGATGCTGACACACAGGCGCTTGAAGGCGATTTGTCAGCCAATCTGGGAATGAAGGTGGTTTTGGACCACAAGCCGGGCCAAGAAGCTGGCAAGGTAACATTGCATTATACGTCGCTTGATCAGTTGGACGAGATCTGCCGCCTATTGGGCGGAGCCTAGGGAAGAAGCGTTTCGATCACGGCGTTCAATACGATAACGCCCTGATCTGAAACGATTAACCGATCACCTTCGCGCGCCGCCATACCGATATCTTGCAAGTGATTGACAGCGTTTTGATCAATCTCATGCCCGGCAATGGCGGCGTAGCGGTTGAGGTCAACGCCTTCTTTCAGGCGCAGGCCCATCAAAAGAAACTCGGTTGCTTGTTCGCTCCGGCTTATCATTGCTCTGGGCTTTTCAGATTCGCACTTCGAAACTCCATCAAGCCAGCGCTGCGGATTGCTATAAGCCACGGTAGCTAGCTTTTGACCTTTTAAGGTTATCCGTCCATGCGCACCGGGGCCAATCCCGATGTAGTCGCCATAACGCCAATAGATCAGGTTGTGCCGGGATTGTGCACCGTCCCGTGCATGGTTCGAAACCTCATAGGCGGGCATGCCCATTTCATTGCAGATATCCTGCGTCATGGCGAACATATCCGCGCCGAGGTCTTCGTCCGGCAAACCACTTAGCTTGCCGCGAGCGTACCGATCCCCAAATGCAGTGCCTTGTTCGATTGTAAGCTGATAGAGGGAAATATGATCTATCGCGAGTGATAGGGCCTGCTTTAGCTCTGCTTTCCACTGGGCAGCAGTTTGATCCTGCCGACCGTAGATGAGATCAAAGCTCACCCGATCGAACGAGCTGCGTGCAGTATCGAAAGCTATCATAGCCTCTTGGGCAGAGTGCAGCCGGCCGAGGCGTTTTAGATCGGCGTCGTTTAGGGCCTGAATGCCCATTGAGACCCGGGAAACACCGGCCTGCCGATAGGCGGCGAAACGGCCTGCTTCTACAGAACCGGGATTGGCTTCGAGCGTTATTTCGAGATCATTGGCTGTAGGCCAGTGGCCTCTAATGGCAGAAATGATGTCTGCTACGACATCGGGGTCCATCAGGCTGGGTGTGCCGCCACCGAAGAAAACCGCATTGAGGACACGCCCGGGGGTCTCGTCGGCAGCGCGCTGTAGCTCGCTTAGGTAGGCGTCGCGCCAAGCACGTTGGTCAATCGTCCGGCTGACATGCGAATTGAAGTCGCAGTAGGGGCATTTCGCTTCGCAAAATGGCCAATGGATATAGAGACCGAAGCCACCTTGTTGCCAATCTTCAGCCAAAACAGCCTGCAATCAATTTTGCAAAGGCATCCGCGCGGTGGCTGATGCTGTTTTTCTGTTCGGCGTCCATTTCGGCAAAAGTGTTGTCATGTCCATCCGGCTGGAACATCGGGTCATATCCGTGACCTTGCTTGCCGCGCATTGGCCAGACCAAGGTACCGTTAACCTTCCCGACGAAGACCTCATCGTGGCCGTCGGGCCATGCCAGCACTAGAGTTGCGCAGAAACGGGCCCGACGGGGGTGGGGGGCGTTCTTCTCTTCCAGCAGGTTGTGGGTCTTGGTCATGGCCATGATGAAATCACGGCCATTTTCGGTTTCGGCCCAATCGGCGGTATAGACGCCGGGGGCGTTGTCGAGCGCTTCAACCTCAATGCCGGAATCGTCGGCTAGTGCGGGCATTCCGGTGGCCTTGGCAGCGGCATGTGCCTTAATCCGCGCATTTCCAACAAAGGTGTTTTCAGTCTCTTCCGGCTCGGGCAGCTGCATCTCTGCCGCGCCGACCACGGTCACCCCATGAGGTGCAAAGAGTTGGCCCATTTCCTCAAGCTTGCCCGCGTTATGCGTCGCAATCAGAATACGGTTTTCGGTGAATTTGCGGGTCATGAAGTAACCGATTTCTGGACTTCCGCTAATTCTCCAACGCCTTTTTCGGCCAGGTCCATCAGCTGGTTCATTTGGTCACGGGTATAGGTAGAGCCTTCGGCGCTCATCTGTACTTCGATCAACTTGCCAGAACCGGTCATGATAAAGTTACCGTCGACGCCTGCTTCAGAGTCCTCAGGGTAGTCGAGATCAAGCACCGGCTGGCCCGCATAGATACCGCAGCTCACCGCGGCGACAGGATCAACCAGCGGATCAGAGACGACATCACCCGCTTTCATCAGCTTGTTCACGGCCAAACGCAGCGCGATCCAGCCGCCGGTGATCGATGCGCAGCGCGTGCCGCCATCGGCCTGAAGCACGTCACAATCGACGGTGATCTGACGCTCGCCCAAAGCAGACCGGTCAACGCCTGCGCGCAGGGCGCGACCGATCAGGCGCTGGATCTCGACCGTGCGACCGCCTTGCTTACCCGAAGCGGCCTCTCGCCGCATCCGCGTGTTGGTCGCGCGGGGCAGCATGCCGTATTCGGCGGTGACCCAACCCAGACCCGAACCTTTGATAAACGGTGGCACGCGGTCTTCGAGCGTAGCGGTGCAAAGCACATGGGTATCGCCCATCTTGATCAGGGCCGACCCTTCGGCGTGTTTGGTGAAACCTGTCTCGATCGAGACGGCGCGCATTTCATCGAGTTTCCGGCCAGAGGGACGCATGACATATCCTTTTTGATGTTGCCCGGGGATACCGCCCCACAAGGCTTTGATGCAACCCCGATTGACGTTTGCCCGGCTTGTACCTTTATTAGACATGAGAGCGAGCATAGATGAAAAACACGCCTGAACTGCTGAAAGACATGAATGACCGATCCCGCGAAGTGTTTCGCCGGGTGGTCGAAGGCTATTTGGAAAACGGTGATCCGGTCGGCTCGCGGACGCTCACGCGGGATTTCAGTGAAAAAGTGTCGGCGGCGACGATCCGTAATGTTATGCAAGACCTTGAATATCTGGGTCTGTTGAACAGCCCGCATGTATCTGCTGGGCGTATTCCGACGCAGTTGGGGTTGCGGATGTTCGTCGATAGCATGATCGAAATCGGCGACCCTACCGAGCTTGACCGCGAGAAGATCGATGCGACATTGGGCAACAATTCATCCGATGTCGGTGGGTTGCTGGATCGTATCGGCTCAGCCCTGTCGGGTGTTACCCATGGGGCGTCCCTGGTTTTGACGCCAAAGCACGAAGCACCAATCAAACACATTGAATTTGTCTCACTTTCGCCAGATCGGGCGCTGGTGGTGTTGGTTTTCTCAGACGGGCATGTAGAGAACCGGTTGTTCACCCCGCCGCCGGGCCAAACCCCAAGTTCGATGCGTGAGGCAGCAAACTTTCTCAACGCTTTTGTCGAAGGAAAGACGATTAGCGAGTTACAGCGCAGCATCAAACAGGAGATTGCCAAGCACCGCCAAGAGATTGACGTGCTGGCGCAGCAACTGGTCGAAAGCGGTGCGGTGCTGTGGGATGCGGAAGGGGAGCATTCCGAGCGTTTGATCGTGCGCGGCCGGTCGAATCTGCTGGGCGGAGAGGCGGAGGCCGAAGACCTTGACCGTATCCGCAGCCTTTTCGACGATCTTGAGCGCAAGCGGGACATCGCCGAATTCCTCGAACTGGCCGAGGATGGGGACGGTGTGCGCATTTTTATCGGCTCCGAAAACAAACTTTTCTCACTTTCGGGTTCCTCTCTGGTCGTTTCCCCTTATATGAACGCTGATCGTAAGGTGATCGGCGCGGTGGGTGTCATTGGCCCGACACGCTTAAATTATGGACGTATCGTGCCGATTGTGAATTACACGGCACAACTGGTGGGAAAGCTGATTTCCGACCGGAACTAGAGGTGGAACATGGCAGAGCCGAAAGAAAACGACTTTTTGGACGAGATCGACAGCGCCGAAGCTGAAGAATACGCCGAAGACATGGCCGAAATTGACGAGGAAGCCCTTGCGGTGGAAGAGTTGCGCGCCGAACGCGATCAGTATCGCGACCGTTTCATGCGCGCGCTGGCCGATGCGGAGAACGCCCGCAAGCGGTCCGACAAGGACCGGCGCGAAGCCGAGAACTACGGTGGCTCTAAGCTGGCCCGCGACATGCTGCCGGTCTACGACAACATGAAACGCGCGTTGGAAACCACGACGGATGAACAGCGCGAAGCCTTGGGTCCGTTGTTGGAGGGTATCCAGCTTACAATGCGTGAGCTGCTAAGCGTTTTCAAAAAGCATGGCATCGAAGTGATCGCACCCGAGGTTGGCGATAAGTTCGACCCGAAGCACCACGAAGCGATGTTTGAGGCCCCCGTGCCTGGCACCGTGGCGGGCGAGATCATTCAGGTCGCCGCCGAAGGGTTTATGCTGCACGACCGTCTGCTGCGCCCGGCGCAGGTTGGGGTGTCTTCGACCCCAGCGAGCTAAGCTCAGTCAGATATCTTTGAAAGAGGCGGTCAGGATTTGGCCGCCTCTTTCAGTTTATAGATCAGCTCAAGCGCTTCACGGGGGGAGAGTTCATCGGGGATGATCTCTTTCAGTTTTTCCTCAACTGCGGAGGATTTGGTTTCTTTGGGCTGTGGGGCAGGGCTGACCGCAAAGAGTGGCAGATCGTCGATTAGTGTTTTCTGAGTGGCGCCACCTTCGCGCTCGCCCTTCTCCAACGCTTCGAGCACCACGCGGGCGCGGGCGATTACGGGTGCGGGCAGGCCCGCCAGTTGGGCGACCTGCACGCCGTAAGACCGATCTGCGGCCCCCTTACGGACCTCGTGCAAGAAGACGACCTCGCCCTCCCATTCCTTAACCGCCACCGTGGCGTTATCGACGCCGGGCAGCTTGCCTGCCAGCGCCGTCATTTCGTGGTAATGGGTGGCAAATAGCGCGCGAGCGCGGTTCACGTCGTGCAAATGCTCAAGCGTGGCCCATGCGATTGACAGACCGTCATAGGTGGCCGTGCCGCGCCCGATCTCATCAAGGATCACCAGCGCGCGGTCGTCGGCTTGGTTCAAGATCGCTGCGGTTTCGACCATTTCAACCATAAAGGTAGAGCGGCCCCGCGCCAGATCGTCCGAAGCGCCAACGCGACTGAAAAGCTGGCTCACGATGCCGATATGGGCCGAGCCTGCGGGCACGTAGCTGCCCATCTGTGCCATCAGCGCGATAAGTGCATTCTGTCGCAGAAAGGTCGACTTACCCGCCATGTTAGGGCCGGTCAGAAGCCAGATGTTTGCCGCTTCGCCATCAGCGCTGAGGTCGCAGTCATTGGCGATGAAAGGCTCGCCGGATTGTTGCGCCAATGCGCGTTCCACGACCGGATGCCGCCCGCCTTCGATCTCGAAGGCGCGGGACATATCAACGCGGGGGCGGGTCCAGTTTTCGCTGCGGGCAAGATCGGCCAAGCCTGCGGCCAGATCTACCTCGGCCAGACCAGCGGAGGCTTGGCCGATCTCTGCCGCATGGTCCAAAATCGCACTCCGTAAGCTTTCGTAGAGACGTTTCTCGATCTCCTGCGCATGGTTGCCGGCGTTAAGGATTTTGGTCTCCAACTCAGACAGTTCGACGGTGGTAAAGCGCACTTGGTTCGCCGTTGTCTGACGGTGGATGAATGTTTCCGACAAGGGCGGGGAAAGCATCTTTTCCGCATGGGTGGCGGTGCATTCGACGAAATATCCCAGCACATTGTTATGCTTGATCTTTAGCGACGAAATCCCCGTGTCAGAGACGAATTGCTGCTGCATGCCCGCGATCACGCCGCGCCCTTCGTCGCGCAGTTCTCGCGCGGCGTCGAGGTCAGCGTCATAGCCGGGTGCGATAAAGCCGCCGTCGCGTACCATCAGGGGTGGTTCGGCGACCAAGGCGTGATCCAACAGGTCAATGAGGTCGCCATGACCCTGTAGCCCTTCGGCAGCCTCACGCAGAAGTTCCGGCAGATCCTGTTGGATTAGGGTCTGATGCAAGGCCTCCGCTTCGATTAACCCGTTGCGGATCGCGGCAAGGTCGCGCGGGCCGCCCCGATCCAACGACAGGCGCGAGAGCGCCCGGTCGAGATCTGGCACATTGCGCAGTCTTTGCCGGATGTCTTGCGCGATACGGGCATTGTCATAGGCAAAGCTCACCGCATCGGCGCGGGCGGTGACAACATCGACCACCCGAGAGGGGCTTGAGATCCGCCGCTCCAACAGCCGCGCGCCCCCGGCTGTTGCGGTATTGTCCATGATCGCTAGCAAAGACCCGCCGCGACCGCCGTTAAGCGAATGCGTCAATTCCAGATTGCGTCGGGTCGCCGCATCGATCTGAACGGTACGGGCTTCGGCCTCTTTCTGTGGGGGGCGCAGTAGGGGTAGATTACCACGTTGTGTGATAGTGAGGTATTCTATTACCGCACCCATCGCGGAAACTTCGGCGCGGGTGAAGGTCCCAAATGCTTCCAATGTCGCGATGTCGAAAAGGTCGCAGACCCGCTTTTCCGCACTGGTGCTGTCAAAGGCCGATCGGGCCAAGCCGGTCAGCGCAATCCCGAAATCAGAGACGACATCGTGCAATTCGCTCTCTTTGGCCTCGGATACGATCAACTCAGACGGCGACAGCCGCGCGAGCTCTGGCCTAAGACGCACCTGCGCCAGCGGCATGACGTGAAACGCACCGGTAGAGATATCGACCCAGGCCATCGCGCAGGCATCCCGCACCTCGGCAAAGGCGGCAAGGTAGTTATGGCGGCGTGCTTCCAACAGGCTCTCTTCGGTCAGCGTGCCGGGGGTCACTAGCCGCACCACATCGCGCTTCACGACTGATTTATGACCGCGCTTCTTGGCCTCGGCAGGGCTTTCCATTTGTTCGCAGACAGCTACCCGAAACCCTTTGCGGATCAGGGTCAGCAGATAGCCCTCGGCAGCATGAACCGGCACGCCGCACATGGCGATGTCTTTGCCCTGATGCTTGCCGCGTTTGGTCAGCGCAATGTCGAGCGCCTCGGCGGCGGCAACGGCGTCGTCAAAGAACATCTCATAAAAGTCGCCCATGCGGTAGAACAGCAGCGCATCCGCGTGGTCCGCTTTAAGCTCGAGATATTGCGCCATCATTGGCGTTACTTTTTCTGTCTGCACGGCTGCCCCCTGTTGCAGCGCAGACCCTACAAAACCCCCCGGCGCAGCGAAAGGGGGGGGCGGCGACTCAGGCGGTCTTTGTCATGCGATTTTCCCTGACGCGGCGCTTGCGTTGTGCTGAACTCTGTTCGTGGCTAAGAAGATTCCAAAGCAGCAAAAGGGTAATGTCGTGACGAGAAAGAACCGTATCACCTCTGAAGAGGCGCTTGCCTTTCACCTCGAACCGACGCCTGGCAAGTTTGAGATCTCGGCCACCGTACCGATGACTACTCAGCGGGACCTCAGCCTTGCCTACTCCCCCGGTGTGGCCGTGCCCTGCGAGGCGATCGCGGAAAACCCCGAAACGGCCTATGACTACACCAATAAGGGCAACCTTGTCGCTGTGATCTCAAACGGGACGGCGGTGCTAGGCTTGGGGAATTTGGGCGCGCTGGCGTCCAAGCCGGTGATGGAGGGCAAGGCGGTTCTGTTCAAACGCTTTGCGGATGTGAACTCCATCGATATCGAGTTGGATACCGAGGACACCGAGGCTTTCATAAACGCCTGCAAGCTGATGGGGCCAACCTTTGGCGGCATAAACCTCGAAGACATCAAGGCACCTGAATGTTTCATCATCGAGCAGCGGCTCAAAGAAGAAATGGATATTCCCGTCTTTCATGATGACCAACACGGCACGGCGGTGATCTGCGCAGCGGGTCTAATCAACGCATTGCATCTGTCAGGTAAAAAGATCGAAGATGTGCGCATCGTGCTGAATGGGGCAGGCGCTGCGGGGATCGCCTGTCTAGAACTGCTTAAGGCCATGGGCGCGAAACACGACAATTGCATCATGTGCGACACCAAGGGCGTTATCTACCAAGGCCGGACCGAGGGTATGAACCAGTGGAAATCGGCCCATGCTGCCAATACCGAGCTGCGCAGCCTCGAAGAGGCGATGAAGGGGGCGGACGTTTTCCTCGGCGTTTCGGTTAAGGGTGCGGTGACGCCTGCGATGGTTGCCTCCATGGCCGATAACCCGGTGATTTTTGCCATGGCGAACCCGGATCCAGAGATCACCCCCGAAGAGGCGCATGAGGTTCGGATGGACGCCATCGTCGCCACCGGACGGTCGGATTACCCGAACCAAGTCAACAACGTGCTGGGCTTTCCCTATCTCTTCCGCGGAGCGCTGGATATTCACGCCCGCGCGATCAACGACGAGATGAAGATCGCCTGTGCGCACGCCTTGGCCCAATTGGCGCGTGAGGATGTGCCGGACGAGGTGGCACTGGCCTATGGTAAGACCCTGACCTTCGGTCGCGATTACATCATCCCGACGCCTTTCGACCCGCGCTTGATCCACCGGATCCCACCTGCCGTAGCAAAAGCGGGGATGGACACCGGGGCCGCGCGCCGTCCGATCATCGACATGGACGCCTATGAATTGGGTCTGAAATCGCGGATGGACCCAACTGCCAGCATTCTGCGCGGCATCAATGCGCGGGCTCGGGCGAACCAAGCGCGGATGATCTTTGCCGAGGGCGATGATCCCAAAGTACTGCGCGCGGCGGTGATGTACCAGCGTGCGGGCCTTGGCAAGGCGCTGGTCGTGGGGCGCGAGGACGACGTGCGCGCCAAGCTGGAAGCCAGCGGCATGGAAGATGCAGTGCGCGAGTTGGAGGTGGTGAACGCTGCCAATACGCAGCATTTGGAAACATACAAAGATTTCCTTTATGGCCGTCTGCAGCGCAAAGGGTTTGACCGCAAAGATATTCACCGCCTCGCCTCGCGCGATCGTCACGTCTATGCGGCGCTGATGCTGGCACATGGCCATGGCGATGGTCTGGTGACCGGGGCCACCCGCAAGTCGGCGCATGTTTTGGAACGGTTGAACCATGTCTTTGACGCAAATGCCGAAGCCGGAGCCGCAGGGATCACGGCGCTGCTGCATAAGGGGCGGATCGTCTTTATTGCCGATACGCTGGTGCACGAATGGCCTGACGAAAACGATCTGGCAAATATCGCTGAAAGCGGTGCCCGCGTAGCACGGCATCTGGGGCTAGAGCCGCGGGTGGCCTTTGTCAGCTTCTCGACCTTTGGCTACCCCGTCTCGGAGCGCGCCGAAAAGATGCACCTCGCGCCCGAAGTGCTTGACCAGCGCGGCGTCGATTTTGAGTACGAGGGCGAAATGACCGTCGACGTGGCTCTGAACGCCGCCAGCCAGGCGAACTACCCGTTCTCACGGCTGACGGGGCCAGCCAACATCCTCGTGGTGCCGGCGCGACATTCGGCCAGCATCTCGGTCAAGCTGATGCAGGAAATGGCGGGGGCTACGGTGATCGGGCCGATTTTGACCGGTCTCGATAAGTCGATCCAGATTTGTTCCTCTAACTCCACCGCGAATGACATCCTCAACATGGCCATTCTCGCGGCCTGCAAGGTGGGCTGATGATCTGGAATCTCGGCTCTATCAACGCGGATAACTTTTATCTGCTGCCTCATCTGCCAGGGCCGGGAGAGACCATTTCGGCCCGGAACTTCCGGCAAGGGCTGGGCGGTAAGGGGGCCAATATGTCGGTTGCCGCTGCGCGGGCCGGGACGCGGGTGATGCATGTCGGTGCGCTTGGTGCCGATGGCGGCTGGGCGTTGGAGCGGCTGCTGGAATATGGGGTGGAAACGGCGCATATCACCTTGATGGAAGGGGTGACCGGTCACGCGAATATCGCCGTCGATCTTGAGGGGGAGAACAACATCGTCATCTTCCCCGGGACCAATCATGAGATCACCGAGGAAATGATCGGCGCGGCGCTGAGTGAGGCATCTGCGGGCGACTGGCTGTTGATGCAAAACGAAACCAACGGGCAGCGTTTCGCGGCGCAGACGGCCAAGACCTTGGGCTTGCGTCTGGCCTATGCAGCGGCACCTTTTAATGCGGAGGCCGTGACAGCGATTATCGAGCAGATTGATTTGCTGGTGCTTAATGAGGTTGAAGCGGCACAGCTTCGGGCGGCTACCGGGGGTGAATTACGTCAATTGCCTGTCGATGACATTGTGGTGACGTTGGGTTCGGAAGGCTGTGAATGGATCTCTAACAAGACACATCGCGTTGAAACATTCCCCGCTTATAAGGTTGATGCAGTGGATACGACGGGAGCCGGAGACACTTTTACTGGATATCTGGTGGCCGGGCTGGACCGGGGAATGAACATGCCGCAGGCAATCGATCTGGCGATGCGGGCCGGAGCCTTGATGGTCATGCGCCACGGAACAGCGGATGTGATCCCCGACCTCAAAGAGATCGGGGAACATGATTTTAGTGACTAGCCGAAGAATTAGAGCTTATTTAACGAAGGGCGCGGCGCTGCCCCAAAGCTGTTTTACGCGCGCATCACGGCCACAGCCGTTGCGGTAGCGTTTGTAGGCTACTGATTTCTTAACGGCTACACCTACACTGCTGAACGCCAGCCGTTCGCTGCTTTTGTAGTAGTCTTGATGGTAATCTTCGGCCGGATAGAACGGTGCATCGCCTAGGATCGGGGTCACGATCTGAGTGCCAAGTGCGGCCTGTGCCTCGGCCTTCGCCGCTTCTGCCGCGCTTTTTTGGGCGGCGTTGCTAGCAAAGATCGCCGTACGGTAGCTTTCCCCACGGTCACAAAACTGACCGCCGGCGTCCGTAGGATCAACCGAACGGAAAAACAGATCAAGCAGCGTATCGCGGCTGACCACGGCAGGGTCGAACTGGATCTGCACCGCTTCATAGTGGCCAGTGTTGCCGCCGGTGACTTCTTTGTAGGTCGGGTTTTTGGTACGGCCGCCTGCGAAGCCTGAAACGGCTTCTTTTACACCTTTCACGGATTCAAAATCCGCTTCTACACACCAAAAGCAGCCGCCTGCTACGGTCAGCACCTCTGTCTCTGCCGCCGCAGCGGGTCGGTTCTGCATCACGAACCCAAGTGTGATGGCAAGGGTCAGTATTGCGGGCTTAAACATTGAATTTCGGAACATGATGGTCCTCCTCTGGCAAATGGTTGCCGCTGGGACGCAGGTAGCGCAAGGCCGAGACGGGGAAAGTCACGCTGTGGTGAAGGCAATTTACCACTTGGCTTAAAGCGGTGATCTTTCTAGCGTCGCAGGTTGAACTGCAATTGGGAGAGTTTCATGCGTATCGCGATGTGGTCCGGGCCACGCAATCTGAGCACGGCGATGATGTATAGTTTTGGGGCGCGTCAGGACTTTACCGCGATAGATGAGCCTTTCTATGCAGCCTATCTGAAGGTCACTGGTCTGGACCACCCGATGCGCGGCGCGGTGCTGGCTGCACAGGAACAAGACCCTGCATTGGTCCCCAACGGGTTTGTACAGGACGGCGCGCGGCACCTTTATATGAAACATATGGCGCAGCATATGGTTGATGGGTTTCCGCTGGATTGGGCGAAGGACTGCGTGAACGTCCACCTCATCCGGCATCCTGCGCGGGTGATTTCTAGCTACGCGGAAAAACGCGAAGAGCCACGCTTGGCCGATATTGGTTTTGAGCGTCAGGTCATGCTGTATGAACATCTTGGTGGGGTAATCATTGATAGTGCAGATATCCGCGCGGATCCCGAATGTATGCTGCGCAAACTATGCACGGCGGTAAATTTACCCTTTGATCCCGCAATGTTGCACTGGTCTGCCGGGCCACGACCTGAAGACGGCGTTTGGGCGCCGCATTGGTACGGGGCCATCCACAAAAGCACCGGTTTCGCAGGCCCCGAAGGAGCATTGCCCGAACTTAACCGAACTCAGCAAGAGGTCTTGGAAGAGGCTATGCCCTATTATGAGAAGCTTTTTACCAAGCGGATAAAATTAAAACGACAAATTTGAAACTTCTGGTCTCCTTCTTCGTGAATATAGCGGCTGCAAATGGGGGACGAAGTAAATGAGAAGTATGACAAGCACCCTAATCGCCTTGGCGATGGTTACGGGTGGTGCTTGCGCCGATGCATATGCCACTGCCATGGCCGAAGCATCAGACGATGATTTTTCTTATACCGCTGTAAGTGCGGAAAAGGTTATCGCGGATGAAAACGGTTGGTTAATAATGTACCGGACCGATGAAGAAATGAAACCCGGCGCAGTGATTGGCGTTGCCCCACTGCGCGCCGGGGAGGCCAAAGAAATCGCCCCGGTGCTGCAAGATGAGGTCGAAGAGGACGATATGGTTATGATGATCGTTCAGCCTGAAGGTAGCGACGCAAAGCAGACGGTGTTCGATGTTAAGCCGGAAGAGGGCCAGCCGAACAAACCGAAGGGTGCATTGGTGATGAAGGTAGTGAACACGGAGTGATGTATCTTGGCGCTTGTTAAGAAAAAGACTCAGGTGGAAACGCCTGAGCCTTCTTCTTTTGGCGCCCTTGGAGGAGGCCGCTGGGGGCGCTGCCCCCGGACCCCCGCGGGTATTTAAGAAAGGATGAAGGGGAAGGGGGCTTCCGCGCTTCAGCTTTTGAGACGTTTGTCGCGGGCGGCGAGCAGTTTGAGGCGCAGGGCGTTCAGTTGGATGAAGCCTGCGGCATCTTTCTGGTCATAGGCGCCGGCGTCGTCTTCGAAGGTCACATGGGCTTCGGAGTAGAGGCTGTGATCGGACCAGCGCCCTACGGTGCGCACATGGCCTTTGTAGAGTTTCAGGCGCACGGTGCCGGTGACGTGGGTTTGGCTGGCGTCGATGGCGGCTTGCAGCATCATGCGTTCGGGGCTGTACCAGAAACCGTTGTAGATCAACTCTGCGTACTTCGGCATCAGCTCGTCTTTGAGGTGCATGGCACCGCGGTCGAGCGTGATGGATTCGATGCCGCGGTGGGCTTCGAGCAGCAGGGTGCCGCCAGGGGTTTCGTAGATGCCGCGGGACTTCATACCGACAAAACGACCTTCGACGAGATCGAGACGACCGCAGCCGTGTTTGCCGCCAAGCTCGTTAAGTTTCGTGAGGATCGTGGCGGGGGACATGGCTTCGCCGTTGATGCTGACGGCATCGCCGCGCTCGAAGCCGATTTCGACGTATTCAGGGGTGTCGGGTGCGTCTTCGGGGCTGACTGTGCGCTGGTAGACGTAGTCGGGTGCATCGACGGCGGGGTCTTCGAGGACTTTGCCTTCGGACGAGGTGTGCAGGAGGTTGGCATCGACAGAGAATGGCGCTTCGCCGCGTTTGTCTTTGGCGATCGGGATTTGGTTTTCTTCCGCGAAGGCCAGAAGTTTCGTGCGGCTCGACAGATCCCATTCGCGCCAAGGGGCGATCACTTTGATGTCAGGGTTCAGCGCATAGGCGGCCAGTTCAAAGCGAACTTGGTCGTTGCCTTTACCGGTGGCGCCGTGGGCGACCGCATCGGCGCCAGTTTCTTCGGCGATCTCTACCAGACGTTTGGAGATCAGCGGACGGGCGATTGAAGTGCCTAGCAGGTAGAGACCTTCATAAACAGCATTGGCGCGGAACATCGGGAAGACGAAATCGCGCACGAATTCTTCGCGGACGTCTTCAATGTAGATGTTTTCTGGGGCGATGCCCATCATCTCAGCTTTCTTGCGAGCCGGTTCTAGCTCTTCGCCTTGGCCGAGGTCGGCGGTGAAGGTCACCACTTCGCAGCCATATTCGGTTTGTAGCCATTTCAGGATGATCGAGGTATCGAGGCCGCCGGAATAGGCAAGCACGACTTTCTTGGGCGCGGACATGACGGGGTTCCTTTCAAGTTCGCTCTGCGAGGTAGCGGTTTTCGCGGGCGCGGGCAAGATTGAAGCCTGCGTTGACCTATGCAGGCTGCGCGCCTATCGACGAATGGCAGCAAGGAGAGCACAGATGGCGGATGATTTTGCACAAAAAGCACAGGCGGCGGCAGAGGCGTTGCGGGTGTTGTTTCCGGCCACACCACTGTTGCGGAATGAGCATCTGTCGGAGCGTTTTGACGCGGATATTTGGTTGAAACGCGAGGATTTGAGCCCTGTACGCTCTTACAAGCTGCGTGGCGCGTTCAATGCGATGCGCAAGGTGATCCCGGGGCAGGGGCTGTTTGTCTGTGCCTCGGCAGGAAACCATGCACAGGGGGTGGCTTTTGCCTGTAGCCATTTCGGGGTGCGGGGTGTGATTTTTATGCCGGTGACGACGCCACAACAGAAAGTGCAGAAGACCCGCATTTTTGGCGGCGATAACATCGAGATCCGGCTGGTCGGGGATTATTTCGACGCCACTCTGGCCGCTGCGCAGAACTTTTGCCGGGATGAGGGGGCGCATTTCCTGTCGCCCTTTGACGACGAGGATGTGATTGAGGGGCAGGCATCTGTTGCCGTTGAAATTGCCGAGCAATTAGGGCGGGTGCCAGACCGGGTGATCTTGCCGGTGGGCGGCGGCGGCCTGTCTTCGGGGGTGGTCAGTTATTTTGGCGACACCTGTGATTACACATTCGTAGAACCTGCCGGTGCGCCGAGCTTGGCGCGGGCGTTGGAAGTGGGGGCGCCGGTCGATGTCTCTCCGATTGATAACTTTGTCGATGGCGCCGCAGTGGCTAAGATAGGTGCGCGGACGTTTGAGCGGCTTCGCGGGGTGAACCCTGCGGATGTGGTGCATCTGCCGGAGGACCGTATCTGCGTGACGATCAATGAGATGTTGAATGTCGAGGGCATCGTGTTGGAGCCAGCAGGCGCGCTGTCGATTGATGCGCTGGGCGAAGTGGCGGATCAAATTGTAGGCAAAACGGTGGTCTGTGTGGCCTCAGGCGGTAACTTCGATTTCGAGCGTTTGCCTGAAGTTAAGGAGCGAGCGCAGCGCTATTCCGGGGTCAAGAAATATTTCATCCTGCGCATGCCGCAGCGGCCCGGCGCCTTGAAAGAGTTCCTGATGATGCTTGGGCCTGATGATGACATTTGCCGCTTTGAGTATCTTAAAAAGTCAGCGCGCAATTTTGGTTCGGTTTTGATCGGGATCGAGACACGGCAGCCTGAGAGCTTTAGGCCTTTCTTGGAGCAGTTGGGACAATCAGGTTTTACCTATACGGACATTACCAACGACGAGACGTTGGCGCAGTTTGTTTTGTGATGTGAAGTAACGTTCTAGAAACAGCCTGTCGCCCTCATTCGCGAGGGTTGCCACGGCCTCGCTGGCAGATAGCACCAGTGTGGCATGGTGTTGTTCTGTCGGTTCGGCAATCTGGCGCACAGGGTGGGCGACGTAGATATGGCAGATTTTCTGCGCCCAAAGATCGTAATCCTTCATATAGGTGAAACGGCGGAACGCACCCAGACGGCGCGGGCGGGCGATGCGCCAACCGGTTTCTTCCAGCACTTCGCGGTGCAGCGCTTGAAGAGGGGATTCACCAGCCTCAATGCCGCCACCGGGCAGTTGCACTTCGGTCTCGTCGCCCATTTCAAGCGTCATCAAAAAGCGGCTTTGCAGCGGCAGAATGGCATAGGCGCCGGGGCGGGGCGTGTAGGTTTGGCCGGGCTGCGGTGCGCGGCCTGTACGTCTGATCATCTGCTGCCCCTTTTTCCATGGGTTGCTGCGCCTATATAGACGCGGTATGCCAAGCGGCCCCCGATAAGGAAACCCGATGACCCAAGGAACTAAAATCGCGTGGGACGATACCGTTCTGCCCTTTCAGCTTGATGATGTCGACATGCGCGGCCGCGTGGCGCGGCTTGATGGCGTGTTGGAAGGCATCCTGAAGCAGCACGATTACCCGCCGCAGGTTGAAGCTTTGGTGGCCGAAATGGCTTTGCTGACCGCTTTGATCGGTCAGACGATCAAACTGCGTTGGAAACTGTCGCTACAGGTGCAATCCAAAGGTGCCGTGCGGATGATCGCTACCGATTACTACGGCCCCGAAAAGGAAGGCGAGGCTGCGCGCATCCGCGCCTATGCCAGCTATGATGCAGATCGGCTGACCGATGACGCCCCGTTTGAACAGATCGGCGAAGGCTATTTCGCGATCATGATCGACCAAGGCAAAGGCATGACCCCCTATCAGGGCATCACGCCGCTGGCCGGCGGGTCTTTGGCCGCCTGTGCCGAAGCCTATTTTGCGCAGTCCGAACAGTTGCCGACCCGTTTTTCGCTAAGCTTTGGTAAATCGTCCGGTCCGGATGAGCCGGAGCACTGGCGCGCTGGCGGAATCATGTTGCAACATATGCCCAAAGCCTCCCCGCTGGCGGCATCGGGCGAGGGGACTGGCGATGTCCTCAAGGCCGACGACTTGGTCGAAGGCGATGAGGCCGAGAACTGGAACCGCGTCAATATCCTGCTCGGCACGGTCGAGGAGTTGGAGTTGATCGGCCCCAGCGTGCCACCCACCGACCTGCTGCTGCGATTGTTTCACGAGGAACAACCGCGGGTCTATGATGCGCAGCCGGTGCGTTTTGGGTGTACTTGCTCCGAAGATCGCGTGCGCCAAAGCCTTTCGATCTACTCGGCTCGCGACATCGAGAAAATGACGACGGACGAGGGCCGGGTGACCGCCGATTGCCAATTCTGCGGCGCGCATTATGACCTCGACCCGGCCACGGTCGGTTTCGACGCCAAGGCCTAAGGTGAGCGATCGATTCCAGTCTTTCCGCGAGGCGCTCGCGCAGACAGGGGTAGAATCCTCTGATTTTGACCTGAACCCGGAGGTCACTTTGCCTGAGGGGCGTAGCCTGCGGCCTGCGGGCGTGCTTGCGCCGGTGATTGATACGGGTGCAAGATTGGAACTGATCCTCACCAAACGCTCTTCGGCGTTGAAACATCACCCCGGACAGATAGCCTTTCCGGGGGGCAAACAAGACGGCGGCGATGCGGATGTCATCGCCGCCGCCCTGCGCGAAGCCCGCGAAGAGATCGGCCTGCCGAGCGACATCGTGGATGTCTTGGGCGTTCTTCCGGCCCATGAGACCGTGACCGGCTTTAACGTGACCCCCGTGATCGGCTATGTGACGCGCGATTTCACCGTGGTGCCAGAGCCCGGCGAGGTTGAAGAGGTGTTTCGCGTGCCGCTGGACCATGTGCTGAACCCCAGCAATTACCTTGTCCATTCCCGGCGTTGGCGCGGCCAGCGGCGGTATTATTACGCCGTGCCCTACGGCCCCTATTACATCTGGGGCGCGACCGCGCGTATGTTGCGGGCATGGGCGACGCGAATGAACAGATGATTCCAGCTTCGACGCGCTGGTTGCAGGACGAAGATGCACAGCGGGTCTGCCGCGTGGTGCAGGACGGCGGGCATCGTATCTATTTCGTCGGTGGTTGCGTGCGCGACGCGCTGCTGGGCCTGCCGGACAGCGATGTGGATCTCTCCACCGATGCGACACCTGAAACGGTGATGGCGCTGGCCAAGGCCGCCGGGGTCAAGGCTGTGCCGACAGGGATCGACCATGGTACGGTGACGTTGGTTTCTGGCGGCAAGCCGTTCGAGATCACCACCTTTCGCCGCGATGTCAAAACAGATGGCCGCCGTGCGGTTGTGGCTTTCTCGACCGATATCACCGAGGACGCGCGGCGCCGCGATTTCACGATGAATGCGCTTTACGCCACGCCGGACGGCCAGGTGCTTGACCCGCTGGGCGGGCTGCCTGACCTACGCGCGAAACGCCTGCGTTTTATCGAAGACGCGGGGCAGCGCATTCGCGAAGATTATCTGCGCACCCTGCGCTATTTTCGTTTCATGGCGTGGTATGGCGATCCGGAGGTGGGGCCGGAACCTGATGCGCTGGACGCGATCGCATCAAATTTGGACGGGCTAGAGACTCTTTCGGCAGAGCGTGTGGGCCAAGAATTTAAAAAGCTGCTCCGCGCTCCTGATCCCGCGCCAGCATTGGCGTTGATGCGCCAGACCGGCGTTTTGCCGGTGCTCTTGCCGGGGAGCGATGACCGCTGGATATCCACGCTGGTCCATTTCGAGCAGGCGCTGGAGCTGGCTCCGGATTGGTTGGTTCGTCTGGCTGCGCTGGGCGGAGAGGGAGTGGCTGGCCGTCTGCGGCTAAGCAGGGTCGAAGCCAAACGTCTTGCGCTATTTCAAGAACAGGGCTTTGCGGGGCTACCCCTGTCAGAACTGGCTTATCGGCACGGAGTTGAAGCGGCGCGCGGCGCTGCATTGCTGCGGGCCTGTTTGGCTGAAGAATTGCCCGAAAGCGCCGTATTAGAGACGATAACTCGCGCAGCTTCCGCGCGGTTTCCCGTGTCGGCCAAGGATCTGATGCCGAAGTTTAAAGGCCCTGAGTTGGGGTATGAGATTGCTCGGTTAGAGCAAATTTGGATCGCTTCCGATTTCTCCCTGTCCCGCGCGGAACTGCTGTCCGAGGCAAGCTAGGTCGACATCGACGCCGATTTCGGCTATCCAAGCTGCATTGCAAGGGAGATGTGCGAAATGTACCGCGGGATCTGGTTCAGCTAAGCTAGCATAACCATTAGCTCCATAGCGGCTTTGCCATTGGGCATCGCCAATCATTTTGCACGTTTGTTTCCAAGGCCTCCCCATGTTCCGATTTTTCGAAAACCTCGTAGATCCCTATGTTGCCTATCGCGAAAAGGACCACCCGCCGCAGGGGCTTTGGCCCTTTTTGCGGGATTATGCGCAGCCCTTTAAAAAGGTCTTCGTCCTCGCCGGGGTGATGGCGATCCTTGTGGCTGCGATTGAGATTGGTCTGATCTACTACATGGGCCGGATCGTTGACCTGCTCGGCAGCGATCCCGCGCAGATGTGGGAGGACTACGGGACCGAACTGATCCTTGTCGCCCTCGCGGTGCTGTTCCTGAGACCCTTGGTGCAAGCCTTCGACGTGATGCTGCTGAACAACGCCATCCTGCCGAACTTTGGCACCCTGATCCGTTGGCGGGCGCATCGGCATGTCTTGCGGCAATCGGTCGGTTGGTTTGAGAATGACTTCGCCGGGCGTATAGCCAATCGCATCATGCAAACACCCCCCGCGGCGGGGGAGGTGGTGTTCCAAGTCTTCGATGCGATCTCTTACTCGCTGGCCTATATGATCGGCGCGGCGATTTTGCTTTCTACCTCTGATATCCGTTTGTTAGTGCCGCTTTTGGGGTGGTTTATCCTCTACGCTGGCTTGGTGGCATGGACGATCAAACGGGTCGGCCCAGCCTCCAAAGCGGCGTCAGATGCGCGGTCTCAGGTGACGGGGCGCGTGGTAGATGCCTATACGAATATCCATTCGGTCAAGATGTTCGCGCATCATGATCTAGAGGTCGACTTTGCCGGAGAGGCCATCGAAGAGGCGCGGCGTACCTTTCAGGGCGAGATGCGGATTTTCAGCATCATGGATGTGGTGCTGACCCTTCTTAACGGCATGTTGATCGTGGGTATTGTCGGCTGGGGGCTGGTGCTTTGGATGGCGGGCGAAGCGAGCGTTGGCGTCGTGGCCGCTGCCGCCGCGCTGGCGCTGCGGCTTAACTCCATGACCGGCTGGATCATGTGGGCGCTGTCGAGTTTCTTCCGCGAATTGGGTGTTGTGGCCGAGGGGATGGAGACCATTGCCCAGCCCCTTGCCCTGACCGACCGACGCGATGCGCCGCCCTTGAAGCTGACCGAAGGGCGGATCGAGATGGCAGATCTAAGCCACCACTACGGGCGCGAGAGCGGCGGGGTTCAGGGCATCAATATCATCGTACAACCGGGCGAGAAGATTGGCCTTGTTGGCCGTTCCGGCGCGGGGAAATCGACGCTCGTGAAGCTGATGCTGCGGTTCTATGACGCCGAAGCGGGGCAGATCCGGATCGACGGGCAGGACATCTCCCAAGTCCGGCAAGACAGTTTGCGGCGGCATATCGGTGTCGTGCAGCAGGATTCCTCGCTGCTTCATCGTTCGGTGCGTGAGAACATTCTCTACGGCCGCCCCGACGCCAGCGAGGCCGAGATGGTCGCGGCGGCGAAACAGGCGCAGGCGCATGAGTTCATTCTTGATCTGACAGATCCGGAGGGGCGCGCGGGCTATGATGCCCGTGTCGGCGAACGGGGTGTGAAACTCTCCGGCGGGCAGCGTCAGCGCATCACTCTGGCGCGGGTGATCCTGAAGAACGCGCCGATCTTGCTGCTGGATGAGGCAACCAGCGCGCTCGACAGTGAGGTGGAGGCGGTCATTCAGGAAACACTCTATGGCATGATGGCTGGCAAGACCGTCATCGCCATCGCGCACCGGCTGTCTACAATTGCCGAGATGGACCGAATTCTTGTTTTGGATCAGGGACGTATCGTCGAAGAAGGCACCCACGACGCGCTTTTGGAGAAAGCTGGCCTATATGCAGCCTTCTGGCACCGTCAGTCGGGCGGTTTTCTCGCATTGGATGACAAGACGTGAGCATTTCGAACTGGATCAACCCGTTTCACCCCGCTGATGGCCCGCCGCCGCAAACGCTGGGGGCCTTCATGCGCTGGTGTCTGTCGGGGGCTTGGCCGGTGCTTTGGCTTGCCGCGCTCCTTTCCGCCGCCGCTGGCGCGATGGAGGCGGGCACGGCGTGGATATTGGGCAAGGTCATCGACGCTACGGTCAGCGCGGGGCCAGAGCGGTTCTTCGAAGGCAGCAGTCTGGTGCTGGTGCTGGGCGCGGTCGCGTTCTTTCTTGTGGCACGTCCCGTGCTGTTCGGCCTGTCCTCGGCCTCGAACGCGATCATGGTGCAGCCCAATGTGAACCCGCTGGTGTTGTCGCGTCTGCACCGTTGGACGCTGGGGCAAAACGTAAATTTCTTTGACGAAGACTTCGCCGGACGCATCGCGCAAAAGCAGATGCAGGCCGCGCGGGCGGTGACAGATGTGGCAGCCGAGGTGATCAACGTGGTGGCCTTTGCGCTGGCCTCTCTCGTCGGGTCGGTTGCGCTGCTCTTGGCGATTGACTGGCGCGTGGCGGTTGGGTTTTCAGTCTGGCTGGTGATGTATCTAGCGCTGATCAACTGGTTCCTGCCCCGGGTCCGCAAGCGGGCGGCGGGCCGTGCCGGGGCGCGGGCGATGGTGTCGGGGCAGGTGGTGGATACGATCACCAACATTAAAACGGTGAAACTCTTTGCCCATGCCGATCACGAAGACCGAGCAGCGCTTTCCGCAATGCAAAGCTTTCGTGCCCGGGCGTTGGAGTTCGGCTATCTCGCCGCCGGGTTCCGGCTGGCGCTGATGAGTCTTGCGGGGCTTTTGCCAGTTTTGCTGATGGGCGGGACAATCCTGCTATGGCAGCGCGATATGGCAAGCGAAGGCGATATCGTCGCCTCCGGTGCCATTGCGATCCGTATTGCGCAGATGACGGGCTGGGTCTCTTTCACGCTGATGGCGATATATTCCAATATCGGTGAGGTCGAGGACGGCATGCGCACCCTGACGCCGCGCGTGCGGTTGGATGATGGGCCTGATGCGCAGAAATTGGTCGTGGAGGCCGGGCAGATCGAGTTGCGTGACCTCGGTTTTGCCTATGGCCGCCAGACCGGCGGGATCGATCAGATTTTGCTTACCATCAAACCGGGCGAGAAGCTGGGGATTGTTGGTGCCTCGGGGGCAGGGAAATCGACACTCGTGGCGCTGCTCTTGCGGCTCTATGAACCGGAGCAGGGCAAGATTTTGATAGACGGAGTGGATACATCGGAAGTCACGCAAGAGAGCCTGCGTCGCAATATCGGCATGGTTACGCAGGAGACGGCGATGTTCAACCGCTCCGCGCGGGATAACATCCTCTACGGCCGCCCCGACGCGACAGAGGCCGAGGTCATCGCCGCCGCCGAACGGGCCGAGGCGCATGAGTTTATCCAGCAGCTCGAAGATCACAAAGGTCGCCACGGCTATGACGCGCATCTGGGGGAGCGTGGGGTGAAGCTTTCGGGCGGCCAGCGCCAGCGCATCGCCTTGGCCCGCGCCATCCTGAAAGACGCGCCGATACTGGTGCTGGATGAGGCGACAAGCGCCCTTGATAGCGAGGTCGAGGCCGCGATTCAGCAGACCCTTGACCGGGTGATGGAGGGCAAAACCGTGCTGGCCATCGCCCACCGCCTGTCGACCCTGACCGAAATGAACCGCATCATGGTGCTGGACGCAGGTCGCATCGCAGAGATTGGCAGCCATGCCGATTTGCTTGCCCAAGACGGGCTTTATGCGCGCTATTGGCATAGGCAGTCGGGCGGGTTTCTGGATGTGAAGGCGGCGGAATAGGCTTTCCCAGTCGCCTTTGCCGCGCTATGGGCAGGCTATGACAGAACATGAAATCTTGCGTCTCGGCCACCACGGCGATGGCATCGCCGAAGGTCCGATCTTTGCCCCGATGACCCTACCGGGGGAAACCGTCACCGGCGTTGTCGAGGGGCAGCAGCTTCGCGATGTGCGGATCGCCACCCCCTCCGACCAGCGGGTCGCGCCGCCCTGTCGCCATTTCAAATCCTGCGGCGGCTGCCAGTTGCAGCATGCCGCGGATGATTTCGTGGCGGCTTGGAAGGTCGATGTGGTGCGCAATGCGCTTTCGGCTCATGGGTTAGAGACAGAATTTCGCCCCATCCAAACCTCCCCCGCGCAATCGCGCCGCCGGGCCACCTTTGCCGCGCGCCGCACGAAAAAGGGCGCCATGGCGGGGTTCCATGGCCGCGCTTCTGACGTGTTGATCGAGGTGCCGGGCTGTCAGCTGGTCGACCCCGCGCTGTTGCCCGGTCTGAAAGTGGCCGAGGAATTGGCGCTGATCGGCACCAGCCGGAAAGCCGAATTGGCCGTCACAGTGACGCTTTCAGAAGAGGGGCTTGATGTATCTGTCGCCAATGGCAAACCGCTCGACGGGCCGCTGAGGCAGCAGTTGGCGCAGACCTGTGAGGCTTTGGCGCTGGCACGGCTGACTTGGGATGGCGAGGTGATCGCGATGCGTGCGCCGCCCGCGCAGCGCTTTGGCAGCGCAGCGGTCACGCCCCCGCCGGGCGCGTTTTTGCAAGCCACCCGCCATGGCGAAGCGGCCCTGCGCGACGCCGTCGTAGATGCCGTGGGGCAGGCCGAGACCGTGGCGGACCTGTTCGCAGGCTGCGGCACCTTCGCTTTGCCACTGGCGCAAAAGGCGCGGGTTCATGCGGTTGAGGGCGATGCCGAGATGATCGCCGCGCTTGAGGGCGGCTGGCGTCGGGCCAAGGGGGCCAAACCGCTCACCGTTCAGACACGCGATCTGTTCCGCCGTCCGCTCTTGCCGGATGAATTGGCCAAGATCGACGCCGTTGTGCTGGACCCGCCTCGCGCCGGGGCCGAGGCGCAGGTGGCCGAGATTATCCGTGCCGGGGTGCCGCGCGTGGCCTATGTTTCGTGCAACCCGGTCAGCTTTGCCCGCGATGTGCAAAACATGGTGGCGGCAGGGTATCGGCTGGACTGGGTGCAGGTTGTGGATCAGTTTCGCTGGTCGTCGCATGTGGAGCTTGCCGCCTGCCTGACACTGCCGGAAGGTTAGGCAAAGGGGCTGCATTTGGCTCGGCTCATCACCTCTTTTTGAATGAAATTAATCCCTCATTGTGGTAGCTCAGGTAAAAAGGGCCGGAATGGCCGGGGCTTTGAGGGCACAGTGATGAAGCGCAGGACAATGATACTTGGCGGCACCGCTATGGTGGCGCTTGGTGCGTGCAGCAGCAGTAAATTTAAACGATACAACGGTCCCGAAGTGACCTATGTGGTTGTGAACAAAAGCCAACGTCGCATGATGTTGTTGCATCATAACCGCGTGCTGGAGGACTATCCGATCAAGCTGGGCTTCGCTCCGGTTGGTCACAAGACCTTTGAGGGGGACGGGCGCACGCCCGAAGGGCTGTACCGAATCGACCGCCGCAATCCGAACAGCCGGTTCCATCTTTCAATTGGTATCGATTACCCGAACCAGTTGGATACCGAATATGCACGTTCGATGGGCAAGAGCCCCGGCGGCGACATCTTTATTCACGGGCAGAAAGACCCGCGGAAGAAGGAAAAGCACGATTGGACTTGGGGCTGTATCGCCGTCACCAACAAAGAGATCGAAGATGTCTATGCGATGGTGCGCGATGGCACGCCGATCCTGATCACACCTTGATCAAAGGCTAGGTAGAAACGACACCGGCCCCCGCAGGGGCCGGATAAGCTGATTGTTCAGCGAAAGATCAGTTGCCGACGACCAGCGTCCACCAGATCTTGCCACCGTTTTCCTGATACCAAGAGAAACCCATCTGGCGGCCATCGGGCGCCATCAAGATGCGGCGGGTGTCTGGCTGCTCCATCCAAGCGGCGAGGGTCTCAAGCTCGGTCTCATAGGTTTCCGAGATCACTTCGCCAACCAGACCGCCGGTATAGCCAACGCGTTGGATACGGTCGATTGGCGACGATCCATCAGAGCCGAAGTGCCATGGCCGGTTTTGCACCGACATATCGCGCGAGTGTGTCGCGGCGGCGGCGTTCAGTTTGGCATCCAGCGCCAAGGGCGTGACCCCAGCAGAGCTGCGCAGCGCATTCACCGAGTCGAGCATGCGGAATTGGATTGTACCCGCGTCGGAACGGCTGATGCGGTAGGAACCGCCGGCTTTGCCACCGGTCGTGCTGGACGGGGCACAGGCAGACAGCGCAACCGTCAGCGCCAGCAGGATGGACAGGATACGGATCATATGAGCGCTCCACGCAATGAAATTTTTTCTGCCTTACATCGGGGTGCGTTGCAGTTCAAACGCACATAGGCGTGAGTCTGCCATCAAACAGCGGTTTCAATTGAAACTGCGACTTTCAAGCCATATATGTGGCATTAATTAGCATAATTTCAGTTTGGAGACGCTCCATGTCCGCTCACCGTTTTTCGTTTCAGAGCCGTCGTGGCTTCCTTGCTGGCAGTGCTGCGATGCTTGCCACCCCGGCACTGGCGCAAGATACCTCTTCTTTTAACTCAGACGCGACCACCGAAGCAGAGCGCGATTTGACTGAATCGGTCAAGCGCAATGTCTCTAGCTTCCGCATGTTGGATTGGCGGCCTTATTTCAGCGACACGCGCAACGGCGCGGTGCTGGTAGATATTGACAGCCGCGCGGTGCATTACTGGTCCGAAGATCAAAGCGTTTACAAGCTTTACCCTTCGTCCGTGCCCCTGACCGAAGACCTGACCCGTCGTGGCCGTACCCGGATCATCAAGAAAGTAGAGGGGCCAAGCTGGCGCCCGACGCCTTCGATGCTGAAGCGTAATCCCGAGTGGCCGCCCTATGTTGGCCCCGGCCCGGACAACCCCTTGGGCTCCCACGCGCTATACCTCAGCTGGACCTATTATCGTATCCACGGAACCCACGACACAAGAAAAATTGGACGTAAGTCTTCCAATGGTTGCATCGGGCTCTATAACGAACATATCGCCGAACTTTTTGCCTTCACAAAGGTCGGCACCCAAGTGTTGCTTATTTGACGACATTTTCCTGATTCCTTGATGCAATAGCTGATTCCGGGTTTGCAAACTTTTGCCGATACTGTTTAGAACGGAGTCACGAGGTAAGTCTTGGGCGCGTGTATGTACATGATACTGCACGCCTATTCTGGAGGTTATGTTATGAAGAAACTCGTTCTCGCCGCTGCTCTGTCCGCTGCTGCATCGACTGCTTTTGCTGGTTCGCTGGCCGAGCCAATCGTCGAAGCACCGGTCATCGTGGAAGAAACAACAGGTTCGTCCTCGGGCATCCTGGTTCCCCTGATCCTGTTGGCACTGGTTGCCGCAGCTGTTGCTTCCGACTAATCGGAACTGACGATCAAACGGAAAAGGCGGTGCAGTGCACCGCCTTTTTTGTATTCTGCGTATGGTTTTGAAAAAGGGGCCGCCGCAGCGACCCCCGGATCGGCTTAGACCCAACCGGCTAGATTTTCGCTGATGATCGTGGTCAGTGCCTCGATATGCGCGTCATCATCGTTAAGGCATGGGATATAGGTGAAATCCTCGCCGCCCGCCTCTTCAAAGCTCTCCTTGATCTCTTCGTTGATCTCTTCCAGCGTTTCGATGCAATCCGCCGAAAAGGCAGGCGCGCAGACGGCGATGCTTTTCTTGCCAGCTTTGGCCTGACGGGCGACCTCTTCAACCGTGTAAGGCTGCAACCATTCTTCGGGGCCGAATTGCGATTGGAAGGTCGTCATGATCTCGCTGTCCTGCCAGCCCAAACGCTCTTTCAACAGGCGCGTCGTTTTCTGGCATTGGCAATGATAGGGGTCACCCTCCATCAAATAGCGCTGCGGCAAACCGTGGTAGGAGCAGACCAGCAGGTCGGGCTTTTTGTCCTTCGCGGCATAGGCACGCTCAACCGATTGCGCCAGCGCTTCGATATAGTCGGGCCGGTCAAAATAAGGCGCGACCGTACGCGAGGCAGGCTGCCATTTCTCTTTGGCCAATGCAGCAAAGAAAGCGTCATTCGCCGTTGCGGTCGTGGCCCCGGCGTATTGCGGATAAAGCGGGAAAAACAGGATCTTTTGGCATCCTGCGGCAACCATCGCTTCGACCTTGGACTGGGTCGATGGATTGCCATAGCGCATGGCGTAATCGACCATCACATCCGTGCCGTAACGCGCCTGCAGCGCCGCCTTGATCTTGGCGGTTTGCGACTTGGTTATCGTCGCCAACGGGCTTTCGTTCTCGGCCTCGTTCCAGATTGATTTATAGGCCGCGCCGCTGGTGAAGGGGCGTTTGGTCAGGATCACCGTCTGCAACAGCGGCTGCCATTTCCACGGGCTGTAGTCGATCACCCGGCGGTCCGAGAGGAACTCGCTCAGGTAGCGGCGCATCGACCAATAGTCATAGCCGTCCGGCGTGCCGAGGTTGGCGAGCAGAACGCCAACCTTGGGACGCGGGACTTTGGGGTGATCGCTGGGGCCGTGTTGGGGTCGGGCCGTCTCGGGCTGGGGTGCCTGCATGGGGTTTCCTCGCACATATGATCCGCGCAGAGATAGCCGCTTTGCAGATTGGGTCAATCGGGGAGGGGTTCCTCGCGACTATTCAGCGCATCTGCCAGCCGTTGCTGCGCCGAACCGGGGCGCAGCGGTTTCTGCTGGCTTTCATCCGGTGCCCACCCGGCGAGGAAGATCATGTCAAAGGTCGCGGTGATCCGGCCCGAGGGAGCGGTGAAATGCGTGGCATAGAGCTCTGCCGCGCGGGTCAGGACCGCGCGACCAGTGGGGCGGCGCAGACGTGCTTGCAAAGCGTTGGTTTCCCCCATCTCGCGCAGGTCGCGCATCAGGGCCCAAGCGTTTTCGTATTCCACGGTCAGCGGCTGGCTGTCGGCCACCGGCAGCGCCAGTCCGGAACGTTGCAACAGCGCGCCAAGGTCGCGCAGTTCCCCCATCGGGGCGATGCGCGGGGAGAGGCCGCCGGTCACTTCGGCTTCGGCTTGGCCAAGACAGGCGCGCAATTCATGCAGGGTCTGCCCGCCAAGCGCCACGGCGTGCAACAGCCCATCGGGCCGCAGCGCACGGCGGCATTGGATCAGCTGGCCGATCGGATCATTCGCCCAGTGCAAACCCATAGCGTGGATCACCAGATCATGAGCCTGCGGTTCTAGCGCCAGCACATCGGCTTCGGGGATAATCTTGGCCTCGGGGAAGGATGCCGCCCAGACCTGCGGGAACGCTGTCACGATGGCTGGCGCGGTAAACGCTTTCTTAACCAATCCCACCCGATCCTGAACCTCATCGGCGGCTGCCTGTTGCAGGAACATGCCCCGCGCCGTTGCGCGGGCGCGACGATGGGTGAGGGCCTTGGGGTCGGTCAAGGTGGGCTGTGCTGTCATGGGGAACACATAGAATGCCGGCACGGGGACTTCAAACAGCGCTCTCATTAATTTACCCGCCGCGCTGTCTGGGCTGTGGCGGGGTGGTGGACGCAGACTTTGGCCTCTGCGGCGCCTGCTGGCGCGACACGGCCTTCATCGGGGGAACGGTCTGCGATGCCTGCGGGCTGCCCCTGCCGGGCGGCGGGGACGTGGGTTCACCCCATTGTGATGCCTGTCTTGCCACGCCGCGGCCTTGGGCGCAGGGGCGCACGGCGCTCATCTACCGCGATATGGGGCGCAGGCTGGTTCTGGCGCTGAAACATAGCGACCGGCAAGAGATCGCCCGCCCCGCCGCGCGCTGGATGGCGCATGCGGCGCAGGGCATCCTGCCGCATGAAGCGCTCATCGCGCCGGTGCCGCTGCATTGGCTGCGCTTACTGAAACGGCGTTACAATCAATCGGCTCTACTGGCCAAGGCGCTGTCGGCGGAAACCGGGCATCGCTGGTGTCCCGATCTGTTGCAGCGGGTCCGGCATACGCCCTCGTTGGAGGGTTTGGGCCGTGCAGCCCGGTATCGGGTGTTGGAACAGGCGATCCGCGTGCATCCGCGGCGGCGGCACCGTATCATAACGCGACCGGTGATCTTGGTGGACGATGTCTTTACCTCCGGCGCCACATTGACCGCCTGCACGCAGGCTTGTCTGGCCGCCGGGTCCGGCCCCGTTTTCGTGCTGGCACTGGCGCGCGTGGCCAAAGAGACCTAGATCACTGTGCAACGTTAACTGTTCAAAGGGTGATCCTATGCAACCTGTCGAAATCTACACGTCGCCGCTCTGCGGTTTTTGCCATTCCGCCAAACGCCTGCTGACCCAAAAGGGCGCAGCCTTTGATGAGGTCGACGTGCTGTCGGAGCCAGAGCGCAAGAAAGAGATGATCCAGCGTGCTGGCGGTGCCCGGACCGTGCCGCAGATTTTTATCGGCGATGTGCATGTCGGTGGATGCGATGAGCTTTATGCGCTGGACCGTGCCGGCAAGCTGGATGCATTGCTGAGCGACAGATGAAAATCGCGCTGCTGCAACTCAACGTCTCGGACGACCCCGCCGCCAATCTGGTCAAGACCCGCGCCCTGCTGGGCGAGGCGGTGGCGGGCGGGGCCGAGTTTGTCCTGACCCCCGAGGTGACGAATTGCGTCAGCACCAGCCGATCCCATCAACAGTCGGTGCTGGCCTATGAGGAAGACGATGCCACCCTCGCGGCCCTGCGCGAAGAGGCGGCGAAGGCGGGCATCTGGCTGCTGATCGGCTCACTCGCGCTCAAGACGCGGGGCGGCGATGGGCGTTTTGCCAATCGGTCTTTCCTGATCTCCCCTCAGGGAGAGGTCGTGGCCCGCTACGACAAGATCCATATGTTCGACGTGGATATCAGCGCGACCGAGACCTACCGCGAATCCGCAGGTTATCGCCCCGGTGATAAGGCTGTGGTGGCTGAGACGCCCTTTGCCAAGATCGGCATGTCGGTTTGCTATGACATGCGTTTTCCGGCGCTTTACCAGGCGCTCACCGAAGCCGGAGCGCAGATCTTGACGATGCCTGCCGCCTTCTCTCCGGTTACCGGGGCTGCGCATTGGCATAGCCTGTTGCGGGCGCGAGCGATTGAGAATGGCTGCTATGTGTTGGCCCCGGCGCAGACCGGCACGCACGCCAGTGCCGAGCACAAAACCCGCGATACCTATGGGCATTCGCTGGTTGTGGCCCCTTGGGGGGAGATCGTGCTTGATGCCGGGACGGCCCCCGGCGTTTACTTTTGTGACATGGACATGGAAGAATGTGACAAGGCCCGCGCCAAAGTGCCCAGCCTTGCCAACCGCCGCCCCTTTGCCGCGCCCTGACCGGACCGAAAATGACCGACGATAAAAATACACTTGCGATCATGCTGTTCGGTGAATTGCTGGCCGCCGATCAACAGGTGCGCAGCCGCCTCACGCGGGTTCTGCCGCGCGGGATGGAGATCTCGCATTTTTCGGTGCTGAACTCTCTGTCGTGGCACGGCGGCGAACGCTCGCCCGCGCAATTGGCCGAGACATTCAACGTCACGCGCGGGGCAATGACCAATACGCTAAGCAAACTGGAATGGGCCGGTTATGTGCATATCCGCCCCGATTGGGACGATGCGCGGCGCAAAATGGTCGCGATCAGCCCTGCCGGGCGGCAGGCACGGGATGCGGCGGTGAATGCGATCACGCCGATGATCTCGAACGTGGTGGATGATCTGGGCGAAGAGCAGGTCCGCGCCACGCTGCCGATCCTGCGCGCGCTCAGACGTCAGTTGAGCCAGGGTTGAGGCTGGCGGTCACGTAGTTCACGCTCAGATCCCGATCCGACAGACGCCAAGACCATGCGACGGGATTAAAGACGAACCCCTTGCGGTCAACAGGCTCCAATCCGGCGCGGTTCAGCAGGTCAAAAAGTTCATCCGGCGTGATAAACTTGTTCCAGTCATGTGTGCCCTTGGGCAGCCAGCGCATCACATGTTCTGCGCCCACAATCGCCATCATAAAGGACTTTGGATTTCGGTTCAGGGTCGAACAGATGTGCAGCCCGCCGGGTTTCAGAAGGCGGCGGCAGGCGATCAGGTAGTCGATGGGGGAGGCAACGTGTTCGACGACCTCCATATTGAGCACCACATCGAATTTCTCACCCGCCTCGGCCAAGGCTTCGGCGGTGGTGTGGCGGTAATCAATCTCCAGCCCCGACTGTTGCGCGTGGATTTGCGCAACGGGGATATTGCCCGCCGCCGCATCCGCGCCGACCACCTCGGCCCCCAGCCGCGCCATCGGTTCCGAGAGCAGCCCACCGCCGCACCCAATGTCGAGAATGCGCAGACCCTTAAACGGCGCGTCGACAGTTAGATCACGGTCAAACTCGCCCGCGATTTGGCTGGTGATGTAATCCAACCGGCAGGGGTTCAGCATGTGCAGCGGCTTGAACTTGCCGTTCAGATCCCACCATTCGGCGGCCATCGCCTCGAATTTGGCGATCTCGGCGGGGTCGATGGTTGATTGATCCGCTTGCATTCTGATCTCCCTGTGCTCTTTTGGGTTCAATGACTATATAGGGCGGCAATGGACAAGTATCCCGACCAAAAACGCGACGCAGCGCATCTTTATCCGCCGGTTGAGCCTTTCGACCAGCGGATGTTGTCTGTGGGGCAGGGGCATCAGGTCTATGTCGAACAATGCGGCAACCCCGATGGTATCCCCGTTGTCGTGCTACATGGCGGCCCCGGCGGCGGTTGTAGCCCGGCGATGCGGCGTTATTTCGACCCAAAGATTTACCGCGTGGTACTGTTTGACCAGCGCGGCTGCGGGCGCTCTACCCCGCATGCCTCGGTCACGGACAACACGACATGGCATCTTGTCGCGGATATCGAGCTGATTCGCAGCACACTCGGCATCGACAAATGGATGGTTTTTGGCGGTTCTTGGGGGGCGACGCTGGCGCTGATCTATGCCCAAGCGCATCCAGAGGCCGTGCGTCATCTGATCCTGCGCGGCGTGTTCCTGATGACGCAGGCCGAGCTTGATTGGTTCTACGGCGGCGGGGCCGGGCGGTTCTGGCCCGAGCTTTGGGCGCGTTTCGTGAACCTGATACCCGAAGATGAGCGTGACGATCTGATTGCGGCCTATCACCGGCGGCTGTTCTCGGGTGATCTGCGGGTCGAGCAGGACTATGGCCGCGCCTGGGCGGCTTGGGAAAACGCGCTGGCCTCGGTGCAGTCCGATGGCGTTTCGCATGGCGGGCCATCGGCCTATGCGCGGGCCTTCTCGCGGTTGGAGAACCATTACTTCACTAACAACGGATTTTTGGAGTTCGACGGTCAGATCCTCGAACATATGGGCCGCATCGCGCATATCCCGGGGGTCATCGTGCAGGGGCGTTACGACATGATCTGCCCCCCTTCGGGCGCTTACGCGCTGGCCGAGCGCTGGCCCAATGCCGATCTGCGGATGATCCGCAACGCGGGTCACGCCCTGTCAGAGCCGGGGATCAGTACAGAATTGGTGCGGACCATGGATAGGATTGGTCAGCGATGAGCGGGCGCAACTCTCTGCTGGATCGTCGGGCGCTTTTCACCACCGGTGCGGCGGCGGCTTTGCTGGCCGCGACAGGTGCGGGCGCCGGAGAGCCACCCCGGCGCGGGGGGCGTCTGCGGCTGGCGCTTTCAGGTGCCACGCGAGAGGACACTTGGGTCCACGGCGAGGGGCTTTTTATGCAGGTCGCACGTCAGGGCATGATCTTTGACACGCTGACCGAAGTGGCGGGCAACGGCATCCTTAAAGGGGAGTTGGCGACCGGCTGGCAAGCGAGCGAGGGTGCGCGACAGTGGCGGTTTGATCTCCGGCCCGATGTGCGGTTTCACGACGGCAGCCCGCTGACTGCCCGCGATGTTGTGGCCAGTCTGCAAAGCCTACTGCCTCAAACTGAGATTTCCGCGCAGGGTGCCCTGCATGTGCAGATCACCCTGCCCCAAGCGAATCCCGGTCTGCCGCTGCTGCTGGCGCAATCGCGCTATGTGATCCGCCCCGCCCATGCCCCTGAGGCGGGGATCGGCACCGGGCTTTACCGTCTGCGGCGCTTTTCCGCCGGGCGTCAGGTTTTGGCCGAGCGGGTGGAGAGCCATTACAAAGACGGCACCGCCGGATGGTTCGATACGGTCGAGCTTGTCTCGATCCCCGCGCGGGACGTGCGCGCGCAGGCATTGAGCGAAAGGCTTGTTGATGCAGCGGATTTACCCGCGCGGCCCCGCTACCGCGACCGGGGCGATGTGACCCTTCAGTCCGATAGCGCCGGCGGGGTCAGCGCCCTGTCGGGTGATCTGCGCCAGCCGCCGAACCCCGGACGCCAAGCGCCGATGGACAACCTGCGCGCGCCCGAGCGGTGGTGGTTCGGCTGAGAGGGGTTGCAGTTTCAGGCTTTCCGGCCTATATCCCATTTCAACAGCGGCGCTTTCGGGTCCAAACCGAAGGCTCCACCGATCTTGAACACGGGCCGCGCGCCCGTTTTTTTATGCCTGAACGAAACTGCCAGATTAAATTGGATGTCTCATGTCGAACGACCTGATTGCCAAAGCTGCCATTGACCGCCGTCTGGCCGAGATCATTACCCCGGTGATCGAGGACATGGGCTTTGAACTGGTGCGCGTCCGCCTGATGTCGGGCAAGTCCACCATCCTGCAAGTCATGGCCGACCGGCCTGATGGCGGGATCGAAGTGGACGAATGCGCCAAGATTTCGCAGGCCATCGGCGCGGTTCTGGATGTCGAAGATCCAATCCTTGACGAATACGCGCTTGAGGTTTCCAGCCCCGGCATCGATCGTCCGCTGACGCGGCTTAAGGATTTCGACGCTTTCGGAGGCTATGAGGCCAAGATCGAAACCACCGAACTGATCGACGGCCGCCGCCGCTTTAAGGGCGAGTTGGCAGGCGTCGAGGGTGGCGAAGTGCTGATCAACGTCGAAGAAGGCACCATCGGCCTCCAGTTCGACTGGCTCAGCGATGCCAAGCTGGTGCTGACCGACGACCTGATCAAAGAAATGCTCCGCCAGCGCAAAGCGTCCGGCGCAATCGACGAAAACGAATTTGATGATATCGAGACTGAAGAGTCTGCTGAGGGAGACACCTAATGGCCATTACATCTGCAAACCAGCTTGAGCTGTTGCAAACCGCCGAGGCGGTGGCGCGCGAGAAGATGATCGACCCCGGTCTGGTCGTCGAAGCGATGGAAGAATCCCTCGCCCGTGCCGCCAAGTCCCGCTACGGCGCGGAAATGGACATCCGGGTCGACATCGACCGCAAGACCGGCAAAGCGACATTTACCCGCGTTCGCACCGTGGTCGAGGATGATGAGCTTGAGAATTATCAGGCTGAGTTCACCGTCGATCAGGCCAAGCAGTATATGGCTGACCCCAAGGTCGGCGATACTTACGTCGAAGAAGTGCCCCCGGTTGAGATGGGCCGGATTGCGGCGCAGTCGGCCAAACAGGTGATTTTGCAGAAGGTCCGCGAAGCTGAGCGTGACCGCCAGTTCGAAGAGTTCAAAGACCGCGCCGGTACAATCATCAACGGTCTGGTCAAGCGCGAGGAATACGGCAACGTCATCGTCGATGTGGGCGCTGGCGAAGCGATCCTGCGTCGGAACGAAAAGATCGGCCGCGAGAGCTATCGCCCGAACGACCGTATCCGCGTCTACATCAAAGACGTGCGTCGCGAGCAGCGTGGTCCGCAGATTTTCCTGAGCCGCACCGCGCCTGAGTTCATGGCCGAACTGTTCAAGATGGAAGTGCCGGAAATCTATGACGGCATCATCGAGATCAAGGCGGTCGCCCGCGACCCCGGTTCGCGCGCCAAGATTGCTGTGATTTCGCATGACGGCTCCATCGACCCTGTCGGTGCCTGCGTTGGTATGCGCGGCTCCCGCGTTCAGGCCGTCGTGAACGAGCTTCAGGGCGAGAAGATCGACATCATTCCGTGGAACGAAGACCAGCCGACCTTCCTTGTGAACGCGCTTCAGCCTGCTGAAGTGTCGAAAGTGGTTCTGGACGAAGAAGCCGGCAAGATCGAAGTCGTCGTGCCCGAAGAGCAGTTGTCGCTTGCGATTGGCCGCCGTGGTCAAAACGTGCGTCTGGCCAGCCAGCTGACCGGCCTCGATATTGACATCATGACCGAAGAGCAGGAAAGCCAGCGCCGTCAGGCCGAGTTCGAACTGCGCACCAAGCTGTTCATGGACAACCTCGATCTGGACGAATTCTTTGCCCAGTTGCTGGTTTCCGAAGGTTTCACCAACCTCGAAGAAGTGGCCTACGTCGAAGTCGACGAGTTGCTGGTCATCGACGGTGTCGACGAAGACACCGCTGGCGAGTTGCAGGCCCGTGCCCGTGATGTGCTTGAGGCGCAGAACAAAGCGGCGCTTGATAACGCCCGCGCCTTGGGTGTCGAAGACAGCCTGGTTGAATTTGAGGGTCTGACCCCCCAAATGTTAGAAGCGCTGGCAAAAGACGATGTAAAGACCTTGGAAGATTTCGCCACCTGTGCCGATTGGGAACTGGCTGGCGGCTGGACCACGGTCAACGGCGAGCGTGTTAAGGACGATGGTGCGCTTGAGCCCTTTGAGGTCAGCCTTGAAGACGCCCAAGCTATGATCATGACCGCCCGTGTCATGCTGGGCTGGGTCGACCCGACCGAGCTTGAAGCCGACGCGGACGAAGACGACGTAGAAACAGACGGCGAGAACGCCGAGGAGGCCGAGGCCTAATCGGGCCTCGGGGGTTGCACATGGGACGCGGTGGCGCTTCGAATGACCAGCAGACTGGTCCAGAACGCAAGTGCATTGCCACGGGCGACGTGCAGCCAAAACACGGGTTGATCCGTTTTGTGATCGGCCCGGACAATCAGGTTTACCCGGATATTTTGGGTAAACTGCCGGGCCGGGGCATTTATGTCTCGGCTGACCGTGCCGCGCTGGAACTTGCGGTAAAGAAAAAGGCCTTTGCTCGGTCGGCGAAACAGCCGGTCACGCTGCCAGACGGGTTGATCGACGAAGTCGAACAACAATTGGCGCGCCGGGTGGTGGACTTGATCTCGCTCCAGCGCAAGGCAGGCAAGGCGGTCGCCGGCTACGAAAAGGTCAAGGGTTGGTTGCAAACCGAAGAGGCCGAAGTATTGATACAGGCCGTAGACGGGTCAGGGCGCGGTAAGTCCAAGCTGAGCACCCCTCATTACGGTCACTACATCGGTTGGTTGACAGCCGATGAATTGGGTTTGGCATTCGGTCGCCAAACTGTGATACATGGGGCGCTCGCCTCTGGCGGACTCACGCAACGTGTTGTAGAGGAAGCCGGACGACTTAAAGGCGTGCGCGTAAACGAGGGTGGCAGCGGCCATCCGAAAGGATAGACGAGCTTCATGAGCGATAGTGACGGCAAGAAAACATTGGGTCTGCGCGGCGGCGCACGTCCGGGGAATGTAAAGCAAAGCTTTAGCCACGGGCGGACCAAGAACGTTGTGGTCGAAACCAAGCGCAAGCGTGTTGTGGTGCCCAAGCCGGGTGGCCAGAAACCAACCGGGCCGGGTGCCGGGCCGATTGGGGATCCCAAGAAACGTCCCGCAGGCATCACCGATGCCGAGATGGAGCGTCGTCTGAAAGCTGTTCAGGCTGCCAAAGCCCGTGAGGTTGAGGAAGCCGCAGCACGTGAGGCCGAGGAAAAGGCCCGCGCCGAAGAGCGTGAGCGCCGCCGGGCCGAGATTGAAGCCAAAGAACGCGAAGAGCGTGAGCGCGAGGAAAGCCTTAAGGCGAAAGCCGAGGAAGACGCGCGCCGCAAAGCAGAGGCCGAAGCGGCTGCTGCTGCTCCTGCGCCAGAACCTGCCGCCGCGCGTGAGCCGGGCAACAAGCCCATGCCCGCCGCAACGCCGCGCAAAACCACAGAGCGTGACCGCGACGAAACCAAGAAGCGTAGCAAGGGTGGCGACAGCCGCCGTTCTGGTAAGCTGACAGTGAACCAAGCCCTCAACGGTGGTGAAGGTGGCCGTCAGCGTTCCATGGCGCAGATGAAGCGCAAACAAGAGCGTGCGCGTCAAAAAGCCATGGGTGGTCAGGTTGAGCGCGAGAAGATTGTGCGCAACGTCAATCTGCCCCCGGCAATTGTTGTATCCGAGCTTGCCAACCGTATGGCCGAAAAGACTGGCGCTGTTGTAAAAGCGTTGATGCAGAACGGCATGATGGTCACGCAGAATGAAACCATCGACGCGGATACCGCTGAACTCATCATCGAAGAGTTTGGCCACAAGGTTGTGCGCGTCAGCGACTCTGATGTCGAAGATGTCATCAAAGAGATCGTAGACAAGCCCGAAGACCTGCAAGGTCGTCCACCTGTGATCACGATCATGGGCCACGTTGACCACGGTAAAACATCGCTGCTCGACGCGATCCGTAATGCGAAAGTGGTTGCTGGCGAAGCCGGCGGGATCACCCAGCACATCGGTGCCTATCAGGTCACGACAGACAATGGTGCGGTGCTGTCCTTCCTCGACACACCCGGCCACGCGGCCTTTACCTCCATGCGTTCGCGCGGTGCTCAGGTAACAGATATCGTGGTTCTGGTGGTCGCGGCGGATGACGCCGTGATGCCGCAGACGATCGAAGCGATTGCCCACGCGAAAGCGGCCAAAGTGCCGATGATCGTGGCGATCAACAAGATCGATAAGCCTGCTGCGAACCCTGATAAGGTCCGGACGGATCTGCTTCAGCACGAAGTCATCGTCGAAAAGATGTCTGGCGATGTGCAGGATGTCGAAGTCTCGGCCGCAACGGGCCAAGGTCTGGACGAGTTGCTCGAAGCGATTGCGCTGCAGTCCGAAATCCTCGAACTGAAGGCGAACCCAGATCGGGCCGCTGTGGGTGCGGTGATCGAAGCGCAGCTTGATGTGGGCCGCGGCCCTGTTGCGACTGTTCTGGTTCAGAACGGCACGCTGCGTCAGGGTGATATCTTTGTTGTGGGTGAGCAGTACGGTAAGGTCCGTGCGCTGATCAATGACCAAGGCGAGCGCGTCAAAGAAGCAGGTCCTTCGGTACCGGTTGAGGTGCTTGGCATCAACGGCACGCCAGAGGCCGGTGACGTTCTGAACGTCACTGAAACCGAAGCGCAGGCCCGCGAAATCGCTGAATACCGCGCCAACGCAGCCAAGGACAAACGTGCCGCTGCTGGCGCTGCGACGACGCTGGAACAGCTTATGGCCAATGCCAAGGCGAACGAAGACGTCAGCGAGTTGCCGATCTTGGTCAAAGCCGACGTGCAAGGCTCTGCCGAAGCGATCGTTCAGGCGATGGAGAAAATCGGCAACGACGAAGTCCGCGTTCGGGTTCTGCACTCCGGTGTGGGCGCGATCACCGAGACGGATGTCGGTCTGGCCGAAGCTTCCGGCGCACCGATCATGGGCTTCAACGTCCGCGCCAACGCCTCGGCGCGGAACACGGCAAACCAGAAGGGCGTCGAAATCCGCTACTACTCGGTCATCTATGACCTTGTGGATGACGTCAAAGCGGCTGCAAGCGGCCTGCTCAGCGCCGAGATCAAAGAAAACTTCATTGGCTATGCCAACATCAAAGAAGTCTTCAAGGTCACCGGTGTGGGTAAAGTTGCGGGCTGTCTGGTCACCGAAGGCGTCGCTCGACGCAGCGCCGGTGTGCGTCTGCTGCGCGACAACGTCGTGATCCACGAAGGTACGCTGAAAACGCTCAAGCGCTTCAAAGACGAAGTGCCTGAAGTCCAGTCCGGGCAGGAGTGCGGCATGGCGTTTGAGAACTACGATGACATCCGTCCCGACGATGTGATCGAGATCTTCGAGCGCGAAGAAGTGACCCGCACATTGGCCTAAGCCAAGCGTTTAGACGACGAATTCTCCAGAGGCCCGGTCAAATTGCCGGGCCTCTGCTTTTGTGAATGCCTTTTTGCTATCGTCAAAGCTGATCCGAGCGAGATTGACGTGCAGGGGCGAGATATCAATCAGGTTAAAATCATTCGGCTCGCCACGCTGCCTAGAGGAAAGGCTGGTGCCAGCATGAAGCTGGATCGCGAGATGCCCGTCATGTTCAGGTGCGGGGTGGGCAAAGGTGCCTGCGTGCCAGATGTGCAGATGGCCCGACAGGATCAGGTCAGCGCCGCAGTCCAGCAGCCGCCGTAAGGCGCGTTGTGCGCCCGGAATCGGCCGCTTCTTTGTCTCGGTCGGGTGGTCTAGTGGATGGTGGCACACAGCAATGCGCATGGCGTCTTTCCCCCCGCCTGACAGCGCACGACAGGCGCGACGCAGCCGATGAAGGCCGAGTTTCCCGGTTTGCCATTTAAATCTGTCGACCGTGTTGATCCCGACAGCGATGAAATCCGCGCCCTGATGTACCGGAGTCAGATCGCGAGCGATCCAACGACGGTAATACCGCCACGGCATCAGAAACCGCGTGAACGGGCGATGCAGTGGAATATCGTGATTGCCCGGTACGCTTAAAACTGGCGCATTGATGCGATCAATAAACGCCCGCGCCGCACGATACTCCTTTTCCCGCGCCCGTTGTGTCAGGTCTCCTGAAATGATAACCAAGTCGGGATCATAGCCGTTCACCGCGTTCAGCAGCGGGGTCAAAAGGTCGGGGCGATCCTTGCCAAAATGTAGGTCGGATAGATGGATCAAACGGCTCATCTCACGGCCTCCTTCGCAGCAATGGGTACGTAAATATGGATGGGCGACGCCGCACGGGTAAGGCGGTAAGGGCCTTTTATAATTGAAACCTCTCCGTCCCGCGCGACATAGCGTTTGCGCTGTTTCATGCGGATATCGATTTCTGACCCGCAGAGCATTTCATAATCGGTATGGGGTTTGGCCAACCCAGTAGCCAAGGCGATGGCGTGGCGCAGCAGACCAAAGCGGTAGGTGTCAGGGGCGACCAGCAGCACCATGTCACCGCGTGCGATGCAATCTTTGCCATCAAGCCCCATCTGATCTAATTGGAAGGCATTGTTTACCGCAAAGACCAATGGGGTGCGCAGTGTGTTTTCCTCGCCGTCTACGACAATGGTTAGCTTTAGCGTTGTTCGGAAATCGATCAATGCCTTGATGACAGACCAATAAGCGGCGATCCTGCTGCGGCCCCAACGACGATAGATCCCTTCACGTGTTTTGAGGATCGCGGGATATGCGCCGATGCTCGCGTTGTTGAGGAACGTTTCTCCATTTATCGTGGCTACATGCGCCGGGCGGCTTTCCCCACTGGCGATCAGGTCTACCGCACGATCAAGGTCTTCGGGGATGCCCATAGAGCGTGCAAAGTAATTAAAAGTGCCCTGTGGAATGATCCCGAGCGGCCGATCTTGGTCTACCATCGCCGAGGTCACGCCCGAGATGGTGCCATCACCGCCGGCGACGGCAATGATGCCATCGCCCCTAGACAGCGCCTGATGCGCTGCACTTTTGGGATCATTACGCTTGTCGATATGAATAAATTCAGCCGTGATACCGTGTCGCGCAAATGCGTTTCGGATCGTTGTTTCGGCTTGGTCACCGTTTTGACGGCCTGAACCGCGGTTCAGAATGACAATTGCGCGCTGCGATGACATAATTTTCCCTACCACATGGTAAGGTAAAACGCGCCGGAACGCCTATTCGTTCACTCTGATAGGCGTTCCGTTGTGATTTTCTTAGACTGGCGTGCCTTCGAAAATCTTTCCGTCAACTTGGACGGCCATGCGGCCCCCAGCTAACATTCTTACAAAAATACCCTGAACGTAAATGGAACTTCCGATAGTGATTGTTTTCAGCATGTCGGCACCCTTTCATACAGATGTTACAAGTCTGCCTCAGTATGGTGCGCTAGTGGTTAAATATTTCGCAACATGCCGAGCTAGAGTAATTACTAGGGCATTTTTGCAACGATCCGCTAGAGCCAGTCACGCAGAGTTGATATAAGCGGCACGTCTGCTTCGGGCATGGGATAGGCGCGCATTTCGTTTGGGCGCACCCATTTCAACGTCTGCCCCTCACGTGAAACAGGCGTTCCGCCCCATTTCCGACAAGCGAAAAGCGGCATCAGAAGATGAAAATCACTATAGCTATGACTGGCAAAGGTCAGTGGGGCGAGGCAGGATTCCCACGTCTCGATCCCCAGTTCTTCGTGCAGTTCCCGGATCAGCGCCGCTTCGGGTGTTTCTCCGGGGTCGATCTTGCCGCCCGGAAACTCCCATAGGCCAGCCATGGGCTTGCCTTCGGGCCGCTGGGCCAGAAGGACGCGACCGTCGACGTCGATCAACGCGGCGGCAGAGACGAGCACTGTTTTCATCGGTTCAAGACCGGTAATCGGCGTTGATGTCGATGTAGCCGTGGGTCAGGTCGCAGGTCCAGACCGTGCAAGCGCCTTCGCCGAGGCCTAGGTCAACGCCGATCACGATATTCTCGCCCTTCATATGCGCGGCGGCGTCATCCTCTGAATAATCAGGACTGCGCCAGCCGTCTCGTGCGACTTCAACATCGCCGAACCGGATCGACAGGCGGTCGCGGTCTGCTGCGGCACCCGATTTGCCGATGGCCATCACGACGCGGCCCCAGTTAGGGTCTTGTCCAGCGATGGCAGTTTTGATCAGCGGAGAGTTCGCGATGGCCATGGCGTGAACCTTGGCTTCGGTATCGTTCGACGCACCCGTCACGGCCACTTCGACGAACTTTTGTGCCCCTTCGCCGTCTTTGACGACCTGATGCGCCAGATCAAGCATCACATCGCGCAGCGCTGCGTCAAAGTCTTCGTTGTCGGATACATCGACGCCGGATGCTCCCGTAGCGGCCATAATCAGCGCGTCTGACGTTGATGTGTCGCTATCAACTGTGATGCAGTTGAACGTCGTCTCTGTATGGGTCGACAGGCGCTGTTGCAGTTTGTCTTGGGAGATAAGAGCGTCAGTAAAGATATAGACCAGCATGGTGGCCATATCAGGGGCAATCATGCCCGATCCTTTGGCGATACCGGCGATTGAAACCGTTTTGCCGTCAATCTCGAGCTTGGCGCTCGCGCCTTTAGGGAAAGTGTCGGTGGTCATGATCGCCCGCGCGGCGTCTTCGATGCCTGCAGGGTCAAGTTTCGCGTGAAGGTCCCCCAATACGGCAGTGATACGCTCATGGGGCAGGGGTTCACCGATGACGCCGGTGGAGGAGGTGAAGACTCGCGATTGCGGCACACCGCAGGCTTCGGCAGCGGCGGCGGTGATCGCCTCAACCGCGTCGGTGCCGCCGCGCCCGGTAAAGGCGTTGGCATTGCCGGAGTTCACGACGATGGCGGCGCCCTCATCTGAGGCGCCGCCGATTTTTGCCTGGCAGTCCAGCACCGGGGCCGCACGGGTGGCAGAGCGTGTGAACGCCCCCGCCACAGCACTGCCCGGCGCCAGTTTCGCCAACATCACGTCGGTGCGGCCTTGATAGCGCACGCCAGCGGCGATGGTGGCAAATGTCACGCCGTCGATGACCGGCAGTTCAGGGAAACGGGCCGGGGCGAGCGGCGAGACAGCCAGTGATTTAGCCATGAGTTAGTTCAGCCATTCAGTGTTTTTGAGAACAGTAGGGTCGATGCCTTCGGCGGCGCTGCGGTCAACCTCGGCGGCTTCGGTCAGGCTTTCGATGGCATCCTGCACTTTGGTCTGGCGCACTTGGGTCTCAAGCTCTTCACGCACATCTTCCAGCGCGGGCGCTTCGGCGGTGCGGGTCTCGTTCAGCTTGATGACATGCCAGCCAAACTGGGTTTCCACGGGATCAGACACGCTGCCGGCTTCCATGCCAGCCACGGCCTCTTCAAAGGCGGGAACCATCATGCCGGGGCCGAACCAACCGAGCGAACCGCCACCGGGGCCGGAGGGGCCGGTCGATTTCTCTTTGGCGATTTCGGCAAAGTCCGCACCGCCGTCGAGTTCAGCCTTGATCGCGTCGGCTTCTTCCTTGGTTTCGACAAGGATGTGCGAGGCGTTGAATTCCTGCTCACGCTCGGCGTCTTTGTACTGCGCGTCATAGGCGGCTTGCAGTTCTTCGTCGCTGACATCTTCGGCCATCACGCCTTCGATCGCCTCACCTGCGGTGAGCGAACGGGTTTCGTTTTCGATCGACAAGGTCACGCGTGGCGGCAATTCGCCGGTAAAGCTGTCGGCGAGGGCTGTCTGCTGCACAAGCTGGTCAAGGATGCCTTTGAACAGCACGTCATCGGGCAACTGCTGATACTGCTGGGGCAGGGTGGCACGTGCTACGAGCATATGCCCAAGCGTGATCTCGGTGTCGTTGACTGTGGCAACAACCGTGTCGACACCCGGTTCGTCTTGGGCGGCTACAGGCAGCGCCACAGCGGCGGCAAGCGCCAAAGACGACAGAAAAGTGAGGGGTTTTTGCATGGTTGGGTCCAATCGCTTCCTTCGTAGCAGGGCTGCTACATTGACAGTGTATGGCACGCCCCTTACATCGCCTTATGGCGCTGAGAGGCGCGGGCTCATCCACTATCTATGGGCTGCCATGGCGCTCGGCAACCAGATCGGCGCAAGACACCATAACTTCGGCGGGAGATTACATGCTGGGTATCGGAACAATCGCCAAAAAGGTCTTTGGCACGCCAAACGACCGGAAGATCAAGGCGACCCGTCCGCTTGTGGCACGGATCAATGCGCTGGAGCCTGAGTTTGAAAAGCTGAGCGACGAAGAGATCAAGGCGCGCACGGAAGAACTAGCCAAACGCGCAAATGCGGGTGAAAGCCTTGACGATCTGCTGCCTGAGGCTTTTGCCAACTGCCGGGAAGCGGCCCGCCGCACCCTTGGCTTGCGGGCTTTCGACACGCAGCTTTTGGGCGGGATTTTCCTGCATCAGGGCAATATCGCCGAACAAAAGACAGGTGAAGGCAAGACCCTGACTGCGACTTTCGCAGCCTACCTCAACGGGCTCACGCATAAAGGTGTGCATGTGGTAACGGTGAACGAATACCTTGCCAAACGTGACGCCGAATGGATGAGCAAAGTATTTGGCGCCTTGGGACTGACCACCGGGGTCGCTTATTCCGGCATGCCCGAAGACCAGAAGCGCGCGGCCTATGCCTGCGACATCACCTATGCCACCAACAACGAGTTGGGTTTCGACTACCTGCGCGACAACATGAAATCGAACCTGTCGGACATGCTGCAACACGGGCATAACTTTGCCATCGTGGACGAAGTCGACAGCATTCTGATCGACGAAGCGCGGACGCCGCTGATCATCTCCGGCCCCTCGCAGGATCGTTCTGAGATGTATCAGATCATCGACACGCTGATCCCCTCGTTGACCGAAGAGCATTACGAGCTCGACGAGAAAACCCGCAACGTGACCTTCACCGATGAGGGCAATGAGTTCCTCGAAGAGCAGTTGCGCGCCCGTGATCTGATCGAAGAGGGGATGACCCTTTATGATCCCGAAAGCACGACCATCGTGCACCACGTCAACCAAGGTCTGCGTGCGCATAAACTGTTCCAGCGCGACAAAGACTACATCGTCCGCGATGGCGCTGTGACGTTGATCGACGAATTCACCGGTCGCATGATGCCGGGCCGCCGCCTGTCGGATGGCCTGCACCAAGCGATTGAAGCCAAAGAGGGCGTCGACATCCAGCCCGAGAACGTGACCCTCGCAAGCGTTACTTTCCAGAACTACTTCCGTCTTTACGACAAGCTGGGCGGCATGACCGGCACGGCCCTGACCGAAGCCGAGGAATTCGCCGAGATCTACGGTCTTGGCGTTGTCGAAGTGCCGACCAACGTGCCGATTGCCCGTGTCGACGAAGACGACGCCGTTTACCGCACCGCGCGCGAGAAATACGAGGCGATGATTGAAAAGGTGAAGGAGGCCCACGCCAAGGGTCAGCCCTGCCTTGTCGGCACCACCTCGATCGAAAAGTCCGAACAGCTGAGCGCTATGCTGACGGCCGATGGGATCGCGCATAATGTGCTTAACGCCCGCCAGCACGAGCAAGAAGCACAGATCATCGCCGATGCTGGTAAGCTGGGTGCCGTGACCATCGCCACCAACATGGCGGGTCGCGGCACCGACATCCAGCTGGGCGGCAACGTTGAGTTGAAAGTGTTGGATGCACTGGACGCTGACCCCGAAGCTGACCCGGCGAACATCCGTGCCCAGATCGAGGCGCAGCACGCCGAGGAAAAACAGAAGGTGCTAGAGGCCGGTGGTCTCTACGTTCTGGCGTCTGAGCGTCACGAGAGCCGCCGCATCGACAACCAGCTACGCGGCCGTTCGGGCCGTCAGGGCGATCCGGGCCGCACCTCTTTCTTCCTGTCGCTTGAAGATGATCTGATGCGCATCTTCGGCTCGGAACGGCTCGAGAAAGTGCTGACCACGCTCGGCCTCAAAGAAGGCGAAGCGATTGTGCACCCTTGGGTAAACAAGTCGCTTGAGCGCGCGCAGGCGAAGGTCGAAGGTCGCAACTTTGACATCCGTAAGCAGTTGTTGAAGTTCGACGATGTGATGAACGAGCAGCGCAAAGTCATCTTTGGCCAGCGCCGCGAGATCATGGAGGCGGAGAACCTTAATGAGATCGTCACAGACATGCGCGAGCAGGTGATCGACGATTTGATCGACACCTATATGCCGCCCAAGACCTACGCCGATCAGTGGGACACCCAAGGTTTCTATGCCGCGGTGATCGAACAGCTGAACGTCGACGTGCCGATCATCGCATGGTGTGAAGAAGATGGCGTGGATGACGAAGTGATCCGCGAGCGTCTGATGAAAGCCACCGATGAGCTGATGGCCAAAAAGGCCGAGGCCTTTGGCGAAGAGAACATGCGCAACATCGAGAAACAGTTGCTGTTGCAGGCCATCGACACCAAATGGCGCGACCACCTGCTGACGCTGGAGCATCTGCGCTCGGTCGTGGGCTTTCGCAGCTACGCGCAGCGCGATCCGCTGAACGAGTACAAGAACGAAGCATTCCAACTGTTTGAGACGATGCTCGACAGTCTGCGGCAGGACGTGACCCAGAAGCTGGGCCAAATCCAACCGATGAGCGAAGAGCAGCGCCGCGAGATGATGCAGGAAATGGCTGACCGTCAGGCCGCGATGCAAGCCGCCGCGACCGAGGCTGCCGATGAGGCATCTGAGCAGGCAGAGGCTGCCGCACCGGGCTTTGATGAGAATGATCCGTCCACATGGGGCAACCCAGGCCGGAACGATCTCTGCCCCTGTGGCTCGGGCAAAAAGTTCAAACATTGCCACGGCGAAATCAAATAGGTCCGCCACCTTTTCGCCCATAACTTGGCTTTTCAGGGCCATACCCCGGCCCTGATCCTAGCCCATAAAGTCTCCAACGAATCCGTTCAAGGAGACTTGTCATGCGCCGCACCAAAGAAATTCTGACCACTGTCGGTACTCTGGCCTGCGCCGTAGGCATCGGCTTTGTCATGCAAAGCTCTGACACTGCCGAACAGCGCTATGGTGCGGCCGAAAAGCAGCGCCCTGTGGCGAGCAATGGCGCGTTGCTAGAAGTTGAGGGCATCACCCTAACTTCTGCCACCCTTGACAGTGAAATCGCTCTTCCGCTGCCTGACGCGCAGGTGACCAAGGCCGCCGCCCCGCAAGGTCTGCCGCCCGCCCCCGAAAGCCATGGCGTCGCGATCACCGCTGCATGTGACATTACCGCAAATGCTCAGGCCGTTGCAGCGGCGATGGTAAAGTTGGCGCTGGATGCCGCGTGCCTGCCCAATGAGCGGCTGACCGTGCATCACAACGGGATGATCTTCACCGAAGTAACGGATGACAAGGGGCGGTTGAATGTCACCGTGCCCGCCTTGGCCGAAGAGGCGGTTTTTATCTTGGCCTTCGGCAACGGCGATGGCGCTGTGGCGCAAACCACTGTGCCGGAACTGTCTGACTTCAACCGCGTGGTGTTGCAATGGAAAGGCGCCGCTGGCTTTGAACTGCATGCCCGCGAATTTGGCGCGGATTACGGCGATGCAGGCCATGTTTGGTCGGGTGCGCCCCGCGATATGGCAACCGCCGTGCTGGGCGAAGGTGGCTTCATGATCCGCAATGGCGATACCGATGTGGCTGAGCCGTTGATGGCCGAAATCTATAGCTTTCCAGTCGCCGCAGCGGCGCAAGAAGGCGATGTCGCGCTGAGTGTGGAGGCCGAGGTCAGCAAGTCCAACTGTGGGCTTGAGATCGAAGCACAGGCGCTGGAATTGCGTGGCACCGATCAGGTGAAAACCCAGAACCTGACCCTCGCGGTGCCGGACTGTGATGCGGTTGGCAACTTTCTGGTGTTGAATAATTTGCTCCAAGACCTGAAAGTCGCGCAGAACTGACGCAACCGGGTAGGTCTAGATGAACGGGTTGAAACGTGCGGCGATCAGCGCCGCACTTTTGCTTTTTACGGCGGTTACGGGCGCGGCGCAGGATGTCGCGCTATCCTCACGCGATGGCAGCGTCGAACTCAGCGGTACCCTGCTAGGGTTTGACGGGGAATTCTACCGGGTCGAAACCGACTATGGCGAGTTAACTGTCGACAGCAGCGGCGTGTCCTGCGCCGGGCCGGGTTGCCCCAACCTAGAGGATTTCGTGGCCGAGGTGCGCTTCTCGGGCTCCGCCACCATGGGAGCAGTCTTGATGCCCGCGCTGATCGATGCCTTCGCTGCGCGGCAGGGCTATACCGTCGACCGCGAAGACGGCGAAGCGGGGCGTTTTGCGCTGCTGCTGTCGCGTAAGGATGACGGCAAACTTGCCGCCCGGTTTGATTTTCGCGCGACCAATACCAACGAAGGCTTTGCCGATCTATTGGCGGATGAAGCAGATGTGGTGATGGCCCTGCGTGAAGTGCGCCGCGACGAGCGGACCAACGCCCGCGATGCGGGGCTGGGTGATCTGACCGGGACCAACCGCAGTCGGGTCCTAGCACTGGATGCTGTGGTTCCTGTGGTGGCGGCGTCAAATCCGGTGAAACAGATTTCTCCGCTGACATTGGCGCGGGTGTTTGCCGGAGAGATCAAGAACTGGCAGCGCTTAGGTGGTCCAGACGCGCCCATTGAATTGCACCTGCCGACTGTCGACAGCGGGCTGAGCCAAGCGATCGTGGATCAGGTGCTCACACCCGCCGGGCTGGAACTGAGCGCCGATGTCACCCGCCATGCCATGCCCGACGCGCTGGCAGAAGCGGTCGCGCGGGATGTCTTTGCGCTTGGCATCACCAGCTATGCCGAACAGGGGGGGACCGAAGTGCTGACCCTTGGCGGCAACTGCGGTTTTGCGCTGGATGCCGCACGCCGCACGATCAAGACCGAAGATTACCCGCTGACCGCGCCGATGTTTCTCTATTTCCCGGCGCGCCGGCTGCCGCTAATTACACGCGAATTTCTCGCCTTTACCCGCGGCCCATCGGCACAGATCGTGATCCGTAGGGCCGGGTTCGTGGATCAAACACCCGAAGAAATCCCGGTAGAGGAACAGGGCAATCGTTTTGCAAATGCGATCATCACCGCCGGTGTCGAAACCCCGCTGGAAGAGTTGCAGCGCATGACGGCGACGCTTGTGCCGATGGCGCGGCTCACCACCTCCTTCCGGTTCGAGGCCGGGTCGATCCGGCTTGATGCGCAGTCGCGGTCCAACGTCCAGCAATTGGCCCGCGCGTTGGAGCAGGGCCAGTATGACGCGCGGCGGTTAATGTTCGTGGGGTTCAGCGATGGAGAGGGGGCCGCAAGGGCCAATCGTGAAATCGCGCTGCGCCGCGCCGAGGCGGTGCAACGTGCGGTCAGCGCTGCTGCGGTGACCGCCAATCTGTCGCGTATTGATCTGTGGGTGGATGCCTTTGGCGAAGCAATGCCGATTGCCTGCGATGACAGCGAATGGGGCCGTCAGGCCAACCGTCGGGTTGAGGTTTGGGTGCGCTAAGGGGCGCGTGCCTAAAGGTGCCCCTCGCTCCGGAAACTTAGCTCGCGCGATTTGCCGATGATTAGGTGATCATGCAGGGTTAACCCCAAAGCGTCACAGGCGGCGGCGACTTGCCGCGTCATGTCGATGTCCGATCTTGAAGGGCTGGGATCGCCCGACGGGTGGTTGTGCACGAGAATGATTGCGCTGGCATTCAGTTCTAACGCCCGTTTGGCAACTTCGCGCGGGTAGACCGGCACATGATCAACGGTCCCCTTGGCCTGTGCTTCATCCGCGATAAGGACGTTCTTGCGGTCCAGATAGAGGACGCGAAACTGCTCCATCTCCAGATGGGCCATGGTGGTGTGACAGTAGTCCAGCAAAGCATCCCAAGAGGACACGATATGCCGCTGCAGCACCTTCGCACGGGCCAATCGCTGGGCTGCAGCCTCAATAATCTTTAGTTCGACAATCACCGCTTCGCCGATGCCTTTGATATCACGCAGGCGCGGTGCGGGTGCTGTGATGACGCGGTTGAAGTCGCCAAAATGGTCCAGCAATTCGCGGGCGAGTGGTTTCACATCGCGGCGGGGAATGGCTCGGAAAAGAACAAGTTCCAGCATCTCATAATCCGGCATCGCCGCCGCGCCCCCTTCGATAAAGCGGCAGCGCAGGCGTTGCCGGTGATCTGCGATATAGGAGGGTTGTTTGCCTGTGTTAGACGGCGCATTTCGCGTCTCGTCCAGCAGATAGGGCAGGGGCTGGTCAGCCAAGGTTCTCGGGGCGCGGGTCATGCCCAGAGTTTCGCGCCAAAGTGGTTAGTAATTGATTAACGGGTAATTAAAAGTTCTTTCACCATGTTTAGCCGTGGCGAAAAAGGGAGCCGCATCTGTCGCGGCTCCCTCAGATATCAGCCTTTCATCGAATCCCAAAAGGATTTGACGGACGAGAAGAAATTGCTGCTTTCCGGGTTGTTGTTATGGGCTTCGCCCTCAAACTCCCGCAGCAGTTCTTTCTGACGGCCGGTCAGGTTCACCGGGGTTTCCACCGCCAGTTCGATAATCATGTCACCCACACCACCGCCACGTAGCGGCGGCATGCCCTTGCCGCGCAGACGCATCTGACGGCCCGATTGGCTACCTGCGGGAATCTGCACGCGGCCACGGCCTCCGTCGATGGTGGGCACTTCGATATTACCACCCAAGGCGGCTGTGCTCATCGATACGGGAACGCGGCAGAAGAGGTTCGGCCCGTCACGCTCAAAGAGTTCATGATCGGCCACCTCGATAAAGATATAGAGGTCCCCCGACGGTCCGCCGCGCATGCCCGCTTCGCCTTCACCGGCAAGCCGGATGCGGGTGCCGGTTTCGACGCCTGCGGGGATGTTGACCGAGAGCGTGCGCTCTTTCTCAACACGGCCCGCGCCGCGGCATTTCTTGCAAGGGTTCTTGACGATCTGACCCATGCCAGAGCAGGTGGGGCAGGTGCGTTCAACAGTGAAGAAACCCTGCTGCGCACGAACTTTACCCATGCCCGAACAGGTGGGGCAAGTTGTCGGCTCTGCGCCGCCCTCGGCACCGCTGCCGTCACATGAATCACACTGGACAGAGGCCGGAACTGTGATCGACTTTTGCATGCCCGAGAAGGCATCTTCGAGCGAGATGCGCAGGTTATAGCGCAAGTCGGCACCGCGTGCGGCACGGCGTCCGCCGCCGCCCCCACGTTGGCCCATGAAGTCACCGAAAAGATCGTCAAAGACGTCGGAAAAGGCCGAAGAGAAATCGCCCTGACCGCCGCCCATGCCGCCGCCGGGACGCCCGCCGCCCATGCCACCTTCAAAGGCGGCGTGGCCGTAGCGATCATAGGCCGCTTTCTTGTCGTCGCTTTTCAGCACGTCATAAGCTTCGCCCACTTCTTTGAACTGGGCTTCGGCGTTTGGATTGTCTTTGTTGCGGTCGGGGTGAAGGTCTTTGACCTTGCTGCGGTAGGCCTTCTTGATCTCGTCGGCAGAGGCCCCTTTGGCAACGCCAAGCACCTCGTAGTAGTCACGTTTTGCCATGGGTTATCATGCTCCTACGCTGGAACGTGATGGGCCGGCCCGTCTGACGGACCGGCCCTTTCACAGGTTCCGTTTCACGCTTACGCGCGCTTGTCGTCGTCCAGATCTTCGAACTCGGCGTCGAGGATGTCGTCGTCGCCACCCTGCGATTGCTGAGCATCCGAAGGCTGCGCCGTATCGTCGTTGCCTTCCTCCTGAGCGTTCTTATAGATGGCTTCGCCCAGTTTCATTGCTGCTTCGGTGACGTTCTGGATGCCGGATTTGATCTTGTCGGCATTGTCGGTTTCCAGTTCGTCTTTCAGCGCGGCAATGGCCAGTTCGATCGCTTCGACGGTGGTCGGATCGACCTTGTCGGAATGCTCTTCCAGCGACTTTTCGGTCGAGTGGATCAGCGATTCCGCTTGGTTTTTCGCTTCGATCAGCTCGCGACGGGATTTGTCCGCCTCGGCGTTCTCTTCCGCGTCTTTCACCATCTTGTCGATATCCGCATCCGACAGACCGCCCGACGCTTGGATCGTGATTTTCTGCTCTTTGCCGGTGCCTTTGTCGAGCGCGCCCACGGACACGATGCCATTGGCGTCGATGTCAAAGGTCACTTCGATCTGCGGCATACCGCGTGGGGCAGGCGGGATGTTCTCAAGGTTGAAGGCACCGAGCATCTTGTTGTCGGCAGCCATCTCACGCTCACCTTGGAAAACCCGGATCGTCACAGCGTTCTGGTTGTCTTCGGCGGTCGAGAAGACCTGAGACTTTTTCGTCGGGATCGTGGTGTTACGGTCGATCAAACGGGTGAAGACACCACCAAGGGTCTCAATGCCCAAGGACAGTGGGGTCACGTCGAGCAGAACCACGTCTTTGACGTCGCCTTGCAGAACACCGGCCTGAATGGCGGCACCAAGGGCCACAACTTCGTCAGGGTTCACACCCTTGTGCGGCTCTTTACCGAAGAATTTGGTCACTTCCTCTGCGACTTTCGGCATACGGGTCATACCACCGACCAGGACGACTTCGTCAATGTCGGAGGCCGAGAGACCGGCATCCTTCAGCGCTGCGGCGCAGGGCTTCATCGACGCCTTGATCAGGTCACCCACAAGGCTTTCCAGCTTGGCACGGGTCAGCTTCATCACCATGTGCAGCGGCGAGCCGTCTTTGCCCATTGAGATGAAGGGTTGGTTGATCTCGGTCTGGCTGGAGGAGGAAAGCTCGATCTTCGCTTTCTCGGCCGCTTCTTTCAGACGCTGCAGCGCCATCTTGTCTTGCGTCAGGTCAACGCCGTTGGCCTTTTTGAACTCATCCGCAAGGTAGTTCACGATGCGCATGTCAAAGTCTTCACCGCCGAGGAAGGTGTCGCCGTTGGTGGATTTCACTTCGAAGAGGCCGTCGTCGATCTCAAGGATGGTCACGTCGAATGTACCGCCGCCAAGGTCATAGACCGCGATGGTTTGCGTGTTCTCTTTGTCGAGGCCATAGGCCAGCGCGGCGGCTGTCGGCTCGTTGATGATCCGCAGCACTTCGAGACCGGCAATCTTGCCGGCGTCTTTGGTCGCCTGACGCTGGGCGTCGTTAAAGTATGCGGGCACGGTGATAACCGCCTGCGTGACTTCCTCACCCAGATAGCTTTCTGCGGTTTCTTTCATCTTACCAAGGATGAAGGCCGAGATTTGGCTAGGGGAGTACTTTTCACCACGGGCCTGAACCCATGCGTCGCCGTTGCCGCCATCAATGACGTTGAACGGCATGTTCTTTTTGTCTTTGGCCAGATCCGCATCGTCGTTGCGGCGGCCAATCAGGCGCTTAACGCCGAAGACTGTGTTTTCCGGGTTGGTGACTGCTTGGCGTTTCGCTGGCTGGCCGACAAGGCGCTCATCGTCGGTGAAAGCAACGATCGACGGCGTTGTGCGCGCGCCTTCAGCGTTTTCGATCACACGCGGCTGGCTGCCATCCATGATGGCGATACAGCTGTTGGTGGTGCCAAGGTCAATACCGATTACTTTGGACATGTTTCGATCCCTCTTTGAATCTAAGGCGATGACACGAGACGCGGACCCGTTTTGGCATCCTGCCCCGATCTGTTGACATCGAAGACCACGTGCCTTCGACGGTTCGGAGCGTATATAGGGAGGGTATTTGCACCCTGCAACCATTGGCTGGTCAGGATGGTCGCGATTCCGTGATGTTTTTGCCAAACGAGTGAGGAAGAACGAAAAATGACTGCTTTGCGCCTGCGGGGCTTCGATATTCACAAGGAATTTCTGGGCAGGGTCGCTCAGCAGGAGGTGCTGGACGCGGTACGGGGCGTGGTGCGGCAGGCGCCGTTTTTTCGCCCCGAAGTCCCGCGCGGTGGGCGCATGTCGGTCCGGATGAGCGCGGCGGGGCGCTATGGCTGGTTCTCGGACCGGCGCGGCTATCGTTACGTCACCGAACATCCCGATGGCCAGCCATGGCCCGAGATCCCCGCACCGATTCTGGCGATCTGGGACAAGTTGACGGGGTTGGAACGCCGTCCCGAATGCTGCTTGATAAACTACTACGATGCCGATGCGCGCATGGGGCTGCATCAGGACCGGGATGAGGCCGACTTTCAGTGGCCCGTGGTCTCGGTCTCTCTGGGAGATGACGGATTGTTTCGGATCGGCAACCTGACGCGCGGCGGCAAGACGGAATCGATCTGGCTGCAGTCGGGCGATGTGGTGGTGATGGGCGGTGATGCGCGGTTGACCTATCACGGGGTGGATCGGATCAAGCCCGGCACGTCGACGCTGCTGCCCAAAGGGGGGCGGATCAATCTGACGCTTCGGGTGGTGGAGTGACGTTTTCTTTTAAAGAAAACGGAGACGGACTTTTTTGAAAAGTCCGTCGTTTCAGCGGCTGAGCGAACAGCATCCCGTTTGATGTTGCCAGCCGTCATTTCCTTGCAAGAGGAGGTCGACAGAAAGCCCATAGGCGCGGTCTGACATGCCGTCACTACAGGCGCGGGTCGACAGTGTGGCGATCGCCGCGCCCTGCGGCTCCTCACCAATCAAATGAAAGCTGTCACGCCGTCCCTGCGCCGCCCCGGACTGCGTGATGCGAAAATCGCGCGGGCTGTCCGCCAGTGCATCATAGCTCAGCGTTTCGCCGGTCACGTCGAAGGACCAGAACGGCTCCGTCCCCCCACAGCGCGCCACGGGTGGCATCGCACCAGCCCATTGCCCCGGTTGCCGGGTGAGGTAGCGAAGGGAGACCCAGCCGCGCCCTTCGCCGCTGTTTACCAAGCCCCAGCCGTGGTGGTCATCGGGGCGGATCACTTCGATCCCTTCCGCATCGGGCGCAAGGCTGCCGATAATCGGCGCGGCAGCATCAGGCGCTTGTCGGATGTTCAGTGCATCATTCTCTGCCACGCCGCTCACGTCATACAAGGCGGGCCATGCGTCCTGTGTTGCGGTGGCAGGAAGCGCCCAGAGACAAAGGAGGACGGCCAGCAGTCTCATCGCCGCGCGTTCCAACTGATCGAAGCATGGCGGCGGGTATAGAATTCGCCCATCAACCCGATCATCAGCAAGACAAGCCCCACCCAAAGCGGATACTCCCAATTGCTGTAACGCGGGTTGTAGTTGATGAAGGCGAATCCGCGCGCTTGATCAATGCTGTGGAATAGTGGGTTCCAGTCAAACATCGCCAGCATGTAGCCGGGCAGAGAGTTGGCCAGAAACATCTTGCCTGAGGCGATCATATTCGCCCGCTGATAGACGGTTGAAAAGATCGTCACAAAAGAGGGAAACCACGGTTTAATCGCCAGCATCACCAGCCCAAGCGCGCAGCCAGTAAACCATGCCGTCAGCAACATGCCAAAGGCGGGGATTGGCTGATCAATGGTGATCGGCGTGAAGGCCACATGGTAGATGAACAAGATTACAAAGAGCGACAGCACCTGAATATAAAGTGCCCCCATCGCCGCCGATGCGATGGCAATAATCGTATTCATCGGCGCGTGTTGCATCATCGGGCTGGCCGGCCCTTCAGACCCGACGACGGCCCCCAGTGCCTTTACATGCGTCAGGTAAAGGAAGATTCCCGACATCAGATAAACAAGGAAATCGCCTCGCACCGCCGATCCGCGCATCCCGAGGATCGAGAACATCACGTAAAAGGCCACCACAAACAGTACGGTTTGCAGCATGTTCATTACAATGGCGACGAGGGCATTGTTGTGCTGTTTGCGGACGTTGCGCACGACAGAATGGTAAATGAGCTCTGCCATAGAGAGGGCAGACCCGATGCCGGATTTCCGTTTTCTGTTGGATTGGAACATGCGCGCGTCCTTGACGAAGCCCTAACGTGGCACGGAATTCTTGCTGTTCCGTTAGCTGCACAGCATAAGGGAAACGATTAATTGAAGCAACGACAGCCCGCAGGGCCGGAGGCAAAATGGATTACGAGAAATTGGTCGCAGAAATGCGGCGGTTGGCATTGGAAGCCGGAGATAAGATCATGGAGATCTATGGTCAGGATGATTTCGAGGTGAAGTCAAAGTCTGACGACAGCCCCGTCACCGCCGCCGATGAAGCCGCTGATGCGATCATTTCGGAAGGACTGCGCCGTGCGTTCCCCGACATGATGTTGGTGACGGAAGAGCAATCTGTGACCCATACCGCCAAGGGCGACACGTTTCTAATCGTCGACCCGCTGGATGGAACAAAAGAATTTGTTCACCGCCGGGGGGATTTCACAGTGAATATTGCATTGGTCGAAGGGGGCGTTCCTACACGCGGTGTGGTCTATGCGCCTGCCAAGTCGCGGATGTTCTTCACCCAAGCCGACGGTCAGTCTGTCGAAGAAACAGGCGATTTCGCCAAAGATCAGTTGGGAGAGACCAAGGCAATTTCCGTCTCTGATCCAGACAATTCTGCCCTGATGGTTGTCGCCTCTAAATCGCACCGCGATCAGGCGACCGACGATTACATCGGCAAATACGGTGTGCGTGATATGACTTCGGCAGGTTCTTCACTGAAGTTCTGTTTGGTGGCAACGGGCGAGGCTGACCTCTACCCGCGTCTTGGCCGCACGATGGAATGGGACACTGCAGCTGGCCATGCGGTTCTGAACGGTGCCGGGGGCGACGTGGTGCGTTTTGATGATCTCATGCCGCTGACCTATGGCAAAGAAGATTTCGCCAACCCCTTCTTTATCGCCCATGCGCCGGGCGTTGATCTGAAGGCGGGCTGATGTCTGTCCTTGTCGCCATTCCTGCCCGCTATGCCTCGACCCGCTATCCCGGCAAACCGCTCGTCGCACTTACCGGTGCGTCGGGCAAAAAGCAGTCACTAGTTGAGCGAAGCTGGCGGGCGGCCTGCGCCGTGTCTGGCGTGGACCGCGTTGTGGTGGCCACCGATGACGACCGCATCCGCGAAGCTGCCGAGGGTTTTGGCGCTGAGGTGGTGATGACCTCGGAAACCTGCGCCAATGGCACCGAGCGCTGCGCCGAGGCGCATGCCGCGCTGGGTGGTGGATATGATATAGTGGTGAACCTGCAAGGCGATGCACCGCTGACGCCGCATTGGTTTGTCGAGGGGCTGGTGCAGGGACTGAAAGACATGCCCGAGGCTGAAATCGCCACCCCCGTTCTGCGCTGCGATGGTGCCACGCTTAACAGTCTGCTGGGCGATCGCAAAGCAGGCCGGGTCGGCGGCACGACGGCGGTTTTCAGTGCCGACAACCGGGCGCTCTACTTCTCGAAAGAGGTCGTTCCCTATACCGGAAAGCCCTATCCAGAGGCTGAGATGACCCCGGTTTTCCACCATGTCGGCGTCTATGCCTACCGGCCTCAAGCCTTGGCGCAATACCCAAGCTGGCCTGTCGGTCCCTTGGAGCAGTTGGAAGGGCTGGAACAGCTTCGTTTCCTTGAAAATGGCCGTTCGGTGCTTTGTGCCGAGGTTGAAGCGAAAGGGCGCGAGTTCTGGGAGTTGAACAATCCCGAAGATGTGCCGAAGCTCGAAGCCATGATGGCGAAAATGGGATTGGAATGACAACCACCCCCGTCAATGGCGCGCTGGGAAACGGTGTGCGGGTCAGCATCGTGATTGTCAGCCGGAATCGGCCTGAAGCATTGCGGCGCTGTCTGACGGGGGTCGGGCAGCTTCAGTATGCCCCTTTCGAAGTTATCGTTGTGGCAGATCCTGCCGGGATCGCCGCGGTGCGTGATCTGCCCTTTACCGACGCATTGAAATTGGTGAACTTTGATACAGCCAATATCTCTGTCGCGCGTAACCTTGGGATCGCGCAGGCCGCGGGAGAGGTCGTCGCCTTTATCGACGATGATGCCATGCCAGAGCCACTATGGCTGCGCCACTTGATGGCCCCAGCGGCGCAGCCCGACGTAGCCGCCATGACCGGCTTTGTTCGGGGGCGCAACGGGATCTCCTTTCAGTATCGTGCGCGCCAGCTAAATGCGCTGGGTGAGCCGGAACACTTGGACGTTGACGCCGAAACCCCTAGCGTTATGCTTCCTTCGCCCAGCCGGGCGATCAAAACCGAAGGCACCAATATGGCCTTTCGGCGTGATGTCTTGGCCGACCTCGGTGGGTTCGACCCCGCCTTTCACTATTTTTTGGATGAGACCGATTTGAACATGCGCCTCGCGCGGGCGGGGCATGCCACGGCAATTGTGCCTTTGGCCGAAGTCCACCACGGGTTTGCGGCTAACCAGATGCGCAGTGCCAACCGTGTGCCGCGCGATCTGTATGATATCGGCGCCAGCTGGGCTGTGTTTCACCGCAAACATCTGCCTGAGCAGGATCGCGCTGCCCAATGGGCGCATTTGCGCGCATCTGAACGCCGCCGGTTGTTGCGCTATTTGGTGAGCGGCGGGCTTGAACCGCGCGATGTCACCCGGCTGCTGCATAGGCTAGATAAGGGCCACGCCGAAGGAATGGAGCGCGTGATCGGCAACAGCGCCGTACCACGCGACGCCCACAGCGCATTTCGCCCATTTCCTGCTTGTCTGCGTCGCAGCGTGGCGATGTTCACGCGGCCTATAAAACTGGCCAAGGACCGAGCAAAAGCCGCAAAGCGCGCCGAATCTGGCGAAATCGTCACTCTATTCAGCCTGTCACCCACAGCCCTTTATCACCACGTTGCCTTTGACCCGATCAACGCTATCTGGCTGCAAACTGGTGGAATATATGGAAAATCTTCACGGGATGAAGCGGTTTTTCGCTTAACTCGGCGGCAGGATCGGCTGAAAAAGGAAGTCAGGCGAGTTGCCAGACAGCGCGGTTTCAGCGATGATACTTGCCGGTAGAAAAGCGCAGGTGAGAATTGACCGTGGCGTTCTGTATATTTCGAATAAATTGTAAGGATTAGAATGCGCAAGAAGGTAACAAAAGCGATCTTTCCCGTTGCAGGAATGGGAACACGCTTTCTGCCCGCCACCAAGTCGGTGCCTAAAGAGATCATGACTCTCGTTGATCGGCCGCTGGTTCAATATGCAATCGACGAAGCGCGGGCTGCCGGTATCAAAGAGTTCATTTTTGTAACCTCGCGCGGCAAGGGGGCGTTGGAGGATTACTTTGACCACGCGCCGCAGCTTGAGCAAGAGTTGCGCAAGAAGGGTAAACTCGAACTTCTCAAGACCCTAGAAGACACCAATATGGACAGCGGTGCGATTGCTTATATCCGCCAACATAAGGCGCTTGGCCTTGGTCACGCCGTCTGGTGCGCGCGCCGTTTGATCGGCAATGAACCCTTTGCGGTGATGTTGCCGGATGACGTGATCGCCGCCGATAAGCCCTGTTTGAAGCAGATGATCGAAGCCTATGAAGAAACCGGCGGCAGCATGGTCGCCGCGATGGAGGTCGAACCCGCGCGGGCGTCCTCATACGGTATTTTAGATACAAGCGAAGAGCAGGGCGACCTGGTCAAAGTCAAAGGCATGGTGGAAAAACCCGCCGCAGATAAAGCGCCTTCAAACCTTGCTGTGATCGGGCGCTATATCCTTGCGCCGACGGTTCTAAAGAACCTCAACAAGCTTAAGTCTGGTTCCGGCGGAGAAATCCAACTGACCGATGCGATCGCACAGGAAATCGAACAGGAGCGTGATGTTTACGGCTTCCGTTTCCGGGGCCAGCGGTTTGATTGCGGTTCTAAGGCAGGTTTTTTGCAGGCGACAGTGGCCTTTGGCCTTGCGCGCGAAGAACTGCGGGATGATCTGTCCGCTTACCTACAAAGCATTGCCCAAGTTGACCGGGCAGCGCAGTAAGCTCTTACATCGGCATACCAATGATTGAACCCGCAGTTCGGCTGCTCGACCTGACGCGCTCTTTGCGCCGGGTCGGGCGGACGGCTACGGGGGTTGATCGGGTCGAACTGGCCTATCTCTCACATCTTCTTACAGTAGACGCGCCACTATTTGGCGTGGCACGCACGGCTTTGGGCTATGTCTTGATTGATCGTGCCGGGTTGCAAGTCTTCTATGATCGGCTAGAAGGCCGACGGCCTTGGGGCCGGGCCGATTTGCTGTCCCGTCTGCCGCGGGGGCGACAGGTGGCTTTAATGCGGGCGGAAAGCGATTTGCGGCGCGTGGCGCTGGCGCGGTGCTTGCCTTCTGGGTTGTCACGTATGCTTGGGCGCTATTTGCCGCCGGGCTTTGCCTATCTAAACGTGGGGCACAGCAATCTGACAGACCGGGTTTTGGTCGCCGTGAAAGAGGCGCGCGGGCAGATTTCGGTTCTGATACACGATGTGATCCCGCTGGAATATCCTTCATACCAGCGCCCCGGCACGGTCGCGCCTTTTCGGGCCAAAATTGACCGAGTGTACGCACATGCCGATCTGGTAATCTACAACTCTCAAGATACGAAACGTCGCTGTGAGGCGCAAATGCAGGGACGGGTGCCGCCCGCGGTGGTGGCCCATCTTGGGCTTGAAACACCAACACCAGACGCAAGCGCATTGCCCATCGGCCTGCCGCCCAAACGGCCCTACTTCATAATCGTTGGCACGATAGAGCCACGCAAGAACCATGAGTTCTTGCTTGATCTGTGGCAGACCATGGGCCTTGGCGCACCACCATTGTTGATCTGCGGCAGCCGGGGGTGGAATAACGCGGCGGTCTTTGATCGGCTCGACCAACTGCCGCCCGATGGCCCGGTTCAAGAGCTTTCTGGCCTTGGCGACAGTGCAATGGCGGCCTTGGTGCAGGGGGCGGCGGGAATGCTTTTTCCCAGCCATGCCGAAGGCTTTGGCCTGCCCCCCGTCGAAGCACTACACCTAGGAGCGCGTGTTTTATGCAACGATTTACCGGTCTTGCACGAGGTCTTGGGTGACAAAGCCGTTTACGCCGCCACAACCGAGCCCTATTCATGGATCAGAATAATCGAAGAATGGGCCACATCTCCGCCAGACCCGCGCCCTGCGACGACTTTTATCGCGCCAACATGGGCCGAACACTTCAAGACCGTGTTAAAGTCGACGTGATAGCGCAGCTAAAGAGCGGTCAGGTCCGAAAAGGTAAGGGGCGGTTTGGGCTTAATTCAGTCATATCGGTTGCGGCTGCAACGCAAGCGCTGGCGCATCCGCGCCTTTCGCAAGCGGCGCGAGTTGACCTCTGTGGCGAACCGGACGGCGCAGATCAAAGCTGACGATATTTTGCTATTCTGCACGCAGCGCAACGAAGCGATCCGGCTGCCCTATTTCCTGAAATACTACCGTGAGATGGGTGTCGGGCATTTCTTCTTCGTGGACAATGACAGCGACGATGGCGCCCTCGACTATCTGGCCAAGCAACCCGATGTTTCGGTCTGGAGCGCCAAGGCCAGCTACAAGCGCGCGCGCTTCGGCGTCGACTGGCTGAACTGGCTACAAATGAAATACGCCCATGGCCATTGGGCGCTGACGGTCGATCCCGATGAATTTCTGGTCTACCCCTTTTGCGACACGCGGCCCCTGCGGGCGCTGACCGATTGGCTTGATGCGTCGTCGATCAAAAGCTTTTCCGCGATGTTGCTGGATATGTATCCCAAAGGGCGGCTTGACGAGGAACCTTACCAAGCGGGCCAAAATCCGTTTGAGATTGCGTCGTGGTTCGACAGCGGCAACTACACCATTTCGCGCAATAGACGGTTCGGGAACCTTTGGATTCAGGGCGGGCCACGGGCGCGGGTATTCTTTCCCGACGCGCCCGCAAAGGCCCCGGCGCTTAACAAGGTGCCGCTGGTCAAATGGGACCGGCGTTATGCCTATGTCAGTTCGACCCATATGCTGCTGCCGCGTGGGCTTAATCAGGTCTATGACGAATGGGGCGGAGAGAAAGCCTCCGGCGTGTTGCTTCATGCCAAGTTCCTCGACACCTTCGGTGCCAAGGCGGCAGAGGAGCTACAGCGCAGCGAGCATTACGCGGCTTCGGTCGAATACAAAGCCTATGCAGCGCAGTTAAAGGACGATCCGCAGCTTTGGTGCAAGTGGTCAGAGCGGTACATCAATTGGCGGCAGCTTGAGATTCTCGGCCTTATGTCCAAGGGGAACTGGGCATGAGCGTCGGGATCGTCATGCTGGTGCACAACGCTTTTGACCGGGCCGAGCAGGTCGCGCGCCATTGGGCCGCTGCGGGATGCCCCGTGGTGATCCATATCGACAAGGCCGTGCCCCGGCGGGCGCATGATGCTTTCGTGGCGGCACTCTCTGACCTGAAGGATGTGCATTTCAGCCCCCGCAAACGCTGCGAATGGGGCACTTGGGGGATCGTTGCTGCCTCGCAGGGGGCGGCGGAATTGATGCTGTCTCGCTTTCCCAAGGTGCGGCACGTCTATCTGGCCTCGGGTTCCTGCCTGCCGCTGCGCCCGGTGCAGGAATTGATCGACTATCTTGAGGATCGCCCCCAGACCGATTTCATCGAAAGCGCCACCACGGCGGATGTGCCATGGACCGTGGGGGGGCTGGATGCGGAGCGGTTTACCCTGCGGTTCCCCTTCTCGTGGCGGCGCAATCGCTATCTGTTCGACCGCGCGGTCGAGGTGCAGCGCCTGCTGGGGTTAAAGCGTCGGATGCCGCGCGGGATCGTGCCACATATGGGCTCGCAATGGTGGTGCCTGACCCGGCGCACCCTGTCGGCGATCCTGCAAGACCTCGACAGGCCGACCTACGACAAGTTCTTTCGCCACGTCTGGATCCCGGATGAGAGCTATTTCCAGACCCTAACGCGGCTCTATTCCAGCAAGATCGAAAGCCGGTCGCTAACCCTGTCGAAGTTCGATTTTCAGGGCAAACCGCATATCTTTTACGACGATCACCTCCAGCTTTTGCGCCGCTCGGATTGTTTTGTGGCGCGCAAGATCTGGCCTCATGCGGACAGGCTCTATGATGCCTTCCTGACCGACTCTGCCGGTGCGATGAAAAAGACCGAGCCGAACCCCGGCAAGATCGACCGCATCTTTGCTAAGGCCGTCGAACGGCGGACCCGGGGCCGGGCCGGGCTTTATATGCAGAGCCGTTTTCCCAACGAGGATTGGGAAAACGGCGTCACCGCCGCGCCCTATTCGGTGTTTCAGGGTTTCACCGAGATTTTCGAGGATTTCGAACATTGGCTGAGCCGTGCCAGCGGGGCCCGCGTGCATGGGCATCTCTTTGCCCCTGACCGTGTGCATTTTGCTGAAGGCCAGACCGCGTTGAACGGAGCCTTGTCGGACAATCCGGTGCTGCGGGATCACAATGCCAGCGCGTTTTTGACCAACCTGATCTGGAACACCCGTGGCGAACGCCAGTGTTTTCAGTTCGGCCCAATGGACAACCAAGACATCAATTGGCGCGTGGCCAGAGACCCTAACGCACAGATTTCGGTCATCACAGGTGCTTGGGCTGTACCGCTGTTTCGCTCGAACCTTGATTTTGCTGATATTCGACGTCTTGCTGCAAAGCTGCAAAAAACGGAAAGCACGCATATGGATGTGCTGCGTTCAGCCCATGCCAAAGCGCGCGTGCGGATCTGGACGATGTCTGAATTCATCGAAGCGCCGATGGAGCCTTTACAGGGCATATTGGACGAGATTGGCCGCCCCCGTCTGCGCCGCCTGTCAGAGGCGCCGCGCATGGTTGATCTGAACGGTTTCGGTCAGTTCCTTCAGAACCTCAAGAACCAAGGTATGCACCCCTATTTGGTCGGCGATTTCCCCGTCTCCCGCGGGGTGACTGGCGATGCCAAACCCACCCCCAAACCCTATCTGGTGAAATAACCCCATGAACGACAAATTCGACAGTTTCGTGGTCTTTGCTGAGATGCGGACCGGGTCTAACTTTCTGGAAGCGAACCTGAATGCCTTTGCGGGGATCGCCTGTCATGGAGAGGCCTTTAACCCTTTCTTCATGGGCTATCCCAAAAGCGAGCCTATCCTTGGTATTGATCAGGCCACGCGGGACGAAAACCCCAAAAAGCTACTGGCGGCGATCCAGGGTCAGCAGGATGCTTTGGGCGGTTTTCGGTATTTCCACGATCACGATCCGCGCGTCTTTGATACCATTATCAAAGACCAGCGCTGCGCGAAAATCGTGCTGACCCGCAATCCGGTCGACAGCTACGTGAGTTGGAAGATCGCGCAGGCGACGGGGCAGTGGAAGCTGACCGATATGAAGGCGCAGAAGGTGGCGCAGGCGGTTTTTGACGCCGATGAGTTCAGCGCCCATTTGGATGCCTTGCAGCGCTTTCAGATCACCCTGCTGAACCGTTTGCAGACCTCGGGGCAGACGGCGTTTTACGTGGCTTACGAAGACCTGCAAAGCGTTGAGGTGATGAACGGCCTTGCGCGGTACCTTGGTGTGGATGAGCAGTTGGAGGCGCTGGACAAGAACCTCAAGAAACAGAACCCCAGCCCGATCTCGGCCAAGGTCAGCAACTATGACGAGATGCTGGAGGCGCTGGCGCGGCTGGACCGTTTCGACCTAACACGCACCCCCAACTTTGAGCCGCGGCGCGGGCCGAATGTGCCCTCCTACGTGGCGGCGGCGACCAGCGGGTTGATCTATCTGCCGATCAAGTCCGGGCCAGAGGATCAGGTGTTGAATTGGCTGGCCGCGCTGGATGGTGTGCCGCGCGAAGCGCTGCGGGATAAGTTGTCGCAAAAAGAGCTGCGCCAGTGGAAACGCAAAACGCCGGGGCATCGCGGCTTTACCGTGCTGCGCCATCCGGCCTTGCGGGCACATGATGCCTTTTGCCGCCATATCCTAACCACAGGGGAGGGCAGCTATCGTCAGCTGCGCAACACGCTGATGCGCCGTTACAAGATGCCGCTGCCGAAAGACGGCCCTGATGCGGGGTATGACCGTGACGCGCATCGCACCGCTTTTGTGGCCTTTCTGAAGTTTCTCAAGGGCAATCTGGCCGGACAAACCTCAATCCGTGTGGATGCCGCGTGGTGCTCGCAGGCCCAAGCCATCGCGGGTTTCGGCGAGTTTTGCCTGCCGGATCGTATCATCCGCGAAGAGGATTTGGCCGCTGAATTGGCCGCACTGGCCACGACCCAAGGCCATGCGACCAGCCCCGGCGTACCAGCGCCTGTCGAGCCGGGCCCTTTCATGCTTGCCGACATCTATGACAATGAGATCGAAGCATTGGCGGCGGATGCTTATCAGAAAGATTATATGACCTTCGGCTTCTCGCGCTGGCGTTAAATTCGTGGGCGGATTGACCTTGCCGGGTCTGGCGTAAACTGGAACAAGTGCGCATCTAGATTGCATCGCCAGAGGTCGCGCCCGTGAGTTTCCTGTCTGTCACCTCTGTCCCCACGCTGCGGTGGAGTTCGCCCAAGGCCTTCACCCTCAAGCCGCCCTTCGTCTCGATGGTGTTTCTGATCCTCGGGCTGGTGATGTTCGGCACGGGCGAAGCGCTTTTGGTAAATGCAGGCGTTGGAGTCAGCCCTTGGACCGTTTTTGCCGAAGGCGTGACCAACATCACGGGCTGGAGCCTTGGGCTCGCGACATTCCTTATCAGCGCCACGGTGCTGCTGCTTTGGATTCCGCTGCGCCAGATGCCGGGCATCGGCACCATTCTGAACGCGGTGATCGTGGCGCTGGTGCTGGAATATGCACTGCCGATCCTGCCACGGTTTGACAGCTATCTGGCGAATGCCCTGTTGGCTTTGACAGGTGTTTTCGTAACAGGCTTTGGCGGCGCGATTTATCTTGTGGCAAACCTCGGCCCCGGCCCGCGTGATGGGCTGATGACGGGACTGCAGCGGGTCACGGGCAAACCCATCGCGCTGGTGCGCATGAGTATTGAGTTGACCGTGGTCGCGATTGGCTGGGCGTTAGGAGGCACTTTGGGCCTTGGCACGTTGCTGTTTGCGGTGGGCATTGGCCCGGCCATGGCGATTGGGATGCAGATCCTACAGCTGCGCAGCGTGTCTCGCTAAGGCAATCGCCACGCTTTCTGGCCGCTTGGCCCGCCCGATGGCTGGAATCCGCTAAATCACCGCATTTTCCCATGCCGACCCCACCGCATACTGCGGTATACCGTCGACCTTCGCTGTCTGTTCAGCTATCAGGGCAACAAATGCAGCAATTTGGAGCATATCATGTCCGACATCATTTACACTAAAGTTGACGAAGCGCCGGAGCTGGCCTCGGCGTCCCTGTTGCCGATCATCCAAAAATTCGCCAAAGCCGCTGGTGTGAGCGTCGGCACGAAAGATATTAGCCTTGCCGGGCGTATTCTGGCGACCTTCCCTGAGGCTTTGACCGAAGACCAGCGTCAATCCGACGATCTGGCCGAATTGGGCCGTTTGGTAAAAACCCCCGAGGCGAATGTCATCAAGCTGCCGAACATCTCTGCCTCTGTGCCGCAATTGGTCGGCGCCATCAAAGAGCTGCAGTCCCAAGGCTTTGCCTTGCCTGATTACCCTGATTCCCCCAGCACCGACGAAGAGAAAGCCGTTCGGGCCAAGTATGACACGATCAAGGGCTCGGCTGTGAACCCGGTTCTGCGCGAAGGCAACTCTGACCGCCGCGCTGCCAAAGCGGTGAAAAGCTTCGCGCAATCGAACCCGCACCGGATGGGCGATTGGGCATCCGACAGCAAGACGCATGTATCGTCGATGTCCGGCAATGATTTCTTCTCTAACGAAGTTTCCGCCACGCTCGACGCCGCGAGTGGCGCAAAGATCGTGCTGGAAACGGCGGATGGTGAGACGGTTCTGAAAGACGGGCTTGAGTATCCTGCAGGCACCGTGGTCGACGCGACCTTCATGAGCGCCGCGGCACTCAAGGACTTCCTCAACACCCAGATTGAAAAAACCAAAGAAGACGGCATCCTTTTCTCGCTGCACCTCAAAGCGACGATGATGAAGGTTTCTGACCCGATCCTGTTCGGTCACGCAGTCAAAGCCTACCTTGCGCCGGTGTTTGAAAAGCATGGGCAAAAGCTCAAGGAACTGGGCGTGAACCCCAACTCCGGCCTCGGCGACCTGCTGGAGCGCGTGAAAGGCGAGACGGAGATCATGGCCGACATCAACGCCTGCATGGGAGACCGTCCGCCGATGTATATGGTCGATTCCGACAAGGGCATCACCAACTTGCATGTCTCCTCGGACGTGATCATCGACGCCTCGATGCCCGCGCTGATCCGCGCTGGCGGCAAGGGCTGGGGCCCGGACGGCAAGGAACACGACGCCAACTGCGTGATCCCCGACAACTCCTATGCACCCGTCTATGACGAGGCGATCAACTTCTTCAAAGAGAACGGCAAGCTTGATCCGGCAACCGCAGGCACGGTGCAGAACATCGGCCTGATGGCGCAAAAGGCCGAGGAATACGGCTCTCACCCCACCACGTTTGAATTGGCTGAGGCGGGCACCGTCAAGATGATCCTCGACGATGGCACTGTGCTGCACCAGCACAAAGTCGACGCCGGTGATATCTGGCGGTCTTCCTCTGCACGCAAGGCGCCGATTGAGGATTGGGTCAACCTCGCCATTTCCCGCCAAAAGGCCGAAGGCTGCCGGGCGATCTTCTGGCTGGACGAAAGCCGGGCCCATGACGCCGAACTGATCTCCTACGTGAAGCCGATCCTTGAGGCCCAAGGCGTGGCCGATAAGTTCGAGATCATGGCCCCACGCGAAGCCACCCGTGCCTCGCTTGAGACGATCACCAAAGGCGAGAACACGATTGCCATCACCGGCAACGTGCTGCGCGATTACCTGACCGACCTCTTCCCGATCTTGGAATTGGCGACTTCTGCCAAGATGCTGTCGATCGTGAAGCTGATGAACGGCGGCGGCTTGTTCGAAACCGGCGCGGGCGGTTCGGCCCCGAAACACGTGCAGCAACTTGTCGAGCAGAACCACCTGCGGTGGGACAGCCTTGGCGAATTCTGTGCGCTTGGCGAGAGCCTGATGTTCTTGGCCGATGCCAAGGGCAACGATAAGGCCCGCATCTTGGGCGAAGCCGTCGAAGTGGCAACGCAGGGCATCCTCGACAATGGTCGCTCCCCCTCGCGCAAAGTGGGTGAGCCGGACAACCGCGACAGCCACTACTGGTTCGCGCGGTATTGGGCCGAAGCGGTTGCCGCACAAAGCAAGGATACAGAGCTTGCCGCCCACTTCGCGCCAATCGCAGAAGCACTGGCAACCAATGAAGCGGCTATTTTAGGCGAGCTTGCAGCGGTTCAGGGGCCAGCGGCTGATCTGGGAGGATACTACCGCACCGACGCGGCCAAGACCGACTCCGTGATGCGCCCATCCAAGACGCTAAACAGCATCATCGGCTAAATCACCCGATTTAAAGAATGTGCCGCGCAGTTACGGCTGCGCGGCACATATGTCTGAAAGTTACGGTAAAGCGCTAAGGGGTTTGTCATAGGCCGCTATAATTAAACGGCTTATTATACCTATACGCAGCGGAGACAGTCCCGCCTCCCTACACCTCCCTAAAAATCCAAGTTCTCCACGCTCAGCGCGTTCTGCTGAATGAACTCGCGCCGTGGCTCGACCACGTCGCCCATCAGCTTGGTAAAGAGATCATCCGCTTCGGCCATGTCCTCCACCCGGACCTGAAGCAGCGTACGCGCGTCAGGGTCTAGCGTGGTCTCCCACAGCTGATCGGGGTTCATCTCGCCCAGACCTTTGTAGCGCTGCAACGACAGGCCCTTCTCGCCCTCAGCAAGGATCGCATCTAGCAGGTCCATGGGGCCATAGATCATCTGGCTGCGGTCCTTGCGGATCAGGTTGGCGGGCTGATCGTAGACCTCTTGCAAGTGCTTGGTGAAGCTGCCGGATTTCTTGGCCTCGCCGGAACGCATCATGCGGCCGTCCAGCGTGCGCACCTCTTCGACGCCGCGCAGAATACGGGCGAGGCGGATGCCGTGGTCTTGGGTGATGCGACCCTGCCAGCCGCGCTCGTATTCCAGCGCGATCAGGTTCAGACGGTCGGCGACCTTGTCGGCGACGCCTTGCAGGTCACTGTCCACCGCGCCATCGACGAAGGCGCCGGCGATGGCGGCTTGTTCGAGGATGTGGCGCGGATAATGGGTCGGGAAGGCTTCCAACACGCGGCGCAACTGGCGCGCCATGTCGACCACGCGAGTCAGATCTTGGCCGCTGATTTCTTCGCCGTTGCCCTGACGCAGCATTGCCCCGTCGACACCTTGCTGGATCAGGTAGTCTTCCATCGCCGCTTGGTCTTTGAGGTAAACCTCGGACTTGCCACGCGACACTTTGTAGAGCGGCGGCTGCGCGATGTAGAGGTGACCGTTTTCGATCAGCTCAGGCATCTGGCGGTAGAAGAAGGTCAGCAAGAGCGTCCGGATGTGTGCGCCGTCGACATCGGCGTCGGTCATAATGACGATCTTGTGGTAGCGCAGCTTGGAGAGGTTAAACTCATCTCGGCCAATCCCGGTGCCAAGCGCCATAACGAGGTTGCCGATCTCTTGGCTGCCCAGCATCCGGTCAAAGCGGGCGCGTTCGACGTTGAGGATTTTACCCTTCAACGGCAGGATCGCTTGAGTTTGACGGTCGCGGCCGGTCTGGGCGGAGCCGCCGGCGCTGTCACCCTCGACGAGGAAGACTTCGGTCTTCGACGGGTCTTTCTCCGAGCAATCCTTGAGCTTACCTGCAAGGAAATTCACATCCATCGCAGATTTGCGGCGGGTCAATTCCCGTGCTTTGCGAGCGGCTTCGCGGGCCTGTGCGGCTTCGACGATCTTGCCGACGATCTGCTTGGCTTCATTGGGGTTTTCTTCAAACCACTCGGCCAGCTTTTCGTTTACCAGACCTTCGACAGCCGGGCGCACTTCGGAGGAGACCAGCTTGTCCTTGGTCTGGGAGGAGAACTTTGGATCCGGCACTTTGACAGACAGCACGCAGGTCAGACCTTCGCGGGCATCGTCGCCAGTAAAGTTGATCTTTTCACGTTTGGCGATGCCGCTGGATTGCGCATAGCCGTTGATCGTGCGGGTCAGCGCGCCACGGAAACCAGCCATATGGGTGCCGCCATCGCGCTGCGGGATGTTGTTGGTAAAGGGCAGAACGTTTTCGTGGTAGCTGTCGTTCCACCACATCGCCACTTCGATGCCGATGTCGTCCCGCTCCCCGGTGATAAAGATCGGTTCGGGCATGACAGAGGTTTTGTGCCGATCAAGGTATTTAACGAATTCCTTGACGCCGCCGTCGTAGTAAAGCTCTGTCCGCAGTGGCTCTACTGGGCGTTCATCGGTAAGGATGATGCGCACACCGGAGTTCAGGAAGGCCAGTTCGCGCAGGCGCTTTTCCAGCGTTTCAAAGCTGTATTCCCGGTTCGAGAACGTGTCGGTAGAGGCCATAAAACGGACCTCGGTGCCGGTACGGTCGGTGTCGCCCAAGACTTCGAGGTGTTTGGTCGTAAAGCCACCTTCAAACCGGGCGATATGTTCCTTGCCTTCGCGCCAGATGCGCAATTCCAGCCAGTCAGACAGGGCGTTCACAACGGAAACGCCGACCCCGTGCAGACCGCCGGATACCTTGTAGGAGTTGCTGTCGAACTTACCGCCTGCGTGCAGCTGGGTCATAATGACCTCGGCGGCGGAAACGCCCTCTTCCTCGTGGATGCCCACCGGAATGCCGCGTCCGTTGTCGCTGACCGAAACGCTCTCATCCGCGTGGATTGTGACCGTCACCGCGTCGGCGTGACCGGCCAGTGCTTCGTCAATCCCGTTGTCCACGACCTCATAGACCATGTGGTGCAAGCCAGAGCCATCATCGGTGTCACCGATATACATGCCGGGGCGTTTGCGGACGGCCTCCAACCCTTTGAGAACCTTGATGGAATCGGCGCCGTATTCCTGTGGTGTCTGCGCGGTATCGGACATGCGGAAATAACCCTTCTCGTTTGCCCGATTTATAGTGTTTTCGACCAGCATTGTCACGCGAATGACACAAGATTTTGTGTCAGGCGAAGGGGATGACAAGGCCCACGAAAACCAGCATGCCACCAGAGACTAGATTGATCCGCCTCAGCGTACGCGGGGTGGTCAAAAAGCCGCGCAAACGGCCGACCAAAAGCGCGATAGAAAGGTTACCGATTAGCGGTACAATGACTGACGCGGCGAGGATCAGGCCAATGTCAGGCCCGGTGACTGCGCGCAGATCAAAAAAACCGGGCAGTACGCCGATGTAGAACAGCACCGCTTTCGGATTGCCAAGGATCGCGACAATGCCCGCGACGAAACCGGACCACATCCCGGGGCGGGTCAGGCGGCTGTCGCTGCTGATCTTCTCGCCCGCCTGCCGGATCAGGGCCACGCCCATCAGGATAAACACCCCACTGGCGATCCAGCGCAGCACCACCATCACCGTATCAAAAACCGAGAGGATCCATGTGATCCCGAGCACCGCCACCAGCGGCCAGAGCATGTCGCCAATCGCGACGCCAAGTGCCAGCGGCCATGCGGCCTGAAACCCGCCTGAAAGCGCTCGTGCCATCATCGCCAGCCAGACCGGGCCGGGGGTAAGGAAGAGGATCAGCAACGCGCCACAATAGAGCAGCAGGTCGGCAAGGGAAATGCTCATACGCTGGCCTCCACCCGAGAGAGACCCTTCTCTTCGGTCACTTCGACATACTGCGCGCGGTCCCCGAGATTCTCAAACAGATCAGGCCCGGTGCCGGTCATCCAAGCTTGGGCGCCAAGCGCACAGATTTCATCGTAAAGCGCCGCGCGACGGGTGGCATCAAGATGTGCCGCTACCTCATCCAGCAGCAGCAGCGGCGGGGCACCGAATTCGGCGGCGATGGCGCGGGCATTGGCAAGGATCAGCGAGACGAGAAGCGCCTTTTGCTCTCCGGTAGAGCAATCGCGCGCAGCGACCCCCTTGGCGGCATAGGTGCCTTCCAGATCGGCGCGGTGCGGGCCAATCAGTGTACGCCCCGCAGAAAGATCCCGCATTCGGTTGTCTGACAGGGCACGGCGCAGCGCTTCGGCCTCACTCGGCATGTCGCATTGTAAGGCCAAAGTGGCGATAGGGAAGGCGGTTTGCGCTTCGTCTTGAGCGGCTTCCAGCGCCGCGAGGGCGTGGAGGCGGTTGGCATGAATTTGCGCGCCCGTTTCGGCCATGCTACTTTCAAGCGCGGCATACCACGCAGGCTCGCGCACCATATCCTTTAGCAAGCGATTCCGCTCGCGCATGGCCTTTTCGTAGCTCAACGACAGTTCCGCATGATCGGGCAGCATCGACAGGGTGACGCGATCCAGAAACCGCCGCCGCCCTTCGGCCCCTTCAATCCACAGCCGGTCCATCGCGGGGATCAACCAAAGCACCCGCGCGATCCGACCTAGCGCGGTCTGCGCGGCAGCTTTGCCGTCGATCTTGGTTTGCCGCGCAGCGCCCGCCTCGGACCAGATGTCGACCTCATGCAAAACCGACGGGCCGTGCAGCAAGCCGGTCACCTTCCATCCAAGCGCTTCGGGCCGACGCGCCATATCTTGCGCGCTGCTTCGGCGCAGGCCGCGGCCCGGGGACAGTAGAGAAATAGCCTCGATGATATTGGTCTTGCCCGCACCGTTCGGCCCATAAATCGCCACGGGGCGCACGTCGACATCGATCACCGCGCGGCGGTGCGAGCGGAAATGCGAGAGGCCGAGGTTGGATAGATACAGCTGCGTCATTCAGACTCCGTTTTCTTTCAAAGAAAACGGCGCGGGAATTTCAAAAATTCCCGCCCAAGTCACACGCGCATCGGCATGACGACATAGACCGCAGACGTATCATTGCCTTCACGCATCAGTGTCGGGTCGCCAGAGGAGTTGAACAGGAACACAGCGTTCTCGCGGTCCACTTGGCTGGCGATTTCCAGCAGGTATTTCGCGTTGAAGCCAATCTCCAGCCGCTCATCCGCATAGGCCACGGCAAGTTCTTCTTCCGCAGCACCGCTGTCAGGTGCGTTGACCGACAGCACAAGACGGTCTTCGTCCAGTTGCAGTTTCACGGCGCGCGAACGCTCGGAACTCACGGTTGCCACGCGGTCCACCGCGCGGGCGAAATCGGCGGCGTCGACTTCCATCTTGCGGGTGTTCCCTTGGGGAATCACACGGGTGTAGTCGGGGAAAGTACCGTCGATCACCTTGGATGTCAGGGTGATGGCAGGGGTGGCAAACCGGATCTTGGTCTCCGAAACGGAAACCGCAATCTCCATCTCGTCGTCATCCAGAAGTTTGCGCAGTTCGCCCACGGTCTTGCGCGGCACGATGACGCCGGGCATCTCAGCCGCGCCCTCAGGCATTGCGGCGTCGATCCGCGCGAGGCGGTGGCCATCGGTCGCCACGCAGCGCAGCGCTTTGCCGCTTTCGGCATCCGCAATGTGCAGGTAGACGCCGTTGAGGTAGTAGCGCGTCTCTTCGGTAGAGATGGCAAATTTGGATTTGTCGAACAGGCGGCGCAGCACCGGGGCAGGCGCCGAGAAGTTGGAGGCATATTCCGACGAGGCCATAACCGGGAAATCTTCGCGCGGCAGTGTCGCCAGTGAGAAGTTTGATCGGCCCGCTTCGACGGTCAGACGGCCGGCGGCGGTGTCGGCGGTAAGGCTGATCAACGCACCGTCGGGCAGTTTGCGCACGATCTCATGCAGCAGCGTCGCCGAAACGGTGGTGGCCCCGGCGCGTTCCACCTGAGCGGCGACCTTATCGACCACTTCGATATCCAGATCGGTGGCGCGGAAGGAGACATCGCTGCCTTCGGCTTCGATCAGCACGTTGGCGAGGATCGGAATGGTGTTGCGCCGCTCAACGACGGATTGGGCTTGCGAAACGGCCTTAAGCAGTGCCGCGCGTTCGATGCTGAATTTCATATGCCTTCTCCCATACCGATTGCCGGGAGAGGCAAACTACCCGGTTCCCACGCTTACACAAGAACTTTTGTGGCTTTGTTGCTGCGATTGCAAGAGGGGCGCAAGCTGCGCCCCTGATCGCTGTTTAACCGTGTCCTGAACACAACCCCGTCAGCAGATTTGGGTCAGGATTCGAGCGCCCGGCGCAGCAGTTCCAGATCCTCGGCGATCTGACCGTCGGAAACCTTCAGTTCTTCGATCCGGCGCACACCATGCATGACGGTGGTATGATCACGCCCGCCAAAGCGGCGGCCAATCTCTGGCAAGGAGCGGCTGGTCATCTGCTTGCACAGATACATCGCCACCTGACGTGGGCGGGCATAGCTGCGCAGACGCTTGGGGCCGATCATATCGCTCAGACGGATGTTGTAGTGATCCGACACTTTCCGCTGGATTTCCTCGACCGAAATTTTGCGCTCTGAGGCGCGCAGCACGTCGGCCAGACAATCTTGGGTCAGGCCCATGTCGATCTCACGGCCCACGAGCGAGGCGAAAGCGAACAGACGGGTCAGCGCACCTTCGAGCACGCGGACGTTCGAGGTAATGCGATGCGCGAGGAATTCCAAAACGCCATCGGCAACTTCGAGGTCCGGATATGTCTTGCGCTGCACTTCGACCTTGCTTTGCAGAATGCCGAGGCGAAGCTCATAGTCCGTCGGGTGCAGGTCCACGATCAAGCCGCACTGCAGGCGTGATTTCACCCGATCTTCGAGGTCTTTGATCTCACCCGGTGCGCGGTCGGCAGAGATAATGATCTGTTTGTGCTGGTCCACGAGCGCATTGAACGTGTGGAAGAACTCTTCCTGCGTTGAATCCTTGCCCGCGATGAACTGCACGTCATCGACCATCAGCACGTCGACCGAACGGAAGATCTCTTTGAAGTCCATCATCTTGCGGTCGCGCAGCGCCTGCACAAAACGGTACATGAATTGCTCGGCCGAAAGATAAAGCACGTTCATCTCGGGCTTGCGCTCATGCAGCTCGCGGGCGATCGCGTGCATCAGGTGGGTCTTACCCAGACCGACACCGCCATAGAGGAACAGCGGGTTGAACGTGACCGGGCCACCTTCGGCAACACGGCGCGCGGCGGCATGGGCCAGTTCGTTTGGTTTGCCAACAACAAAGTTGTCAAAGCTAAAGCGCGGGTCGAGCGGGGCAGTGCTCAGCTGGCTATTGGCGGCGGGCTTTGCAGCGGCGGTGGTCTGCCGCGCAGCTGGGGCGGGCTTGTCGGCGGCATTGGCGGGCTGCTGGTTCAGCGCAAAATTCAGGCGCGTGGCATCGGTGCCAGCGGCGTTAATTTCATGCAAGATCAGGTCCGAGAAGTTCTGGCTGACGTAATTGCCAAAGAAGTTCGTGGGCACCTTGAGTGTCACGATTCCATCTTCGACATCGCCGGGCACAAGCGGCTCAATCCAAGTGGTGTAGTTGTTTTGCCCAACGGTCTTCAGAAGCCGCTCTTTGATCTCGCCCCAGTGATCTAATGTCATCGTGCCTAACGTCCCGCTTTGCTCTTCGCACAGAGGCCGAGTGGATCCCGACCCTAAATTTTCGTTTCACCCGGCAACAGATCATCCACCCGGTCCCACGCGGATGACCGACCTGTGTCCTTCGGACTTTGCTAGAATGGCCTGCCCATTAGCCTGCCACACCGTAAACCGGCGCAAGAGGCGCTGAACGAACCGTTCGTGTTCTCATCGACAGGGTAAACGTGCTGGCAGCAGCATTCACGACAGTGCATCGTGCCGTATTTCAACGGCCATCCGCACTTCCCTGAAGTTGGCATTCTGCCAATTGGCTGACGCCTGTTTCAGGGCCTGTCCCCCCAAGCGAAATGAATCGCTGAACCTTTGGTAGCAAGTGTTTCAGGTCCGCTTCAACATATCTTCCATCTTGACTCAGAGATTGCCTGAAAAGAATCTCTGACGTGTTTTTTTCGCTGCACTCGCACGAAAAAAGGCGCCGCAATGCGGCGCCTCTTGTCTTTCAAAGGGTTGGCTGTGGGGCAGGATTAACCCAGTGCTTTGACCCGTGCGGCCAGACGCGACATTTTGCGCGACGCGGTGTTTTTGTGGAAAACGCCTTTTGTGACGCCGCGCATCAGCTCGGGCTGGGCGGCTTTCAGAGCTGCGGTTGCGGCTTCTTTATCACCGGAGGTGATAGCTTCTTCGACTTTGCGCAGGTAGGTGCGGATGCGCGAACGACGGGCTTTGTTGATCGCAAAACGTTTCTCGTTTTGACGTGCGCGCTTTGCGGATTGTGTTGTGTTTGCCATGAGTATCAGCCTTCGGGTTCATTTTGTTGCGTAGCAATGCGTGACGCCAACCCTACCGGAAATCCGGGCCCCCAAAGGGCAGGTGATTCTAGCCAGAGCGGGCTGCACGCGCATGTATTGGGGCTGCCTATAAGACAGCAGGCGCGGCAATGCAAGCCGCGCCACTGGAATCGCTTACTTGTCGCGGAACTGCGCTTCGCGCTTTTCAAGGAAGGCCGACATGCCTTCTTTCTGGTCTTCGGTGTTGAACAGCGAATGGAACATGCGGCGCTCGAACAGAAGGCCTTCGCTCAGCGGCACCTCATAGGCGCGGTTCACGCATTCCTTGACCACGGTGGCCGAGATCATCGATTTCTCGGCAATTTTGCCGGCGGCGGCCATGGCTTCTTCCATCAGCTTTTTCACCGGCACAACGCGGGAGACGAGGCCCGAACGTTCCGCTTCTTCGGCATCCATGAAACGGCCCGTCAGGTTCATGTCCATCGCTTTGGACTTGCCCACCAGACGGGTCAGACGCTGTGTCCCGCCGATGCCTGCCACAACACCAAGGTTGATCTCGGGCTGACCGAACTTGGCGCTTTCCGAACAGATGATGAAATCGCACATCATCGCCAATTCGCAGCCACCGCCCAAGGCATAGCCCGACACGGCTGCGATGATCGGCTTGCGCACGCGCAGGATTTGATCGGTCTCTGGCGTGAAGAGATCCCCCATGAAGACGTCGACAAAGCTTTTCTCGCGCATCATTGCGATGTCGGCGCCGGCAGCGAATGCCTTTTCCGACCCGGTAATAACGATGCAGCGCACCTTGTCGTTTTCCTGCGCGCCTTTCAGCGCCTTGGCCAATTCACCCAGCAACGCGTCGTTGAGCGCATTGAGCGCATCCGGGCGGTTGAGGGTGATCAGGGCCACATGGTTGTCCACGTCCACGGTGATCGTTTCGTAAGCCATCAAGAATGCTCTTTGTTGTTGCGCTCAGGGGAATGTGCATACCACGGCACCCCCATGTTTCAAGTTATCTTTGGCAGCGCGGGCAATAGAAGGAGGACCGGCCGCTCTGAACAATGCGGCCAATGGTGCCATCACAACCCGGTCTGCGACAGGGTTCGCCCTCCCGCCCATAGACATCAAAGCTATGTTGGAAGTAGCCCAATTCGCCATCGGCTTGGCGGAAGTCTTTCAGTGACGATCCCCCCGCCTCGATCGCATCGGCCAGCACGTTGCGGATGATTGGCACCAGCCCCGCGATCCGGGTGGCCGAGATACGCCCGGCCTTGCGGGCCGGGTGAATGCCCGCCCTGTAAAGCGCTTCGCAGACATAGATATTTCCCAAACCTGCTACGATCCGCTGATCCAGCAGGGCGGATTTGATCGGTGTATTGCGCCCTTTTAGTGCGGCCACCAGATGCGCTTCGTGAAAGTCATTGCCCAAGGGTTCCGGCCCGAGCGAGGCCAGCAGTTTATGCGTCTCGGCCCCGGCGGTGGGCATCAGATCCATCGCGCCGAAACGGCGGGGGTCGTTGAAGGTGATCCGCGCACCGTTACCCATATGCAACACGACGTGGTCATGTTTCTCGGGCGCGGGGTGGTTGTGCTGAAATTGCCCCAGAGGGTCGCCCGAGACCAGCATCCGCCCCGACATCCCCAGATGCACCAACAGCGATTCCCCGCTCGCCAGATCGGCCAGAATATACTTCGACCGCCGCCGCAGCAGCCCGACCCGCTGCCCGGTCAACCGCTCGGCCATCCGCTCGGGGAAGGGCCAGCGCAGATCGGGGCGGTTGACTTCGGCCCGGGCGATCACTTGGCCCTCCATCGCGGGGGCCAGCCCCCGGCGGACGGTTTCGACCTCTGGCAGTTCCGGCATCTCGGTTTCCCCTCTGGCTTGCCTGTGACAAAAGGCACGCATTGTCCCCAGCCTACGGCACCCTATAACAAGGGACTGAACCAGAGGATCGCAAGAGCAGATGACCCAGGACGCCGACAAAACCACCCATTTCGGGTTCGAGACCGTACCCGAGCATGAAAAAGCAGGTCGCGTGCAGGGTGTGTTCAACTCCGTCGCCAGCAAATACGACATCATGAACGATGTGATGAGCATGGGGATCCACCGCGTCTGGAAAGAAGCGATGATGGATTGGCTCGCCCCGCGTCCCGGTCAGAAGTTGCTCGATGTGGCGGGGGGCACGGGCGATGTGTCTTTCAAATTTCTAGGCCGCGCGGGCCACGGTCATGCCACGGTGCTTGACTTGACCGAGCCGATGCTCGTCGAAGGCCGCAAACGGGCCGAGGCCGACAGCCTGACCGGCAGCCTCGATTGGGTGGTGGGCGATGCCATGGCGCTGCCGTTTCCCGAAAATACATTCGACGTCTACACGATCAGCTTCGGCATCCGAAACGTGACCCGCCCTCAAGAGGCGCTGAACGAGGCTTACCGCGTGCTGCGCCCCGGTGGCCGTCTGATGGTGTTGGAGTTCAGCCAACTGCCCAACCCGGCGATGCAAAAAGCCTATGACCTCTACAGTTTCAACGTGATCCCGCGCATGGGACAGGCCATCGCGGGCGACCGCGACAGCTATCAATATCTGGTCGAATCGATCCGTAACTTCCCCGATCAAGAGACCTTCTTGTCGATGGTCCGCGCGGCGGGCTTTGGGCAGGCCAAATATCGCAACCTGACCATGGGGATCGCGGCGCTGCATTCGGGCTGGAAACTCTGATGCGCGGTCCGCACAACATCTGGCGGTTGATCCGCACCGGCGCGACGCTGGAACGCGCGGGCGCGATGAATGTGGTGCTGGATGCTTTTGACGCCTCCCCGCCGCTGCGTTTCGTCGCCCGCGCGCTTGGCCTGCCGTTCAAATGGCTGGGCTACAAGGGCGACCCGAACATGCCGCCCGCCACCCGCGCGCTCACGGCGCTTGGCCCGGCCTACATCAAATTTGGTCAGGTGCTGTCGACCCGGCCTGACGTGGTGGGCGACGATCTGGCGGTGCAATTGCGCGTGCTGCAAGACAAGCTGCCGCCTTTTGAAACGGCGCTTGCCCGCAGGGCGGTCGAGCAGGAGTTGGGTGAGCCGGTCAACGCGATCTTTTCCGAGTTCAGCGAACCCGTCGCCGCGGCCTCCATCGCGCAGGTGCATCACGCGCGGCTGGCCGAGACCGGCGAAGAGGTCGCCGTCAAAGTCCTGCGCCCCGGCATCGAAAAAGCCTTCCGCAAGGACATTGACGCCTTCTACCTAGCCGCCCGCATGGCCGAGATTTTCTCGCCTGGTTCACGCCGCCTGCGCCCGATGGACGTGATCGAACATTTCGACGGCGTGGTGCGTGGCGAGTTGGACCTGCGGCTGGAAAGCTCTGCCGCGTCTGAGTTCGCGGCCAACACCAAAGATGATCCCGGCTTTCAACTGCCCGAAATCAAATGGAATTATTCGGGCCGCCGCGTGATGACGCTGGGCTGGGCCGATGGCCTGCCGCTGGGCGACAACGCGGCACTCGATGCCGCCGGGCACGACCGCGTGGCGCTGTCGGAACGGGTGCTGCAACTCTTTTTGCAACACGCCCTGCGCGATGGTTATTTCCACGCCGACATGCACCAAGGCAACCTCAAGGTTGCGGCCAACGGCGATATCATCGCCTATGACTTCGGCATCATGGGCCATATCGACAGCTATACCCGTCGGGTGTACGCGGAAATTCTCTACGGTTTCATCCGTCGTGACTATATGCGCGTGGCCAAAGTGCATTTCGAGGCGGGTTATGTGCCCGCTGACAAGGATGTCGATGAATTCGCCCGCGCCCTGCGCGCGGTAGGCGAGCCGATTTTCGGCATGGACGCTACCCGCATCTCCATGGCTCGGTTGCTGACCTATCTGTTCGAAGTGACTGAGCGTTTCGGCATGGAAACCCGGACCGAGCTGATCTTGCTGCAACGCACCATGGTCGTGGTCGAGGGCGTCGCCCGCTCGCTCAACCCGCATATCAACATCTGGGAAGTCGCAAGCCCGATTGTGACCGATTACATCACCAAGTCGCTAGGGCCGCGCGCGATCGTTTCTGATCTGCGCGACACGGCGATGGTCATGGCCCGCTTTGGTCCGCGTTTGCCGGGGCTGGTCGAACAGGCGCTGAACCGTCAAGCCGAAGAGCAGCCGCCGCGCCGCCCGCGTTTCTGGCGCTATATCGCGGCGACTGCGGTGATGTCCGGCATGGCCGGGGCCACCACAATCGCCCTGATCGACGCGCTGCTTTAGGGCAGGGGGCCGCGGAGGCCCCCCGCATTTAGGCAATACGTTCGATTGCCATCGCGATGCCCTGACCGCCACCGATGCACATGGTGATCAACGCGCGCTTGCCGCCGATCCGCTCCAGCTCATAAAGCGCCTTTACGGTGATGATCGCCCCCGTCGCGCCGACCGGGTGGCCAAGCGCAATCGCCCCACCGTTGGGGTTCACCTTCGCAGGATCAAAGCCCAGCTCTTTGTTCACAGCTAGTGCTTGGCTGGCGAAGGCCTCGTTGCTTTCGATCACGTCGAAGTCGCTGGCTTTCAGCCCGGTGCGTTTCAGCAAGTTCTGCACGGCAGGGATCGGCCCGATGCCCATCACCTCAGGCCGCACACCAGCATGGGCGTAGCCTATAATGCGCGCACGGGGTTTTAACCCAGCGGCCTCAGCCGCTTCGGCGCGGGCCAGCACCAGTGCTGCCGCACCGTCATTGATGCCGCTGGCGTTACCGGCGGTGACACGCCCGTCCTTCTGGAACACCGGACGCAGCCCGGCCAGCGCTTCGGCGGTGGTCGCCTTGGGGTGTTCGTCGGTGTCGAACGGCACCATGTCGCGCTTGACCTTTACGTCGACCGGCACGATCTGATCTTTGAAATGCCCCGCCGCGATGGCCGCCGCTGCGCGCTCTTGGCTTTGCAGGGCAAAGGCGTCCATTTCTTCGCGGGTAACGGTATGCTCATCCGCCACATTCTCGGCGGTGACCCCCATGTGACCGGTGCCGAAGGGGCAGTTCAGCGTGCCCAAAAGCATGTCGACGCTGCGGACATCGCCCATCTTTTGGCCCCAGCGGGCGTCGGGCAGGATATAGGGCGCGCGCGACATGCTCTCGGCCCCCCCGGCAAGGGCGAAATCCGCATCACCGAGCATGAGGCTTTGGGTGGCCGAGACCAGCGCCTGCACGCCCGAACCGCACAGGCGGTTCACGTTCATCGCAGGCACTTCATCAGGCACACCCGCCTCCCGCGCGGCGACGCGGCTGAGGTACATGTCGCGCGGCTCGGTGTTGATGACATTGCCGAAAACCACATGGCCGATCTGCGCCGGGTCAACGCCTGCACGCTCCATCGCGGCGCGGGCCACGGTGCTGCCCAAGGTGGTTGGCGGGGTCGCGGCAAGGCTGCCGCCGAAATTACCGATGGCGGTGCGTGCGCCGCCCAAGATGACGATATCGTTTGACATGAAGCTCTCCTCTATCCGTTGGCGGTACTATGGGGCGGAGATGAACCATTGTCAGGCGAAACGTCCCGTCAAAGCGCCGCTTGACAGGGGCAGTGCGCCGCGCGACATATCCGCCATGACGGAAAATAATGACAAGATCCTGACGCAACTGCCCGCCCGCCTGAAAGAAGCGCGGCAGGGGCAGGGGCTGTCGCTTGATGCCGTGGCCAAGCTGTCGGGGGTGTCGCGCTCTATGGTGAGCCAGATTGAACGCGGGGAATCGAGCCCGACCATCGCCACGCTGTGGAACCTGACCCGTGCGTTGCAGGTGGATTTCGCGGGGCTTTTGGATGGTGCCCCCACCGAAGCGCAGATTGAAGTGCTGCGCAGTGCTGCGGTGCCGACGATCAACAACCTTGGCTCCGGCTGTCGCATCCGCATCCTATCCCCGCCGGAAGAGGCCGGGCATCATGAGGTGTATGAGCTGCTCATCGCCGAGGGCGGCATGTTGGACAGCGCCCCGCATACCCGTGGTGCCCGTGAGCATCTGAGCGTCTTTGAAGGTGCTGTCGAGATCACCAGCGGCGCGGGGACCGAGCAATTGCAGGCCGGAGACACCGCGCGCTACGCCGCCGACGTGCCCCACGCCATCCGCGCCACGGCGGGACCGGTGCGGGCCTTCCTGGTCGTGCAGGACGCCTGATATCCGGTATATCGGAAAAAATCCGCTATTCAAGAAATCCTCTATTCCGGAATAGCCTCCGCTATGGTAGATGATTCTCAAAAGGAGAGTCTCATGACCAAAGCATTTCTGGACCACATCACCGACACTCTGGCCGGGATCGACGCCGAGGGCATGATGAAGCGCGAGCGCCTGATCACCACACCGCAGGGCGGGGAGATCGCGGTGGGCGACCGCGAGGTTATCAACCTCTGCGCCAACAACTATCTCGGCCTTGCCGATCATCCCGAATTGATTGCCACCGCCAAAGAGGCGATGGACGAGAAGGGATTCGGCATGGCCTCGGTCCGCTTTATCTGCGGCACGCAGGACATCCACCGCGAGTTGGAGCAGAAGCTGGCGGGCTTCCTCGGGCATGACGATTCGATCCTCTTCGCCGCCTGTTTCGACGCCAACGGCGGGCTGTTCGAGCCGCTGCTGGGGCCGGAGGATGCGGTGATCTCGGACGCGCTGAACCATGCGTCGATCATCGACGGCATCCGCCTGTGTAAGGCCAAGCGCTACCGCTACGCCAACAGCGACATGGCAGATCTGGAGGCCAAGCTGAAACAGGCCCGTGAAGACGGCGCTCGCTTCATCATGATCGCGACGGACGGGGTCTTCTCCATGGACGGCTATCTGGCGAACCTGCCCGAGATCACCGCACTGGCGGAGAAATACGAGGCGCTGGTGATGGTCGACGATTGCCATTCCACCGGCTTCATGGGGCCAAAGGGCGCGGGCACCCCGGCGCATCACGGGGTCAAGGTCGACATCGTGACCGGCACGCTGGGCAAGGCGCTTGGCGGGGCGATTGGCGGCTATATCGCCGGGCCGCAGGCGGTGATCGACCTGCTGCGCCAGCGCGCGCGGCCCTATCTGTTTTCCAACTCGCTGCCCTCGTCGATTGTCATGGCAGGGATGCGGGCGCTGGAACTGGTGGAGCAAGGCGATGATCTACGCGCGCAGTTGTTCGAAAACACAGCATACTGGCGTGCGGGGCTGGAAAGGCTTGGCTTTGACCTGCTGCCGGGCGAGCATCCCATCGTGCCGGTCATGCTGGGCGAGGCGCAACTGGCGCAGGACATGGCGGCAAAGCTCTTTGAGGAGGGGGTCTATGTCTCCGGCTTCTTCTTCCCGGTGGTGCCACGCGGGCAGGCCCGCATCCGCACTCAGATGAACGCAGCCTTAACGCGCGAGCAATTGGACCGGGCGCTGAAAGCCTTTGAAGTGGCTGGCAAGGCATGTGGGGTGATCGAATGACCACGAATGAAATGAAGGCGCTGTCAAAGCTGCATGCCCGCGAGGGGCTGTGGATGACCCACGCCCCGGTGCCGGAAATCGGCCCGGATGACGTGCTGATTAAGATCAACAAGACCGGTATCTGCGGCACCGATATTCACATCTGGAATTGGGACGACTGGGCTGCGCAGACCGTGCCGGTGGGACTGATCACCGGCCATGAGTTCGCGGGTGAGATCGTGGAATTGGGCCGCAATGTCGAAGGGCTGGAGATCGGCCAGCGCTGCTCGGGCGAGGGGCATTTGATCGGCAAACAGTCGCGTCAAAGCCGCGCGGGCAAATTCCACCTCGATCCCGCAACGCGGGGTATTGGAGTGAACGAGCAGGGGGCCTTTGCGCAGTACCTTAAGCTGCCCGCGTTCAATGTTGTCCCGCTGCCGGATGAGATTTCGGACGACATCGGCGCGATCCTCGATCCCTTGGGCAACGCGGTGCATACAGCGCTCAGCTTCGATCTGGTGGGCGAGGATGTGTTGATTACAGGCGCGGGCCCCATCGGCATCATGGCCGCCGCCATCGCGCGGCATGTGGGCGCGCGGCATGTGGTGATCACTGATGTGAACCCTGCGCGGCTGGCGCTTGCGGAAAAGGTCGCCGATGTGGTGACGGTTAATGTCGCCGAGGAGAATTTGGCCGACGTGATCCCCCGGCTAAAGATGAAACAGGGCTTTGACGTCGGTTTAGAGATGTCCGGCAACCAACAGGCGCTCGATCAGATGGTCGAGGCCATGACCATGGGCGGGCGTATCGCCATGCTGGGCATCCCACCGGGCAAGTCGCCGGTGGACTGGAGCCGGATCGTTTTCAAGGCGATCACCATCAAGGGCGTCTATGGCCGCGAGATTTTCGAGACGTGGTACAAGATGATCGCCATGCTGGAAAACGGGCTCGACGTCTCGCAGATCATCACCCATCGCTTCGGCGTAGATGATTTCGAGAAGGGCTTCGCCGCGATGAAGTCCGGCCAGTCGGGCAAAGTAGTCCTCGACTGGACGTGAACCAATCAGGGGCGCAGGCGATTGCGCCCCTGTTGCGTCAGAACCCAAACGTCTTCGCCTTCAAACACCGCTGCACAAAGCGGTTTTCCGTAGCCCGCGCCAGTGTCGAGGTTGACGCGGTTACCGTAATGCGTAGCGCTATCCACAGGGGTGTGGCCATGCACGATCAGCTTGGGATGTGGTGCGGTGAATTCGTGAAACTCTTTGCGGATCCACAGCAGGTCATTCTCGGTCTGATCATCCAGCGGCACCCCGGGGCGGATACCCGCATGGGCAAAGAAGTGGTCGGGCGTTTGATGCGACAGCGCGAGGGTTTTCAAGAAGTCGACATGCGCCTGCGGCACCGCTTCGCGGGCCTTTGCATGAACGTCTGACATCCGGTCGCGTCCGTTGACGGGTACACCGTAGGACCCCAGCGTCGTGTCGCCGCCTAAGCGCGGGTTCAGCCAATTCAGTTCAACTAGCAAAAGCGGATCATGACGCGGGAAATCCTCCATGAACCAACTGAACATGCGGTCATGATTGCCCATCAAAAAGGTCCAGTTGCGGCCGTCGGCCTTGCCGGTGACCAGCCGTTCGATCACCGCTTTGCTGTCGGGGCCACGGTCGGTGTAATCGCCAAGGAAGACGATGCGCGCGTCTGGCCCGCCGTCTTCTTCGATCAAAGTCAGCACGCGCTCAAGTTCGGCAGCGTAACCGTGGATGTCTCCGATGGCATAGATGGGGTTGGGCATGGTCGTTCCTGTCCTTCTGCACCCCCTCGTGATGCCGCAAAGCCAGCGCGAAGGAAAGGCTTGGACCAACGATACTCCCAAAAGCAAAAGCGCCCCACGAGGGGGCGCTTTCAGATTGTGCAGTTGCGAGGCTTAGGCCACGTCGAATTGCAGCGGCTTGATCTGCCGGAACATGCCGGTGTCGCGCAGCTTGCCGATCACGGTTTCTGGCACCTGATCGTCCACATAGAGCAGGGCAATCGCCTCGCCCTTGGCGGTATGGCGGCCCAAGGTGAAGTTGGCGATGTTCACACCGTTTTCGCCCATGGTCTGGCCCAATGTGCCGATGATGCCCGGCACGTCTTCGTTGGTTGTGTAAAGCATATGTTCCCCGATCTCGGCATCGATGGTGATGCCTTTGATCTGGATAAAGCGCGGCTTGCCATCCGAGAACACGGTGCCCGCGATGGAGCGCTCGCGCTTTTCGGTCACCACGGTCACTTTGACATAGCCGTCGAAGACGCCGGATTTGTCTTGGTTGGTGGTGCTGATTTGGATGCCCTTTTCACGGGCGACCACGGGGGCGGAAACCATGTTCACGTCCGGGTTGGCGCGTTTCATGATACCCGCCACGACGCCACAGTTCAGCGCCTTGAGGTTCATTTGTGCGACGGAGCCGTCATAAAGGATATTGATCGCCTTGATCGGCTCGTCGGTCATCTGACCGATGAAGGCACCGAGGTGACCAGCCAGTTTGACCCATGGGCCCATGACCTTGGCTTCTTCGGCGGTGACCGATGGCATGTTCAGCGCGTTGGTCACGGCACCGGTCAGCAGGTAGTCCGACATCTGCTCGGCCACTTGCAGCGCCACGTTTTCCTGCGCTTCGGTGGTCGCGGCACCCAGGTGCGGCGTGCAGACCACGTTGGGCAGGTTGAACAACGGGTTCTCCTTGGCCGGTTCCTCTGCGAAGACATCGAAACCCGCGCCCGCCACATGGCCGGATTTCAACAGGTCGGCGAGCGCTTCTTCGTCAACCAGACCGCCACGGGCGCAGTTGATGATGCGCACGCCGGGCTTGGTCTTTTCAAGGTTCTCGCGGCTGAGGATATTCGCCGTCTGCTCAGTGAAGGGAACGTGGAGGGTGATGAAATCGGCGCGGGTCAGCAGTTCGTCCAGCTCGACCTTTTCGACACCCATCTTCTCGGCCTTTTCTTCGCCCAAGAAGGGGTCATAGGCCACGACTTTCATCTTGAGGCCCCGCGCGCGGTCGCAAACGATGCCGCCGATGTTGCCCGCGCCGATGACGCCCAGCGTCTTGCCGGTGAGCTCAACGCCCATGAACTTCGACTTTTCCCATTTGCCGGCGTGGGTGGAGGCCGACGCTTCGGGGATCTGGCGCGCCACGGCGAACATCATCGCGATGGCATGTTCGGCAGTGGTGATCATGTTGCCGAAGGGCGTGTTCATCACGATCACACCCTGTTTCGACGCGGCTTCCTTGTCGATGTTGTCGGTGCCGATGCCCGCGCGGCCGACCACTTTGAGGTTCGGCGCGGCGGCGAGGATCTTTTCCGTCACCTTGGTGGCGGAGCGGATCGCGAGGCCGTCATAGTTGCCGATCACTTCGGCCAGTTTGTCTTTGTCCTTGCCCAGATCGGGCTGGAAATCAACGTCTATGCCACGGTCGCGAAAGATCTGAACGGCGGCTTCCGACAGGCTGTCGGAAATGAGTACTTTGGGAGCCATTTTTGTGGTCCTTTTCAAAAATATGGGGGCAGGGGCGGCGCGTGGGATCACGCGCCCGCCGGAATGCTTTAGGTGTTGATTAGGCGTTGATTTCGGCTTCAAAGGCCCATTCGAGCCACGGCAGCATCGCTTCGATATCAGCCGTTTCAACCGTGCCGCCGCACCAGATGCGCAGGCCCGGAGGGGCATCGCGGTAAGCGCCGACGTCGAGGGCTGCGCCTTCAGCTTCCAGCCGCTTGGCCACGGCCTTGGCAAAGGCTGCGCCGTCTTGAATGCGGTCGTCGGTAAATTTCAAGCAAACCGAGGTGTTGGACCGAGTCGCGGGATCGGTGGCGAGGAAATCAATCCAATCATGCGCTTCGACGAATTCGGCAATCGCCTTGGTGTTGGCATCGGCCCGCGCGATCAGCCCTTTGAGGCCGCCCACGGATTTCGCCCAGTCCAGCGCCTGCAGGTAGTCTTCGACGCAGAGCATCGAAGGGGTGTTGATCGTCTCGCCCTTGAAGATCCCTTCGATCAGCTTGCCGCCTTTGGTCAGGCGGAAGATTTTCGGCAAGGGCCATGCGGGGGTGTAGCTTTCCAACCGCTCAACTGCGCGGGGGCTCAGGATCAGCATGCCATGCGCCGCTTCGCCGCCCAGCACCTTCTGCCAAGAGAAGGTCGTCACATCCAGTTTATCCCACGGCAGGTCCATCGCAAAGGCCGCCGAGGTGGCGTCGCAAAGCGTCAGGCCCGCGCGGTCAGCGAAGATCGCATCGCCATTGGGCATGCGCACGCCGGAGGTGGTGCCGTTCCAAGTGAAGCAAACGTCGTTGTCATAGTTCAGCGCAGCCATGTCGACGATCTCGCCGTACTCGGCGGTGTGGACCTGCGCTTCGATTTTCAGCTGTTTGACCGCATCGGTGACCCAGCCTGCGCCGAAGGATTCCCAAGCAACCATCTCAGCCGGGCGTTCGCCCAAGAGCGACCACATGGCCATCTCGAATGCGCCGGTGTCGGAGGCGGGCACGATGCCGATGCGGTAATCCGCAGGCACGCCGAGTACCTCGCGGGTGGTCTCGATTGCCTCAAGCAACTTGGCCTTGCCGGGTGCGGCACGGTGGCTGCGGCCCAATGGTGCGTCCGCCAGCTTGGTCAGATCGAATGTGGGGATTTTGGCGCAGGGGCCGGAAGAGAAACGTGGGTTTGCCGGTACGGCAACAGGTTTCGTGTCCGGGCGCGATGCCGGTTGTGTAATAGCCATTTATGCTACCCTCTCAGATAATCGCCCTTCGTTGGGGAAGGGTGTCCCACTTGTCGGCATACGCGTGGAGGCCGGGCTGGCGCAAGTCGCAAAATGGCGCTAGGACGCCGGTCATGTCGCTTTGCGCGGCGCGAATGATGCGGATCGGAAACTTATGTTCACGGCAATCTTGTTGACCTCCCCCTCCAAACCCTCCCTCGAAGCGGCGCTGGTCGAAAGCCTGCGCAACGCTTGGGGCGGGGGCGACGCGCTTTGGCTGGCCCCGGATGAGGCGGCGGAATTCTCGCTGGCCCAGATGCCGGAAAACCGTTGGGACGTTTGGGAAAGCTGCCAATCCATGGGCGTCGATCTGGTGATCGTGCCCAGCAAAGGCCGCCGCAAGAAGATGCTGCTGGCCGATATGGACAGCACCATGATCCAGCAGGAGTGCATCGACGAGTTGGCCGAGGAAGCGGGCGTTGGCGCCCATGTGAAAGAAATTACCGCCCGCGCCATGAACGGTGAGTTGGATTTCGACGGCGCGCTGCGCGAACGTGTCGGTCTGCTGAAAGGGCTGGAAGCCGCTGTCATTGACAAGGTTTTGGCCGAGCGGATCACCCTGATGCCCGGCGGCGGTGCCTTGGTGGGCACGATGAAAGCCAACGGCGGCTATGCCGCGCTGGTTTCGGGCGGGTTCACCGCCTTTACTGCCAAAGTGGCTGAGATGCTGGGCTTTGATGAGAACCGCGCCAATACGCTGCTGGTCGATGGGGCGGCGCTGACCGGCGATGTGGGTATGCCGATCTTGGGCCGCGAGGCCAAAGTCGCCGCGCTGGAAGAGATCACCGCAAAGTTGGGGATCACCGAAGATCAGGTCGTCGCCGTGGGCGATGGGGCCAATGATCTGGGCATGTTGGGGCGGGCTGGCATGGGCGTGGCGCTGCACGCAAAGCCGTCGGTCGCGGCGGAATGCGACATCCGCGTCAATTTCGGCGATTTGACCGCGCTGCTTTTCGTGCAGGGCTATGCGCGCACCGAATTTGCGGGCTGAGACCGCGTGGCGCTGCTGTTTCGTTTGAATAAAGCGGCAGCGCGAGAGGTTTAGAGCAGTCCCGCCGCTGGTTTCAGCATCCCGGTCTCAAGCCCGCGCCAGTTGGTGATGGGCGTATTCATCCGCTTGAGCGCGGCGGGGTGGTTGGCGTCCAGCGCGCCCAGTTTGACCAGCAGCGCGGTGATCGCGCATTCGGCGGCGCGGGTGGTGCCGCAGGCGGCTTTGAGCGCGATACCCAGCTTGCGCTCGGGCCAAATGGCGATGAAGAAGCCTTCGGCCCCGGTTTTCAGGGCTACCTTACCGTCCATCGCCCGCATCAGTTCCGTGCAGACGCGGCCTTCGCCGGCGACCAGTTCGGGGTGCAGCCGCATGGCTTGGTGCAGGCGCGCTTCGGCAGAGCCTTCGGGGGCGGCGGCGAAATGCGCCATGGCGCGGGCCATGCCGTGTAGGGTGCAGGCCGGGTTGGGGGCCGAACAGCCGTCAATGCCATAGCCGGGCGAGGTTTCTTGGGTGACCGTCTCGAAAGCCTCAAGGCAGGCTTTCTGCACCGCGTGATCGGGCTTTTCGTAATCCGCTACCCCGCCGAGGTGTTTGTTCAGCGTGAGGAACCCCGCGTGTTTGCCTGAGCAGTTGTTGTGGATTTGGCAGGGTTTCTCATGCGCGCGGATCAGCGCTTCCATGGCGTCACGGTCATTGGGTTCCTGTGCGCCGCAGCGAAAATCATCATCGCCCAGCCCCAGCGTGTCGAGCCAAACGCCGACACGGTCGGTGTGGATTGCCGCACCTTGGTGCGAGGCACAGGCAAGGGCCAGTTGTTCGGTGCTCAGACCCGCTGCGTCGGCGGCGCCTGAATTGATCAGGGGGAGTGCTTGGATCATCTTCGACGAAGAGCGCGGCAGGATCACTTTCTCAGGATCACCCCAAGCCTCGACGATCTGGCCGCTGTCGTCACAGATCACGGCATGCCCAGAATGTACGCTTTCCAGAAAGGGTCCGCGCCAGATTTCCGCAAATGGGGCTGCTTTGGTCATGAGGTTCATCCTGTTTCTGGGCGAAAACCTGCCAATCAGGGTTTCGTCGGTCGCGCGTTTGCCGTTATTGTGGTTGGTGTCGAACAGATAACAGACGCCCGCAAGAGAGCAACCCGCCCGAGGTTGCCCGATTGGGGTCTGTGAACGCGTTGAGGTCAAGGACGGCTGGAGGCTGGACAGATGGGAATGATGAAGACATGTGGTCTTGCACTTGGGGCGCTCGCCCTTGTGGCAAGTGGCGCAGTGGCGCAGGAGCAGAGCACCAATCGGGTGGCTGCCAAGACCGACTGGAGCGTCTTTGTAGAAGATAACCCGACGGAATGCTGGGGCGTTTCAACGCCCAAGGAAGTCGTGAACACCCGCGATGGGCGGGTAGTTGCAGTGAACCGGGGTCAAACATTGCTGATGGTGTTCTATCGTCCGTCTGCCGAGGCCAAGGGTCAGGTTGCTTTCACCGGCGGCTATCCTTTCGCATCCGGTTCGACCGTGACAATGGATATTTCGGGCGATAGCTACGAGCTGTTCACCGAAGGGGAGTGGGCATGGCCTGCAACCACGGCGGATGACGCCAAGATCATCGCCGCCATGAAACGCGGCGCGGATGCGACTTTGGTCGGCCGCTCATCGCGCGGCACACAGACCAGCGACAAGTTCTCGCTGCTGGGGTTCACAGCGGCGGTGGAAGATGCGGCGAAGCGCTGCGGCGGCTGAGAGCGGCCAGAGCAATTTTTGGAACGGCCTCGCGAATTGCGGGGCCGTTTTTGTTTGTGGCAGTGCGTTTGCAACCCGGAACCGGGACAAGCCGTAGGCGCCGGACCTCAGGCATGAAAAAGCCGCGGCTTCCTTTTGGGAGCCGCGGCTAAGGATACGTCGAATGTACCGGGCCTCAGGCCGCCCGCGACAGCGACGTCGCGACTTCTTCCTCAATGAAAGCACCATGCAGCGCCTTGATCACCGGTTGCAGGCTCTCCCGCTCGACGATGAACTGCACATCCACGTTGCGCGGCCCTTGGCTCGCACCGATCGCCGTCTCTCCGGCCTCGGCGATGGCCACGAGGCCCCGCTGCAGTACCGACAAGCCGTTCAGATCGCGCCCGATGACCGAAGCCATCGACAGGGTGCGGGTGGTGATCTCGGCAGCGGGATAAATCTGTGCCAGATCCTTCTCCACCCGGCGCATCGTCTTGAGCGACGCATCAAGGTAGTGCGTAATCGTATTGGCGTTCGAGACCTTCGAGACGATCCGCACATTGTGCCGTGTCAGCACGTCGAGAATCGCGGTGTCATAGCCTTTCACGCCGACCATATCCTGCTCGAACAGCTCGAAAGCCACGATATCGAGGCCCGTGACAATCTCCACCGCAGGCGTCTCGGCCTTGCGGTCGTCGATCAGCGTGCCGGGGTCTTCGGGCTCAAAAGCGTTTGTTACGCGTAGCGGTACGTCAGCTTGGCGCAGGGTCTTGGCTGCCTTGGGGTGGATCGCCTCCATCCCCATGTTCGACAGTTGGTCCGCTACGTCATAGTTCGTGCGACCAATCTTTTTGACGGCATGTTCGCCAACCAGTTTCGGGTCGCAGGACGACAGGTGGAATTCCTTGTGAATAATCGCCTCGCGCGCGCCCGTCAGGGCCGCCAGCTTGGAGAAGGTCACTTCGGAATAGCCACGGTCAAACTCACGCATCAAGCCTTCGGCGCATTGTGCATAGCCGGTGACGATGGGCATTTCGGTGTGTGGATCAATGCCGTCCATCGCCTGCTCGATGCGCTCGTCCAGCGTAACATTACCCTCATCGCGCCAACCGGAGAGGTCGACGAAACGGGCATTCACGCCAGCGCGCTGCAGCAGGATTGTGGTGACAAAAGCGGAATGCGCCTCGCCCAGCCCGGACAGCAACTCACGGATTTGTAGCATGTGCTCCGACAGGCGGAAGTGGCCGTAGGCACACAAACGTTGCAGGTCGATCAGGCAGTTGCGGGCACCATGGGTGCGCTCGGACACAAAGGCGTCGGCCTGTTCGATGTCACCGGGATGCTCCAGCACCTCGCGGTGCACGCGCTGCATCTCGGCAGACACCCGGGTCAGCGCCTCGTGCCAGCCGTGATCATTGCTGGCGTTGGCCAGATGCGCATAAACGCCCGGCTCGCCGGATTTCTTATGCTCCAGCAGCAGGTTCGTGATCCCGCCAAAGGCGGAGACCACGAAGACGCGCCCATAGATGTCCGCGCCCTTACGGTCACCGACAAAGAGTGTATCCTTGAGTTGGTTCACGCGGGACATGGACGTCCCGCCGATTTTTTCGACAGTGTGGGACGGTTGGGTCATATAACTTACGCTACCTCCTCGGCGGGCGCATAGGAGCCGTCTTCACGGTGCACTTCGTTGCCGGCGACCGGCGGGTTGAAGCAGCACGCCATGTGCAGTTCTTCCTCTGCGCGCAATGTGTGTTTGTCGTTCAGGTTCAAGGCGTACATCACGCCGGGGGTGATCTCATGGGTCTCGCCAGTGGCGAGATCAGTGATCGAGCCCTTGCCCTTCATGCAATAGACGCTCTCAAAGTGGTGCTTGTAGTGGAACGTGTGTTCCGACCCGGCCTCAAGAACGGTGATGTGGAAAGAGAATCCCATCTTGTCATCAGCCAAAAGCAAGCGTGTGGACGTCCATTGAGCGTCACCAACGTGACGGTCTGTGCCCTGAAGTTTGTTAAAATCACGTACAATCATCGGTATTACTCCGCTGCCAGTTTCATGTTGCCCGTCACGTCACGGGTCGCTTGAAGGAGGATATCAAACCCTTCGCGCATGACCTTCTCCGGTGTGGTGAGCGGGGCAAGATATTTAACGATTTCGTCGTTCGCGCCCGATGTTTCGATCACAAGGCCCAATTCATAGGCACGCGCACAGATCGCACCGGCCAGTTCACCAGAACCAACGTCGACACCCTGCATCAGGCCGCGGCCTTTCAGCGTGGCGCCCTCGACCAGATCGGCAACGTCCTTGAGCGCGGTGGTCAGTACCACGGCTTTTTCGGCCAGCGACTTTTCGAACTTGTCGTCGGACCAGAATTTTTCAATCGCGACGCGGGCGGTGACAAAGGCGTGGGTGTTGCCACGGAAGGTGCCGTTGTGCTCGGCGGGCTTCCAGATGTCATGCTCAGGCGCGATCAGCAGGGCTGCGAAGGGCAGGCCAAAACCGGAAAGCGATTTCGCTTGGGTGATCATGTCAGGCTTGATGCCGGACGCCTCAAACGAGAAGAAGCTGCCCGAACGGCCACAACCGGCCTGAATGTCGTCGATGATCAGGAGTGCGCCATGCTTGCGGGCGATTTTCTCAATGCCCTGCATCCATGCGTCGGAGGCCGCGTTCAGACCGCCTTCGCCTTGGATCGGCTCAAAGATGAGTGCCGCAGGGGCGTCGATGCCCGATGACGGGTTCGACAGCATTGCGTCGATCATTTCCAGCGTGTCGACATTTTTGCCCAGCGATCCCTCGAAGGGCATATGCGTCACATCGGCCAACGAGCCACCGCCCGCGCCGCCGCGTTTGCCTTTGTTGCCGGTCAGCGCCAGCGCGCCCATGGTCATGCCATGAAAGCCATTGGTGAAGGAGATCACGTTCGTGCGGCCTGTCACCTTGCGCGCAAGCTTGATCGCGGCTTCGACGGCATTGGTGCCGGTCGGGCCGGTCATCATGACTTTGTAATCCATGCCGCGCGGCTTGAGGATGTTTTCCTCATAGGCGTTCAGGAACGCCGCCTTGGTGTCGCTATGGAAGTCGAGACCATGGGCGATGCCGTCATTGGTGATGTGTTCCACCAGCGCGGCCTTCATGTCCGCATCGTTGTGGCCGTAGTTCAGCGAGGAACAGCCGGCGAGGAAGTCGATGTAGCGATTGCCTTCGCCGTCAAACATCTCGGACCCACTGGCGCGGGTGAAAACGGCGTTCATGCCACGGCAATAGGAGCGTGCTTCGCTCTCGCGGCGGGTAAAGATCGTTGTGTTCTGTGCCATGTCTTTAGGCATAGGAATATCCTTTCTCTTCAAGAGAATCTGTCGTGTGAATTGTCAGCTGCGGTTTACGCGGCGCGTTTGAGCGCGGCAGTCTCGGGCAGCGTGATCGTCACCATATGTTCGGTGTCATGCGCGCCCTCGAAATGGGCGTCTTTGGTAAAGTGCGGGGCATCCGAAAGGTCGCCGCCGACGTGATTGGCAAAGCTGCGGAACAGCCCCCAGGAGGCGTCGTTGTCCCGGGTGATCGTGGTCTTGAGGGTCTTGGCGTCCTCAGTCTCATCGCGGTTCACCAGTTCCATCAGCATGGTTTTACCCAGACCAAGGCCACGGGCCTTGGGGCTGACGGCGACCTGCCAGACAAAGAAGGCGTCTTGAGCAGGGATCATATGGCCAGAAATCCAGCCAACGATGTCGCCGTCCATTTCCGCTACAACACAAGTGTCGCGGAAGTGGTCGGCTTGAATCAGGTTCGCGTAAAGCGAGTTCTCGTCGAGCGGCTTGCAGTCGCGAATCAACCGCCAGATGGCGGCTCCGTCCTCGGCAATGGGCTTACGCAGCTTGGGTGTGCGGGCTTTCTTTATGTCGAGTTCATTCTGCATCCGGTCGGGGCTCCCTTATTGTTTCGATAAGCTAAGTAGGGCATGTGGGGTGATACTTCAACATTCAAAGCAAAATACCTGAAAATGCGCTTATAGCGTGGTTTCAGAGGCATACTTATGTGCATATTTGTTTCGTAGGGCTAACGAAATTGGACCGTTTCGCTTAGCTATACTAAGCGTTCAGGGTGGTTTTGACCGATTGCTGAAATTGCCCCCAATGTGCAAGGATGCACCATGACGCAGAAACATCCCGACCGGGTCGACGAGAGTTTGATCGCCTTGCGCCGCATTTTGCGCGCCACAGAGCTTTATGCCCGTGATTTGGCGCAGGCGGCGGGGGTGACCCCGGCGCAACTGCGTGTTTTGCAGATCGTGGGAGAGAAGAAAGACCCGACAGCCAAGACCCTCGCCACCCAGATGGGGGTGAGCCAAGCTACCGTGACATCGCTGGTTGATAAGCTGGTGGCGCGTGGATTGGTGTCACGGCTAACTTCGGCGCAGGATCGGCGGCAGACCAATATCACCCTGACCAATCAGGGTGAGGATGTCTTGGAAGAGGCGCCTGACGCTCTGCAGCAGCGCTATGTGCGGGCTTTTGCCGATCTGGCAGATTGGGAACAGGCGCAATTGGTATCTTCGCTGGAGCGGGTCGCGGCGATGCTGAATGTCGATAATCTTGACGCGGCCCCGGTTTTGGCCACGGGTGAGCTGCGGACGACCAAGAAGAACGATTAGGGCCGGGCAGGATGGCCCAGCCGCCCTTCGCTCGGCAAACCCTTTTGCAAATCGCGCCATTCCCTATATAGAGACCCATCCCTAGCCTGTGAGTCTTTGAAATGTCCGCTTCCGCGCCCATCACCCAAGACGTGATGACCCTCCCCCGCAAGTTGCCTGAGGGGCCGATCAACCTTGTCGGTCTGACCCGTGACGCCATGCGCGATGTGTTGATCGCAAACGGCACGCCTGAGAAACAGGCGAAGATGCGTGTGGGGCAAATCTGGCAATGGATTTATCAATGGGGTGTGCGTGACTTCGACTCCATGACCAACCTTGCCAAAGGCTACCGCGCTGAACTGGCAGAAAAATTCGTGATCGAAGTGCCCGAGGTCGTGACCCGGCAGGAAAGCGAAGACGGCACGCGCAAGTATCTTGTGCGTATCGCGGGCGGCCATGAGGTGGAGGTGGTCTATATCCCTGAAGAGGGTCGCGGCACGCTTTGTGTGTCCAGCCAAGTGGGCTGCACGCTGACCTGTTCCTTCTGCCACACGGGCACGCAGAAACTGGTGCGTAACCTTACCGCCGCTGAGATTATCGGTCAGGTTATGGTGGCGCGCGACGATCTGGATGAATGGCCCGAGACTGGCACTCGGACCGAAGAGGCCCGTCTTTTGAGCAATATCGTGCTGATGGGCATGGGTGAGCCACTCTATAACTTCGAGAACGTGCGCGACGCGATGAAGATTGCGATGGACCCCGAGGGCATCCAGCTTTCGCGCCGCCGCATCACGCTGTCGACATCCGGCGTTGTGCCGGAAATTCATCGCACCGCCGCCGAGATTGGCTGCCAGTTGGCCGTGTCTTTCCACGCCACCACCGATGAGGTGCGCAACAAGCTGGTGCCGATCAACAAGCGTTGGAACATCGAAGAACTGCTCGACGCCCTACGCGCCTATCCCAAGGTCAGTAATTCCGAGCGGATCACCTTTGAGTACGTGATGCTGAAAGGTGTGAACGACAGCGACGAAGACGCGCATCGGCTCGTTGAGTTGATCAAGGGCATCCCGGCCAAGATCAACCTGATCCCCTTCAACGAATGGCCCGGTTCGCCTTACGAGCGGTCGTCCAACAACCGCATCCGCGCTTTTGCCGATATCGTTTATAACGCGGGCTATGCCTCGCCCGTGCGTAAACCGCGTGGCGAAGACATCATGGCCGCTTGCGGTCAGCTGAAATCGGCGACAGAGCGCGCGCGCAAGTCGCGCAAGCAGATCGAAGCTGAAGCTGGGATGAAAGGCTAAGCCAATCCCGCACGGCCCCTTGCAAGGGCTGCAGCAGTAACCCCCTCGGCGGCAATGTCGCCGGGGATATCTTCGCCCCGTACCAGTGCGGCGGCAGCGCGGGCCAGAGCGGGCGCGGTTTGAATGCCATAACCGCCTTGCCCCGCCAGCCAGAAGAACCCTTCTCCTTTAGGATCAAACCCCGCGACCGGGTCGCCATCTGGCACAAAGCTGCGCAGACCGGCCCAGCGGCTCTCAATCCGCCGCAGGCTGACCTCAAAGGCCGTTTCGATCCGGTCAATGCAGATCGCCACGTCCAACTCCTCGGGCTGCGCATCGCAGGGCGCGGAGGGGGTCGCGTCTGCAGGAGAGATCAGCAGCTTGCCTGCATCGGCTTTGAGGTAGAACTGCTCGTCTATATCCACGACCATAGGCCAGCGGTCTGGCACCATGCCCTCAGGCGGGGCCACGGTCAGGGCGGTGCGGCGTTTCGGGGTCAGACCCACGGGGGTGAGGCCTGCCATTGTCGCGATCTCATCCGCCCATGCACCTGCTGCGTTGACGATAATCGGGGCGTGAAACTGGCCCTGCGAGCTGTCAACCTGCCAGTCGCCGTCTTTGCGCAGCGACAGCACCTCGGCCTTGGTCTGCAGAACGCCGCCCGCCGCGCGGAACGACTTGAGGTAATGTTGATGCAGCCCGTTCACGTCGATATCCGCCGCCGATCCATCGCGCAGTCCGGCTGTAGCATAACCCTTGCGCAGCAGCGGCACGAGGGTTTCGATCTCTGCTCCGGTGAGCGGGGTGACATGCGGCCCCAGTTCCTCGGCTGTGCGTGTTAGCGATGCTTGCTGGTCCTGCCGCGCGACGAAGACCGCGCCGCGCGGTTCCAACAGCGGGTGGTCCAAATGCGGGCTGGCCGGATCGTTAAAGAACGCGGCAGAGGTGCGGGACAAAGCGCGGATAACATCCGGCCCATAGGTCACGGTAAACAGCGCTGCAGATCGGCCCGTGGTGTGATAGCCGGGCTGGCTTTCGCGCTCTAGCAGCAGCACCCGGCGGTCGCTGGCCAATTCAGCCGCGACTGACGCGCCAGCAATGCCCGCGCCGATGACAATGCAATCAAAACCGGTGGTGGAGGTGTTCATAGTCGTCCCCTTTGCGCAAAGGCTAGCACCGCCCGCAGCGCGGCAAAAGAGCGGATGCAGATGAATTCAAGGTTGGAAGCAGCAGCGGAAAAAAACCGCCAGTATGTTGCAATTGCATGAAGTTTTCCGCCCAAGCCGCAAAGCCGTTGACCGGATGCCCCGCCCGGCGCAATCTGTCATAAAGGGGCGTCCGGTCTGCCGGTTCTATTGATGCTCCTGCCAACAGGAGTGCTGCCCCATGTTTGACCTGCCCCTCACCAAACCTCTTCCCGCGTTGACACTGGCCTTTGGCCTGCTGGCGTCCGCCTCTGCCGCTGCTGAGCTTGTTGTCGGCATGCAGCAGGAGCCCACGTCGCTTGACCCGACAGCGGATGCGACCGCCTCCATCGACAGCATGATGACGCAAAACGTCTTTGAATCGCTGACCACCGTGGCCGAGAACGGCGAAGTGCAGCCCAATCTTGCCACCAAGTGGGACGTATCCGAGGACGGGTTGACCTATACGTTCCATCTGGCCGAGGGCGTGATGTTTCACGATGGCAGCGCACTGGACGCTGAGGATGTGGTCTTCTCCTTCGACCGCGCCATGGGTGAGGAGAGCGTGAACCCCTCCAAGGATATTTTCGAGCCGATCATGAGCGTGAAAGCCGTTGATCCGCAGACGGTCGAGATCACGCTCAGCGGCAAGGATGCGTTCTTCCTGTTCAACATGGGGCAGGGCGACAGCGCCATTGTCGCTTCCGAGAGTGCGGAGACCAACAACGCAAATCCCATTGGCTCCGGCCCTTTCAAGTTCGACAGCTGGACCCGTGGCGACCGTCTGACTTTGGTCAAGAACCCCGATTACCGCGATGCCGCCGATGTGGCGCTCGATAAGGTGGTGTTCCGCTTCATCTCAGACCCCGCCGCCGCCACTGCGGCGATGATGGCCGAAGAACTGGACGCCTTCCCCGGCTTCCCCGCGCCGGAGCTGCTGCCGCAGTTCGAGGCCGATCCGCGCTTCCGCGTCAACGTCGGCTCGACCGAGGGCGAGGTGATCCTCGCCATGAACAACGCGAAGCCGCCTTTCGACAATGTCGAGGTGCGCCGCGCCGTGGCCACCGCCATCGACCGCGACGAGATCATTGAGGGCGCGATGTACGGCCAAGCCGTGCCCATCGGCAGCTTCTACCCGCCGCATGGCACCGCCTATGTCGACCTGACGGACGCCTATCCGCATGACAGCACCAAGGCCGAGGAGATGTTCGAAGCCGCCGGCGTGGCCGGCACGACGATGACCCTGCGCGTGCCGCCGTTTCCTTATGCCACCCGCTCGGCCGAGATCATTCAGAACCAGCTTTCAGAGGCCGGGATCGACGCCAAGGTTGAGAATGTCGAATGGGGTTTCTGGATCGATGAGGTCTATAAGCAGAAGAACTACGACATGACCATCATCGCCCACACCAGCCCCAACGACATGGGCAATTTCGCCCGTGGGCCGGACTACTTCTACGGCTATGACAATGCCGAGATGACCGCCCTATGGGAGCAGATCACGACAGAGGTCGACCCGGCCAAGCGCGATGAACTGCTCAAGCAGGGCCAGCAGATGCTGTCGGATCAGTCAGTTCATGCTTTCCTGTTCCAGCTGCCATTGCTCGGTGTTTTCCGTGAGGGGGTAGAAGGCTATTGGTCTTCTTCGCCTGTACTCTACATGCCGCTCAAGGGCGTCAGCGTCGCCAATTGACCTAAACCGGTTGCGGTGCCACGTGTTCCGCAGCCATTGGACCTGACCCCGTGGCCTATTTCCTTTTCCGCCGCACGCTTGGTTTCGTGCTGACCCTGTTGGCCGTGTCGGTCGTGGTCTTTGCCGTGATGAACGTGCTGCCGGGCGACCCGGCGCTGACGATCCTTGGGATGGACGCCAGCGAGGACGCGCTGGCGGCGCTGCGCGAGCAGTTGGGGCTGAACGCGCCGCTGGTGACGCGCTATGTTTCATGGGTCTGGAACGCCTTGCAGGGGGATTTCGGGATCAGCCATTCTTTCCGTGTCCCGGTCTCAGAGCTGATTTCCGAGCGGCTGCCGATGACCATTTCACTCGCTGTAGCGGGGATGTTGGTGACGCTGGTGCTTGCCCTGAGCCTTGGCATCACGGCGGCGGCGCAGCATGGCCGCGCGGGCGACTGGGGGGTGATGTTCCTCAGCCAGCTTGGCATTGCGGTGCCGGCGTTCTGGCTGTCGATCCTCTTGGTGATGCTCTTTGCGGTGAAGCTGCGTTGGTTGCCCCCCGGGGGCTTTGCGGGCTGGGACGATCCGGTTGCCGCGCTGCGCTCGCTCATTCTGCCCACGGTGGCGCTGGCGCTGGTGCAGTCGGCGGTGCTGGCGCGGGTCACGCGGTCTTCGGCGCTGGAGGTGATGCGGCAGGACTTCGTGCGCACCGCGCGGGCCAGTGGGTTGTCGCACCGCCGGATACTGTGGCGTCATGTGCTGCCCAATGCGTTGGTGCCGATTGTCACCATTGTCGGGATGCAGTTTGCGGCTTTGGTGACGGGGACCATCGTAATCGAGAACGTCTTCTACCTGCCCGGCCTTGGGCGGCTGATCTTCCAATCCATCGCCAACCGAGACCTGCCCACGGTACAGGCGCTGGTGATGCTCTTTGCCGCCATCGTAGTAACGGCGAATTTCGTGGTCGATCTGCTCTATGTCGTGATCGACCCCCGGCTGAAGGCGCGGGCATGAGGCGGCTTCCGGCGAATTTCTTGTTGGGCGCGGTTCTGGTCAGCTTAGTGGTCGGGGTGGCGGCCCTGTCGTTGATCTGGACCCCGCATGACCCGCAGACCATGTCGATCTCGACCAAATTCGCGCCGCCTTCGGCAGAGCATTGGCTGGGCACCGATCAGTTGGGCCGCGATGTCGTGGCGCAGCTTATGGCGGCGGCGCGCAATTCGATGACCGTGGCGCTGGTGGCGGTGCTTTTGGGCGGCAGCATCGGTGTGGCGCTTGGGTTGCTCGCCTCGGCGCTTGGCGGTTGGGTCGAGGATGGGGTGATGCGGCTGGCCGATCTGGGCTTCGCCTTTCCCGCGCTGCTCTTTGCGATCATGCTGGCGGCGGTCTTTGGGCCGTCGCTGACCAATGCGGTGCTGGCGATCTCGTTTATCAACATCCCCATCTTCGCGCGCGTCACCCGTGCCTCCGCCAACCAAATCTGGACACGCGATTATGTCGCCGCTGCACGCGCGGCGGGGCGGGGGCGCTTTGCGATCAGCCGCGATCACATCCTGCCTAATATCGCCGCGGCAATCATCGTGCAGGCCACCATCGAATTTGCCGTTGCAATCCTCGCCGAAGCGGCGCTGAGCTATCTTGGCCTCGGCGCGCAGCCGCCCGCGTCGAGTTGGGGGCGAATGTTGTCGGAGGCGCAGACGTTGATGTATCTCGCCCCGCAGCTGGCAATCTATCCCGGCCTTTGCATCGTCGTGGCGGTGCTGGGGTTCGGCCTTCTGGGCGACGGACTGCGCGATATCACCGACCCGAGACTGGCGCGCGCGCGATGATCGAACTCAGCAATCTCTCGGTCCATTTCGGCCATGCGGCGGCGCTGCGTGACGCCAATCTGGTGATCGAGCGTGGCGACCGCTTGGGTGTCGTTGGTGAAAGCGGTTCGGGCAAGACGCTTCTGGCCCTGTGCCTGATGGGCATGGCCCCCGACAGCGCGCGCCTGACCGGGCAGCTTAGCATCGACGGGCAGGATATGGCCCGGGCGGCAGAGCGGGATTGGCAGAGGCTGCGCAGCCGCTGGGTGGCGATGGTGTTTCAAGAACCGATGGCGGCCCTGAACCCGCTGCGGCGGGTGGGCGATACGGTGATAGAGCCGATGCTGTTGCACGACGGTCTGACCCGCCGCGCAGCCCGCGACCGGGCGCTGAGCCTGTTCGAAGAGGTGGGCATCCCCGACCCGGACCGACGCCTGCGGCAGTTCCCGCATGAGATGTCAGGGGGGCAGCGGCAGCGTGTGTTGATCGCGCTGGCCTTGGCCTGCAACCCTATGCTGCTGATCGCGGATGAGCCAACCACTGCATTGGATGCCAATGTGGCGCTGCGGATCACCGACCTATTGCAGCGGCTGGCGCGAGAGCGCGAGATGGCGCTGGTTTTCATCAGCCATGACCTCGCCGCCGTGGCGCGGGCCACCGAAGACATCGTGGTGATGTATGCGGGCGATATGGTTGAGCGGGGCCGCACGGCAGCGGTGCTTGGCGCGCCCGTGCATCCCTATACCAAGGGGCTATTGGGCGCGCGGCCTGATGTCGGTGTGGCGGGACGGAATGCCGATGGGAAACGGCGGCGCCTACCAACCATTCCGGGATCTGTGCCGCCCCTGCAGGGCCTGCCCGAAGGCTGCCGTTTCGCAGGGCGCTGTCCCGTCGAACTGCCCCAATGCGCCACGCAGCGCCCGGCTTTTACGCAGACCGAAGTCGCGCGCGGTGCTGCCTGTCACTTATTGACGGAGGCACGCCATGACTGACGTGCCGCTCTTGGAAGTCCGCAACCTCACCCGCCACTACAAGCTGCCACGGCAAAGCCTGCTGCGCCGGGCACCCGTGCTGACGGCGCTAGAAGGGGCTGCATTTTCGCTGCGCGCCGGAGAGACCTTGGGCGTGGTCGGCGAAAGTGGTTCGGGCAAATCGACCTTGGCGCGGCTCATTATGGCGTTTGAGCGTCCGGACGCGGGGGAGGTGCTGTTTCAGGGCCGCGATCTGCACGGCCTGACCGCAGAGGAATTGCGCAAGCTGCGGCGCGGCTTTCAGATGGTGTTTCAAGACCCTTTCGGCTCGCTCAACCCGCGCCGCCGCATTGGCTGGTCCATCGCGGAGCCGCTGCGCGCCAACGGAGAGACGGAGAATATCACCCATCGCGTCGCCGAAGCCTTGGAGCAGGTCGGGCTGCATCCAGCCGACGCAGGCAAATATCCGCATGAGTTCTCAGGCGGGCAGCGCCAACGTATCGCCATTGCCCGCGCGATCATAACCCGGCCCGCGCTGCTGGTCGCGGATGAGGCGGTCTCGGCCTTGGATGTGTCAGTGCAGGCGCAGATCCTGAACCTTCTAATGGACCTGCAAGATGATCTGGGGCTTGGCATGGTCTTTATCAGCCATGACCTTGCAGTGGTGGCGTCGATCTGTGACCGGGTGCTGGTGCTTCAGCACGGCAAGACGTTGGAAAGCGGTCCCGCCGCTGATGTGTTGCGCGCGCCTAAGCACCCTTATACGAAAACCCTGCTGAAAGCCGCAGGAGTACGCCCATGACCCGCTTTGTCCACCTGACCGACCTGCACATCTCGCACCCCGATCTGAACGATCCACATCTGCAAAGTGACACCCCCGCAACGCTGCGCCGCGTGGTTGAGGTGATCAACGCGATGGACCCGCAGCCCGATTTCGTGGTGGCCAGCGGCGATCTAACAAATCAGGGCGACCGTGAAAGCTATGAGCTGGTGCGCGACATTCTTAGCGATCTGCGCGCCCCTTTGGTGCTGGCGCTTGGCAATCACGACAAACGCGCCGGGTTCAACGCGGTCTTTGCGCCGGGGCTGGCGGATGCGCCTTATTTCCACGATGCACGGCACGGTGACCTGCACGTGATTGCGTTGGATAGCAGCGTGCCGAACAAGGTGGCTGGAGCGCTTGATGATCCGCAGTTCGAGTTTCTTGAGGCGGCGTTAGAGCGCCATTCCGATCTGGCAAAGCTATTGGTCATCCACCACCCGCCGCGAATTGACCCTGATGCGCTGGCTTGGGGCAGTCTTGATGAGACAAGCAGCGCGCGCTTGGCCGGAATGCTGAAAGGTCAGCACGTCGCGGGGATCTTGTCGGGCCATGTGCATGTGAACCGGGTGAGCCATTGGCATGGCATTCCAGTGGTGATCTCTAACGGGCTGCATTCCACCATCGACCTGACAGAAACGCGCGATCTGCGTATCGTCGAAGGCACCGGATTCGGCCTGTGCGACTGGCATTCCAGCGGGCTAAGCGTTGCATTTGCTCCGCTTGACCCCACGGCGCGTGAACTCGCGCGGATCGGCCACGATCGGCTAAGGTCCTTTGAATAAGATGATTTTACCCGATCCGGTGCCGAAAATTTAGGCACATCGCCCTTTCGGTAAAAAAATTATTGTTGACCCTCAACCTTTTTAATTTCACACAGCGATACATCATAATGCAATATCCGGCGTTAGATCGGGTTGCTGTTCACGGGGAGGGTGAATTTGCCAACTGCCAATGGCGATAGTGTATCCACACTTGGCGCGCGTATGCGTAGGCAGCGCCACCGTTTGTCCCTGACATTGCAGCAGTTGGGCGAAGCTTCTGGCGTGTCGGTTGGCTATCTGAGCCAAGTTGAACGGGGCAGGGCCACGCCATCACTGGGCACCCTGTCGCAGATCGCGGTCGCCTTGCAGGTTGAGGTTAGCTTTTTTATCCATACCCCCAAGACCCAAGACAGCCTGACCCGCGCGGATGAACGTCAGCGTTTTGCCGTGTCGGGGTCTTCGATTGAATACGAAAAGCTTGGCGCGGATTTTCCGGGCCATGAACTGTCGTCCTACATCATGAACGTGCCACCGGGTTATGCCTCGGAAGAAGTCGTGCATGAGGGCGAAGAAGTGATCTATATCCTTGAGGGAGAGATCGTGCAGGTCGTCGATGGGGGCGAACATATCATGCGCCCCGGTGACAGCCTGCATTACCTCGGCAGCAGCCCGCATTCGTGGTCCAACAAGACAGATAAACCTGCGCGTATGCTCTGGGTTGGCCGGATGCAGTACGATCTGGCCGCTGGCGCCAATAGAATACGCCCGAATGAAGGGGCACTAGCCACCGCATTCGCGTCGTCTCGCCCGTAAGGGCGTATCACCTGCGGCGGACAAACCGCTGCCAAAAAACAAACCAATCAGGAGAGAGAAAATTATGTCTTTTACAACGAAATTGGCCACCGGCGCCATGCTGGCGGCATTGGGTGCCACAGCCGCCTCGGCTCAATCGCTGGTCTATTGCTCCGAAGGCTCGCCCGAGGGTTTTGACCCGGCGCTTTACACAGCCGGCACCACCTTTGATGCCTCCAGCCACCCGATCTACAACCGTCTGGCCGAGTTCAAAGTCGGCACGACCGAAGTCGTGCCTGCGCTGGCTGAAAGCTGGGAAGTCAGCGAAGACGGCATGACCGTGACCTTCAAGCTGCGTCAGGGTGTGAAATTCCACTCCAACGACCAGTTCACGCCGACACGCGATTTCAACGCTGACGACGTGATCTTCAGCTTTGACCGTCAGGGCAACGAAGAAAACCCCTATCACACCGTCTCTGGCGGCACATGGGAATACTACGGCGGCATGTCCATGCCTGACCTGATCGAGAGCATCGAAAAGGTCGACGATTACACCGTGGCCTTCAACCTGACCCGTCCCGAAGCGCCCTTCATCGCCAACATGGCAATGGATTTCGCCTCGATCGTGTCCAAGGAATATGCCGACGCGATGATGGAAGCTGGCACACCTGAGATGGTGAACCAAGCGCCCATCGGTACAGGCCCGTTCCAGTTCCAAGCCTACCAGAAAGACGCGGTCATTCGTTACCTGCGTAACGACGAATACTGGGGTGACCCGGCCAAAGTCGAAAGCCTGATCTTCGCGATCACGCCTGACGCTTCGGTCCGCTACCAAAAGGTGCAGGCGGGTGAGTGCCACGTGACGGCATATCCGAACCCTGCCGATGTTCAGGCGATGAAAGACGCCGAAGACATCGTCGTGATGGAGCAAGAAGGCCTGAACGTGGGCTACTTGGCTTACAACACGCAGGTTGCGCCCTTTGACAACGCCAATGTCCGCAAGGCGCTGAACATGGCGATCGACAAACAGGCGATCATCGACGTGGTATTCCAAGGTTCCGGCGAAATCGCGAAGAACCCGATCCCGCCGACCATGTGGTCCTACAACGACGCCATCGAAGACGACAACTATGACCCCGAGGCCGCCAAGGCGATGCTTGAGGAAGAAGGCGTGACCGACCTGTCCATGAAGATCTGGGCGATGCCGGTTCAGCGTCCCTACAACCCCAACGCCCGCCGTATGGCTGAGCTGATGCAGGAAGACTTCTCCAAAGTTGGCGTCGATGTTGAAATCGTCTCCTACGAATGGGGTGAGTACCTTGAGCGTTCCAAGTCCAAGGACCGTGACGGTGCCGTGCTGCTGGGTTGGACCGGTGACAACGGTGACCCAGACAACTTCCTCGCGGTTCTGCTGGGCTGTGACGGTGTAGAGAAATCCAACCGCGCCCAGTGGTGCAACGAGGAATTCGACGCGCTGATCCAGAAAGCCAAGGTTCTGCCGACCCAAGAAGAGCGTGCGCCGCTGTACGAAGAAGCGCAGCAGATCTTCAAGGATCAAGCGCCTTGGGCCACTATCGCGCATTCGGTTGTTTACATGACCATGCGCCCCGAAGTTGAAAACTATGTCGTGCACCCGCTGGGTGGCCACATCTTCAACCAAGTTGGCCTGAAGCAGTAACCCTGCCGCTTTGACCAAAGGGGGCGGCATTCTATGCCGTCCCCATTTTATTAACTTCGCCAGCTCGAAAGCCAGCCCATGTCCAATTCACTGAATGATCGCCTCTCGGCCTATGCCGATATCGCCGCCGCACTATCGGTGGACGCCGTGGCGCTGGTGCCCGGCCCGAATTTCACCCGCGCCGTCGACCATCTTTTTATGAGCAACGAGCGCCCCTTTCTTTTAGTAATCCCCGCTCACGGCCCCGCCGCCGCATTGGTGCCGAACCTTGAATTGGGCAGCTGGGATCTGGTCGGCTTTGACGGTGCCGTTTTCGATTGGCGCGACCAGACAGGCTATGACGATGCCTTTGCCGCGCTGACGCAGCATCTGAACATCACCTCGCTGGCCGTCGAGGGCCAAGTGATGCGCGTCTTTGTGCATCACGCGCTGAAGAAAGCGCAGCCCGACCTGCGGATCATAGACGCCGAGCGTGAAATTTCCGCCCCGCGCATGATCAAGACCGAGGCCGAAGTCGCCGCCCTGCAAGAAGCCATCAACATCTCCGAACGCGCCCTGCGCGCCACGCTCGACTCTGTGAAACTCGGGCAGACCGAGAAAGAGATTGAGCAGAAACTGGTGCAGATGGTCTTTGCCAAAGGGGCCGATGATCTGTCCTTTGCCCCTATCGTCGCTGCCGGTGATGGCTCGGCCCGTCCACACGCCAAAGCGCGCGAAGATTACCACGTCAAAGCGGGCGATGCGCTGCTGATCGACTTCGGCGCGCGCAAGAACGGCTTTGCCGCCGACATCACCCGCACCGTTTTCCTCGGCCACGTAAGCGACGAGGGGCGCGAGGTTTATGACACCGTGCTGCGCGCCAACCTCGCCGGGCTGGAGGCCACCCGCGCCGGTGTCACCGCGCATGAGATCGACGATGTGGTGATTTCGGTCCTCGAAGCCTCGCCCTATGCCGACCGCATCCGCACCAAGACAGGCCACGGCCTTGGCCGCGATGTACATGAAGCGCCTTATATCATGCGTGGCAACCATATGACTTTACCCGCCGGAACGGTGTACACCAACGAACCCGGCCTCTATGAGATCGGCAACTTTGGGGTGCGCATCGAAGATGACGTGCTGATCACCGAAGATGGCTACAAATCCCTGACCAACTTTCCGAAGGAACTGATGGTGCTCCCGTGCTGAAATATGTCTTGTCGCGCCTTGCGACCTTCATCCCGACCTTTATCGGCGTCACGCTGATTTCATTTGCCTTTATCCGCATGCTGCCGGGCGACCCGATCGTCGTCATGGCGGGCGAGCGGGGCATTTCCGAAGAACGCTACTTGGAACTGCAACAGCAGTTCGGGTTTGATCGCCCGATCTATGTGCAGTTCTGGGACTACTTCACCGGCGTTCTGCAGGGCGATCTGGGCAACTCTTTCGTGACCAAACGGCCTGTTTGGGATGAGTTCTTCTCGCTCTTTCCGGCCACGCTGGAACTGTCGGTCTGCGCAATGATCTTTGCAGTGGCCTTGGGCCTGCCTGCGGGGGTGATTGCCGCCGTGAACCGGGGCAAGTTCTTTGATCGGGCGCTGATGTCCACGGCACTCGTGGGTTACTCAATGCCGATCTTCTGGTGGGCGTTGCTGCTGATCATCGTGTTCTCGGGCAATTTAGGCTGGACGCCAGTCTCGGGCCGGATTGATCTGCTTTATTACTTCCCCAACGCCACGGGCTTTATGCTGATCGACAGCATCGCCTCCGGGCAGGACGGGGCGTTTACCTCGGCGCTGCGGCACCTGTTGCTGCCGACGATCGTGCTGGGCACCATCCCACTGGCGGTGATCGCGCGGCAGACCCGCTCGGCCATGCTCGAAGTGTTGGGCGAAGACTACATCCGCACCGCGCGGGCCAAGGGCATGTCCTCGGGCCGGATCAATGGCATCCACGCACTGCGCAACGCACTTATCCCCGTCATTACCGTGATCGGCCTCTCGGTCGGCACGCTGCTGGCGGGCGCCATTCTGACCGAAACGATCTTTAGCTGGCCGGGCATCGGCAAGTGGATGGTCGACAGCATTTTCCGCCGCGACTACCCGGTGGTGCAGGGTGGCCTGCTGCTGATCGCCGTCATGGTCATGGTCGTGAACCTCACCGTTGACATGCTCTATGGCATCATCAACCCCAAGATCAGGAAACGCTAATGGACGACGCACTCTCTGCCGAAGCCGAAATGGTACACGCGCGCCCCGGACGCCTGCGCGAATTCTGGTTCTATTTCCGCGAAAACCGTGGGGCCGTGATTGGCCTGTGGATCTTTGCCGTCTTCGCCTTTCTGGCGCTGTTCGGCCCGTGGATCGCCCCGCATGACGCGACCCAACAGTTCCGCGCCGCGACGTTGCAGCCGCCTGTCTGGCAGGACGGCGGCACGTGGAGCCATATCCTTGGCACCGACCCGCTCGGCCGCGATATGCTGTCGCGTCTTATTGTCGGTGCGCGCTACTCCTTCTTCGTTGGCATCGTCGTGGTCTCCATCGCAGCCTCTGGCGGGATCATCATCGGGTTGATCTCGGGCTTCGCGCCCAAGTGGCTCGACACGATCATCATGCGGATCATGGACATCATTCTCGCCTTCCCGTCGCTGCTGCTGGCACTGGTGCTGGTGGCCATCCTTGGGCCGTCGCTGACCAACGCGATGATCGCCATCGCCATCGTGTTGCAGCCGCATTACGTGCGTCTGACCCGGGCGAGCGTGCTCTCGGAGCGGCAGAAAGACTATGTGACTTCAGCCCGCGTTGTCGGTGCTGGCACCCTGCGGCTGATGGTCGTGACCGTGCTGCCGAATTGCCTTGCGCCGATCATCGTGCAGGCCGCGCTGTCGTTTTCCACCGCGATCCTTGATGCCGCCGCGCTTGGCTTCCTCGGCATGGGGGCGCAGCCGCCCACCCCGGAATGGGGCACTATGCTGGCCGAAGCGCGCGAGTTCATTCTGCGGGCGTGGTGGGTCGTGACCTTCCCCGGCCTTGCGATCCTCGTCACCGTGTTGGCGATCAACCTCATGGGGGACGGGCTGCGCGACGCCCTTGACCCGAAACTAAAGCGGAGCTGATTGATGTCTCTTCTGCGTATCCGCAACCTCTCGGTCGATTTCGCCACCGCCTCGGGCAAGTTCCGCGCGGTGGACTCGGTTGACCAAGATGTCGACACCGGCGAAATCCTCGCCATCGTCGGCGAAAGTGGCTCGGGCAAGTCGGTGTCGATGCTGGCGCTGATGGGCCTGCTGCCCTGGACCGCCACCGTGACCGCCGATGAGCTGACCTTCGATGGTCACGATCTGCTGAAAATGGACCGCCGCGCCCGGCGCAAAATTGTCGGCAATGATCTGGCGATGATCTTCCAAGAGCCGATGTCCTCGCTCAACCCCTGTTTTCCGGTGGGCTGGCAGATCAAGGAATCCCTGCGCTTTCACCTTGGCCTGAACCGGGCCGAGCGGCACAAGCGCGCCATCGAACTGTTCGAGCAGGTTGGCATCCCGGACCCGGAAAAGCGCCTCTCGGTCTTCCCGCACCAGATGTCGGGCGGGATGAACCAGCGCGTGATGATCGCCATGGCGATTGCTTGTAAACCCAAGCTTCTGATCGCGGATGAGCCGACGACCGCGCTCGACGTGACCATTCAGGCGCAGATCCTCGATCTGCTGACCTCCCTGCGTGACGAGACCGGCATGGGGCTGGTGCTGATCACCCATGACATGGGCGTGGTGGCCGAAACCGCCGAGCGCGTCAGCGTGCAATATGCCGGCCAGAAGATCGAAGAGCAGCAGGTGCTGCCGCTCTTCCGCGAGCCGCACCATCCCTATACGGCGGCGCTTTTGGATGCGCTGCCCGAACGCGCGACTGAGAAACGCCTGCCGACGATCCCCGGCGTGGTGCCCGGCCAGTTCGACCGGCCCGCGGGCTGCCTCTTCTCCCCGCGCTGCAAGTTCGCCAACGACAAATGCCGCGCCGAGAACCCGCCGCCCTTGGGCGAGGACTTGGGCAAGGCGCGTTGTTTCTATCCGCTTAATACCGATGAAAGGGTCGCGTCATGACTGCCCCCGTAATGACCGCCGACGCGCTGGAGCGTCACTATCAGGTTGGTGGCGGCTTCCTGCGCAAGACCCAGACGCTCAAGGCCGTTGCGGGCCTCGATTTCCAACTGCACCCCGGCAAGACGCTGGCTGTGGTGGGCGAAAGCGGCTGTGGCAAATCCACGCTGGCGCGCATGGTCACGATGATCGAAGAGCCGACCGCCGGGTCGCTCACGCTCGATGGCAAACAGGTGCGCCCCGAAGATTGGGCCGACCTGCGCCAGCATGTGCAGATCGTGTTCCAAGACCCCTATGGCTCGCTCAACCCGCGCCAGCAGATCGGCACGATCCTGCAAGAGCCGCTGGTCATCAACCGCAAGGACATGTCCAAGAAGCAGCGCGAGGAAAAGGCGCGCGAGATGCTGCGTCTGGTTGGCCTGCGGCCCGAGCATTACGACCGCTATCCGCATATGTTCTCGGGCGGTCAGCGTCAGCGGATCGCGGTGGCGCGGGCGTTGATGTTGGACCCGAAGGTGCTGGTGCTGGATGAGCCGGTCTCGGCTTTGGACCTGTCGATCCAGTCGGCGATCCTGAACCTGTTGGTGGACCTTCAGGAAAAGATGCAGCTGGCCTATCTTTTCATCAGCCACGACCTTTCAGTCGTGCGCCACGTCGCCGATGATGTGATCGTCATGTATCTGGGCCGCGCGGTTGAGAAGGGGCCGAAGGACGAAGTTTTTGAGAACCCGCGCCACCCTTACACGGCAGCACTGCTGTCCGCGACCCCACGCGCCGATCCCGAAGGCGGCAAAGAGCGGATCAAGCTGCAGGGCGAACTGCCCTCCCCACTGGCGATCCCCGAGGGCTGCCCCTTTGCGCCGCGTTGCTGGAAGGTGCAGGACGTCTGCCGGAAAGAGCGCCCCGTGCTTGAGGGGGCACCGCATCCGGCAGCCTGCTACTTCCCCGTCGACGAATGAGGCGTTGCAGGTGGTTCAGACCACCTGCGCCACCACGCCGATACAATCGCCCATCTTGACCAGCCCCGGCACATGTCGGGCGGTCAGGATGCCGCCAAGCTGCGCATGGGCGGTAATTGCGGGCTGACCGCTGCGGTCGCTGGGCCAGAGCCGCGCAATGGCTTGGCCTTCGGTCACTTCATCCCCCAAATCGACCAGCGGCTCCAGCAGCGCATTCGTCTCGCTAAAGGTGAAGCAGCGCCCATCGGGCATGTCGAGCATCACGGTCTCTGCCATCTCGGGCTCGCCAGCCAGAATTCCAGCATGGATCAACAGATTGCGCGCGCCTTTGCGGGCGACGGCGACGCTCTTGGCCGTCGACGTGCCCGCGCCGCCAAGCTCGGTGGTGACAAAGACCTTGCCCTGCTCCTCTACCTCGGTGTCGAACATGCCGCGGTTGTCGATCTCTAGCATCTTCATCGAATAGGGTGCGTTGAACGCCTCCATCGCGGCCATGCAGGCGGCCTCCTGTTTCTTGTCGGGCAGGATATGCGCGGCGGCGAAGGGCAGGAAATCCAGCGTGCGTCCGCCTGAGTGGTAATCCAGCACGATATCGGCCAGCGGCACCAGTTCGGTCGCGATGTAATGCGCGATCTTCTGGGTCACCGTGCCGCCGGGGCTGCCCGGAAAGCTGCGGTTCATATTGCCGCCATCGATGGGCGAACAGCGGCGGCCAGCGGCAAAGGCGGGTTGGTTCATCATCGGCAGGATGATGACGCGGCCCTTGATCTGCGCCGGATCGAGCGTTGCCGCCAGTTCCTGCAGGGCAATCGGGCCTTCGTATTCATCGCCGTGGTTGCCGCCTGTCAGCAGCGCCGTGGGGCCGTCGCCGCCGTGGATGACGGTGATCGGCACCATGACAGAGCCCCAGGCGCTATCATCGCGGCTGTAGGGCAGGCGCAGGAAACCGTGATGTGCGCCGGGTTTGTCGAGCGGGATGGTCGGGGTGATGGGATTGCTGGTCATGCGGAAACAAACAACTTTCGCGGTGTGGTGCAGAAACATTCATGGCCGGTCTCGGTGATGCGGATCGGCTCGGTGATCTCTAGCCCGCCGTCGTCAAGCCAGAGCGCGGGCATAAAGTGGAAGGTCATGCCCGGCTCTAGAATCGTCGTGTCGCCGCGGCGGAAAGAGATCGTGCGCTCGCCCCAGTCGGGCGGGTAGCTGATGCCGATGGCATAGCCGCAGCGGCTGTCCTTCTCAAACCCCGCCTTGTTGAGCGTTTTGTTGAAAGCATTGGCGATATCCTCGGCCTTGTTGCCGGGTTTGGCCTGTTCGAGCCCGGCGTCGATGGCATCCAGCACGGCGCTTTCCGCGTCACGGTATTTTTGCGGGACATCGCCAAAGAACAGCGTGCGCGATTGTGGGCATTGATAGCGCCGGTGCGCGCCTGCGATCTCAAAGAACGTCGCCTCGTTGGGCTGCATGGGCCGGTCGTCCCACGTCAGATGCGGGGCGGTGGCGTCCATGCCAGACGGGGCCATGGGCACGATGGCCGGGTAATCCCCCCAGAATCCCTGCGCGCCGCGAATACCGGTGGCATAGATCTCGGCCACCAAATCGTTCTTGCGCATCCCCGGCACGGCGACTTCGAGGATGCGAACGTGCATTTCCTCCACGATCCGCGCAGCGCGTTCCATGTATTCGATCTCGCGCTCGGATTTGACCGCGCGTTCCCAGTTCACCAGCGCCGTGGCATCCATAAAGGTCGCCTTGGGCAGCTTGGTTTTCAGCGTGTCATGGGCGCGGGCGGAGTAATAGTAGTTGTCCATCTCAACGCCGATGCGCGCGTTCTCCAACCCCATTTCGCTCAGTAGGGCCGAGAGGTCTTCCATCGGGTGTTTTTCGGGGTTCTGCACGTAGCTGTCATCGTAGCCGCGGATGCAGTCATCCTCCATGAAGACGGTGCGTCGTGCGCCAAGCGCGTCCATGCCGCGGCCCCACCAGACGGGCTCACCTTCATGGGTCACGATCACCGCTTGGTAGACATAGAACGACCAACCGTCATAGCCCGACAGCCAAGACATGTTCGACGGGTCGCTGACCACGATCGCATCCATGTTGCGCGCGGCCATGGTCTTGCGCGTTCGGTCGACCCGGCGCTGGTACTCGCTGTTGGTAAAATTCGCCTCATACGTGGTCATAGGCCAGCCCCTTTCATGTCTGGTTACCCGAATATTGTGATCCGGCCAGAGGGGCCGGGATCACGGAATGATGCCCTGTGCATGGACGTTTGGCATGTCGCAGTCGAACAGACGGCCATAGCCATCGGGACGGCCTGACAGCCCGCCCATCCGTTGCAATGCCCAGCACAGCGCTTGGTTGGAGGTCACGACCGGCTTGCCCAAAGCGGCTTCGATCCGGTCGATCACGTCGACACCGCGCAAAGACGTGCAGGAGAGGAAAAATGCCTCTACTTCCGCTCCGTCCAGTGCTTTGGCGCCGTTGATGATGCTTTCGTCGTCGATCCGCGCCATGTCGCGGTCGTCTTCCAACCCGAATGCGCCGTTGCGCATGACCTGTAGGCCTTGTTCCTCGAAATAGGCGGCGAGGGGGGCGGCGGTTTCAGGTAAATAGGGGGTGAGCATTGCCACACGTTTCACGCCAAGTGCTGCAAAACCCGCGATAGCGGCAGAGGCGGGGGTGATGACCGGCACGCCGGGGAGCCCTTCGCCGATGGCCTCGCGTACCGCAGGATTACCGATGGCGACAGAGGCCGAGGTGCAGCAAAAGGCGATGGCCGAAAGCTTGATCCCCGGCACCAGCAGCGCCGCTGTGCGGGCCATATCGGGGGTCATGGCGCGCAGGCGCTCGGGGGTGGTGGGGTTCTCAAACGCGATCCGCGCCACATGCAATGCGGCCTGCGCGGGGTCGATCAACCGTGCGGCGTCACGCTCAAAGGTCATGTCGGTCGACAGCAGCATCGCGCCAAGGCGCACGGGATCATCTTCACGCAAACGGCAGTCAAGCGTTTCGCTTTGCACAGGGGGTGTCACCTGAATATTCCTTTGATCTAGACGACAAGCACAGGGCATTTCGCAAGCCCCGTGACTTTGTGTGACACCGATCCCAGCAGATAGCTATCGCCTGTCGCCCCCAACCCGCGAGAGCCGATGACGATAAGATCGGCATCATGTTTCTTGGCGAATTCGGTCACCGCCCGCGCCGGTCGGCCCGAGCGCACGAAAGCGCGTACATTCTCGACGCCTGCGTCTTTCATCAACTGTTTGCCGTGGCTGATGATCTCGGTCGCATGGGCCTGCATCGCATCGTCGATATTGCCCGGATCGTTCACCCGCACCATCGACAGCGACGCCTCCAGCATCGAATGATGCCGGTAGATCGTCAGCAGCGTCACCTTTGCCCCGGTCAGATTGGCTATCTCTGCCGCCTTCATCAATGCGCGGTCGGCATTCACCGAGCCGTCATAGGGGGCGAGGATATGGGTGAACATGACGCTCTCCTCTTATTTCGCAAAAGCCAGATCGCGCAGGAACAGGGCGATCTGTGGGAAGAAGATCAGGGCAACCGAGACGCTCAGCAACATGATGATGAAAGGCGGGGTGCCGCGGATGACCTCCATATAGGGCCGTTTGAAGACCGCGATGGCAGTGAAGATGTCACACCCGAAGGGCGGCGTGGCCGAGCCGATGGCGACTTGCAGCGTGATGACCGTGCCGACCAGCACCGGATCAAGGCCAACCGAGTCGACCACCGGCGCAAAGATCGGCACGAAGACGAGGATCACCACGATCGGGTCCACGAACATACAGCCGATAAAGAAGGCGATGGAGATCACAAAGAGCACCCCAATCGGCCCCATGCTGTCGATCCCGATGCCCGCCAAAACCGCCTGCGGGATTTGCGCGAAAGAGATCACCCAAGAAAAGGCCGCGCCCGCCGCAACAAGGATGAAGACCACGGCGGTGATAAGCCCGGTGGATTTCGCCGTCTCATAGATGCCCGCAAAGTCGATCTCACGAAAGACGATCATCTCAAGGAAGATGGCATAGAGCACACAGGCCGCCGCCGCTTCGGTCGGAGAGAAAACACCGCCGTAGATGCCGCCGATGATGATCGCCGGGAAGCCCAGCGGCCAAAGCGCTTGTTGTACCGCGCGGGCACGCTCGCCCCATGTGGCTTTCTCTTCCGTAGGGACGTTGTGGCGGTAGGCGTAGATCACCGAATAGACCGAAAACAGCGCGAGGATCAGCAGGCCCGGCCCGATGCCCGCGATGAATAGTTCTGCAATGGATGTGTTAGAGACGACGCCGTAGATGATCATCCCGATGGAGGGCGGGATCAGGAAAGCGATGTCGGAGGAGTTCACGATCAGCGCCAGCACAAAGCTGTCTTTGTAGCCCGCTTTCAGCATCCGGGGCCGCAGGGGGGAGCCGACGGCGACGACCGTCGCCTGAGTGGAGCCCGAGACCGCGCCGAACATGGTGCAGGCTGCGGCGGTGGCGACCGCAAGACCGCCCTTCATATGGCCGACGAAAGACATCACCATGTCGATCAGCCGCCCGGCGGACTGGCCGCGCGTCATGATATCGGCGGCAAAGATGAACATCGGCACGGCGATCAGCGAGGCGGGCCGGACGCCAGCCATCATCTGCTGCACCATCGTCTCAAGCTGGCCGAAACCGCCGAAGAGGGAATAGAAGCCAACAAACGCGCCGACGATCAGCGGGATCATCATGGGAAAGCCGAGCAGCAGCAGGACGACCATGATGGAGAAAATGGTAGTAGCCATCGCTTAGACCTCCCGCTCGTTGTCGTCGTAGCCTTCCAGCACGCTGGTCGACAGGTAAATATCAGGCTCGATGATGTTCTTGATGGCGGTCAGCAGGTATTGCAGCCCGGTCATGAAGAAGCCGAAGGGCACCCAGACCAGCGTCCACCAGACCGGCACTTGCAGCGCAGGCAGCAGGCGGCCACGCCCGGCTTGGGTCATGATATATTGCAGCGCGTACCACGCGAGGCCGAACATGAAGATGGCGGTGACGAAGGCGATAAAGATCATCAGCACCTTGCGGGGGCGCGGGGGCAGGGCGTCGAAAATCGCCGACATGCGAATATGCCGCCCGTGCCGCGCGGCATAGGAGATGCCCGCGAAGGTGATGAGGATGATCAGGATGCTGTTCAGCTCTTCGGAAAAGAAGATCGAGCTTTGAAAGACGAAACGGCCCACCACATTGGCAATCGTATTGGCCGCCATCAGCAAAACACCAGCGGCGAGCATCACAGACTCAAGCCAGCTGATGGCGTTGTCGATTGTGCCCAAAGGGCCGGGGAGGGTGGATTTATAGGTGCCCACGGGGGCGTCATCGGTGCCGGTGGTATCTGCCTGCGATTGCAGTTGCGAACTGTGGTTGTCTTCCGTCACCGGCGTCATCCCGTGAATGGTTCAAAATGGATCGCTTCAAAATAAGGTCACCCCCCGGACAGTGCCGGAGGGTGAAAGGATGCGTTTACTTAACGGCTTCGAGGTCGGCCTTGAATTGCTCAAGGATTTCCTTGCCGCTGTCGCCTGTCATCTCGATAAAGGCTTCTTCGACCGATGCAGCCTTGTCTTTGAAGGGCTGGCGCTCTTCTTCGGACAGGATGTTGATCTGCATGTCAGGCTTCGCCGCTGCGATGTTTTCCAGCGACTTTTCCTGCAGGCCGGACTGGTATTCGAGGATATAATCGAATGCCGCGTCAGAAGCGTTCTGCACAACCTCTTTGTCCTCATCGGACAGGCCGTCATAGAAATCCTTGTTGGCCATCACAGCGGTGGTGAAGTTGTTGTGGCCGATGCAGGTGATGACGTCTGTCACCTCATACATCTTGGTGGATTCCAGATAGAAGCCCGGGTTTTCCTGACCTTGGATGATGCCGGTCTGCATCGCGCCATAGACTTCGCCCCATGGCAGCGGTGTTGGCGTCGCGCCAAAGGCTTTGTAGCTCTCCACCAAAAGCGGGTTGGTCATGACGCGGAACTTGACCTCGTTGAGGTCTTCGGGCGTTTTGACCGGCTCTTGCGTGGTCATGCAGACCTCGCCTTCGGGGAACATTCTGAGCAGTTCCAGACCTTGCTCTGCATAGAGCGCGGGGAACATCTCGTTGATGGCCTTGGAGGTGCGGAAGAACTCGTTGAGTTGCTCACCGTCCTGCGGCAGCAGGTAAGGCACGAAGAAGACTTGCGCCTCGGGGATCAGCGCGCCGGTGAAGCCGGGCGACTGGTCCACGAACTGCAAGATGCCGGCCTGCGCCTGCTCCATCGTGTCGACGGATTCACCCAAGGTGCCGTATGGGAAAAGCTGAACTTCGTGGTCGGAGTTCGCTTCGACTTCTTCTTTGAATTTCTGGGCGTATTTGCCCTGCACTTCGTCCAGTGCCTCTTCGAATGCATAGCGCCATGTGTCTGCCGAGGCCGCGCCTGCGACACTCGTCACGGCTGCGAGGATACCCCCGGTGATAACGGTCTTGAAAATAGCCATGTTACTCCCTTTCATTTATTGCCCGCGCAGCACAAAGGCCGCAGCGAAACTAATGTCCTGACTGCTAGATCATTTAAACCGATCCCAATCATGTCAATGTGAATATTGATCCATGACAATTTGAGACGCTCTCACAGTCACTCCGTCCTACCCCTGTTGCGTAATCTTACATCGATCATGCGAATCCCGCGGGCAAATTCGGGAAAGGATTGCCCCCCGATCGAGACGCGAAGCCCCGGGTGGCGGTCTGGTGGGCCGATGGCGAAACTGGCTCCATTGGCCACGGCGACGCCGCTCTCGCGGATGGATTTGACCAGTTCGGCCTCTTCGTAGGTGTCGTGGCAGGGCAGCCAAAGATGCAGCCCGTTTGGGCTGGTGCGCATGTCGAGCCCGCGAAAGACGTTTGCGGCGAAATCGGCGCGGTCGCGCAGGGCCAGTTGCTGACGGTTGAGGAGAGTCTGGGCAGTGCCTTCTTCGATCCAGCGCCCGGCGATCTCGGTCATCATATTGGTGGCCATCCAATTGGTTACCATATGCCGGTTGCCCGCCGATGCCCCAAGGTGGTCCGGCACCACCAGATAACCGACCCGCAGCCCCGGCATCAGGCATTTGGTGAGGCTGGTGAAATAGAGCACCCGTTCTGGCGCCATGGCTGCCATCGGCGGTGGCGGCGCGTCTTGCAGCGGCCCCCATGATTGGTTTTCGATGATTAGCAGGTCATGGCGTCGTGCCACCTCGATCACCGCGGCGCGGCGGTTTTCGGTCATGGTAAAGGCCAGCGGGTTGGCCCCGTTGGGGATCAGGTAGACGGCTTTGACAGGCTCTTTCGCACAGACCCGCTCCAGCGCCTCGGGGCAGATGCCGCCTGCGTCGACGCTTACTCCTTGCAGGCGGATGCCCAAAAAGCGGGCGAGGGGGCGCAGGGTGTGATGGCCGATGTCTTCGCTCACAATCAGATCACCGGGTTGGGCCGCCGTCATCATCGCCACGGTCATCGCGCTGGTGCTGCCATTGGTCGGGATCACTGCCATCCCCTCCAGATCCAGCCCACAAAGCGAGAGCCAGCGCCGCACCGCGCTGCTGCTGTCTCCGGCGCGGAGGTCTTGGCGAAACCCGCCCATCATGGCGCGGGGCAGGGACCGCGCCATCGCGCGTAGCGTCTTTTGCATCGCCTCTTCATGGGCGTGGTCCAGCACGGGTTTCAGGATCGACATATCCAGCAACCGCCCGGCGGCCTTGCGGCTGACGAAGGGCATGGAGATATCATCGCTCGCCGCACGCACAAAGGTGCCGCGCCCCACTTCTCCGACGATCTTGCCCGCCTCAACCAGCTTGTCATAGGCGCGGCTGACGGTTTGCACGCTGAGCGACAGATCGAACGCCAGTTGGCGCTGCGTTGGCATCCGGTCTCCAGGTTTGAGCACGCCATTTTGAATCGCCGTTTCAATCGCCTGAACGAGTGATCGGTAGGCAGGTCGGGTCAGGGAACCGGGGTCTGGGCGCCATTTTGTCATGATCGGGATGATCACCACAATCATGACAATTGACAAGTCTGACCTGCGCTCTCATGAAACTGGCATGAGCTTTGTCAAACTGGATAAACGCGATATCGCGGTGCTGTCGATCCTCTCTCGCGAGGGGCGCATCGCCAAATCTGCGCTGGCCGACAAGGTTAATCTAAGTCCCACCGCCTGCGGCGAACGGCTGGCGCGGTTGGAGTCTGCGGGCATCATCACCGGCTATCAGGCCCATGTCGCCCTGCGCCGCATCGCCCCGCATGTCACCGTCTTTGTGCAGGCCGAACTGGGCAATCATCGTGCCGAGGCGTTTCAGCGGTTCGAGGCGGTGATCGCGCAGCATGATGAGATCGTCCAGTGCTGGGCCTTGGGCGGCGGTTTTGACTATCTGCTACAGGTCGTCACCCGCGACATCGACAGTTACCAACGTCTGATGGATGCGCTGCTGGATCAGCAGGCCGGGCTGACGCGCTATTTCACCTATGTTGTCACCAAATCGGTCAAATCGGCACCGCTGCCTCTGTCGCAGCTCTTGCCCGAAGACGAAAGCTGAGCCGCCGTAGTTTTTGCGGCGGGCAGGGTGCTGCGCCGCAAAACCTCCTGCCGATGGTGTGATATTCGGTCAAACCCGCGCCGCATCCTGTCTTACCTTCGGGGCAATTCATCCCAAGGAGGTGCCCGATGACCAAGATGATCCCAACCCCCGCCGATGGTCTGCCCGCGCTGACGCGGGGCGAGCTGGCCCGCCATTTCGCCTATGTCGGCGGGGCATGGGTTGCTGGCGCGCAGAGCGATGACTTCAAGGTGACTGACCCGGCAAGCGGGGCAGTCTTGGGGTCGGTTGCTAAGCTTAACGCCGACGACAGCCGCGCCGCGGTGGATGCCGCCCATGCTGCCTTTCCCCATTGGGCCGGGCTGTTACCGCAAGAGCGTGGTGCCATCCTGCGCCGCTGGCGCGATCTGATGTTGGAAAACCGTGAGGATCTGGCCCGGATCATGACCGCCGAACAGGGCAAACCCATCTCGGAATCGCGCGGCGAGATCGACTATGCCGCGTCTTTCTTTGAGTTCTATTCCGAAGAGGCGCGCCGCCCCAACATCGAAGGCGTCACCTCGCATCTGCCGGATGCCGAGGTGGAAATCTGGCGCGAGCCGGTGGGCGTAGCCGCGCTGATCACCCCGTGGAACTTCCCTTCCGCCATGCTGACTCGCAAGGCAGGTGCCGCGCTGGCGGCGGGCTGCACCGTGGTGGCGCATCCTTCGGCAGAGACGCCGTTCTCGGCGCTGGCACTGGCCGAATTGGGCGAACAGGCAGGGCTGCCGAAAGGCGTGTTCAACGTCGTCACCGGGGAGGCCCCCGAGATCGTGAAACCATGGATGGAAGACACCCGCGTGAGGGCCATCTCTTTCACCGGCTCTACTGAGATCGGCAAGCTGCTGTATCGTCAAGCATCCGACAGCGTGAAACGCTTGGTCCTCGAACTCGGTGGCCATGCGCCTTTCATCATGTTCGATGATGCCGATATGGACCGCGCGGTCGAAGAGGCGATCAAGGCCAAGTTCGCCACCTCCGGTCAGGACTGCCTCGGCGCCAACCGTTTCTTCATCGCCCGCGACAGCTATGCGACCTTCTGCGCGCGGTTCGCCGCAGCGACGCAGGCGCTGACCGTGGGCGTCGGCGCGGATGATCCCGACATCGGCCCCCTGATGAACGAAAAGGCGGTCGCCAAACAAGAGGAACACGTAAAAGATGCGCTTGACCGTGGGGCGCGGCTGCTTTGTGGTGGCAAGCGGCACGCAGCGGGGCCGCTGTTCTTTGAACCGACGGTGCTGGCGGATGTGCCTGCCGACGCGCTGATCATGCGTGAAGAGACCTTTGGCCCCGTGGCCGCCATCGCGGCCTTCGACAGTGAGGATGAGGCGATCACACGGGCCAATGACACGGAGTACGGGTTGGTGGCCTATGTCCACAGCCAAGACCCACGCCGCATCTACCGCGCCAGCCGGGCGCTGTGTTTCGGCATGGTGGCCGTGAACCGCACCAAGGTGACCGGCGCGCCGATCCCCTTTGGCGGGACGAAACAATCGGGCATCGGACGCGAGGGATCGCGGCTGGGGCTCGAAGCCTTTACGGAAGTGAAATACGTCTGCCGTGACTGGGCCTAAGATTTGAAAGATACGGCGCAAAGGCGCGTCGGAAGAAAGGAATGACCAATGCTGAAGAACGATATGCTCGAACAATGGGACCGTGAAAATTTCTTTCACCCCTCCACCCATCTGGCGCAGCACGCCCGTGGCGAAAGCCCGACCCGTGTGATCAAGACCGCCAAAGGCAGCCATATCACGGACCGCGACGGCAACCAGATGCTCGACGCTTTTGCCGGTCTCTACTGCGTGAACGTGGGCTACGGCCGGACCGAGATCGCCGAGGCGATTGCTGAGCAGGCGCATGAACTGGCCTATTACCACTCCTATGTCGGCCATGGCACCGAGGCGAGCATCACCCTGTCGAAAATGATCCTCGACCGTGCGCCTGCGGGCATGAGCAAAGTCTATTTCGGCCTTGGCGGGTCGGACGCGAATGAGACCAACGTCAAGCTGATCTGGTACTACAACAACATCCTTGGCCGCCCCGAGAAGAAGAAAATCATCTCGCGCTGGCGTGGGTATCACGGGTCTGGTCTGGTGACAGGCTCGCTGACTGGGCTGGAGCTGTTTCACAAGAAATTCGACCTGCCGCTGGCACAGGTGGTGCACACCGAAGCGCCCTATTATTATCGCCGCCCCGACGCCAACATGAGCGAGGCAGAGTTCACCGCGCATCTGGTGGGCGAATTGGAAGCGCTGATCGAGCGTGAGGGCGCCGACACCATCGCCGCCTTCATCGGGGAGCCGGTTCTGGGCACCGGGGGCATCGTGCCGCCGCCCGAAGGCTATTGGGCCGCCGTGCAAGAGGTGCTGAACAAACACGACATCCTGCTGGTCGCGGATGAGGTTGTCACCGGCTTTGGCCGTCTGGGCTCCATGTTCGGCTCGGACCATTACGGGATGAAGCCTGACCTCATCACCATCGCCAAGGGGCTGACCTCGGCCTATGCGCCGCTGTCGGGCTCGATTGTGGGTGACAAGATGTGGAAGGTGCTGGAGCAGGGCACCGATGAAAACGGCCCCATCGGCCATGGCTGGACCTATTCGGCCCACCCCATCGGCGCGGCTGCGGGGATCGCGAACCTCAAGCTGATCGACGATCTGAAGCTGATCGAGAATGCCTCGGACGTGGGCGGCTATCTGAATGCGCAGATGAAGGCCGCATTGGGCGACCACCCCAAGGTGGGCGACATTCGCGGCGAAGGGATGCTCTGCGCCGTAGAACTGGTTGAAGACCGCGATGGCCGCACGCAGTTTGATCCATCGCGCAAAGTGGTGCCGACCATCGTTGGCGATATGGTCAAAGCAGGTGTGATCGCCCGCGCCATGCCCCAAGGCGACATCATCGGCTTTGCGCCGCCCTTCTGCTTGACCCGCGAAGAAGCGGACAAGGTTGTGGGTGCCACCGCTGACGCGATCAAGGCAACCTTGGGCTAAAACTTGAAAACATCAAAGATCGAAGGGCCCGGCGGAAACGTCGGGCCATTTTCATTAGAAGAATCACAATTGAGTGAGGAGTGACCGGAAGTTCCTCAAAAAAAGAGATCAGGTAAAATTTGCGGATTAGTTCTGGAAAAAATGCATCGGACTGGAAACAGTACCCCGGTTTGTCGTCTATTTACTAAGGAATCGCCCAAATTAGGCCACACTTCACAGGGAAATTAGGAGAAAGCAGCGGCCCGTCCAGTTTGGGGCCCGAAGATTTTTATCTGTGGAGAGATGTAATGAGAATTCTGGCGGTGGATGACGATCCGATTATCCTCGAATTGCTTGGGCAATTCGTAGAGATCATCGGCGCGCATGAACTGACGACCGCCCCATCGGCTCTGCATGCGATTGATATGCTAGGCGATCCGAACCTAGGGCCGATTGATTGCTTCATGCTTGATATTCAGATGCCGGGGATGGATGGGATCGAACTGGCGCAGCACATTCGCAATTCGTCGCGCCATGCCGATACGCCGATCCTGATGCTGACCGCGATGTCCGATAAACGCTATATCGATGCGGCTTTTGCCGCCGGGGCCACCGACTATGTGACCAAACCGTTCGAGATTGCCGAACTGAAAGCACGTATCGGTCTGGTCGAAGGCATGGTGAAGGATCGCCAGCAGCGAACCAAGAAAATCTTTGCCGCCAAAACGATAGCTGACCAAGCCACCCATATGGAGCTGTTTGAGCCAATCCCGATCTATGACGTGGACAATGTGATCGACTACACCGCGATGGAAAACTACGTCGCGCAGTTGTCGCGCAGTGCGCTGTTCGGTTCTACCGCCTTTGCATTCACCATCCGCGAGGTCGACGCTTTCCACGCGACGATGACCTCTTTTGAGTTCTATAGCCTTGTGTCCGATGTGGCCGAGATCCTGTCCGATACGCTTGTCGATCATCAGGTGCTCATGTCCTACGCGGGTAACGGCACATTTGTGTGCATTACGGAAAGTGGCTGGCGCCCGAATATGGGCGGGTTGATGGATGCGGTTAACTTTGAGTTGTCTCAAACTGAATTGTTCGACAATAATGGCGAGCGCGTTCACCCGCGTGTCAGTTCGGGCGAGGCCGTGCGGCTGATTTGGAAGAGCGGCAACTCCGTCATGGACGCGCTGGGGCAGGCCCATGCAAGCGCAGAAGCCGCCAGTGTGGCACATACGAAATCGCTCAATGACTTTTGGCAGAATGATCAACAGGCATGACTAAAATGTTAGCTGAACTTCCCGGCATAGAGCGCATTCGCAAGCGCTTTGTCGAAATGTTGGCCGAGCGTCAGACCCAAATTGCAAGCCATGGGCTAGCGGCGTGGGACGCTACTACTGTGGAAGAGATCAAAGGTAATCTGGCAAGCGCACAGGCCATCCTGCACCAGATTGCTGGAAGTGCTGGATCCTTGGGGTTCGAAGAGCTGGGCCGTATGGCGCGTAAATGTGAGACGCAGATCGTGGACCATCTGGCCGGGCCAAGCGCCAACCGGGCGGATTGCCCTATCGAGATCATCTCGGAACTGGATGGTTTCGTTGCGCAGTGTCGTAAAGAAATCGACGCTCACGCCTAATGACGTGGCGGCCGTGCCCGGCGTGGCACGTCCTTATTCATTACAACTCACAACCAAGCCGACGAAATGGTAAACTGAGGGGGTGCTGGCTTAGGCGCCCTGCATCGCTGCTTTGACCTGATCGGCCAGGGCGATGGGATCAAACGGCTTGCTGATGACATCAGCCGCGCCCAGATCACGCAGTTCTTCAATCTCATTATGCTGGGCACGAGCGGTCATAAAGATCGCCGGCACATCGCGCAGGCTGTCCATTTCACGCATTTTTTCAAGGGTCTGGCGCCCCGTCATGCCGGGCATCATCATATCGAGCAGGATAACATCGGGCGTGTAGGACTGAACCTGTTTCAGCGCCACTTCTCCGGTTTCGCATTGGACGACATCGAAATCGCCGCTCAGCTCAAGCGCCATCAGCGCGATTTCCCGAATATCCGCGTCATCCTCGACGTGCAGCAATTTGATCATTCCGTACTCTCTCTAGGAGGCTTCGCGCAGCAGCGAAGCCGGTTCCTCTGCCGCTACCAGAGAATTTTTCTTCGGCAGGGTAAAGTAAAATGTCGTACCAAATCCCTCGCGGCTGTCAAAACCTATTTTGCCACCAAGGTTTTCGACGATGGCCTTGCACACGCTAAGGCCAAGCCCCGTACCACCCTTTTCAGCGCGGCTTGAGTTGGACAGATCGGCGAAACGCTGGAACACTTTGTGCTCTTCAGACGCCGGAATGCCCGGCCCCCGGTCCGACACAGAAATGCGCAATTCATCGTCGGTCTCTTGGGCGCGGATGACGATCCGCTCACCGGGTTTCGAAAATTTGGCCGCGTTGGATAGAAAGTTTGTCAGCACCTGAATGACTCGGTTTGGATCCGTGACGACCTGCATCGGGGCATCCGCGTTTTCAACTTGAATGCGTACGCCGTGGCGCTGTTCAAGCGAGGCGTTGGCGGCACTCGTTTCCCGAAGAAGCTCAGATATATCAATCTTTTGAAGGTTGAACTCCAGCCGTCCATTCGAGATCTTTTCAAGATCAAGAATGTCATTGATGATCAATACCAAGCGATCTGCATTGCGGTGCGATATCTCCAACAGGGCGCGTGCCTTGCTGGGCAGTTCACCCGCCGCACGCGACAAAAGCAGCCCCATCGACCCTTTGATCGAGGTGAGCGGCGAGCGCAGCTCATGGCTGACCATCGAGATGAACTCCGACTTCATCCGCTCTTCGTCGATGATGTCCGTAATGTCGTGCATCATGATCAAAAAGCGCCCCGCCGTGCCGCCGATGGGCAGCAGTTTGATCGTGACCTGAAAGTGATTGCCCATAATTTCTGTGTCGAACTGGGTCATCCCCTTGCCCGAAGCAGAAAGGTTGCGGCAGGCTTCAAGCACGGTTTGGTTGCCGCTTTTTTCGGCAAGGTCTTGAAGGGTGCGTTCTGAATATGAATCGTTGCGCCAGCCGGTACGGCTCATTGCGACGCGGTTCATATAGCTAAAGCGGAGCGTTTCAGCATCGACGATCCAGATGTCATCGCGCAGTTCATACAGCGTTTCCGCAGTGTCGCGCTCGGCCAAAAGCTCATTGGCGTGGGTCACATCTGTACGGGCCGAGATTGACCCGGCCCATGCCCCTTGTTGGTCAAAAAGCGGCATGACTGTGCATTGTGTTTGGATTACCCGACCATCGGCACAGCGCAGAGGAGTTTCGCCCTGCCACGTCTTGCCTTGCATCAAAGTGGCGCGCATTTCTGCAGCGAGTTCGCGAGATCGTTCGTTGTAAAGCATCGAAACGGGCTGACCTATCAGCTGGTCGCGGGCATAGCCGGTCAGTTCGATAAAGCGATCATTCACCTGTGTGAGGATGCCGCCTGTATCTAAGATGTTCACGATGGCATGGCTGTCAAAGGCTTTAAGCCGTTGCGCCATGTTATGGTTTTCGAGAGGTTGATCGCTGCCTGAACGTAACGCGTTCATCGCAAAGGGTGTAATACCCGCAAGAACGATTGCGCCGACCACGGGCAGAACCTCCCCGATTTGGCCTGCGAACAGTGCAGAAGTTGCTGTGTACCAACTACCTGAAATGGCGCTGCCCAGAAAAAATGTGGCGGCGGTACGTTTGTTAAATGACTTCGACGACACTCGTAAATCCTCGCCCAGAAGCGTGCATGCTGCAAACTATAGCATGACCTATGAGTTGTAATTTAATTAAACTGGCAAACTATCTTGGCAATAATATGGCATGTAGCACTTTAGCGTCATGCCGTAGGGTTACCAGCTTTTAGGATGCGCGTGCGGTTGTTCCTGTAATTGAATTGACCACCGAGCTAATGCCGCTCCGTGATTTGATAAGGTTAATCCCGACCCGCGGGTCGGGTTCGCGATTGTTGTCGGCAGAAAGGCTGATGATCTTGGCGGCGGGGTGCAGCCGCGTAATGTCTTCCAGCAAAGAGCGGGCATCACCATCGGGCAAGGACCAATCAAGGATCACGACATCGAGCTCCTCTTTGCCGATCAACTTTCGCGCTTGGGCAAGGTTGGTCACATTGGTCACATCCGCAACGCTGTCCAATCCTGTGCGGATGACCTCAGCAAAATCTAGATCGTCTTCGATGTGCAGCACACGAAGTTTTTCATCCCGCGCCGCAATTCGCATGTCTGGCAGGGTGGGCGTCTGTGTGGTCTCGGCATTGGCGATGGGGCAGGTGAACCAAAAGACGGTGACGCCATTCGGAATGCTTTCAAAGCCGATGGTTCCATCCTGACGTTTGATAATCTGCCGGGTGATGTTCAGCCCCAGCCCGGTACCGCCCTTGGCCCGGGTGTCTGATCCATCCGCCTGAGAGAAAGCTTGAAATATCCGGGGACGGAAATTCTCAGGCACGCCAGGGCCAGTGTTTTGAATAAAGACAATCGCCCGGTCGCCCAAACGCTCGGCACGGATTTGCACCTCAGACTCCGCGTCGGAATACTTGCAGGCGTTAGAGATCAGATTGGCCAGCACCTGCCGGGTGCGGCTTTCATCGACCCTGACCATCAGCGGGCTTTCGGGCAATTGCAGGCCCAAGGTGTTGTTATGGGTGGTGGCAAAGGGCGACATCTCATTCACGGAATCGCTGATCACGTCGTTCAAATCAACGTCATGAAAATCGAACTGAACCTCCCCAGAGGAGATTTTTTCGAGGTCGAGGATATCGTTCACGATATGCGATAGTCGGTCGGCGTTGCTGCGCGCGATGTCGATCAGCCGAATATGTGCCGGAAGAAGGCGCGTGTTGTCCGTGGTGTCGATCAGGCCCAATGCCCCCTTGATCGAGGTGAGCGGAGTGCGCAACTCATGGCTGACGGTTGAGACAAATTCGCTTTTAATCTGCTCAAGCTTCTTTTGATCGGTAATGTCGTTGATCTGCACGATGAAGACATAGCTTCGGTTGTTCTTGTCGTATGTCCAAGAAACGTTGAACAGGCCCCAACGTTCATAGCCCAATTTATGGGTGATGCGGTATTCGGCCTGATACGTCTGAGAACTGTGGGATTCGACCAGCCCGCGGACCTCTCCGTAAAGTTTCTGCAAATCGCCATTGGGCATCAGATCGCCCAGTTTGGTGTTCGATAGCAGTTCATCTTCGCTATAGCCGCAGAGCGTACACAGCGCACTGTTGACGCTGTTAAAGACGCCGCCTTCGCCGAGAATGGCCATGCCCACCGGTGCGGCGGCAAGCACCTGCCGGAACCGCCGCTCGCTGGTTTCAAGAGCGTTACGCGCATGAACGACATCTGTCACATCAGTCTGGGTGCCGACCATCCGCAGGGCGGCGCCGTTCTCATCACGTTCGGTCACCACCGCGTCAGAGCGCATCCAGCGCCATTCCCCGGTGCCCACCTTCAACCGATATTCGGTCACGGATCGCTTTTGCTGACCTGCAATGCAGGCTTGATCGGTCTGGGTGAGTAGGGGCAGATCATCGGGGTGAACCCGTTTCAGAAATTCCGCCTGCGGATCGGTAAGCCGCTCGTAATCCGCCATTCCCAAGATATGGCGCCAAGTGTCTGAAACCTCGGATTTGCCGCTGCGCAGGTCAATGTCGAAAACGCCAATCTGCGCGCCTTCAAGGGCTAGGTCATAAAGCGCCTTATTGCGCGCCAGTTCATCCTGCACCGCAAGTTCCGAGGTAAGATCGCGCACAATCGCCGTCACGCGCCGCTCGCCGGTGTGGGTGGTCCAATTGTTGCGTTGCAGGTCAAGCTTCAGCTCTTGGCCAAAGCAGGTCTTGCCCGCCGCATTGACTTGTTCATGGTCGTGATCATTGATCCGTTCGGTCACAAGATCGGCAAAGTCCATGCCTTCAAGCGCCTCGCGGCCATAGCCGAAACAGACCAGTGCCGCTTGGTTGGCGAAACGCACGCGATCCTTGCTGTCGAGCAGGAACACAGGCGTCACAGCGTTTTCGATGACCGAGCGGTTTTCCTCTTCATGGGCGTCGATCTGACGTTCGCGCAAGACGGCAAGCTGGCTGAGCGCTGCGCTGCGTTGGCGCAGGCTGCGGAAGGCCACAAAGAATAGGATCGCCAGCAAAATACCAGAGATAAGCAGGATTTCCGGCACGGCGCTGTGCATGGCGCTGTCGAAACCGGCTGTACTGACTTGGACGACCGTCCAAGGTCGTCCAAAGCGTTCGATTGTTTGTACGACGCTTTGGCGTCCGCCCTCGGCATTTTCGTTAGTGCTGTCAAAAATCAGGTTTTCTGGGGCTGTGGTCAGCCCATCGAATACCTTGATGTCATATGCCTCTCCCTGCGCGGAGGTCAGCTTGTTCAAGAGGTTTGCACCGACAAAGGGCGCATAGACCCAGCCGGAAAATTCCGTTGCTTCCTGCGTGCCCGCAGTAGCGGCATAGACCGGGCGGAGCAGGAGAAAACCGGGCTGCCGGGTCTTATCCTGCACCAACAGAATGCGCGGTGTTAGCTGTGGCTCTCCGGTTTCGCGGGCGCGCAGGGCAGCGCGGCGGCGGTCGTCGTTAAAACTGATGTCGAGGCCGACAGCCTCTGCATTTGGCCCTTGGGGGTAGATATATTGGATCACCAACTTCTCGGCGTTGCCGGTATCTGGGTGGATGCGGAAGTCCTTGATCCCAAGGGCGGTGACTTCTTCGACGAATGCGTCCTCTGTCCCTTTGGCCACCGACGCGACAAAACCGATGCCATTTATGCCGGGCAAGAAGCTGTCGATTTGCAGGGTGTCGACGTAATGCGCAAAATCGCGGGCAGTCACCTCGTCAGAGGCGTTCAAGAAAGCGGCGACGCCGTTGAGGCTTTGCAGGTAGGTACGAATACGCGCGTCGAGGCTTTGCAGGCTTTCCTCGGCTATCCGGTCAAAGGCCTGTTCGGCGGCGGCATCGTTGCTGCGGCTGCTGTAAAGAAACACCCCAAAAGTGATGGCAAGACATCCGAGGAACAATATAAATTCGGGTCGCCGCAACAGTTTCAACCTTCGTATCTAGCCACCGCGCGGCGATAAAATTCTCTTCGTTAAAGGAACAATCTAGCGCTTCGGGGCAGTATATCCAATCTGGCCATATTCACCTGTGGGTCAAAAAAAGCAACAAACGGATGCGATGCGGACGCTAAGCGCCGCAGATGTGGCTTTGGGGCAAAAGGTCGGCAAGGGGGGGCGGTGCGCTTCATTTACGGCAGGGATTGTGACCTGTCGCCGGGCGCTCTACCAATATCGAGCCGGGAGGCGGCGCAGGCATATTGGGAAGGGATCACCATGCACGACGAGACACAGCTAGAGGGCCGCTATGATTACATCATCGTCGGCGCAGGCACCGCAGGCTGTGTACTTGCCAACCGTCTCAGTGCCGATCCGGCCAATAACGTCTTGCTGCTCGAGGCCGGGGGGGATGACAATTACCACTGGGTCAAGGTGCCGGTGGGCTATCTCTACTGCATTGGCAATCCGCGCACCGATTGGATGATGAAAACCGCCCCTGAGCCGGGACTGAACGGGCGCTCTCTTACCTATCCGCGCGGCAAAGTGTTGGGCGGCTGTAGCTCCATCAACGGCATGATCTACATGCGCGGGCAGGCGGCGGATTATGACCACTGGCGGCAACTCGGCAACACCGGGTGGAGCTGGGACGACGTGCTGCCCTATTTCCTCAAGTCCGAGGATCACCACGCGGGCGGCAATGACATGCACAGCGCCGGAGGTGAATGGAAGGTCAGCAAACAGCGCCTGCGGTGGGATATTCTGGAGGCCGTGCAGGACGGCGCGCGGGAGTTCGGGATCGAGCCGCGTGCTGATTTCAATGACGGCGACAACGAAGGGTCGGGCTTTTTCGAGGTGAACCAAAAGGACGGCGTGCGCTGGAACACCGCGCGCGGCTTTCTCCGCCCGGCGATGCAGCGCCCCAATCTTCGGGTGATGACCGATGCACATACCAATGGGCTGATCCTTGAGGGCAAGCGTGTGACCGGCGTCCGTTTCACCCATAAGGGCCGCGCCCTTCGGGCCGTGGCCGAGGGGGAGGTGCTCTTGGCCGCCGGGGCGATCAACTCGCCGAAAATCTTGGAGCTGTCAGGTATTGGACAGAGCGAGCTTTTGAGCGGCATGGGGATCACCACGCTGCATGAACTGCCCGGCGTGGGGGAGAACCTTCAGGACCATTTGCAGATCCGCACCGTCTATAAGGTGCAGAACACCAAGACGCTCAACACGATGACCCATTCGCTGTGGGGCAAGGGACGGATGGGGCTGGAATATCTCATGCGGCGCAGCGGCCCCTTGGCGATGGCGCCCAGCCAGTTCGGCATGTTCACCAAGTCCGACCCCGCGTTGGAGACGCCTGATCTGGAATACCACGTGCAGCCCCTGTCGACCGACAAGCTGGGCGATCCACTGCATCCCTTCCCCGCGATCACCGTTTCGGTCTGTAACCTGCGGCCTGAGAGCATCGGGTCTTGCCACCTGACCAGCCGCGACAGCGCGGTGCAGCCCGACATTCGCCTGAACTATCTTTCCGCCGAGAGCGACAAGCGCGTCGCGGTCGCGGCCATGAAGCAGGCGCGACACATTATGACGGCCAAGGCGTTGCACCCCTATCAGCCCGAGGAAATCTTGCCCGGCCCTGCTGTGCAGAGCGACGAAGACCTGCTCGACAAGGCGCGCGATATTGCCACGACGATCTTTCACCCCGTTGGCACCTGCAAGATGGGCAGTGATCCGATGGCCGTGGTCGATACCGATCTGCGGGTGCATGGGCTGCGCGGGCTTCGGGTGATTGATGCGTCGATCATGCCCAAGATCGTTTCGGGCAACACGGCATCGCCCACGGTGATGATTGCCGAAAAGGCTGCCGACGCGATTTTGGCGGGGCGGTGACGGTATGTTAAACACGCGATTGACCGAGCGGCTGGGGATCAGCCACCCCATCATCCAAGCGCCCATGGCCTTTGCGGCGGGCGGTCGGCTGGCGGCGGCGGTCTCAGGTGCCGGAGGCCTGGGTATGATCGGCGGCGCTTACGACGCGGGCGAATGGATCACTGAGCAGCAGGATCTGGCGGGCAATCAGTCGGTCGGCTGCGGCTTCATCACTTGGAAGCTGCGCGAGCATCCGCAGGCGTTGGAGCAGGTCCTCGCCCGCGACCCGGCGGCGGTCTTTCTGTCTTTTGGCGATCCAGCAGAGTTCGTCCCCCAAATCCGCGACGCAAAGGTGCCGTTGATCTGTCAGGTGCAAACGCTGCGCGACGCGGCCCACGCGATTGATCTGGGGGCTGAAATCATCGTCGCCCAAGGGGCCGAAGCCGGTGGACACGGCGAAAAACGCGCGACCTTTACGCTGGTTCCAGAAATTGCCGATCACATCGCCCGCCGCGCGCCGGAGGTGCTGCTCTGCGCCGCAGGCGGCGTGGCGGATGGGCGCGGGTTGGCGGCGGCGCTGATGCTCGGGGCCGATGGGGTGGTCGTCGGTTCGCGTTTCTGGGCATCGGAAGAGGCGCTGGTGCATCCCGCGATGCTTGAGGCCGCGATTGAGGCCAGCGGCGACGACACGCTGCGCAGCACCGTGACCGACATCATGCGCGGCTACGATTGGCCTAGACGCTATACGGGCCGCGTGCTGCGCAATGAGTTCACCGACCGCTGGCATGATGACCCTGACGGGCTGCGCGCCGCGCAGGCGCAAGAGTTGCCGCGCTGGCAGGCGGCGGTGGCAGAGGGCGATGCCCGCACTGCCAATGCCTTTGTCGGAGAGGTCGCAGGGCTGATCGGCGCGGTCAAACCCGCCGCCGATATCCTGCGCGATATTGTCCAAGGGGCCAAAGTGGCCTTGGGCCAGACCTTTACCCGGTGACGGGGCCGGGCAAAGCCCGATCAGCCGTGATCTTCGACCTCTTCCCGGCCCGGCACATGTTCGCGGGCGGGGGCGGTTTCCCAATTCTCGATAACTTCCATCGCCTCATCCGCGCTTTCGACAAAGCGGAACAGGTCGAGGTCTTCGGCAGAGATCGTCCCAGCATCGGCCAGCGCATCCCAGTTGATGATCTTTTCCCAGAACTCGCGGCCAAACAACAAGAAGGGCACGCGGTTCATGCGACCGGTCTGGATCAGCGTCAGCGCCTCAAAGAGCTCGTCCATGGTGCCGAAACCACCGGGAAAAACACAGATCGCGCGGGCGCGCATCAGGAAGTGCATCTTGCGGATCGCGAAATAGTGGAAGTTAAAGCAAAGCTCCGGCGTGACGTATTCGTTGGGAGCCTGCTCGAACGGCAGCACGATATTCAGGCCGATGGAATGGCCGCCTGCGTCCAACGCGCCGCGGTTGCCAGCCTCCATCACGCCCGGGCCCCCGCCAGTGACGATGACGTTCTCCACACCGCCGGTCTCCATCGACTTTTCGGTCATCAGGCGGGCAAAGGTGCGCGTTTCATCATAAAAACGCGACAGGTCGGCCAGCGTCTTGGTGCGGGCGGTGTGTTTCTCGGCTGGCGCGGGAATGCGCGCACCGCCAAAAAGCACGATGGTCGATTGGATGCCGTGGGCATCCAGCAGCAACTCCGGCTTGAGCAGTTCCAGTTGCAGGCGCACCGGGCGCAACTCATCGCGGCACATGAAGTCATCGTCGGTAAAGGCCAGACGGTAGGCAGGCGCGCGGGTTTGCGGCGTGTCGGGGGCGTCTTGGGCCTTGGCGCGGTCAACATTGGCGCGGCGCAGGGGGTGGCGGTGTTCCTCGGTCATCCTCGGGTCTTTCCTTGGTCTAGGGCTTGGCTCAGGTGGCGCGATGGCCGTTCAGGTCAACATGCCTTGTTGATCACAGAATGGCCACGCCCCTCATCGCCCGGCAATTGCACCCTTGGCGGTGCAAGGCTATAGCCCTCGAAAGGCCTTTTCACATTCGGAGACTTGCCCCATGTCCAACGCCCAACTTGAAACCGCCATCGAAGCCGCTTGGGATACCCGCGACCAGATCACATCTGCCACCACCGGCGAGGTGCGCGACGCCATCGAAGAGACGCTGAATGCGCTCGACAGCGGCAAGCTGCGTGTGGCGGAAAAGCAGGACGACGGTCAGTGGCACGTCAACCAGTGGGCTAAGAAGGCCGTGCTGCTGGGCTTCCGCATCAAGGACATGGAACATCAAGAAGGCGGCCCGCAGGGCGCTGGCTGGTGGGATAAGGTCGACAGCAAGTTCAAAGGCTGGGGCGATGCCGAGTGGAAAGAGGCCGGTTTCCGCGCTGTGCCGAACTGCGTGGTGCGCCGCTCTGCCTTTATCGCGCCGGGCGTGGTGCTGATGCCATCTTTCGTGAACATCGGCGCCTATGTGGATAGTGGCACCATGGTTGACACATGGGCGACCGTCGGCAGCTGCGCGCAGATCGGCAAGAACGTGCACCTGTCGGGCGGCGTTGGCATTGGCGGCGTGTTGGAGCCGATGCAGGCAGGTCCGACCATCATTGAAGACAATTGCTTCATCGGCGCACGTTCGGAAGTCGTCGAAGGCTGCATCGTGCGCGAAGGTTCGGTGCTGGGCATGGGTGTCTTCATCGGCCAGTCGACCAAGATCGTCGACCGCGAAACCGGTGAGATCATGTATGGCGAAGTGCCCGCAGGGTCGGTCGTCGTCGCAGGCACCATGCCATCGAAGAACAACGTGAACCTTTATTGCGCCGTGATCGTGAAACGGGTGGATGCCAAGACCCGCTCCAAGACCTCGATCAACGAGTTGCTGCGCGACTGAGGGAACCAAATGCCCGGTTATGGCGTTGATCCCTGAATTTAAAGGAGATTAACGACATGACTGGTATTGGTTGGTTTGCCGCAATCATCGTAGGCGGCCTTGCAGGCTGGATCGCGGAAAAAATCATGAAGTCGGACATGGGTCTGATCATGAACATCATCCTTGGCATCGTTGGTGCCTTGGTCGCGAACTGGCTCTTGGTTTTGATCGTCGGCAGCACGCTGGGCGGTTGGTTGGGTCAACTCGTCGTCGGTGTGATCGGTGCATGTCTGTTGATCTGGGTCACCCGGATGGTGCGCGGCAAGTCATAACGGCGGGGGCTACGGCCCCTTTCCAAGTCTGAGCGAAAAGGTTAGGGCTGCCGAAAGCAATCGGCGGCCCTTATCATGTCTGAACCTAAGAAAACCAAAAAACCTTCGCGCCAGCAGGTCTTTACCCTTTTGGTGCAGATCGGGCGCAAGGATGGTGACGGTTTGCCCGACAAGGCCACCGGTGCCGCGCTGATGTGTTTTGCATCTGGGATTGATGAAGCCGAAGCGGTTCGCGAAACCGTGGCGATCCTGAAACAAGCTGACACCAACCCGCTCGACGTGACCGGCTATGGCACGCTGGAAGAGCGCGAGGCCGAAGGTCAGGAGATCGACAGCGAAGAACGCGAACTCATGCAACGCGCTTTGGAAGAGAATTCGGTCATCGTCGCGCAGATGACGCCATTCTTCGACTGACATTTCATTCGTATTGCGACTTCAACGCTGATCCTCGCGGGGATTTGCGCTGGCCCCCCTTGGCATCTTAGGTTTTTCCCCACAAAAGTATCGGGAAACGCGAAATACCCTGAAAAGGAGCCGAAATGTCCGGTCTCGATCCTGCTGAACTCACCGCGAAACTGGTGCGCTGCGCCTCTGTGACCCCCATCAACGACGGCGCGCTTGAAGTGCTGGAGGAAGTTTTGGGTACCGCTGGGTTTGACTGCACGCGGGTTGACCGGGGCGGTGTTTGCAACCTCTTTGCTCGTTGGGGGAAGAAGGGCAACCACAAGTCCTTCGGCTTTAACGGGCACACCGACGTTGTGCCAATCGGAGACGAAGCGGATTGGTCCGTGCTGCCCTTTGGTGCCGAAGTGAAAGACGGCATCATGTATGGCCGTGGCACCACGGATATGAAATCGGGCGTGGCGGCCTTTGTCGCGGCGGCGGTGGATTTCGTGGGTGACACACCGCCAGATGGGTCTATCGTGCTGGCGATCACCGGGGATGAGGAGGGTGACGCCGTCGACGGAACGACGGCATTGCTGGATTACATGGACGAAAACGGCGAGCGCATGGATGTCTGTCTGGTGGGCGAGCCGACCTGCCCAGAGACGATGGGCGACATGATCAAGATCGGGCGGCGCGGGTCGATGAATGCGCATTTCAAGGTGACGGGTAAACAGGGCCACGCGGCCTATCCGCACCGGGCCAACAACCCGCTGCCTGCGATGATGCGGCTGATGGACCGTTTGGCGAGCCATGAGTTGGATCAGGGTAGCGATCATTTTGATCCTTCCACGCTGGCAGTTGTAACGGTCGACACTGGCAACAAAGCCACCAATGTAATCCCGGCCCAATGTCGCGGTGCGGTAAATATTCGGTTCAACGACCACCATTCCGGCGACGGCCTAAGTGATTGGCTGCGCAGCGAGGCGGATAAAATCGCAGCCGAGTTTGGCGTGCAGGTGGATGTGCAAATTAAGATTTCGGGCGAAAGCTTTATCACGCCGCCGGGCGCGCTGTCTGATCTGATCTCAGGCGCGGTCGAGGCTGAGACGGGCGTAAAACCGGAGCTCTCGACCACGGGCGGCACCTCGGATGCGCGTTTCGTCAAGGCGCATTGCCCGGTGGTGGAGTTCGGTCTGGTCGGTCAATCCATGCACCAAGTCGATGAACATGTGCGGGTCGAGCATATCCACCAGCTTAAATCCATCTACGCGCGCGTGCTGCGGGATTATTTCACGTGAAACCAACGCTCATCGTTATGGTGAAAGAGCCGCATCCCGGTCGGGTGAAAACCCGGCTGGGCCGCGACATCGGGATGGTCGGTGCTGCGTGGTGGTTTCGCCATCAAACCCGCCGCTTGTTGCGCCGGATCGCAGATCCGCGTTGGCAAGTGGTGCTGGCTGTCGCGCCGGATATCGAAGGGCTGCAAAGCCGTGTGTGGCCCGCGCATCTACCACGATGGCCGCAGGGCAGGGGCAACCTTGGTGATCGTATGGCGCGGATGCTGCGCGCGGCACCGGGGCCGGCTTGCGTGATCGGGGCGGATATTCCGGGGGTTAACCGGGCTGAGTTGGCCCGCGCGTTCGAGGCGCTTGGCAGCCATGACGCGGTTTTTGGTCCGGCACCTGACGGCGGCTACTGGCTCGTTGGGCTAAAACACCCACGCCGCGCGCCGCCCAGCCTGTTCGACGGTGTGCGCTGGTCCGGTCCGCATGCGCTGGCCGACAGCCGCGCGAGCCTGCCGGGCTACCGCATCACCGAAGTCTCCTCCCTTGCTGACGTGGACGAAATTCACGATTTGCCATGACGACAGGGGGGCTGCGTGCTACCTGCTGAGGTATGAGCAAGATACCCAGCAAATCCGAGATCCTTAACTGGATCGAACAGAACCCCACGCTGACCGCCAAGCGCGACATCGCCAAAGCCTTTGACATCAAAGGTGCGGCGCGGATCGATCTGAAGCGCGTGCTGAAAGAGCTGGAGGCCGAAGGCCATCTGGAGAAGCGCAAACGCAGCTATCAAGACCCGGATCGCTTGCCGCCGGTCTCGGTGCTGTTGGTCACGGGGCCGAACAAGGATGGCGATCTGTTTGCCAAGCCGATGGAGTGGCACGGCGAGGGGACAGAGCCCGTCGTGCTGCTGATCCCGCGCGAGAGTGACCCCGCCCTTGGCGAAGGCGACCGCATTCTGGCGCGGCTGACGCTAGTGAAAGGCGAAGAACACCATTATGAGGCGCGGCTGATCCGCCGCATTGGCAGCAACCCGAAAAAGGTGTTGGGCATCTTCCGCAAGGCCGCCGAGGGCGGACGGATCGTGCCGATCGACAAGGGCGCAGACCGTGAATGGCGTGTCGGTGCGGATCACACCCACGGGGCCAAGGACGGCGAATTGGTCGAGGCCGAGCAGGCCGGACCAAAGGGGCGCATGGGCTCTCCCCGTGCCCGCATCGTCGAGCGGTTGGGCGACCCCTCAGAGCCGCGCGCGGTGTCGCTTATCGCGATCCACCAGCATGGCATTCCGGACGATTTCCCCGATGATGTGGTGGCCCAAGCTGACGCCGCCAAGCCACAAGGCCTCAAGGGCCGGGAAGACCTGCGTGATCTGCCGCTTGTCACCATCGACCCGTCGGATGCGCGTGACCATGATGACGCCTGCTATGCCCATGCGGATGAAGACCCCAAGAACGAGGGCGGCCATGTTGTCTGGGTCGCCATCGCGGATGTGGCTGCCTATGTGACCCCCGGCTCTGCGTTGGATATCGAAGCGCGCATACGGGGTAATTCTACCTATTTTCCTGACCGCGTGGTGCCGATGCTGCCCGACCGCCTTTCGGGCGATCTGTGCTCATTGCACGAGGGTGTGCCGCGGGCCTGTATCGCCGTGCGCATGGTTCTGGACGCCAAGGGCAACAAGATCGGCCATACGTTCCATCGCGGGCTGATGCGCTCGCCCGCGTCATTGCATTACGAAGAGGTGCAGGCCGCCATCGACGGCAACCCGAATGACCGCACCGGACCTCTGTTGGAGCCGGTGCTGAAGCCGCTCTACGCCGCTTATGGCGCGTTGAAGCTGGCCCGGGCGGAGCGTCAGCCGCTGGAATTGGACCTCCCCGAACGCCGCATCGAATTGGGCGAGGATGGCAAGGTGAAGTCGGTGAACTTTCGCGAACGGCTCGACGCGCACCGTTTGATCGAAGAGTTCATGGTGCTGGCCAATGTCGCCGCTGCAGAGACACTGCTGAAAAAGAAAACGCCGCTGCTGTTCCGCATCCACGAGGAGCCCTCACCGGAGAAACTGGAATCCTTGCGCGAGACGGCGCAGGCGGCCGGGCTGACGCTGGCCAAGGGGCAGGTGCTGATGACATCGCATCTGAACCGGCTGCTGGATCAGGCGGCGGGCACCGACGACGCCGAATTGATCAACATCAGCACCCTGCGCTCGCTGACGCAGGCCTATTACGGCCCTGCGCACATCGGGCACTTTGGCCTTGCGTTGCGGTCTTACGCGCATTTCACCTCCCCGATCCGGCGCTATGCCGACCTCATTGTCCACCGTGCGCTGATCACGGCGCATGGCTGGGGCAAGGACGGTCTGACCCCGGAAGAGATCGAAGGACTGGAACAGTCCGGCGCGCATATCTCGGACACCGAGCGGCGCTCGATGGTGGCAGAGCGCGACACGACCGACCGCTATCTCGCCGCCTTCTTGTCAGAGCGTGTGGGCAATGAGTTCACCGGTCGGATCAGCGGCATCGCCCGGTTCGGGGCCTTCGTGAAGCTGGACGAGACAGGCGCGGATGGGCTGGTGCCGATGCGGTCTTTGGGGCGCGAGTATTTCCACCATGATCCAGAGGCGCAGACGCTCATGGGCTCCGATACCGGCATGATTATCGGCATCGGCCAGCGTGTGACCGTGCGCTTGGCCGAGGCGGTCCCGGTGACCGGGGGCATCGCGCTGGAACTGCTTGAGATCGAAGATCAGAAGGTAAAACAAGGCGGCGCTGGTCGGCGTAGCCCGGCAGGGCGCAACCCGCGCGGCAAGGCCGTGAAAGCCAAGCGCAAGAAGGACAAGATCAAGCGCAAAGTGACCCGCACCCGCCGCTGAGGCGGCAAACCGGCGGAGCTTTGCGGATGCTTGTGCCCCTCCCTTCCCACCGGGGCGGGGCACGCATAGGATTTACCGCAACTTTATCAGGCGAGGCGTTTATGATCCGGCACTATGCGATGATTTCAAGCATTATGGCGACCGCGGGTATGGCGGTTCCGGCCTTCGGGTCCGGCCCGTCTGAATCCGCGCGCCCCGCGCCGCGTGCGTCTGAGGTTGTGCTCGTCTCCTCTACCCCGGCGGGTCAGGATGCACCTGTGGAAACCATAGGTGACGATGCGGGGCTTCGCGCGTGGGTAAAAGAATTCCGCCCCCGCGCCCTGCAAGAGAACATTGATCCAGATGTCTTTGACCGCGCGCTTGATACGGTAAGCTATGACCCTGAGGTGATCCGCCGCGACCGCAACCAGTCGGAATTTACCAAGACGATCTGGGATTACCTTGATACCGCGACCTCGGACCTGCGGGTGCAGAACGGGCAGAAGGCGCTGGCACAGTGGCAGCGTACGCTGGAAGATATCGAAGCGAAATACGGCGTGGAGAAAGAGATTGTCACCGCGATTTGGGGGCTGGAAAGCGCCTATGGCAGCTTTCGGGGCGGAGATAACGTGATGAATTCGCTTTCGACGCTGGCCTATGACGCACGGCGAGCGGCGTTTTTTGAGGCAGAACTCCTTAACGCGCTGCGCATCCTTCAGGCTGGCGATACCGATGCCGAACAGATGCGCGGTTCTTGGGCGGGGGCGATGGGGCATACGCAGTTCATGCCTTCGTCATTCTTGTCTTATGCCGTTGACTGGGATGGCGACGGGCGGCGCGATATCTGGGGCGATGATCCCTCTGACGCACTGGCCTCGACGGCGGCATACCTTGAGCATTTCGGCTGGACCAAAGGGCAGCCTTGGGGTGTCGAAGTCTCTTTGCCAGAAGGGTTTGACTACCTGCTGGCCGATCGTGAAATCACCAAAACCCCGGCGGAATGGGCGGCGCTTGGTGTGACCGCGCGGGACGGCGCTGCGGTGGCAGATCACGGTCCGGCGTCGGTGCTGCTGCCCGCCGGGGCCCAGGGCGCGGCCTTTATGATTTTCCCGAACTTCGAAGTGATCGAGCGTTACAACACCGCTGATGCCTATGTCATCGGCGTGGGCCATCTGGCGGATAGGATCGGTGGCGCGGAAGAGTTTCAGCAAGACTGGCCGCGTGAAGACCGCGCGCTGAGCTTTGATGAGCGGATCGAATTGCAGACCTTGCTGACCAAAGCCGGGTTTGACACGCAAAAGATCGACGCAAAAATAGGCCCGCTGACCGTCAATGCCGTGCGCAGCTTCCAACAAGCCGAGGGGATTGCGCCAGATGGCTATGCCTCTCCCCGGCTGCTGGAACGCCTACGCAAAGAGTAACGGGCCGCCCCACGTGAGGGCAGCCCGGTTGCTTAGGACGCTGCTTTCAACAGGTCTTTGTCTTTCAGGTCCGCATAAGTCGCATTCAGCGCCTTGGTGGCCCGTTCGGCAAAAATCTTGATCTCTTCGGGCGTGATGATCAGCGGCGGAGAGATGATCATCCGGTCGCCCACATGACGCATCACCAGGTTATTGGCAAAGCAATGCTCCCGGCAGGTATACCCCGCCACGCCACCATCGGCGGCAAATTTGGCACGGCTTTCTTTATGCGGTGTCAGGGGCAAGGAAGCCATAAGGCCAGAGACGTTAACCCCACCGACCAAGGGATGTTCACCCAGTTTTTCCAGCGCTTCTTTTAGCGCGGGGGCGGCGACGTCGCGCACATGGTCGATGATGTTCTCTTCTTGCATGATACGCAGGTTTTCCAGCGCCACGGCGGCGCAAACCGGGTGGCCGGAATATGTGTAGCCGTGGTTGAATTCGCAGGCGTTGATGACCTCAGCCACCTCGTCACAAACGATTGACCCGCCAATCGGTGCATAGCCAGAGCTGAGCCCCTTGGCGATGGTCATGATATGCGGCGTGATGCCCATGGTTTGCGAGCCGAACCAGTTGCCTGTCCGGCCAAAGCCGCAGATCACTTCGTCGGCGATCAGCAAGATGTCATGCTTTTCACAAATGCGCTGGATTTCAGGCCAGTAAGTGCTGGGCGGGATGACAACGCCACCGGCACCCTGCACGGGCTCACCAATGAACGCAGCGACCTTATCCGCGCCCAGTTCAAGGATTTTCTCCTCCAACTCACGTGCGCGGGCGAGGCCGAACTCCTCGGGGGATTGGTCGCCCCCTTCGGCGTACCAATCGGGTTGGCCGATATGATGGATGCCGGGGATCGGAAGACCACCCTGTTCGTGCATCGGCGTCATGCCCCCAAGGCTGGCCGATCCAACAGAGGACCCGTGATAGGCGTTCTTGCGGCTGATGATGTGGCTCTTTTCGGGTTTGCCCTTTTGCGCCCAATAGGTGCGAACCATGCGCAGGTTGGTGTCATTCGCCTCTGATCCGGAACCGGCGAAAAAGACGTGGTTCAGATCACCGGGGGCGAGGTCGGCCAGTTCCTTGGCCAGCGCGATGGCGGGCACATGAGTCGTTTGGAAGAAGGTGTTGTAATAGGGCAGTTCATTCATCTGCCGCGCGGCTACTTTGCCCATCTCTTCGCGGCCATAGCCAAGGTTCACACACCAAAGCCCCGCCATCGCGTCGAGGATTTCGTTGCCTTCGCTGTCGGTCAGATAGATGCCCTTGGCCCGCGTGATGATGCGCGCGCCCTTTTTGCCCAAGTCGTCATTGGTGGTGAAAGGGTGCATGTGATGTGCCGCATCAAGGGCCTGAAGGTCTGCGGTGGGGAGGTGATTCGTGATTGGCGGCATGGGGACGCACCTTCTATCTGCGTGAAAATTAAGCTTCGTCGGAGAATATGATCAAATTATAGCATGTCAATCGAATCAACGCGGAACGGGCAATCCATCAAGAGCTGCGCGGATTTGGCTCATTCCTTGGGCAACATCGCCTGCCATGACCTCCCCGGCGAGAATGACGTTGCCTGCAGAAAAGGCAGCCATAAGCTCTGCGTGTTTATCGGGCAGATTGCTGGTGCCATAGCGCCCACAGACCACCCGCAGCGAAGGGCCGAACCGCAGCCAAAGCCGATCTACCGTGGCGGCCATGATCGGCGCTTCGGCAAGGTCATAGATCATTGCGTGGAAGTTGTAGTTCTGCATCAAGTAGCCGCCAACATCGCCCCGGTCTATGGCAAGGTTCAGCGCGGTGTCGCACTCTTTCAGGGCGTCCATACGCCCTTTTGTCATGCGTTCCGCGGCCCGCCGTGTCAGCTCCGGCTCTAGCGTTTCACGCATGAAACCCAGTTCTTCAAGGCCCGTATGGGTGAGTTCTGGCACGGTAACCCGGCGGTTGCCCAAATGGGTTAACGCGCCTTCGGAAATCAAGCGGCGGATGGCCTCGCGAACGGGGGTCATGCCCGCGTCAAGCGCGGCTGTCAGGCCTTGGATCGTCACCCCCTGACCAGGGGCCAAATCGCCGAAAAGAATCATCTTGCGCAGACGTTCATATACATGCTGATGGATGGGTGTCTTGGCTGCCGCGTCGGCGGCGGGAAGCAGTCTCGAATCGGTTTTTTCTGAACCCATGGGAGCGGTCTTTCCATCTTGTTTCGCCGTAGCTTGCAGCATTTCCTTCTGCGTGAAAGCATAAACCATCTTGCCCGAAGAGGCAAAACTTGATCAAATTGACGAAAGGTGGGGATCAACCCGACCTGTCTAACGGGAGTATGATATGAAACATGTGCTACTAAGCAGCGCCGCCGTTGCCACCTTGATGGCAGGTGCCGCTTCTGCCGAAACAGTTCGGGTCTACAACTGGTCCGACTACATCGATGAATCCCTGCTGGAGAAATTTGAAGAAGAGACCGGCATCGAACTGGTCTATGATGTGTTCGACAGCAATGAAATGCTGGAAACCAAAATGCTGTCCGGTGGGTCGGGCTATGACGTGGTTGTGCCCACGGGCACCTTCCTGCAGCGCCAGATCACTGCCGGGGCATTCCAGCCGCTGGACGCCTCCAAGCTGCCCAACCTTGAGAATATGTGGGACGTAGTCTCCTCGCGGACCGAACAATATGATCCCGACAACGCACATTCGATCAACTACATGTGGGGCACCACCGGGATCGGCGTAAACCTCGGCAAGGTCAAAGAGGTTTTGGGCGAAGACGCCCCGGTCGACTCCTGGGATCTGGTTTTCGACCCTGCCAATATGGAAAAACTGGCCGATTGTGGCGTGCATTTCCTCGATGCCCCGGCCGAGATGATTCCCGCAGCGCTGAACTACATCGGCGAAGACCCCAACAGCCATGACCCCGATGTCATCGCGAAGGCCGAAGACGTCTTCATGCCGATCCGCCCCTATATCCAGAAGTTCCACTCCTCGGAATACATCAATGCTCTAGCGAATGGTGACGTTTGCGTCGCAGTCGGCTGGTCCGGCGATATTCTGCAGGCCCGTGACCGCGCGGCCGAAGCTGAAAACGGCGTTGAAGTGGCCTATAATGCTCCCTCCGAAGGGGCGCAGATGTGGTTTGACCAAATGGCCATCCCGGCCGATGCGCCAAACCCCGAGGGCGCGCATAAGTTTCTTAACTTTATCATGGACGCCGAAAATATGGCGGCTGCGTCGAACTATGTTTACTACGCGAACGGCAATAAAGCCTCGCAAGAACATCTGGTTGAAGATGTGATCGGCGACCCCGCGATCTACCCTTCTGAGGCGGCGTTGGACAACCTGTTCACCACCACACCTTACCCGCCAAAAGTTCAGCGCGTGGTGACCCGGCTCTGGACCAAGATCAAGTCCGGTACCTGATCTGAAACAAGGGGTGCGGCCAGTTTGGTCGCACCCCTTTTTCTTACCCTTCGCGACCTGATCAAAGGATGCCTCAATCGTGAGCCCAACCGTTTTCGCCCCCTGGAACAACCCTGACGAAAAGCCGCTCATTCGCTTTAAGAATGTGACTAAGAAATTCGGTGAATTCGTCGCCATCGACGATTTGTCTTTGGACATCTACGCACAGGAATTCTTTGCCCTGCTTGGGCCTTCTGGCTGTGGCAAAACCACGATGATGAGGATGCTGGCGGGGTTTGAAAACCCGACATCGGGGCGGATCGAATTGGCAGGGCAAGACATCGCGCCGGTGCCGCCGAACAAGCGGGCGGTGAACATGATGTTCCAGTCCTACGCGCTCTTCCCGCATCTCAGCATTTGGGACAATATCGCCTTCGGCCTGCGCCGTGATAAGATGAGCAAAGACGCGATTGAGGCCCGCGTGGCCGAGATGCTCAAGCTCACCCGCCTTGAGAAATTCGCTCGCCGTAAGCCCCATCAGATTTCCGGTGGCCAACGGCAGCGCGTGGCGCTTGCCCGGTCGCTTGCGAAAGCTCCGAAGCTTTTGTTGCTGGATGAACCCTTGGGCGCTCTCGACAAAAAGCTGCGCCAAGATACCCAGTTTGAACTGATGGACATTCAAGAATCCACCGGCACCACCTTTGTCATCGTGACCCACGACCAAGAAGAGGCGATGACCGTTGCCTCCCGCGTGGCGGTGATGGACGAGGGCCGCGTCATTCAGGTGGCCACCCCGGCCGAGATCTATGAGGCACCCAATTCTGTCTATGTGGCCGACTTCATCGGTGACGTGAACATCATCAAGGCCAGCACCAAGGCCATCGGTCAAGATCAATACCATCTGAACTGGATCGAGGGGCAGCCGCCGCTGACCGCGACCTCAGCCTTGCCGTTCAGCGAGGGGCAGCAGGCCCATCTGGCGATCCGACCTGAGAAAATAAAAATCTCGACCGACCGGCCCGAGGACGCGCCCAACGCGCTACAGGGCAAAGTGCTCGACATCGCCTATTTGGGGAACCTCTCCACCTATCACGTCGAACTGCCCGGCGGGCAGGTGATCAAGGCGCAGACGGCTAACACCCGGCGCATCGCGCGGCGTGACATCACATGGGAAGACCCGGTTTGGATTTCATGGAGCGCCACCGCAGGCGTTTTGTTGGCGCAATGAATATGCGTCGCTTCGCCCTGATCGCGGTCCCCTATTTCTGGCTGCTGGCGCTGTTTCTGGTGCCTTTCCTGATCGTTTTCAAAATCTCGCTGTCCGACACGGCGCTGGCGATCCCGCCCTATACGCCGACCATCAAGGACGGCATCAGCGCGTTGATTGCGCAGCTGGATTTCGAGAATTTCACCTTCCTCGCCTCTGACGATCTGTATTGGAAAGCATACCTTAGTTCGCTGCGCATCGCGGTGATCTCTACCGCCTTTACGTTGCTGGTCGGCTATCCCATCGCCTACGGCATGGCCCGCGCCCCCGAAGAGTGGCGCGCCACATTGATGATGTTGGTGATCTTACCCTTCTGGACCTCCTTCTTGATCCGCGTCTATGCGTGGATGGGCATTCTCAGCAACGAAGGGCTGCTGAATCAATTGCTGATGTGGGTGGGTGTAACGGCAGAGCCTTTACAGATCCTTAATACCAATACGGCAGTCTATATCGGCATCGTCTATACCTACCTGCCGTTCATGATCTTGCCGATTTACGCTGCGCTGGACCGTCTGGATGAATCGCTGAATGAGGCGGCTGAGGATTTGGGCTGTTCGCGGCTGCAAGCCTTCTGGCTGGTGACGATCCCGCTGTCGCGCAATGGCATCGTGGCGGGCAGTTTTCTGGTCTTCATCCCCGCCTTGGGCGAATTCGTGATCCCCTCGCTGCTGGGCGGGTCGGGCACGCTGATGATCGGCAAAGTGCTCTGGGAAGAGTTCTTTAACAACCGCGACTGGCCGGTGGCGAGCGCCGTTGCCGTGATCTTGTTGCTGATCCTGATCATTCCGATCATCCTGTTCCAGCGCAACCAGCAGAAACAGGCGGAGGCCGAACAATGAAGCGGATGACATGGTTCAACGTGACCTCGCTCACGTTGGGGTTTGCCTTTCTTTACCTGCCGATGATCATTCTGGTGATCTACAGCTTTAACGCCTCTAAACTGGTGACGGTCTGGGCCGGCTTTTCGACCCGCTGGTATGGCGAATTGCTGCAAAACGAAGCCTTCTTGAATGCCGCTTGGGTCACGATCAAGGTTGCGGTGATTTCGTCGTCGATCGCCACGGTGCTGGGCACGATGGCCGCCTATGTGCTGGTGCGCGGCGGGCGGTTCATGGGGCGGACGCTGTTTTCCGGCATGATCTATGCGCCACTGGTGATGCCTGAAGTCATCACCGGCCTGTCGCTGCTGCTCTTGTTCATCGGCATCGGGCTGGACCGGGGGGTGCTGACTATCGTGCTGGCGCATACGACCTTTTCGATGTGCTATGTCTCGGTCGTCGTGTCTTCGCGGCTGGTGTCCTTTGACCGCTCGTTGGAGGAGGCCGCGCTTGATCTTGGCTCGTCTCCTTGGGAGGCGTTTCGTCTGGTCACCCTGCCGATCATCGCGCCTGCGGTGATCTCGGGCTGGCTCTTGGCATTCACGCTCAGCCTTGATGATCTGGTGATCGCCTCCTTTACCGCCGGGCCGTCGGCGACGACGCTGCCGATCAAGATCTTCTCGGCAGTCCGGCTTGGCGTCTCGCCTGAGATCAACGCGCTGTCGACGATCATGATCGCCATCGTCACAGTGGGGGTCATCACCGCATCGCTGGTCAGCAAACGCTCAAGCCTGCGCGCACAGGAGGAGACGCGTGCGGCGGAACGGCCCACCACATGAGGCGCATCTACCCGGCCTTCGCCTATTCCGAAGCACCCCGCGCGGGGTGCTGGTGGGATGAAACCTGCGCCGCGCCGGATCGTCCGGCGCAGCAGGGCGACGCGCAGGCCGATGTGGTGATCATCGGCGGCGGGTTCACCGGCCTCAACGCGGCGCTGCATTTGGCGCAGGCCGGGGTAGGGGCCACGGTGCTGGAGGCCGAGCGCGTGGGCTTTGGCGCCTCGGGCCGTAACGGCGGCTTTTGCTGCTTGGGCGGCGGGATGCTGGACGACGCGGCGCTCGACCGGAAATTCGGGCGGACAGAGCGGCTTGGCTGGCGGCAGGCCGAGGTGGCGGCGATCCGACAGGTGGAGGATTTCATCGCCGCCCGCGGCATCAATGTCGATCGGCATTCCCAAGGGGAGACCCAGCTTGCCCATCGCCCGCGCGATTTCGAAGAGATGCGCGGCAGGCTCGATTACTACGCGGAGAATTACGGCGTCACGGCCCGGCTGACCGAAAAAGCCGATCTGGCCGCTGAGGGGCTGAACGCAGGCTTCGAGGGCGCGATCACCGTGCCGATCGGCTTTGGCCTCAACCCCCGCAAATATGTGATCGCCCTCGCGCAGGCCGCAAAAGAGGCGGGGGCCGCGATCTATCACAACAGTCCGGCCACCGGGGTGACGAGGCAGGAGGGCGCGTTCGAGGTCACGACGCCGCAGGGCCGCATTCGGGCCGAGCGGGTGATCATCGCCACCAATGGCTATTCCTCCGAAGACCTGCCGCCGTGGCTTGCCGCGCGTTACATGCCAACGCAGTCCAGCGTGATCGTGACCCGCCCGATGACCGAAGCCGAGCTGGCCGCGCAAGGCTGGACGAGCCAGCAAGCCAGCTATGACAGCCGCCATCTGCTTCATTACTTTCGCCTGATGCCCGACAATCGCATGTTGTTCGGCGTGCGTGGCGGGTTGCTGTCTAACCCGGCGTCCGAGGCGCGTGCCCTGCGCCGCGCACGGGCGGATTTCGAGGCGATGTTCCCCGCGTGGCGCAACGTTGAAACGCCGCACGGCTGGTCCGGCATGGTCTGTATCGCGCGCAAACGGATGCCCTTTGTGGGAGAAGTGCCAGATCAGCCGGGGATGTTCGCGGGCCTGTGCTACCACGGGAACGGCGTGGCGATGGGCAGCTATTCCGGCGCGCTATTGGCCGATCTAGTCCGTGGGAAAACGCCCGAGCGGCCCTATCCAGCCCCCATGCGCGCACGGCTTGCGCGGTTCGAGTTGGGGCGCTTTCGCCGGGCGGTAATGCCCTTTGCCTATGCAGGGTTCGCGCTGTCGGACCGTTAAAGGCGTTTAGCCCTGCTCCCGCGCGGCACGTTCTTTCGCCAGCATGATCTGCCGCTGACGCTCGCGGAACCGCTCTTTGTCGGCGTCCGATGTCTCGTCCGCGCACTGATGGCAAGACACCCCAGCCTCATAGGCGGGGTGTTTCGTGTCTTCAGGCAGGATCGGACGGCGGCACCCGTGACAGAGCATATGCGGACCTTCGCGCAGCCCGTGGCCAACGCTGACGCGGTTGTCGAAGACAAAACAATCGCCTTCCCACGTGCTTTCCTGTTCGGGCACCTCTTCGAGGTATTTCAGGATGCCGCCTTTGAGGTGAAAGACATCCTCAACGCCCTGACCAATCAGGTAATTGGTCGATTTCTCGCAACGGATGCCACCGGTACAGAACATCGCGATCTTCTTGTTGTGGAAGCGGTCTTTGTTCGCCTCCCACCACTCGGGGAATTCGCCGAAGCTTTCGGTCTGCGGGTCGACCGCGCCTTCAAAGGTGCCGATGGCCACTTCGTAGTTGTTGCGCGTGTCGATCACCGCCACATCGGGCGAGCGGATCAATTCGTTCCACTCTTTGGGGTCGACGTAATGGCCCACCTTAGCGCGCGGATCGACATCGGGCTGGCCCATGGTGACGATCTCGCGCTTGATGCGGACCTTCATCTTGCCAAAGGGCGGCTTGTCGCTGGTGGCTTCTTTCCACTCCAGATCCGCGCAGCCGGGCAGGGCGCGCAGATGGGCGATCACCGCGTCGATCCCGGTGCGCGGCCCGGCGATGGTGCCGTTCACACCTTCGGGGGCCAAAAGCAGCGTGCCCATGACCGATTGCGTCTCGCAAAGCGCCAGCAGCGCAGGCTTGAGCGCGACGGGATCCTCAAAGCGGGTGAAGTGATATAGGGCGGCAATGGTATACATGAGCGTCAAATAAGCGCTTCGGGCGCAAAGCTCAATCCGGGGCGTGCCATTGACCTACCCCATGCACAGCCCTACCCCTTTCGTTAAGGAGAATGCCCATGACCCATGCCCTGATCGTGATCGATGTCCAAAATGATTTCTGCCCCTGTGGCGCGCTGGAAGTGCCGCAAGGCGATGAGATTTTGCGCGGCATCAATGCGCTGATGCCCGAGTTTGACGCGGTTGTTCTGACGCAAGACTGGCACCCGGCGGGGCATTCGTCATTCGCGTCTTCGCATGACGGCAATGCGCCTTATGAAGTTGTCACCATGCCCTATGGCCCGCAGGTGCTCTGGCCCGATCACTGCATTCAAGGCAGCATCGGCGCGCAGTTCCATCCTGATCTGCAAACAGACCGGGCCGATCTGATCATTCGCAAAGGCTATAATCCAGACATCGACAGCTATTCGGCGTTTTTTGAGAATGACCACAGCACCCCCACGGGGCTTGAAGGTTACCTGCGCACCCGCGGGATTGAACGGCTGACGATGGTCGGGCTGGCACTGGATTTCTGCGTGAACTTCTCGGCAGTGGATGCGGCGAAACTTGGGTTCAAGGTCGATGTGCGCGAAGACCTGTGCCGCGCGATTGATTTGGACGGATCGCTTGGCCAATCCCGCGAAGGGATGCGCGCCGCCGGGGTCACGCTGGCCTGAGCCGCCGCTTTCCACTTGCCCATCTGCCCGCCCCCTTGGCATGAAGGGGCATGCAATAAGGAACCTCCCATGGTCGACATCGCCACCCGCGTCTATAACCACAAGTGGAAGATCGACCCCATCGTGCGGTCGCTGATCGACACGGATTTCTATAAGCTGCTGATGTGCCAATCGGTGTTTCGCAACAAGCCGGACACGCAGGTTACCTTTAGCCTGATCAACCGCTCCACCCACATCCCGCTGGCCAAGCTGATCGACGAGGGGGAGCTGCGCGAGCAACTCGATCATATTCGCTCGCTCAGCCTCAGCCGGGGCGAAAGCACTTGGCTGCGCGGCAATACCTTCTACGGCAAGCGCCAGATGTTCCGTCCCGATTTCATGGAGTGGTTCGAAGGCATGCGCCTGCCGCCCTACCATCTGGAGCGGAAGGGCGATCAATATGAGCTGACCTTTGAGGGCAAGTGGCACGAGGTCATGCTGTGGGAGATCCCCGCGCTGGCGGTGCTGATGGAGCTGCGCAGCCGCGCGGCGCTGGACCCGATGGGCAAGTTCGAGCTTCAGGTGCTTTACGCCCGCGCGATGACCCGCGTCTGGGAAAAGATCGAAGCGCTGCGCGAGGTGGATAACCTCTCGATTGCGGACTTTGGCACCCGGCGGCGGCATTCGTACCTCTGGCAAGACTGGTGCGTGCAGGCGATGCATGAGGGGCTGGGAAATGCGTTCACCGGCACCTCTAACTGTCGCATTGCCATGATGCGTGAGCTAGAGGCGATTGGTACGAACGCGCATGAGTTGCCGATGGTCTATGCTGCCTTGGCCGATGATGATGCCGAGCTTGCCCGCGCACCTTACGACGTGCTGTCGGATTGGCACGACGAACACGACGGCAATCTGCGGATCATCCTGCCTGATACCTATGGCACCAAGGGATTTCTGGACCACGCGCCCGACTGGCTGGCGGGCTGGACCGGCATCCGCGTCGACAGCGGTGATCCGGCCACAGCGGCGCAGACGGCCATCGACTGGTGGCGCGCGCGGGGGGAGGATCCGACGACCAAGCGGGTGATCTTTAGCGACGGGCTCGACGTAGACAAAATTAAGGAGTTGCATGCGCAGTTCGCGGGCAAGGCCAAGGTCTCCTTCGGCTGGGGCACCTTGCTGACCAATGACTTCCGCGGATTGGTGCCGAACGATGCGCTGGCGCCGTTCAGCCTTGTCTGCAAAGCGGTCAGCGCCAACGGGCGGCCTACGGTCAAACTCTCGGACAACCCGAACAAGGCGATGGGCCCGGCGGATGAGATCGCGCGCTACAAGCGGGTTTTCGGTGTGGGCGAACAGACCGCGCAGCAGGTGATCGTCTAACGGTCAGCCGTCCGCCATGGCGGTCATCGGGAATTCCGCCGTGGCGATCAATCCTTCGGGCTGCCAGTCATAGTGCAAAGTGCCACCGACCGCGCGGGTCAGCGATTGGATAATCCGCGACCCGCTGTCGCGGTCGGATTTGGTCACCCTCGGCCCCCCGATTTCTTGCCAGACGAAACGCAGACGTGCAGGCGCTTGAAGGATTGCGATGTCCAGCGATACCTGCCCGTTCTCCGTGCTGAGCGATCCATGTTTCACCGCATTCGTCGCCAGTTCATGCAGGGCCAGCGTCAGGGGTGAGACAAGCCGATGCGATATCAGCGGGTTGTCTCCGGAGAGGGTGATCTGCTCTTCGGTTGCTGAGGTATAGGCCCGCATGATCGGCCCCATTAACGTCTCGAAATCCACCTCTTGCTGGTCACTGCGGCCAATCGTGTCGAAATGCGCAGCACCCAATGCGGAAAGGCGCTCAATGACCTTGTCGGCAAAAGCCCCGGGGGTTGGCTCTTCCCGGGCGGTCAAGCGGACCATGGCGGTCATGACGTTTACGATATTGCGCAGGCGGTGCAGCAACTCATCATCGGCCAGTTTACGGTGCTCGCTTTCTAACCGTCGGCGTTCGGAGACATCGAGTTGCGAGCCGAAGAAGTAGATGAGATTGCCGTCTTCGTCATTGATCGGGCCTAACTGCAGGGCGTTCAGAAAGCGGCTTCCATCCTTGCGGTAGTTCACGATTCCAACTGTGTCGACCCGGCGGCCCTCAAGGATCTCGCGCACCATCTCGACGCTCTCGGGTGTCGTCTCCGGCCCTTGCAAGAAGCGGCAGTTCTGGCCGACGATCTCTTCTAAACCATAGCCGGTGAGATCGGTGAAAGCCTCATTAACATAGACGATGGGGTTGTCCGGCAGGGTCGGGTCGGTGATACACAGCGGCAAGCGGGCGTAGCGCACAACCTTGCCCAGAACGTCATCGGTCAGGGTGGGGCGACCGGCGGAGACCGTCTTATCGTTCATAAATTCCCGCCCTTCGCTTAAAACTGGCCGACAATGTGCCTCGTGCGTGGCTTTTGGGTCAACCGGCATGCTGGGGTTTGGTCCATATTTGTCTACTAGATGATGTATGCGCCATAGGGTTTTGCCAGACTGAATAAATGCGGCTTGTCATGAAGGGTCGAAAATGCGTAATTGAACCCGCTTGGTGTCCCGAAAAGCGCCTTTGGGTGTGGGACCGAAAAGGGAATTCAGTAAGGGGTCGCAAGACCCCGAAGCCGAAGCCGCCCCCGCGACTGTAAGCGGTGAGCCAATGCCCCTCGTGCCACTTGTCCTTTTGGACGGGGAAGGCGGGCAAAGGCCACGACCCGCGAGCCAGGAGACCTGCCAAGCAAATGAAACGCTAGATGCCGTCGGGTGTGACGGTAAGGAGAATGAAGATGACGACAATGATTAAGACCGCCGGTGCCACGCGCAGCAAACTCGTACCGGCGCTGTTTGCCGCCGTATTGGGTGTGGCTTTGATGGCGCTGACCGGCCATGTGCAGGCCGCAGCACTGCATGATGCCGCCCATGACGTGCGCCACGCGACAGGCTTTCCCTGCCACTAAGCGCCCGTGTTCGGTTTCACAGGGGTCCGGGCTGCCATCACGCAGTCCGGTTATTTTTGATTCTGCCTTTCTATCAATGCCTGCCTTTCGCTGTTTTGCCCGCGCCCGCCGTTCGCTGCGTCGGGAGGGCTTTGGCACATCTTGAGGCTGGGTAATGTCCTCGGTCCGCGTTTCGCGCGGCGCTGAGTATCATTTCGCATCCAAGGATCATTGCGATGTTTTCACGTTTTCTGACTTCCGCCCTCTTTGCAGGGGCCTCTGCCGGTTTGCTGACCGGCCTGCTACAACTCTATTTCGTGCAGCCCGTGCTGCTTCATGCCGAGCTTTATGAGACTGGCGCGCTGGTGCATTTTGGTGCGGACGCCGTATCTGCGCACCCCGATCTGCCCGGTTTCGATGCCGTACGCGATGGGCTGAGCCTGATTTTCACCATGTTGACCTATACCGCCTATGCGCTAATCCTGCTCGCCGCGATGAGCCTTGGCGAAGAGCGCGGTGCGGTGATTGATGGCCGCTGGGGCATCCTTTGGGGGGTGGCGGGCTTCGTGGCCTTCCACCTCGCACCGGGGTTCAGCCTTGCGCCCGAGGTGCCCGGCGTGGCCGCCGCAGACATCACCTCACGGCAGATCTGGTGGTTCGCCACCGCCGGGGCGGCGCTGGTGGCGCTCTGGCTGCTGGCCTTTGGCACTGGCTGGGGCGCGTGGATCGGCGCGGCGGTGCTGCTGATGGCCCCGCATGTCGTCGGCGCACCGGAACCCGACAGCTTTAGCGGCCCGGTGCCCACCGAAATCGGCGCACTATTCGCCGCTCGGGCGCTTGGCATCGGCCTTGCCGCATGGGTGCTCCTGGGCAGTTTCGCCGGGTTCTTTTGGCAACGTGAGGGCGCGCGCAGCGCCTGAGGGAGGTCAGGATGGACAGATCACTGGCGCTTTTCGCCATCGGGTTGGTCTTTGGCGGTGGCATCGGTTTTGCCATCGCCGCAAGCAACGGGGTGACCTTCGACGGCCATGACCATGGCGACTCTGCCGCCCATGGCGGGATGGACCACGGCGGCGCAGACCACGCGCGGATGCACGGCCAACCCATCGCCCTCGCCGCCGAAGACGCCCCCAGCCTCGCGGTCCGCGTGACACCTGACCCAATGTCAGGCCATAACCTTTTCGTGGAAACCGACGGCTTCGCCTTTGCCCCGCAAAACGCCAGCGGGGACAACCAACCGGGCGAGGGCCATGCCCATGTCTATGTCAACGGTGCCAAGATCGGGCGGCTCTACGGCCCATGGCTGCATCTGCCCAATCTGCCCAAAGGCGAGGTCACGGTAGAGGTCACGCTTAACGCCAATGACCACCGCCCCTTGGCGGTAAACGGTGCGCCGATTACCGCGCGCGAGGTGCTGACAGTTGAATAATCGCCCCGCTTCCCCTTTTCATAGCGCGCCGGAGCGCATACCCGGCACGCATAACCCGATGGGACAAGATCAATGAGCGCAACTCTACATGTCTGCATGACCTGCCGCGCCGGTGAGGTGCTGGAGGAAGACGCCCCGCGCCCCGGCGCGCAGCTTCACGCCGCCCTCGACGCCGCAGGCGCGCCCGAGGGCGTGACCATCGTGCCGGTGCAATGTCTTTCCGCCTGTTCGCAGGGGGCCGCCGTGGCGCTGTCTGCGCCGGGCAAATGGTCCTATGTCTATGGCCGCTTGACCAAGGAAGACGCCGCCGACATCCTTGCCGGAGCCGCCGCCTATGCCGCCACCCAAGACGGGCTGGTGCCATGGCGCGAACGCCCGGTCATCTTTCGCAAGCAAAGCCTTGCGCGTATCCCCCCTTTGACCCTGCCGCAGGAGCCTTCCTCATGAGCGATCTCGCCAAAATTCCCGTTACCGTCATCACCGGCTTTCTCGGGTCAGGTAAAACCACGCTGATCCGCCACCTGATGACCAATGCAGGCGGACGTCGCCTTGCCGTTCTGGTCAATGAGTTCGGCACCGTGGGCGTGGATGGCGACATCCTGAAATCCTGCGCCATTGAGGATTGCCCGGCTGAAAACATCGTCGAGCTGGCCAATGGCTGCATCTGCTGCACCGTGGCAGATGACTTTATTCCGACCATCGAAGCGCTGATGGCCCTGCCGACCCGCCCTGATCACATCTTGATCGAAACCTCAGGGCTGGCCCTGCCGAAACCGCTGCTTAAGGCCTTTGACTGGCCCGCGATCCGCTCGAAGATCACCGTCGATGGCGTGATCGCGCTGGCCGATGCCGAGGCCGTGGCGGCGGGCACTTTCGCCGCTGATGTCGCTGCGGTAGATGCGCAGCGTCTGGCCGATGACAGCCTCGACCACGAAACCCCGCTCTCTGAGGTATTCGAAGATCAAATCTCCTGCGCCGATATCATCTTGATGTCCAAGGCCGATTTGGCCGGTCCCGATGGGCTTGCCAAAGCCCGCAAGGTGATCGAAGACGAAAGCCCGCGTGAGATCCCGATCCTTGAGATGACCGAAGGCGTGATTGATCCCAAGGTCGTGCTGGGCCTCAACGCCGCTGCCGAAGACGATCTCGCCGCGCGCCCCTCGCATCATGATGGCCACGACGATCACGAGCATGACGATTTCGAAACCGTGGTGATCCCGATGCCGGAAGTGGCGGATGTCGATGCGCTGGTCGCCTCGATCGAGCGGCTCGCGCGCGAGCAGAACATCCTGCGCGTGAAGGGCTATGTCGCGGTCGAGGGCAAGCCGATGCGCCTGTTGGTGCAGGCCGTGGGCGCGCGGGTGCGTCAGCAGTTCGACCGCCCTTGGGGCAGTGATCCGCGCGCGGGGCATTTGGTGGTCATCGCTGAACATGACGACATCAATCTCGCCGCGATCCGCGACGTATTGGGAGCCTAACCGCGCATGCATGTCGTCTTTCGCGAAAGCCACGGGTTGGAGGATACCGACACCCCCTATGATCCGGGTCAAACGCCCGCTGATCTGGTGGTGCTGTCGTTTTCCGACAGTGACCTTGGGGCTTTCGCGGCAGGCTGGCATCGCGGCGGCGGCAAGGAGGGCAAGCTGCCCTCGCTGCGGCTGTGCAACCTCGTGGCGCTGCGGCACCCGGCCTCGGTCGACAACTACATCGAACAGACGCTGACCGGGGCCAAGGGCATCCTGATCCGCCTTATCGGGGGCGAGAATTATTGGCCCTACGGCATCATGCAGGTCCAAGATTTCGCCCGCCGGAATGACATTGCACTGGCCGTGCTGCCCGCCGATGGGCGCGAAGATCCGGGGCTGGACGCCCATTCGACTTTGCCGGTTTCCACGATTCGCCGTCTTGCGCATCTCTGTGACGCGGGCGGCCCGGTGGCGGCGCAGGCCGCACTGGCGCAGATGGCACTGGCGGCGGGCTTCTATGCCGGCCCCGTCATGGGCACGAAAACGGTGCCTGACTGCGGTTATTACGCCCCCGATCAGGGCGTGGTGTCTTTTGCCGACGTGGCAGGAGATACCGTCGCCGTTACCTTCTACCGCAGCTACCTTCTAGCCGCCGATACTGCGCCTGTCGACGCGCTGATCCGCGCGTTGCGGGCGGCGGGACTGAACGCCATCGGGCTTTTCGTGCCCTCGCTCAAATCCGATCCCGCGCGGAGCTTTCTGGACGATGCGTTGGCGGCGATGAAGCCCGTGGCCATCGTCAACGCCACCGCCTTTTCGGGGCGCGGCGATGATGGCACCTCCCCGCTCGATGCGCCGGGCTGCCCGGTGTTTCAGGTGGCCCTCTCCACCGCGCGGCGGCGCGATTGGGACGAAAGCGAGCGTGGCCTCTCGCCCGCCGATTTGGCGATGCATGTGGTCCTGCCCGAGGTCGATGGCCGCATCTTCGGCGGCGTTGTCAGCTTCAAGAGCCCCGGAAAGCGCGATCCCGATCTGCAATACTCCCGCTTTGCTCACCGCGCCGAAGAGGCGCGGATCGAGGCTGTCGTCGCCCGCGTGCTGGGCTGGCAACGGCTGGCGCAGAGCCCGGCCGCGGAGCGCAAACTGGCGCTGGTGCTCTCGACCTATCCGGGGCGGGGCGATCAACTGGCCCACGCGGTCGGGCTGGATGCTTTGGCCAGCGTCGAAGACATGCTGATGCGGCTGGCGGGCGAAGGCTATAGCGTCACGCCGCAGATCGGCTTTGGCCGCAGCCTCACCGAGCAGCGCATCTCATGGCCGCTGGCTGACTACCGTGCCGCTCTGGCCAGCCTGCCGCAGGCGCTGCGCGATGACCTCGCGCAGGCATGGGGGCAGGCCGAGGATGACCCGCTGGCTCAGGACGGCGCCTTTCACTTCGCGGCCCAAGCCTGCGGCAACGCGCTCGTCGCGCTGCAACCCGAGCGCGGCGATCTGACGGATCGCGAAGACAGCTATCATGACCTCGCCCGCACGCCGCGGCATTCCTATGTGGCCTTCTACCTCTGGCTGCGCGCGCAGGGGCATCACGCGCTGGTGCATGTCGGCGCGCATGGCACGCTGGAATGGTTGCCGGGCAAGGCCGTGGCCCTGTCAAACGATTGCTGGCCTGAGGCGCTGACCGGCGATCTGCCGGTGATCTACCCCTTCATCGTCAACGATCCGGGGGAGGCGGCACAGGCCAAGCGGCGCATCGGCGCGGTGACGCTCGGCCATCTGCCCCCGCCGCTGAAAGACAGCGAAACGCCCGAGGGGCTTTTGCGGCTGGAACGGCTGCTGGACGAATATTCCACCGCCGATGGGCTCGACCCATCGCGCCGCGACCGGCTGGTCGACACGATCCGCGCCGAGGCGCAGGCGGCGGGGGTCGAAGATGACCTTGGCCTCGATGCCGCCAGTTCCTCGGCCGAGGCGCTGACCCGGATCGACGCCTTTGTCTGCGACATCAAAGAAAGCCAATACGGCGATGGCCTGCACATCTTTGGCGCGGGGGAGGGCGAATGGGACGGGCTGCTGACCGCGCTTGCGGGGCGGCGCGTTACTGCTGGCCCGTCGGGTTCGCCCTATCGCGGGCGGTCGGATGTGCTGCCCACGGGGCGCAACCTCTATGCCGTTGATCCGCGCGGCGTGCCCAGCCGGGCCGCCCATGCGCAGGGCGTGAAACTGGCCGAGGAGCTTCTTAGGCGGCATCTGCAAGACAACGGCGATTGGCCGCGGGGGCTGGTGATTGACCTTTGGGGATCGGCCACCATGCGCACGGCAGGCGAAGAGGTCGCCATGGCGATGCATCTCGCGGGTCTTGCGCCGAAATGGGACGACGGCAGCGAACGTGTCTCGGGCTTTGAGGTGCTGCCACTGACCCTGCTGGACCGTCCGCGCATTGACGTGACATTGCGCATCTCGGGCCTGTTCCGGGATGTGTTTCCGGGGCTGGGGCAGATCTTCGAGGCAGGCGCCGCAGCATTGACTGAACGTGAAGAAGCGCCGGATATGAACCCCTATCTCACCCGCACGCCGCGCGTTTTTGGCCCCAAGCCGGGCCTTTACGGCGTCAACATGGAAGCGGCTTTGCAGGATTATTCCGACGCCGGTCGCGCCGCGGCGGGAGAGGCGTGGCTGAGCGGCTCCGAATGGGCAATCAACTCCAAAGGCGAAGCGCATCAGGACCGCGCCGCGCTGGAGGCGCAGTTGCACCGCGCCGATGGCTTTGCTCATGTGCAGGACTTGGCCGAAAGCGATATCCTGCTCGCCTCGGACTATGCCAGCCACGAAGGCGGCTTTGCCGCCGCGATGGCGCATCTGGGCGCGCAGAAGCCCGCGATGTACCACCTTGACCACACCCGCGCAGGCAGCCCGCGCGCGCGGTCGATGCCCGAAGAAATCGCCCGCGTCGTCCGCGCCCGTGCGGCCAATCCCGGCTGGGCCAGCGGCATGATGCGCCATGGTTTTCGCGGCGCGGCAGAGGTGGCAGCGACGCTCGACAACCTTGCTGCCTTTGCGCATCTGACCCGCGAAGTGCCTGCGCATCTCTTTGACCTTTATTTCGACGCAACGCTGGGGCGTGACGATCTGGTGGCCTTTATGGAGGCCGAGAACCCCGCCGCCTTGCAGGCCATGCGCGACCGTTTCGCCGCATTGCGCGAGGCGGGGCTCTGGGTGACCCGCCGCAACTCGATTTCAGCCGCGTTGGACGGGGTGGAGTGAGCCTAGCACCCGTCATCAAGGGCTGGTGCCCCGGCGCGCTGCGGCCAATGCTGTCGGGCGATGGGCTGGTGGTCCGCCTCAGGGTGCCGCAGGGGCGGTTGACCCCGGCTCAAGCGCGGGGCGTGGCGGAGCTGGCGCTGCGCTATGGCAACGGGATACTTGACCTGTCGAACCGGGGCAATCTGCAACTGCGCGGGATTGATCCCGCACGGCATGAGGAGCTGATTGACGCGCTTCGCGCGTTGGCGCTGATCGACGCCAACGAGCACACCGAGCGACGGCGCAACCTCATGGTGACGCCCTTCTGGCAGGCGGGTGATGATACGGATCATCTGACCCGGCAACTGACCGGCGCCGCGCAGAGCCACGCGCTGCCCGATGTCTCCAGCAAATTCGGCTATGCGGTCGATGCTGGGGCGCAACCGGTGTTGCAGGCAGACCCCGCCGACATTCGCTTTGAGCGCTCGGCGGGCGGGCAGCTTTTGCTTTGCGCCGAGGGGGCGGCATTGGGCAAACCGGTTTCCCGCGATACCGCCGTGGCTGAGGCCATCGCGTTGGCCGCATGGGTTCGCGCGCAGGGGGCCACCCGCGCCGCGCGCACTTTGGAGACGGGGGCGACCCTGCCAACGGGTTTCGACCATCCCCGTCAAAGCGGCCTCAGCACACCGACGCTCGGCCTTTATCCAGCAGGCGCGCTCGTCGCCTGCGCTTTTGGTCAGATGGACGCGGAAACGCTCACCGCCCTTGCCGACCTCGGCCCTTTGCGTCTGACTCCGTGGCGGATGGTGCTGATCGAAGGTGCCACCGAACTCCCCGACTTGCCCAGCCTCATCACCGATGCCGCCGACCCGCTCTTGCGCGTCGTCTCCTGTATCGGCGCACCCGGCTGCGCACAGGGCCGGGGCGAGACGCGCGGGCTGGCGCGGCACCTTGCTGCCGTGGTGCCAAAGGGGCAACGCCTGCATGTCTCCGGCTGCGCCAAGGGCTGCGCCGCGCCGCGCGCCACGGACTTCACCCTGACCGCCACTGCGCCGGACCAATATGACCTCATCCGCAATGGCCGCGCCGATGCGGCCCCTGATCTGCGCGGGCTAACCCCCGCCGCCATCGCCTCTCACCTTAGAAAGTCCGCCGATGCCCCATAGCTATATCACCGACGGTGCCGAGATTTACCGCCAGTCCTTTGCCACCATCCGCGCCGAAGCGGCGCTAGCGCGTTTCACCCCCGAAGAAGAGATCGTCGCCGTGCGCATGATCCACGCCGCCGGCATGGTCGGGCTGGAGGAACACATCCGCTTTTCCGAAGGCATGGCCGTGGCCGCGCGGGCGGCGCTGGAAGACGGCGCGCCGATCCTCTGCGACGCCTATATGGTCAGCGAAGGCATCACCCGCAAACGCTTGCCACGCGAGAATGACGTGATCTGCACCCTGCGCGACCCTTCGGTGCCGGACTTGGCTGCGAAGATGAGCAACACCCGCTCAGCCGCCGCGCTGGAACTTTGGCGGCCGCATCTGCAAGGTGCAGTGGTGGCCATCGGCAATGCGCCGACGGCGCTGTTTCACCTGCTCAACATGCTCGAAGACCCCGATTGCCCGCGCCCGGCGGCGATCATCGGCTGCCCCGTGGGCTTCATCGGCGCGGCGGAATCAAAAGAGGCGTTGATGCAGGATTTGCCAGTGCCTTCGATGATCGTGCAGGGGCGTTTGGGCGGCTCGGCGATCACCGTGGCGGCGGTGAACGCGCTGGCAAGCAGGGTGGAATGAAGATGGGCAAGGTTATCTGTGCGGGCCTTGGCCCCGGCGACCCGGAATTGATGAGCGTGAAATCCGACCGCGCCATTCGCGGCGCGCGGCATCTGGCGTATTTCCGTAAGAAAGGCCGTGCGGGGCAGGCGCGCCGGATCGTTGAGGGGATGTTGCGCGATGACGTGGTGGAATATGCGATGGAGTATCCCGTCACCACGGAATTGCGCTTCGATTCGCCCGAGTATCGCGCCCAGATGGTCGCTTTTTACGAGGAATGGGCCGACCGTTTGGAAACGCTGGCGCAAGATCACGAAGTGGTCGTGCTGTGTGAGGGTGACCCCTTCTTTTACGGCTCCTTCATGCATCTGCACACGCGGCTTCAGGGCCGCGCCGAGGTTGAGGTGCTGCCCGCGATTCCCGGCATGGTGGGCTGTTGGAATGCGCTGGATACGCCCTTCACTTGGGGCGATGACGTGATGACCGTGCTGATGGGCACACTGCCCGAGGCCGAACTGACCGACCACATGAAACGCGCCGATGCGCTGGTGGTGATGAAGACGGGCCGCAACCTGCCAACTGTGCGCCGAGCACTCGCGGCGGCGGGCAAACTGGATGACGCTTGGCTGGTCGAACGCGGCACCATGCCCGATCAGCGGGTGGCGCGGCTCTCTGACGTGGCGGATGACGACTGCCCCTATTTCGCGATCGTCTTGGTCCATGGCCAAGGCCGCAGGCCGGAGGCAGACACATGAGCGGCATTCTCCATATCGCGGGCCTCGGCCCCGGTGACGACGCGCTGGTCACGCCCGAGGTGACCGAGGCGCTGGCGCAGGCCACCGATGTCATCGGCTATATCCCTTACGTCGCCCGCGTCGCCCCGCGCGCGGGGCTGACGCTGCACCCCAGCGACAACCGGGTGGAACTGGACCGCGCGACCCATGCGCTGCAACTGGCGCAAGCCGGCGCGCGGGTGGTGGTGGTGTCTTCGGGTGATCCGGGCGTTTTCGCCATGGCCTCAACCGTGTTCGAGGCGGTGGAGCGTGACCCGGCGTTTGAGAGCGTCGACATCCGCGTGCTGCCCGGCATTACAGCGATGCTGGCAGCAGCGGCGCGGCTCGGTGCGCCCTTGGGTCATGATTTCTGTGCGATTAACCTCAGCGATAATCTCAAGCCGTGGACGATGGTCGAGCACCGTCTGCGGATGGCCGCGCGGGCGGATTTCGCCATGGCGTTCTATAACCCACGCAGCAAGTCGCGGCCGCATCAGTTCGCCGAGGCATTGGACATCCTGCGGGCCGAATGCGGGCCGGACCGGCTCATCACCTTCGCCCGCGCCGTGACCACGCCCGAAGAGGCGTTCAACACCGTCACCTTGGGCGAGGCGACGCCCGAGATGGCGGATATGCGCACTGTGGTGATCGTCGGCAATTCCGCGACACGGCGGGTCGGACGCTATGTCTATACGCCGCGCAGCGCGGTATGATGTAGCCAATGCATCACTTCGGTCACATCATTGGCGGCCACCTCGCCCGGCAGTTTCGGTCGCTCGGCCAAGATTACCGGCAGGCCAAGGCTGCGGGCTGCATCCAGCTTGGCCCGCGCGCCGCTGCCACCGGCGTTCTTGGCGACCACATGGGTGATCGCATGGGTCTGCATCAGCGCGGTATCCCCCGCCACGTCGAAGGGCCCGCGCGCCAGCACCACCGTTGCCCGGGGCAGCGGCAGCGGATCGCGTGGCGGATCGACGAGGCGCAGCAGATAGCGGTGCTGCGGTTTCGCGGCGAAAAGCGCAAGTTGCTGCTTGCCGATGGCCAGAAACACCCGCGCCGGGCTGTCGGGCAGGGCGGCGGGCAGCGCGGCGAGGTCAGGCATGAAGGTCCAGTTGTCCCCCTCCTGCCGCTCCCACGCGGGGCGCTCGAACCGCACCAGCGGCAGGTCTTGTCGGGCGCAGGCGACGAAGGCATTGTTGCTCATCCCCGCGGCAAAGGGATGGGTGGCGTCGACGACATGGGTGATCGCCTCGGCCTTGAGGTAGGTCACCAGCCCGGCCACGCCGCCAAACCCGCCGACGCGGGTGGGCAGGGGCTGGGCCTCCGGGCTGTCGGTGCGTCCGGCATAGGAAAACACGGCGTCGATCTCGGCTTTGACCAAGGCGCGCGCAAGGACGCTGGCTTCGGTGGTGCCACCCAAAAGAAGGACGCGCATAATGGGTGACCCTTGGCTCAGCATCATTGGAATGCCCGACGATAGCGCGGATGCCTTGCCCCCGGCAAGCCGCGCGGCACTGGCAGAGGCCGAGGTGATCTTTGGCGGACCGCGTCATTTGGAACGGGCAGACGCAGGCACGCGCGGGCGGGCGTGGCCGGTGCCCTTCTCGGTCGAGCCGGTGCTGGCCGAGCGGGGCAAGCGGGTGGCGATGCTGGTCTCGGGCGATCCCTTTTGGTTTGGCGCGGGCGGCAGCATCGTCGGCGCGTTGGACCCCGACGAATGGCACAGCCTGCCCGCGCCTTCGACCTTCTCGCTGGTGGCCAATGCGCTTGGCTGGCGGCTGGAGGAAGTCACTTGCCACGGTCTGCACGCGGCACCGCTGGCGCAATTGCGCGGTGTGTTGCGTCCCAAGGGGCGGATGATCTGCTTGCTGCGCGATGGGGATGCGCCTGCGGCATTGGCACGCTTCCTCTGCGAACAGGGCGCAGGTACGGCGCAAATGCATGTGGCCGAACGGCTTGGCGGCCCCGATGCGCGGCTGCGCGCGGTGCAGGCGGATGGCTTCGATCTGACGGATGTGCAAGCGCCAGTGGCGGTCGGGGTGGAATTAACCGAGGCCATCGGCCTGCCGCGCACCCCCGGCCTGCCGGATGACCATTTCGCCAGCGACGGGCAGATCACCAAAGCGCCGGTACGGGCGCTGACGCTTTCGGCCCTCGCCCCCCGGCCCGGGGACCTGCTGTGGGACATCGGCGCAGGCAGCGGCTCGGTCTCGGTGGAGTTTTGTCTTGCCGGTGGACGCGCAATCGCCTTTGAGCAGCACGCGGCGCGGGTGGAGAATATCGCCCGCAACATCACAGATTTTGGCCTGAACGCCCGGATGCAGGCTGCCCATGGCCGCGCGCCAGAGGTCTGGGCGGGGCAGCCTCTGCCGGATGTGGTCTTTGTTGGCGGCGGTGGCAACGCGGCACTTTACGATGCCCTCTTGCCTGCGCTACCAGCGGGCACGCGGCTGGTCGCTAATGGGGTGACACTGGAAACCGAAGCGCTCTTGGCGCAGCTTCACGCGGCGCATGGGGGCAGTCTTTTGCGGATCGAACTGGCGCAGGCCGCACCTTTGGGCCGGATGCGCGGCTGGCAGCCCCTGCGGCCCGTGGTACAATGGAGCGTAACACTATGAGGATGGCCGGGATCGGATTTCGGGGCGCGGCAAGCGTGGCATCTCTGCGCGATGCGCTGGCGCGGGCCAACCCAGATGGCCTCAAGTTCGATGCGCTGGTGACCGAAGCCGCCAAGGCCCGCGCCACCGTCTTCCGCGAATTCGCGCAAGAGTTGGGCGTGCCGGGGCTGGGCATCACCACCGAAGACTTGGCCCGCATGATAACCCCCACGCAATCGGCCCGGATCGAAGACCGCTTCGGCACCGGGTCACTCTCGGAAGCCGCCGCATTGGCCGCCGCCGGACCGGGAGCCGTATTGGTTGCCGAGCGCGTAGTTTCAGGCGATGCCATGGCCACAGCGGCGATTGCCGAGACGAAAGGAAAAACACCGTGACTGTACATTTTATCGGAGCGGGCCCGGGGGCGGCGGATCTCATTACCCTGCGCGGGCGCGACCTGATCGCGGCCTGCCCGGTCTGCCTCTATGCCGGATCGCTGGTGCCCGACGCGCTCCTGAGCCACTGCCCCGAGGGCGCGCGGATCGTTAACACCGCGCGGCTGTCGCTGGACGACATCATGGAAGAGATCGCCGCCGCCGATGCCGCAGGGCATGACGTGGCGCGGCTGCATTCTGGCGATCTGTCAGTCTGGTCGGCGATGGGCGAACAGTTGCGCCGGTTGCGCGAGATGGGCATCGCCTATGACGTAACGCCGGGGGTGCCGTCCTTTGCCGCTGCGGCGGCAGAATTGGGAGCCGAATTGACCCTGCCGGGCGTGGCGCAATCGGTAATCCTCACCCGCACCTCGGGCCGCGCTACGGCGATGCCCGAAGGGGAAACGCTCGCTAATTTCGCCCGCACCGGCGCGACGCTGGCCATCCATCTGTCGGTGCATGTGCTCGATAAAGTCGTCGAAGAACTGACCCCGCATTACGGTGCCGATTGCCCCGTGGCCGTGGTCTGGCGTGCAAGCTGGCCCGATCAGCGCATCGTCAAGGCGACGCTTGCGACCCTGCGCACAGAGGTCGGCGAGGAAATGGCCCGTACCGCGCTGATCCTCGTGGGCCATGCCATCGGAGCCGAAGATTTCGGCGAAAGCCGCCTTTACGCCGCTGATTATGACCGCCGCTTCCGCCCCGTCGGGGCCGAGCCGCGCTTTCCGGAGACCTTCTCATGATCCCCCCCGGCCTGCTGATCTCTGCTCCCGCTTCCGGCACGGGCAAGACGACCTTGATGCTCGGCCTGCTGGCCGCGCTGCGCGCCGAAGGCGTCGCGGTGCAGCCGTTCAAAAGCGGCCCGGATTATATCGACCCGGCCTTTCACACGGCGGCCTCTGGCCGGGCGTCTTTCAACCTCGATAGTTGGTCGATGGACCGCGCGCGGATCGAAGGGCTGGTCGGCAATGCCGATGGAGCCGAGTTGATCCTGGGCGAAGGGTCGATGGGGCTGTTTGATGGCGTCGCCAAACCGGGTGCCTGTGGCAATGGGGCGAGCGCGGATGTCGCGGCGCTGATGGGCTGGCCGGTGGTGCTGGTGCTGGATGTGTCGGGTGCGGCGCAATCGGTGGCGGCCACGGCGCTTGGCTTTCGCGAGATGCGGCCCGATGTGGAACTAGCGGGCGTGGTGTTGAACCGCGTCGCCTCCCCCCGGCATGAGACGCTGGTGCGCGCGGGGATGGAGGCCGTGGGCATCGAGGTTTTCGGCGCGCTGCCGCGCCGGGTCGAGATCGAAATGCCCGAGCGGCACCTCGGGCTGGTGCAGGCCGGAGAGCAGGAAAACCTGCCCGATCTGCTGGAACAGGCAGCGGCTTTCGTGGCCGCGCATGTCGATATCCCGGCGCTTCGGGCCGCCGCGCGGGGCACCTTGCAGAACCCGCCCGCGCCCGCACAGATCACCCCGCCCGGACAGCGCATTGCGCTGGCGCAGGACAACGCTTTTGCCTTTGTCTATCCGCATTTGCTGGCGGGATGGCGGGCGGCGGGGGCAGAGATTCTGCCCTTTTCTCCGCTGGCAGATCAGGCACCGGACGACAGCGCCGATTGCTGCTGGCTGCCCGGCGGCTATCCTGAACTCCACGCCGGGAAACTCGCCGCCGCCGCGCATTTCCGCAAAGGGCTGCGCGACTTCGCCGAGACGCGCCCCGTGCATGGCGAATGCGGGGGCTATATGGCGATGGGCGCGGGCCTCATCGACAAGGAAGGCACCCGGCATGAGATGGCGGGGCTTCTGGGGCTGGAGACCTCTTTCGCCAAACGCAAGATGCATCTGGGCTACCGTCAGGCCGACCTCAACGCGCCGATCCCCGGCCATTCGGCACGCGCCGAGTTGCGCGGGCATGAGTTCCATTATGCCACGATCCTTGCCGAGCCAGACGCCCCGCTGGCCCGCATCACCGACGCCAACGACCTTGAAGTGCCTGAGACTGGTTCCGTCCGCGATTTCGCCGGGGGCGGGCGTGCCACGGGCACCTTCTTTCACATGATCGCGGCGCTGTGATGGGGGGCTTTGTTTCCTTCGTTTCTTCCGGTCCGGGCGATCCGGAACTGCTGACCGTCAAGGCCGTGGCGCGGTTGCAAGCGGCTGATGTGGTGCTGTTTGACGACCTCAGCGCGGGCCCGATTCTAGAGCATGCGCGGCCCGATGCGGACTTGATTGGTGTCGGCAAACGGGCCGGGCGCGCCTCGCCAAAGCAAGACCATGTGAGCCGGGTCTTGGTCGATCATGCTCAGGCCGGGCTGAATGTCGTGCGGTTGAAATCCGGGGACAGCGGCATGTTCGGGCGGCTGGAGGAAGAGATCATCGCGCTGCGGGCAGCGGATATTCCTTTCGAGATCGTGCCGGGCGTGACCGCCGCCTCTGCCGCCGCCGCTACCGCAGGCATCCCGCTGACACGCCGCATGACCGCGCGGCGCGTGCAGTTCATCACCGGAGCGGATGTGACCGGAGAGTTGCCCCATGACGTGAACATGGCCGCCTTGGCCGATCCGATGGCGACCACCGTGGTCTATATGGGCAAACGCACCTTTGCCGGGCTTGCCGCGCGGCTGATCGAACACGGGTTGCCCGGCACCACGCCCGCGCTGCTGGCCGAGGCGGTTTCGACCCCGGCGGAGAAGGTGCAGCGCTTTACCATCGAAACTTTGGCGCGCCACCTGGAGAGCGCCAGCAGCACCACGCCCGCGCTGATCTTTTACGGGCCTTTGGCCGAGTTCGAGGCGTGAAGGCTTTCGTTTGCACATCCTGCACCGCCGATGGTGGTTTTCTGGACGTTGTCCGCGCCGGATTGTCTGATGTGGAGGTCGAGGGCATCGACTGTATGTCGGGCTGTACGCGGGCGCAAACGGTCGCCTTTCGCGCGCCGGGCAAGGTGGCCTATCTGTTCGGAGAGATCACGGAAACCGACTTGGATGACCTGCGCCGTTTCGTGACGCTCTATGCCTCCTCTGCCGATGGGAAATTCCCCGATGCGCGGGTGCTTGGCGGGCTGCGTTTAAAGGCAATCGCGAGGATACCGGGATGACTGATCTGGAACTGACATTGATCGGCATCGGCACCGGCAACTCTGAGCATCTGACGCTACAGGCGATCCGGGCGATGAACGCGCAAGACCTGATCTTGATCCCGCAAAAGGGCGCGGGCAAGGACGATTTGGCAGGTCTCCGGCGCAGTATCTGCGACGAGGTGCTGACCAACGAGGCGGTGCAGATCGTCGGCTTCGATCTGCCCGTGCGCGACCCTGCGATTGAGGAGTATCGCGCCCGCGTCGACCAGTGGCATGACGCGATTGCCGATGCGTGGCGCGGGGCGATGGCCCAGCATCCGTCCGCCCGGCGGGTGGCGCTGTTGGTCTGGGGCGATCCGTCGCTTTATGACAGCACCCTGCGCATCGCCGCGCGGCTCGACCCCGCACCGCGCATGACCGTGATCCCCGGTATCACGTCTCTGCAAGGGCTGACCGCGTCTCATGCGATCCCTCTGAATGAAATCGGTGCGCCTTTTATGGTGACCACCGGGCGGCAGTTGCGCGATCACGGCTGGCCCGAGGGGGTCGATACGTTGGTCATCATGCTGGATGGCGACTGCGCATTTCAGACGTTGGAGCCTGCGGGCGTGACGATCTGGTGGGGCGCCTATGTCGGCATGGCCGAAGAGATCATCCGCCATGGCCCGCTGGCGGAGGTTGCCGAAGATATCATCGCCACCCGTGCCGCTGCTCGGGCGGCGCATGGCTGGATCATGGATATCTATCTGCTGCGGCGCGGCTAAGGTTCAGGTATCTGGATCGACCTTACCGCGCATCGCCTTAACCTCGCCACGCACCTTCTTGGCCTTGAGGCGGCGCTTCTTCGACCCCAGCGTCGGGCGGGTCGCGATGCGGCGTTTGGGCGGGGTGAGGGCGGTGCGGATCAGCTCGGCCAGCCGCTCGCGCACCAAGTCGCGGTTGCGCGCCTGACTGCGGGTTTCGTCACATTGCAACACCAGCGCGCCTTCGGTGGTCCAGCGCCGCCCGGCCAAACGGCGCAGTCGGTTTTTGACGGGCTGCGGCAGGGAGGGCGAGGTGGCGGCTTCGAACCGCAATTCTACCGCCGAGGAAACTTTGTTCACATTCTGCCCGCCGGGGCCGGAGGCGCGCATGAAGCTTTCCGTCAGCTCCCAATCTTGAATAGCGATGTCATCGTTGATGTGCAGCATGAACTCTCCTTGCCCCGCAACATGCCAGCCCGCGCGGTGAGGGTGAAGGGGGAATGCGAAATGGGCCGCCCCTTGCGGAACGGCCCAATCGAATGGTTTCAGGAGGGGGATCGGTTAGACCGATGTCCACCAGGTGGTTGCACTGCCAGGGGCTGCCCTAGCAGGAAACCCCGCTGGCTGTTCCGACACCTCGCTCCAATACCTTTCTTGACACTGGATCACCTCCTTTACATTTGTTGAACTCACCCTGAGCGTTGCACAGGTTTTGAAATTCGCAAAGCGTTTTCTTGAAGGTGCGACGGCAAGGTGGTGGCCCCTTGCCGCCGGTCTTATGCGCGGGCTGTCAGCCGTGCTGTCAGCAGCCGGAAGGGGATCAGCGCAATCAGCGCGATGGCCAGTTTGACCGACCAATCCGCCACGGCGAGCGAGATCCAAAGCGGCGCAACGGGGCCCGCGCCCAACAGCGGCAAAGCCTCGGTCGCCCATGCCACATCGGTGGCGGGGTGGATGAACGACAGGCTGGCCGAAAAGGCGATGGAGAAGAACAGCGCGGTATCGATCGCGCTGCTGATCAGCGTGCTGACCAAGGGCGCGCGCCACCACGCGCCATCGCGGAAGCGGTTGAAGATAGTCACGTCAAGCAGTTGCGCGACGAGGAAGGCCGTGCCTGAGGCGACGGCGATGCGGATGGTCACCAGCGGGCCGAATTCGCCCATGATCTGGGTGCCGATCAGCGAGCAGATCAAGCCGACGACAAAGCCCACCAGCACAACCCGGCGGGCGGCGGAGGCCCCGTAAAGGCGGTTCATCACATCGGTGACGAGGAAAGCCAGCGGATAGGTGAAAGCGCCCCAGGTCAGCCATTGGCCAAAGAGGAACTGAACAAGGATATTCGAGGCCACGACGATGGCGGCCATGGCAAGAATGCCGGGGAGATAGGTGCGTGTCATATGTGAACCGTTTTGTGCAAGGGTGCGGCGACTTGGCCTGCGGGGATCGCAGACGGAACGGTCTTTAGTCTTCGGAACCCGGTTTGGCAAGGATCAGCTCAACGACCTCATTGCGCTGCACCGGGAAAAAATTATCGTCCGACAGCAAGGTAAGCCGCGTTTGCCCTCCCGGGTCTTGCCAAGTGCTGAGCGCTTCGAGGTTGTCATATTGACCGGGACCCGAGGTCAGCAGGGTGGTTTCGCCAAGGTTTGGTGCGGTGAGGTCGAAACTGCGAATGCGGCTGCGGAACCCCAGCGGCGTCACCGTGCGCTCCAAAAGGTATAGCGTGCCATCTTCGGCAAAGTCCGCATCCACAGGCAGAAAAGGGCCTCGGCGCGGGATCTCTCCGACAATCGACCATATCTTGCCGTCAAAGGCATAAAGCGGAAAGGGGCGGTCTTCGGCTCCGGAGCGTTCGGGCATGGTAAAGAGCCGCCCGTCAGGGTGGGCGGCCAGCGTCTCCATCCCCGCGTTCGGTTCGAACCGAGCGAAATCTTTGTGTTTGGGCAACGGCATGGTGACCCCGCTTTCAGGGTCGAGCCGGGCCACGTGATGGCTGTGTTCGAATGCCACATAAAGCTGCCCAGTGTCATCCTGCGCCAGCGCTTCAGCATCACGCATTTTATCACGCAAGGCGTTGCCTTTTGGCCCCTTGAGGGGTGTGTGTTTGTCAAGTTCGACAGCGACCAAACGGCCATCCTTGCGCAGCATGCGGGCCTGCACGACGCGCCCACGGTCAGAGACGGCGGTAAGCCGCGTGCCATCCGCGTTTACCTCAACACCCGAAAAACCGCCAAACCACGGGGCCGGGTGGGCCCATGTCAGCACGCTGTCCACCTGCACCACCGGCTGTGTCTGCGCGGCGGGGGCCGCGCAGGACATCAGCAAACAAAGCGGTAGGAAGGCGCGGATCAGTTTGCGTTCAAGACGGCGTTGCATTGCGCAGGCAGGTCCGCAAGCAGCAGTTCGCGCTTGGGCTTGGGGGTGGTCTTGGGCGTATTCGGATCGGGCTTTGGCGGGTTCAGGATGTTCGCCTGCCATTGCCGCGCATCGGCGCAGCCGTCACCGGGTGGGGGTGGCACCTGATCCACGCAGCCGCGCGCGCCTTTGGGGCAAGCGATGCGGATGTGGAAATGGTAGTGGTGCCCATACCAAGGACGGATCTTGCGCAGATAACTGCGGTCACCTTTCTCATCCGCGCACATTTGAACCTTGGCACCGGGGAAAACAAAGATGCGCGCGGTGCGGGGGTCTTGGGCCGCGGCCTTGATGACTTCGTGATGCGCAGGGGTCCAAGAGGAATTCACATAGGCCCCGCTGGAACGACGCATGGAGATCGACGAGATATTCTCACGTTGCGCCCGGCTGAGGTTCAGCGACTTTGGCGGGAGCATCCAGATATCAGCATCCAGCCCCATTTGGTGGCTGGCGTGGCCTGTCAACATAGGCCCCCCGCGCGGTTGGCTCATATCGCCGACATAGACGCCTTCCCAACCCGGTTGTTGTGCGGCTTTGCGGCTGAGCATTTTGACCATATCGATCATCTCAGGATGTGCCCAGTTGCGGTTGCGCGATAGGCGCATGGCCTGCCATGTCGGCCCCGTTTCTGCCAGTTGTTCCGCCCCGGCAAGGCAGCCCTTGGAGTAGCTGCCATAGGCGGCAGGCGATTGAGCGGAGGCGAAATTCTTGGCCCCGAACAGGCGCTTGGCCTCCACGTTGCTCAGCGCGCCGCCCGATGACCCGATGGTGGGCAGGGCGACTTTTTCGCCGCTGATATCGGTTTCGGTCCGGTCGCCCCCGCAAGAGGCGAGCGCAAAGGCCAGTGCCACGGAGGTCAGGGTGCGAAGCAGCGTCATGTGGCGAAATCTCCCTTGGGTTTGACCCAGGCTAACAGGATCAATCCGATGATGAAAAGCCCTACGACAGGGGTGATGCCAAGCCGTTGGCTGCCGGTGAGGTCACTTGTCAGCCCGATCAGCGCCGGGGCGAGGAAGGATGTGGCCTTGCCCGACAGCGCATAGAGGCCGAAAGCCTCGGTCATCCGCTCGGGGTTTCCTTGCCGTGTCAGCATGTTACGCGAAGACGCCTGCAGCGCACCGCCCGCCGCCCCGATGGAGGCACCCGCGACATAGAACAGGATATCGGGCAGGGCAGACCCCTCTGGCAAAGAAACGCCCATGACAGAATTTGGCCCCAAAGAGATGATGAGACAGGCCGTTGCGATAAGAATGATGCAGCAGGCCACGATCACCGGCATCGGGCCGATGCGCCGGTCAATGCGCCCGCCCAGCACGCAGAACACCGCGCCGGAAATGGCGGCAAGGATGCCGAAGATGCCAATCTCTTGGATCGACCAATCCAGCACGCCAAGCGCATAGACCCCGCCGAAGGTGTACATCCCGTTCAGCGCATCGCGGTAGAACATGGAGGAGCCAAGATAGGCCAGCAATGAGGGATGCTTTTGCAGACCGCGCAGGGTGCGCAGCAGATCCGACAGACCCGCGCCCACACGATAGCGTACAGCACCGGGCTTCGGTGTGTCGCTTATGTAAAGGAAGAAGGGGATCATAAAAACAGCATACCAGATCGCCGCCATCGGGCCGACGATGCGTGTGTCAGCCTTGGTTGATTGGTCCAATCCGAACAGCGGCGTAAGCCCTGCCATGGTGCGACCATTCGCGCCGCTTTGAAACAGGGCAATCATCGCAATCAGCGCCAGTACCCCACCTGCATATCCAAAGGCCCAGCCATCGCCCGAAATGCGCCCCCGCTCATCCGCGTCGGGGTGCAACTCGGGCAGATAGGCGTTGGTAAAGATCGTGGCAAACTCCATCCCGATCAGGCCGATGCCAAAGAAAAACAGCGCCCAAAGCATTGAGAAATCTGCCGGGGCAGTCCACCACAGCGCGCCTGCGCCCACCACATACATGACCGAGAAAAGCCAGAGCCAAGGCATCCGCCGCCCGGAGGAATCCGCGACAGCCCCCAACACCGGGGCCAAAATCGCAATCGCAATGCCCGCAAGCGCCAGACCATAACCCCAATAAGCCTGCGCCTGCGCTTTGGCGGCGCTGAGGTCCATCCCGCCTTCGACCAGCGCATTGGTCGCGGTCTGGGCGAAATAGGGGCCAAAGATGAAGGTAAGCAACAGGGTGTTATAGGGCTGGCTGGCCCAGTCGAAAAAATACCATCCCCAGATGCGCTTGCGCCGCGTGATCTCTGCCATAATGCGCCCCTTCGCGGCCTGCCTCGGTTTGAGTTAGAGCAGGGCGCGGGACAAGGCGCAAGCGTGGCTTAACCGGCGGGGGCTTGAGGACTGGTGCCTGCGTCCTGCATTGGCGGCCAAGCACGATGGCTGTCGGCGCGGATCCATTCGGCCACCCAGCTCGGCACCTCTGGCGAAGGTTGTTGCCGCCCCATAGCGCCCAGCACCTTTTCCGGCGGGATCAAACCATTGCGATCGGTCACGGCAGAGCGATACAGCACATGGCTCGCGCATTCGCCGTTCTTCTTCCACATGGATTGTTCCAGATAGATGAACTTGTCATCCCAACACAGCGTTCGGCTGCGCATCTCGAACTTCTCAAATATGCGAATGCGGCGGCGGAACCGGGTGCTTGAGCCTGCGATTGTGATCGCCCATTTGTTCTGCCGAAGCAGCGTAATCAACCCGGCACGCTGCGCCATGGCGGTGCGGCCCAGATCATAGAGCGACAGCGCCCGCCCGTTGTTCAGCTCCATCCAAATATCGAGGTCATGCGGCCAGCAGATGTGATGGCTGACATGGGTGTCGGTCAGGTTTTCCAGCGGCGCCTGCCGCGCGGCGACGATGACGTCTTTGGCCATGCGGATGATCGGGAACATGGGGCTTTCCTTTGTCGTGACGGTGTCGATCTGCGGCGGAAGCGCTGCGCGGTCAAGCATATACGTCGCGGCACTCTTGCCCTTTGCGGACGGGGCGCTTAACTGTCTTGCGTCACACCAAGGGGATATTCCATGACGTCACTGTTCCAGATCCTGATGCTGCTTTTGAACATCGTTTGGTTCATTGTCATCGCCCATGTCATCATGTCTTGGTTGATCAATTTTCAGGTGCTGAACCTGCGCCAGCCCTTGGTTGCGCAAATCTGGGACGGGCTGAACCGCATTCTAGAGCCGGTTTATAGCCGCGTGCGCAATGTGATTCCGCCGATGGGTGGTTTGGATCTGGCACCGTTGATCGTGCTGATCGCCGTGGCCGTCGCGCGGATCGTGCTGACCAACAACGCCGCAGCCTTCTACTGACGCGCCGCTTGCGAGATTATACCGCGCGTATCTAGCCTTGTTCACGATTTGTTAGTGTGGGAGTCTGCATGAAAAGAGCAGACAATCTTACAGGTTCCCCATGACAGGCGCTGCCACGCTTCTTCGTGATGTATTCGGTTTCGACGGGTTTCGCCCCGGCCAGCAAGAGATTGTTGAGGCGGTGACCGAGGGCGAGAACGTGCTCGCCATCATGCCCACGGGCGGCGGTAAATCTTTGTGTTTCCAACTGCCTGCGCTGATGCGCGAGGGGGTGACGGTGGTCATCTCCCCGCTGATCGCCCTGATGCGCGATCAGGTGCGCAGCCTGCAAGAAGCTGGCGTCGCGGCGGGCGCGCTGACCTCGGGCAACACGCCGGAAGAGACAGATGCGGTTTGGGAAGCGTTGGAGGCGGGCACGCTCAAACTGCTCTATATGGCACCGGAGCGGCTCGCCGCAGGCTCGGCCATGGGCATGTTGCGGCGCGTTGGCGTCAATCTCATCGCCGTGGACGAGGCGCATTGCGTCAGCCAATGGGGCCATGACTTTCGCCCCGATTACCTGCGCATCGGTGAATTGCGCCGCACGCTCGGCGTGCCGCTGGCGGCCTTCACCGCCACGGCGGACGCCGAAACGCAGGTTGAGATTGTCGAAAAGCTGTTCGACGGGACGCCCCCGCGCGCTTTCCTGCGCGGCTTTGATCGGCCCAACATCCACCTCGCCTTTGCCGCTAAAAACAAACCACGCGATCAGATCCTGAACTTCGCCGCCGCGCGCAAGGGGCAGTCGGGCATCGTCTATTGCGGCACGCGGGCCAAGACCGAAGGGCTTGCCAAGGCGCTGCGCGATCAGGGGCAAACGGCACTGCATTACCACGGCGGGATGGAGGCCGAAGACCGCCGCATCGCTGAGCGGCGCTTTCAGCAGGAAGACGGGCTGATCGTCTGCGCCACGGTGGCGTTTGGCATGGGGGTCGACAAGCCCGACATCCGCTGGGTCGCCCATGCGGATCTGCCCAAGTCGATTGAGGCCTATTATCAGGAGATTGGCCGCGCCGGGCGTGATGGTGCCCCGGCTGAAACCTTGACCCTCTTTGGCCCCGACGACATCCGCCTGCGCCGCAGCCAGATCGACGAGGGGCTCGCCCCACCCGAACGCCGCGCGGCGGATCATGGCCGGTTGAACGCGCTGCTCGGTTTGGCCGAAGCGCTGGAATGCCGCCGCCAGTCCTTGCTGGGCTATTTTGACGAGACCGAAATCACCTGCGGGCGCTGCGACCTCTGTGATACGCCCGCGGATGTGTTCGACGGCACCACGGCAGTGCGCAAAGCGCTCTCGGCCATGCTGCGCACCGACGAATGGTTTGGTGCGGGGCATCTGATCGACATCCTGCTCGGCAATGAGACTGACAAGGTCCGCCAACGCGGGCACCAATCTCTGCCGACCTACGGTGTAGGCGGCGAATACAGCCGTAATGAATGGCAGGCCGTGTTCCGGCAGATGATGGGCCATGACCTTGTCCGCCCCGATGCCGAACGCCACGGGGCCCTGCGCATGACCGATGCCGCCCTGCCGATCCTACGCGGTGAGGCGTCGATCAACCTGCGGCGGGACACGATCAAGGCGGCAGGGGCCAATCGCCGACCTGCCGTTAAAGCGATGGTCAGCGATGAAGACGCGCCCTTGCTGTCGGCGCTCAAGGCCAAGCGCCGCGCATTGGCCGAGGCGGCGCGCGTGCCTGCCTATATCATCTTCACCGACCGCACTCTGATCGAAATGGCCGAAGCGCGTCCGCAAAACCTAGATGCCATGGCCCGTATCGGCGGTGTGGGCGCGAAAAAGTTGGAAAACTACGGCGCCGCCTTCCTTGAGGTCATCAACGGCGAAGCGCAGCCGATGCATAAGGCCCGGCGTAAACTGGCGGGCCGCGATGCGGGCAATGTCTATGACCAGTTGTTGCAGGTGCAGGCCGATCTGGCGCGCGGCGAACAAGGCACCGAAAAGCCGCTGAGCTGTTCTGCCGCGATGCTGGCCAAAGTCGCACAACTGCGCAGCGCCGACAGTTCCGCGATTGAACGCTTGCTCGGCGACAAACGCGCCGAACGCTTTGGCCCCGCCTTTCTGGACGTTTTGCGCGACGCGGGCTAGATCACCCGAAACGCCCCAAGGAGACTGCCATGCTCGTCGTTATTTCCCCCGCCAAACGCCTTGATTGGGCCGAGCGCGATGTCGCCGTCACCCAGCCTGATTTTCAGGAAGACGCTGTGCGGCTCGCGACCACGGCGCGTAATCTCACCTTGGGCAACCTCAAAGACCTGATGGGGCTGAGCGACGATCTGGCGCGGCTCAACCGCGACCGGTTTCAGGCGTTTGAGGCCGAGCCCGCTGCCGACACCACCCGCCCCGCCGCGTTGGCCTTTGCAGGCGACACCTATCAGGGGCTGGAGGCCGCGAGCCTTGATGCCGACGAGATGACCTATGCCCAAGAGCACCTGCGCATCCTGTCGGGCCTTTACGGCGTGCTGCGCCCGCTCGACGCGATCCAAGCCTACCGGCTGGAGATGGGCAGCAAGCTCAAAACCCGCCGCGGTGGCAATCTTTATGACTACTGGCGCGACAGCCTGTCAAAGGCGCTGAACGCGCAGGCCGAGGCAACCGGCAGCGATGTTCTGGTGAACTGCGCCAGTCAAGAATACTTCGGCGCGGTAGAACTCAAAGCGTTGAAACTGCGAGTGATCACCCCGCAGTTCATGGAAGACAAGGGCGACGGTAAGGGGCCGAAGATCGTCAGCTTCTTTGCCAAGAAAGCGCGCGGCGCCATGGCGCGGTATATCGTGCAGCACCGGGTGAATGATCCCGAAGGTTTGCAGGATTTCGACAGCGGCGGCTATGCCTATCAGCCCGATGCCTCGACCCCCGAGCGTCCGGTCTTTGTTCGGCCCTATCCGTCGACCTGATCTGGGGGCGGGGGGCAATGCGCGCGATCCCGCCATATGCCACCCGCCGGGCAATTGCCGCGCATGGCGAAGGGGGGTAGACCTAGCGCCATGAAATACCCGCTTGTTACCGCCGCCCTTCTTGCCTGCGCCACACCGCTTGGCGCGCATCCGCATATCTTTGTCGATACGGGGCTTGAGGTGATTGTCGATGCCGAGGGGCGGTTGACCCATCTGCGGATCACATGGGCCTATGACGAATTCTATTCTCTGTTGGTGACCGAGGATCGCGGGCTCGACCCCGATTACGATGGCGTGTTGACCGAGCCAGAGGTGGCCTCACTCAACGGGTTCGACATGCAGTGGATCGAAGGGTTCAACGGCGATACGGTCTTGCTGAACGGCGGTGAAGAGATCGCGCTTTCCAGCTCGCAAGAGGTGGCGACGACCTTTTCCGAGGGCCGGATCATCACCAGCCATCTGCGGGCGGTCGAGGGCGATGCGCCTGACGCGAACGGGCTGGTCATCAAACCCTATGACCCGACCTATTACACCGCCTATGAGGTGACCCAGAAGGTGACCGTGCAAGGCGATGACGCCTGTCGCGCGCGGGTCAAAATGCCAGAGATGAACGCCGATCTGCGCGAACTTCAACAGGATCTGAGCGCCTTGGACGCGAATACCGATCCGAGCGATGTGGGCCTGCCGGAGATCGGTGAAGCCTTGGCCAATGAGGTGGTGATCACATGCGACGCATCATAGCGCTGGCGGCATTGGCGACCCTTCTGGCGCTGGCGGCGCTGTGGTGGACGGGCGGGTTCAACGCCCTTGCCCATTGGGCCGCAGGGCAGCAACGCGGGTTTCAAAACAGCATCGCCAGCGGGCTGCGCGCCACGCGGGGCGGCGATACGGCGGCGTTCTGGACGGTGCTGCTGGCGTCTTTTGCCTACGGCGTGGTGCATGCGGCAGGGCCGGGGCATGGCAAGATCGTGATTGGCGGCTATGGGCTGGCGCGCTCTGTGCCGATGCTGCGGCTGTCGCTGATCGCTCTGGCCGCCTCGCTGGGTCAAGCGGTGACGGCGGTGGTCTTGGTCTATGCGGGGATCCTGCTTTTGGGCCTTGGCCGCGAGGCGCTGGTGGGCGTGACCGAGGACATCATGGCTCCGGCAAGCTATGGCGCGATTGTCCTTATCGGGCTTTGGCTGATCTGGCGCGGGCTGCGTCATGCGCGGCAGGAGAAGGCGGCGCATAGCGAAGCGGTCTGCGGCCATTGCGGTCATGCCCATGGGCCAAGCTTGGCACAGGTCCAGCAGGCGGGCAGCCTGCGTGATGCGCTGCTTTTGATTGCCGGGATCGCCATTCGCCCCTGCACCGGGGCGCTTTTTGTGCTGGTTATCACTTGGCATATGGGCATCGGCGGTGTCGGTGTTTTGGGCGCTTTCGCCATGGCCCTTGGCACCGGATTGATCACCATCGCCACCGGTCTTGCCGCCACGGGGTTGCGGGCGGGGGTGCTTGGTGGGCTCGCCGGATCGCCGCGCTTGGCACAGGCCGCGGCGGTGGCAGAGCTAACGGCAGGGCTTATCGTCGTCACGCTCGCGGGCGGGCTGCTGCTTCGCGCGCTTTAACGGCGGCCTTCGCGCAGCCAAGCGGCAATGATGAACAGGGCCGAAAGCAACAACACCAACCACCCCGGCAACAGCGGCGTTTGCCGCACATCGCGGGTCTCATAAGCACCACGGGGGGTCAGCCCCAGCCAACCGCGTCCGGCAGCCGGACGGCCGAGGCGCACGTCGCGCAGGCGCGGCAGCCCATCCTCCACCCGCGCCACGCCACCACGCAGGCTGTCGATCGCCGGGCGCAGGGCTTCGTCACTGGCAATCGTCTCAATAAACTCGCGCGGGGCAGCAGGGCCGAGGCCGATGACAGTCACCTCCTCCCCGTTTTCCAATCGGTAGAGGCCCATTTCTTCGCCCGTGAATTCATCCACAAAACGGCCCGGACCAGCGGGGGAGAGGGGCACTTCGGTGGTGCTGCCATCGGGGGCGGTGATGGTGACGGGGGGCACGGTTTCATCCAAGGTGCGGCGGGTGATGCGCATGGTGCGGCCCTGGGCGGTGGCGGTCAGCGCCTCTTCCTCAAGCTCGGGTTCTTTCATCATCCAATGGGCCAGACGGCGCAGTAGTTCCAACTGCGGGCCGCCGCCCTCATAGCCCCGGTTCCACAGCCACGCATGATCTGAGGCTAGCAGTGCCACGCGGCCCTCGTCGACGCGGTCAAGCACCAGCAACGGGCGGTCGTCTGCGCCGCTCATCACCACATCGCCACGCTCAGCCGTCACGTCGATCTGGCGCAGCCAACGGCCCCAGTCGCCTTTGCCCGGCAGTTCGGATGTCACGGGATGGCGCTGACCGATGTCGGTCACGACGGGGGGGAAGGCTTCCTCCAGCACCCGCGCGGTGGGGGTGGCGGGCAGCACCGTGCCAAGCGGCGACCGGTAGAGGCTATCGGCACTGGCAAAATCCGGCCCCGCTGCGACCAGCACCGCGCCGCCCTTGCGCACATATTGCGCCACGTTATCGAGGTAGAGCGCAGGCAAGATGCCGCGCCGCTGATAGCGGTCAAAGATGATGAGGTCAAAGTCGTCGATCTTGTCCATGAACAATTCGCGCGTCGGAAAGGCGATCAGCGACAACTCGTTCACCGGCACGCCATCCTGTTTGTCGGGCGGGCGCAGAATCGTGAAATGCACCAGATCGACCGCGCTGTCGGACTTCAGCAGGTTGCGCCATGTGCGCCCCCCGGGATGCGGCTCGCCCGAGACCAGCAGCACGCGCAGCCTGTCGCGCACACCGTTCATCTGGATCAGCGCGGCGTTGTTGCGGTCGGTCAGTTCTCCATCGGCTTCAGGCAGGGAAAAGCGGATCACATTGCGCCCGCCGTGGGGCAGGGTGACGGGCAGGTCGATGTCTTGGCCTACAGGGACATTAAAGCTTAGCGGTTCCTCGCCGTCGACAGAGATATCAAGCTGGGTCAGCCCATCACTCTCGGGCGCAGCGCCCAGATCGTCGATGCGCAGGGTCAGGGTCACTGGCTCACCGATGATGGCAAAGGCCGGAGCGTTGCGGACGGTCAGGCGGCGGTCCCAATCCGCGGTCCGACCGGTTTGCAGCAGGTGCAGCGGCGCGGGCAGGTCAAGCGGCAGGTCCGCGTCATGCACCCGGCCATCGCTGACTGCCAAAATGCCCGCGATCCGCGAACGTGGCTCTTCGGCCAGTGCATCAGCCAAGGTGGTCATCAGCCGTGTGCCCGCGTCCTCTGCACCGTCGGGCACGGTGATCCGGCGCAGTTCAGTGTTGGGGCGTGCAGTGATGCGGGCGGCCATCGCCTCGGCGGCGGCATTGGTTTGATCGGCACGGTCGGAAAGCCGCTGGCTGGCGCTTTCGTCTTCGAGCAGCAGGACGATGTCGCTCAGCGGCGCGCGGTCTTCGGTCTGGTAGGAGGGGCCAGCGAGCGCCGCCAAAACCACCGCTGCCGCCAATCCGCGCAGCGCCCAGCCTGACAGCCCACGCCAAAGCGCCAGCAGAATGCCAAAGGCGGCCAGCACCCCCAGCCCAATCAGCAGTGGCACCGGGATCAGCGGGTCGAAAAGCACGGTTCCGGTCATTGGCCCAACCTATCGAGCAGCGCAGGCACATGGACCTGATCGGATTTGTAGTTGCCGGTCAGCACATGCATGACAAGGTTCACGCCAAAGCGGTAGGCCAGTTCGCGCTGCCGCTCTCCGGCATAGCCGCGCCCGATGGGCAGCAGCGGCGCGCCATCGCGGCGCACGGCCCAAGCGGCGGCCCAATCGTTGCCCCCGATCACCACCGGCGTCACCCCGTCATTAAGGTTGCGAAACGGCATTCCCTCGATCCGTTCGGCATCGGGCGGCGCGGCCTCCACCCAGACATCGCGGCTGGTGTAGCGGCCCGGGTAGTCCTGCAGCAGATAGAAGGTGCGGGTCAGCACATGGTCGCCGGGCAGCGGCTCAAGCGGTGGGATGTCGAGCGGGGCGGCCAATTCCTGCAGCTTGCGCCCGTTCGGGCTGGCGGCACCATAGCTTGCGATATCTGCGTCGCGGGTATCAAACAGGATCAACCCGCCCGAGCGGAGATAGTCATTCAGCTTGCCATAAGCCTCCGTTGAGGGCTGCGGTTGGTCAGGGGTGACGGGCCAATAAAGGATCGGGAAAAAGGCGAGTTCGTCTTGCTCCAAATCGACACCTGTAGGCAGGGCAGGCTCTACCGTGGTGCGAAAATAAAGCGTATCCGACAGGCCGGTCAGCCCGGCGCGGGCGACCTCGTCAACGTCGCTATTCCCGGTCAGCACATGGGCCAGCGTGACTTCGGAGGCGGAGCGCACGGCAAAGCTTTCGGGGTCAGTCTCCTGCGCGTCCCCCATCTGGGGCAGGCCCAGCCCCAAGATGAGCGCCAGCTTACCAGCCGAGCGGCGCAGCAGCAGCCCCGAAAGGGCGAGGGAGGCCAGCACATCGGCGACCAGCAACAGGATCGCGAGGCTCAGAAGCGCTGCGGCCAGCGGCTGTTCGGGCGGTAGCGCAAGACCACGCAGCGGCACATCCGATGGCCATGTGGCGGGGGTGAGCTTGGTCTCAGCAGTCAACACATTGCGCGCCAACCGACGCTCTTCAGACCCATAGATGCCGGGCGGCAGGGCGGGGTCCGCGGGGGCCGAGATCAGCTCTGGCCCCGCGACACCGGGCAGGTTGCCCGCCTCCGACAGGGTGCCGAAACCGTCCATCACCCGGAGCGGGGTCCATGTGGTGCCCTCAAGGCTACCGGCCTCGGGCGTGCTGGCGCCAGAGGACACAGCCAGCCGCTCCATCATCTGCACGAAAAGGCCCGACAGCGGCAGGGTCGACCATTCCGCCGTGGCGGTGACGTGGAAAAGTACGATCTGCCCCTGACCGACGGCCTTGCGCGTGACCAGCGGCGTGCCGTCACTCAGCGACGCAATCACCCGGTCGGCCAGTGTCGGGTCCGGTTGCGCCACGACCTGCGCGGAAACGGTCACGTCATCTGGCACCGGCAGGCCGAAGAAGGGAGAACCGTTGCGGAACGGGGCCAGCGCCTTCGGCTCGCCCCAAGACATTGCTCCGCCCACGCTGCGCCCCCCGGCACGCAGGCGCACGGGCATCAGCGGGTCTTCGTCGATGCGGCTGACGTCACTCGCCGCAATGCGCGGTCCGGCGAAGCGAATGAGCATACCGCCCGCGTCAATCCACTCTTGCAGCGGCTCTGCTTCGGCGGGGCTGAGGGTGGCCACATCGGCCAGCACGATCACATCGGGGTTGGCGGGCAGAACATCGGTCAGCGTGCCGTCGATCAGGTCTGCATTCGGAGCCAGCGCCTGTTCAATGTAATGCAGCGGAGAGAGCAGTTGCAGCCCCTCCTGCGCCCCGCGCCCGCTGATCAGCGCGACCTCACGGCGGCGCAGCCCGTCATCGACCAAGGTACGCGCCCCGGCAGAACGTTGTCCTGCGATGTCGAAGGAGGTCAGTCGCGCGCGCAGTTCGGCGGGCAGCGACAGGGAGGTGGTGGCCTCGGTCGCGCCCGCCTCGAAACTGGCATTGGCGGTGGCCAAAATGCGGGCATTGCCTGCGGGGTCGCGACCATGGGCCTGCACCACGGCCTCGCGCTCCGGGCCGGGAATGGCGCGGCGCAGGGTCAAGTCGATTGCGCCATCTTGGTAGACGGCGGGGGCGATGCCGATGACATTGCTCGCCGATTGATGCACCTCCACCGCGCCTTTGGATTGCAGCGCGGTGCGCAGGTCATCGCGGCCCGGATAGTCCAAGCCATCGCTGAACCACATCGTGTCAAAGCCGGGCAGGTCTGCCATGATTTCGGTTGCGCGGGCGATCTCAGCTGGGGAAGGCTGCCACGGCGCGGGGGAAAGCCCGGGAAGGCGGCTGCGCCACACATCAGCGGATTGGAAGGTTGGCACCTGCGGGTCGGTCAGTGTCAGGATGCCCACTGTCCGCTCGGCTCGTCCGGCGCGGGTCAGTTGCGCGTCTAAAGCTGTCAATTTGCGGTCCCAGCCGCTGGCTCCGGCCCATGAGCCATCAAGCACCATCAATAGGGGGCCGCTGCCCTGTTCCGCCTCGGCCTGCGGGTTCAGGACCGGCCCGGCAAGGCCAACAATGATCGCAGCCACGGCCAGCATCCGCAGTAGCAGCAGCCACCACGGGGTGCGGTCCGTCGTGCTTTCGTCATCCGCCAGACCCAAGAGCAGCGCCACACCGGGAAAGCGGCGGCGGATCGGGGCCGGGGGCACGGCACGCAGGATCAGCCACAGGATCGGCAGCGCCAGCAGGGCCAGCAGAAGCCAAGGCGCGGTGAAACCAATGCCGCCGAAAACGCTCATGCCGCACTCCCTTGTCGCGCGTCCAACGCGCCATAGAGCCACAGCAGCGCCGATTGCGCCGACGCATCCGTGTGGTGCAGCCCGTAGCGCCAGCCGGTGCGGACGCAGAGTTGTTGCAATTCATCTTTGCGCGCTGCGAGCCGGTCGAGATAGCGGTCGCGCAGGTCATTCGCCTTCAACGTCTCATGGCGCAGCGTGCCGCCGACGCTTTCGAAAATGGTACGGCCCGCAAAGGGGAAGGCTTCCTCTGCTGGGTCGAGCAGGTGGTAAAGCACGCCGCGCACGCCGCGGTCAGCGGCTTTGGTCAGCGCGGTGCGGACGGGGTCGAGGTCGCCCAAGAAATCCGAGATAAAGATCGCCCGCGCATGGGGGATCATGCCGCGGTGTTCGGGCGGGGCATATTCGCGGGTGTCTTCTTGGCAGAGCAATTCGGCCAGACGCAGGATCTGCGGGTTGCCGCGCCGGGGCGGCAGGGCGGCGCCGGTAAGGCCCACCCGTTCACCGCCGCGCAGCAGCAGGATCGACAGCGCGAGACCAAGCAAACGCGCGCGATCCGCCTTATCGGGCAGCCCTTTGTCAGAGGCAAAGCGCATCGACGCGCCCTGATCGACCCAAAGCATGACCGACTGCGCAATTTGCCATTCCCGCTCGCGCACGAACTCTTGATCGCCGCGCGCCGAGCGGCGGTGGTCGACCATCCGCCGGCTGTCCCCCATTTGCGCGGGGCGGTATTGCCAGAAATCATCCCCAGACCCTGCCCGACGGCGGCCATGGGCACCGGGCAGCACAGCACCTGCCAGTTGCTCGGCCCGCGCTAGCAGCGCTGGCAACCGGGCCGCCTCGCCCTCGGCGTTGGCCCTGAGGGTTAGGGGGGAATGGGTCACGCGGCGGCCTTTTTCCCGATCAATTGACCGGCGGTGGCGTCGATCAGCCCTTGCAGGCTTTCGCCGCGTGCGCGGGCGGCAAAGTTCAACGCCATCCGGTGGCTCAGCACCGGGCGGGCCATCGCCAGCACGTCTTCGGCAGAGGGGGCAAGCCGCCCCTCCAGCAGCGCACGGGCGCGGACCGTCAACATCAGCGCCTGCGCGGCACGGGGGCCGGGGCCCCAAGCAACACTCTCGCGCACGGGCTGGGTGGCCTCGGGTTCATGGGGGCGGAAGGCGCGGACAAGGTCAAGGATCAGCTCCACCACGCTGTCGCCTACGGGCATCCGGCGCAGCAGGTTTTGTGCGGCCAGCAGGTCTTCGGTAGTGAAGACAGGACGCACCGCGCCATCTTCGACGCCGGTTGTGGCGATCAGAATGTCCCGCTCCGTCGCGCGGTCGGGGTAGGCCACGTCGATCTGCACGAGGAAACGGTCAAGCTGTGCTTCGGGCAGCGGGTAGGTGCCTTCTTGCTCGATCGGGTTTTGCGTGGCGAGCACGTGGAAGGGCTGACCCAATGCGCGGTCTTGGCCCGCCACAGTCACCGTCTTTTCCTGCATCGCCTGCAAAAGTGCGGATTGCGTGCGCGGACTGGCGCGGTTGATCTCATCCGCCATCAGAAGCTGGCAAAAGATCGGCCCTTCGATAAAGCGAAAGGCGCGGCTGCCATCGGGCGCGGTATCAAGCACTTCGGAGCCCAGAATATCGGCGGGCATCAGATCGGGGGTGAATTGCACGCGGTTGCCGTGCAGGCCCATGACGGTGCTCAAGGTCTCGACCAGACGTGTCTTGCCCAAGCCCGGCAGGCCGATCAGCAGCCCGTGGCCACCGCAGAGCAGAGCCGTGAGGGCGAGGTCCACGACCTGCTCTTGCCCGACAAACCGCCCGGTGATCGACTGCTTGGCCTCGCCCAGTTTTTCGGTCAGCGCTTCGATTTGCGCGATCAGATCATCCGCTTCGGCCATGACATTTCTTTCCCCGGAGTTATATCTTTCAGGTGTAAGTGTATCGCGACCAAAGGGAATGGCAAAACCAATGAGCGGACAAAATACCGTGACACCCAGTGCAGATAGCCTGATCGAAGCCGCCAAGGCCGCAAAAACGCGCGGAACACCGCCACTTGAGAAGTGGAACCCGGAATTCTGCGGCGATCTGGACATGCAAATCAAACGCGATGGGACGTGGTTCTACCAAGGCACGCCGATTGGGCGGATCGAATTGGTCAAATTGTTCGCATCGATTCTCTGGCGCGAGGGGGATGACTATTTCCTCAAGTCCCCGGTCGAGAAGGTGGGCATCACGGTCGAAGATGCGCCCTTTGTCGCCGTGGATTTTGAGGCCGAAGGCGCGGGCGAGGCGCAGCAGTTGCGGTTTATCACCAATCTGGGCGACGTGGCCGAAGCGGGGCCGGAGCATCCGATCCGCGTCGTGCGCGATGAGGAAACGGGTGAGCCGTCGCCCTATGTGCTGGTGCGTCGAAACCTTGAGGCGCTGATTGACCGCAAAAGCTTTTACCGCTTGGTCGATCTGGGTGTGCACTGCGGCGGTTGGTTTGGTGTCTGGTCCGGCGGAGAATTCTTTGGCATCATTCCGTCGGAAGACCTGCCGTAAAGCCATCGAAAGCCCGAAATGCCGCTGATACCTGCCGCCAACCTGTCGCTGCTCTGGTCGGACCTGCCCTATCTGGATCGGTTCGACGCGGCGGCAGAGGCGGGGTTTGGCGCGGTCGAAGTGTTGTCTCCCTATGGCATCCCCGCGAAAGAGACGCAGCGCGCCTTGCTGCGCAACGGGTTAACCCTTGCCCTGATCAATGCCCCACCGCCGAATTATACCGGCGGTCAGCCCGGTTTCGCGGCCATTCCGGGCGGGGAGGCACGCTTTGCCCATGATATGCGCCGCGTCTGGCGCTATGTCGACGCGCTGCGGCCCAGAATGGTGCATGTCATGGCCGGAGAGACCGAGGGGGCAGCGGCGACAGAGACTTTTATGGCGAACCTCCGCTATGCCGCCGCCGAGGCGCCGCCGGGGGTCACGTTGATGATTGAGCCGCTCTGCCCGCAGGCCAAGCCGGGCTATTTCCTGAACGATTATGCTCAGGCGGCAGAGCTGCTCGTGGCAGTGGACGCGCCCAATGTGGCGCTGCAGTTCGACAGTTTTCACGCGCAGATGATCCACGGCGATGCTGTCGCGGTGTTTGAGGAATACCGCCGCCTTATCCGCCATGTGCAGCTAGGTGATGCGCCAGAGCGCGGGGCGCCGGGCAGTGGCGAAGTCGATTTCGACGGGCTCTTCGCCGCGCTTCGGGCGGGCTATGACGGTTTTGTCAGCGGGGAGTATGCGCCGGGCGTGGCGACAGAGAAGACGCTTGAATGGGTGGCCGCCTTAGGGGAATGACACCGGCGCATCGTCGGGCTGCCACTGGGGGTATTTGCTCATCACGCTTTCGAACCGGGGCGAGGCGAGGAACCGGTCGAGCCAGCCGCGCAGGGCGGGCCAATCCTGCGCGTCGAACCAGTCACGGTCGATGAAGGCGAACTGCCGCACGAAGGGCAGGATCGCGTAATCTGCCAGCGTGGGACGGTCGAAAATCCAATCGTCCAGTTGCGCGTCGAGGTCTTGGAGAAAGGCGGCGGCCTTGGCGCGTTGTTCTTCGGGGTCCACATTGGGATAGCGGGTGGCGTATTTGGTGCGGTCCAGCGCGTCTTTGAACGGGCCGTCGGCGCGGGCGATCCAATCGTGCCCCTCGGGCGGCATGTCGCACCAACCTTCGGGATCGTTCTGGGCCAGCGCCCATTTCATGATGTCGAGGCTTTCGTCGATAGGGCCCTCGTCCGTCACGAGGCAGGGTACGGTGGCGGTGGGCGAGGCGTCGAGGAAGGCGTGCGGTTTGTCCCGCAGGACGACTTCGCGCAGGTGAACGGGCGTTTGCGCGGCAGCAATGGCAAGGCGGGCGCGCATGGCATAGGGGCAGCGGCGGAAGGAGTAGAGGATTGGAGTCATGGTGTGTGAATAGCGGCAAAAGGTCCGAGATTCTATGCGCAGACGACGATCTATGCCATCCGGTCCGGAATCAAGCCGCAGGCGCCGGGCCAGCGCCTGCCCGCCCGTCACGCCAAAGGCGTGCCGCTATATGATGGGCGCACCTCAAGTGCGACCGGGTAGGCGATTTGGCGAGGCTTGGCGCAACTTAGCTAAGTCACATCATGGCTGAACTATAAAGAGGCATGAACGAGCGTTGGGATCGCCGACCCGCGGGCAGGCGATGGCCCTCTCTCTCACTGAAACGGTGTCGGCGGAAGCCCTTTACCGGCAAAGCGCGCCACGTCGTCCACCCGTTTCGACCGCGCCGTCGTGGTCCGCGCGCTGTCGATCCATGCCAGCGCATCGTCGCGCAGCTCATCGCTGTAGCCGTCCCAGCCCGCCCGTGCGCCGGTCTCCTCCAACGCTTGGGCGAGGTCTTCGGGGAGGTCTGTATGATCCATCAATGCGCCTCCGCCCAGTTGGCACCAACGCCGGCGTCGACGATCAGCTTCACATCCAGCTTGACCACCGGATCATTGGCGTTTTCCATCACTTCACGCGCGGCGGCGATCAGCGCGTCTTCGGCACCCTTTTCGACCTCGAACAGCAGTTCATCGTGCACCTGCAACAGCATCGTCGCGGGCAGATCGGCGATGGCCTCGGGCATCCGAACCATGGCGCGGCGGATCACGTCGGCGGCGGTGCCTTGGATCGGCGCGTTGATCGCGGCGCGGGCGGCGAAACCGGCTTGCGGCCCCTTGGCCCCGATGTTGGGCGTGTTGATCTTGCGGCCAAAGAGCGTCTGCACAAACCCGTGCTCTTTGGCGAAGGCTTTGGTGTCGTCCATATAGGTGCGGATGCCGGGGAAACGTTCGAAATAGCGGTCGATAAAGCCCTGCGCCTCGGCCCGCGGGATGCGCAGGTTGCGCGCGAGGCCGAACCCGGAGATGCCGTAGATCACGCCGAAGTTGATCGCCTTGGCGTTGCGGCGAATTTCCGGGGTCATCTGATCCATCGGCACGTCAAACATCTCGGACGCTGTCATGGCGTGGATGTCGTCGCCGCGTGCAAAGGCTTCTTTAAGCGCGTCGATCTGGGCGATATGCGCGAGGATGCGCAGCTCGATCTGGCTGTAGTCCAGTGCCACCAGCACCTTGCCCTCGGGGGCGACGAAAGCCTCGCGAATGCGGCGGCCTTCCTCGGAACGGATCGGGATGTTTTGCAGGTTCGGATCGGTCGAGGCCAGACGCCCCGTCGCCGCCCCGGCGATGGAATAGCAGGTGTGCACCCGACCCGTATCGGCGTTCACATGGTCTTGCAGCGCGTCGGTATAGGTCGATTTCAGCTTGGACAGCTGCCGCCAGTCCAGCACCCGGCGGGCGAGGTCATGTTCGGTCGCCAGATCCTCCAGCACATCCGCGCCGGTGGAATATTTGCCGGTCTTGCCCTTTTTGCCGCCCTCAAGGCCCATCTTGCCAAACAAGATTTCACCCAGCTGCGCGGGGGAGCCGACGTTGAACGTCTCTCCGGCCAGCTCGTGAATATCAGCCTCTAGGCCCGCCATTTTTTGGGCGAAAGCGTTGGACATGCGGCTGAGCGTATCGCGATCGACCAGTATCCCCGAACGTTCCATCTGCGCCAGCACTGACACCAACGGGCGCTCAAGCGTTTCATAGACTTTGGTCACTTCGGCGCGGTGCAGCTGCGGCTTGAAGAGTTTCCACAGGCGCAGGGTGACATCGGCATCCTCGGCGGCATAGGGCACCGCGTCTTCCATTGGCACCTTGTCGAAAGTCACGGCGGATTTGCCGCTGCCGAGTAGCGGTTTAATCGGCAAGGGCGTGTGGCCGAGGTAACGTTCCGAGAGCGTGTCCATCCCATGCCCGTGCAGGCCGGCGTGCATCGCGTAGGACATCAGCATCGTGTCGTCGATGGGCGCGACAGTGATGCCGAGTTGGGCAAAGATCTTGCCGTCGTACTTCATATTCTGCCCGATCTTGAGGATCGCAGGATCCTCCAGCATCGGAGTCAGCAGTTGCAGCGCTTCCTCAATCGGCATCTGGCCGGGTGCTAGGTCATCGGAGCCGAACAGATCATCGCTGCGGCTGGCCTTGTGGGTCAGCGGGATATAGCAGGCCTGCCCCGGCTCGACGGAGAGCGACACGCCGACCAATTCCGCCGTCATCTCATTCAGGCCCGTGGTTTCGGTGTCGACCGCGACATAGCCGACCTCATAAATCCGGTCGAGCCAGACGCGCAGCGCTTCGGCGTCGCTGACCTGATCATATTTGCTGTGATCGAAGGGCACATCCGCGACCTGCGGTGCGTCCGCCACGTCGGGCGCTGGCACGTCGGGGATGGCGGGGGCTTCACGGCCCAGCACTTCGGCTACACGCTTTGACAGTGTGCGGAACTCCATCTCGGACAGGAAGCCGAGCAATTGGTCGGCATCGGGGTCGCGCACTTCGAGGTCGTCGATGGTGAAGTCGAGGGGGGTGTTTTCGTCCAGCAGGACGAGGCTGCGGCTTAGGCGAATTTGCTCGGCATGGTCGATCAGGGTCTGGCGGCGTTTGGGCTGTTTGATCTCGCCCGCGCGTTCAAGCAGCGCATCCAGATCGCCGTATTCATTGATCAACAGCGCCGCCGTCTTGATCCCGATGCCGGGCGCGCCGGGGACGTTGTCGACCGAATCGCCCGCCAGCGCCTGCACATCCACCACGCGGTCAGGGTAGACACCGAACTTCTCAAACACCCCATCGCGGTCGATGGTCTTGTTCTTCATCGCGTCCAGCATTTCCACGCCGTCGCCGACAAGCTGCATCAGATCCTTGTCGGAGCTGATGATCGTGCAGCGCCCCCCGGCGGCGCGGGCCTGTACGGCGAGGGTGGCGATGATGTCATCAGCCTCATAGCCCTCAAGCTCTTTGCAGGCGATGTTGAACGCCTCGGTCGCGGTGCGGGTCAGCGGGATCTGCGGGCGCAGGTCTTCGGGCATGGCCTCGCGGTTGGCCTTGTACTGGTCGTACATGTCGTTGCGGAAAGTGTGGCTGCCCTTGTCGAAGATCACGGCGACATGCGTGGGCGCATTGGGGCCGGTGTTGCCCTCAACATAGCGGTGCAGCATGTTGCAAAAGCCTGCTACGGCGCCGATGGGCATGCCGTCGGATTTGCGCGTCAGCGGCGGCAGGGCGTGATAGGCGCGAAAGATGAAGGCAGAGCCGTCGATCAGATGCAGGTGGTGGCCTTTGCCGAATGTCATAGGAATGCTCCGCTGGGTTGGCGACCCTTTTGCCACGAAGCATGGCCCACGGCCAGACGCCAATGCGCCGCGCGGGCAGGTTCGTGCCGTCGGTTCAGATGTTCAGAGGGGGCCGGAAAGGCTCAGACTTTGCCTTCGAAATCCGCATGGACGAATTTACAGTCGCAATAGCCGCATTCGACCCAACCGCGGTCTTGTGGGATTTGCAGCCAGACGCGCGGGTGGCCAAGCGCGCCTTCGCTGCCGTCGCAGGCCACGCGCCAAGTGTTCACGATGCGGGTTTCGGGCGCTTGCAGGGTCATGGAGTTGGTCCTCGGCTCAGGCGAAAGTTGCCACTCGTTATGACCAAAGCAGGCGCGCGGGGCAAGGCCTCTGCGCGGGAATGGGAGGCTTGTGCACAAAGTGGTTCAAGTGCCAGCCCACAAGGGGTAAAAGGCGCTGAACAGCCACCAAGCCGGAGCAACAGTCTGATGAGCGCCCCCAAACCTGTCGTATTGTGCATCCTTGACGGTTGGGGCCTGAGCGAGCTGCCTGAGGGCAACGCGCCTCTGCTGGCGAAGACGCCGAATTTCGACCGGATTATGCAGACGGGACCAAAGGCGCAGCTCATCACCCATGGCCCTGACGTTGGCCTGCCGCGCGGGCAGATGGGCAATTCCGAGGTCGGCCACACCAATATCGGCGCGGGCCGGGTGGTGGCGATGGATCTGGGGCAGATTGATCTTGCCATCGAAGAGGGCAGCTTTGCCGAGAATGAGCGGCTGCGGGGTTTTATCGCTAAGCTGCAAGAGACGGGCGGCACGGCGCATCTAATGGGCGTCGTCTCGGACGGTGGGGTGCATGGGCATCTGAGCCATATGATCGCCGCCGCCCGCGCGCTGGATGCGGCGGGACTGCCGGTGGTGATCCATGCGGTGACCGATGGGCGCGACGTGGCGCCGTCCTCTGCCCTTGGCTATTTCGAGACGCTGGAGGCGGCGCTGCCCGAGGCCGTGAAGATCGTCACCGTGACCGGGCGCTATTTCGCGATGGACCGCGACACTCGTTGGGACCGGGTGGGCAAGGCTTCGGCGGCAATTCTGCGCGGCGACGGGCAGGCGTTTCCCGACGCCCGCGCAGCGGTGCAGGCCGCCTACGGGCGGGGCGAGACGGATGAGTTCTTTGCCGCTAGTGTGATCGACGGCTATGCGGGCGCGGCGACGGGCGACGGGCTCTTCTGCCTTAACTTCCGCGCCGACCGCGCGCGCGAAATCATGGCGGCCTTGGGCGATCCGGGGTTCGACGCCTATGACACCGGCCCGCGCCCCGATTGGGCGGCGCTAATGGGCATGGCGGAATACTCCAAAGACCACGCCGCCTATATGACCACGATGTATCCCAAGCCGGACATCAAAAACACGCTGGGGGATTGGGTGGCGCAGCAGGGGCTGCGGCAGTTCCGTTTGGCCGAAACCGAGAAATATCCGCATGTGACCTTTTTCCTCAATGGTGGCGTCGAAACTCCGGCCACGGGGGAGGACCGCAACATGCCCCAATCGCCCAATGTGGCGACCTATGACATGCAGCCCGAGATGTCCTGCGCCGAGGTGACGGATCAATTCGTGCAGGCGATCGAGGCGGGCTATGACCTTATCGTGGTGAACTACGCCAACCCTGATATGGTCGGCCACTCCGGCGATCTGGCGGCGGCCATCGCGGCATGTGAGGCAGTGGATGCAGGGCTGGGGCGCGTGCTGCCAGCGTTGGAGAAGGCGGGCGGCGCGATGATCGTCACGGCGGATCACGGCAATTGCGAGATGATGATCGACCCTGAGACCGGCGGCGCGCATACGGCGCATACCCTTAACCCCGTGCCGGTGGTGGCGGTGGGCGCGCCCGAAGGGGCCGCCCTGCGCGATGGGCGGTTGGCCGATTTGGCGCCCACGGTGCTTGATCTGATGGGCCTGCCGCAGCCCGAAGAAATGACCGGGAAAAGCCTGCTTTCATGAAACAGCTTGCCGCGGCTGTCCTATTTGCCTGTCTGCCCCTGATGGCACAGGCGCAGGCCGAAGAGGCCGCAGCAGAGGCGCGCGCGGCGGCGTCGGCGCTGGAGGCGGCGTCGACACGGCTCGATCAAGCCGATGGGGCGCGTGACCGGGTGCAGGCGCTGACCGAAACGATTCAAGCGTTTGAGGCGGGGCTCGCGGCAATGCGCGCGGGTCTGCGGCAGGCGGCGATCAACGAGGCACAGCTGAGCCGCAAGCTACAGGCGCGCGAGGGCGAGGTGGCGCAGTTCTTGGGCGTCTTGCAAAGCATCGGTGGTGATCCCTCGCCCGTGGTGCTGCTGCACCCCGATGGTCCGATGGGCACCGCCCGCGCGGGCATGTTGCTGGCTGAATTGACGCCCGCGCTCAACGCCCGCGCCGATGCGCTGCGGCAGGATTACGAAGACATCAAGACCCTGCGCGCGTTGCAAACCGATGCGGCGCAGCGCCTGCAAGAGGGGCTGACCGAGCTTCAGGCCGCGCGCACCGCGCTCAATCAGGCCATGGCCAACCGCACTGATCTGCCGATGCGCTTTACCGAAGACCCGGTGCGCACCGCGATCCTCATCGCCTCGACCGAGACACTGGATGGCTTTGCCAGCGGCCTGTCCGAGATCACGACCGGCGCGGTGGAGCCTGCGCCGGTGAACCTCGACGGGCAGGTGGGCGATCTGCCCTTGCCTGCGCTGGGGCTGGTGATCCGCAAAGCTGGAGAGACGGATTCGGCGGGGGTGACGCGGCCCGGCATGATCCTTGCCACCCGCCCCCGCGCCATTGTCACCAGCCCCTCGGCGGCGACGATCCGTTACGTGGGGCCGCTGCTTGATCTGGGCAATGTCGTGATCCTTGAGCCGCAGGTCGACACGCTGTTTGTGCTGGCGGGGCTGGATATCGTTTACGGCCAAGCCGGGCAGGTGATTGCCGGTGGCACACCCATTGGGTTGATGGGCGGGCCGGAAAGCGGCACAAGTTCTCAGATGTCACCAAATGGTGAAGGCACTGGCACTGACCGCACAGAAACGCTCTATATAGAAGTCAGGCAAGACAATACACCTCAGGACCCGGCAGATTGGTTCCGCACCGACAAGGATGGATAGCAGATGAAGAAATTCGTGATGGCAGCCGTTGCAGGCACGGTCGCGGGGGTGGTGGCAACCACTCAGATCGCCGGACCGCTGTTGGCGCAAGAGGCTGAGAAGACGACAAACGTCTATGAACAGCTCGACCTCTTTGGCGATATTTTCGAACGCATCCGTGCGCAATATGTCGAAGATGTCGAACCCGGTGACCTGATCGAAGCCGCGATTAACGGCATGTTGACCTCGCTTGATCCGCATTCGTCATACCTCTCGCCCAAGGACGCCGAGAAGATGCGCGAGCAGACGCGCGGCGAATTTGGCGGTCTGGGCATTGAGGTCACCCAAGAAGAAGGTTTCGTCAAAGTCGTCTCACCCATCGACGAAACACCTGCCGCCGAAGCAGGGATTGAGGCCGGTGATTTCATTACCCACGTTGATGGCGAAAGCCTGCTGGGCCTTGGCCTTGATGACGCGGTCGAGATAATGCGCGGGCCGGTTGGGTCTGAGATCATCATCACCGTGGTGCGCGAAGGCGAGCCGGAGCCCTTTGACGTGTCCATCGTGCGCGACACGATCCAACTGACCGCCGTGCGCGCCCGCACCGTGGGCCAAACTGCCGTGCTGCGTCTGACCACATTTAATGAGCAGACCTATCCCAAGATGAAAGAGGGGCTGGAAGAGCAGATCGAAGATGCGGGGGGCATTGAGAATATCAACGGCATCGTAATCGACATGCGCAACAACCCCGGCGGTTTGCTTAATCAGGCGATTGCCGTCTCGGATGCCTTCCTCGAAGAAGGGGAGATCGTCAGCACCCGTGGCCGCGACATCGAAGATGGCGACCGGGTGAATGCCACGCCGGGTGATCTCGCGATGGGCAAACCGATCGTTGTGCTGATCAACGGTGGCTCTGCCTCTGCCTCGGAAATCGTCGCGGGGGCCTTGCAGGACCACCGCCGCGCCATCGTCATCGGCACCAAGAGCTTTGGCAAAGGCTCGGTCCAGACCGTCATGCCGCTGCGCGGGGACGGGGCCATGCGCCTGACCACGGCGCGGTATTACACGCCATCGGGACGTTCGATCCAAGCGCTTGGCGTGTCACCTGACATCGTTGTGGCCCAGCCCCCAGCAGCACCGGAGACCGAGGAAGACGAGGCATTGTCCGCACGTCCCCTGCGCTCGGAAGCTGATCTGCGCGGGCGGTTGAACAATGACAGCCTGACCGACGATCAGATCAAACAGATCGAAGATGATCGGGAAAAGGCCCGCATCGCGGCCGAACTGCGCGAAGAGGATTACCAGTTGGCCTATGCCATCGACATCCTCAAGGGTCTGTCGGCTTTGGGTCCGAACGAGTAACGGGGCCTTTCCCGAAACGCGAAAAGCCCCGCTGGCAGCAGCGGGGCTTTTTGTTAGTCAAGCTGGCGTGGCCATTCGTTGAGAAACGCATCGCGGGTCAGATTGCCCGGAGACCCGTCTTGGCGTTGGGTTGCTTGGGTAAGGGTGACAAAGACCACCTGCCGATCCGCCTTTTCGGCCCAGCCCAGATACCACCCCCAACCGCGGGCATAGTCAAAGCTGCGGTCCGCACGTCGGGGGAAGGCCGCGCCAGTTTTGCCCTTGATCTGCCATCCGCCCACGTCTCGCCGTTCGACAATCGCGCGGGCCTTTTGCATGGCAGCAGGAGATACGGGCAGGGCGTCGCGCAGCAGCGCGCGTAGAAAGACCGCTTGCTGGCGTGAGGAAACCTGTAGCGAAGAGGCGATCCAAGCGCGGTCTAATCCGTTGTCTTGGCCCGCATCGCCACTGAAATCCGCGTTGCCATAGCCAAAGCGCCGCGCATAGTGTGCGAGTCTGTCAGGGCCTAACTCATGCGTCAGCCGGCGCGAGTACCACAGCACTGAATAGCGCAGCCAGTCGGTGGGAGACGTGTCCTGCCGCCACGGCGCACCGCCCCAGTCGGGATCGCCTGTTCGGTAGCTGAAAACCGGGGTTTCGGCGTCGATCAGAAGCCCCGTGTCATAGCCGATCACCGCCAGTGGCAGTTTGAAAGTCGATGCCGGAGTGACGGGACGGTCACAGTCGCCTTCTTCCAACAGGGTCGCGCCGGTGGGGGCGTCGATCAACAGCGTACACAGTGTCTCGGCTGAGGCGGGCAAGGCCATGGCGAAGGACAAAAGCAAAGAGCGGAATACGCGCATGGGGCAGCCTTTCGCCGGGTTTGATAGGGGGTTAATCCGTCTCGCGACAATGGCGACGAAATGCGCGTTTCAGCATGTCGAGTTCGGCGCGCAGCAGGTCCATCTCGGCGCGGATGTCATCACCAAGCGCTTCATCGGCGATCAGGGTTACATGCCCCAACGGCACGCCGCTGGTCTGTTCGGTGATAAGCAGGGTTTGCACCCCATCGGCGATCACCTCAGTCGGGATGGGGATTGAGAGGTGCCATTCACCCGCCGTCTCAGCAGCGGTCAACATGACCCCAGCGAGTTCAGAGCCTTGGTGTGTCACGTTAACCTGCGGTGCCTCCGTCCCGCCCTTGGCGGTCAACACGCCCTGCCAGACGCCTTGGCGCAGCACGGTTTTGGTCAGGTCAAATCGGCTCATCACGGGGGTCCTAGATTTGGGCGCGGGGGCGGCGGGAGAAGGTGAGGTCGCGCAGCACGACTTGGTTCATGTCCGGCCCCTCAAAAATGAGATCGATCCATGCCGCCTCGATCCGTTTTTCGTTGAGGTTGGTATAGGCGAGATCAAACTCGATGCTGATGCTTTCCATGTCTGCGGGCAGTTCGCGAACAATCTGTTCGGTATTTGGACCGTGGCGAATGTTGAGCCGAGCAAAGATCTCAAGCGGGTGTTCCAACTGCACGATCGCATCCATGCGGATCAGGTGGCGGCGCTTTAATCCGGAAGCGGCATCATCTGGCAGGTCAATCACCAGCGATAGGAAAGACCCGTCGAATTTGAACACGTCGAGTTGCAGGCCATAGGGGGCGAGGTCAGCTTCGCGCAGATTGCGCAATTGGCGCAGGGTCAGTTCCGATTGTGCACAGTCGTGGAAAAGGGTCACTTCCGCGCCCAGCATCGATTTGGTTTCAACGGCCGAGATGCCGGGCGTCGGCAACGGCCCGCGCCAAAGCTCAGGCCGCCACGCCCAATCGGCGTTATGCGGTTTGGGGAATCCGGTGGCACCAATGGCGGGCAGGGCCAGCCGTGCGTCGGCGCGGTGGATCAACTGATCGAGCTGGGCGCGCAGCAAGCGGGCGCGGCTGCGCTGGCGGCGTAGAGTGGCAAGGTCAACGGTGGCAGCTTTGCGCGCGGCGCGCGCCCAGCGTTGCAGCGCGCGGGCGTAAAACCTGCCCTCTAGATAACCGCTGCGAAAGTTGACCATGACTTGCGCCCCTTATTTCCCAGCAGCCTACGCAAGGCGAAGGTTTCGTTCAATTAAATAGCTTGCCGATTGTTTCCAGTGACGGGCAGTGTTGCCGATTTGGAAACAACGGGCCGGTCATGACCCGGCCCCAAGGCCTTCGCTTTTGGTTCGGCTTTGCTGGATCAGATCAGCCACCAATTCGCGCCCTTCTTCCGAAACTGCGCGGCTTTGTGGCGCACCATAAAGGGTGACGCTGGCGATATGGCCGCCGATCCGCGCCGTGCCGCGCCAGTGGCGGCCTGACATGCCTTCGGCGGGCACCGGCCCTTGGGCGACGAAAATTGTGGCCCCATCGGGGCTCCCGGTCTCTTGGACTTGTGTCAATCCGGCGGCTTTGGCCACCTGTTGCGGCGTCGGCAGCGGCGCGTCGGGTTCGGTTTCGATCAACGCAAGGGTCAGGATGCCCAGAGGTGCGGCGGTGACAACATCGGGCAGGCCAAGCGCATCGCAGCGGGCCATTAGGGCAAAGCGGCTTTTAAGGCTTTTGCGGTCGATGCAATAACCCTGCGGCGGGACGACTTGCACCGCCCCATCGGCAAGGATGGTTTGGCGCAGAGGTTCCTCTGCCGCCCCGGTACTGCCGCCAAGGGAGAAACCCTGACCGCCTTCGCAGGCGGACAGGGTAAGCAACGCAAGCGCCGCGAATGGGCTTTTAGAGGTCCATGTAATCATGGGTCTCGGCCTGAGCGCCCGGATGTGTCACAGCACCGAGGTAAGTGGGGCCAACGAGCTTGGCATATTTCCACAGCGCGCCGCTTTGGTAGTTCGTCTCACGGGGGCCAGCCCAATCTTTGCGACGCTCGGCCAGTTCATCATCGCTGAGATCAACACTGATGCTGCCAGTGATGGCATTGAGGGTGATCATGTCGCCGTTTTTCAGCAGGGCAATCGGCCCGCCGTGCGCGGCTTCGGGGCCAACGTGGCCCACGCAGAAACCACGTGTCGCACCCGAGAAGCGGCCATCGGTGATCAGAGCCACCTTCTTGCCCATGCCCTGACCCGAAAGTGCTGCCGTGGTCGCCAGCATTTCACGCATACCGGGGCCGCCTGCGGGGCCTTCGTTGCGGATGACGAAGACGTCGCCTTCGGAATAGGCGCGGTTTTGCACGGCTTCAAAGGCGTCTTGCTCGCATTCAAACACCAGCGCCGGGCCGGTGAAGACGATGTCTTCTTCCGACATGCCCGCGATTTTCACGATGGCGCCTTCGGGGGCGAGGTTGCCTTTCAGGCCCACGACACCGCCGGTCTTGCTGATCGGATTGGCGACCGAGTGGATCACCTTGCCGTCGGCTTCGCGGTCGATGCGGTCCAGTTCCTCACCGATGGAGCGGCCTGTGGCGGTCAGGCAGTCGGTGTGCAGCAGACCCGCTTTGCGCAGTTCCTTCATGACCACCGGCACTCCGCCCGCATCGTAGAGATCCTTGGCCACATAAGCGCCGCCCGGCTTCATATCGACGAAGTAAGGCGTGTCGCGGAAGATCTCGCAAACGTCTTCAAGGTAGAACTCGATTCCGGCTTCATGGGCCATGGCGGGCAGGTGCAGCCCCGCATTGGTGGAGCCACCGGTGCAGGCCACGATGCGCGCGGCATTCTCAAAGGCTTCGCGGGTGCAGATGTCACGCGCACGGATGTTCTTTTCGATCAGGTTCATCACCGCGGCACCCGAGGCCTCGGCATAGGCGTCGCGGCTCTCGTAGGGCGCTGGCATGCCCGAGGAGTTGGGCAGCGCAAGGCCGATGGCCTCTGACACGCAGGCCATTGTGTTGGCGGTGAACTGGCCCCCGCAAGCGCCAGCGGAGGGGCAAGCGACGCGCTCAAGCACATCCAATGCGGCCTGCGACATGGTGCCGTTTTGGAAGCGGCCCACGGCTTCGAACATGTCCTGCACGGTCAAATCACGGGTGGCGAAATCTTCTGGCACATCGGCCCCGGCAGGCGCTTTTCCCGGCAGGATCGACCCGCCATAGAGGAAGACCGACGGCACGTTCAGCCGCAGCATCGCCATCATCATCCCCGGCAGGGATTTGTCACAGCCCGCGAGACCCACGATCGCGTCATAGCAATGGCCGCGCATGGTCAGCTCAACCGTGTCGGCAATCGCTTCGCGCGAAGCCAACGAGGAGCGCATGCCCTCATGGCCCATCGCGATGCCATCGGTGACGGTGATCGTGGTAAATTCGCGTGGCGTGCCCTGTTCGGCATGCACACCCACTTTTACGGCCTGCGCCTGACGGTTCAACGCGATGTTACAGGGCGCTGCTTCGTTCCAGCAGGTGGCGACGCCCACCAGCGGCTGGTGAATTTCCTCTTCGGTCATGCCCATTGCGTAGTAATAGGACCGGTGCGGCGCGCGGGCCGGGCCTTCGGTCACATGGCGGCTGGGCAGCCGGGATTTGTCGAAGCGTGGGGTGGTGGACATCGGTGGGCTCCTTGAAACGTCTTGAATGGAATAGTCGGGCAGGGGCGGTGCTGCAAGGCTTTGGCGCATATGAGGCCGGGGAACTGTTGTATTGCAGCGTGTTAGGGCATAGGTTCTGACCTTCTGACGCGGCCGGTTGGAGCCGCCCGCAAGCGTGAAGGTCCGGCATATGCTCTGCAAGAACCACCCCCGATCTGACCTGCGCCGCTCATGACTTGGCGGCCCGATTACAGCGCCCATGCGGAATTTGTCGCGCCCGCGCGCCCGTCATCGGCGCTTTGGCGGTTTTTCTTGGGGTTGTTCGTGGCGGTGGTGGCCTATGTCACGCTGAACGAGTTTTACTTCCAGACGATCTATGCCTTCGCAGGAACATCGGCGGCATCGCTGCACGGCAACCTGCTGAAAGGCGCCACGCCGCAGGCGATGTATCTGCTGCTGTTCAGCTTCGGTACAATGGCGATGGCCGTTGGTGTGACGGTGCGGATCGTGCACCAGCGCAATGCGAGCAGCCTTTTGGGCGTGCCGGGGCGGCTTTGGCCCAGTTTTCGGGCGGTCTCTGTTGCGATGCTGACCCTTGGGGCTATGTTGCTGATCCTGCCGCCGTGGGACATGGGCGGCGATTTGACGCCGAACCTGCCCTTGAGCCGTTGGTTGCTGCTCTTGCCGCTGTCGCTGCTTGCCGTGCTGGTGCAGGTCAGCGCCGAAGAGATCGTCTTTCGCGGCTATGTGCAGCAGCAACTGGCGGCACGGTTCAACTCTCCGTTGATCTGGATGGTGCTGCCCTCGGCGCTTTTCGCTCTTGGTCACTACCTGCCTGCCGAGGCGGGGGAGAATGCGCTGATGGTGGCGCTTTGGGCTGGGGTGTTCGGGATTTTGATGGCAGACCTCACTGCGCGTTCCGGCTCGCTTGGGCCTGCCATTGCCGTGCATCTTTGGAACAATGTCTCAGCCATTTTGATTGTCTCTTTGCCGGATGATCTTTCCGGGCTGGCGTTGTACCTGACGCCCTTTTCGATGGATGATGCAGCGGCGATCCGCACATGGTTGCCGGTTGATTTTGCGCTTATGCTGGTCTCATGGCTGGCGGCGCGACTGGCAATACGCCGCTGATTGCAATTTCCCGGTGCGGGGATTATCTGGGACGGAACCACAGCAGAGGCCTGCCAATGAACTGGATCACAAACTACGTCCGCCCGCGAATCAACTCGATCTTCTCGCGCCGCGAGACGCCGGACAATCTGTGGACCAAGTGTAATGAATGCGGCACCATGCTGTTTCACCGCGAGCTGTCGGACAATTTGAACGTCTGCACCAACTGCGGCCACCACATGCACATCAGCCCGCGTGCGCGGTTCAAAGCGCTGTTCGACGGTGGTATCTTTAGCGAGGTGAAGGTGCCTGCGCCGACACCCGACCCGCTGCATTTCAAAGACCAGAAACGCTATCCTGATCGGATGAAAGCCGCGCAAAAGCAGACGGGTGAGCATGAAGCCATGCTGGTCGTCACAGGCGAAATGGGCCGCACGCCGATCGTTGCCTGTGCGCAGGATTTCTCCTTCATGGGCGGTTCCATGGGCATGTATGTCGGCAATGCGATTATTGCTGCTGCCGAAGAGGCCGTGAAGCTGAAACGCCCGCTGGTCCTGTTCTCCGCCGCCGGTGGCGCGCGGATGCAAGAAGGTATCCTCAGCCTGATGCAGATGCCGCGCACCACGGTTGCTGTGCAGATGCTGAAAGAGGCCGGGCTGCCTTATATCGTCGTGTTGACACATCCGACCACGGGCGGCGTCACCGCGTCTTATGCGATGCTGGGCGACGTACATATCGCGGAGCCGAACGCGTTGATCTGTTTTGCTGGCCCGCGCGTCATCGAACAAACGATCCGCGAAAAGCTGCCCGAGGGTTTCCAGCGGGCCGAATACCTGCTCGACCACGGGATGCTTGACCGGGTGACCAAGCGGACGGAAATGCGCGATGAGTTAATTACCATCACGCGGATGTTGATGGGGCTGACGCCTGCGGTGCGGGGCGATCTGCCCGCCCCTGAAGAGGTCGAAGTGGCCGAGGCCGCTGCCGCCGTTCAGGCCAGTGCCGATCTGCCCGTCGAAACGCGCAAAAAGAAATGAGCACGCCTTCATCGGACGTCATCCTTGAACGGATGATGGCGCTGCACCCCAAAATCATCGACCTGACGTTGGACCGGATGTGGCGGCTGCTTGAAGCGTTGGGCAATCCCCAAAACGACCTGCCGCCGGTTATCCATATCGCTGGAACCAATGGCAAAGGGTCGACACAAGCCATAATCCGCGCGGGGTTAGAGGCAGCTGGCAAGACAGTTCATGCCTATACCTCGCCTCATTTGGCGCGGTTTCACGAGCGTATCCGGGTGGCGGGGCAGTTGATCTCAGAGCCTGATTTGGCTGCTGTGCTGGATGAATGTCACGCCGCAAACAACGGCGAAGAGATCACCTATTTCGAGATCACAACCTGTGCCGCGATCCTCGCCTTTTCGCGGGTGCCTGCCGATTACACGCTATTGGAAGTCGGGCTTGGCGGGCGGCTGGATGCAACCAATGTCATTGATCCGGTGTTGACGGTAATCACACCCGTTTCGGTCGATCATCAGCAGTATCTAGGCGACACATTGGCAGAGATCGCAGGCGAGAAGGCCGGGATCATCAAGCGGCTGGTGCCCTGCGTGGTTGGCCCGCAGGAAGAGATCGCGCTTGAGGTCATCGAAGGCCGCGCCGCGAAACTTGGCGCACCGCTTTTGGCCTATGGGCAACAGTGGCATGTCGGCCCAGAAGCCGGGCGCATGGTCTATCAAGATGAGACCGGGTTACTTGATCTGCCGCGCCCTAATTTGCTGGGTGCGCATCAGATCCTGAACGCCGGTGCCGCGTTGGCTGCCCTACGGCACTTGGGCATCGGACCAGAGGCTTGTGAGGCTGCGGTAACTCAGGCACAATGGCCCGCACGGATGCAGCGTTTGTCTGACGGGCCGCTGGCGGGCAAAGCGCCCGAGGGCGAGCTTTGGCTGGATGGCGGACACAACCCCGCGGCGGGGCTGGCTTTGGCCGCTGCGTTGGCAGAGATGCCCAGACGTCCTACGCATCTGATCTGTGGGATGTTGAACACCAAAGACATCGCCGGGTACCTGCGCCCCTTGGCTGCCGAGGCCGCGAGCCTTACCGCTGTTTCCATCCCCGGAGAAGCGGCAACTCTGCCCGCCCAAGCGACGGCGGACGCGGCCCGAGAGGTAGGGTTTGAGACGGCCGAAGCCGAAAGCGTCACCGCTGCGTTGGAGGCGATTATCGCCCGCGAACCCCATGCACGTGTGTTAATCTGTGGCTCACTCTACCTTGCCGGTAGCGTGTTGCGGGAAAGCGTCTAATTAACCATATTTGGTGGCCCGGCTGCTGTGCGATGCAGATATGGTGTATCTTGGTGAAAGGAAGTCTCCCCTTTCGAATTTGACCGAGGTGTCCCATGCGCAATTTTATTCAGTCGGCGCGTCACGATCAGGACGATGCACGGAAATATCAATTTATCTTCATGGCCATAGGTGTCGCAATTATCGCGGGCGGCCTGTGGTGGCTTTATGAGGTTGAACGGCCTTATCACCCCATCTTACAGGGCAACGACCTGCACATGCAGTCAGTCGGCGATTCCTGATTTAAGATTGGTGGGCTGTTAACGCCCCCAATCCTCACCTTGCATTTCGCGCAAACGTGACGCGGTGCGTTCAAATTCGAACGTGCCTTCGCCTTCAGTATAAAGCATTTCTGGGGCCGCTGCGGCAGAGCAGATCAACCGGACTTTCGCTTCGTAGAGCGCATCAATCAGGGTGACGAAACGCTTTGCTTCGTTAAAGTTTGAGCGGCCAAGGCTGGGGATATCGTCTAGCAGTAGCACACGCACATTCTGCGCCAGCGCAAGGTAATCCGCAGCCCCCAGCGGCTGTCCGCAAAGCGCGTGGAAACCGGCGCGGGCCATGCCGTTGTGAAAAGCGGGAATCACCACCTCGCGGCCTTTGACATGCAACGTCAGCGGCTCGCCCTTTGTTCCTGCCAGATCGTCCCAAACCGCATTCATCGCGGCGCGGCTTTCCGCGTTCACTGGGGTGAAATAGACCTGCGAGCCCGCCAGCCGGTCTTGGCGGTAGTCGGTGGGGCTGACCAATTCATGCACCACCATCCGCTCTTTGATCAGCTCGATAAACGGCACAAAGACTTCGCGGTTGATGCCGTTTTTATACAAATCGTCGGGCAGGCGGTTGGAGGTCGTCACGACCACGACCCCAGCGGCGAAGAGTGCCTCAAACAGGCGGCCCACGATCATCGCATCGGTGATGTCGGTGATCTGCATTTCGTCGAAAGCAAGCAGGCGCACGCTCTCGGCCACGTCGCGGGCAACGGGGGCGATGGCGTCATCCACCCCGGTCTTGCGGACTTCGTGCATGGCGTTGTGGATTTCTTGCATGAAGGCGTGGAAATGCACCCGTCGTGCAGGGATGTCGGGCAGATGCGCCACAAACATATCCATCAGCATCGACTTACCGCGCCCCACGCCGCCCCAAAGGTACAGGCCCTTGGGCGGTTCGGGGGCTTTGCGGAAAAAGCTCTTCTTCGGTGGGTTGGCCAGAGCATCGCGGATGCGGTCAAACTCCGCCATCACGGTTTCTTGGGCCGGATCGGCCTTGAGTTTGCCCTCAGCGACAAGCTGGGCATAGGTCTCGCGCATATTTCTCATGGCGGGAGAGATAGCGTGCTGCTGGGGGATAGGAAAGGTGGACTTGTGGAGATGGCCCGGCGCCTGCGGCTTGATTCCGGGCCTGAGCGTTTACCAGTCCGTCGGACCCTTCTCGGCGAACTCATGCACCAGAAAATCGATAAAGGCGCGGACCTTGGGCTGGGTGAACCGGCCCGGGGGATAGACGGCATAGATGCCTTGGGTCTCAAGTGGCAGCTCGGGGATTGCGTCTTCTACCAAGCCTTTTTCCATCGCCTCAGAGTACAGAAAGCTCGGCAAATAGGCGATGCCCAGCCCCGAAATCGCGGCGTTAAGCAGGCTTTGCCCGTCATTGACCGACAGCCATCCTGCGGTACGGACCTGCCGCTTTTCCCCCGAAGGCGCGGTCAGTTTCCAGACATTGCCCGAGGATTGGTTCGAGTAATGCAGCAGCTTGTGGTTGTTCAGATCGTCGATCTTTTCCGGGCGGCCATACTGCTCGAAATACTTCGGGCTGGCGATCATACGTTTGGTGGTCTCAGTCAGCTTGCGCGCGCGTAGGGTGCTGTCCTCCAACTCTCCGATGCGCACGGCCATGTCGAAGCCTTCTGAGATCAGTTCCACATAGCGATTGTTCAGCACCATATTCACTGTGATGTCAGGGAAATCCGAGAGGAAATCCGACAGCGCGGGGGATAGATGATTCACGCCAAAGTCTGTTGCCACCGAAATCCGCAGCAGGCCCGAGGGTGCGGATTGCATCGAGGTGACAAGCGCATCGGCTTCGCCTGCGTCGTTCAGCACTCGGCGGGCGCGGTCATAGTAGGCAAGGCCAATCTCGGTAGGTGAGACGCGGCGGGTTGTGCGGTTGAGCAGCCGCGCGCCAAGGCGGGCCTCTAGCGATGACACATGCTTTGAAACAGCGGATTTCGAGATCCCCATCTTCTTGGCAGCATCGGTAAAACCACCCTGATCCACAACTGTGGCAAACGCTTCCATTTCCGTAAGGCGGTCCATTGCCTGTCCCTTCGCATTAAACTTGTTGGGAACAGCTATGGGCTGTAATTCAGGCAGGATCGGGGCAGAGACAAGACAGTCCCGTGGTCTTTGCGGGGATCGTTCATGGCATGGAAACGGCAGAACAATCGGTTTCCGCGCCCGTCACAGCCAGCGCAGCCATTTCAACACGGCCAGCATGATGGCGGCGAGGCCGACCATGGCAAGGCAAAGGATCGCGAAGGCGCGCGGGTCGTCCACCCCCGGCATCCCGCCCACGTTCACGCCGAAAAGCCCTGTCAGGAACCCCAGCGGCAGGAAGACGGCAGCGGCGATGGACAGCACATAGCCATGCCGCGCTTGGCGTTGCGCGACTTGGTTGTCGTGCTCATCTTGGACGGTAACGATGCGTTCTTGAAGGGCGTCCAACTCCTCCACCACGATGGCGGTACGGTTGGCCAGTTCGCGCAGTTTCATCGAATCGACATCCGGCACCAAGGGCAGGTCCAACTGCGCCAACCGCTCCAGTGCCGCACGCTGCGGGGCGAGGTAGCGCTCCAGTTTGATCGTGCTGCGGCGGGTGACGGGCAGGTCTTTGGGCGGCGGGGTACTAAGGTCTTCGAGATCGGTCTCATAGAATGCCGTGCGGTCCGCCAGCCGGGCAACCTCGGTCTGGACCCGTGCGGTCAGCCTTGAGACCAGCGCCTCCAAAAAGGCAGAGGGCTGGCGCGGGGCATTGTTTTGGGTGGCGAGCGTCCGCAGTTCATCAATGGCAAAGACCCGGCGCATCCGCACCGTGATCACCACCGCATCCGTGACCCACATGCGGATTGAGACCATCTGATCGGCCTGCTGCCCTTCGTTCAGGTTGATGCCGCGCAGATTGAGGATCAGACCGTCCTCATACTCATCACAGCGCGGTCGGGTTTCCGGTTGCAGCAGAGCGCCTGCCGGAATCTCCGGCAAATGTTCGGCCAGCCACGGTTCCAGCGCCGGATCGGCCATGTCGTAATGCCACCAACGGTAGCGCGCAGGCCCGGTTAGATGGCTATCTTCGGGCACCGAGGTGGTGCCGTCATCATATATGTCGAAGACGCAGAGGGGCATAATCACCTATGGGCTGGCAGACGCTGCGGTGATTTTGCGGGTTGCGCGCGCCGGGTGCAAGGGCGCGCGCACCAAGGACTTAGAGGGCAGAGGCCAGGCGTGTGCCTTGATTGATCGCGCGTTTCGCGTCGAGTTCTGCGGCCACATCCGCACCTCCGATGACGTGACAGGGGGTGCCACGGGCCTCCAGCGTGTCGGCAAGGCTCCGGTCAGAGAGTTGCCCGGCGCAGAGCACGATGGTGTCGGCCTCGATCAGCGTGGGGTTCTCCCGCGCCTCGCCAAAGGAAATGTGCAGCCCCTGTTCGTCGATACTTTCGTAGTTCACGCCCGCCATCATCTTCACGTTGCGCATAGTGAGGGAGGCGCGGTGAATCCAGCCCGTGGTTTTGCCCAAGCCTTTGCCGGGTTTGCTGGTCTTGCGTTGCAGCATGGTGATCTGCCGCGCAGGCGCGGGGGGCTGTGGCCCTTCGGGGGCCAGCCCGCTACGATGCTCGCCCGGATCGGTGACGCCCCATTCGCGCATCCATTCTGGCAGGTTCAGCGTGCTGCTCTCGCCATCGTGCACCAGATGTTCCGACACGTCAAAGCCGATACCGCCCGCACCGATCACGGCGACGCGCTGGCCGACCTTTGCCGTGCCGTTCAGCACATCAATGTAGCTCACGACATTGCCGCCGTCTTGCCCCGGAATTTGCGGATCGCGAGGCACCACGCCGGTGGCGATGATCACCTCGTCAAAGCCGCTGAGCGCATCGGCGGTGGCTTCGGTCTCTAGCTGTACGGTCACGTCATGGACCTTGAGCATGGTGCGATACCAATCGACCAAGCCCCAGAACTCCTCTTTCCCCGCCACTTGCTTGGCGAGGTTGAGTTGCCCGCCGATCTCGCTCGCGCGGTCTATCAAGGTGACCTTATGGCCGCGCTCGGCAGCAGTAATCGCGGCAGACAAGCCCGCAGGGCCAGCACCGACCACGGCCACGGATTTCGCCGCCGCTGCCGGTTCAATCCGCAACTCCGTCTCATAGCAGGCGCGTGGGTTCACAAGGCAGGTGGAGATCTTGCCGCCGAAAGTATGGTCGAGGCAAGCTTGGTTGCAGGCGATGCAAGGGGCGATCTGGTCGGCCTTGCCTGCCTTGGCTTTGGCGAGGAAGTCGGCATCTGCCAGCATCGGGCGGGCGAGGGAGACCATATCGGCGCAGCCTTCCGCCAGCATCTCTTCGGCGACCTCGGGTGTGTTGATCCGGTTGGAGGTAATGAGCGGGATGCCCACCTTGCCCATCAGCTTTTTCGTCACCCAAGAGAACGCCGCGCGGGGGACAGAGGTGGCGATGGTGGGGATGCGCGCCTCGTGCCAGCCGATGCCGGTGTTGATGATATTGGCGCCCGCCTTCTCGACCTCTTGGGCCAGTTGCACGACCTCCTCAAAGGTTGAGCCGTTGGGGATGAGGTCGATCATCGACAGGCGGTAGATCAGGATAAAATCTTCGCCCACCGTTTCGCGCACGCGGCGCACCACCTCCAGCGGCAGGCGCATGCGGTTTTCATAGGAACCGCCCCAGCGGTCCTCGCGCTTGTTGGTATGGGTGACGAGGAACTGGTTCAGGAAATACCCCTCTGACCCCATGATCTCGACCCCATCATAGCCCGCCTCCCGCGCGCGCAGGGCGCAGGCGGCGATGTCACCGATCTGTTTCTCGATGCCTTCCTCGTCCAACTCTTTGGGCGCGAACATGGAGATGGGGGATTTGATCGCGCTTGGGGCCACGCACTCGGGGGTGAAGGCATAGCGGCCCGCATGGAGAATCTGCATGGCGATTTTGCCGCCCGCTTCATGCACCCGCTGGGTGATGATGCTGTGGTTGTCCACGTCCTTCTGGCTGACCATCATTGCCGCGCCATGGGCCACGGCACCTTCGCGGTTCGGCCCGATGCCGCCGGTGACCATCAGCCCCACATCGCCTCGCGCCCGTGCCGCATAGAACTCCGCCACGCGGTTCCAATCGCCCGTCTCTTCCAGCCCGGTGTGCATCGAGCCCATCAGCAACCGGTTCTTCAGCGTGGTAAAACCAAGGTCGAGCGGGGCAAGCAGGTGGGGATAGTCGGACATGGCTTTACCTTTCTGGGTGGGCTGGGTCACTGTGACACCATCGGAAACGGCAGGGCAAGTCACGCGAAACGCGGCGTCAAGGATGCCGGTGCCGAAACGTCAAAGCCGCAATGTGACCGCTTTGAGCCGCGCCGTGGTCGTGCTAACTCCCTCGTGAACGCCATTCAGGAGACCTGCCCTCATGACCCCCGAAGAGATTGCCAAACTGCCCTACCGCCCCTGCGTCGGCGTGATGCTGGTAAATGCCGAGGGCGAGGTCTTTGTCGGCCAGCGGCGCGACCGGGATCAGGACGCATGGCAGATGCCCCAAGGCGGCGTGGACAAGGGCGAGGCCGCGCGCGATGCGGCCCTGCGCGAGTTGGAGGAAGAGACCGGCATTCCCCGCGATCTGGTGCGGATCGAAGCCGAGACGACAAGCTGGCTGCCCTATGATCTGCCCCATGAACTGGTGCCCAACATCTGGAAGGGCCGCTACCGGGGGCAGGAACAAAAATGGTTCCTCATGCGTTTTCTGGGGCAGGACGATCAGGTCAATATCCAGACGGCCGAGCCTGAATTCTCGGAATGGCGTTGGATGCCCGCAGATCAACTGGTCGCGAATATCGTGCCGTTCAAACGTGCGGTCTATGCGGCGGTTCTTGAAGAGTTTGAGGAAAAGTTATGACACGGATCATCGCCTGCGCCCTCGCCACCTTGGCCCCGCTACCCGCGCTTGCGCTCAGTTGCCTGCCCCATTCGGTCGAGGCGACCTATCAACGGGCGGCTAAGGCCGAGGAAAGCTATGTCGTGGTGCAGGGGCGTCTGACCTTTGACGCGAGCGCCCTGCCGAAGGGCGGCACCATCGGGATCAACCCGCCCGAAGAGACGCCGATCCGGGCACAGATCAGCGGCAAGGCGCTGTCGGAAGAGGGCTTTGACGTGCCCTTTGACCAGCCCTTGGTGCTCAATGTCCTGTGTTTCGGCCCGTGGTGCGGCTCTGCCGAGGAAGGGGACGTTCTGGCCTTTCTCGAACGCAAACCGGATGGTGCCTATGCACTGGAAAGCAACCCCTGTGGGGGCGACCTTTTCGGCTCTCCGAAACCTGCCATGGTCGACAAGGTGATCGCCTGTTTCCAAGGGGCGGAGTGCACGCCGGTTCGGTGATCCGGCGGCGGTCTTATACCTCGATAAGTGGCACTTGCGGCGCCGCATCGCGCGTCAGCAGCCCTGTGAGACGCGGATCGTCGTCGATCTCGACTTGACGGCGGACGGGGATGAAGCCTGAGCGCATATAAAAGCCAAGCGCCTGCGGGCTGTCGTTGGTGCAGGTGTGCAGGTGCAGCCGGTTGATTGGTTTTTTCCATGCCAGCGTGATCGCTTGGTTCATCAGAAACCGCCCCGAGCCGCTGCCGATCAGCGCCGAGGTCAGCCCGAAATAGGCCAGCTCGCAGCTGCCATCTTCGGGGAAGTTCAGCTCTAGCAGCGCCTCATCCTTGCCATCGCGGGTCAGCGTGTAGAAGTCTCGCGCCGGGTCTTGCAGCAGCGCAGAGAGGGCCGCGTCATTCAGTTTGAGCCGCCCGTACCAGAGCCAATCCATCCCGACGCGCCGGAAAATGTCGCGAAACCAGTCGAGCGTCGGTGTGACCTTTTGAAAGGTCACACCCTCGGGCGGCAGAACGTCCCGCAAGCTGGGTTTGGCGTCCATTTCCAAATGGGTCACCACCACCGCAAGTTTGCCGGGGGGAACATCGTGAAAGCCGCTTTCAATCATCAAACCAACCCTTCGGCCTTGAACAGCGCCATGATGTCGGTCTGGGGGCGGGGGCCGATGTGGCGGATCACTTCGCCCGCGCAGATATTGCCCATGCGGCCACAGGTCTCGAGATCGCGGCCCGTGGCAAGGCCATAGAGGAAGCCCGCCGCGAATTGGTCGCCTGCGCCAGTGGCATCTACCGGCACGACTTTTTCGACCGGCACGTCGACCCGTTCCTCGCCCCGTACCAGCGTGACCCCGTCGCCCGACCGGGTGCAGACCACCAGCGGGCAAATCTCAGCGGTTTTGGCCAGTGCGGCTTCGGTGTCATCGGTCTCCCAAAGGGCGCGAATCTCGGCTTCGTTGCCGATGACATAGCCCAGATCGTTTTCGATCAGCGCGAGGAAGTCGTCGCGGTGACGCTCCACGCAGAAGGGGTCGGAGATGGCGATGCCCGCCATGCCGCCACCCGCCGTCGCCGCGCGCGCGGCCTCGCGAAAGGCGGTTTTGCCCGCCTCGTGGTCGAAGAGATACCCTTCGAGGAACATCAGCTTGGCCTTCTCCGTCACCGCCTGCGGCACATCGGCCGAGGTCAGCCCGGTCGAGATGCCGAGATAGGTGTTCAGCGACCGTTCCCCATCCGGGGTGACGAAGATCATGCAGCGCGAGGTCGGGTTCTCCCCCTCGGCCACGGGGGCGTTGACGAAATCGATCCCGATATCGGTCATCGCCTTGGCATAGAACTGGCCCAGATCATCATCGCGCACCCGCCCGATAAAGGCGGTCTTGAGGCCCAGCGCGCCCGCGCCAGCGACGGTATTGGCGACCGAGCCGCCCGGCGTCTGCACCCGGTCTTGCATCGCGGTATAGAGGTCTTCGGCGCGGTCGCGTTCGATCAACTGCATGATGCCCTTTTCGATGCCGTTATCGGCAAGGAAAGTGTCATCGGCATGGGAGATCACGTCGACGACGGCGTTGCCGATGCCAACCACTTCGTATTGGGTCATTCTGTCTTGTCCTCGTATTGGCACAGGTCACGGATGATGCAGGTGCGGCACAGGGGTTTGCGGGCTTTGCAGTGGTAGCGGCCATGCAGGATCAGCCAGTGATGGGCATGGCGCTGGAAATCAGCGGGGATGTTGTCCTCAATCGCGCGCTCGACTGTGTCGACGGTTTTGCCCGGCGCGATGCCGGTGCGGTTTCCAACGCGGAAGATATGCGTGTCCACCGCCTGCGCGGGCTGGCCCCACCACATATTGAGCACCACATTCGCCGTCTTGCGCCCCACGCCCGGTAGCGATTGCAGTGCGGCGCGGGAATTGGGCACCTCGCCGTCGTAATCGTCGACTAGGATCTGGCTCAGCTTGATGACGTTCTTAGCTTTCTGATGGTAGAGGCCGATGGTCTTGATATGGTCGATCAGCCCCTCAACCTCCAGATCCAGCATCTTCTGCGGGGTGTCGGCGATTTTGAAAAGCTCGCGCGTGGCTTTGTTGACGCCCGCATCGGTCGATTGCGCGCTCAACGCCACGGCCACAACCAGCGTATAGACGTTCACATGTTCCAACTCGCCCTCGGGCTCAGGCTCTGCCTGTTGGAAGCGTGCGAAAATCTCGCGGATGGTATGATAATCAAGTTGGCGGGCCATGGCTCTGGGTATGCGATGAATGACGCGGCAGGGCAAGCGGGGGCGGGCTGCGATACATTGGCGCAAGAAACGGGTCGCGCGGGGGCGGGGGCGTGGCTAATCTAGGGGCATGACACAGATCGCACAGATATCCCCCGCGCCCGAAGATCAGGGTTACCACTATCAGGTGATGCGCCGCGCCATCGCCCTGATCGACGAGGCCGAAGACCCCAAGCAACTGGACTGGATCGCCGGGGAAATGGGCATGTCCGCCGCGCACTTCCAGCGGCTGTTCTCGCGCTGGGTGGGGGTGTCGCCCAAGCGCTACCAGCAATATCTTATGCTGGATCAAGCCAAGGTCATGCTGCGCGATCACTTTACGACGCTGGCGGCGGCGCACGAGTTGGGCCTGTCGGGCAGCGGGAGGTTGCATGACCTGTTCCTGCGCTGGGAGGCGATGAGCCCCGGTGAGTTCGCCCGCAAAGGAGCCGGGCTGACGATCTATTGGGGGTGGTTCGACAGCCCCTTTGGCCCGACACTGGTGATGGGCACCGACAAAGGCATCTGCGGCTTGGCCCTGTCATCGGAGGTGGGAGAGGACGCAGCGATGGAGGACCTTTGCGGCCGGTGGCCGCTGGCCGATTTCGTCGAAGCACCCGACCGGCTGCGCCCATGGGTCGACACCGCGTTTGGGATGCAAAAAGACCCGGAGGCCAAAGCGCCGCTGTACCTTATCGGAGCACCCTTTCAAATCAAGGTTTGGGAGGCGCTGCTGAGCATCCCCTCGGGGCAGGTGACCACCTATTCCGAGATTGCGCAGACCGTCGGCAGCCCCCGTGCTGTACGCGCTGTAGGGACCGCCGTAGGGCGCAACCCGGTAAGTTGGTTGATCCCTTGCCACCGCGCATTGCGCAAGAGCGGGGGCTTGGGTGGATATCACTGGGGCCTGCCGGTCAAACGGGCCATGCTGGCGTTTGAGGCCGCGCGAGCGGAAGCCTAAACTGCGGCTGCTGGGCGGGTTTCTGCCGAATAACGGTTATATGTAATGTTCGCGGGAACTTTGCATGTCTATATTGCGTTCACGTCAAGATGCCCCGCCCGAACGGGGCCCGCAAACATGAAGGCAGTAGACATGATTTCTTCGAAGATGACTTTGGCCGCCGCACTGGCTGGCGCGATGACACTGGGTGCGTGTACGCAGCCACTGCAGCCCGGCAATGGCGATCCCAACCAGCGGACCAAGAATGGCGCTTTGATCGGTGCGGGCGTCGGGGCCCTTGCTGGCGCGATTTCTGAAGGTGACGGCAAAGGTGCCCTCAAAGGCGCATTGATCGGTGGCACCTTGGGCGCGGGCGTTGGTTACTCGCTCGACAAACAAGAGGCAGAGCTGCGCGCCGCGATGGACAGCCGTGTTGTTATCACCAACACTGGCGACCGTCTGATCGTGACACTGCCGCAGGATATCCTGTTCGCGACCGACAGCACCAGCGTATCACCCGCATTGCGTGACGATCTGGCCGCATTGGCGCAGAACGTGAACATCTATCAGAACTCCACCCTGCAAGTTGTCGGCCACACCGACAGCGATGGTGAAGCGGCCTACAACCAGCAGCTTTCCGAGCGTCGTGCACAAGCCGTGGGCAACATCCTTCTGTCCAACGGCGTGCCGCAGCAGCGTTTGCAGACATTCGGCCGGGGCGAAAGCCAGCCCGTGGCAAGCAACCTGAGCGCCGCAGGCAAAGCGCAGAACCGCCGGGTCGAGATCGTGATCCTGCCCAACGCGCGCTAAACCGCACGTTGAAAGTGACAGAGAACCCCGGCCACTGGCCGGGGTTTTTCTTTGGCCTAGAGGTTGTCTTCGACTCTAAAACCCTCGGGGATGGCATCGCGCTCTTCGAGCAGAAGATCGGCCATCACCTCTGCCACTTTGGGGGCCATGCCGAAGCCGATTTTGAAGCCGCCGTTGGCGATGTAATGCCCCGGATTGCCCGGCCATGCGCCCAGCATCGGTGCGCGGCTCCGGCTGCGGGGGCGCAGCTCGGCCCAGCGTTCGACGACCGGCGCGTCTCGCAATGCAGGCACCGCCGCGCGGGCCTTGGCGATCACCGCGTCAAGCTGCGCATCGGTGCTGTTGGGGGTGTCATATTCTCTCTCAGTCGTGCCGCCGACAGCCACCGTGCCGTCCAAATGCGGGATCACATGCACCCCATCGGCAAAAAGCTGCGCCGCGCCGCCTTGGTCGAGCTGCAAGAGCGCGGCTTGGCCCTTGATCCCTGCGCCAACCAGACGCGGGTGGCCCGCGTTCAGCGTCTCCAAACCCGCGACGCCGGTGGCCCAGAGGGTCTGGCCCGCCTCGGGGGCCTCGGCCACAATCTCAACGCCTCTCACCGCCAAGGCCGCCACCAGCGCCGCGCAGGCTTGGCGCGGGTGGACGAGGGCGCTCAGCGTATCGTGGATCAGCCAGCCGGTGGGGCTGTGCGGGGCCCAATCGCGATCCTCGGCGCGGATCAATTCCCAGCGGGCACGGCCCTGCCATAGCTCGGCTGCCGTGTCTTGCCGTTGCCGCGCCAGCGCGAGCGCCGCGTCATCCGCCACGGGCTGCAACCGCCCGCTGCGGATATAGCCGGGCGCGCGACCGCCCTCGGCCTCCACCTCGGCCCAGAAGGCTTCGGCGCTGAGCAGGCTTCCAAGCTGAAAGGCTTTCTTGGCGCTCCAATTCTCCGGCACATGCGGCGCCAGCGCGCCCACGATTCCGCCCGAGGCGCCTGCTGCCGGGCCTGCCGGATCGACCACCCGCACCGACGCCCCGCGCAAGACGCAGGCCCAAGCCACCGACAGGCCAAAAATTCCGGCCCCTCTTACGGTTACATCCACCATTGCCATTCCCCGCCAGCTTGCGCAGTGTCTGCGCGACTTCACTCTCCCTCTAGCAGGACCTACCGTGCCAGACCAGAATGCCCAGATCACGTGGCGCGCGGGCCAAGTGCCCGTCTCGACCCAGTTCGATGATCCCTACTTCAGCCTAGAGGACGGCGCGGCGGAAACGGCTTATGTCTTTCTGGCGGGCAATGACCTGCCAGAGCGGTTCCGCCCCGGCTTTCACATCGCCGAACTGGGCTTTGGCACCGGGCTGAACCTGCTGCTGGCGTGGGATGCTTGGATGCAGGCGGGCCACCAAGGGCCGTTGCATTTCACCAGTTTCGAAGCCTACCCTATGCGGCCTGAGGATATGGCGCAGGCCCATGCGGCCTTTCCGGCGCTTGACGGGCGGCGCGATGCGTTGACGGCGGCGTGGGATGGCACCGGCGGCGTGTTGGAACTGCCCGGTCTGCGCGCCGAGATCATCATCGGTGATGCGCGGCAGGCCCTTCCGGCTTGGCAGGGGCAGGCCGATGCTTGGTTCCTCGACGGGTTCTCCCCCGCCAAGAACCCGGAGTTGTGGGGCGATGCTCTGATGGCCGAGGTTGCCCGCCACACCACGCCGGGCGGTACCGCCGCAACCTATACCGCCGCAGGTTTCGTGCGTCGCGCGCTTAGCGCAGGCGGTTTCGAGGTCACCCGCATCCCCGGCTATGGCCGCAAGCGCCATATGACCCGCGCGCGGATGCCCGCATGAGCCAGTCCAACAATATCCCGCTCGGCATCATGCTGATGATCGCCACAACGATGGTTTTTGCCGTCCAAGACGGGCTGTCGCGCCATCTGGCCGAGAATTACAATGTGCTGATGGTGGTGATGATCCGCTATTGGTTCTTTGCCGCTTTCGTCATCGCGCTGGCGCTGCGCAAGGCGGGTGGCATCCGCAAAGCCGCCGCGACCACCCAGCCTGCGGTGCAAATCCTGCGCGGCGTGCTGTTGTCGGCGCAGATTTGCACGATGGTGCTGGGGTTCACGATCCTTGGGCTGGTGGAAAGCCATGCTGTCTTCACCTGTTATCCACTGCTGGTGGCGGCGCTCTCGGGCCCGATCTTGGGTGAAAAGGTTGGCTGGCGACGTTGGGCCGCAATTGGTGTGGGTTTCATCGGTGTTCTGGTGATCCTGCAACCCGGGCTTCGGGTGGTGGACCCTGCTGCCGCGATCCCGCTGGCGGGGGCGGCGATGTTCGCGGTCTACGGGCTGCTCACCCGCTATGTTGCGCGGCGTGACAATACGGCGACGAGTTTCTTCTGGACCGGCGTGACCGGGGCGGCGGTGATGACCGCCGTGGGCGTCTGGTTTTGGGAGCCGATGACACCGGGCAATTGGCTGTTGATGGGGACGCTTTGCATCACCGGGGTCACCGGCCATTGGCTGCTGATCCGCTGCTACGAGGTGGCCGAGGCGAGCGCCGTGCAGCCCTTCGCCTATACGCAGTTGATCTTTACCGTGATCATCGGCCTGTCGGTCTTTAACGAAGTGCTGCGCCCGAGCGTGGTGCTGGGCGCAGGCATGATCGTGGCGGCGGGGCTGTTCACCCTATGGCGCGAACGCCTTCAGCGTCGACCCGGTTAACTCTTCGCTAAAGGGGATCGGCAGCGGGTCTTTGCCCAGACGGGCGCGGTAGACGGGCAGGCTTTCGGTCACCCGCATGACGTAGTTCTGCGTCTCGCGAAAGGGGATCGTCTCGATCCAATCGACGATGTCGATCTCACCTTTGCGCGGGTCGCCATAGGTCGACATCCAGCGGCGCGGGCGGCTGGGGCCTGCGTTATAGGCCGCCGACATCATGGAGACATTGCCGTCGAAAAGCCCGGCCATCTGCGACAGATAGGTCGCGCCTAGGCGGGCGTTGTAATCAGGATCGGCGATCAGACGGTCTGTCGTGTGCTGGCTAGAGATGCCCAGATCGCGCGCCACGTCTTTCGCCGTGGCCGGCATGATCTGCATCAACCCACGCGCGCCGACACCGCTTTGCACGTTCGGGTCAAACTCGCTTTCGCGGCGCGCGATGGCGAGGGTCATTTCAGTGGCCATCGGCAGGTCTTTCTCGACCAGACTGTGGAGCGCATAATAGGGGGCGGGCACTTCCAACCCGCGCTGCGCCGCGCGTTTGCCGATCATCACGGCGATATGTGGCTGGCCCACGGCGATCGCCGCCTGCCCCAGCAGGGCGATGTCTTCGGGCACCAGTTGCTCTGCCAGATGGGTCCAGAACCGCTCTGCGGTGGACAGCTCACCCGAGGCTTGCAACAGCAGCCCGGCTTCGAACAAGGGCGCGCGGGCGAGCGGGGATGTTTGCCAGTCTTGGGCAGGGGCCGCGCCCGTCAGCTTTTCGTCGAAGGGAATGCCGCCACGCTCAGCGGCCAGAAGACCGTAGAAGGATGTCTGAAACTTCGCCCCCATGGCATAGGCCCGGGCAGCCCCTTCGGCATCGCCCATCGCCTCCAGCGCGCGGCCTTGCCAATAGCCTGCGCGGCCTTGGCTGATCGGGGATTCCACGGCGTTGTCGTGGTTCTGGAAATGGCCCAATGCGGTGGTTGGGTCGTTCAGAAAGCGCAAGGCAATATAGCCTGAAAGCCATTCGAGATCGGCAAAGTCCGACCCGCTGGTCAGAAAGTGCTGCGATGCAATCTGATAGGCGGTTTTCGGGTCGCCATTGCGCATTTCATCGCGCGCCATGGCGCGGCGACGGTTAGACCATTTGGGCGGCTGACCGAGAGCCGCGGCAGAGGTAGAGCGCTGTAGCAGCAAGGCTTTGGCATCATCGCCAAACCCTTTGCGGATACGCCATTCAAAGCGGTCATGCGCCAACCCCGGCGCGTCAGCTTTGGAGGCGGGCAGCGCGTCGATCTTGGCGTTCACATCGCTTTCCAGCTTTTGCAGGGCGATGCGGGTCTCGGCCAGTGCTTTGTCGGCGCTTGGGACTAGATCGAACATCTGCCGCGCTTCGGAATGCTCGCGCTGCCAAAGCATCTCTTCCAGCCGTGCCGCGTGATGTGGTGCCAGAAGGCTGCCATGCGCCCCGACAAACAGCGCCTGACTGGTGGCGTTCATCGGCATTGTGCGCCACGCCAAAACGAGGTTCGCCTCGGCCTCGCCGCGCTGGCCGCTGTCGATTAGCGCCTTGGCATGGGCCAGCACCCCGCGCGGGGTCTGCGGAGCCATGGCCGAAAAGAACGCCAGTATGTCGCTGCCGGATTGCTCGATCACGGCCTCTTCGGTTTGCTTGCGCAGGTACTCTTCGCCCGGCCAATCGGGCCTGCGGGCGAGAAAATCTCGTGCCTCCGCATAGCTGCCCCGCCCGGCGCGGAGCCGGTGCCATTCGATAACGTCAACGGCGACCTGCCCATCCCGGGCGGCCAAGGCCGCAGCCGCGTCCCAATTGCCGCTGCGCATCGCATCCATCGCCCAGCCCAAAGGGCGCGGGCGCTGCGCTTCGGCAGGCACGGTCAGGACAAAAATACTTATGAGGATCGCCATCAGGCGCGTCATCGCTTGCATTTCCTACGTCTCCGGGGCTAGAGCCTTGCAACATATGGCTCGAGCGACGTTTATCAAACATTAGCGCCCGCGAAAGCCTTCATCCAGTCCGGTTTTCCGCCGGCCAGCACTTAAGGAGCGTGCACATGTTCAAAGGCTCTCTGCCTGCCCTCGTCACGCCGTTTCGCAACGGCGCGCTGGATCTGGATACGCTCAAGAAACTTATCGAATGGCACATCGGCGAAGGGTCGAGCGGGCTTGTCCCCGTCGGCACCACGGGCGAATCTCCGACGCTGAGCCATGCCGAGCATGAGACCGTCGTCGAAGAGGTGGTCAAAGCCGTCGCGGGCCGCATCCCGGTCATCGCCGGTGCCGGGTCGAACAACACGGTCGAAAGCATCCGCCTTGCCCGCCACGCCGAAAAGGTCGGCGCGGATGCGCTGCTGGTGGTGACGCCCTATTACAACAAGCCGACGCAACGCGGGCTGGTGGCGCATTTCACCGCCGTGCATGATTGCTGCGAATTGCCGATCATCATCTACAACATCCCCGGTCGTTCCGTCGTCGATATGATGCCCGAGACGATGGGCGAACTGGCCCAACTGCCGCGCATCGTCGGCGTCAAGGACGCCACCGGCGATCTGGCGCGCGTCTGCGATCAGCGCATCACCTGCGGCCCGGATTTCTGCCAGCTGTCCGGCGAGGACGCCACTGCGCATGGGTTCAACGCTCAAGGCGGCGTTGGTTGTATCTCGGTCACTGCCAATGTCGCACCGCGCCTTTCCGCTCAGATGCAGGCGGCCTGCCTTGAGGGTGATTACGCCAAGGCGCTGGAGCTTCAGGACCGTTTGATGCCGCTGCACAAGGCGATCTTTACCGAGCCGGGGTTGGTGGGCGTGAAATACGCCATGTCGCGGTTGGATCTCTGTTCCGACGAGGTGCGTCTGCCGCTCACGGAACTGACGGACCCGACCAAAGAACTGGTCGATGCGGGTCTGCGCCACGCGGGTTTGATGAACTAAGACTGCTTTTTAAGCTGTGAATTAGAATGCGAGAGGGGGTGGAGGCACCCCCTCTTTTGCGTTCAGCGTTTGCCGTAGTAAATCCCGACCACATGTTCCGCCTGCGCAAAGAACAGCCAGCGTGAGGTCAGCACCCCCGCCGCATGGCTGAGCACCGCGAGGGCAGCGGCAAGGTGGTGGAACACGGGCGACAAGAGCAGCAGAAGCGGCAGCAGCACCATAAGCGTAATCGCGATCACCCGCAGCTTCAGCGCGTGTTTGCGTCCGATTTGATAAACGAACTCTCGCAGCAGGTAATTGCTGCCAGTATGCGGCGGTTCAAAGGCGCGGACGCTGCCCTTTTCCCCCAGCCGCGTCGCTGTGGCGATATCGCTGCCCGACGCCGCAAGTGCGCGATCCCCGCGCCACCATGTGGCGATCTGCACCGCCCCCGCCAGCACCAGAAGCACCATCGCCGCCGTCACCTGTCCGGCCAGCAACGCGCCCCCCGCAATGCTAAGCGACAAGAAGTTCAGCGGCGTCATCACGCTGTGCCAGCGCGGCACGGTTTTCATCTGGGTATAGATCATCGCCGTGGTCAGCACCGTCAGCAATGACAGCGCCGCGCCTAGCAGCCCCAGCGGCCAAAGCCGCGTGTCGTAAAACACCAGCCCCGCGCCATAGGCCGCCATGGTGAGCAAAGCCGCGACCGAGGCCCAAGCCTCCCGGCTGAGCCAACTGCTGCGCCACTGGCTGAAAGCCTTGAGCGCGCGTTCGGGATGGCCAAGGTGGAAGGTCGAAGCAATCAATCCGCCCACCGCCAGCAGATAGGCCAGCGCGAAAAAGACGAAGGCCACCCAGCCGGTCACGGCAGGCAGGCCGATGCCAAGCCACGCCAGCAAGCCAAACCCCATACCCGACAGGCTGCTGAACAGAATAACAGAGGGTGCCGGATGCATCAGAGCTTCTCCAAGGTGCGGTCAAGCCAGCCGAGGAACCCTTTGGGGCCGCTGTCGATCGGGGCTAGGAAGGGGGCCAGCACGTCAATCTCGCCGCTGTCCTCTGGGCCTTGCAACTGATCGCGCGGGCGGGGCGGGAGGTATTTATTGACTGGCTTGGTGCCCTGCTCGGGCATGAGGTCCACGCCGCCACGCTCGGCCACCAACTGGCTCACAGCACTTTCGGGGTCGCCCAGATCGCCAAAGTGCCGTGCGCCAGCGGGGCAGGTGCGGACGCAGGCGGGCTGGCGGTCTTCTTCGGGCAGGTTCTCGTTATAGATACGGTCGACGCAGAGGGTGCATTTCTTCATCACGCCCGCGGCCTGATCCATTTCACGCGCGCCGTAGGGGCAGGCCCATGCGCAGAGGCCGCAACCGATGCAGTCGCTTTCGTTGACCAGCACGATGCCATCCTCAACCCGCTTGTAGCTCGCCCCCGTGGGGCAGACGGTCACGCAGGGCGCGTCATCGCAGTGCAGGCAGGATTTCGGGAAGTGGACGAGTTGCGCGGCACCGGCCTCGGGCTGCACCTCATAGCTGTGCACGCGGTTGAGAAAGGTGCCCGACGGGTCCGCGCCATAGGCGTCTTGGTCTGACAGTGGCGCGCCGTAGTTTTCGGTGTTCCAGCCTTTGCAGGAGATCACGCAGGCATGGCAGCCGACACAGGTATCAAGGTCGATCACAAGGCCGAGTTTGCGGTCGGTCTGTTGCGGGAGCGTGGTCATGGCTGGCGGTCCTGAAGGGTCTTGTGTGCAGCGCGCGGACGGGAAGCACTCATTTGCCCACCTTCCACGCAATGTCGCGCGGCGCAGGCGGGACGGGAGAGCGCTGCGCCGGGATTTCTGGCTGCGCCTCGGCTGGGGCCTCGGTCTTTTCAATATGCACCTTGAGGTCGAACCACGCGGCCTGCCCGGTGATCGGGTCGGAGTTTGACCACCGCAGACCGTCGCCCTTGGGTGGCAGTAATTCGTGGATCAGGTGGTTGAGCAAGAAGCCCTTGGTCGTCTCCGGCGCGTCGCGGTCCAGCGCCCATGCGCCTTTGCGTTTGCCGATGGCGTTCCATGTCCAGACCGTCTTCGGGTTCAGGGCCGCCATCTCCATCACCGGGACGGTAATCCCGCCATGCGGAGAGGTCACCCGCGCCCAGTCGCCGTCCTTCAGCCCCTTCTGGCGCATGATCGCGGTCGGCAGGTAGAGCGGGTTGTGCCCGTGCAGCTGCCGCAGCCAAGCGTTCTGGCTGCCCCATGAATGGTACATCGCCATCGGGCGTTGGGTGAGCGCGTGGACGTTATAGCCCTCAGCGCCCTCGGGGTCGCTTTCATACCAGATTGGCAGGGGCGACATTGTTTGCTTGATCCGGTCGCGCAGATGCTCGGGCGGCTGGCGTTTGCCATGACCTTCGGCGGCCAATTGAAAACGACGCAGCGGTTCGACGTAGAGCGAAAACAGATAGGGCTGCGGCGCGTCATAGATGCCCATGCCGACGGCCCAATCCTGATAGGCGGCGTTCCACGGCTTGTAGTAATTCGCGCCCTCGGGGATGTGATTGACGAAGAAGCCGCCGTTTTCGATGTAGCGGTCAATCTGCTCGGGGTTTGGCTCCCCCCGCCCGACATCCTTGCCGTCCTTGCCCCGAAACCCGGCCAACGGGCCAATGCCCGGACGGCGTTCGTGGCTAGTGATGTAGTCGGCGTAGTCTTTGTATTTCTGGCTGCCATCCTCGTTCACGAACCCCGGCAGGCCAAGCTTTGCCCCCAGATCGCAGAGCGCCGATTGGAACCCCCGCACATCGCGGTTGGGCTCCACCACGGGCCAACGGATCGCATCGGCGGCGGCGTCGGCCTCGCTGATTGGGCGGTCGAGCAGTGAGATACAGTCGTGCCGTTCAAGGTACGTCGTGTCGGGCAGGATCAGGTCCGCATAGGCGACCATTTCCGAGGAATAGGCATCGGAGTAGATGATCCGAGGGATGACGTAGTCACCGTTGTCATCGGTATCGGTCAGCATCTCCATCACCCCGCCGGGGTTCATCGACGAGTTCCACGACATATTCGCCATATACATGAACAGCGTGTCGATCTTATAGGGATCGCCTGCATGGGCGTTGGAGATCACCATATGCATCAGCCCGTGGGCCGACATCGGGTTTTCCCATGTGAACGCCTTGTCGATCCGCGCGGGGCTGCCATCGGCGCGTAGCGCCAGATCCTCGGGGCCTTGAACGAAACCCAGATGCGGCCCGTCGAGCGGCGCGTCGGGGGTGGCTTTGCAATGTGGTTTGGGGTGCGCGGTGGCAGGCTTGGGGTAGGGCGGCTTGAAACGGAAACCGCCGGGCACTTCGACGGTGCCAAGGATGATCTGCAGCACATGCAGCGCCCGGCAGGTCTGGAAGCCGTTTGCATGGGCCGAGATCCCGCGCATGGCGTGGAAAGAGACCGGGCGGCCTGTCATCGTCTTGTGATGCTCGCCCCGAAAGTCGGTCCATTCGTGCTCAAGCTCGAACGCTTCGTCAAAGGCGACGCGGGCCAGTTCGGCGGCGATGGCGCGGATGCGCGGCGCGGGGATGCCACAGCGGTCGGCCACGGCTTCGGGGGTATATTCCTCACCAAGGTATTGCTCGGCCATCTGGTGAAAGACCGGGCGATGCGTAATGCCCGCCGTTCGGTAGGTGGCTGCAAGGTCGGGGCGCACGCCAGGTTGGTCAAAGGGGGTCAGCTTGCCGGTCTTGCGGTCGACCACCAGCGCTTTGCCGTCCGCGTTGCGCAGTTGCAGGCCATACTCCGGCGATTTCCGGTCGCTGTTCAGCAGCACCGGCGCGTCGGTGTAGCGCGCGAGGTAATCCAGATCGATGCGCCCGGCCTTCATCAAACAATGGATCAGCGACAGAATGAACAGCCCATCGGTGCCGGGCGTGATGCCGACCCAATCATCGGCAATGGCGTTGTACCCGGTGCGGATCGGGTTCACCCCGATGACCCGCGCGCCGCGTTTCTTCAGCTTGCCCAGACCCATCTTGATCGGATTGCTGTCATGGTCCTCGGCCACGCCAAACAGCATGAACAGCTTGGTGTGATCCCAATCGGGCTGGCCAAACTCCCAAAACGCGCCGCCCATCGTGTAGATGCCAGCGGTGGCCATGTTGACCGAGCAGAAGCCGCCATGGGCCGCATAATTCGGGGTGCCGAAAGCCTGTGCCCAAAGTGAGGTGAAGCTCTGCGATTGGTCGCGCCCGGTGAAGAAGGCAAGCTTTTCCGGCGCTTCGCGGCGCAGCGGCTTCAGCCAGTCGGTGGCGATTTGCAGCGCCTCTTTCCAACTGATGCTCTCAAACTCGCCGGAACCTCGCGGGCCGACCCGTTTCATAGGGTTGCGCAGCCGCGCGGGAGAGTTGTGTTGCATGATCCCGGCCGAGCCTTTGGCGCAGAGCACCCCTTGGTTCACCGGGTGGTCGCGGTTACCTTCGATATAGGCGACCTTGCCCTTCTTCATATGGACGTTAATGCCGCAGCGGCAGGCGCACATGTAGCAGGTGGTCTTGCGAACCTCGTCCGAGACCTTGGGCGACAGATCAAGCGGCGGCTGGGAATGCGTCATGGGCGGGCTGGGTCTTTCAGCAAGGTGAGCGCTTGGCGCGCGATATGTTTCTCTTCGGCGGGTGTGCGGATCTAATTGGGAATATTTCCCGCCTAGCAGAGGGTTGCAAGAACCTTTTCCTTCTCCTTCTGATCATTCTCGCCTATGCCCGCGGTTGAAGGTGATGCGGTTGATCCGGTGCAACAGAAGCGTCACGAGACGATCGAGCCGTATCAGCGCAGGCGGTCGATTTCTTGCGCGATCAGGCCGACCCCTTCGTTGATCCGTGCTGCGGGGATTGAGGAATAGGCCAATCGGTAGTAATTCTTGGCCTTCTCGTCACCTATGAAAAATGCATGGCCAGGTTCGAACAGCACATCGCGGGCGCGTAGGTTTTCGGCCAATTGCGCACTGTCCACGCTTTCGGGTGCACGCATCCAAAAGGATGACCCGCCATAGGCTCCGCGCCCTGAGACGCGCAGGCCATGCTGTTCCAGCGCCCCTTCCATAATGCGGCGGCGTTCGTGCAAGGCCAGCCCCATGCGGCGGATCTGGGCGTCGTAATGGCCCAATGACAGGAAATATGCGGCGGTGCGTTGGATATGCCCCGGCGGGTGGCGCAGCACCGATGCCCGCAGCGCGCGCGCCTCGCGGATAAATGGCTCAGACCCCACCAGATATCCCAGCCGCAGCCCTGGAAAAAGCGATTTGGAGAAGCTGCCGACATAGATCACTCGCCCCTCGTCATCGAGCGATTTCAGTGCGGGCGAGGCGGGCTTGAGGAAAGACATCTCAAATTCATAGTCATCCTCAACGATCAGCGCCTCAAGCGCGCGGGCGCGGGCCAAGAGCGCTCGGCGGCGGTCCATCGGCATGGTCGCATTGGTCGGGCATTGGTGGCTGGGCGTGGTGAAAATCACATCCGTGTCAGGGGGGATCGCCTCGGGGGGCAAGCCGTCTTGATCCACGCGGACGGGGGTTATGTGGCAGCGCGATTGGCTGAGGATGCCACTCAGCGCCGGGTAACACGGATCTTCTAATACGGCGCGGCGGCGTTGGGTCAGCAGAACTTGGGCGGTCAGCCACAGCGCGTTCTGCGCACCGAGGGTGATGAGAATCTGATCGGGCCGTGCCGAGACACCGCGCCGGGGCAGAATATTTCGCACAATGAACTCGATCAACTGCGGGTCGTCTTGGTCGTAGTAATCGGTGGTCATCGAGGTGAAATCACGTTGACCCAAAGCTTGGACTGCACAAAGCCGCCAGTTGGCGTGGTCAAAAAGCGTCGGATCGGCTTGCCCGTAGATGAACGGATAGCGGTAGCTGGCCCAATCTTGCGCTTTGCCCGACAGCCCGTTGCCGCTGAACCGTTGACCAATGGCACGCGACCAGTCGATGGCGTCGTCCACCTTGGCCATTGGGGCAAAGGCTGGGGGCGCAGGCGCGTTGTCAGAAACGAAATACCCCGACCGCCCGCGCGAACTGAGGTAATCATTCGCCAAAAGCTCGGTATAAGCGATGGTTACCGTGATCCGGCTGACGCCAAGATGCGCGGCGAGCTTTCGGGTGGAGGGCAGCTTCTCCCCCCGCTGAAACCGACCCGAGAGAATGCCTTGGGCGATCATCTGTTGGATCTGCTGTTGCAGGGTGCCTTGTGCATCGGGGCGCAGGAAAAAGGTTTCAACGGGCAGGGCCATTGCGCGAGGTTAGGCTGGCCTTAGTCAGAGTTCAATCTGGCATCATAGGCTGCCGACTTAACCTGCCGGTGCGGCGTGCACTTCCGTTCTCCCTGCCGCTCACCTAGAAGTACAGCATGAAGAATTCTGCCCCTCTCTTGATCGCCGTGGACGGCGGCGGCACCGGTTGCCGCGTGGCTGTCGGCACGCGCCATGACGGTATCCTTGGCCGCGCCGCAGGGGGGCGTGCGAATATCGGCAACGAGCCAGAGCAGGCTTTGATGAATATCCGCCAGACGGTGGAGCGTGCCACGGTTGAGGCCGGGCTGCCCCTTTCGGCTTTGAAGGATGCGACGGCATTCGTGGGCTTGGCGGGGATGGACAAGGCGCGGGATGAGGCGCGTCTGCGCGCGGCACTGCCGTTCCAGCGGATCATCGCAGATGACGACCGCCCGGCCTGCGTTGTCGGCGCACTTGGTGAAGGGGGCGCAGGCTGGGTGCTGGCCATCGGCACGGGCACCATCGTCGCGGCAACCGATGGCGTGGCGTTTCGTTATGCCGGGAGTTGGGGGTTTCATCTGGCCGACCAAGGTTCGGGCGCATGGCTGGGCTACAGGGCAATGAACCAAGCCCTTCAGTGCTATGATGGGCTGATGCCGCATAGTGATTTAACCCGGGCGGTGCTGGCAGAGTTTGGCGATGATCCATCGGCGCTGGTTGCGTTTAGCTTGACGGCAAAGCCGGGGGATTATGCGGCTTTCGCGCCCAAAGTGATCGCGGCAGCAAAAGCATCGGATCGCCATGCGCAGGCGTTGATGCAAGAGGGGGCCGCCTATTACATCCGCGCGTTAAAGGCGTTGGATTTCACACCAGGCGATCCACTTTGCCTGCTGGGTGGGATTGGCCCGCATTACGCGGACTTCCTGCCCAAAGATCATCTACCGGGACTGGTCAAACCACAGGGTGCGGCGCTGGACGGGGCGTTTCATCTGCTGTGCAAGGCCACGGCAGAAGAGGCGTTGCCATGACTGAGATCGTCAAGGTTTTCACCGGGGCCGACATTCACGATGGCACGCGGCTGCACCGCGGAAGTGTGCTGGCACAACTGCAGGACGGCAGCCGCCGTATGCTTGATCCGCGTGAGGTGCCGCAGGGAACACCGGCGGCGGGGCTGGAGCGCGGTGTGCTTTGCCCCGGTTTCATAGATCTTCAGGTCAACGGCGGCGGCGGGGTGATGTTCAACGACACACCAGACGTGGCCACGTTGCGCCGGATCGCAAGGGCGCATCGCGGCACGGGGGTGGCAGGCTTCCTGCCCACACTGATCACCGACACGCCCGACAGAACCCAAGCCGCGATTGAGGCCACGGTAGACGCCATCGCCATTGGCGTGCCGGGAATCATCGGGCTGCATCTGGAAGGCCCGCATTTGTCACTTGCGCGCAAAGGGGCGCATGACGGAGCGTTGATCCGTCCGATGCAGGAAGCGGACCTTGCTTTGATCTTGCGCGCGGCCAAACGGCTGCCGAACCTCATGGTCACGGTTGCACCGGAAAACACCAGCAACACACAGATCAGCGCGATGGCTGAGGCGGGGGTGATTGTTTCGCTGGGCCATAGCGATGCGGATTATGAGAGCTGCATTGCGGCCTTTGACGCGGGCGCGGGCTGTGTCACTCATCTGTTCAATGCAATGAGCCAGATGACCAACCGCGCGCCGGGTTTGGTTGGTGCAGCACTTGCGCGGGGCGGGGTTCATGCAGGGCTGATCGCGGACGGCATCCATGTACACCCAGCCAGCATGCGCAATGCGTTAACAGCCAAGGCGCAGGGGGTCTTTCTCGTTAGTGATGCGATGGCGACTGCGGGATCGGATATCACCTCCTTCATGCTGAATGGTCGGGAGGTGTACCGCAAAGAGGGGCGACTGACGTTGGCAGATGGCACATTGGCTGGCGCAGACCTTGAGATGGGGCGTGCGGTGCATACCCTGACTCACGCTGTGGGCATACCGCTTGAGGCCGCGCTGGCGCAGGCGATCTCGGGTCCGTTGGCGTTGCTGCGTGACGCAAGAGGGCTGGGCCAAGTCGAGACCGCAGGCCAGCCATTGGTCCATTACGATCCTGAAAGTGGCGCGGTGCGCGTTCTGGCTTAGCCCGGTGAACAGCCGCCAGCAGAATGGCGCGACGATTGAGGATGCTGCGTTTGAAGATATCAGCAACCGCGCTATCGCTCAGGCTTGTCATATCCCCTTCCGCGCCAATCAGGCGCTGGATGCCCTGTTAGGTTCAATTCGCAAGGCAGCTAAGAATGGGCGGGCGGGTAGGATCGGTGCAGAAACAAAAAAGAGCTCAGACCGATGGTCGAAGCCCCCCCTTGGCGCGGAAACGCGCGATGTCAGCCGCTTATGGGCAAGCTGCGGTGTAGCGCTGACCATTGGAGTTTTGGTACACGCATTTGCCGGATTGTGTCTGGCCGATGTAGTTACCAGCAGCGGCACCAGCGAGACCACCAATGATTGCACCCTGCACTTTATCATCACCGCCTGAAACGGCAGCACCGGTGGCAGCACCGAGAGCCGCACCTGTCAAAGCACCTTGGTTGGAGGTGGTGCCATCACAAGCGGCGAGACCAGCGATCATCGGAATTGCGATAAGAAACTTCTTCATGTCTTTCTCCCAGTTTACTCATTTGCCAACGCGGGGGGATTGGAAGAGGTTCCCACGAAAGCGATACATTTTCAGAAAAACTTCCAGCGCGGTAAAACGCAGTAATTTTTCGAGGCGATGTCATGTTCGGGCAAGACATGGTTTTAGATAGACGAAGGCAGCACCGGGTCAACCGATGCTGCCTGTCGCGCGCCTGAAGGCGCGGTTTTACGCCGAAGCGAAGACCCGGCCCAATGCGCCATCCACCGCGGCGATGATCTCATCAATATCATCGCGTGAGGCGATCAGCGCCGGAGAGAAACACAGCGTGTTGTTCTTGCCCGGCAGCGAGCGGTTGGTGGCACCGATGATGACGCCTTGGGCCATGCAGTCACCCACGACGGCTTGAATGCGCTTTTCTTCAATGGGGGCGCGGCTGTCGCGGTCGGTGACCAGCTCCGCCCCAAGGAACAGCCCCTTGCCGCGCACATCGCCGATCACTCCGTGTTTGTCGGCAAGCGCGTGCAACTGATCCAACATGTAGTGGCCCATGTTGGTGGTGTTCTCCAACAGGTTCTCGCGTTCGATGATGTTCATATTCTCGATGCCCGCGGTCGGCCCCGCGGTGCAGCCACCAAAGGTCGAGATGTCGCGGAAGTAGTTCAGCGGATCGCTGGCATCGTCCTTGAACATGTCAAACACGGCGTCGGTGGTGACCAGACAGGCGATGGCGGCATAGCCTGAGGCGACGCCCTTGGCCATGGTCACCATGTCTGGCTGGATGCCGTAGTGCTGATAGCCGAACCATGTGCCGGTGCGGCCGACGCCGCAGACGACCTCATCGATATGCAGAAGGATGTCATACTTGCGGCAAATCTCTTGCACCCGCTCCCAATAGCCATCGGGCGGACAGATCACGCCGCCGCCTGCGGTCACCGGCTCTAGGCAAAGCGCGCCAACGGTTTCCGGCCCTTCGGCCAGGATCACCTTCTCGATCTGGTCGGCAGCCCAGACACCGTAGTTTTCCTGTGGCGCGCCGTCTTGCTCAAAACTGCGGTACTCAAGGCAGTGCGGCACCCGCACGAACCCCGGCGCGAAGGGGCCGTATTGTGCGTTGCGTTCGTCCTGCCCGCCCGCCGAGAGGCAGCCGAGGGTGGTGCCGTGGTAGTCGCGGTCGCGGTAGAGGATCTTGTGCTTCTTGCCGCCATAGCGTTTGTGCGCAATCTGGCGCACCATTTTGAAGGCTTTCTCATTCGCCTCGGAGCCGGAGTTGCAATAGTAGACGCGGTCGAGACCCGGCATCTTATCCAGCAGTTTCTCGGCGAAATGAGAGCCGGGGATCGAGCCTGCGGACCCGGCGAAATAGTTCAGCTTGATCAGCTGGTCGCGCACGGCATTGGCGATGCTTTCGCGGCCATAGCCCACGTTGACCGTCCAGACACCACCGGACACGGCATCAAGGTGCTCTTTGCCCTTTTGGTCCCAGACACGCATGCCCTTGCCTTCGACAATGATGCGTGGGTCGGTCGTTTCATAGGGTTTGTGCTGGCTCAGGTGATGCCAGATATGCGCGCGGTCGGCTTCGACAACGCGGGAGATGTCGTTCTCGTTAAAATTGCCGTCCATGGGGCAAACCTTTCTGTGCGGGTGGGCGAACCCACGAATGAAGCCCGCGCAGAGGCGGGGAATGTGCGTAACACATCACCGCGAAATTCGCACCGCAAGTAGTGCCAGTTGGGTTTGTTCCTTAAGGCCAGCTGTGGGCGCCGATTTCTTTCAAAGAAATCGGGCCGGACTTTTTTAAAGAGTCCGGGGCCTTATGCAAAAACGCCGGGGTGATGCCCCGGCGTTTTGTCTTATTTCGATTTCGGGCCGCCCTTGCCGCCCTGCTTGCCGATCTTATTCGGCGGGGTGAAGCGTTTGGACGGGTCGGACGCCCGTTTGTACGACTTCTCTCCGCCGGGCGTGGTGGCCGAGGAGGTCGGCTTGCCCTTGCCTTTGCGCGGTGCGTCGCCTGCGGGCTTTTCTTTTTTCCACACCGCTTTCGCCTTGGGCTTGGCGGTGGTTTCGCCGCCAGACTTTGGCTTGGGCGTGGCGCCGGGCTTCATCGGGCTGCGCTCGGTCTTGTGGGACTTTGGCGGGCGCTCGCCCTTGGGTGCGCGCGGTTTGTCGAACTTGGGCTTGTCGTATTTCGGCTTGTCGAACGACGCCGCACCGGGGCCATCCGCCGCTTTGGCGCGGGGTTTCCGGGGGGCGGGGGCGGCATCGGGATCGTAGTTATCACGCGGCGGGCGCGGGCCACGGTCGCGATCACCCTTGTAGCCGCCACCCGGCTTGGGGCCACGGTTGCCGCCCGGTTTCGGACCACGGGCCAGATCGGGGGCTTTGTCGAGCTGCGTCAGCACCGCGCCTTCTTCCAGCTTCATGTCGCCGCCAAGTGCGCTCAGCAGACCGGGAACAGAGGTTTCCAGTACTTCGACAAAGCTATGGCTGCCCTGCACACGGATCGCGCCGATATCGTCTTTGGTCAGGTCGCCGCGACGGCACAGCATCGGCAGCAGCGTGCGCGGCTCGGCCCCGTCGTTGCGGCCGGTCGAGATCGAGAACCAGACCGACTTGCCAAAGGCCGGGCGCGGTTTGTCGTCGCCGGGCGCACCGGGTTCGGCCAGCTCTTCCGGCGCGGATTGGCGGGCGCGGTAGAGGTTAACGAAGGCGGTGGCGAGTTGCTCTGCCGAGAATTGCTCGACCAGATTGGCGACAAACCCTTCGGCGTCTTCCGGGATCGGGTCGGACCATGCGGAATCGGCCAGCAGGCGGGCTTCGTCTGCGGCGTTGACTTCGGTGGCGGAGGGCGGTGCCGCCCATTCCACTTTCAGCTTCGCGCCACCGATCAGACGGTTCGCCTTGCTGCGCAGTTTCGCAGGCACGATCAGCGCGGAAACACCCTTGCGCCCGGCGCGGCCTGTGCGGCCCGAACGGTGCAGCAGCGTGTCGGAGTTGCTGGGCAGATCGGCGTGGATCACCAGTTCAAGGTTCGGCAGGTCGATGCCGCGGGCGGCGACATCGGTGGCGATACAGACCCGCGCACGCCCGTCGCGCAGCGCTTGCAGCGCGTTGGTCCGCTCGGATTGCGTCAACTCACCCGACAGCGCCACGACCGAAAACCCCCGGTTGGTAAAGCGCGTGGTCAGACGCGCCACGGCGGCGCGGGTGTTGCAGAACACGATGGCGTTTTTGGCCTCGTAAAAGCGCAGCACGTTGATGATGGCATTTTCAATGTCGCGTGGGTGCACGTTCAGCGCGCGGTATTCGATGTCGCTGTGCTGTTTGGCTTCGCTCACAGTGGTGATGCGCTGCGCATCGCGCTGGTAGGACTTCGCCAGCTTGGCGATGGCGGCGGGCACAGTGGCCGAGAACAACAGCGTGCGGCGCTCTTCGGGGGATTCGGAGAGGATGAACTCAAGGTCTTCGCGAAAACCGAGGTCGAGCATCTCATCCGCTTCGTCCAGCACCACGGCGCGGATCGCGTCGAGGTTGATGTTGTTGCGTTTGATGTGGTCACACAGGCGGCCCGGCGTGGCGACGACGATATGCGCGCCACGGTCCAGCGCGCGGCGCTCGGTCCGGGTGTCCATACCGCCGACGCAGGTGGTAACCACTGCGCCCGCTTTGCCGTAAAGCCACGTCAATTCGCGGCTGACCTGCATCGCCAATTCGCGTGTGGGGGCGATGATCAGCGCCAGCGGTGCGCCTGCTTGGCCGAAATGGGTGTCGTCGCCCAAGAGTGTTGGCGCGATGGCAAGGCCAAAGCCCACCGTCTTGCCGGACCCGGTTTGGGCCGAAACCAGAAGGTCTTGATCATTCAGCGCAGGGTCTGTGACGGCCTCCTGAACGGCGGTAAGTGTTTCATAACCCTGTTGGGCAAGGGCATCGGCAATAGTCTGGATCACGAAGGCTGTCCTGTCTTGAACGTTTGTGCGGGGGGCGGGCACGTGGGGTGCTACCAGCCACGGCAAAGGAATCCGACCGTCGGTAGAGGGTCGGGGATGGAATGTACATGGGGGTTTTGGGGTGAATTGTCACCCTTTTTACCTGTTTGGCGGGTTTGGAGGCCCGAATGGGCGGGGAAGTGCCATTTTAGCTCTGGTCCGATCCGCTCACATCTCGGTCAGGCCAATGGCGCGGCCGAGCGGCTTCGGTTAGCTATGACCGAGGCAAAAAGAGAGAGTGAGGCAATCTGGTGCAAAGCGATCTGCCCCTGACGCGGGATCTGGTGCTGGTGGGCGGTGGCCATGCCCATGCCCTCGTGCTGCGCAAATGGGGGATGGACCCGCTGCCCGGCGCGCGGCTGACGGTCATCAATCCCGGCCCCACCGCGCCTTATACCGGCATGCTGCCCGGTCATATCGCCGGGCACTACGGGCGGGATGAGTTGGAGATCGACCTGATGCGCCTGTGCCGCCACGCCGGGGCGCGGCTGATCCTTGAGGCGGCGACCGGCATCGACCGCGCGGCGCGGGAGATCACGGTCGAAGGGCGGGGGGCCGTAGCCTATGACGTGGCTTCGATCGACATAGGGATCACGGCCAAGATGGACTTGCCGGGATTTGCCGACTACGCGGTCGGGGCCAAACCACTTGATGTCTATGCCGCGCGCTGGCGTGAGTTTCTGGCAGCGGTCAAGGCGGGCGAACAGCCGCCCGAGGTGGCGGTGCTTGGCGGCGGTGTGGCGGGTTGTGAGCTTGCCATGGCGATGGCTTTTGCGCTGCGCCAAGCGGGTGTGCAGCCTGCCGTGACGGTGGTGGAACACGGGCCACAGCTTTCCGGCATGGCCCGTCGGACCGAGGCGATGGTCCGACGCCGCATGGAGGACTTGGGGGTAGGTCTCACGCTGAATGCCAAAGTGGCGCGGATCACCGATAGGGCGGTCATCTTGGACGGGGCCGCGTCGATCCCGGCTGCGCTTTGTGTGGGCGCTGCAGGGGCGGTGCCGCATGGCTGGCTCGCACAGACTGATCTGCCGCTTCATCAGGGGTTCATCCGTGTCGGGGCAGACTTGGGTGTCGTGTATGACGACGCACTCTTCGCCGTGGGCGACTGTGCGCATATGGAGGCCACGCCGCGCCCCAAGGCTGGGGTTTTTGCCGTGCGGGCAGCGCCGGTGCTGCATGATAACCTGCGCGCTGCGCTAAGCGGCGGGGCACGGCGGGTGTTCAAACCGCAGAAACATTACCTCAAGCTGATCTCGCTGGGTGGAAAATCCGCCGTGGCTGAGCGAAACGGGCTGGCCCTTGGCGGCGCGTTGCTTTGGCAGTGGAAGGACCGCATTGATCGCAAGTTCATGGATCAGCTTGACGACTTGCCTGAGATGATAGGCCCCGCGCTGACTAGTCCGGCGGCATCTGGCGTACAGGAAGCGCTGGCAGGCAAGCCGCTTTGTGGCGGTTGCGGCGCAAAGGTGGGCGGCGCTGTGCTAGGAGACCTTTTGGCCGAGGTGCAACCGCCGGTTTCTGGCGATGTCATCACCGGGGCGGGCGATGACGCGGCCATCCTACGGCAGCCGGGCGGCGGCTTTCAGGTGATGAGCACGGATCACCTGCGCGGCTTTATCGAAGATTCGGCGCTGATGACGCGGATCGCGGCGGTTCATGCCTTGGGCGATGTTTGGGCGATGGGAGCCAAACCGCAGGTGGCGCTGAGCTCGATCATCATCCCGCGCATGTCGCCCGCATTGCAGGCCCGCACGTTGCGAGAGATCGCGGCGGCCGCGCAGGACGTGATGGCGGCAGCAGGCGCGCAGATTGTGGGCGGGCACACCACCATGGGCGCGGAACTGACCATAGGATTTACGGTCACCGGCACGCGGGAGGACATGCCCATCGGTGTCGGCGGCGCGCAGCCGGGGGATGTGCTTTTGCTCACCCGGTCCATCGGATCGGGCGTGATCCTTGCCGGACATATGGCGGGCAGCGCGCCGGGGCGGATGGTGGCCGACGCGCTTGGTACGATGGCCACGCCGCAGGTGCGAGAGGCAGAGATTTTGGCAAGCGCTCATGCGATGACAGATGTGACAGGCTTTGGCCTTGCCGGTCATGTGCAGGCGATCTGCCGGGCGTCCGGACTGGCGGCCGAGCTTTGGAGCAAAGCGGTCCCGCTCTATCCCGGCGCGCAGGCGCTGTCGGATCGGGGGGTGGCATCGTCGCTTTTACCGGTCAATCAGGCCGATGCTCCGATAGAGACCGCAGGCCCGGTGAACCCGCTTTTCCACGACCCACAGACTGCCGGGGGGCTGCTGGCGGCCTTGCCAGAGGCGGCGGCAAACGTGGCGCAGGCGCAGCTGGAAGAGGCGGGGCTCACGGGCCATATCATCGGTCGCCTAGAGGCCGGTGCCCCCTCTATGCGCCTGACGTAAACCGGGCGTTCAGCGCGGCGGCGGTCTCGGCCAAGGGGGTATCGTCGAGTGTGTCGAGCACCAACCGCTCTATCGGCGCGGGATTGCGGCTGGCGGCTTTGGCATAGCGCGGGTCGTAATGTTGACCAATCAGACCTTCGGCAAGCATGGCCCAATCGCCCGTGCGGGCCTGGGTCTGCCATGCCGCGATGGTCTCTGCGCTGTGATAGGGGCGCAGCTTGTCGATACGGTCTTCGAGCAAAGCAGGGTCCGTCGTCAGATCGTCATAGGCGCGACAGAGGAAATGCGCCCGTGCGGCCAAGGGGGCGGCGATCTCGACCCGAGGTGCGGCGAGCATCGCAGCCCAGAGCGCGGGAGGCAGGGTAATGCCACCGATCTTGCTGCTTTCCGCCTCGACCCAAGTTACCTGCGCGGGATCAAGCGGGGCTAGCGCTTGAGCCAAACGTGTCTCAAACATTTTCTGATGCGGTTGGCCGCCGTCCACCGCGCCAAACAGCGACCCGCGATGTTGTGCCAGCCCTTCGAGGTCAAGCACCTGCGCGCCCGCCTGCGCCAGATGATGCAGCAGCCGCGTCTTGGCCGTGCCGGTGCCGCCTTCGATCAGCATCAGCCGATGCGGAAGGGACGTGTCGTAGAGCGCCGCGACCACCAAGCGCCGATAGCTGCGATAGCCGCCGCGCAGAAGTTGCACACGCCAGCCGACCTGATCGAGGATCGTCGAGAACGCCCCCGACCGCTGCCCCCCGCGCCAGCAATAGACCAGCGGTTGCCAGCCGCCGTCTTTGTCTGCCAGTGCGGTTTGTAAATGGTGGCCCGTGTTCTGCGCCACCAGTGCCCCACCGATCTTGCGAGCGTCAAAGGGGCTGACTTGTTTGTAAATCGTGCCGACCTCGGCCCGCTCTGCATCCGACAGCACGGGCAGATTAATTGCGCCGGGCAGGTGATCCTCGGCAAACTCCATTGGCGCGCGCACGTCGATGATCGTGTCGACGTTCAGCGTGGCAAGGTTCGACAGAGCGGTGAGGGTGCAGGGAGTCATATTCAGGGGTCCGGCAAAAGCCTCGCGCCCCGTGACAGGACGCAGGGCAATGGCTCAGGCCTTGGCCGCGATCACCAGCACTTCGACCAGATATTCCGGCGTTGCGAGTTTGGATTCGCCACAGGCGCGTGCGGGGGCGTTGCCTTCGGGCACCCAAGCGTCCCAAACGGCGTTCATCGCCGCGAAATCGGCCATGTCGGCCAGCCAGATGGTCGATTGCAGGATTCGGGTCTTGTCGCTGCCGACTTCGGCCAGCAGGGCGTCGACCTTATCAAGGCAATCTTGGGTCTGCTGCGCCACATCCGCACCCGCCGTGCCGACCTGACCGGCAAGGTAGATCACATCGCCATGCTCGACGATTTGGCTCATGCGGGTGTTGGTGTGATGGCGTTTGATCTCGGTCATTCTGTCTCTCCTTTGACGTTGCAAAACTTGTGGCAGCTTTGCGTGAGGGAGGCCAGATCAAAGGCCGCGTATCAGGCCTTCTCAGCCTTTCCGCCTGCTTCTGGGCCGCCCTCTTTTGGGCCGCCCGCTTTTTCCCATCCGCCGAAACCGTCCTTCAGATGTGCGGCGTCAAAGCCCATATCTTGCAACGTCGCGACCGAGATGGCCGAGCGCCAGCCAGAGGCGCAGTGAAAGATGAACTTCTTGTCTTGGGCAAAGACCTCTTTGAAATAGGGGCTGTCGGGGTCGACCCAAAACTCCAACATCCCGCGCGGGCAGTGGAAGGCACCGGGGATGAACCCGGTACGCTCGCGTTCGCGGGGGTCACGCAGGTCAACGAATTGCACATTCTCGTCGTCCAGCATGGCGATGGCCTCAGTGCTGTCGATCTCTTCGATCCGGGCGCGGGCCTCGGACACCATTTCGGCGGCGGTTTTCTTGAGGGCCATCGGGGTCGTCTCCTTACAGTTGGTTCAGCAGGTCGGGCGTGGGCCAGCCATCGACGGGGAGGCCGAGACGGGCCTGTTCCGCGCGGACGGCGGCACGGGTGCCGGAGCCGAGGATGCCATCTACATCACCCACATCATAGCCCATGGATTGAAGTTTGCGCTGAAGCGTTTTCATCGCGTCGCCGCTAAGCCCCGGTTGCGGATTGCCTGCGTCGAAAACCTGTGCACCTTCCAGCCGCGTGGCGAAATAGGCGGCAGTCATGACGTAGGTAAAGCTTTGGTTCCATTCGAAATAGACCCGGAAATTCGGGTAGGCGATAAAGGCCGGTCCGCCGCGCCCTTGTGGCAGCAGGACCGAGGCGGTCAGCCCTTTGGCCAGCGGCCCATTACGCGGGGAGACGCCCATGGCCTGCCATTCGCTGTTGGGTTTGCTGGTCTCCAACCCGCTTTGCGACCAGTCGAAATCTTGCGGCAGGGTGACTTCGGCCAGCCAAGGTTCCCCCGCGCGCCAGCCAAGGCTTTGCAGCATTTTAGCACCTGACAGCAGCGCATCGGGGGCAGAGGTTTTCAGCGAGACTTCGCCATCGCCGTCGCCGTCCACACCGTTTTCGATGATGTCGCGCGGCAGCATTTGCACCATGCCGATCTCGCCCGCCCAAGCGCCGGTGGTGGTGGCCGGATCAAACTCGCCGCGCTCGAAAAGCTCGAAAGCCGCAAAAAGCTGCGGGCGGAACAACTCGGGGCGGCGGCAGTCATGGGAAAGGGTCGCCAGCGCGTTGGCGGTGTTGAAGTCGCCTTGGATCGCGCCGTAGTCAGTCTCGAACGCCCAGAAGGCCAGCAGTACGCCACGGCTGACGCCATATTCGGCTTCGACCCGGTCAAAGACCGCGTCGTATTTTTCGCCATTGGCACGGCCTCGGTTGATCCGGTCGTTGGAGATCAGGTGCCGCGAGAATTCGATAAAGGGCTTTTGGAATACGCCCTGCGCCTGATCCGCGCGCAGCACGGCGGGGTCTTGGCGTAGGCCAGCAAAAAACCGATCGGCGGTGGCAGGGTCAGCCCCATTGGCCACGGCCTCAGCTTTGGCATCCGCGATGAAGCTGGAGAAATCACCGCCACAGGCTGTTTGCGCATAGGCGGTGGCGGGAAGGGTGAGCGCCGCGAGTGCGGCGGCAAGAAACGTGGGGCGCATGGATATCCTCTTGGTCAAAGACAGGCCAGAACTAGGGCGATTGCCCACATCACCAACCATGCCTGCCAGAGGCGGGTGATGGCCGCATCGATCTCCTGAGGTCCGATGACGCGCGCCCCCGCGCCGTGCACCCAAGGAAACTGCTGCACCTGCCCATCATAGCTGCGCGGACCGGCGAGGGCCACACCTATGGCCCGCGCCATGGCGGCTTCCGGCCAACCGGCATTGGGCGAGCGGTGCAGCGCCGCGTCGGCCTTGATGTCGCGCCAGTGGTGTAGCACCCCGCTGGGCAGGGCGATCAGCAGCGCGGTGAGCCGTGCGGGGGCAAGGTTCAGAAGGTCGTCCATCCGCGCCGCGGCCCAGCCAAAATCGGCGTAGCGCGGGGTGCGGTAGCCGATCATACTGTCGGCGGTATTGACGATTTTATAGACCAACAGCCCCGGCAGTCCGCCCAGCAAGAACCAAAAGGCAGGCGCGATGATGCCGTCGCTAAGGTTTTCCGCGCCGCTTTCGATGGCCGAGCGTGCCACAGCGTCTGACGGCATCGCAGCGGTGTCTCGGCTGACGATCATCGCCACGGCGCGGCGGCCAGCGGGCAGCGACTGGCGCAGGCCGTCGGCCACCGTGCGGAGGTGTTCGACGAGGGAGCGTTGCGCAAGTAGGATCGCGGCGATGATGACCTCGACGAGCGGACCAAGAAGGCTCAGCACCCAGCCAAGGCACGCCATCCCGACCATCAGCGCCAGCAGCAGTGCCACGCCTTTGGCTCGCCGCGAATGGCCGTGGTTCAGCCGACGATCCCCCCAGCCGATCAGCCGCCCCATCAGCACCGCCGGATGCGGCAAGCGCCGCCAGAGCCATTCCGGTTCTCCAAGGGCCGCGTCGAGCAGCATGGCCAGCGCAAGAACCGCCGCCGTGCTCATGCCAGCGCCCGCTCTAGCCGCGTCCAACCTATTGAGGGCGGCAGGCCAAGGCGCAGCCAGCGCGGGTTGTAGGGGAAGACGCGGCTCCAGATATGGTGCCTTGCGAGGCGGGTTTGCCAAGCCTGCGCGTCATCGACCTCATAGAGCCGGAAAAGCGGGGTGCCGCCGACGATCTGCGCGCCTGCTGTGGTCATCAGCCCGTCGAGGCGCGTGGCATCAGTGCCCAGCCGCGCCCGCGTGGCCTCGGCCCATGTTTCATCGCGCAGCGCCGCCGCGCCGATATGGAGCGCGGGGCCGCTGACCGGCCACGGCCCCAGCATCTGTTCAAGCCGCGCCACCAAGGCCGGATCGCCGATCACGAACCCCAGCCGCAGCCCGGCCAGCCCCCAGAACTTGCCAAAGCTCTTGAGGATCAGCCCGCCGGGCACCGTGGCCTGCGCCATCAGGGTGGCATCGGGCGTGATGTCGCAAAAGCTTTCGTCGATGATGCTGAGCGGGGCTGTTGTCTCTGCCAAGGGCCACAACCGCCCGTCGGGGTTGTTGGGGTGGACGTGAACGGCGGCCTCGGTCTCGCCCGTCTCGACCACGTGCCAGCCGTTCTCGGCGAAACTGGCGGCATGTTCGTTGTAGGTCGGCCCGGGGATGCGCACGCGGCCCTTCGGGGCCAGCGCCGGGATCCGCGCGATGGCCGAGGAGGCCCCCGGCACGGCGAGGATCGCGGCGCCTTCGGGCACCTGCCAAAAGCCGCGGGCGGCGGTCAGCAGCGCGTCTTGCGCCGCGGCGTCGGGGAGGGCGGTCCATGCGCCCGCAGGCAGGGCAGGTATCGGGTAGGGCGCGGGGTTGATCCCGGTGGAAAGGTCGATCCACTCCGACCGCTGCCCGCCAAAACGCGCCGCTGCCGCATCGACACCGCCGCCGTGGTCGCGCTGGTCTGGCTGTTGCATCATCGTCCCCCTGCCGTTCTTGCTGCGGTGAAAGCGCAAAAGCGCTGCGCGATCAAGCGCCTTCCGCAAGGCAGGCAGGGAGAGGAGGGATCAGCCGCGCCCGTGCGGCGCGTCGAAATCCAGCACTGGGTTGATCGGGATGATCCGGTTCGGGTTAATCGTGTCGTGGCTGTAGTGGTAGTGCCGCACGATATGGTCGAAGTTCACCGTCTCGGCCACGCCCGGCACCTGATAGAGTTCGCGCGTATAGGCCCAGAGGTTCGGGTAATCGACGATCCGGTTGCGGTTACACTTGAAGTGCAGGTGATAGACCTTGTCGAAGCGCACCAGCGTGGTGAAGAGCCGCCAGTCGGCCTCGGTCATCTTGTCGCCCGCGAGGTAGCGGTTCTGCGACAGGATGTCTTCGATCCAATCCAATGTATCGAAGAGCGGATGCACGGCGGCGTCATAGGCCTCCTGCGTGGTGGCAAAACCGGCTTTGTAGACACCGTTGTTGAGCGTGTCATAGACGCGAGCGTTTACCTCTTCGATGCGGTCGTGGAGGGGGGCGGGGTAGTAGTCATCGCTATTGCCGGTGAGCTCATCAAAGGCGCTGTTGAACATGCGGATGATCTCGGCGCTCTCGTTGTTGACGATGGACCCGCGCTCTTTGTCCCAGAGGATCGGCACGGTGACGCGGCCCGTGAAATTGGGATCGGCACGGGAGTAGATGTCGCGGGCATAGGGCAGGCCGAAGAGCGTATCGCCGGTGGCACCGGGGAAGTCATCATCAAAGGTCCAGCCTTCGCCCAGCATGTCGGGATGCACGACCGAGACGTCGATATGATCCTCTAGCCCCTTCAACTGGCGAAAGATCAGCGCGCGATGCGCCCAAGGGCAGGCATAGCTGACATAGAGGTGATAGCGCCCCGATTCTGCCTTGAACCCGCCCTCACCGCTGGGACCAGCGCTGCCATCGGCGGTCACCCAGTTGCGAAACTGCGCTTCGCTGCGTTCAAATTTGCCACCTGAGGATTTGGTATCATACCACTTGTCTTGCCATTTTCCGTCAACCAAAAGGCCCATCTTGTTCTCCTTTGCGCATTTGAGGGTATATCTAGGGCCACACGCGCGGACTGCACATCTTCATGCGCGCGCAGTCGCCCTGCGCTGGCGCAGGCTGCCGAAACGTCATCAATTCTTAACTTGAATTTCCTACGTTTTAGCCCAGCTTAGAAGGCATCAGCGGGGGGAAGATCATGGAAGAATTTCTGACTAAGGAAATACAAGCGGGTCTTGATGCCGCGCGCATGGAAAGCCTGCGCAAAGGGTCACGCCTGCGGCTTGAGGTTGGCGGTGATGTCTACCGCGTGCTGCGCATGTGGAAGACCGGTTTTTCCGTTGATGCCGAAGACGCGCCCAAGTTACGCGGGCTGGTCGATCTCTATGATGGCAGCCTGCATCTGTTCCAATGTTTGATCGTGGCGAGCGAGGAAGACGCAGGCGAAATGCAGTATGAGTTCAAGCGCGCGACTGCCGTGGCAGACCGCCCGGCGCTTGATTTCGAACGTGTCGCAGATTCGCCACTGGGCCTGATCGAAGACAGCCGGGCCTGAAGGAGCAGCACGGCGGGTCACTTCCGCCGCGCCGTCTTTCAATTATTGCAGATCGCTGAAGGCTTTGGCGAGCCGGTTGCAAGCTTCTTCAACCCGTGCACGTGGCGTGGCGAGGTTGAAACGCATGAAGCTTTCGCCGCCGGTGCCAAATGTCGCGCCGTGGTTCGCAGCGATGGCGGCACTTTTCTCGACACGCTCCTGAAATTCCGCAGGCGCCATGCCGGTGCCGGAAAAGTCCACCCAAGCCAGATAGGTCGATTCCAGCGGCATCGAGCGTAGCCCCGGAATCGCGTTCACCGCGTCGTCGAAGAGCTTTCGGTTGCCATCGAGATAGGCGGTCAGCTCATCCACCCAAGCGGCCCCTTCGGGCGTATAGGCGGCGGTTGCCATAATCAGCCCAAAGGAGTTGGCCGACACGCCCAAGGCCGCCATGCGCCGGGCAAAGCGCCCGCGCAGTTTGGGGTCGTGAATGATGACGTTCCCGGTATGGCCGCCCGCGATGTTGAACGTCTTGGTCGTGGCGGTCATCATCACCAGACGGTCTTCGATCCCGTCGATATGTGCCATGGGGATGTGCTTGTGCCCCGGCATCACCAGATCATGGTGGATCTCATCCGAGACCAGCACCAGATCGTGCCGCTTGGCGAAATTGGCCACGCCTTGCAGTTCTTCGCGGGTCCAGACACGCCCGCCGGGGTTATGCGGCGAGCAGAGGATCACCATTTTCTCATCTCCGGTCATCAGGGCGTCATAGGCGTCGAAATTCATCTCGTAGCGGCCCGAGGCATTGGTCAGCGGGCATTCCACCACGCGACGCTCGGCGGCGTTAATCACGCGGGCGAAGGCGTGATAGACCGGGGTGAACAGCACCACCCCATCGCCGGGCTGGGTGAAGGCATCGACGCACATGGCGGTGCCGTTCACCAGACCGTGCGTGGTAAAGATCGCATCGGCGTCGACCTTCCAACCGTGACGGTTTTCCATCCACCATTGGATCGCGGCAAGGTATTCGCTGTCGTCGCCGAAATACCCGTGCACCCCGTGGTCGATCTGGGCCTGAAGCGCGTCCTGCACCACTTGGGGCGGACGAAAATCCATATCGGCCACCCACATGGCGATGCCCGTGTCTGCAGGCACGCCATAGATCGCCTCCATCTTGTCCCATTTCGAACAATGGGTGCCGCGCCGGTCGATGATGTCGTCAAAGCTCATGCTGGTCTCTCCTGATATTGCGGCCAAGCTAACGGCTGCCACAGGCGCTGCAAGCCCCCGGTTGCGCGATGCACGGGCATGGCCTAAATGAGCGGGATGAAACGCCCGATCCTTTTGCACCCCGATCCACGGCTCAAGAAAGCCGCAGCCCCTGTCGCCGATCTCAGCGACGAGCTGCGCGTGCTGGGCGATGATATGTTGACCACCATGTATGACGCGCCGGGCATTGGCCTTGCCGCGCCGCAGATCGGCGTGCTGAGCCGTGTGATCGTTCTGGATTGCGTCAAGGAAGAGGGCGAAGCGCCGCGCCCGTTGTTGATGTTCAACCCGGAGATTGTGGCCTCTTCGGATGACCTCAGCACCTATGAAGAAGGCTGCCTCAGCATTCCTGAGCAATACGCTGATGTGACCCGCCCGGCTGAGGTCGAGGTGCGCTGGCTCGACCGCGACGGGAAAGAGCAGCAGGAGGCTTTCGACGGGCTTTGGGCGACCTGCGTGCAGCATGAGATCGACCACCTCGACGGGAAGCTGTTCATCGACTACCTCAAGCCGCTGAAGCGCCAGATGATCACCCGCAAGATGGTGAAACTGAAGCGCGAGTTGGCACGCGGATGAGTGTGCTGGAGGTTCTCCGCTGGCCCGACCCGCGTCTGGCCGAGACCTGCGCGCCGATCGAAGAGATCACGCCAGAGATCGAGCGTCTCGCCGCCGATATGCTTGAGACGATGTATGCCGCACCGGGGCGGGGCCTTGCCGGGCCGCAGGTGGGCGCAATGCTGCGGATTTTCGTGATGGATGCGGGCTGGAAAAAGGGTAAATCCGACCCGCTGGTCTGCATCAACCCAATGTTTCAAGAGATCGGCGAAGAGCGTGTGATCAATACAGAAGGCTGCCTCAGCATCCCCGGCATCAGTACCGATATCTCGCGCCCGTCGCAGGTGCAGATGGTTTGGATCGGGCTGAACGGTGGCCGCTATGTGCAGAGTTTTGAAGGCGCCGCCGCGCTGATCGCGCAGCATGAGATGGACCACCTCGACGGTGTGGTGACATTCGATCACCTTGACGCGGAAACCCGCGCCGCCAAGATTGCGGAGTTCAACGCCCAATGACCCTACGCCGCTACGTTGCATGGCCCGATAAACGCCTGCGCAGCCCCGCCGAATCCATTGAGGCGGTGACGGATGAAATCCGCACCCTTTGGGATGACATGATCGAGACGATGGACGCCATGCCCGGCGTCGGCCTTGCCGCGCCGCAGATCGGCGAGATGTTACAGGTTGCGGTGGTTGATGCCTCCGAGGCGCATAACAAGCGCATCCGGCTGGCGAACCCGGTGATTATCGATGCCTCTGCCGTGCTGCATCCTTATGAGGAGGCCAGTCCGAACCTGCCCGGTTTCAGCGCTGTTATCCGCCGCCCCCGCGGCGTGAAGGTGCGCTTTTTGGATGAGACGGGCTCGGAGGTTGAGCGTGATTTCGTCGGGCTTGAGGCGGTGAGCGTGCAGCACCAGATCGACCATCTGGCGGGCAAGATGTATTTCGACAACCTCAGCAAAACCAAGCGTGACATGCTGTTGCGCAAGGCACGTAAACAGAACGGCTGACAGCCCAAAAGGCGCTGTCCGTCAGGAGTGAACAGATGCGACTGATCTTCATGGGCACGCCCGATTTTTCGGTGCCGATCCTCGATGCGCTGGTGCAGGCTGGGCATGACATCTGCGCGGTCTATTGCCAGCCGCCACGCCCCGCCGGGCGCGGCAAGAAACCCCGCCCCAGCCCGGTACAGCAACGTGCCGAGGAGATTGGTCTGCTGGTGCGCCATCCGGTCTCGCTCAAACACCCCGAACCGCAGGAAGAATTCGCCGAGCTTGATGCAGATGCGGCGGTGGTCGTGGCCTACGGTCTGATCTTGCCGCAGGCCATTCTGGACGCGCCGAAACAGGGCTGCCTGAACATCCACGCAAGCCTGCTGCCGCGCTGGCGCGGGGCCGCGCCCATCCACCGTGCGATCATGGCGGGGGATGAAAAGACCGGCGTTTGCATCATGCAAATGGAAGCGGGGTTGGACACTGGGCCCGTGCTGCTCTGCGAAGAGACCAAGATCGGTGCGGCTGAGACCACGGCCGAACTGCACGACCGGCTGAGCGCCATGGGCGCGGTGGCGATCAACAAGGCGCTGTCGCAATTGTTGCAGCTTACCCCGCAGCCCCAGCCCGAAGAAGGCGTCACCTATGCGGCCAAGATCGACAAGGCCGAGGCCAAGATCGACTGGACCCGCCCTGCGGTTGAGGTGGATCGGCTGATCCGTGGCCTTTCACCCTTTCCCGGGGCGTGGTTCGAGATTGACGGACAAAGGGTCAAAGTGCTGGGATCGGTGCTGGACGAAGGCACAGGTGCTGCGGGTGAGGTCTTGTCGGATGATCTGCGCATTGCCTGCGGCGAGGGTGCCGTGCGACTTACGCGCTTGCAGCGCGCGGGCAAGGGAGCGCAGGACGCGGATGTGTTTCAGCGCGGCGCGCAGATCGCGGTGGGGCGGCGCTTGGGCGAAGGCTGAGGCGTCAGCTTTTCGGCGGGGTGCTTTTGTAGACTGGCAAGTGCCAGCCGAAATACAGCGATCCGGCCCGAAGCACCCAAGTCGTCACGGCACAGGCCAGCAGCGGATAGAGCCTGCCGTCGAAATAGGGTGACAGCAGTACCGCCACCGCAGCGCCAGACAGAGCGGCCGTGGCGTAGAGTTCCCCTTGGGTCAGCACCAGTGGCAATTGGCCGACGACCACATCGCGCATTAGCCCGCCCATGCAGCCGGTGATCATGCCCATGACGATGATGATCGGTGCGGATTGCTCTTGGGACATCGCCACACCCACGCCCGCCGCGACAGCGACGGCAAGCGCGAGACTGTCGAGCCAAATGAGCGTGCGAAATCGGCTTTCCAGAAAATGCGCGGTGAAAAACACCACCAGCGCCGCCACGATGGCCACGCCGAGCATACTGGGCGTTTCAATCCAGAAGATCGGATTGCGGTCGAGCAGCAGGTCACGGATCGTGCCGCCGCCGACGGCGGTCAGGCAGGCGATAAAGGCAAAGCCCACGATATCAAGCTGCGCACGGCTGGCGACCAGCGCACCGGTGATGGCAAAGACCAGCACGGCGGCATAGTCGAGCAGGGCCAGCAGGGTCACTTCTTGCCGCCCGGTTTGAAGGGGGCCATGCCCGCGCGGGCCAGTTCGTCGGCGCGTTCGTTTTCGGGGTGGCCGGCGTGGCCCTTAACCCATTTCCACGTCACATTATGCCGCGCGTTCGCCGCGTCCAGCCGTTGCCAAAGTTCGGCGTTTTTAACCGGCTTCTTGGCGGCATTTTTCCAGCCGTTCTTTTTCCAACCAAAGATCCAGCCAGTGATGCCATTTTTGACGTAGTTGCTGTCGGTCACGATAGTGATCTCAGTCGCGCGGCTGAGCGACTCCAACGCCGAGATTGCGGCCATCAGTTCCATGCGGTTGTTGGTGGTCTGGCCTTCGCCGCCCTTCAGCTCGCGTTCTTTGACGATCTTGTCACCGTCCATCGCGCGCATCAGCACGCCCCAGCCGCCGGGGCCGGGATTGCCCGAGCAGGCTCCGTCTGTGTAGGCGTAAAGGTCTGGCATGTCGGCTCCCGTCGCGGTTTCAACGCGGTGTAGGCGGCTGGCGCGCGGCGGTCAATCAGGCGGGTTGGCGCAGGACGCGAGGCACCTTGAACTCGACGTTTTCCTGCGCAGTTTCGACCAGTTCAGTGGTCACGTCATAGCGGGCTTTGAAGGCGTCGATCACCTCGTTGATTAGCACTTCGGGGGCCGATGCGCCTGCGGTGATGCCGATGCTGCCGATCCCCTCAAGCGCGCGCCAATCGATGTCGTCCGCTCGTTGCACCAGTTGCGCATAGGCGCAGCCCGCGCGGGCGCCGACTTCGACCAGACGTTTGGAGTTCGACGAATTCGGCGCGCCCACCACCAGCATCGCGTCGCATTTGGGCGCCATGGCTTTGACCGCTTCCTGACGGTTGGTCGTGGCGTAGCAGATGTCTTCTTTGTGCGGGCCGATGATGGCGGGGAAGCGTGCCTGTAGGGCCGCCACGATATCGGCAGTGTCGTCAACGCTGAGCGTGGTCTGGGTGACATAGGCCAGACGGGCCTCATCGCGCACGGCGACCCCGGCCACATCGTCGGGGGTTTCAACAAGCAACACGTCGCCATCGGGCAATTGGCCCATTGTGCCGACCGTCTCAGGGTGGCCCGCGTGGCCGATCATAATGATCTGCAGCCCTGCATCGGCATGGCGCTGTGCTTCGATATGGACCTTGGAGACCAGCGGGCAGGTGGCATCGACATAGATCATATTGCGCGCCTGCGCGGCGGAGGGCACGGATTTCGGCACGCCATGTGCGGAGAAGATCACCGGGCGGTCGTCGGGGCATTCCGACAGTTCCTCGACAAAGACCGCGCCCTTGTCGCGCAGCCCGTCGACGACGAATTTGTTGTGCACGATCTCATGGCGCACATAGACTGGCGCGCCCCATTTTTCGAGCGCCATTTCGACGATCTTGATCGCCCGATCCACGCCCGCGCAGAATCCGCGCGGTGCGGCGAGGTAGAGGGTCAGGGGCGTGTTGGTCATGGCGAAGTCTCCGAACGGCTTGGCGCAGAGGTAAGGGCTTGGGCGCGCTTCGTCCAGCCCGTCAGCCTTTCTTGGGCGCAGCCTCGCTTCCAGCCCCATGCACAAGTGCGGCGGCTTGAGCGCGGTTACGGATGCCCAGCTTGCGATAGCCGGATTTCGCGTAGTCCGACACGGTGTGAATCGACAGGTTGCAGTGATGTGCCGTTTGTTGGCGGCTATAACCATGCGCCAAAAGATTAACCACTTCGGCTTCGCGCGGGCTGAGCTTATCAAAAGCAGAGGGGCTATCGGGGAGGGGCAGTAGTTCTGCCCCGACAAGGTCTTCGATGCGCCGGTGCATCAGCAGGCAGAACAGGCGCAACTCTTCGGCGATGTCGTGGAAAGTTTGTTCAAACTCTTCCGCCGCCATCCCGTTGCCGATCACAAAGCCGCCAAAGCGTTCAGACCCTTGCAGACGCATCGGTACGGCAAAAGCAGCGTGAAGCCCCGCTCGCGCTGCACGCGCGATAAGGGAATGTTCGGAGGGCGTGACATCGGGATAGAGATGTACAAAGGCCTGCCCGATCATCAACACCTCATAGCTGTTGCACGAGTGATGCAGAAACGGGTCATCTTCGGGCGGGAGGTTTTTATAGAGATCGGGGATGGTGCAAAGCAGCTGCGCATTTTTAAAGTCGGCGCCCACACTGATATGGAGTGCATGGGTGAAGCCGATTTCTCGGAGTGCCGCTACGATCCCATCCCAAAGTGTGTCGATATCTTGTAGTTTTTCCAGCCGTACTGCGACATCGACGAGCATCATCCCTCACTTTACCCCCTATTTAGGGGGGTCGTCTACTTCTACGGGAACAAGTACTATTGGATCAAGGGGAACGCATGGGTTCATGTGCTGTATTGTATCTTCCCTGGGGTATTTTAGAAATTTCACAGGCCAGTGACGGCGACGTCTCTGGCCTGTTATTCGTATCCACACTTTCCTGATAGCAAAACGCAGAAATTCAACCTCCGCGATCAGCGGAGTTGTTCAGGGCAATAAAAAGGCGATCTGCGGTCAGCTTTGTGGAGCCGGCATCGGATCACGTGGGGGGCGGCCAATGACATCGCGCAGGTCGTCAAGCTCAATGAAGTTGTCGGCTTGGCGGCGCAGATCATCGGAGATCATCGGCGGCTGACTGCGAATCGTCGATACGACAGAGACGCGTACGCCTTGACGTTGCAGGCTTTCGACCAGCGGACGGAAATCACCATCGCCTGAGAAGATCACGATATGATCCACGCGCGGCGCAAGTTCCATGGCATCTACGGCCAGTTCGATATCCATGTCGCCTTTGACTTTACGGCGGCCCATGCTGTCGGTGTATTCCTTGGCCGGTTTGGTAACCATGGAAAAGCCGTTGTAGTTTAGCCAGTCAACAAGCGGGCGGATCGGCGAATATTCATCGTTTTCAAGCAGCGCAGTGTAATAGAATGCACGCAGCAGCTTGCCACGGCGCATGAACTCTTGCCGCAGCAGTTTGTAATCGATGTCGAAGCCGAGCGACTTGGCCGCGGCGTAGAGATTGGAACCATCTATAAATAGCGCCAATCGCTCATCTTTGTAGAACATTAATCTATCCTTTCGGCAGGCTTCGCCGTATTCCCGGTTTGATCTATAACTGTCGCGGATTAAGAAAACCGTGACGTGTGGCGATGCCCCCACATCTGGGTGCATAACTAAGGTTTTTTAACAATGTCGCAAGGCCCTGAGGGTATGGAATTAAGCAGTAGGGCACCTATACGAAAGCATAGCCTTCTGATTGCGCTCGGTGGGAACCTTGCATCTTCGGTTGGTAAGCCGCAGGAAACCTTGAAGGCCGCTCTGAAGCTGTTGCAAACATCAGGTGCGGTGATTCGTGCCACCAGCCAATTTTACCACACTCCGGCTTTTCCCGCAGGGGCGGGGCCGGATTATGTGAACGCCGCCGTGCGGATCGAAGCGCCTTGGGGTCCTGAAAAGGCGCTTGGCGTATTGCACCGTATCGAGGCGCAGTTTGGCCGGGAGCGGGTGCAGCGATGGGGGCAGCGCACGCTGGATCTGGATTTACTGGCCTGTGACGATATTGTGTTGCCAGACCGTAATACCCACAAGATGTGGCGCGAATTGCCGCTTGATGCGCAAATTGGTCGTGCGCCTGAACAGTTGATCCTGCCCCACCCCCGTCTTCAAGATCGCGCTTTTGTTTTGGTGCCGCTGGCCGATGTGGCTCCCGATTGGGTGCATCCATTGTTAGGAAAGCCCGTGCGCGTGCTGCTTGAAGGCGTGTCTGAGCGGGATCGCGCCGACGTGCGGTCTATGTAATCCTATGTAATAGTGACTTGTAAATCTGCCCGAAGCGGCCTAAACACCGCACTTCTGGCAGCAAATGAGATATTGGAGGCTTCATGGCCCGCGTCACCGTCGAAGATTGTGTGGATAAGGTTCCGAACCGTTTCGAACTCGTCATGCTGGCCGCGCACCGCGCCCGCGAGATCTCTGCCGGATCGCCGCTGACCGTTGACCGCGACAACGACAAAAACCCTGTTGTCTCCCTGCGCGAGATTGCTGACGAAACACAGTCGGCTGACGATCTGCGTGAGCGTCTAATCGAGAGCAACCAGAGCCAGATCGAAGTCGATGAGCCCGAAGAAGATGCAATGGCGCTTTTGATGGGTGCCGAGCAGGACAAGCCTGAAGAAGACAGCATGTCCGAAGAAATGTTGCTGCGCCAGTTGATGGCCGCACAGGGGCAGGGGTAACCCCCGCGCCCCGGCCGGGGCTATGAGGCAGATGGCATGAACAGCGCCGACATTACTGCCGACGACCTGATCGCTCTCGTTCAAGGCTACAATCCCCGTACCAACGAACCACTGATCCGCGCAGCCTTTGATTATGGCGCGCGGATGCATGATGGCCAGTTTCGCCATTCCGGCGAGGCCTACTTTACCCACCCCGTTGCCGTCGCTGCGATCCTTACGGAACAGCAGCTTGATGATGCGACGATCATTACCGCCCTTTTGCATGATACGATCGAAGATACCAAAGCGTCTTACGCCGAGGTTCAGAGCCTCTTTGGCGGTGAAGTTGCCGAATTGGTCGATGGTGTTACCAAGCTGACGAACCTTCAGCTCAACTCGACCGAAACCAAACAGGCCGAGAACTTTCGCAAGCTGTTCATGGCGATGTCCAAGGACCTGCGGGTCATTCTTGTGAAACTGGCCGACCGCCTGCACAACATGCGGACGATCAAATCCATGCGCCCCGACAAACAGGTCAAAAAGGCGCGGGAGACGATGGACATCTATGCGCCGCTGGCGGGCCGTATGGGCATGCAATGGATGCGTGAAGAGTTGGAAGACCTCGCGTTTCGCGTGCTTAACCCCGAGGCGCGCGCGTCGATCATCCGGCGTTTCATCACCCTGCAACGCGACACTGGCGATGTGATCCAGCGGATCACGGGCGACATGCGCGTGGAGTTGGAAAAGGCGGATATTGAGGCCGAAGTCTTTGGCCGGGCCAAGAAGCCCTATTCGATCTGGCGCAAGATGGAGGAGAAGGAGCAGAGCTTCTCTCGCCTGTCCGACATTTACGGTTTTCGCGTGATTACCGCCTCCGAGGAAGATTGCTATCGCACGCTTGGCGCGATCCACCGGCGTTGGCGTGCGGTGCCGGGACGGTTCAAGGATTACATCAGTCAGCCCAAAAGCAACGGCTACCGATCTATCCACACCACCGTTTCGGGGCGGGATGGCAAGCGGGTTGAGGTGCAAATTCGGACCCGGCAGATGCATGACGTGGCCGAAACCGGCGTTGCAGCGCATTGGTCCTACCGCGACGGCGTGCGGAGCCGGAACCCCTTTGCTGTTGATCCCGCCAAGTGGATCAGCCAGTTGACCGAACAGTTCGACGCCGAGACCGACCATGAGGATTTCCTCGAAGCGGTGAAGCTTGAGATGTACGCCGACCAAGTCTTCTGCTTCACGCCCAAGGGCGATGTGGTGAAGTTGCCGCGCGGCGCGACCCCGATTGATTTCGCCTATGCGATCCATACGCGGATCGGCAATGCCTGCGTGGGGGCCAAGGTCGATGGGATGCGCGTGCCGCTCTGGACGCGGATCAAGAACGGCCAGTCGATTGAGATCACCACCGCGCAGGGCCAGACACCGCAGGCCACTTGGCTCGACATCGCCACCACTGGCAAAGCCAAATCGGCGATCCGGCGTTCCCTGCGTGAGGTCGACCGCGAACGCTTTATCAAGCTAGGGCGGGAATTGGCCCGCTCGGCTTTCGCTCAGGTGGGCAAGAAGGTCACCGATAAGGTGCTGCACACTGTCGCTAAGAACATGCGGCTCAATGGCCCCGACGAGGTGCTTGCCCGGCTTGGCAGTTCCGAACTGACGGGCCGCGAAGTGGTCGAATCCGTCTATCCCGATCTTGCACCGCAAAAGGGCGAGCAGATCGACGTGCGCCGCGCCGTGGTCGGGCTGGAGCCGGGCCAGAGCTTTGACCGCGCGCCTTGCTGCACGCCGCTACCGGGCGAACGCATCGTGGGCATCACCTTCCGCGGCAAGGGGGTGACTGTTCACGCGATCGACTGTGACCGCTTGTCGGAATATGAAGACCAGCCCGACCGCTGGCTTGACCTGCGCTGGCATGATGGCAGCCATCCGGCGGATTATACATGCGCGCTAGACATCACCATCGGCAATGGCGCGGGCGTCTTGGGGCGGGTCTGTACCTTGATCGGCGAGGCCTCGGCCAATATCTCTGATTTGGAGTTTGTGGAGCGTAAGCCTGACTTTTACCGGTTGGTGGTCTATGTGGACCTCAGAGACGTGAGTCATCTGCATTCGCTCATGTCCACGCTCGAAGCCGAAAGTGAGGTCGCCGATGTCAGCAGACACCGCAATATGAGCATAGGAAAGACTGTCGAAAAGACCGCCTGACCCGCGCAGACGAAACGCCGATACTGGACCTGATTCTTGATTTTCAAACGCCGCGATCCGAAACCGACCCTGCGCGCGCTGGCCGAGTTTCTGTGGCCGCGCGGCGGTTGGACGCGTGCGTTTCACTATGTCAAACACCGGATGCGGCGGCTGCCTGACAGCCCAGAGCGTATCGCGCGGGGCATCTGGGCTGGGGTCTTTACGACCTTTACGCCGTTCTACGGGCTGCATTTTATCGTGGCGGCGCTAATCGGGCGGGTGATGCGTGCGAATATCCTCGCTGCGCTTATGGCCACCTTTTTCGGCAATCCGTTGACCTATGTTCCCATCGGCATCGCTGCCCTGCAAACCGGTCACTGGATTCTTGGTGCGCCCGTGGCCCCAACGGCGCATCGGTCATTTGGTGGCAAATTCCTTGATGCAGGGCGCGACCTTCAAGAGAACTTTTTCGCGATCTTTACAGATGACAGCATGGATTGGTCGGGGCTGACGATCTTTTTCCATCAGGTGTTCTACCCCTATCTGATTGGGGGCGTCCTGCCGGGGATGATCTGCGCCACAATTGCCTATTATATCTCTGTTCCGGTGCTGCGCGCCTATCAAAAGCGGCGGCGCGGCATGATCAAGGCCAAGTTTGAGGCGTTAAAACACAAGGCTTCGCAGCGGGCCGAGGCCAAGCGCCACGCCGACTGAATCGCCGCCTTGCATCAATTTTTCGGAAAAAGGGCTTCTCCCTATGGGGTTGGCAAAAATTCCGACCTATGGTCGCGCCAATGATGCGAGAGGAAACAACATGGCTGACCAACCAAAGCTGAGATTGGGCGTGAACATCGACCACGTGGCGACCGTGCGCAACGCGCGGGGCGGGGCGTACCCTGACCCATTGCGCGCTGCCAAGATTGCGGAAAAGGCCGGGGCCGATGGCATCACCGCGCATCTGCGCGAAGACCGGCGGCATATCTCTGACGCCGATATCGAAGGGTTGATGGAGGTGCTTTCCGTCCCGCTCAACTTTGAGATGGCAGCCACCGACGAGATGCAAAAGATCGCCCTGCGGCACAAACCGCATGCCGTTTGCATCGTGCCGGAAAAACGCGAAGAACGCACAACCGAAGGCGGACTGGAAGTTGCGCGTGAAGAAAACAAACTGGCCCATTTTATCGCACCGCTGCGCGAAGCGGGCAGCCGCGTGTCGATCTTCATTGCCGCAGAACCTGCCCAGATTGAAGCAGCCAACCGCATCGGGGCCGAGGTGATTGAGCTACATACCGGCGCCTATTGCGACGCCTTCGCCGAAGGCCGCTGGGACGAGGCCGATGTCGAGTTGAAGAAACTGCGCGACATGTCGACTTTTGCGGCTTCCTTGGGGCTTGAGGTTCACGCAGGCCACGGGCTGACCTATGACACCGTGACCCCCATCGCCGCCTTTCCGGAAGTGCGCGAACTCAACATCGGTCACTTCTTGATCGGAGAGGCGATCTTTCTTGGTTTGGAGCCTGCAATCGCCGAAATGCGCCGCCTGATGGATGACGCCCGCGACGGGTAATCGACGCTTGCTGGGGCGGCGGAAAGGCACTCATGCGCTGCCCCTGCTTGGACCCAGATCCGCTTTGCCGCGTTGTGCTGCCAGACTGGTTAACAAAACCTAGGAGGCACCAATGAGCGACCATATCGACACATTGAAAAAACTGCACACCCGCCTGATCGACAGCCGCGACGGCTATCGCGAATCCCGCAAAGAAGTCTCTGACGAGGCTGCTTTCGTTGGCTTCTTCGATCAGCGCATCGCTGAGCGCGAGAAGTTCCACACCGAGCTGCACCGCCAGTTGGGCGTCGATGGCGTGGATGTCTCTGAAGAGGGCTCCGTCGCCGCATCAGCGCACCGGGGCTGGGTCAAGCTGCGTGACGCTGTGACTGGCGACGACGAAGCCGTCTATAATGAGATCATCAACGGCGAATCCGCATTGGTCGAAAACTACGACGATGCGATCAAAGCCACCGCTGGCCGCCCCGGTTATGAGTTCCTGACTGAGCAGCGTGCCTCGGTTCAGCGCGCCATTGACGAAGCGAAAGCCGAGAAGGCCCGCCACGCCGTCGCCTAAGCGCCGCGCCTTGCCATAAGTTAACGCCGTCCCGCCCCAGCGAGGCGGCGTTTTCTCGTCGTATTGCTGCTTTTCCTCGGCCCCGCCGCATGATCTATTGAGGGCAAAGGGCGCATCGGCCCCGTCACGCGATAAGAATGGCCCCAATGATCCTCGGCATCGGTACTGATCTGGCAAATATCGAGCGTATCCAAGGCACGCTCGACCGCTTTGGCGACCGCTTCCGCAATCGTGTTTTTACTGACGTGGAACAGCGCAAGGCCGAGCGCCGCCGCGATGTAGCGGGCACCTATGCCAAACGCTGGGCCGCGAAAGAGGCGTGTTCTAAGGCGCTTGGCACCGGGCTGCGCATGGGCATTGCGTGGCGCGACATGGCGGTCAGCAATCTGCGCACCGGCCAACCCGTAATGGAGGTGACAGGCTGGGCCGCCGACCGTCTGGCCGCGATGACCCCGCCGGGGCATGAGGCGATCATCCATGTTACCCTGACCGACGATCACCCTTGGGCGCAGGCTTTCGTGGTGATCGAAGCGCGCCCTCTTGCCGATCCGGCCAGTTAGACTGGCGCGCCCCGCCGTTTCGCGTCATATGCATGCGGGGCAGGCCGATCCGGCCCTGCTTCCCTTGACTTGGCCCGCACGGCCCCGCATGTAACCCCAAACCGATATGTCAGGAGCGCCGCATGGCCGCTAAGGAAAAAACCGGCAACGCCTTTGTCGAAACCATCAAGACAATCTTCTGGGCGCTGCTGATCGCCGGTGTCTTTCGGACCCTGTTCTTCCAGCCCTTCTGGATCCCCTCCGGCTCAATGAAAGAGACGCTGCTGATTGGCGATTTCCTTTTCGTGAACAAGATGGCTTACGGCTATTCCTATGCGTCTTGCCCCAGCCTGATGCTCCCCGGTGTCGGGATCGAGATTGACGCCAAGGATGTCTGCGGAGTGTTCGACGGCGATAATGAGCGTCTCTTCGGGTCCGAGCCTGAGCGCGGCGATGTGGTGGTCTTCCGTCATCCCGTGTCGGGCCGCGACTACATCAAGCGTCTGATCGGTCTGCCGGGGGACAAGGTGCAGATTCAAAACGGCGTCATCAGCCTGAACGGCACCCCGGTCAAAGTTGAGGATGCAGGCACCTTTGAAGAGGTCATGGCCCCCCAAGGTCCACAACAACTGCGTCCGCGCTGCGAAAACGGCCCCGTTGGGCAAGGCGGCACCTGCGTCAAAAGCCGCCAGATCGAAACGTTGCCCAATGGTGTTTCGCATCCGATCTTGAACATCACCAACCAACAGTCGGACAACACGGGCGTCTATACCGTGCCTGAGGGGCATTACTTCTTTATGGGCGACAACCGCGACAACTCTGCCGACAGCCGTCTGGCGCAGCGTGCGGGTGGCGTGGGTTTCGTGCCCTTCGAGAACCTCATCGGCCGTGCAGACCGCATTGTGTTCAGCTCTGCCGGGCGTTCGATGCTGTTCTTCTGGACATGGCGCAGCGACCGTTTCTTCGAAGCTGTCAGATGAAGCTAAGCGGAGACCTCAAAGCCTTCGAGGCGCGGATCGGCCATCACTTCGGCAAGCCGGAACTGCTGGTTCGCGCGGTGACCCATGCCTCCATGTCCTCGGCCAACCGCGACGACAACCAGCGGCTGGAGTTTCTGGGCGACCGGGTGCTGGGCCTTGTCATGGCCGAGGCGCTGCTGGCGCTGGATCCCGGCGCGACCGAGGGGCAGTTGGCCCCGCGGTTCAACGCATTGGTGCGCAAGGAAACCTGCGCCGATGTCGCGCGTGAGATTGATCTAGGCAAGGTGCTGAAATTGGGCCGGTCTGAGATGATTTCGGGCGGGCGGCGCAAGCAGGCGCTGTTGGGCGACGCTATCGAGGCGGTGATTGCCGCCGTTTATCTGGATGGCGGGTTTGACGCGGCCAAAGACCTCGTGTTGCGGCTGTGGGGCAACCGGCTGAAGACGGTTAAAGAAGACGCCCGCGACGCCAAAACCGCGTTGCAGGAATGGGCACAAGCACGCGGCCTGACCCCGCCGCGCTATGTCCAGACCGACCGCAGCGGCCCCGACCATGCGCCGGTCTTTACCATTACCGCGCGGCTGGACAACGGCGCCGAAGCCGCCGCCACCGCGCCCTCAAAACGTGCCGCCGAACAGGCCGCCGCCACCACGCTGTTGCGGCAATTGGAGAAGAACTCATGACCACCCGTGCCGGATTCGTCGCCCTGATCGGAGAGCCCAACGCGGGCAAATCCACGCTGTTGAATCGGATGGTGGGGGCCAAGGTCTCGATCGTGACCCATAAGGTCCAGACCACCCGCGCCCGCATCCGCGGCGTGGCGATGGAGGGCGACGCGCAGCTTGTCTTCGTCGACACGCCCGGCCTGTTCCAACCGCGCCGCCGGCTTGACCGTGCCATGGTGGCTGCCGCTTGGGGCGGGGCTGCCGATGCCGATGTGATCGTGCTTTTGATCGAAGCGCACCGTGGCATGACCGAGGGCGTTGAGCGTATCCTTGAGGAGCTTGGCAACATCGCCAAGGGCCGCCGCGTGGCGCTGGCGATCAACAAGATCGACCGCGTTGAAGCACCTGTGTTGCTGGGTCTGACCGAAAAGATGAATGCAGCCTTTGATTTCACCGAGACTTTCATGATCTCCGCCGAGCGTGGCCACGGTATCGACACGCTGCGCCAGTGGCTGGCCGGAGAGGTGCCGGAAGGCCCGTGGCTCTACCCCGAAGACCAGATCGCCGACCTGCCGATGCGCAATATCGCGGCCGAGATCACCCGCGAGAAGCTGACCCTGCGCCTGCATCAGGAACTGCCCTATCAGCTCACCGTCGAGACTGAGAATTGGGAAGAGCGCAAGGACGGCTCTGCCCGGATCGACCAATTGGTCTATGTGATCCGCGATGGGCACAAGGGCATCGTGCTGGGCAACAAGGGCGAGACGATCAAGGCCGTGGGCAAGGCGGCGCGTGAGGAACTCGAAGAGTTCTTGGGCCGCAAGGTGCATCTGTTCTTGCAGGTCAAGGTTCGCGCCAACTGGCTGGAAGAGGCCGAGCGCTATTCCGAGATGGGCTTGGATTTCAAAGATGGCAACGACTGAGCGTAAAGGCCAGCCATGCCCCGCCTGACCGCGCGTTTCTGGGTCGACGCCTATCTCACCCGGCTGCGGTTGCAGGACATTCCGGCTTTCGTCGTCGCCCATGGTGACGACACCGGCGGTGCGGTGCTGGTGAAGCTGGCAACGCTTGATGGCCGCGCGGTGCTGTTCCAACGCTCTTTCGATCTGATGACCGGCGATAGGAAATGGATCGAATTGGCCGCAGGCGACGAGGCCGAGGTTGATGCCACTGTCACCCGCCAGCGCGGGTTCGATCCCGACCTTTGGGTGATTGAGGTGGAAGATCGCCAAGGCCGTCACTTGTTAGACGAACCGGGGCTGGCCTGATGGAGTGGCGCGATCAAGGCATCCTGCTGAGCGCGCGGCGACATGGCGAAACCTCTGCCATCATTGAGGTCTTCACCCCCGAACAAGGCCGCCACGCTGGGATCGTCCGCGGAGGCACCAGCCGCAAGATTGCGCCCAGTCTGCAACCCGGCGCACAGCTTGACGTGGCATGGCGCGCGCGGTTGGAGGATCATATCGGCGCCTTCACCGTCGAGCCGCTGCGCAGCCGCGCTGCGGTGGCCATGCAGAACCGTCTGGCGCTGGCGGGGTTGAACGCGGTGACCGCGCTTTTGGCCTTTTGTCTGCCCGAACGCGAGCCGCATCCGGCGCTCTACCGCCGCACCGAAGCGCTGCTTGATATGTTGGGGCAGGGGGAGGTCTGGCCGCTGGCCTATCTGAAATGGGAACTGCGTCTGTTGGAAGAGATGGGCTATGCGCTTGATCTGGAAAGCTGCGCGGTAACTGGGGTGAGCGAAGACTTGATCTATGTCTCGCCCAAGTCGGGCCGCGCCGTCTCCGCCAAAGGCGCGGGGGAGTGGGCGGATCGTTTGCTGCCATTGCCGACAGTCCTGCGCGGCGGCACGGGGAGCGATGCTGAGATTGCGCAGGGGCTTGTCACGACGGGCCATTTCCTGACCGCGCATCTGGCGCGCGATCTGGGGGGCAAACCCCTACCGGAAGCCCGCGCGCGCTTTATCGATGCCTTCAGTCGGCGGCTTTGAAGATCAGTCGTTCGTTGCTTTCATCCGACAGGATTAGCGTGTCGCCCAATACATCCGAGATGGTCACCTCTCCTAAAGCATTCAGAAACGCCGTCTCTGCTGCGAGGTCCGGGCAGGCGCGGCGCGTGGCGGCGATATGACCCGCGTCAAACCACGGGTAGGGCACAGTCATCGCGGCGCTATAGGCGTTGCAGGGCGCTTCTCCGGCAATCTTGCCGGTCTCTGGGAAGGTCAGCGTGGCGCGGGCGTCGAAGGGGGTGCCGTCCAGTTCCACCAAGGTCCATGTCTTGTCGCCCGCCCCGTAGGCGCGGACGGTTTCGTCGCTCTGACATTGCGGCAGGGCGCTGAGGGCGGCGAGGATCAAGAAGCTGCGCATGGGCTGTCCTTTGGCTGGGAACGCCGCCTATGTCTCTGACAGAAGCGGCGCTTGCAACCCCGGAGCGTCAGCCCAGAAGACGGCGCGCGATAACCTGCGCTTGGATCTCCGCCGCTCCTTCAAAGATGTTCAGGATACGCGCGTCACAAAGCACCCGGCTGATCTTGTATTCCAGCGCGAATCCGTTGCCGCCGTGGATCTGCAAGCCGTTGTCAGCAGCGGCCCAAGCGACCCGCGCGCCGAGCAGTTTCGCCATGCCTGCTTCGACATCGCAGCGCCGGCCCGCGTCCTTTTCAAAGGCGCTGTAATAGGTCAGCTGCCGCGCGATCATTAGTTCCACCGCCATCATCGCCAGCTTGCCCGACACGCGGGGGAAGTTGATTAGCGCCTTGCCGAATTGCTTGCGGTCTTGGGCATATTGCATCGAGATATCGAGCGCCGATTGCGCCACGCCAATGGCGCGGGCTGCGGTCTGGATGCGGGCGGATTCAAACGTCTCCATCAGTTGTTTGAAGCCGCGCCCCTCTTCGCCGCCGAGAAGGTTCTCGCCCTTCACCGCGAACCCGTCAAAGCCGAGTTCGTATTCCTTCATCCCGCGGTAGCCGAGCACCTCAATCTCGCCGCCGGTCATGCCGGGGGTGGGGAAGAGGTTGGCATCGTCGCCGGGGGTCTTTTCGGCCAAGAACATCGACAGGCCGCGGTGGTCTGTGGTTTCCGGATCGGTGCGCGCCAACAGTGTCATCACATGGGTGCGCGCCGCATGGGTGATCCATGTCTTGTTGCCGGTGACCTTGTAGTCGTCGCCGTCCTTTACCGCGCGGGTGCGCAGGCTGCCGAGGTCCGAGCCGGTGTTCGGCTCGGTAAAGACCGCCGTGGGCAAAGTCTCGGCGCTGGCGATGCGGGGCAGCCATTTCTCTTTCTGCGCGTCAGTGCCGCCGCAGAGGATCAGTTCCGCCGCGATTTCCGACCGGGTGCCGAGGGAGCCGACGCCGATATAGCCGCGAGAGAGTTCTTCGCTGACCACACACATCGACGCTTTGGTCAGGCCCAGCCCGCCGTATTCTTCGGGAATGGTCAGGCCAAAGACGCCCATCTCGGCCAGTTCTTCGATCACCTCAATGGGGATCAATTCGTCCTTCAGATGCCAGTCATGGGCATAGGGTTCGACCTTCTCGACCGCGTAGCGGCGGAATTGGTCGCGGATCATCTCAAGCTCTTCATCAAGGCCGCTGACGCCGAAGGTCACATCGGCGCTGCGTTCCTGCATGAGTTCAACCAAGCGGCTGCGCGCGGCCTGCGTGTTGCCGCTGCGGGTCAGAGTGGTGAGCGCCGGATCGTCAAGCGTGGCTTCGTCCTCAGCGCTCAGCCCCAGATCTTGCAGACGCAGCATTTCGCCTTGGTTCATCTGGATGCCGCCACGGATCTGGCAAAGGTATTCGCCAAAGGCGATCTGGTGTAGGAGTTCTTCGACCTCGCCAAAGCGCCCGTCACCCTGTAGGCGCTCGGCCCAAAGCTGCATCTGGCGTAGCGCCTGCACATAGGTGGCGAGCCACGCAAGCCCGTGCGCTGCGGTCTGGTTGGCCTCGATCAGCTTGGCCGAGACGCGATCCCCCTCGCTCACCTGCGCGCGGACGGCGGCAGTGGCTTTCTGGAGCAGCCGGTCCAGCGGCGGGAGCGCCGCGCCGGTCAGCCCGATCAGATCGTCGAGAATTACGCTATGCATCGTCATATCCTGACCGTCATGTGCCATGATCTGTCCTTTCTTGCTTGGGCCAGACATAGCGCCTTCGCAGTTGCAGCACAACAAAGATACGTTTCAATGCCTATTTTTGTTTTTATATTGCGTAGAAAATTTGCTCGTGCGGCTGCCGTCGGGCCTGCTATGTAACGGCATGAACAGTATTTTCCCCTTTCTCACCCCGTTTGAATTTTACGCAGCTTTGGCCATTGGTCTTTGCGGTGGTTTCGTCAAAGGCGTTGTCGGATTCGCCCTGCCGTTGGTTTTGATTTCCGGCCTAACGACCTTCATGGCGCCAGATTTGGCCCTAGCTGGTTTGATCCTGCCGACGGTTCTGGCCAATGCCTTTCAGGCCTTGCGCCAAGGTCCGAGGGCGGCGGCAGGTTCCATTCGATTGTTCTGGGTATTTCTGCTCTGCGGCGGCATCACTTTGGTTCTTTCTGCCCAGATGGTGCGGGTGATTCCCGAGGAGGCAATGCTGCTGGCCATTGGTGTTCCGATCGTCTTTTTCGCGCTGCTGCAATTGTCGAAGTATAAGTTTCATCTGGCGAAACGTTCCACGCGGGTCGAAGCATGTGTCGGCGCGTTTGCTGGTGCGGTCGGCGGCGTTTCCGGCGTTTGGGGGCCGCCAACGGTTGCGTATCTGACCGCGCTTGGCACCCCAAAGCACGATCAGATGCGGATTCAGGGGGTGATTTATGGGCTGGGCGCGGTGGCGCTGCTTGGGGCGCATATGGGATCGGGTGTGCTGAACGCGCAGACTTGGCCATTCTCGGCACTGTTGCTTGCGCCTGTGATGCTGGGCGTTTGGCTTGGCAGCATGGTGATGGATCGGGTCGATCCGGTCCTGTTTCGCAAGATGACGCTGCTGGTGCTGATGGTTGCAGGGCTGAATTTAATCCGACGCGCGTTGTTCTGAGCGGGACTGGTCGTGAGCGTAGGGCGCGACCGGCTCTCATCTGCCTATCCCAATGGGTTTGCGATTTGGCAAGGTTTGGTGTGCCCTAGGCAATGCACATCATGAGCGCGGCATAGTGACAAGAGGCGAGACAGATCGCCGAGCAGTAGGCAGGGGGTAGCCTACAGATTTTGCTCGCCGAGCATCGTTTGCAGTTGCGAGATAGCGTTGTATCGTTTGTATGGGCTGTTGCGCTGCGCTCTCATCGCTTCTTCGAAGCGACTGTCGCGCGACGCCTTTTGCTTTGCAAAAGGCTTGGTGGAGCCTAGCGGGATCGAACCGCTGACCTCCTGCATGCCATGCAGGCGCTCTCCCAGCTGAGCTAAGGCCCCATCGTGGATCGTGTGATCCGGGTCGTTATGCGCCGCTAACTAGGCGCTGGCGGCGGCGGGATCAAGCAGAAAATTGAACCCGCCGCCGATTAATTAGTCTTCGTCGTCTGACGCGACTTCGGCGATATCGTCGAGGGGAACTGTATCCTCGTCGTCATCGTCGTCGTCCAGCAGATCGTCGTCCAGATCCACATCAACTGTATCGTCGTCATCCACGAGGGAATCGTCGTCTGCCTTATCGCCTTTCTTGGCTTTGGCTGTGACCGCATCCTCGGCATCTGCCGCGATCATGCGGGACTTGGAGTTGTCGGCCGCGACCTCTTCGCCCGTATAGGGGCTGATGATCGGATTCTTGTTGAGGTCATAGAAGCGCTTGCCCGTAGTGGGGCACAGGCGCTTGGTTCCCCATTCTTCGTTGGGCATGAAACACCCCTTTATAATATTGCTGTTGCGTGTAGATGATTCCGGCCAAGTGCCATATGAGGGGGGCACTGTCAAAGGCTTTGGCCTCTATCTAGGGACGTTGCTCCGGTAATGAAAGACCCTGTGCTGCCCGGCAACCCGCCGATTCCGTTGATCTTGCGCCGTTCGGCCCGTGCCCGGCGCATCTCTTTACGCATTTCGCAGTTGGATGGGCGGGTGACGCTGACCATGCCCAAACGCTTGGCCGAGCGTGAAGCGCTGACCTTTGCCGAGACCAAGCAAGACTGGATTCGCCAACACCTTGCCGCGCGGGGCGAAGACGTGATTGTCGCACCGGGGGCTGAGCTGCCTGTGGGCGGTAAGGTTCTTAAGGTGCGCAGCGGGCAGGGGCGCGGCGTGCGGATCGGTCCCGAAGAGATTCTCGTGCCCGGTCCGGACGACAGCATTGGCAGACGGCTTGCAGCACATCTGCGCGAAGTGGCGCGGGACCGGTTGGCTGGCGCCTGTGACGATTACGCGGCATTGCTGGGCAAGCCCTACAATCGGATCACCCTGCGCGATACGCGTTCCCGCTGGGGATCGTGCACCAGTGATGGTGGGCTGATGTTCTCATGGCGGCTGATCATGACACCGCCCGAAGTGCTGGATTACGTCGCCGCCCATGAGGTCGCTCATCTGGCGCAGATGAACCATTCCCCGGCGTTCTGGGCCGAGGTCACGCGGATTTACGGTGATTATCAAGCCCCCCGCCAATGGCTGCGCGACCATGGCGGGGGGCTGCATCGTTATCGGTTCTAGGGCAGGGTCGCGAACCGTGCCTTTAGCAAAGCCTCGGCATGTTCATCCTCGGCTGTGCTGTCATGCACTACACCACCACCTACATTTAGCCGCAGCCGTCCATCGGCGTGGCAGGTCGCTGTGCGAATCGCCACGTTGAACTGCATCGCCCCTGAGGGCGCAGCCCAGCCAACAGCGCCGCAATAGGCATCGCGTGGAGCAGGTTCTAACGCGCGCAAGATCTGCATGGCGCGGATCTTGGGCGCACCGGTGATGGAGCCACAGGGGAAAAGCGCGTGGAAAATATTTGTCAGTCGCGTCTCAGGCAAAACCTGTGCCGTGATGCGCGAAGTCATCTGATGCAGGGTATCATAGGTCTCGATCTCGAACAGCTTCGGCACCTCAACGCTGCCCACCTCTGCAATCCGGCTTATGTCGTTGCGGAGCAGATCAACGATCATCAGGTTTTCCGCCATGTTCTTTTCCGAAGCGGCGAGGTCGGCGCGCAGCTTGGCATCCTCAACAGCATCTTGCCCGCGCCGCGCGGTGCCCTTCATCGGACGCGCGGTCAGGTGGCCATCGGCAGTCAGCGCAAAGAACAACTCGGGCGAGCGTGACAGCAACACCGGCCCCCCAAGGTCAACAAATGCGCCATGCTCAACCTGCTGACGCTGGCGAAGTCGGGCATAAAGGGCGGCAGGCGTGCCACTATAGCGACCCTCCAACCCGAAGGTCAGATTGGCCTGATAAATATCCCCGGCAGTGATGTAATCCTGCACCTGCATAAAGGCGGCTTCATATTGGGCAAAGTCCCAATCCGGGGTTAGGGCCGATAGACTGGCCGCGCCCACGTCATCCTTAAAGCTGTGCGGCTCCGGCCCATCAAACACCCCGAAGTGCAACAGGGGCAGCCCGCGCTCGGCAGGCATCAAATCACACAGTTTTGTCGACCCGAGGTAACCCAACTCATAGCTTGCATAGCCCGCCAGCCACGCGCCCTCTGCCTGCGCTTTTTCGAGCGCGGCAAAGGCTGCTGGCACGTCCTCGGGCGACTGCGCGCTGATGATCCGCTGCGGCGCTCGAAAGGCCGTTCCTTGCCCCAGCGGGCCGGTGTCAAAAAGGACGCAGGGGGCAGACATCTCGCGCCTTAAAAGTCCGCAGGCATGCGTATGTCGCGTAGGGGGCGCACGATGTCGATGGATTCTTGATAGATCGGATGCGCCTTATAGGCGGCAAGTGCCTCCGCATCGGGGAACTCGGCGTAAACCACCACATCCACGTCCCCTGACAGCGCATCAACACGGGTGTTCTCGCAGATTTCGAAAGTTGTTGAATGGGGGATATCGGCCAGTTTCCAAAGCCCCGCTACAATTGCGGGAATGTCTTTGGGGTCTTTGGCTGAGAAAAAGACCACGTGGCGGATGAAATTTCGTTTGGTCAAGGCGCATCTCCTTTAGCGGTTTGAACCCGGATAAATCGCCTCAGGGGCCGCGACAACGGGTGATTGGCCCGTGGTCTCAAAATGCCGCGCTTGACGGGTGGCTCATTTGTGATCACAAGCGCATCATGAACCTCAGCCCCCGCCCTGTCGAGGCCACGCCGCTGGCCCATGATCGTGTCTACCGCCGCCTACGCGCGCGGATCATGCATGGCGATCTGCCGCCCGGTCATGCGCTCACCCTGCGCGGTATTGGTAAGGAATATGAGGTCTCGATGACGCCCGCCCGCGAAGCGGTGCGGCGGCTCGCGGCTGAGGGGGCGCTGACGATGTCGACCTCGGGGCGCATTTCTACGCCCGAACTCAGCAACGAGCGGATTGAGGAATTGGCAGCGCTCAGGGCGTTGCTGGAGGTTGAACTGGCCTCGCGTGCCCTGCCACGCGCGCATATGGCGCTGATTGAGCGGATGCAGACGATCAACACCAATATCGCCGAGGCCGTGGCCCACCGCGATGCGGTCAGCTACATCCGCACCAATCTGGAATTCCACCGAACGCTTTACCTGCGGGCACAGGCGCCTGCGATGCTCGCCATGGCAGAGACCGTCTGGCTGCAACTCGGCCCCACCATGCGCGCGCTCTATGGCCGCCTGCGCCGGACAGAGCCGCCGCATTTCCATCGGTTGATCATCGCCGCCCTGCGCGCAGGGGATGAGCCGGGGCTGCGGCTGGCGGTGCGTTCGGATGTGACCCAAGGCCTGCGGATGCTGGCAAGCTAACCCAGGCTCAGCCTCCGCTTGACAGCCGGTCGGCACAAGCGCATGACATAGTCATGGAACAGACCTGCCTCAAAACAGTCTATTATCCCCGCTCCTAATCGGCGCGGCCCTTTTCCTATACCCCAAGCCGCCACAGCGCGGCTTTGCTTGTCTCCCTGTGGTAGCCACAAAGAGAGACAATATGCCCCCCATTCGACCTGCCGTTAAATCCGACTTACCAATGGTTCTTGATCTCGCCCATGCGCTGGCCGCCTACCACGGCGACACGGCCACGCTGACACTGGCCGCGCTGGAACGTGACTGTCTCGGCGAAGCCCCTTGGGTGACGCTGTTGGTGGCCGAAGGTGCGACGGGGCTGCATGGATATGCCGCGCTTTGCCCCCAGACGCAGTTGCAATTCGGCGCAAGGGGCATGGACCTGCACCATCTCTTTGTCTGCGATACCGCGCGTGGGCGCGGCATAGGCAAAGCGTTGGTGGCGGCCGCGCTGGAGCACGCTGAGGCGCAGGGGTGTAGCTATGTCACTGTAGGGACGGGTACGCAAAACCGGCGCGCGCAGAGTTTTTACCGCGCCGCCGGTTTTGACCAGATCACCCCTGATCCGCGTTTTCGGCGGCGGCTGGCCTAGGCCGCCAGTCCCATGCGGCCCATCTCAAGGAACTTGCTCCGGCGGTCTTTGATCAGCGTTTTGCCATCTTTACCGTCAAGGTCTTTAAGCATCGTCTCAATCGCTTTGCCTACGGCCTTGATGGATTGCGCAGCGTGACGATGCGCGCCGCCCATAGGCTCAGGAATGATCTGATCAATCACGCCGAGCGTCTTGAGCTCTTCGGCGGTCAGGCGCATCTGCTCGGCGGCTTCGCGCATCTTTTCGCTGTCTTTCCACAGGATCGACGCACAGCCTTCGGGCGTGATGACGGAATAGACCGAATGCTCCAACATCGCGACGCGGTTCGCCGTGGCAAAAGCCACCGCCCCGCCAGAGCCACCCTCGCCGACGATCACGCTGATCAACGGTACACCGATCTGCAGGCATTTCTCGGTCGAACGGGCAATCGCTTCGGATTGGCCGCGCTCTTCGGCACCCTTGCCCGGGTAAGCACCCGGCGTGTCCACGATGGTGACAACGGGCAGATTAAACTTATCGGCCAATTCCATCAAACGCACCGCCTTGCGATAACCCTCAGGGCGGGCCATGCCAAAGTTTCGCTCGATCCGGCTTTTGGTATCATTGCCTTTCTCATGGCCGATAACCATGACCGGCTTGTCATTAAAACGTGCCAGCCCACCCATCACGGCCAGATCGTCAGCAAAGTTGCGATCCCCGGCCAGCGGTGTGAACTCAGTAAATAGCGCCTCGATGTAATCTCTGCAATGTGGACGTTCGGGGTGACGCGCCACTTGGCATTTGCGCCAAGGCGTCAGCGACCCATAGAGGTCTTCCAGCATCCCAGCGGCTTTTTTATCCAGCGCGCGGGCCTCGTCGGTGATGTCCATCTCTTCGTTGGACCGGGCCAGCGCCCGCAGCTCTTCCGCCTTGCCTTCAATCTCGGCCAGTGGTTTTTCGAAATCCAGATATTGGGTCATTGCATGCTCCGGCTAGTTGCTTTCGTATATGGAGCGCCGCGCGCCGGTTTGCAACGCGGGTTTGCCAAGCAGGCAAGCGCACGCCCTTACCACTTCATCCTTTTTCAGATACCCGCGGGGGTCCGGGGGCAGCGCCCCCGGCGGCTGGCCGCAGTCGCTCAGCCCCCGGCGATCATCTCGGACTGCCGCACCACAACCTCGGCCTGTTTAATGCTGGCGATGTCCACCAGACGCCCCTTATAGACCGTCGCCCCTTCGCCCTTCGCCTTGGCTTCTTCCATCGCGGCAAGGATTTCACGCGCTTCGGCGACGGCTTCTTCCGAGGGTGTGAACACCTCGTTGCTCAACGCGATCTGTTTGGGGTGAATCGCCCATTTGCCTACCATACCCAGCGTGGCCGAGCGGCGCGCCTGTGCGCGGAAGCCCTCGTCATCAGAGAAGTCGCCAAACGGCCCGTCGACCGGCAGCACGCCATGGGTGCGGCAGGCGGCGACGATCGCGGCCTGCGCCCAGTGCCATGGGTCGGACCAATGCTTCTGCTCACCGCGCTGCATATAATAATTCTCCTGCGTACCGCCGATGCCGGTGGTCTGCATGCCCATGGAGGCGGCGAAATCGGCGGCCCCCAGCGACATCGCCTGCAAACGCGGAGAAGAGGCGGCGATCTCTTCCACATGGGCGATACCGGCGGCGGATTCGATGATGACCTCAAAGCTGATCTTCTTCTCGCGCCCCTTGGCGGTTTCGACCGCCGTCACCAGCGCGTCGACGGCATAGACATCCGCCGCGCAGCCCACCTTGGGGATCATGATCTGGTCGAGCCGCTCGCCCGCCTGCTCCAGCAGTTCCACCACGTCACGGTACCAATAGGGCGTGTCCAACCCGTTGATCCGGACCGAAAGTGTCTTCTTGCCCCAGTCGATCTCCGAGATCGCCTTGATGATATTGGCGCGCGCGCTGTCCTTGTCCGAGGGGGCCACGCTGTCTTCGAGGTCGAGGTTGATCACATCGGCATCCGACGCTGCCATCTTTTCAAAGATCGCCGGGCGGGAGCCGGGGCCGAACAACTGGCAGCGGTTCGGGCGGGCAGGGGCGGCAGGCTGAATGCGGAAGCTCATGGGGCACCTATGGGTAATTTTGTTTCATCATGCGTCTTAATTCTGGTATGAAATTGCGCCGTCAATCGCAAGAAGGTTTTCGCAGTCGCAGCATTTCGATGTTTTTCGAGACAGGCCAAGGCGGCGCACGATTTTTGCGCAGTCAACGGTAATTTGCGGGAAATGCTGCCCATTTGCATGCAGATGCGTCGACAACGCCACGCACTTGCGTATTCTCGCGCGCAATATGCGGACAAATTCAATGCCGGAGGCTTGCCATGATCAAAACCCCCTATCTGCTCTTTCTGGGCGACGCGCCTGACTCTCTGTCCGCCAAGGTCGCCCAAGGCATCAAGGACTGGCGCCCCGACAACGCGGTCGGTCAGTTCCGCATGGAAGGCTGCAAGGCCGATCTCGGCTTGCAAGACATGACGCTGGCCGAAGCGCGTGAGGCGGGGGCCGAGACATTGGTCATCGGCGTCGCCAACCGTGGCGGCAAGATCAGCGTGGCTTGGAAAGAAGTGCTGATTGAGGCGCTGAACATGGGCTTCGACATTGCCTCGGGCCTACACAACCTGCTGCGCAACGAAGCCGATCTGGTCGCCGCCGCCAAGGCGAGCGGCACCACATTGCATGACGTGCGCGTGCCCAGCGTCGAATATCCCATCGCCGACGGTAAGAAACGCAGCGGCAAGCGGGTCTTGGCCGTGGGCACCGATTGCTCGGTCGGGAAAATGTACACGGCTTTGGCACTGGACGAGGCGATGCGCGAAAAGGGCATGAAAAGCACCTTCCGCGCCACGGGTCAGACCGGCATCCTGATCACCGGCGAAGGCGTGCCGCTGGATGCGGTGATCGCCGATTTCATGGCCGGGTCGGTGGAATATCTCACCCCCGACAATGACGATGACCATTGGGACATCATCGAAGGGCAGGGCAGCCTGTTCCACGTCTCCTACTCAGGCGTGACCATGGCGCTAATCCACGGCGGCCAGCCCGACGCGCTGATCCTCTGCCATGAGCCCACGCGGACCCATATGCGCGGCCTGCCGGAATACTCCCTGCCCAGCATGGAAGCGGTGCGTGATGTGGCTCTGACACTGGCGCAGGTGGCCAACCCCGATTGCAAGGTCGTTGGTATCTCGGTCAACACCTACCACATGTCTGAGGCCGAGGCGGATGCCTATCTGGCCGAGGTCGAAGAGCGTCTTGGCCTGCCTGCGGTCGATCCCTTCCGCCAAGGGGCTGCGCGGCTGGCCGATGCACTGGCGGCGCTGTGACCATGCAGATCGACGTTACCGCTGATACGTTCAAACTGGCGCAGGTCTTTACCATCAGCCGCGGCTCGCGGACCGAGGCCAAGGTGCTGACCGTCCGCGTGACCGAAGGCGGCGTGACCGGCTGGGGCGAGTGCGTGCCCTACGCGCGTTATGACGAGACCCTCGAATCGGTCACGGCTGAGATTAACGGCTTGCCCGGCGATATCACCCGCCAAGCGCTCTATGACCTTTTGCCTGCCGGGGCCGCACGCAACGCGGTCGACTGCGCGCTCTGGGATTTGGAGGCCAAACGCGCCGGCAAACGGGTCTGGGAACTGGCCGGGCTGACCGCGCCGGGGCCGGAGGTCACGGCCTATACCCTCTCGCTGGACGAACCCGAGGCGATGCGCGCGCAGGCGGCGAAGCACAGCCATCGGCCACTGCTGAAGATCAAGCTCGGCACCCCCGACGACATGCCCCGGCTCGAAGCCGTGCGCTCGGGTGCGCCCGATGCCACCATCATCATCGACGCCAATGAGGGCTGGTCGGCTGAGGTCTATGCCGACCTTGCGCCGCATCTGGTGCGCCTTGGCGTGGCATTGGTCGAACAACCCCTGCCCGCAGGGGACGACGACGCGCTTTTGGGCATGGATCGCCCCGTGCCCGTCTGCGCGGATGAAAGCTGCCATGACCGCGCCAGCCTGCCGGGCCTCAAGGGCAAATACGATGTGGTGAACATCAAGCTCGACAAGACCGGCGGGCTGACCGAAGCGCTGGCGCTGCGCGATGCGGCGCGGGCCGAAGGCTTTGATGTTATGGTTGGCTGCATGGTCGGGTCGTCGCTGGCGATGGCCCCGGCAACGCTGGTCGCCCAAGGCGCAAAGGTCGTGGACCTTGACGGCCCGCTGCTTCTGGCCGAAGACCGCGACAATGCTTTGAAATTTGACGGCGCGGGCGTGCATCCCCCCGCCGCAGCGCTTTGGGGGTGACCATGCGGACTGTCTATGTAAACGGCGAATACCTGCCCGAGGATCAAGCCAAGGTCTCGATCTTTGATCGGGGTTTCCTGATGGCCGATGGGGTCTATGAGGTGACAAGCGTGCTGGATGGCAAGCTTATCGCTTTTGACGGCCATGCCGAACGGCTGACCCGCTCGATGAACGAGCTCGACATGCGCGCGCCTGCCACCACTGAAGAGCTGCTGGAGATTCACCGCGAGCTGGTGCGGCTGAACGACATCAAAGACGGGTTGATCTATCTTCAGGTCACGCGCGGGTCGGATGGTGACCGCGATTTCGCCTTTCCCGATCCCGACACCACTGCGCCGTCGCTAGTGCTGTTTACCCAGTCGAAACCGGGGCTTGCCGACAACCCTGCCGCCCGTGATGGCATCCGCGTCATCAGCATCGAAGACATCCGCTGGGGCCGTCGCGATATCAAAACGGTACAGCTGCTCTACCCGTCGATGGGTAAGATGATGGCCAAGAAAGCCGGTGTCGAAGACGCTTGGATGGTCGAAGACGGTTTCGTCACCGAAGGCACGTCGAACAACGCCTATATCGTCAAGGACGATAAGATCGTGACGCGCGAGACCTCGAACGACATCCTGCACGGCATTACCCGCAAGGCGGTGCTGGAACTGGCCCGCGAGGCGCAGATGCAGGTGGAAGAGCGGAACTTTACCATCGAAGAGGCGCAGCAGGCGGATGAAGCGTTCGTGACCTCGGCCAGCGCTTTCGTGACGCCGGTGGTGGAGATCGACGGGGCCAAGATCGGCAGCGGCACGCCGGGCAAATTGGCGCCCCGTCTGCGCGAAATCTATCTCGAAGAGATGCGCAAAACCGCGATCTGACGCTCAGAACCGCGATAAAACCAGCCCCGCCGCCACCAGCGCGGCGGCGGCGATGCGGGTGGGGGTGATAGCCTGTACCGTCAGACCCAAAAGCCCGGTCGCATCAATCACCAGCGCCGCGCTCAACTGGCCAAGGATCAGGGCTGAGATCACGGTCAGCGCCCCCAGCGTCGGGATCGCCCAGAGCACCGACCAGACGTAGAACGCGCCTAGCACGCCACCCAGTAGCAAGACCGGCGACGCGGAAAACGCACGGGGCAAAGCCCCCAATTCGCCACGCAGCAACAAGACCCCCAGCAGGATCGCGAAACCGACGCCAAAGGAAACCGCCGCCGCGGCGACCCCGCTGCCAATGTTGCGGCCCAAGGCGGCGTTGATCGGGGTTTGCAAAGCCACAGCGGCCCCTGCGACGGCCACGATGATAAGGGCGAGGATTGGGGTGTTCATGGAGGTCTCCGCTTTGGTTTCACCCAGCATGTAAGTTGGCCCGCCGGACGCAAGGGCTTTCGCCGGGCGGGGGATCGTGGCTAGGGTGGCGCTAAGCAGGAGACCGAAATGCGCAACGAGATTGACCGGGCAGAGATGGAAGCAGCCGTGGGCCGCGAATTAGGCGTCTCGCCGTGGTTCATGATGGATCAGGCGCGGATCGACGCCTTTGCCGATGTGACCGAAGATCATCAGTTTATTCATGTGGATCCCGTCCGCGCAGCAGAAACCGATTTCGGTGGCACCGTGGCGCATGGGATGCTGACCCTGTCGATGATGTCGGGCATGGCCTATGGCGCGCTGCCGGTGATGGCGGGGGCAAAGGCGTCGATTAACTACGGGTTCGATAGCGTGCGTTTCATTGCCCCGGTGCATTCGGGCAAGCGGATCCGGGGGCGGTTTACTTTAATCGAAGCGCAGACGCGGGCGCGCGGCGATCTGATGACGCGCTTTGCTGCCACGGTTGAGATTGAAGGTGCCGCGCGCCCCGCGCTCAAGGCCGATTGGCTTGTGCTCTATCAGTTCTAGGCGGCGCTTAAATTGACCACCGAGATATCGGGAATATCCGCGTCGCCAAGACCTTGCAGAACGGCCAGCACATAGTCCGGCGTGGCGGCGACCACCGCGTCGTAGGAAGGATCATAGCGCAAGTCGACGGTTGCGTCGTATACGTCGGTGAAAGCCAGTAAATCCTCTTCGGTATCAAAATCGGTTATGATCACCGGCGCCATCGGCGAATCCCCCACATTGTCGACCGCGAAGAGGTCATCGCCCTCGCCCCCGGTGACCAGATCGCCATAGTCTACGAAGAGGCGGTCGTCGCCTTCGCCGCCGTCAACGGTGTCTTCGCCAAGCCCGTCGTTGTCCAGCGCGCGGATCTCGTCATCTCCAGCCTCGCCGAAGAGAAGATTGGCCCCGCGCCCTTCGAGGATCAGATCGTCGCCTGCGCCGCCATAGACCGTATCGTCGCCAAAGCTCCGGTCGCCATAGGCCGCGCCGCTGTCGTCGCCCGCGCCCATGTAGATCAGATCGTCCCCGTATCCGCCTGTGACGGTATCGTCGCCCGCCCCTCCGCGCAGCAGATCATTGTCGTCCTCACCGCTGATGTGGTCCGCGCCCGCGCCGCCATCAATGGTGTCCTCGCCGACGCTGCCAATGCCTCGGTCGTCCCCGTCGCCGAGGTTGATAAGGTCATCCCCGCCATCGCCCCAAACCCGATCGTTCCCGCCACGGGCGTCGATCTCGTCATCGCCTTGGCGTCCGGCGATGTCGTCGCTGTTGTTACTTCCAGTTATCGTGTCGTCCCCCCGCAGCCCTGCGATAAAGCCGCCTTCGTCGCGGGCAATGATGGCGTCGTCGCCGGGGGTGCCGCGGAAGACCACAACATCGTCAGGCACTTCCAGCGGGTCGACGGTCGGTTCATCGGGATCGGGCGTGGGATCGTCGGGCGTATCCTCTGCGGTTTCTGTGTCGTCGTCGATGACAAGAAACAAGCCAAGGCCAAGCAAGACGGGAAGGGCGAAGAGGGCTAGCATGAGGTACTCCTGATCGGCAGCGGCGCTATGATGCTCCGCGCAAAACGGCTTTCGATCAAGGTTTTTGGCCCGCCTCGCCCTCTTATTGTTTCCGTTTTGGTGGTGAATGCGCTTAGAATGCAAGCATTGTTTCGCCAAGCGCAACGCTAGGCGCTTACTCCTTTCCGACATTCTCCTCGAAGGCCGTCTTGAACGCCTCTTTCTGGCTGTCCTTCGCGTCGGTCTGATAATTGGCTTTCCAATCGTCCATGGTCATCCCGTAAAACAGTTCGCGCGCCTCGTCTTTGCCCATCTCGATGCCACGCTCGTTTGCGGCCTCTTGGTACCAGCGCGACAGGCAGTTGCGGCAAAATCCGGCAAGGTTCATCATGTCGATGTTTTGTACATCGGTCCGGTCTTCCATCAGGTGCTTTTGCAACCGGCGAAAGGCGGCGGCTTGTAGTTCGATCTCTTGTTGGCTGGGCATGGCAGTTCCTTTTCATAATGCTGGACGGCGCAGGGTTAGGCCGTCATTCTGATGAAACCTTTGACAGGCACACATCGGGACGGTAGGCCATCGACAAGTCGATGTTACCGTTAACATTCCCCGTGGGGCGACATAGATACGAAGGAACAGATATGAGACGTTTGCGCAATGTAAAGATCGTGGCCACTTTGGGGCCAGCCTCGGAAACACGCGAGGTGATCGGGGCATTGCACGAAGCGGGGGCGGATGTCTTTCGGCTGAACATGAGCCACGGCAGCCACGACGAGATCCGTGAAAAACATCGTATCATCCGTGAGATTGAAAAAGAGACCGGCGGCGCGATCGGTATTTTGGCTGACCTTCAAGGGCCAAAGCTGCGCGTCGGCGTGTTTGAGGGGGTCGGCCCCACGTTGGAAGTGGGCGCTGCCTTCCGGCTGGACCTTGATGAAACACCGGGCGATGTGAACCGCGTTTGCCTGCCGCACCCTGAGATTTTCGCAGCGTTGGAGGCGGGCGCGAGTCTGTTGGTTAACGACGGCAAAATCCGTCTGAAGGTGCGCGACTGTGGCCCAGATTTCGCGAATTGCGAGGTGGTGACAGGCGGTGTGATTTCGAACCGTAAGGGCGTGAACGTGCCCGACGTGCTGCTGCCGCTGGCCGCCCTGTCGGAAAAAGATCGGGCAGATTTGGAATTCGTTTGTGAGTTGGGCGTCGATTGGCTTGCGCTGAGCTTTGTGCAGCGGCCCGAAGATGTGACCGAGGCGCGTGATCTGGTCAAAGGCCGGGCGGCGATCCTGTCCAAAATCGAAAAGCCCGCCGCGGTCGAGCGTTTTGAGGCGATCCTTGAGGTCAGCGATGGCATCATGGTGGCGCGCGGCGATCTGGGTGTGGAACTGCCAGTGCAGAACGTGCCGCCGATCCAAAAGCGTCTGGTGCGCAAATGCCGCGCGGCAGCCAAGCCGGTGATCGTGGCGACTCAGATGCTCGAATCGATGATCGAAAGCCCGATACCCACCCGCGCCGAGGTGTCTGACGTGGCCACCGCGATCTATGAGGGCGCGGACGCCGTGATGCTGAGCGCCGAGTCCGCTGCCGGCGATTACCCACTGGAAGCTGTGGCAACGATGGACAATGTCGCCCAGGAAGTTGAGGCTGATCCGACCTACACGCAGATCATTGAATCCTCGCGTACCGCTGTGCGTACCACTGTGGCCGATGGCATCGTCGCCGCCGCGCGTGAGATTGCCGAGACGACGGACATCAAAGCGATTTGCTGCTTTACCCAATCCGGCACCACCGCGTTGCTGACCGCACGCGAACGGCCCCGTGTGCCGATCATCGCGCTGTCGCCGCTGGTGAATACCGCCCGCCGTCTGGCGCTAAGCTGGGGAACGAACTGCATCATCACCGATGGGCATGATCGGTTTAAACTCGCTGTCCTCAGCGCGGCACGCTCTGCTTTGTCAGAGGGTTACGCCGGACCAGAGGATCACATCGTCGTGACAGCAGGGGTGCCCTTCAACGTCCCGGGCAGCACCAATATCCTGCGCGTGGCTCCCTGCGACGAACGTTTGATTTACGCATCTGATCCAGAGTAACCTTTCCCGAACAAGGGGAGGGTGCGCATGAACTCTGATTTGGCGATGGTTGTCGGCATCGTTCTAGCGGTGTTGTCGATACCCTCGATACTCTCTGCGGTGACCGACCGTCGGTCGCCGCGCGTCTCGGCCATCACGATCATGATTGCCGGGGGACTAATCGTTTACGCATTGCGGGAAAATCCGGGGCGCTATTCGTTTGAGAACCTGCCAGATGTCTTTGTTTCTGTCGCGGCAAACTTGTTACCCTAGGTCCTTCGAGCGCCCCTCAAAACCTCTTGCATCCTTGTCCGAGCGCGCCTATACGGCGCATCTTAGCCTGCACGACCGGCTCAAAGTGGCATGCCGAGTCGTGTTTATACCGAACTCAAAAGACGGAGACGGAAATGCCCAAGATGAAGACGAAATCGAGCGCCAAAAAGCGCTTTAAGGTCTCGGCGACTGGTAAGGTCATCGGCAGCCAAGCTGGCAAACAGCACGGCATGATCAAACGGACCAACAAGTTCATCCGTAACGCACGCGGCACGACAGCACTGTCCGAGCCCGATGCAAAGATCATCAAGGGCTTCATGCCCTACGCCCGCTGATATAGGAGTACCGAGATGTCCCGAGTAAAAGGTGGTACAGTCACCCACGCGCGTCACAAAAAGATCATCAAAGCCGCAAAAGGCTATTATGGTCGGCGCAAGAACGTCTTTAAGGTCGCCACACAGGCGGTCGACAAGGCCAACCAATATGCAACCCGTGACCGCAAGAACCGCAAGCGCAACTTCCGCGCTCTGTGGATCCAGCGGATCAACGCCGCCGTGCGCAGCCACGACGAAGCGCTGACATACAGCCGCTTCATCAACGGTCTGTCGCTGGCCGGTATCGAAGTGGACCGTAAGGTTCTGGCCGATCTGGCCGTGCATGAGCCCGAAGCCTTTGGCGCGATCGTCAAACAGGCGCAGGACGCACTGGCAGCCTAAGCTGACATGTTATGAATTTGCGGAAGCCCTGCCATTTGGCGGGGCTTTTTGCGTTTCGGCGGGCATGACGTTTTAGTTTCCGCCTCAATCTTGCCTTAATAATCCCTTGTTTCGGTCATTCCCTTTCCCCAGCCCTGGGCAATGATAGCTTATTGACAGACCGCGACTCAGTGCATCTGGGTGTAGGGTCCGGCTATTGATGCTGATCAGTCGATAGGTAATTTATAAAAGGTGGGGAAGTTCATGCCCGCAATTACGATCAATAGGCTAGATGAGGATCCCCATGAGTCGGTTCATGGGATACGCGACGATACCAGTTCGCGCGGCGTCGATCTTGAGGGGGCTAGGGTTACGCTTAGCTATGCAGATGGCACCAGTGAAACGCTGACGTGGTATGCGACAGACCCTTACACAAACGGTGCAGCCGTAGGTGACAATGCCGAGATGTCTTTCGGTTTTGATTGGCACCATCTTGAGACCACCAAACCACTGGCATCCATGCAGATTGACCTACAGCCTGCCAGTTCTGTATTTGACACGACCACTGCGGCGGAGGACGCGCCAGACGGCGGTTCTACGCCCGGTTCTCTTGGTGGATTTCCCTTCCGGCTGGGCGAGGAATCTGAGGATTTAGCTGGCGATCTTGATGTAACCTATTCCGGTATCGTCAATCTGGCGGGCAGCCCGCCTGCGGGCGATCTGTTTACCACGATGACTGTTGATTTCTCGGACCTTCCCGAAGGCGGCCTGCTGGGACGTCTGAAATGGAATTCCGATATTGATACGATGCGCGAGGAGGGCGATCTCTTCTCTACGGGTGTCGCCTGTTTCACACGGGGTACATTGATCGCAACCGATATGGGCGATCTTCCTGTAGAGGTTTTGACCCCGGGGATGCGTATTCTGACGCAAAGCGGCGAATATCAAAAGCTTGTCACCGGGCTGCGCCGCAGTGTCGATGCGTCCGAACTTGCAAAGAACCCCAAGCTTTACCCAATACGGATCACTGCCGGAGCGTTGGGGGCCGGACTGCCCAAACGTGATCTTATCGTTTCACGCCAGCACCGAATGATGGTGCAATCTGGTATTGTGGAGCGGATGTGCGGTGTTTCGACCGTGCTGGTCGCTGCGGTCCGGCTTACCGAATTGCCCGGTATCTTTGTTGAAGAGAAGGTTGAGCGGGTAGAGTACTTTCATCTCATCTTTGAAAACCACGATGTCGTCTATGCAGAAGGCGCCCCGACCGAGAGTTTCCTGCTGAATGCGGACACCATCAAAACCATTGGCACAGCGCAACGTGAAGAATTTGAAGCTCTCTTCTCAGGACTGGTTGAAACCGCGACCTTCGGCGCGCACGCACATATCATCCCGCCCGGCGCAGTGCAAAAGAAACTTGTCCAACGACACAAAAAGAACGGGCGAAATCTGTTAACTGTTTAGGGTATTCGGGTCATAGGGATTAAGGCTAGCCCGCGTCAGTTTGATGCCCTCCTGCGACGATTTGTGAGATATCGCCTCTTCCGTGCGGCCCAGTTGCACCGCGATCACGCTGGTCGATGTACCTTCTGCCGCGAGGATGCGAAGCTGGTCGAGGTCTGTTTCGCTCCACGGTGCGCCGGTGGTGCGGTCATAGTCTGCCATATCGGAGGCTCCTTTCGGGAGTAAAACACGGCGCGTCCATCGGCGGTTCCCGTATAGGATAAAAGGGGGCACGCAATGCGCGCCCCCGGTGTCGTCACTTCTGTCTGGCGATCACTTCAACAGGGCCAGCATTTCTTTCGCCGCCTCTTCGGAAGAGGCGGGGTTCTGGCCGGTCACCAGCTTGCCGTCGACCAGCACGTAAGACGCCCAATCATCGCCTTTGCTATACTCGCCGCAGTTCTTCTTCAGCATGTCTTCGACCAAGAAGGGCACCACATCGGTCAGGCCAACGCCCTCTTCCTCGGTGTTGGTAAAGCCGGTGACGCGCTTGCCCGAGACCAGCGGCTTGCCGTCGGCTTGGGTATCTTTGAACACGGCAGGCGCGTGGCAGACGGCACCCACGGGGCGGTCGGAGGCCCAGAAGGTCTCGATCAGGCGCTTGCTGTCGGCGTCATTGGCCAGATCCCACAGCGGGCCATGGCCGCCGGGGTAGAAGATCGCGTCGAAGCCCTCCGCATCCACATCGCCCAGCACTTTGGTTGAGCTGAGTGCTTTCTGTGCCGCGTCGTCGTCTTTGAAACGGCGGGTGGCATCAGTCTGCGCGTCTTCGCTGTCGCTGTTGGGGTCAAGCGGCGGCTGGCCACCTTTGGGCGAGGCGAGGGTCACATCCGCGCCCGCGTCTTTGAAGACGTAGTAGGGGGCGGCGAATTCTTCGAGCCAGAAGCCGGTTTTATTGCCGGTGTCGCCAAGCTCGTCATGCGATGTCAGAACCATCAGGATTTTCATAGTCTCTCCTTTCGGGGGAGTTTGAGCGCGCCGCTGCCATGAGGGCGCGCCGGGGGATGCGGCCTAACGCTCAGCAGAGGTGGTGGTTCCCCCATGCCGTCACAACCCCTACGGCTTGCATTCGCAAGGCGGGAGGGCTAGCAGGACGGGGTATTATTCCAAGGGCCTGTCATGGACGATCTGAAGCAAAAGTACCTGAGCCAAATCGCCGATGCCGGTGACGAATCCGCATTGGAAGACATCCGGCTGGCTGCCGTCGGCAAGAAGGGCGAGGTCGCGCTAAAGATGCGCGAGCTGGGCAAGATGACCCCCGAAGAGCGCCAGACCGCTGGCCCCGCGCTGAACGCGCTGAAGGATGAGATCAACTCGGCGCTTGCCGCCAAGAAGGCAGCACTTGGCGATGCCGCGCTTGATGACCGTCTGCGCAGCGAATGGCTCGACGTGACCCTGCCCACGCGGCACCAGCGTCAGGGCAGCATCCACCCGGTCAGCCAAGTGACCGAGGAGTTGACCGCAATCTTCGCCGAGATGGGTTTCTCGGTCGCCGAAGGCCCGCGCATCGACACCGATTGGTACAACTTCGACGCGCTGAACATCCCCGGCCACCACCCCGCCCGGGCAGAGATGGACACGTTTTACATGGCCCGTGCCGAGGGCGACGAGCGCGCCCCCCACGTGCTGCGCACCCACACCTCGCCCGTGCAAATCCGCACCATGGAGGCCGAAGGCGCGCCCCTGCGCATCATCTGCCCGGGCGGTGTCTACCGCGCCGACTACGACCAGACCCACACGCCGATGTTCCATCAGGTCGAAGGTCTGGCGATCGACAAGGATATCTCGATGGCGAACCTGAAATGGACGCTTGAGGAATTCTTTGCTGCCTTTTTCGAGATCGACGGCATCAAAACCCGCTTCCGCGCGTCGCACTTCCCCTTCACCGAGCCTTCGGCTGAGGTCGACATTCAATGTTCTTGGGTTGACGGTCAGTTGCGTATTGGCGAGGGCGACGGCTGGCTGGAAGTGCTCGGCTCCGGCATGGTGCACCCCAAGGTGTTGCAGGCGGGCGGGATTGACCCGAATGAGTGGCAGGGCTTTGCCTTTGGCATGGGGATCGACCGGATCGCGATGCTGAAATACGGCATTCCGGATTTGCGGGCGTTCTTTGATTCAGATTTGCGGTGGTTGCGGCATTATGGGTTCGCGAGCTTGGATCAGCCGAATTTGCATGGTGGGTTGTCGCGTTAAGCTACGCGTTCAGCGCGACACGGTCGCTATAGAAACCTCAGAAACTGCGTAACGCATCGCAACACAGGTCTAGAATGAAACTCTTTCGTCACGAAAACCGCGAGAATAGCGCTGGCTCCCGCGCGCTTTATGCGAAGTTCGAGATGGCCTACACCATTGTGGATTTCTGCGCTGCGATCTGCTTTGTCGTAGGTTCGGCGCTGTTTTTCTTCGAGAGCACGCAGACCAGCGCGACGTGGCTCTTTTTGATTGGTTCGATCTTCTTTGCCGCCAAGCCGTGCCTGCGGGTGATCCGCGAAATCAAACTTTATCGGATGGGCGACATGGCCGATCTGGCCAAACGATACGAGAATTAGGGAACGATTATGAAATTCACCCTCTCCTGGCTCAAGGACCATCTCGACACCACGGCGTCGATTGATGAGATCACCTATGCCCTCACCGACCTCGGCCTCGAAGTCGAAGGCGTCGAGAACCCGGCGGCGAAGCTGGCCGACTTTACCCTCGGCTATGTGCAATCCGCCGAGAAACACCCCGATGCCGACCGGCTGAACGTCTGTCAGGTGGAAACCGACGAAGGCGTCATGCAGATCATCTGCGGCGCGCCGAATGCCCGCCCGGGCATCACCGTCGTCGTGGCCAAGCCGGGCGTCTATGTGCCGGGGATCGACACCACCATCGGCGTCGGCAAAATTCGCGGCGTTGAGAGCTTTGGCATGATGGCCTCCGAGCGCGAGATGGAGCTGAGCGAGGAGCACGACGGCATCATCGAGCTGCCCTCGGGCAAGCCCGGCGACCGTTTCATTGACTGGCTGGCCGAGAATGATCCGGCAAAGGTCGACCCGGTGATCGAGATCGCCATCACGCCCAACCGCCCGGATGCGCTCGGCGTGCGCGGCATTGCGCGCGACCTCGCGGCGCGGGGCTTGGGCAAGCTGAAGCCGCGTGATTGCGATGCGGTTGAGGGCAGCTTTGCCTCGCCGATCAGCGTCAGCATTGACGACGACACGCTGGACGGCTGTCCAGTATTCTATGGCCGCGTGATCCGGGGCGTGAAAAACGGCCCCAGCCCGCAGTGGTTGCAAGATTGCCTGCGTGCAATCGGGCTGCGTCCGATCTCTTTCCTTGTCGACGTGACGAACTTCTTCACCTTTGACCGCAACCGCCCGCTGCACGTCTTTGACGCGGATAAGGTCAAAGGCAACCTGCGCGTCCACCGCGCCAAGGGCGGCGAAGAGATCGTGGCGCTGGATGAAAAGACCTATACCCTGCAAGCGGGGCAGATGGTCATCTCCGACGACAGCGGCGTGGAAAGCATCGCGGGCATCATGGGCGGCGAGGCCACGGGCGTGACCGAAGACACGGTGAACGTCTTTGTTGAAAGCGCCTATTGGGACCCGGTTCAGATCGCCTATGCGGGCCGTGCGCTCAAGATCAACTCGGACGCCCGTTATCGTTTCGAGCGTGGTGTGGACCCGGCATGGACGCCCTATGGTATCGAACACGCCACGCGGATGATCTTGGATCACGCGGGCGGCGAGGCCTCCGAGGTCGTGGTCGCGGGCAAGGTGCCGGACACGTCGCGCGCTTACAAGTTGGACGCGGCCAAGGTGCAATCTCTGGTCGGCATGACGATCCCCGAGAGCGACCAGCGCCAGACGCTCACCGCGCTTGGCTTCCAACTCGACGGCGACATGGCACAGGTGCCAAGCTGGCGTCCTGACGTGCAGGGTGAGGCCGATCTGGTGGAGGAGGTTGCACGGATTGCGTCCCTCACCAAGCTCGAAGGCAAGCCGCTGCCGCGCCTGACAACAGGCGTGCCGCGCCCCGTGCTCTCGCCCATGCAGCGCCGCGTCGTGACCGCACGGCGCACTGCGGCGGCGCTCGGCTACAACGAATGTGTGACCTACAGTTTCATCGACCAAGCCTCTGCTGCGCTCTTTGGTGGTGGCACAGACGAGACGCGCCTCGAAAACCCGATCTCGTCGGACATGAGCCATATGCGCCCCGATCTGCTGCCCGGTCTGCTGCAAACTGCCGCCCGCAATCAGGCGCGCGGCTTTGCCGATATGGCGCTGTTTGAGGTCGGCCCCGCGTTCAGCGGCGGTGAGCCGGGCGAAGAGCAGATCATGGTCAGCGGCCTGTTGGTGGGTCGCACCGGTCCGCGTGACGTGCATGGCGCGGCGCGTGCGGTTGATGTGTTTGACGCCAAAGCCGATGCCGAGGCCGTGCTGGCCGCCATCGGTGCGCCCGCCAAGGTGCAGGTCCTGCGCGGCGCGGCGGATTGGTGGCATCCGGGCCGTCACGGCAAAATCTGCCTTGGCCCGAAAAAGGTGCTGGGCGTCTTTGGCGAAGTGCATCCGCGTGTGTTGGCTGCGATGGACGTGAAAGGCCCGGCAATGGCTTTCACCATCTGGCCCACCGAAGTGCCGCTGCCGCGCAAATCCGGTGCCACCCGCCCGGCGTTGCAGATCAGCGACCTTCAGGCAGTCGAGCGTGACTTTGCCTTTGTCGTCGACGCGGATGTAGAGGCGCTGACGCTGGTTAACGCGGCCAAAGGGGCCGACAAGAGCCTGATCGAAGACGTGCGTGTCTTTGATGAGTTCATCGGCGGCAGCGTTGGTGAAGGCAAAAAATCCCTCGCCATTACCGTGCGTTTGCAGCCGAGTGACAAGACGCTCAAAGATGCCGATATCGAAGCGGTTGGTGCTAAGGTCGTTGAGAAAGTCACCAAAGCCACCGGCGGCCTGCTGCGCGGCTGAACCAAAGGACAGAAGCGATGAAAGTCTACCTCTCTGGTGAAATCCATACCGACTGGCGCGAACAGATCATTACGGGGGCCCAAGGGCTCGACGTGACTTTCGCGGCGCCCATCACTGACCACGCCGCCAGCGACGATTGCGGCGTGGCGATCCTTGGCGCTGAGGAGGACAAGTTCTGGCACGACCGCAAAGGCGCGCAGATCAATGCGATCCGCACCCGCAAGGCGATTGCCGAGGCGGATGTGGTCGTGGTGCGCTTTGGCGATCAGTACAAACAGTGGAACGCGGCCTTTGATGCGGGCTATGCCGCTGCCTTGGGCAAGTCACTGATCATTCTACACAGCGCAGATCATGCGCATGCGCTCAAAGAGGTCGATGCAGCAGCTCTTGCCGTGGCCAGTGAGCCTGCGCAGGTTGTTGCGATTCTGCGCTATGTGTTGACCGGCGCGCTGGCTGGGTGACGCCGCAGCAGGGCTAGGCGCTTCGAAAATTAGCATTTATCAAGGCTACATGACCGAATCGATCCGGTCGAGTTGCTGGACGTCGGTGGTTTCTGAGCCAAGCCTGTAGATGCTGGGGGTTTTCGGCCCTGATCTGCCCCCACCGGCAGGCGATATCCGATCCGCGCCGCGGCTGCGCGGCGGGTCAAGACTGGAAGGAGAAGGCCCATTTTAGCTGACACGCCCTCGGAGCAGGACGAACGTCTAAAGACGCTGCATTCCTACAATGTCCTTGATACCGAAGCTGAAGCTGATTTTGACGATATCGTCGACCTTGCGTCGAAGATCTGCGAAACGCCTGTCTCTCTCATCAGTTTGGTGGATGAAAAGCGGCAATGGTTCAAAGCGCGCGTCGGGTTTGAGCCACATGAGACGACGCTGGATCAATCGGTTTGCTCTCATGCCATTCTCGATGGCGACTTTACCGAGATTCCGGACATGGGGGCCGATCCGCGAACGGTGGATAATCCCCTCTATGTCGGTGACCCACGGGTAAAGTTCTATGCAGGGGCCAAGCTGGTCGCGCCGAACGGCCAGCCGATTGGCACGCTTTGTGTGCTGGATACCAAGCCCCGCACCCTGACTGAATTTCAACGCCAGGCGCTGCAAACCCTTTCGCGTCACGTGATGATGCAACTTGAGTTGCGCAAGAAAATCCGCATCGAAGAGGCCCTGCGTGCCGAGATGGATCACCGGGTGAAAAACTCGTTTCAGACCATCGCCTCGCTGTTGCGGATGGCGACGCGCAAGGTGCAAGACCCGGACGCCAAGGATGTGCTTGCTCTTGTTGAACGCCGTTTCGGCGCGGTGGCGTCGCTGCATAGCGAACTGATGGGGCAGGGCGGCAAAAGCAAGGTGCAGACCGCCTCTTACCTTGAGCAGTTGAGCAAGCTGCTCGCCGCTGGCGCGCCGGGTCATGTAACCATCTTCTGCGAGGCCGATCCGGGCGAGTTGCAAGCGGCGCAGGCTTCGGCGGTTGGGATGATTGTCAGCGAATTTGTGGCCAACTCGATCAAACACGCATTTCCCGAAGGCCGGGCAGGAAAGATCAAGATCTCTCTGCGCAGGCAGGTTGAGACGGATGGCTGGCTGTTAGAGTGTCGCGACAACGGCCGTGGGCATGGCGGTACGGTCGCAGGGGCCGACAGCACCGGGCTGGGGCGGATGCTGATGTCTACGGCGACAGAGCAGCTTAATGGGCGGCTCACGACTGATTTCGGCGCTGACGGTGCGCTGATGCGCGTTTGTTTTGGCGCTTAGCACCGCAGAAAGCGGCAATTTTGCCGCTTCACGCTTAAATCAACGATTGACCGCCTTCTTTGTCAGCCCGCACTATTGGTCTATGGCGGCGGGACAGTCGGCTGGCTTAGAATAGGGACAGACACAATGATTCAAGAATTCAAAGACTTTATCGCCAAGGGCAATGTCATGGACATGGCTGTTGGTATCATCGTGGGTGCGGCCTTTACGGCGATTGTGTCATCCATGGTGGCTGATTTGATTAACCCGATCATCGGGCTTTTCACGGGCGGGGTGGATTTCACCAATAACTATGCTGTGCTGTCCGGGGATGTACCCGCCAATGCGTCGCTAGAGCAGGCGCGCGAAGCTGGGGCGTCGGTCTTTGCCTATGGCTCGTTCTTGATGGCCGTGATCAACTTTTTGATTATCGCCTTTGTCGTTTTCATGTTGGTGAAGATTGTGAACCGCGTAAAAGCTGCAGCGGAAAAGCCTGACGAAGTGGCACCTGAGGTTAAAACGGGGCCGTCGCAGCTTGATGTTTTGCTGGAAATTCGGGATTCATTGAAGACCCGCTAAGCGGTGTCTACGGAATGAAAAGGCCCGCCAGATTGGCGGGCCTTTTTGTGTATATGGGGTTGGGCTTAGCCTGCGATGGCTTGATCGGCGGTGATGCTGTCGATTCCAAGCGCTTCGCCAACAGCGGCATAGGTCAGCTTGCCCGCGTGAACGTTAAGACCTGCCTTGAGGTGCGGATCATCTGCGCAGGCTTGCTTCCAACCTTTGTCTGCCAGCGCCAGCATGAAGGGCATGGTGGCATTGCCAAGCGCGATGGTTGAGGTGCGCGCCACGGCGCCGGGCATGTTGGCCACGCAGTAATGCATGATGCCGTCGACCTCATAGACCGGGTCTTGGTGCGTGGTTGCTTTGGAGGTCTCGAAACAGCCGCCTTGGTCAATGGCCACATCCACCAGCGCCGCGCCGGGTTTGAGTTCGGACAGCTGTGCGCGGCTGATCAGCTTGGGCGCTGCGGCACCGGGGATCAGCACTGCGCCGATGATCATATCGGCTTGGCGTGCCAATTCGATGGTGTTGCCTGCGCTGGCATAGGCGGTTTTGAAGGTGCCGCCATAGATATCATCGAGGTAGCGCATCCGGGGCAGGGAACGGTCAAGCACGGTCACATCCGCGCCCATGCCTGCGGCGATGCGTGCCGCATGGGTGCCGACGACGCCGCCGCCGATGACCATAACTTTGGCGGGGCCGACGCCGGGCACGCCGCCCATCAAAACGCCCCGGCCGCCATTGGCCTTTTGCAGCGTCCAAGCGCCGACTTGCGGGGCCAGACGGCCTGCAACCTCTGACATCGGCGCCAGAAGGGGCAGCCCGCCGTTGCGGTCGGTCACCGTCTCATAAGCAATCGCGGTACAGCCCGAGGCCAGCAGATCATGCGTCTGATCCGGGTCGGGCGCGAGATGCAGATAGGTAAAGAGCAATTGCCCTTCGCGCAGCATCTTCCGTTCGCCCGCCTGTGGCTCCTTCACCTTGACGATCATATCGGCGCTGGCAAAGATTTCCTCGGCCGTGTCGATGATGGTGGCACCTGCGGCGGTGTAATCCGCATCTTCAAAGCCCGCGCCGACACCGGCCCCGGCTTGCACGATAACCTCATGCCCGTGGGCGATGGCTTCTTGTGCGGCATTGGGCGTCAGGCCGACGCGGAATTCCTGCGGTTTGATTTCTGTCGGGCATCCGATTTTCATGGGGGTCACTCCTCCTCCGTAGTGGGACAGAACTATCATATCTGCCTTGCATATCGTTGCGAATTTGGGGTCGCCAAGCCGGGCGGTAATCGAATATCATTGCGTAGAAATGAAATTTTACGCGAAAGTATTGCGCATATGGCCTTGGATGAGATTGATCGGCGTGTTCTGCGCGCTTTGCAGCGCGACGGGCGGATGTCCAATGCCGAATTGTCGGAAGTGGTGCATTTGTCGCCTTCGGCTTGTCATCGCCGTGTGCAGCGGTTGGAGAAAGAGGGCTATATCCGCGATTATGTCGCCCTGCTGGACCCGCGCAAGTTGGGCATGCCGACGACGGTGTTTGTTGAGATCACCCTGCAGGCGCAGGCCGAAGAGGTGTTGGAGGCCTTTGAAAAGTCAGTGTCGCGCATTCCCGATGTGTTGGAATGTCATCTGATGGCGGGAACGGCGGATTATCTGCTGAAGATCGTGGCGGAGAACACCGAGGATTTCGCGCGGATCCATCGCCAGCATTTGGCGCGGTTGCCGGGGGTGGCGCAGATGCAGTCAAGTTTTGCGCTTAGGACGGTGTGTAAGACGACGGCGCTGCCCGTGTAGTTGGCTCCACACGATCTGCGCCGCCGCGCCACCAGCCCGGAATAAAGGGCGTATGCCCGCCGGGCAGCGCCAGACCGCCCGGACGGGCTGGCGCTTTTAAAGTCGGAGTGCTGTCCTGCGGACCCGGCGTATGGGCTGCTGCCATAAACTGCCCAATTGCTGAAGTTCCGGGCACCATCCCGCGGTCTGGCGTTGCCCGGCTCTGCTCTCCCCCCACAAAACAAAACCCCCGCTGCCATCGGCACCGGGGGTTCTATATCTGTCGCGTGTCGCGGGAATGATTTACATCATACCTTCGCGTTGCGCTTTTTTGCGTGCCAGTTTACGGGCACGGCGGATCGCTTCAGCTTTCTCGCGCGCTTTTTTCTCGGACGGTTTCTCGAAATGTTGCTTGAGCTTCATTTCACGGAAAACGCCTTCGCGCTGTAGCTTTTTCTTCAGAGCCCGAAGGGCCTGATCGACGTTGTTGTCGCGAACACTAACCTGCATGTGGTTGTCACCACCTTTCTAGGATAAAGTTGCAAGGAATTGCAGGAAATGGGCCTATAACAGCCTATATCACGTTTGTCCACCCCATCATGCCCCGATAGGAGCCCGCCATGACACCGCCCAAGGCCGACCCAAAGGACCAATTGCTGGATGCCGCAATGATGCATGTGCCGTTTGACGGCTGGTCGCCAGCAACATTCAATGCCGCGATCAAGGACAGCGGTCTGGACCCGGCCTTGGCCGGTGCGGTCTGCCCGCGCGGGGCGGTCGATCTGGCCGTGACCTATCACCGGCGCGGCGATGCCAAGATGGTCGAAGGTTTGGCGCAGGCCGATCTGTCGGAGCTCCGGTTCAGGGATCGCATCGCCAAGGCCGTACGCCTACGGCTCGAAGCCGGGGATCGTGAGGCGATCCGCCGGGGCAGCACGCTTTTCGCCCTGCCGCATCACGCGCCCGAAGGGGCGGGCCTGCTGTGGGAAACCTGCGATAAAATCTGGACCGCGCTTGGCGATACCTCGGACGATGTGAACTGGTACAGCAAACGGGCCACACTGTCGGGCGTCTATTCCGCGACCCTGCTCTATTGGCTGGGCGATACCAGTGAGGGGCATCATGCGACGTGGGCATTCCTTGATCGGCGCATTGATGATGTAATGCAGATCGAGAAACTCAAGGCCCAAGTGCGCGACAGCCCGACGCTGAGCCGTCTGATGGCCGGGCCGAACTGGCTGTTGAGTCATATCAAAGCGCCGCGTGGGCAGCGTAACTCTGATCTGCCGGGGCGCTGGACGCCGCCTAGCTGAGGCAACCTGCAGGCTTTCCTGCCCGCGCAGCAGATGGTAGGGCGGGGCACTCGGTTTAACACAGGCGCCCGATGACCAGTCCGACCCCTCCGCTCATTGATATCGACAGGATCAGCTACACCCCGGCGGGCACTTCGGTGCTGCGTGATGTGAGCCTTAGGTCCGATGCATCGCGGATCGGGATTGTGGGGCGCAACGGGTCGGGCAAGACCTCTTTCGCGCGGGTTCTTTCGGGCTTGGTGGCCGCAGATGAGGGGCAGGTGCGGATCGGCGGGATCGACGTGGCCCGTGACCGCCGCCGTGCCATCGGCGCTGTGGGCATCCTTTTCCAGAACCCCGACCATCAGATCATCTTCCCAACTGTGGAAGAAGAAATCGCCTTTGGCCTGCTGCAAATGGGTCAATCTAAGGCAGAGGCGGCGCGTGGCGTGGCCGCGATCCTCGGTCAGTTTGACAAGCGTCATTGGGCACAGGCGTCGATCCACCAGCTCTCTCAAGGACAGCGGCAGTTGGTTTGCCTGATGGCGGTTCTGGCGATGCAACCACGGGTGCTGGTGCTGGACGAACCCTTTGCCGGGCTCGATATTCCGACGCGCCTGCATCTTGAACGGGTCTTGGCCGGGCTCGACCTGACGCTGGTGCATATCACCCACGATCCGGCAGCGGTGGCGGGCTACGATCACATTCTCTGGTTGGAGCGCGGCGAGGTCGCCCAGCAAGGCAGCCCACGCCCGGTGCTGCGCAATTTTGAGACGCGGATGAAAGAACTGGGGGCGAGCGATGATCTCTCTGACCTCGCCGGTTGAGACCCGCGCCCACGGCTGGCCCGCGGGGGCCAAGCTGGGTGCGCTCTGTGCGGCGACACTGTTGCTATTCGAGATCGAGGATCTGGTCTGGCAGATCGCCTTTTGTGCTGGAATGTTGCTGCTTTACGCCTTGCCGGGGCGGGCTTTTCTAAAGGGCGGCTTGGGGCGGCTGTGGATGCTCTGGCCCTTTGTTGCGTTGATCTTGCTGTGGCATGTGCTGACCCGCGATGCGGAGGCGGGTCTTGTCATTGTGTTGCGGATGATCACCGCTGTGGGGCTGGCCAATCTTGTGACCATGACCACGAAACTCAGCGATATGATGGCGGTGGTGCGTTGGCTGGCCGCGCCCCTGCGCCGCTTTGGGGTTCGGACCCGTAGCCTTGAACTGGCCGTGGCGTTGGTGGTGCGTTTCACCCCGGTACTGGCGGCCAAGGGGCAGATGCTGTCGCTGGCCTGGCGGGCACGGTCGCGCAGGCGACCGGGGTGGCGGATTATTATGCCGTTTACCGTGCTGGCCATCGACGACGCCGAACATGTGGCCGAGGCGCTGCGCGCGCGGGGCGGGCTGTGATTGCTTGACCGGGGAAGAGGGCTGGCCTAGGCATTGGAAACTTTAATTCAAGGACCCTCCCGATGGAACGCAATCTGACCATGATCGCCCTCTTCGCCGCGCTGATTGCGGCACTGGGCTTGATTCCGAAATTCACGCTTGGCTTCGGCGTGCCGATCACAGCGCAGTCGCTGGGCGTCATGCTTTGTGGCACGGTGCTGGGCGCATGGCGCGGTGGCCTTGCGGCTCTGCTGTTCGTGGCACTGGTTGCTCTTGGCTTGCCGCTTTTGGCTGGGGGCCGTGGCGGTCTGGGCGTCTTTGCCTCGCCAACCGTGGGTTTCCTCGTTGGTTTCCCGATCGGTGCTTTCGTAACGGGCTTTATCATGGACCAGTGGCGCAGTGCGCCGGTGGGTCTGGCCGCCGGGGTTTCCGCCGTCTTGGGTGGTATCCTTGTGGTCTATGCCTTTGGCATCTTCGGCATGATGATGACGCTGAACAAAACCCTGCCTGAGGCGACCCTGCTGGTCCAAGCCTTCATCCCCGGTGACCTTATCAAAGCCGTGCTGGCGGGTTTCATCACCTCTGGTCTGGCCAAGGCGCGCCCTGCAAGCCTGCTGTCGCGCAGCTAATACAATCGGCCCGTTCACATCGGGGACGGGCCGCTACAGCCGCATCAATGCGGCACAGCCGATCCCCCCAGCCGCAGCAATCGCCGCCAGCCCTGTGCCTGCGCCCCGCGCCACCAACTCATGCCAGAGCCGCACCGCATTGATTGCCCCCGAAGCGCCAATGGGATGCCCTCGCGCCAGCGCCCCCCCGCCGAGGTTTGTGATCCCCGGCGCAATTCCTGCGCCAGTCACACAAGCGATGGCCTGCACGGCGTAGGCTTCCATGATCTCGGCCACATCAAGATTGCCCGCAGATAGCCCACTTTGCCGAAACACATCATCAATCGCCATTAGCGGGGCCACCCCCGGCTCTTCGGGGGTGCCGCCCTTTGTAGCCGTGGCAAGAAGTTCAACCTTTGGTGCGGTGATTTCTCTCGTCACACGCTCAGACACCACGATGCAAAAGGCCGCCGCGTCGGCAGCAACGGCGGCATTGGCAGCGGTGATGTCCCCAGTCAGCACTCTGGCGCGGCGGCAGAGCGCGGGGGTAAGGCGGCGGGTGAATGTATCGTTTTCGGTCCCCGCCAGCGGCACCAGCTCTGTGTCCGCCGGCAGATGCGCGCGGGCTTTTGCATGGCTCTCTACCGCCCAATCATCCTGCGCTTGGCGGGTGATGCCTTGTGACAAGCCAAGTTCTGCGGCGGCCTGCGCCATTTCGGGGTCGCGTTCTGGCCAGGGGGTAAAGGGCGCTTGGGTGTAGGCTTCGGGCGGGCGGCTATCGGAGAATGTACGATAGCGCAGTGGCTGGCGGGAATAGCTCTCAGCACCTCCCGCGACGACCACCTCTGCGGCACCGCTCAGGATCATTTGTCGTGCCAGCGCCAGCGTATCCAGCCCGCCCGCGCATTGCCGGTCAATGCTCAGGCCCGCCACATGCTGTGGCAGTCCCGCTGCCAGCGCAATGCTGCGCGCAGGGTTACCACCGGGGCCAATGGCGGTGCTGCAAATCACCTCGTCAACTTGTTCAAGCGTCAGCCCGGCGTGAGACAGTGCAGCCCGAAGCACTGGGGCGGCGAGGTCGGGTAGGGATAGATGCGACAGCGCCCCGTCGCGCGGTGCGACCGGACTGCGGCAGGCGGCGATGATGTAGGCGCGGGTCATGATTGTGTCTCCAGCCAAGTTGAGAGGGCGCGCAGGTCAGGCTTGCCGGAGGGGAGCAGCGGTAGCTCGGGGCGAAAATACACGCGCCGGGGGCTTGCCAATGGGCCGAGTTCCGCGCGGCATGTCTCAATGATCTTTTCGGCCTGTGCGCGGTTTTCTGCGCCTTCGACAACCGCCACCAGTTGCTGGCCGCGCATTGTGTCAACCCGCGGCAGAACGGCGCAGACCGTGCCCTCCCGCGCGGCGATCATTGCCTCGACCGCTTCGGGGAAGACAAGCTGATCTGCGATCTGCACCATGCGCTGGCGCCGCCCCTTGATCCAAAGCTGTCCGTTGGCGTCAAACTCACCCATTTCGCCCACGGTTACGAAGCCATCGTGCCAGCGGGTGTCGGGGCTGTCGCCCAATGCATAACCGTCGAACAGATAGGGGCTGCGCACCCAGATTTCGCCTACACCAGATGTGGGGTGGCTCTTCTCATCCAACAGGCGCAGTTCTACACTTGGGTAGGGCTGGCCGACTGATCCTTTGGGGGTGTCGGCATCTGCAAGGGTGATAAAGCTCGTCTCGGCAGCGCCATAGAAAACATGGAGCGCCGCGTTGGGGCAGAGGGTCTTTACCGCAGCCCTAGTTGCCGCGTCCAGCGCACCGCCCCCGCAAAGCACCAGCCGAAGCGAAGGCAGCGGCGCGGCGGCTCCGCGTGCAAGCAGGCGCAGTTGGGTCGGTGTGGCGTAGATAAGGGTCGCGCCGACCTTCGAGATGCGCGCCGCCTGAGTGCGAGGGGAGTGCTGAGCCAAGACATGGGTATCAAGCCCCAAATGCAGCGCTTCCAAAACGGCATAAAGCGAGAGCGAATGGCTGAGCTGACCCAGCACCGCGACACTGTCGGTGCTGCGCAAGGCGAAACGATCGGCATTGAACGCGAAGCTGGCGGTCCACGATCTCTGACTGCGCCGGACTGCTTTGGGCAGGCCAGACGCCCCGCCAGTTAGGGTCAAAAAAACACCGGGCGGGCAGGTGAGGTCTTCCGGCAAGGGACGGTCACTCAGGCAGAAAGGTGCGCGTTGGGTGATGGCGGCGCCAAGGGCCGCGAGAGCGTCGGCCGTCGGCGTTGCGGGCAGGGGGCGGAAGGCGTCGCTGTTGCCCAGAGACGGGCGGAGCAGTTCCTGAACCCCGGCGAAAAGCCGCGCGCCTTCGGCCCAAGCAAATCTATCCTCTACAGCCATCTGACCCTCCCTCCGGTTCTGGGGTGGAAATTCCGGGTGCATGCCCACGGGGCGCCCGTTAGGCTGCGGCAAAACCAGACCCGAGGATACTTCAGACATGACACAGACCATGCGTGCAATCGAAATCACCGAACCCGGCGGTCCGGACGTTCTGCAGGGCACCACCCGCCCCCGGCCCCAACCAAAACACGGGCAGGTCATCATCAAGGTCGCCTATGCCGGGGTGAACCGCCCCGACGCGCTGCAGCGCGCGGGCAAATACGCGCCCCCCGCCACCGCCAGTGATCTGCCGGGGCTGGAGGCGTCGGGTGAGGTCGTCGAGGTCGGGTCCGGGGTGACGACACTGGCACCGGGGGATCTGGTCTGCGCGCTGCTGCCCGGTGGCGGCTATGCCGAGTATGTGGCGACGCCCGCCGCGCATTGCCTGCCGATCCCCGAAGGGATGGGGCTGAAAGAAGCCGCTTGTTTGCCTGAGACCTTCTTTACCGTCTGGTCCAACCTTTTTATGCGGGGCGGGCTTAAAGCCGGAGAGAAAGTGCTCATCCACGGCGGCTCTTCCGGGATCGGCACTACGGCGATTCAACTAGCGCGCATCTTGGGCGCGCGGGTGTTCGTGACCGCGGGCACGGATAGCAAATGCACCGCTTGCATGAAGTTGGGTGCCGAAGTGGCGATCAACTACCGGGATACGGATTTCGTTGACGTGCTGCAGGCCGAGGGCGGTGCGGATGTGATCCTCGACATGGTAGGCGGCAGCTATATCAACCGCAACCTCAAGGCTCTGGCCGAGGACGGCAGGCTGGTGCAGATCGCTTTCCTGCAGGGGGCCAAGCAAGAGGTAAACTTTGTCACGCTGATGACACGTCGCCTGACCATGACCGGTTCGACCCTACGGCCCCAAAGTGACCTTGCCAAAGCGCGGATCGCTGAGGAATTGCTGCAAAACGTCTGGCCGCTGTTGGAGGCTGGGCGCGTGGCCCCGGTGATGGACAGCACCTATGATCTTTCAGGGGCAAACGACGCGCACCGCCGGATGGAGGCCAGTGGCCATATCGGCAAGATCGTCTTGACAGTGGGCGGAGAGCTGAGCACCGAAGAAGATGAGTAAAGGTTGAGACAGTAACGAATTGTTAAGAAACTATTCGTTTACTTTAAGCACGGAATGGGACGCCATCACCCGTGTTGGAGAGAGAGCCGTAAGGCAATTGATAGCGGGGGAGGAAATTATGCCTCTCCCGCTTTCACATCAATAGCTGTCTCGATGCTTTAGCGCAGGGGGGTGAACAGAGCGTTATCAAGGCTACAATCGCGTCGCACATCCGGACCGCAAGGAATGAAGTCGAGACTGCGTGAGAGGCAGATGCGTGCCTCTTGAATATGATCTTGACTACAGGTGATGGTAATCCCTTGGTCGGTCAGATCGGGGTTTGCTTTCAAAAATGCTTGTTCGACGACGGCGGCTGGCAGGGTAACGGTACGGTCCAGCTTGCGAAACACCTCTGGGCGGTCGATGCGTGCGTAAGCCTCTCGGGAAAGGGCGAAATAATCCGCCGGGTCCAGTCCGCTGCAAGAGCCGTGTTTCTTCCATTGATGCCACGCCAAGCCGCCGGTGCCCATGATATCGGCCATGGCCCCGGTCTGTGCGCGGCTGGGCGGGCGCCGACCGCTTTGACAGTAAGACGGATACCCGCGCGTGAACTGCGGCCAAAGCCCATGCAGGGTCCAGCCATGGTCCTTATCCGCATCGCATTGCGGGGACTGGCGCGCATCGCCGGTCAATTCGCACCAATTTGGTGACCAAGACAGAGACATGACATAGTAATCGAATTCGCCTGAGCGCTCCCCTTCGGCCAGCGTGGCGATGGGGGCAAGCAGCCCGAGGATCAGCAGACAGGCGCGCAGTGGCCGCATTGGGTCTTTCCTTATGAAGTTTGAGTTAGTATACAGCCGCCAACTTCCCCGACAATGAAGACCGTTCTGCCAGACAGGACAGCCTTTCAGGCGACGGGAAAATTGTGTTTTTAGGAGAGTGACATGGCAAAACCTATTATGGCCAAAGCCACCGCCGTTTGGCTCGTGGACAACACCACCATCAGCTTCAAGCAGATCGCCGATTTCGTCGGGATGCATGAGTTGGAAGTGCAGGGCATCGCCGATGGCGACGTTGCACAGGGTGTGAAAGGGTTTGACCCGGTTGCCAACAACCAGCTGACGCAAGAAGAAATTGACGCGGCGCAAGACAACCCGATGCACAAGCTGAAGCTCAAGTTCAACGCCGCCGCCGAGGGCGAAGAAAAACGCCGCGGCCCGCGCTACACGCCGCTCAGCAAACGTCAGGACCGTCCGGCGTCGATCTTGTGGTTGGTCAAATTCCACCCCGAACTTAGCGATGGTCAGGTCAGCAAGCTGGTGGGCACCACCAAGCCGACGATCCAAGCGATTCGCGAGCGCACGCACTGGAACATCTCCAACATCCAGCCGATCGATCCGGTTGCTCTTGGCCTGTGCAAACAATCCGAACTTGATGCTGCCGTGCAAAAGGCTGCCGCGAAAAAGGCCGCTGCGGGCGAAGTGATGAACGACGACGAGCGCCGCAAGCTGGTGTCGACAGAGCAGAGCCTTGGCATGGATAACGAGCCCAAGATCCCAACGGCCATCGAAGGTCTGGAAACATTCACCCTCTCCGGCAACAGCACGGACGACGATGAAGAAGATCACTCGAAGGGCGATTACTCAGATGCCGACAGCTTCTTCTCGCTGCCCGACAGCACCGAAGAAGATGACGACGCCGAGGATAAGGCCAAGGGTTAAGCCCCCTCAGAGCGGTGCGGCGGAAGGAACTTTCGCCACAAGGATGTGTTAAAGTGACAGGGCGTCGGTTTCTCCGACGCCCTGTTTTGTATTTGAAATAGGGGCGCATCGCGCTGGGGGATGAATTTGGAAACGGCATTGGATTGGGCAATTTGGGGGGTGGCGGCGTTGCTGATCCTGTGCAGTCTTCTGCCCCTGAGCAAGCTGCCGTTTGGTGCGGTCCGGGGGCTGGCATTTCCCCGCGAGCAATTTCTAGGTTTGGCATTGCTGCTGGCGGCAGCTTTTGCACTAACGCAGGGCGCGACGACCCCCTCCGGCATGGTGGGTATCGCGCTGATGCTGGGCGTGGCTGCGCTTCAGTCCCTATATATCATCAAGTTCACTCCGATCTGGCACAAGCAATCGTTGGCTGCGTCACCGGAATTGCGCAGAACGACGGACCGCCAGTTCAGTCTGGTGGCTGCGAACGTCAAAAAATCCAACCGCGACTATGGCAAACTTATTGCCCTTGTTGAGGCACGCGTGCCGGATATCTTCATGGCCATCGAGGTGGATCAGGATTGGATTGACGCCTTAGACAACGGGCTGGGCAAAAATTATGACCAGCGCATCGATGTACCGCTCGATAATGGCTATGGGCTGTGTGTCATGTCTAAGCTGCCGCTGTCTGAGGTAGAGGTCCGTGAATTGGTAACGCGTGAGGTGCCGTCGATCCGCGCCCGGGTGCATCTGCCAATGGGAGAGGATTTCCGCCTCTATGTCGTGCACCCCGAGCCGCCAGTGATTGAGCATGACACAAAGGGCCGCGACAGCGAGATTGCGATGGTCGGTATCGAAGCTGAGAAAGACTCGCTGCCTGCCGTGGTGACAGGCGATCTGAATGACGTGGCGTGGTCTACGACGACGCGGCGGTTCCAGCGGCTTTCGGGCCTTTTGGATCCGCGCGTGGGGCGCGGCATGTACAATACCTTCAGCGCAACGATGCCTTGGATGCGCTGGCCGTTGGATCACCTGTTCCATGATCCGCAGTTTCGTCTGCTGGAAATGGACCGGCTTGATAAGATCGGCTCGGATCACTTCCCGATGTGGTTTGTGCTGGCCTTGGCCGAAACAGAAGCCGCTGAAAGCGATCCCGAAGGTGCCGACCGTGAGGAAGAAAAGGAAACTAAAGATATGATCAAAGAAGAACGAAAAAGAGACCGCGATCCCATCGGCAGTGACTGGGAAGACGAGCAAAACTAACAATCTGCATCAGGGGCAATTTTACCTCTTGTACGAATCCTAAAACGGCGTATTTGGCGCATTACAGACGCCAACGCACGCGCCTCTGGCCGGTCAGTTCCTACTCTGACTGACCCGCGTTTATGTAGCGACGGTAACGTCTCTTGAAACGACACGCGGGGAACCAGCCCCACCTGCTCTTTGGAGATGACCATGAACGCTACAGTCCCCGGTGCCCTGCGCACCGCATCCACTGCATTCGCGGATCCGGCTGCCGCCTATATCGCTGCCAACAGCTTTGACAAACCAACGCTGGTGATCAGCCGTGACCGTGTCGCCGCGCAATATGACGCGCTGCACAAAGGGCTGGGCGAGGCGCATATCCACTACGCAGTGAAGGCAAACCCGGCGCCTGAAATCATTCGTCTGCTGGTCAAAAAAGGCTCTGGCTTTGACGCGGCCTCGCGGGCAGAGATTGAGCTTTGCCTCAGCCAAGGTGCGAAGCCGGAAAACATCTCCTTCGGCAACACCATCAAACGCGCGTCCGACATTGCTTTCGCGCATTCCGCTGGCGTGACCCTGTTCGCAGCTGACAGCGAAGCCGAACTTGACAAAATCGCCGCCCACGCACCGGGCGCGCGGGTCTACCTGCGCTTGATCGTTGAAAACTCCATGGCTGACTGGCCGCTCAGCCGGAAATTCGGCTGTGCCGGTTCCGCGCTGCCTGCGTTGCTGAACCACGCGGTTGCCGTGGGCCTCGTGCCCTTCGGCCTGTCCTTCCACGTCGGCTCGCAGACCCGCAAGGCGGAGTTCTGGAACCCGGTGTTGGATCAAGTCGCGCCGCTGTGGCATGCCGCGCGTGCCGATGGCCATGACCTGCAACTGCTGAACCTCGGCGGCGGCTTCCCGGCCTTTTACGGCGAAAGCATCGAAGCGCCCCGCGCTTATGCTGCCGCTGTGATGCGCGCCGTCAAAGCCCGCTTTGGCGACGTGCCGCAAGTGATGGCAGAGCCGGGCCGTGGTCTGGTGGCCGAGGCCGGTCACATCGCCGCCGAAGTCATGCTGGTGAGCCGTAAATCCGCGGATGATCTGCACCGCTGGGTCTATCTGGATATCGGTCGTTTCTCGGGTCTGGCGGAAACTGAAGGCGAAGCGATTCGCTATCAGATCGTCACCCCGCATGACGGCGAAGAGACCGGACCCTGCGTTTTGGCTGGTCCGTCCTGCGATTCGGCGGACATCCTTTATGAAAAACGACCGATTCATCTGCCTTTGGCCCTGCGCGATGGCGATAAAGTAATGATTCGCGCTTGCGGAGCCTACACAAGCTCCTACAGTTCGGTTGGGTTCAACGGATTTCCGCCGCTTGATGTGATCGTGCTCTGACGGCACGATCTGCGTCGCCACGGAAAAGGGCCGTCTGCTTTGGGAGGAGCGGGCGGCCCGCTTTGATTCCGGGCTGCAATTCCGGTGAGATCTAAAGCGCCTTACGCGCCTGCATCGCGGCGGTGATCGTCCCGTCGTCGAGGTAATCAAGCTCCCCGCCAATCGGCACCCCTTGGGCAAGGGAGGTGAGCCGCACCCGGCCCTCCAGCTGATCCGCGATGTAATGTGCCGTGGTCTGCCCATCGATTGTGGCGTTCAGCGCGAGGATCACTTCGCTCACGCTTTCGGTATCGATCCGGTCCACCAACCGCGGGATGCGCAATTCCTGCGGGCCAATGGCATCCAGCGCCGAGAGCGTGCCGCCCAGCACATGATAGCGCCCTTTGAACACGCCGGACCGTTCCATCGCCCAAAGGTCGGCCACATCCTCGACCACGCAAAGCTCGCCATTGGCGCGTCTTTCAGAAGTGCAGATGTCACAGACATCAGCGGTGCCCACGTTGCCGCAGTTCAGGCATTCGCGCGCCGTGGCGGCGACGGTCTGCATCAGGTCGGACAGAGGCGTCAGCAACAGCGCGCGTTTGCGGATCAGGTGCAGCACTGCGCGCCGGGCCGAGCGGGGGCCAAGGCCGGGCAGTTTCGCCATCAGCTCGATCAAAGCGTCAATGTCGCGGGTAGAGCTCAAGAATGGCACCTGTGGGGGAAGGGGGAGGGGCGTTTCCGCCCCAACCGTTTAGAAGGGCAGTTTCATACCTGCGGGCAGGCCCATGCCTTCGGTCAGCTTGCTCATCTCGGCCTGCGCGCGTTCCGAGGCTTTGCTCTGCGCGTCCTTGATGGCGGCGAGGATCAGGTCTTCGACCACTTCCTTTTCGTCTTTGTTGAAGATCGACGGGTCGATATCCAGCCCCTTCAACTCACCCTTGGCGCTACAGGTCGCTTTGACGAGGCCCGCACCGGATTCACCTTCGACGGTGATGTTGTGCATCTCCTCTTGCAGTTCGGCCATCTTGCCCTGCATTTCCTGCGCTTTTTTCATCATCCCGGCCATATCGCCGAGGCCGCCTAATCCCTTGAGCATCTGGGTCTCCTTGTTGCGTTGTCGTTTATATGTGGCGTGAGGGGGCGTGGATCAACCGTCCTCGAACGGATCCCATTCGTCTTCGACCTCGGGCAGCGCCTCTGCCGTGGCGGCGGCGGCGATGTCTTCGGGGGTGCGGATTGCGGTGATGCGGGCCTTGGGGAACTGTGCCAACACGGCCTGCATCATCGGGTGTTCTTGGGCTTGTTTCTTGAGCGCCAGTTCGCGCGCGTCTCGGATCTGCGCGATGGTTTCGGCGCCGCCCTCGTTGACCAGCGACACCGCCCAGCGGTTGCCGGTCCAGAGTTGCAGCTTTTGCCCCAGCCGTTGCGCCAGATCGCGCGGGGCGTCGTCGGTGGGGACGAATTCGATGCGACCGGGCTGATAGGCGGCCAGTTGCAGGCAGGTTTCGACCTCGACCAGCAGTTTCACATCGCGGTTCACGCGGATCAGCTCAACCACATGTTCGAATGTCGGGAAGCGGGCCAACGCGGCATTCAGGTCTTGCGCCAAGGCGATGGTCTGCCCCTGTGGACCGGGGTTCGATGCCATGCGCTGCTGGGCGTGTTGCACGGCCTGCGCGCCGGTGCTGCCTTGGGGCGCGCCGTTGCCGCCGCCACCGCCACCACCGACGGGGCCGGGGGCCGGGGGTGGCGTGCTGTTTTGCAGCTTGCGCACCAGTTCCTCGGGCGACGGCAGGTCGGCCACATGGGTCAGACGGATCACGGCCATTTCGGCGGCCATCATCGCGTTGGGGGCGGCGGCGACTTCGTCGAGCGCTTTGAGCAGCATTTGCCACAGGCGGGTCAGCACGCGCATCGGCAGGGTCTCGGCCATTTGCTGACCACGGGCGCGTTCTTCCGGGGCGATTGTAGGGTCTTCGGCGGCATCAGGTGTGATTTTAACGACCGACACCCAGTGGGTGATCTCGGCCAGATCGCGTAGCACCGCCATTGGGTCAGCGCCATCGGCGTATTGGCCGCTGAGTTCCGTCAGCGCCGCGCCTGCGTCACCACGCAGCACCATGTCAAAGAGGTCCAGCACCCGGCCCCGGTCGGCCAGCCCCAGCATGGCGCGCACCTGTTCGGCGCCGGTTTCGCCCGCGCCGTGGCTGATCGCTTGATCCAGCAGCGAGGTCGCATCACGGGCCGAGCCTTCGGCAGCGCGGGTGATGAGCGCCAGCGCGTCGTCGGTGATCTCGGCCCCCTCGGCTGTGGCGATTTTGCGCAGCAGAACAATCATCACTTCGGGCTCAATCCGGCGCAGGTCAAATCGCTGACAGCGCGACAGCACCGTCACCGGCACCTTGCGGATCTCGGTGGTGGCGAAGATGAATTTGACGTGTTCGGGTGGCTCTTCCAACGTTTTCAGCAGCGCGTTGAACGCACCGGTGGAGAGCATGTGTACTTCATCGATAATATAGACTTTGTAGCGGGCCGACGCAGCGCGGTAGTGTACCGAATCAATGATCTCGCGGATGTTGGCGACGCCGGTGTTCGAGGCGGCGTCCATCTCCATCACATCAACGTGTCGACCTTCCATAATCGCGGTGCAATGTTCGCATACGCCGCAAGGATCCGTCGTCGGCCCGCCGTTGCCGTCTGGCCCGATACAGTTCATCCCCTTGGCGATGATCCGCGCCGTCGTCGTTTTGCCGGTGCCGCGAATGCCTGTCATCACAAAGGCCTGCGCGATCCGGTCGGCGGCAAAAGCGTTCTTGAGCGTGCGCACCATGGCGTCTTGGCCGACAAGATCGGCAAAGGTTTCGGGCCGGTATTTGCGGGCCAGAACGCGGTAGGCGGATGTATCTGTCATGGTGCCCCAGATCGGATTCGGTCAAGGCCGTAAACTAGGCGCTCCGCGCCGTGGCGTCTACCGTGCTTGCGGGATGCTCAGAGCATCCAGAGGATCGCGCCGACGCCGGCCGAGGCGAAAGCAAGGAGGATCGCCAAGATTTTCATGCGGCTGTTGGGCTGGGCATGGGCGTGATGGTCACTCAGCCGTTTTTGGGTTTTCGCCGCCGACGCCTGCGCGGCCCAATAGACATAGAGCGCGGCTATGATGAAGACCGATGCCACGGCTTTCGCCACCCATGTCGGCTCGAATTCTCCGAACACGGCGCGCAGACCGATCGCCACGGCCACGGCTGCCATGCCGGTGCGCATCCAGCCCGCAAAGGTGCGCTCATTGGCCAGAATCGTGCGATCCTCGGCCCAATCGGTGCGGTCTTCGGCTAGGTCATTCTTATCACTCATTGAACCAAACTGCGCTTTGCGCGTTCATGTGGCAATAAGCTTTGACATAGCGGGGACAGTTTATGCGGTTGCGGGGAATTGGGCGGAGCAAGAATGTCATTCGCCGCAGCGGTGGGGCGGGCAAGGCAGGGGGTCTAGGTCTGGTCGGTGTGCTGGCGGTTTTGGCAATCGGCTATTTCACGGGCATTGACGTTACCCCGCTGCTGACCGGCCAAAGTGGCGGTCAGGTCCAACAGTCACGTCCGCTGAGCGACAGCGAAGATCCGCAGGTCGATTTTGCTGCCCGCGTACTCACCACGACCGAGCAAGTCTGGAGCCGCGTCTTCCAAGAACAATTGGGGGAAACCTATACGCCGCCTCAACTCGTTGTATTTGAGAATGTGACCCAAAGCGCCTGCGGTGGGGCCTCGGGCGCGACGGGGCCGTTCTACTGCCCGGCAGATAACATGGCCTATCTCGACACCGCGTTTTTCCGCACGTTGGACCAGCGCCTAGGTGCCGGAGGGGATTTCGCCGCAGCCTATGTGATCGCCCATGAGGTCGCGCACCACGTGCAGAATGAGATTGGCGTGCTGCCGCAGGTGGCACGGATGCGGCAGCAGTCCTCCGAGGTTGAGGCAAATGCCTTGACCGTGCGGCTTGAATTGATGGCTGATTGTTTCTCAGGGATCTGGGCGTCAAATGTCGAAGGGCTGATGGAGAAGGGCGACCTCGAAGAGGCGCTGAACGCGGCGCGGATGATCGGGGATGACCATTTGCAGCGTCAGGCCGGTCAGGTGCCGCAGCCACATACCTTTACCCACGGCACGTCAGAGCAGCGTGCGCGTTGGTTCGAGCGCGGCTATGAAGGCGGCGAGATGGCGCAGTGTGATACGTTTAAGGCGGACCGGTTGTGATGGGGTAAGGGGGAACCCATCCCCATCGGGCCATCTCCGTACAGCTGACCGCAAAAAGCGGCGAGCGCTTTATTGTGGCGAGCTGGAACATCATCCTGAGTGGGGGCAGTGTGAGGAAGTTTGGCTGTTTGCCCCTGTCATCGCTTCTGCGAAGCGACTACCGGGGCTCGCACCATTGCTGCGCAATAGTGCTTGGGTGAGAGGCTGATAACGACCCAAGCGGGGCTCGTTACGGCTGCTTCCTTCCGGATCTGACCGGGTTGGCGAGGCGCCTGCCCGCACCAACCTCTCAATGCCCATATAGGAGAGAGAGGGCCAAAGTGCAAGCCTCACAGATGAAGCCGTATTTCTGCAAAACCTAAGGGCGTTGTTCCGCCGGGATTTGGGGAGAGATGCGCGATCTCTTTGATGAAGGGCAGCGCGTCGGGAGTGGTATGTAGGATTGCTTGTGCCTCCACAGCGCTGAAGCGCCATGGCGGGGCATCGGGCCAGAGGACGGCGCTTGGATCGGCGAGGGTGGTGATCAGCGCCTCCGACAATGGCATTGGATTGCGCAGCACCACAGTGGCCTTAGGCGCGCAATCGAATCCCCCCCCTCCGGCTGCGCGAAACTGGTTCGTGGCCAATAGATATTTCTGCTTTGCCGTCACTGGCACGCCTTGCCATGACAATGCGGTGATGCGGTCCCCCTGCGGGCGGCGCAGGTTGATCTCATAGGTTACACCGTGAATCGTATCAAAGTGGTAGGGCGGACGGTGTGGATCAATCAGCGGTCCCGCGACGGTCCCCAGCGGGGCAAAAACCTCTGCCGCAGTCTCCAACCACTGACGAAGGTCAGCACCCGTGACGCGCAGCGCCCAGACTTCGTTGCGATAGGGGACAAGTCCGGCGATATGGCGGCGCTGTACCGGTCCGGGCGGGATATGTAGAAAATGTCCCGGCCCAGCACGCCCCCCTGCCGTATGGGCGGCTGTTGCGACGAGGATGGGAAGATCGCCGTCGGGCGTACCGGCCACCCCTTCGCGTATCACCTTGGCCTGCGCGCGGGCGGTCAGTGCGTCAATGGCGGTGGGCATGGCAAGCGCGAAGAAGTTGTGCAGCGCCGTGTCGGTATGGCCGACGACCTCTTCCAATTGCGCACGGATTGCGATGTGGTTTGGCCGTGCGGCACTCAGCACAACAGGGTCGGCTAGGGTGTTGACGGTATTACAGCGCAGGCGGCTTTCGTGGCTCAATACGCTCCATCGTCCCTGCGCATTACGGTTAAGTGCAAGATCAAGAACAGCCAGATCAGACCCGCCAAAGCCCGGCATTGCAGCGGGTTTCCGTGAAAGCGTCCCGGCCTGCGCGTCCACACCGCTGCCTTCGGAATGATCCGGCCCTGGAAAGCGGCGGTGAGTGTGGCCGGTGATGACCGCGTCGATCCCGTCAACCTGAGCCAAGGCGCAGATGTCTTCTTCGACTTTGGCCTCGTCTGGATGTGCGATGCCCATATGGGCCAGCAGAACGATCAGATCAGCCCCCGCTGCCCGCAATCTTGGCACCGCGGACCGAAGGCTTTCCAGCGCGCAGGTGATTTGGGCTTGGCCTTCCAAAACATCACGGTTCCAAATTTCCGTCTTGGTTGGCAGCACGGAAAGCAGGCCAATCTGTAGCGTTGCGGCCGTAGGGTGATCCGCCATCGGCAGTGGGCAAGTGGCGATGGCCCAGTGACGTAATGGGCCGGGTTCGGTCAGATGCAGGTTGGTCGATACCAGCGGCATGTCGAGCGCGCCCGCAACCGCGCGGAGATACGGCAGCCCATGGTCGAGGTCATGATTGCCCAAGCCAATGGCGTCATACCGCAAGTGATTCAAACAGGCGATGACGGGGTGCGCGGGGGATACGGCCATCTGCGCCAGTTGGTCACCCATCGCATTGCCCTGCAGCAGATCACCGTTGTCCAGCAAAACGCAAGCCGCACCTTGTGCTGCGGCCTCTTGCCGGGCGGTCCGGATAAGCGTGGCGATGCCCGCCAACCCATGATGCCCGACAGAACGGTCACTGACATAATCATGCCCAACAATTTGCATGTGTAAATCGGTGGTGGCGAGAATGCGTAGACGTGCTTCAGCCGGGGTGGTTCCTACAGGAGGATCTGCACCGGCCGAGGCATATGAGCAGCGTCTGTCCACCGGAAAAGTAATCACTCGTTAAAATTACACAACTTTAAGGTGTTTTTATATGAGCACAATGCAACCTCTATGGCAAGTGGGGATGGGATTGCCAATATTGCGCGCGCTGTGGCATGGCTTGGCCCAAAGCGGAAAACCCGCGTCAGGAGAGCGCCATGCGTCATGCGGAAACGGTAACTTTTGGAGGCTCGGCGCTGGATCGTGCGGGCGAGCTGCGCGGCAATGCCGAAGCGCTGGAACAGCTCCGGGCCGACCCTGCGGCGCGGGCCATCGTTTTTTGGCGCGGCAAGCCTTTGATAACCCCCGAACGTCCTGCCGCCTTGGTGCGGCTGCCTCTGGATCACCCGGCGTTGAAGGAGGCCGATGGCTCAGCGATCTTGCTGGGCCGCGAGGACGGAGCGGCGCGGTTTGCGGTCGATCTCTCCAACTGGCAGCCTGCCGATCTGGATCAATCGCAATTGGGTGCCTTCCTCGACCCTAGCGAGCAGCGTCACCCGCTGTTGGGCGAAGACATGGCCTTTGCCGAATTGCGGCGGGTGATGACGTGGCTTGATCCGCGCGACGCGGAATTGGCAGCCAGCGGTAAAGCGATCCTTGGCTGGCATGAAACTCACCGCCATTGTGCCCGCTGCGGCTGCGCGACCGATCTGGCGCAGGGGGGGTGGCAGCGGGTCTGCCCAAGTTGCGGTGCCGCGCATTTCCCGCGCACTGACCCGGTGGTTATCATGCTAATCACGCACGGAAATTCCGTTCTCATGGGCCGTTCCCCGGGCTGGCCCGAAGGGATGTATTCGCTGCTTGCGGGCTTTGTTGAACCGGGCGAGACGGTCGAGGCTGCCGTACGTCGTGAGGTTTTTGAAGAAGCGGGCGTACAGGTCGGCGCGGTGGATTACCTATCTAGTCAGCCGTGGCCTTTCCCGGCGTCGTTGATGCTGGGCTGCGCTGGCGAAGCTCTCAGCCGTGAGTTGATCATCGACCCGGTTGAGATCGAAGACGCGCTTTGGGTTACCCGAGAAGAAATGATGGACGTTTTTGCCGGAAGCCATCCGCGCCTGATGCCCGCCCGGCGCGGGGCCATCGCGCATTTCTTGCTGGAAAACTGGCTTGCGGATACACTGCGTTAACAGGCCCCGCCGTCACCACGGTTTTGACGAACAATACGAGCAGAAGAATTGGAACGGACGTAATGAAATTCTCGACCAAAGAAGACGTCGAAGCGCCGATTGAAGCGGTATTTGACATGCTGTGCGATTTTGAGAGCTTTGAGCGGTCCGCCATGCGGCGCGGGGCCGAGGTGCAGCGCGTTGATACCATGCCCAAGCCCGGCGTTGGCATGACATGGAATGCGGTTTTCCCCCTGCGCGGCAAGCGCCGGGAGTTAACGCTTGAGATGGTCAGTTTTGACCGGCCCAACGAGATGGTGATCGACAGCATGTCGCAGGGTCTGGCCGGGCAGATGTCGTTTGAACTGATGTCCCTGTCGCGCAACAGCACGCGGGTGCTGGTGGCGCTAGAAATCAAACCTTTGAACCTCTCGTCGCGGCTATGGGTGCAATCGCTAAAGTTGGCCAAGACGACCTTGAACAAGAAATACAAAGAACGCGTGGCTGATTATGCACGGGGCATGGAAGAACGCCACGCCCGCGGCATTCAGGCCTAAATCCGCGCGTGTCACATCCCGGTCGGTGCACCCCGGTCGGGATGGGCGGGATAGACGCCTAGAATGTTCAGCATATTGGTGAAGTAGCCCAGTTCATCCAGCGCGCGTTTCACCGCCGGGTCTTCGGGGTGGCCTTCAATGTCGGCGTAGAACTGTGTCGCGGTGAAGGAACCGCCGACCATATAGCTTTCCAGCTTGGTCATGTTTACACCGTTGGTCGCGAAACCGCCCATCGCTTTGTATAGGGCGGCGGGGATGTTGCGCACCTCAAAGACAAAGGTGGTCAGCATCCGCTCGGCCCTGCGGCTGAGATCAATCTCGGGCGCCATCAGCAAAAAGCGGGTGGTGTTGTGGTCCATATCCTCAATGTCACGGGCCAGCACGTTAAGGCCGTTGATCTCTGCCGCGACCTCACCGGCCAGCACCCCATCGGTGCTGCCTTCGGTGGCGGCCAATTCGGTAGCGGCCCCGGCGGAATCAGCGGCTGGCTCGGACGTGATGCCGTGTTCTTGCAAGAAGCTGCGGGCCTGCGGCAGCAACACCAGATGCGCGCGAACATGTTTGATGTCTTCCAGTGCCACACCGGGGCGGGCCATCAAGGCGATGCGCACCCGCACAAAGGCCTCGCCGATGATATGCAGCCCGCTTTCGGGCAGCAGCCGGTGAATATCTGCGACGCGCCCGTATGTGGTGTTTTCCACGGGCAACATCGCCAGATCCGCACGACCCTCGCTGACCGCGCGAAAAACCCCTTCGAACGATTGGCACGGCACCGGTTCCATGTCGGGGCAAGCGCGAATGCAAGCCTCATGACTATAGGAGCCAAGGGCCCCCTGAAAGGCGATGCGGGGCGTGGTCTGGGGGGTCATGGATCGTATCCTGCTGCAAAAGGCGCGGGGAAGGGCAATTGGTCGCGGTAACTACACCTTGCCTGCGCCAAGGGAAAGCAATAGATACGCGGGCAACGATGCCAAGAACCATGGCCCGCCCATGGTACCAATACCAAGTGATGGACCCTGACGCATGTTCGATACAATGACCCTGACAAAAATCGCAGCCGGCGTATTCGGCGCCTGGTTGGTGCTTCTGCTGGGCAAATGGGCGGGTGAAGAGATTTACCATGCCGATGCTCATGGGGAAGCGTCCTATGTGATCGAAGTGGCGGACGCCGGCGGTGACGAAGGCGGCGAAGAGATCGATTTTGCTGCTGTGATGGCCGAAGCCGATGCCGACAGCGGCTCCAAAGTGTTCCGCAAATGCGCCGCCTGCCACAAGGTTGACGGGTCCAACGCAGTTGGTCCGCACCTTGACGGTGTGGTTGGCCGTGACATCGCCGCCGTTGGTGATTTCGGCTACTCCGGTGCGTTGACCTCGCTCGACGGAAGCTGGACCCCGGAAGAGCTGAGCGCCTTCCTTACGAGCCCCAAAGGCTATGCTCCGGGCACCACCATGGGTTTCGCCGGTCTGCGTAAAGTCGAAGACCGCGCTGACGTGATCGCCTACCTGCAAAGCGTTTCCAACTAGGTCTACGCTGCAATGCGTGAGTAAAAGCCGCCCTAAGGGGCGGCTTTTGCGTTTTTGGCGGGTGGAACGACTTCTTGTGGCAGGTGTTGGGCAATGAAACGTCCACACCGAAAGGAGACGCGCCATGCAAAGTCACACATCTACGGTCGATGGAATCGAAATGCGTTGGGAAGAGACGGGGGCGGGGGATCCTGTCATCCTGCTCCACGGTATTCCTACATGTCCCGCGCTTTGGCGTGATGTTGCGCCGAAAATTCAGGGCCGACGTGTTCTTGCTTGGGAAATGCCGGGCTATGGCGAGTCAATCCCGCAGGGCGAAGGACGCGATATTTCGGTTTCAGCACAGGCGGATTACTTGGTCGCATGGATGCGCGACCAAGGCATTGACCGTGCGGTGCTTGCCGCCCATGACCTTGGCGGCGGCGTTGCGCAGATCGCAGCGGTGCGCCACCCTGAAATGGTAAGCGGGCTGCTGCTGACCAATGCGATCAGCTATGATTCATGGCCCGTACCTTTGGTCAGCGCGGTGGCCACAACCGGCAGCGTGACGAAACATGCGCCAGATGGTTCATTCCACAAACTGCTAAAAACGATGTTCTCGAAAGGCCATGTAACTGACGCTGCCGCAGAGGCCGCCTTTGACGCGCACGCCCCGCACTACGCACGTCACGGAGAGGCAGAGGCATTTGTGCGGCAGGCGCAGTCATTGGATGTGGAAGATACAAAGGCCATCGCAGACAAGCTTCCTACACTCAATATCCCGGCGCGGATCGTCTGGGGGGCGGCGGATGATTTCCAAAAGATCGAATATGGTGAGCGCTTGGCGAAAGACTTGAGCGCGCCGCTGCGCCGGATCGCGGAGGGTAAGCATTTCACCCCCGAAGATCACCCAGAGGTGCTGGCGGATGAGATCAACGCATTGATCCGCACAATCGACGGTAAATAACGCCGGGGGCGCATCGCGACATCCGCGACACACCGCCGCTGGACCCAAACCTTACATATTCGCAACTTGTATCTTGGCGCGTCACAGCGTTAGCCTACATGACGCTACGATCCGGACTATGCCACGCCAAGGAGTGCCCTATGCCCCGTGCCCAGACCCGCGCCGCGACCCGTCCATCGGCCCTTGCCCCCCTTCCACTATGGTTAACGACGATGACGATATCGGTGCTTGTTTTGTTGGCAGGTTCAGCAACGGCGCAGGAGCAGAAGGTCATCAAAAGCCACGGTTATTCCTTTTACGGTGATCTGACATACCCGGAGAATTTTGAGCATTTCGACTATGTGAACCCCGATGCCCCCAAAGGGGGTGAAATTTCGCTGCCCTTCGTCGGCACGCTCGATTCTATGAACCCCTATTCCGGCAAGGGCCGTGCGCATTTGTTTTCGATCTTTGGCTTTGAGAGCCTTTTGGGCGAAGCGCCAAGCGGAGAGCCACTGCCCGCAGATGTCTATGGCGAGAGCTATTGTCTGCTGTGCGAAAGTCTTGAGTACCCTGAAGATAAATCATGGGTGATCTTCAACATGCGCCCCGAGGCGCAGTTTTCGGACGGCACCCCGGTCACCGCACATGACATCGTATTCTCGCACAACCTACTCTTGGACGAGGGGCTGAAATCCTATGCCGACGCAGTGCGCAAGCGCATCCCCAAGGTCGAGGCGCTGGACGACCACACTGTCAAATTTACCTTTGCTGACGGCATCTCGCGCCGCAGCTTGATTGAGACGGTAGGCGGCGTGCCTGCATGGCCGAAAGCGTGGTTTGAAGAGACCGGCAATGGCCTGAAAGACAGCTGGATGGACCCGCCCCCCGGATCGGGTGCTTATATGGTAGATAGCGTCGATCTGACCAAACGGATCGTCCTGAAACGCAATCCCGACTATTGGGGGAAAGACCTGCCGATTAACCGCGGGCGCATGAATTTTGATCGTATCCGACTTGAGATCATCAGCGACGACACCTCGGCGTTTGAGGCGTTTAAGGCAGGCGAATACACCTTCCGGGCTGAGGGCGATTCCAAGAAATGGGCGACGGGATATGACTTTTCCAAGGTAACCGACGGCGATATCGTGAAAGCGGAACTGCCCGACGGCTCGCCCCCTACGCCCTCGGGTATCATCTTCAATCTTGGACGTGAGGCGCTGCAGGACCGTGCCGTGCGCGAAGCCGTGGCGCTGATGTTTAACTTTGAGTGGACGAACGAGTCGCTGCAATACGGGCTGTTCAACCACCGCGCCTCCTTTACCCAAGACACACCGCTGATGGCGCAAGGCGCACCCGAAGGGGCGGAACTGGCGCTGCTGGAAAGCCTGGGTGATCTGGTGCCTGCTGAGATGCTGAGCGAGCCTGCCGTGGTGCCGCATACCTCCGATTCCAGTCGCCTGCTGGACCGTCGCAACGCGCGGCAAGCCTCCAAGCTCTTGGAAGAGGCGGGCTGGACCGTGCAGAACGGCATGCGCGTCAACGAGGCGGGTGAGCCGCTGCGACTGAACTTCCTAATGAACTCCTCCGGCTCTCCAACGATTTCTGCCGTGATTGAGAATTTCGTGGGCAATCTGACATCTATCGGCATCGACGCCCGGCTCGAGAAGGTGGACAGTTCGCAATACACTGCCCGCGAGCGTGATCGCGACTACGACATGATCTACGATGCCTACGCGGCCTTCCTTGGCACCGGTACGGGGTTGTCGCAACGCTACGGGTCTGAGGCGGCTGAATTCTCGCTCTTTAACCCTTCTGGTCTGGCCAGCCCGATGGTGGACGCGATTATCGAAGCCTCACTAGACGCTGAAACAGCCGAGGAAGAAGACGCCGCCCTTATGGCGCTTGACCGGGCGCTGCGGCATGAATTTTTCATGATCCCGACGTGGTACAACGACAGCTATTGGGTCGCCTACTACGATCAATACGACCACCCCGAAGAGATTCCGGCCTATGCCTTGGGTTACCTTGATTTCTGGTGGTACGATAAAGAGGGCGCAGAACAATTGCGCGCCTCGGGCGCCTTGCGGTAAAGCGACCTAATGGGTGCATATATTCTCAGACGGCTGTTGCTGGTGATTCCGACGTTGCTTGGGATCATGTTGGTTAACTTTGCCTTGGTGCAATTCGTCCCCGGTGGCCCGGTAGAGCAGGCCATCGCCCGTATTCAGGGCGGCGGCGATGTCTTTGGCGGTTTTGCCGGGGGCAACAATGACGCTGGGGTTGATACTATGGCGCGCGGGTCTGACAGCACCTATGTCGGCGCCCGCGGGCTACCGCCTGAGTTGATCGAGGAATTGGAGAAGGAATTCGGCTTCGACAAACCGCCCGTCGAGCGGTTCTTGCACATGCTGTGGAACTACGTGCGGCTGGATTTTGGCGAGAGTTATTTCCGCTCCATTGGGGTGATTGATCTGATCAAGGAAAAGCTGCCCGTGTCGATCACGCTGGGGCTGTGGTCGACGCTCATTGCACACTTGATCTCAATCCCGCTCGGCATCCGCAAAGCCGTGCGCGACGGCAGCCGCTTTGACACATGGACTTCGGGCGCGATCATCGCCGCCTATGCGATCCCCGGGTTTCTGTTCGCGATCCTGCTCTTGGTGCTTTTTGCTGGCGGGTCTTATTGGCAGGTCTTCCCCCTACGCGGCCTGACCTCGGACAATTTCGATAGCCTGAGCCCCTTGGGCAAGGTGGCCGATTATTTCTGGCACATCACCCTGCCGGTGCTGGCTTCGACGATTTCGGCCTTTGCGACGCTGACGCTGCTGACCAAGAACAGCTTTCTGGATGAGATCAAAAAGCAATATGTCATTACCGCCCGCGCCAAGGGCCTGTCAGAGCGCAAGGTGCTTTACGGGCACGTCTTCCGTAACGCGATGCTGATCGTGATCGCCAGTTTCCCGGCGGTCTTCATCTCGGTCTTCTTCGGCGGCTCGATCATCATCGAGACGATCTTTAGTCTCGACGGTCTGGGCCGCTTGGGTTTTGAGGCAGCGGTAGCCCGCGATTATCCAATCGTCTTTGGCACGCTGTTTATCTTTGGTCTCATCGGCCTCGTCGTCGGCATCCTGTCGGACATGATGTATGTGCTCGTCGATCCGCGCATCGACTTTGAGAAGAGGGAAGGCTGATGGCGCTGTCCCCCCTGAACCAGCGCCGCTGGCGCAATTTCACTGCGAACCGGCGAGCCTATTGGTCGCTGTGGATTTTCGCGATCCTTTTCGGCATTTCGCTCTTTGCTGAATTTGTGGCCAACGACAAGCCGATCTTGGTGAGCTATCGCGGCGAGTATTACACGCCGATCTTTAACTTCTACCCAGAGACCGCCTTTGGCGGCGACTTCCAGACCGAGGCTGCCTATCGCGATCCGGAGGTGCAATGCCTCATTGCCACTGGCGGATTGGATGCCTGTTTCGACGATCCCGAGGGCTATATCCTCGATGCGGAAGATGGCGAAATTGAGGGCGAAGCGATCGACAAGGGCTGGGCACTCTGGCCGGTCATTCCCTATTCCTTCAACACCGCCGTCGACCGCCCTGGTGCTGCCCCGCTGCCGCCCAATGGGCAGAATTGGCTCGGCACCGATGGCACCAAACGCGATGTCATGGCGCGGGTCATTCACGGTTTCCGACTGTCGGTGGTGTTCACGCTGATCGTCACGGGGGCGGCTTCAATCATCGGCATCCTCGCGGGCGCGGTGCAGGGTTTCTTCGGCGGCTGGCTCGATCTGATCTTCCAGCGCATCATTGAAATCTGGTCCTCGACCCCGTCGCTCTACGTCATCATCATCATGTTCGCGATACTGGGCCGAAGTTTCTGGCTTTTGGTGATCCTGCTGGTGCTCTTCTCATGGACTGCGCTGGTGGGCGTGGTGCGGGCCGAGTTCCTGCGGGCGCGTAACCTTGAATACGTCCGCGCCGCTCGCGCGCTTGGTGTGAGAAACGGCACGATCATGCTGCGCCACATGCTGCCGAACGCGATGGTGGCGACGCTCACGATGCTGCCGTTCATCATCACCGGCACGATCTCCACGCTGGCGACGCTCGATTTCCTTGGCTTCGGCCTGCCGTCCTCGGCCCCGTCGCTGGGGGAGTTGACGCTACAGGCCAAGCAGAACCTGCAAGCGCCTTGGTTGGCCTTTTCGGCCTTCTTTACCTTTGCCATCATGCTGTCGCTGCTGGTCTTCATCTTTGAAGGTATCCGCGACGCATTCGACCCCAGAAAGACCTTTTCGTGACCGCGCTATTGGACGTCAAAGACCTGCAAGTCTCCTTCCGGCAGGACGGTCAACTGATTCCCGCCGTGCGCGGAGTGAGCTTTGCCGTGAACCGCGGTGAGACTGTGGCGCTGGTGGGTGAAAGCGGTTCGGGCAAGTCTGTCTCGGCGCTCTCTACCGTGTCGCTCTTGGGCGATAGCGCGCGGGTCAGTGGGTCGGTCACCTATGACGGGCAGCAGATGATCGGCGCGGATGATACGCTGCTGCGCAAGGTGCGCGGCAACGACATCTCCTTTATCTTCCAAGAACCGATGACCTCGCTCAATCCGCTGCACACAATCGAAAAGCAGTTGGCGGAATCACTGGCGCTACACCAAGGGCTGCAAGGCGCAGAAGCCCGTGCGCGGGTGCTAAGCTTGCTAGAACAGGTCGGGATCAACGACGCGGAAAGCCGCATGGGGGCCTATCCTCACCAACTCTCAGGGGGGCAACGGCAGCGCGTGATGATCGCCATGGCGCTGGCCAACAAGCCTGACATCCTGATCGCAGATGAGCCAACAACGGCGCTGGATGTGACCATTCAGGCGCAGATCCTTGATCTTTTGAAAGACCTTAAGGATCAGATGGGTATGGGGCTTTTGTTCATCACCCATGACCTTGGCATCGTGCGACGCATCGCCGACCGCGTGTTTGTGATGCAAAAGGGCGTGGTGGTCGAGGAAGGCCCCACGGCTGAGATTTTTGATAACCCGCAGCACCCTTACACTCGCAAACTGCTGAGTGCCGAGCCGACGGGCTCTCCTGAGCCTGTAGCTGAGGATGCGCCCGAGGTGCTGCGCACCGACAATCTCAAGGTCTGGTTTCCGATCCAGAAGGGGCTGCTGCGCCGCACCGTGGGGCATGTACAGGCCGTCAATGACACCAGCTTTTCAGTTCGCGCGGGCGAGACGCTGGGCATCGTCGGCGAAAGCGGGTCTGGAAAGACCACGCTGGCGCTGGCGATCATGCGGCTCATCGGTTCGGAAGGGGAGGTGACCTTTCGCGGCGAGGATGTGCGTAAATGGTCCACCCGGCAACTGCGGAAGCTACGTGCTGACATGCAGATCGTGTTCCAAGATCCCTTTGGCTCGCTCAGCCCGCGTATGACCTGTTTTCAGATCATCTCGGAAGGGCTGGCGATTCATAAAGTGGATAAGGGCCGCGACCGCCGGGAGGTGGTGGCGGAAGTTATGCTGGAGGTTGGTCTCGACCCCTTGACGATGGACCGCTACCCGCATGAATTTTCAGGTGGGCAGCGCCAGCGTATCGCCATTGCCCGCGCCATGGTTTTGCGACCCAAGCTTTTGGTGCTCGATGAGCCGACCTCTGCGTTGGACATGACGGTACAGGTGCAGATCGTTGATTTGTTGCGGCGTCTGCAGGTGAAATACGGGCTGGCCTATTTATTCATCAGCCACGACCTGAAGGTCGTGCGCGCCATGTCGCATAAGGTGATGGTGATGAAGCGCGGTGATGTGGTCGAGTATGGCGACGTTGATGCGCTTTATGACAACCCCCAAACCGAGTACACGCGGGCGTTGTTGCAGGCGGCCGGATAAGCAGGCGTCGTTGACTGAGCGGAGGTAGCAGGGGGGCTCTGCCCCCATCGCGCCGAGGGCGCGATTCCCCCGCGGGTATTTTTGAAAAGATGAAGACTGCTTGGGGCCATGAGTTTAGCGTGCAGGCGAAACTGAGCGGGGGAGGGGGACTTCAGTCTTAGCTTGGCCCGATCATGAAGCAACTGACATTACGGGCAGCGAGACGGCGGCAGGCCAGATCGGCGCTTTCGCGGGACATGCCGAGGAAGTTGGCATCGAAACCCTGCGGGCGCTGTACCACTTTACGCAGAGTGCCATCGAGCGTCGACATCTCGGCCAGCGCGGTCTTTAGCAGCACCTTTTCAGCAGCATAGCGGCTGGGGAAACGGCCAACGTTCACTCCCCAATGGCGGCCGCCGGAGGTAGAGACACGAGTCACGATTTCCTGCTCAACCGCTTGCTGGACGGCCAACGTTACATCCTTTGGGCGCGGCTCGGGCCGGGCTGAGGCTTGGGCTGACGCGATGACGACTTCGGCGTCTTTACTTTCCGGTGTGGCAGCTGGTGCGGCGGGCGCAGTTTGCACGGCTTCACGTAAAGCTGCGGTGATATCGCTGTTGGAAACCACGCTCGTTGCCTCAGGCGCGGTTGCGGTCGCCACGACGACCACCTCACTGTGGGGGCGAAGCTGCGGGCGCTTGGAGGCTGTAACTGCCCCCACAAGGCGGATCGTCTTGCCTGCGGCACCGGGGGCGGCTGGCGCATCTTCGACATCAGCGTAAACGGGCGGCACTGGCTTACTGAGGGGCGCGGAAGATGGCGCTCGGCGGAAGCCGAGGTCCATCAGTTCGGCCACTTTGGCGTTTCGCGATGCGGTGGATTTGCCGCCGAAAACGGTGACGATGATCCGTTCATTGCCTCGCTCAGCCGAGGCGGTCAGATTGAAGCCCGCCGCACGGGTATAGCCTGTTTTGATCCCGTCGGCCCCTTTGTAAGACCCCAGAAACCGGCGGTTGGTGTGGGAAACCTTGCGCACACCTGCATCGGCAGTGATGCGCGAGAACAGGTTGTAGTACTGCGGGTAATCATAAAGCAAATGACGGCCCATGGCCGTCATGTCACGCGCGGTGGAGAGGTGGCCGTTTTCTGTCAGCCCGTGCATGTTTTTGAATGTAGTCCGTGTCATGCCAAGCTGTTTGGCGGTGCGGTTCATGCGGCGGGCAAAAGCAGCCTCAGAGCCTTCGATGGCCTCGCCAATTGCGGTGGCAGCATCGTTGGCAGATTTTACGGCGGCGGCGCGAATTAGGTAGCGTAGGGCGATCTTTTGGCCGGGACGCATGCCCAGTTTACTGGGCGGCTCCGAGGCGGCATTTTGAGAAATCGTGACTTGGGTGTCGAGGGAAAGTTCCCCCCGCTCTACCGCCTGAAAAGCGATGTAGAGGGTCATCATTTTGGTCAGGGAGGCAGGGTGCAACCGGGTGTCGGCGTTCTCTGCGTGGATTTCTTTGCCGGTGCGGGCATCAATGACATAAGCGGCGTAGGGGGCGGCGATCGCGCTGAGCGGTAAAATCACCAGAACCCAGATTGCTGCGAATAGAAATAGCCCGTAACGGGCCGGCTGAATGCGCCGAGCCTTCATTTTTGCCTGCCTTTTACTGCCTCAAGCCGTCGATTTTCGACTGACCATTTATTAATTGGTTTAAAGTTAGCACAGGACGGCGCTTCGCGGAAGCCGTCGAATCTATAGGACAGGCGGAAAAAGGGCGGATCTCCCCTCCAATATGTAGAGGCTGGTGCACGATCACCCACTATAAGCGGCATTAAGGCGAGAATAAGGCTCAATTTGGGCGGCAAGTTGGCGGCGATCACGGTGACCTAGAATCGCCCTTTTACGCCCTAATGAATCACCCCGATCTGATCCGATCCAATGTCTCCGAAAGGCCCGATAAATCTTCAATTTCGGCAAAACGCGGGGAATTGGTTGGCGGTTCGGCATGTTCCATCGCCCATGTCAGATCATGTGGCACATAGACACCCCAGCCGCCCGCATCGAGCATTGGACGCACGTCAGAAGCCAGTGAGTTGCCGACCATCAGCCCCTGCGCGGCGCCTTCGCCATGGTGCTTAAAAATGCGGCGATATGCGGCTTCGGTTTTGTAGGAGACGATTTCGACCGCGTCGAACAGGTCCCGCAGACCGGATTGCGCAAGCTTGCGTTCTTGGTCTAGTAGATCGCCTTTGGTCACCACGATCAGCCGGTATCGGCCTTGAAGACTTTGCAGCACCTCTTCCACGTGAGGCAGCAGTTCGATCGGATGGGCCAGCATCTCGCGCCCGGCGGCAAGCAAATCGTTAATCACTTCGGCGGGCACCTTGCCCTCTGTCACCTCGATCGCGGTCTCGATCATCGATAGGGTGAAGCCTTTGATCCCGTAACCGTAGTGCGGCAGGTTGCGCCGTTCGGCCTCAAGAAGGCGGGTCATCAGATGGTCGCGTTCACTATGTTCTGCCAAAAGGGCTGCAAAACGGTCATGGGAGAGTGCAAAGTAGCGCTTATTATGCCACAATGTGTCATCCGCATCGAAACCGATGGTGGTGAGTGCCCCGCCCATATGTGCTGCCTCTTTCCTAAATTGGTTCAGGGGTTATATAGACGGCTGCACGACGAACAAGCTCTACCCCCAGCCGCAGGAGCAGCAATGCACCGTGACGACGTGAAAGCAGATTGGATGACCCTGATAGCAGACCGGCCCGCGCCGGGCCGGTTGATGATGGCGGACGGCCCAAAGGACGGTGACGACACCGAGTTGTTGACCAAGACGCGGCCCAAGACCAAACGCCCGCCGCTTTATAAAGTGATGTTGCTGAATGATGATTTCACCCCGATGGAGTTCGTCGTTCTGGTGCTTGAGCGGTTCTTTGGCCTGAACCACGCGCAGGCGTTTGAGATCATGCTGACCGTGCATAAGAAAGGGCTGGCCGTGGTCGGTGTCTTTAGCCACGAGATCGCCGAGACCAAGGTCGCGCAGGTGATGGATTTCGCCCGGCGTCATCAACATCCCCTACAATGTACTATGGAAAAAGAAGAATAACACGTGATTGATCCGCGACTGGAACTGGCCCTGAACGGCGGTGGGCTGGACCTGCCCGAAACAGGCGAAATCGCTGTATTTCAGCCCTCTGTTGACGCTGACTTGGCCGATTTGCCAGTGGACCGTTGCAAGATCATTCACGATTTCAAACCGGCATATGATGCATGGACCGCACGCGGCTATGACGCTGCGCATTCGGTCGAGGGGCGCTATGCCGCCGCCATCGTCTGCCTGCCACGTGCCAAACACGAAGCGCGTGCGCTAATCGCCCAAGCCTGCGCGGTGAGCGATGGGCCGGTGGTGGTCGATGGGCAAAAGACCGATGGCGCAGATTCGATCCTGCGCGAAATGCGCGCGCGTGTGACAGTGCAAGGTCCGATCTCGAAGGCGCATGGAAAGCTTTACTGGATCGACGCAGGCTCAAGCGATTTCTTTACCGATTGGGAAGCGGGTCCAGCTCAGACCGAAGGCGGTTTTTGGACCGCGCCGGGGGTTTTCTCGGCGGATGGGGTTGATCTGGCCTCGGCGCTGCTGGTCGATGTGCTTCCTGACAACCTTGGGGCCGAGGTGGCCGATTTGGGTGCGGGCTGGGGCTTCCTCTCGGCGCATATCCTGACGCGGCCCAAGGTGAAGACCGTGCATTTGGTCGAGGCCGGGCATCTAGCGCTGGAATGCGCGCGCCACAACGTGACTGACAGCCGGGCAGTTTTTCACTGGGAGGACGCGACCCATTGGGAACCGCCACACCGGATGGATAGCGTGGTGATGAACCCGCCGTTCCACACAGGCCGCGCGGCAGAGCCGCAGATCGGGCAAGCATTCGTCGCTGCCGCCGCAAGGATGCTATCGGTGCAGGGCGACCTATGGATGGTTGCAAACCGGCATCTGCCCTATGAGGCGGAACTGAAAAAACGCTTTGCGCAGGTGGCGGAACTGGGGGGCGATGCGCGGTTCAAACTGTTCCATGCCACGCGCCCGCTGACCCGCCGCCGCTAAGCCTTTAGGGGGGTATCCCGATGTCTTTCTCGATCTCTGGTAAAACAGCCATCATCACCGGCGCGGCAGACGGCATCGGCCTTGCCATTGCCCGGCATCTGGCCGACCGGGGCGCCAATGTGATGTGCGCCGACTCGAATGAGAAAAAGCTCATGGAAGAGTTGGGCGATACCCCCGATGAGGGCAATATCCGGGTCTTTGCCGGTGACCTGCGTCAGCGTTTGACCATTGCCAACCTCGTCTCTGCCACCATCGATGCCTTTGATGAAGTGGATATCCTTGTGAATGCCTCGCGGCAGGTGATGCCCACTGACCCGCTGGATATCGATGACAGTTCGGTGGAAACGCTGCTGCAGCAAAACCTGATGACGGCGCTGCAATTGTCGCAACAGGTGGCGCGGCGCATGATGAAACAGGCCGAAGGTCAGACCGAGGGACAGGTGGGGTCCATTATCAATCTCAGCTCCATCGCTGCGCGGCAGCACCAGCCGGATATGATGGGCTATTCCATCGCTTCGGCAGCGGTGCAGCAGATGACCCGTTCACTTGCGCTGGTTTTGGCTCCGCATCGGATACGCGTGAACGCGATCTCTTTTGGATCGGTAATGAGCGCCTCTCTGCGCGCGGCTGTCGCGGAAAACCGTGACTGGCGCGATAACATCCGCGCCCATACGCCGCTTGGCCGGATCGCAGGCCCGAATGAGCTTTGCGAAGCGGTGCAGTTCCTTGCGGCGGAGAGCTCAGGTTTTATGACCGGCGAGATCATGACTATTGACGGCGGACGCACTCTGCTCGACGTGGTGTCGGCTCCGGCGCATTAAGACGGGGCGGCACTTTTCTTGGGCAAAAACGGAATGATCCAGTTTTCGCCCTTGACCCCAATGCGAAGCTGCCTTATCCGACGCGCCACGGCGTTATAGCTCAGTTGGTTAGAGCGAACGACTCATAATCGTTAGGTCCCTGGTTCAAATCCAGGTAACGCCACCATCCTCCCCCTTGTTTACAAAATGAATTCAGCATTTTGCGGCCGCATGGGCGTTGCTTCATCGCAGGAAGCCCGTGGGTTGCACGCAGGGCTGGAAGGGGTAGAACTGGCGCAACGCCCCTGCGGGCTTGAGCAGTTGAAAGCAACCTTATGACCACGGAAAACTTCGTTCACGAGATCAACGTCACTTGGGGTGATTGTGACCCGGCGCAGATCGCCTATACGGCGCGGCTGCCCTATTTCGCGTTGGATGCGATCAACGCGTGGTGGGAGGCGCATTTTGACGGCGATGGCTGGTTTCAGCTTCAGATCGACCGTAATATCGGCACGCCTTTCGTGAACCTTTCGATGGATTTCCGCAGCCCGGTCACGCCACGGCACAAGCTGATGTGCGAAACCTATCCGACGCGGCTCGGCAACAAATCCATAACCTTCGGCATGAAGGCGCGGCAGAACGGGGTGCTGTGTTTCGAGGGGTCGTTCACCTGCGTCTTCACCATCGCGGACGTGTTCGAAAGCCAATCCGCCCCCGAAGAGCTGGCCCGCGTGATCAAACCACTGGTCCGCGCCGACCTCGGCTGAGGCTATCGCCCCGCAAGCAGTTGAAGTTCCCCTGATTGCAGCGTCTTATCGCGCTGCATATCGAGGGAGACAGAGATGACGATTAGGACTGCGGTAATCGGATTGGGGATCATGGGGCGGCGCATGGCCGAGAACATAGTGCTGCACCCCGACTTCACGGTCACCACCATGTGGGATCCCGACCCCGCGGCCTGCGCCGCCGCGCAAGAGGTCGCGCCGAGTGCGACAGTGTCTGCCACGGCGTCCGAGGCGATGGCCGATGTCGATCTGGTCTACCTCGCCTGCCCCCCGGTGCCGCGCAAAGCCTATGCGCTTGAGGCCGCGGCAGCGGGCAAGGCGATCTTCCTCGAAAAACCGCTTGGCGTGGACATCGCGGAAAGTCGTGCGTTGGTGGCCGAGTTGCAGGCTGCAGGCGTCCCGGCGGCGGTGAATTTCACCCAAGCAGCAGGGGCGGCGCTGACCGATCTGACGCGGTCGATCAAAGAGGGTGCGCTAGGGGATCTCTGTGGTATCGACATCATCGTGACCTATCCGGCCTGGCCCCGCGCATGGCAGGTGGATGCGGATTGGCTGCGCTTTGCCGCTGAGGGGGGAATGACCCGCGAGGTGATCTCGCATTTCCTCTTCCTGAGCGAGCGGGTATTGGGGCCGTTGACCCTGCAATGGGCCCATGCGGAATACCCTGACGACAAGCTCTGCGAGACCCATGTGGCGGCGCGGCTGGTCAATGCAGAGGGCTTGCCGGTTTCGATCCTCGGCTCTGTTGGCGGCGCGCAGCCAGACCGGCAGGAGGTAACGGTGAAAGGCGCGAAGGCCAGCCGGCGCATCTCGGAGTTTGCCATCGACACCCTGTCGACCGGAGAGGCATTTGCGCCGACCAACAGCAGCCCCACCGACACCCGGGCCACCAGCCTCAAAGCGCAGCTTGACGACTTGGCGCTTCTGATGGACGGCGGCCCGAGCCGACTGGCCACACCAGAGGAAGCGCTGCGGGTGCAAGAGCTGATCGAAGGCATCTTGGCCAACCGGGGGGTGCAGTCATGACCGCCACACTGCAGTCATCGCCCGAAACCTGCCACTGGGGCTATTTCGAGGCCAGCCGCCCGCCCGCGCTGACCATCCAAAGCGGCGACGAGGTGATTATCAACACCGTCTCTGGCGCGCCGAACTGCCTGCCGCCCGAGGGCTTTCACGTTCCGCCCGAACTCTACGACATCCACAAGGCAGGCCCGCCGCCGATGCCGGGCCATATCCTGACGGGCCCGGTGGCCGTCGAAGGCGCGATGCCCGGGGATGTGCTGAAGGTCGATATCCTCGATGTCGCGCTGCGGCAGGACTGGGGGTATAACTTCATCCGGCCTTTGGCAGGCACGCTGCCGCAGGATTTCACCGAGACCTATCACAGCAACATCCCGCTGGACGCGGAGCGGGGCATCGCCCGGCTGCCTTGGGGGCTGGAACTGCCCTTGGCTCCGTTCTTTGGCGTGATGGCCGTGGCACCGCCGCCCGAATGGGGTCGGATCGCCACCATTGAGCCGCGCAAACACGGGGGCAACCTGGATAACAAGGAACTGGTGGCGGGCAGCACGCTTTACCTACCCATCTTCAACGAAGGGGCGCTGTTTTCCTGCGGGGATGGGCATGGCTCGCAGGGCGATGGCGAAGTCTGTGTCACGGCGATTGAAACGGCGCTACAGGGGCGCTTTCGTCTGACCGTATTGAAGGACCGCACACTCAGCTATCCGCAGGCCGAGACGCCGACCCACGTTATAACCATGGGCATGGCCCCCGACCTTGACCGCTGCGCTGAGATGGCCTTGCGGGACATGATCGCATTGGTGTCTGAGCGCGCGGGGATCAGCCGTGAAGACGCCTATGTGCTCTGCTCGCTGGCCGGTGATCTGCGCATCACCCAGACGGTGAACCGCGAAAAGGGCGTGCATATGATGATGGCGAAAGACCTGATCGGCGGTTAACGCCGGTCCCGCGCAAAGAAAAAGGGCCGCAGCGACGCGGCCCTTTCGCGTTTCTACCTAGTGGCAGATCACTCTTCTGCCCAAGCCATCCGCGCCGGGTGGTATTCAAACCCGATGTGGTGCGCGGCACCCACCAACCCCTCGCGGGTGTGGTTGTAGAGCGAGCGCCAGTAGGGCTGGATCGTGACGCCATCGTCTTGCAACATCTTCTCACCCTTCGCCATGATCTCGCGCCGTGCGTCGACATCCGCCGTGGCCAGCGCCTCGGAGAGCAGTGCGTCGAACTCAGGGTTGGCATAGCCAAACTCGTTCCACGCCTCGCCCGAGCGGTAGGCCAGCGCCCAGATCTGCACGCCCAGAGGCCGCGCGTTCCAGTTGGTGGAGGAGAAGGGGTATTTCACCCAGTCGTTCCAGAAGGTCGAGCCGGGCAGAATGGTGCGTTTGACCTTGATACCCGCATCGCGCAGCTGCGCGGCCACGGCATCGGTCGTGTCCTTGCGCCACGCATCGTCGATCGAGAAGAGCTCATGCTCGTAATCCGCCATGCCGGCTTCTTCCATCAGCGCGCGGGCGGCTTCGGGGTCGGTCTTGGGCGGTTCGACCTCTGCATATTCGGGGTGCATCGGGCCGACATGGTGGTTTTCGGCCACGATCCCGCGACCGGCATAGCCCAGTTCCAACAGCACGGCGTTGTCGACCGCCAGTTGCAGCGCGTTGCGCACGCGCTTGTCTTCGTAAGGCTTCATGCCGTCGATTTCGGCCAATTGGTTAGGGCGGATCACGATGGTCGCCGCGGTGGCGATCTCGTTCTCGACCCAACCGTCGAGCGTGCTCATCACGTCGATGTATTCGCCTTCCATGGAGTAGAAAGCGTCGACCTCTTCGGCCTCGGCGGCGGCGATCCATGCGGAAGGGTCGGTGCCGTAGTCGATATATTCCAGACGGTCGATGTAGGGTCCACCGAAGATTTCAGTGCCCCACCATGTGTGGTCTGGGTTCTTCACTAGAACGCTTTTCACGCCGACTTCCAGCGATTCCGGCAGGTAGGGGCCGGTACCCTTGGGGTTGTCCAACATGGTGTCGGGGTCGAACCCTTCGGGTGTGATCGCGGCCGGGTAGTCGGCCATGCCGGGGATCAGCGTGATGTCGGATTTGGGCAGCTTCAGCTTAACGGTGTGATCGTCGACCACCTCGATCGCGCCCTCGATGGCCTTGCCGGCTTCTTCGTCCACCAGCGTGGCGAAACGGCCCGCCATGGAGTTGCCTTCGAGCGACTTGTCGCACCAGCCTTCGATGTTGCGCGCCACGTCCTGCGCGGTGAAGGCGGTGCCATCGTTCCATGTCACGCCCTTGCGGACGTTCAGCGTGTATTCGGTGGCATCGTCGTTGATCTCCCAGCTTTCCAGCAGACCCGGAGTGAAGGTGCCGTCATTCTCCCAGATGGCGAGGTATTCCAGCCAGCCGCGGCTGAAGTTGGCGATTTGCGACCAGTCATAGGTGCGCGGGTCTTTCAGGGCACGCACCTCCATCTGCATCCGCACGGTGCCGCCTTCCTTGAGGTTGGCATGGGCCGCCGCACGCGCGGGCGCGGCCATGCCGAGCATCCCGTAGGCTGTGGCGGACGTGGCCCCGAATGCGCTCGCAATCGCCAGAAACTCGCGTCTGCTGACGGGGTCTTTCTTGGCGTTCTCGGCTGATTTCAGCACGGATTGCGGCAGCGGTTTTCCGGTGCGTGTCAAAAATTCCATGATTTTCCTCTCTGTTGGTGCGCTGGCCGGGCCATCGCGAATCCCCACTTTTCACGGTGGGGCAGGTGATGCAGTTGACCTGCTTTCAACGCCTCTTGAGGTGGGCGCGGGGTGTTTAGTCTGCCGATCAGGCGCGTTGCGTCAAGCCTGTCGCGGGAAGTTGAGCAGCAAGCTAGCGCAGGAAAACGGCCCGGCAAGCGCGGGCATGGAGGAAAAGCGCGGTGAGGCTGGCGGGTTAGGCTAGATCGCGCGCAGCTTTGAAAAGCGCCGCAAGCCGCGCCGTGTCGCCGAGTTCATTGGCCAGCATCAGAACCAATCGGGCGTTGAGGGCGTGGCTTTCGGCCTCGCTCAGCCCTTCGTGGGCGGCCATGAGGGCGGCATAGACGCTGTCGCCCTCGGCGCCGAGGTTGTCTTCAAGGATCATGCGGTGGCTCCTTTCGCACGGTCAAAGGCGCGGGCAATCGGGGCGCTGTCGGGCCGGTCGAAGACGGCGCAGACATGGCCATCGGGGCGGAGCAGATAAAGGAACCCGCTGCCATAGCGCTGCTGCACGTGGCCATCCTTGCCCTGAAAACAGGGATAGGCCTCCTGCGATTGATCGATACCGATCCGGGCAAGGCCGGGGAGGTCGGGGGCGGTGATCTCGCCCACGGCGAGCAGGGTGAACTGGCCCTGAACTTCGCCCAGCAGCCAGCGATCCCCCGCGGGCCCGGTCAGCGGCGCGTCGATCAACGCGCTGCCGGGGTGCAGGGGGGCGTCGCCTGCGGTTTGCAGCGGGCTACGGGCCAGCGTGCAGGGTTGTGACAACCGGCCTGAGTTAATCAGTTTGCGGGCGAAAGGATGACGCGCGGCGAGGGTCAGCACCTCATTGCGAAACAGGGTTTCGATGGGAGATTTCGGCGTCATGAAATTGGTCGCGCGGGCGGAGTTGCGCATGTTCTCATCCGCGCCATGTCCGCGTTCGATGTCATAGCTCTCGATCAGGCTTGGCGGCGCTTCGCCCTGCACCACAGCCGCCAGTTTCCAGCCAAGGTTGTCGACGTCCTGCACCCCGCCATTGCCGCCCCGCGCCCCGAAGGGGCTGACCACATGGGCGCTGTCGCCGACAAAGACGACGCGATCATGCACGAACCTCTCCAGCCGCGCGCAGCGGAACTTATAGACGCTCATCCAATCCAGCCGGAACGGCGCATCGCCCAGCATTTGGTTCAAGCGCGGTACAACCTTTTCTTCGGTCGCCTCGGCCTTCGGGTCGGTTTCTGACCCAAGTTGCAGGTCGATGCGGTAGATATTGTCAGGCTGTTTGTGCAGCAACGCGGATTGGCCGTTGTGAAAGGGCGGGGCGAACCAGAACCAACGCTCGGGCGTGTCATGGTCGCCGAAGGGGGAGGTTTCCATCTCTACGTCTGCGATCAGGAAATGTTCGTCGAAGGTTTGGCCTTCGAAAGGCAGGTTCATGCGTTTGCGGGTGGCGGACCCCGCGCCATCGCAGGCGATGTACCAGTCGGTCTCAAGCTGGTAGGGGCCATCCGGCGTCTCGACCGTCAACTCAACATGGTCGGTATGGCCCTTGTGATCGGTCACCTTGTTGAGAAAACGCAGGTCGATCAGATTGGGGAAATCTTGTGCGCGTTCAACAAGGTACTCTTCGACATAGTATTGCTGGAGGTTCACGAAGGCCGGGTATTTATGCCCCGGCTCGGGCAGCAGATCGAAGTTATAGACCTCCCTCTCGCCGTGAAACTGGCGGCCCACTTTCCATGTCACGCCTTTTTCCAGCATCCTCTCACCGATGCCAAGGCGGTCGAAAATCTCAAGCGTTCGTTTCGCCCAGCAGATCGCGCGAGAGCCGAGCGAGACGACATTGTTGTCATCCAGCACGACCGATTTGACCCCGCGCAGGGCCAAGTCCACGGCCATCGACAGCCCGATGGGGCCGGCGCCGACAATCACCACCGGGTGCCGTGGCTCGGGCGCGGTGAGGCCGGGCGGGGGGCTGTAGGGAAAGGGGGTGTAGGCATAGGCCATGGCGGTTTCCTCAGACAAGAGCGCGCAAAAGCAGCAGGACAAGCAAGGCCAGCGTCGTCAGCGTCACCCGTCGGCGCGACTTGCGGTGCTCTGGCGCGCGCAGCATCTTTGACCAAACCTGTGCCGTATCGCGCAGCCCGGCGTAGGGCTGCCCGCTCCGGCGCGCAGCTTGGCGGCGGTGATCCATCACCAGTGCAAAGACCAGATAGAACCAGAGCGCCAGCGCCAGTATGATCAGGGCAGTAAGAAGCGCGGGCAGCGGCATCAGTCCGACAGCGCCTCCCACATCTCTTTGTCGCGCGCCGCCGTCCAAATGCGCGGCGTGTCGATGTCCAGCGCCTCGTCATAGGCGCGGGCGACGTTGAAGGGCAGGCAGTGCTCATAGATCGCATAGTCGCCGAACTTGGGGTCGCATTCGGCGCGCACGGCGTCCCATGCCTCTTTCAACGTGCCGCCGCGCAGGGCCACGCGGGCCGCCGGACGGTAGGTTGAGCGCACGAAGTCTGCAGTGCTGTCGATTGCGGCATTAACCATCTCGCGGCCCACCAGCGCGTCGCCGCGACCCGGCGCGATGGCGTCGAGGTCAAAGGCGCGGATGCGTTCCAGCGTGCCGGGCCAGTCGTGGAAATGCCCGTCGCCGCAGTAGCAGGCGGAGTGGTATTCGACGATGTCGCCGGTGAACATGACGTTCTGATCGGGCACATAGATCACCGCATCCCCCGCCGTATGGGCGCGGCCCAGTTGCATAATGTCGATCCGGCGCTTGCCGAGATAGACGCTCATGCGGCCGTTGAAGGTGGTGGTGGGGTAGGTCAGGCCGGGGATGCTTTCATGGCCTTCAAACAGACGCGGGAAGCGTTCAAATTCGCTGTCCCAATCTTCTTGGCCGCGTTCAGCAACCATGGCGCGGGCTTTCTCGGACATGATGATTTGCTGCGCGCCAAAGGCCGAGGCCCCGAGCACGCGCACGGCGTGGTAGTGGGTCAGTACCACATGGCTGATCGGTTTGTCGGTGACCGAGCGGACGCATTCGATGACCTTATTCGCCAGACGCGGGGTGGCCTGTGCTTCGATGATCATCACGCTGTCGTCGCCGATGATGACGCCAGAGTTTGGATCGCCCTCGGCGGTGAAGGCGTAAAGTCCCTCGCCCACCTCGGTGAAGGAGATTTCCTTTTCGGTCATGTCGCCTTGGGATGCGAATTGCTTGGCCATGTGATGTCCTTCTGTCTTGGTTTGTCTGCGGTGCAGGGCGCGTTTGGGTGTTCAGGAAAAGTCGATTGCCGGGCGGATTTTGCCGGTGCATCTGCCGAATCCCACGCGAAAGCCGTCGCCCTGCGCGTGGCCGGTAAGGGTCAGCGTGTCGCCGTCTTCGACAAAGCTGCGGCGGCTGCCGTTTGCGAGGGTGATCGGCTCCTTGCCGCCCCATGACAGTTCCAGCAGCGACCCGCGTTGCGATTTCTCAGGGCCGGAGATGGTGCCGGACCCGAGCAGATCGCCCGCGTTCATCGCGCAGCCCGAAGAGGCGTGATGCGTCAACTGCTGGGCGGCGGAATAATACATCTCGCGGTAGTTCGTCCGCGCAATCTCCTCGGCCTCGCCGCCCTCGGGCTGGAGCAGCACCGACAGGTCAATGTCATAGAGGCCGGGTTTGGTTTCGCGCAGGTAGAGCAGGAGGTCCTTCTCGCGCTCAGGTGTCGAGGTGCGGAACGGCTCAAGCGCGTCGCGGGTCACGATCCAAGGAGAGATCGAGGTGGCGAAGGCTTTCGCCTGAAACGGGCCGAGCGGTTGGTATTCCCACGCCTGAATGTCCCGCGCCGACCAGTCGTTGAGCAGCACATAGCCAAAGATCATCTCATCTGCTTGGTCGATGGTGATGGGCTGGCCCATCTCGGTCGAAGTGCCGACGATCGCGCCCATCTCAAGCTCGATATCCAGCCGCTGGCAGGGGCCAAAATGCGGCGCATCGGCGTCTGGGGCTTTTAGCTGGCCATTGGGGCGGGTGATCTCGGTCCCCGAAACGACGACGGTAGAAGCGCGGCCATTGTAGCCAATGGGAATGTGCAGCCAGTTCGGGGGCAGGGCATTCTCGGCCCCGCGAAACATCGTGCCGACATTGGTCGCGTGATGCTTGCCAGCGTAGAAATCCGTGTATTCCGAGACCATCATCGGCATGAGCAGCCGCGCTTCGTCCATCGGCACCAGATACGGCGCGACTGCGGCCTGATCCGGGGCATCGGCGCTGAGCAGCTCCACCAGCCGCGCACGCAACGACGCCCATGCCGCAGGGCCAAGGTCCATCACATCGTTCCAATAGGGCACATCGAACACCGGCTCTTCGGTGAGGGTGATCAGCCCCTCCTCCTCCAAAGCGGCCATGTCGAGGATCTGATCGCCAATCGCCACTCCACAGCGCGCTTCCAGCCGATTGGTCGTGAAAACGCCATAAGGCAGGTTGTTGAGGGGGAAATCGGTATCAGCGCTGTTGGCGCTTTCCACCCAAGAGTTCATCAGGGTCATGTCGGTCCTTTCAGGGGGCAGGCGGGTCACTTCTTGCCCGGTGTGCCGTCGAATTTCTTCTCAAGGCTCTCCCAGCAGTCGATGTAGTCATCCTGCAGGGGCGCTTCTTTGGCGGCGAATTCGGTCAGATGCTGCGGGAAGCGGGTCTCGAACATGAAGGACATTGTGTTGTCGAGCTTATGGGGCTGCAAGTCAGCGTTCGACGCGCCCTCAAAGGCATTCCGGTCCGGCCCATGCGGCAGCATCATGTTGTGCAGGGACATCCCGCCGGGGATGAATCCCTTGGGCTTGGCGTCATACTGGCCGTGAATGTTGCCCATCAGTTCGGACATGATGTTCTTGTGATACCACGGCGGGCGGAAGGTATCTTCGGCCACCATCCAACGGTCGCGGAACAGCACGAAGTCGATGTTGGCGGTGCCTTCGACGCCCGAGGGCGCGGTGAGCACGGTAAAGATCGACGGGTCGGGATGGTCAAACAGCACCGCGCCCACCGGGCAATAGGTGTTCAGGTCGTATTTCACCGGGGCGTAGTTGCCGTGCCAAGCCACCACGTCGAGCGGCGAATGCCCGATCTTGGTTTCATGGAACTGACCGCACCATTTGATCGTCACGGTCGAGGGCGCCTCGCGGTCTTCAAACGCCGCCACGGGGGTTTTGAAATCACGTGGGTTCGCCATGCAGTTGGCGCCAATCGGGCCGCGGCCGGGCAGGTGGAACTTCTGGCCATAGTTCTCACACACAAACCCCCGCGCCGGACCATCAAGCACTTCGACACGGTAGACCAGCCCGCGGGGGATGATGGCGATCTCCTGCGGGGCGATGTCCATCACGCCCAACTCGGTGCAAAAGCGCAGCGTGCCTTCCTGCGGGACGATCAGCAACTCGCTGTCGGCGGAGTAGAAATAGCTGTCCACCATACTGTCGGTGACCAGATAGATATGGCTCGCCATGCCGATCTGCGTGTTCACATCCCCCGCCGTGGTCATGGTCCGCATGCCGGTAAGCCAAGTCAGCGGCGCGTCGGAATGCGGCACCGGATCCCAGCGGTATTGGCCAAGGCTGGTGACATCCTGCGGCTGATGCGGGGCAGATTTCCAATAGGGCAGGTCGATCCGCGTGTAGCGCGAGGAATGTTTGACGGAAGGACGGATGCGGTAGCACCACGTACGCTCGTTCTGATGGGACGGTGCGGTAAAGGCGGTGCCGGAAAGCTGCTCTCCATAAAGCCCGTAGTTGCATTTCTGCGGGGAGTTCATGCCCTGCGGCAGTGCGCCGGGCAGGGCCTCTGTCTCAAAATCATTTCCGAAACCGGGCATGTAGCCCGGATGCGTACCCGAGGTGGTGGCCGCGGTTGTCATCGTCGATGGCTTTGAATTGTTGGTCATCTGCACCCCCTTGCGGAATCTGTTGCAACTGTAATAGTTGTATTTGTAACTAACAAGCGGCGTGATATGAAAACTGACGAATTTCAATTGCAGCAATTCCTGCCCTATCTTCTAAACCAAGCGGCAGAGGCGTCCTCTCTGGAGTTTCAGCAGATCTATAAGGATCGCTACGGCATGCTGCGTACAGAGTGGCGGGTGCTGTTTCATCTTGGGCTCTATGGGCGTCTCACGGCGAGCGACATCGGCCAGCGTGCACGGATGCATAAAACCAAGATCAGCCGCGCCGTGCACCGTTTGAATGAGCGCCGCTTCGTTGACCGCACCCGCAATGAGGATGACCGCCGGGTTGAATATCTGTCGCTGACCCGGCAGGGCCAAGCCGCTTATGACGATCTGCGCGCAGTGGCGCGGCGCTATGATGCGGCATTGATGGATGCACTTGATCCCGCCGAGGCCGAGGTGCTGCGGCGGGCGCTGCTCAAACTATCAGAGGCAGGTCCGGGGGGCTTTACTTAGGCGGCGGAAAACGCCACCGATGGCGCATGACCGATCAAACCAAAGGCCTCCTGCTCACCTTTCTCGGGGTGATGTGCATCGTTCCCGAAGCGCTTTTCGTGCGGGTCATCGATGCGCCGATGCTGACGCTGGCTTTTTGGAAAGTCACATTGGTGGGGTTGGCAATTGGCACGGGGCTGTTGTTGGCGCAGGGCGCCGCCCCCTTCCGCGCTTTGCGGCGCGCCGGATGGGCCAGTGCGATCTATGTTGGCGGTGTCGCATGCGCAGGCGTGGGGTTCGTGCTGGCGGTGCGGCTGACGTCGGTGGCGAATGTGGTGTTTATCCTTGCCTCCCTCCCAGTCTTTGCCGCGATCTACAGTAGGGTCTTTTTGGGGGAGCCGATCACCCGCCGCATGTTCTTTACCATTGCGGCGGTGCTCGCCGGGCTGGCAGTAATCGCTTTTGGATCAGGCGAGACCGAAAATGCGTCGCGCGCGGGCGATCTCTTGGCATTGGCGATCTCGGCAATCTTTGCGGGTGCGCTGACAGCGGCGCGGCATGCGCGGGCGGTCTCCATGGTGCCGGCGGTTGCGCTGGCCTATCTGCTGGCGGGGTTGGCGCTGCTTCCCGTGGCACAACCTTTGCAGATGCCGGTAGAGGAACTGCCACAGATGCTGCTCTATGCTATCTTCATGGCGGCCAGTGCTGGGCTTATCGCGCTTGGCCCGCGCTATATTTCAAGCGCCGAAGTGGGCCTGCTGGTGCTTTTGGAATCCGTGCTCGCCCCGCTGCTGGTCTGGGCGGTGCTGGGCGAAGATCCGGGCGTCTACGCGCTGATCGGCGGCGGCATCGTCGTGGGCGCGCTGTTCCTGTCGAACCTCATTGCCCTGTCACGCCGCCGCCGTGTCGTGCCGCCGCTGCCTCATCACTAACCTCAAAAGTCGGGGGTGACGCCCGGCAGGTCCAACGCCTTGATCAATTCGCGCAGTTCTTGCCGCGCGGCGATGTTTGAGATGTTCAACTGCTTCACCCCGATGTCTTTGAGGTCAAGCAGAGTCAACCCGCGCGGAAACAGCTCGCGGAAGATCACACGCTCATTGAACCCCGGCGCGGTGCGGAATCCGATCCGCTTGCTGAGGTTGCCAATCGCCCGCTCCATCTTTTCCTTGTTGACCATGCGCTGCGCACCCAAACGGTTGCGCACTACGACCCAGTCAATGGCGGTAAGCCCCGCCTGCGCACGCAACTGCCGCGCATTCCAGACCATTTCGGAATAAACGGACGGCCCGGTGATCTTTTCCCCATTGGCGTCGATATGAGCCAAAAGGTCAAAATCAATGAAACTGTCGTTTAGCGGGGTGATCAGCGTATCGGCGAGCGAATGAGCGACTTGGCTCAGGCGCGTGTGCGAACCAGGGCAGTCGATCAGGATGAAATCATTGTCCGGTTCCAGTTCCGCCACGGCGGCGCTTAGACGGTGATCATACATGTTCTCACCGGGGCGTAGGGTGCTGGCCTCTACATCCGGTAGCTCACACAAAGTAGGGCTTGCCAGCGTCAGACCAGACTCGCGCATGAAATCGCGGCGGTTCTCAATATAGCGGCCAAAGGTCCGTTGCCGCAGGTCAAGGTCCAACCCGCTGACCTTATGCCCAAGTCGCGCCAGCGCCGTTGCCACATGCATGGAAACGGTCGATTTGCCTGCGCCGCCCTTTTCGTTACCGACGACGATGATATGCGCCATACTGCTGTCCCTTCGCGCCTGCCGTTCATGCAGGATATTGTTGAACCGCACTATATGTAGGGTTCACAACTTTGGAAAGTGGTGAGGCCGCGAGTTCGCCCGACCGTGGCCGCACTGCCGCTTTTGGACATCACGTACATTTACGCTATTTTCAAGGTAGGACCGGCGGTGTACCACCGCTCTTCGCTGCCCCTCAGGGGTGGCCCCAAGCAAGCGTTAAGGCGAGGCACCCAATGGTAGAAAACACTCCCGGCAAACCAAGTGCCCCCAAAGCTGCCACCGTCCGCGGCGTATTGCCCTCGCTGGGCGCGGTATTTGCTGAATTGGTGCTGGTCTGCGTTTTGGTGGCGCTGGTGCCGGTCACTGTCTACCTTGATACAGCAGTATGGGGCGAAGGTGTCACCGAAGACTCCCTTACCGAGCATCTGCACAATACCCTTTTGGCCATCGCCGCGGGCATTTTTGTGTTGGGTGCCTATCAAAACATTGCGATGCGGGGCTATCTCGCATTGGCGGCAACCCTCTTTGCCTGCATGTTTCTACGAGAGTATGACGCGGCGCTGGATCGAATCCGGCATGGTTTCTGGCTCTATCCCGCGCTTGCGACGCTGGCGGTCGGCACCTTCGTGGCTTGGCGCAACCGGGGCACCACGCTTCTGCCGATGCTGCATCATCTACAAACCCGTTCTGCCACCTTTGTCTATATTGGCGTGGTGCTGTTGCTGTTCTTCTCGCGCACTTTCGGTACCAGCACCTTGTGGGAAGCAGTGATGGGAGCGGCCTATGATCCGCAGGTCAAAACCACTGTCCAAGAAGGAACTGAACTTCTGGCCTATCTGCTGATTGCCTACGGCGCGGTGCTGTCCCATCTTCACGGTTTTGGCGCCCAAGCCGCCCTGCAAGAACGCCGCCTGTAATCCACGCAACCAAACACGCGCCTGCTTTATTCCGCACGCTGTCCCCCCTCCATTCATCCTTTCACAAATACCGTGCACAACCTTAGCCCCAAGCGCCCGGTCTCGCCCCCATCCCAACAAGATCTTTAGAACGCAAAAGGCGCGACCCGCAGGGGCCGCGCCTTTGTTTTCGTAACGACGGAAAAGGTTTAGAAGCCCAGACCAGCATATTTGTTCTTGAACTTCGACACGCGGCCGCCGGTGTCCATGATGCGGCCAGTGCCGCCGGTCCACGCGGGGTGCACGGAAGGGTCGATATCGAGCGACAGCTGGTCGCCTTCTTTGCCCCATGTCGATTTCATTTCCACAACGGTGCCGTCGGTCATCTTGACGTTGATGATGTGGTATTCGGGATGTGTATCGGTTTTCATCGACCAGTCCTTTATGCGTTCGCGCGGGGCTTGTAGTGAGCGTTTTCGACAATACGTGCGGATTTGCCGCGACGGCTGCGCAGGTAGTACAGCTTGGCGCGACGCACGCGGCCACGGCGAACAACGGTGATGCTGTCGATGTTGGTCGAATGCAGGGGGAACACACGCTCCACGCCTTCGCCAAAGGAAATTTTGCGCACAGTGAATGACCCGGCAATGCCGTGGCCATTTTTGCGCGAAATGCAGACGCCTTCGTAGTTCTGCACACGGGTGCGGGTGCCTTCGGTGACTTTAAAACCAACACGAATGGTATCACCGGCACGGAAGTCGGGGATCTCTTTCCCCAGTTCGGCGACTTGTTCCGCCTCGATCTCTGCGATCAGGTTCATCTGACCTATCTCCTATGATGTTCGCGGTATTCCACGAAATTATGTCGCGACCCAGAGCTTCGGGTTCTGTCAGGCAGCGCCGTGATCGTAAGATCGCAGGGCCCCCGCCGGAGGTATCGTCGTCATTGCTTTATTCGCTTGCGCCTAAACGCAAAGCACCGGAGCCGCCAAAGCGATTCCGGATGAGCGGGGTATAGGGGGCAATAGTCGCAGGATCAAGGGGGTTGGTGCCGCCTTGATCCTGAGCAGCTCAGGCCAGCGCGATCACGCCCAAAACAACGAGCAAAAACAGCACCAGAACGATGCCGATCAGCACCTTCGCCCCGGTCATTGCCGCGCCGGACACGCGGCCAAAACCCAAGAGTGCCGCGACGGCCGCGACGATCAGCAGAATGAGAATAAGTTCAAGCATTTGGTTTCTCCCTCCAATATGGGGGATCAACGCATCGCGGGGGGGCGGGTTCCGCGTGCCTAGTCTTTGCTCTCACGCGCCGCCCACATGTCGGGACGGCGGCTGCGGGTCAGGTCTTCGGCCTGCGCCTGCCGCCATTTGGCGATCTCGCCATGGTTGCCCGACATCAGAACGGGGGGAATCTCGCGCCCCTCCCATTCGGCGGGGCGGGTGTATTGCGGGTGTTCCAGCAGTCCCGAGGCATGGCTTTCTTCTTCAATACTCTCGGCATTACCCAAAACGCCGGGCAAAAGGCGCACGGTGGCATCAATCATCGCCTGCGCGGCCAATTCGCCGCCCGTCATGACGAAATCGCCCAAGCTCACCTCGGTGATGCCGAAATGCTCGATCACCCGTTCGTCCACGCCCTCAAACCGCCCGCAGAGCATGGTGACGCCCGCGCAATCGGCCAGATCGCGCGCCATTGCCTGATCGAACCGTCGCCCGCGCGGTGACATATAAAGGATCGGCCAGCGCCCATGCGCATGGCTTTGTGCGCGGGCCAAGGCCGGGCCAACCACATCAGCGCGCATCACCATGCCCGCGCCGCCGCCTGCGGGGGTGTCATCGACGTTGCGGTGTCTGCCAATGCCAAAATCGCGCAGGTCGTGGGTGTGCAGCTGCCACCTTCCTTCTTGCAACGCTTTGCCGGTCAGGCTGGCGCCCAGCACACCGGGAAAGAGGTCGGGAAACAACGTCACGATCCGCGCCTGCCAGACATCAGCGTAATCGGGCGTATCTTGCATCAGGGCACGAGGTTTCAGATTGGGGCGTGCGCTTTGGCGACCATGGGAGCGGGTGGGTTTCATGCGGTTCCTGCCTGTTTAAATAGGGCGGTCTTGGCGCGGCGGCGCGCCTCGGGGTCATCGGCGTGTTGGCGGTTGGCGTCAAGCAGAGCCTGCAAAAGATCCGCAGGCAAGCGTTGGTTTGCGGGCGGTGGCAGGGCTAACTGCTTCAAGAGGTCTTGCGGTAGCTCACATAGGTCGAGGAGCGGGGCCGCAGGCCCGAGCGGCAGATCGCGGCAATCCTCCAGCCGTGTATGGTGCACCGGGCAGGGAAGGCGGTGGGCGATCTCTTGAACCATCGCGTCCAAGTCCGCAGCCGGGGCATAGCGGGCAGTAAAGTCAGCAAGGTCGAGCGTCATCGACGAGGCTTTGACATGCTCCCAATAGGCCGAGGCGATCCAGTCCGCCGGGGCTCGGGTGGAGAGGTAGACCATGATCTTGGCTTGGGAAAAACGCTGGCGCAGGCTGCGGATGAAGATCTCCAGCAACTCGGGTGCGGCGCTGTAATCGGCCAGATCGCCCCGGCCCGGCAGGTGGCCTGCCAACTCCTCAGCCGAGAGGATCAGCGTGCGGCGCGGCATTTGGGGCAGGCCGTCGAGCAGGGTCTCGAACCGATGTTCGGCTTTCAACAGCGTGAGCGGATCGCGCCATGTGGAATAGCCGCGCGTGGCGTGCAGCAGGTCTTTCATATGCCAGCGCAGGCGCAGCGCGACATGGGGTTTCAAGGCGGTGCGGTTGGCGCGCAGGATGGCCTGAAGGGAACTGGTCCCGGTCTTGTGAAAGCCGGGGTGCAGGATGATCCGGCGGGGCATCATCCGGCTCCGGTCTCAGCCATCCTTGCCATCCGGCAGCACGCCCAAGGGCGGGTCGGCGACGATCCGGCCCGAGGCAAGATCGACGGTCGGCACAGCGACCTTGGTGAAGGGCAGGAAGGTGGTGGCAGAGGTGCCCGCCAATTGCAGCTCCAGCAGATCATCCGCCCCGTGGTTCTGCACCGTCTTCACCCGCCCCAGCAGTGTGCCGCCAGTATCATAGACCTCAAGCCCGATCAGATCGGCGTGGTAGAATTCATCATCCGGCAGGCTTGGCAGTTGATCCCGAGCCGCGAACAGCGACAGGCCGCGCTTCTCATCGGCCTCTTCTTTCGTCGTGATTTCGGCAATGCGGGCGGCGAAACCGTTTTTGACCTGATGCAATAGGGCAAGGTTGAAGGTCCGGCTGCCGTCTTCGGTGTAAAGCGGGCGGTAGGTCTCGATATCCTCTGGTGCCGCGCAATAGCTTTTCACGCGGACTTCGCCGCGCACGCCGTAGGCACCGGCGATGGCACCGACGCAGATCAGGTCTTGGTCACTCATTGCAACAACTCCGAATTGACACAGATCGTCCCAGTCCATTCCCCGGCACCGGTTTTGCATTCGTCCTGCATTAACTGCCGGTCATAGCGGATGCCAAGGACAAAGCCGAGCACCAGCACGGCCAGAAGGAACAGTAGTTTTCTCATCAACGGGTCTCGATCTTCAGGCTTGGGGCGCGGGTCTCCCAGCCCTTGGTTTCCAGTTCCGGCGTCAGGCTGTTGTCTTCGGGCCAGCCCATGCAAAGATAGGCCACCAGCCACCAGTCCTTTGGAACGGCAAGATCACGGTTCAGCCGCGCAGGGTCAAGCACGGAAACCCAGCCCAGCCCAAGGCCATGGGCGCGGGCGGTGAGCCATAAATAGTTGATCGCACCTACCACGGAATAGCGGCGCATCTCAGGCATCGTCCCGGCACCAAGGCCGCTGCCCTTGTCGGTGCTGTCATCACAGTAAACCGCCAATTGCTCAGGCGCATCGCTCATGCCCGAAAGCTTAAGCCCGGCATAGAGTGCGGCCTTGTCACCGTCATATCCGGCAAGGGCGCGGGCATTGGCTGTTTCGAAATTCTCAAGCGCGGCTTGGCGCGCGGTGTCGGATGTTACGCGGATGATCCGCCACGGTTCCGACAGGCCCACAGAAGGGGCGAGAGTAAAGCTGTCGAGGCAGGTTTGCACCAGTGCCTCGTCCAGCGGGTCTGTGCGAAAGCGGCGCACGTCGCGCCGCCATCGCATCAGGTCGTGCAGCCCGGCACGGAAGTCTTCAGAGAATGCATCCATGCCGGGCGCTCGCGGCTTATTCTGCGGAAGCTTCTTCGGCAGGTGCGTTGGCAGCTTCGGCAGCGGCAGCGGCTTTGTCGGCTTTTTCCTGCACGCGCTCTTGGGCTTTCTTGCCCGGTGTGCCCTTTTTGGGGTTGTTACGCTCGGTCTTTTCGCGAACGCCAGCGGCTTCCAGCATGCGGACAACGCGCTCGGTCGGCTGTGCGCCCTTGGCAATCCATGCTTCGATCTTTTCAACGTCCATTTTCACGCGGTCTTCGCTGTCTTTGGGCAGCAGCGGGTTGTATGTGCCCAGCTTCTCGATGAAGCGGCCATCGCGCGGCATGCGGCTGTCAGCAGCAACGATACGGTAGAAGGGGCGCTTTTTGGAGCCGCCGCGGGCGAGACGAATTTTCATAGCCATGGTGAGTAATCCTTTAGGTTGGTTGGGGGGACGGGAGGCCGTCCTATTCTTGGTGGGTTTTGTGGTGCCGAATGACTTCGGCGATGATGAAGTTCAAGAACTTCTTGGCGAATGCGGGGTCTAGGTCCGCTGCTTCCGCCAAATCTTCGAGCCGCTCGATCTGGGCCGCTTCGCGGGCCGGATCGGACGGGGGAAGGTCGTGTGTGGCCTTGAGTTTCCCCACGGCCTGCGTGTGTTTGAAACGCTCGCCTAGGGTATAGACGAGGATCGCGTCGAGCCGGTCGATGCTTGCGCGATGCTCTTTCAATAGCTCGGCGGCGCGAGCGGCGGTATCCATATCGGTCGCGGTCATTTCTTTTTCCCGAAACCGCTGAGTCCGCCGGGCAGGCCCATGCCGCCGCCCATGCCGCCCAGACCGCCGGGCAGCTTGCCGCCCATCTGCTTGGCCGCCGCTTCGAGCGCCTTGGGGTCCATCTGGGAGGGGTCCATGCCGCCGGGCATGCCGCCCTTGCCCATCATGCCTTTCATGGCCTGCTTGAGCATGCCGCCTTTGCCCATTTTGCCCATCTTCTTCATCATGTCGGACATCTGGCGGTGCATCTTCATCAGCTTGTTGAGGTCGGAGACCTCCATGCCGGCACCCTTGGCGATACGCTTTTTGCGGCTGGCCTGAAGCAGGGCAGGGTTGGCGCGCTCTTTCTTGGTCATGGACTGGATCAGGGCGATCTGCTGCTTGAGGATCTTGTCGTCGAAACCGGCGTCTTCGACCTGTTTCGCCATTTTCCCCATGCCGGGCATCATACCCATCATGCCCTGCATGCCGCCCATCTTGATCATCTGCTCAAGCTGCATCTTCAGGTCGTTCATGTTGAACTGACCCTTGGCCATGCGCTTCATCATCTTCTCGGCCTGTTCGGCCTCGATGGTTTCTTGGGCCTTTTCGACCAGCGCGACGATATCGCCCATGCCGAGGATACGGCCCGCGATGCGCTCAGGCTCGAAAGTCTCAAGTGCGTCCATCTTTTCGCCAAGACCGACGAACTTGATCGGCTTGCCGGTCACAGCACGCATCGAGAGAGCCGCACCGCCACGGCCATCGCCGTCCATCCGGGTCAGCACGACACCGGTGATGCCGATACGCTCGTCAAAGTTCTCGGCGGTGTGCACGGCGTCTTGGCCGGTCAAGCCGTCGACGACGAGCAATGTTTCACGTGGATTGGCCACGTCGCGCACGGCTTTGACCTGCTGCATCAACTCTTCGTCGATAGACAGACGGCCCGCAGTGTCGAGCATATAGACGTCATAGCCGCCCAAACCCGCCTGCGTCTTGGCGCGCTTGGCAATCTGGACGGGGCTTTCGCCCTTGACGATCGGTAGCGTGTCGACGCCGATCTGGGTGCCGAGGATGGCAAGTTGCTCCATCGCCGCCGGGCGGTTCACGTCGAGCGAGGCCATCAGCACGCGCTTGCCGTCACGCTCTTTCAAACGCTTGGCCAGTTTCGCGGTGGTGGTCGTCTTACCACCGCCCTGTAGGCCGACCATCAGGATCGGGGCGGGCGGGCTGTCGATCTTGAGCGCCCCGGGTTCGCCTTCGCCTTTCAGCGTGTCGATCAGCGCGTCATGGACGATCTTCACAACCTGCTGGCCGGGCGTGACCGATTTGGTCACCGCTTGGCCGGTCGCCTTGTCCTGTACCGCTTTGACGAAATCGCGCGCCACGGGCAGCGAAACGTCAGCCTCCAGCAGGGCGACGCGCACTTCACGCAGGGCGGTTTTGACATCTTCGTCGCTGAGCGCGCCTTGTTTGGTCAGGCGGTCAAAGACACCAGAGAGCCGTTCGCTGAGATTTTCAAACATGGGCACAGGGCCTTTCGGGTCGGTTGCACTTGCCCCTATTTAAGGACGCGCGCGAAAATGCACAAATGCCCCAGTGGGCGCAACGCGCTGACTGGGGGCGATCCCGACGCCATGCCGGGACCGGAAGGCAATGCTTCCGGAGATTGAGGGGCGTTTACGCGCTGGCGCGGCGCGAGTCAAGCCGGGCAGGGCGGGCGGCAAAAGCTAGCCCAAGCCAAAGCCGCGCCCCGGTGACAGGACGCGGCTGTTTCTGAGCGCGAGGCTGCTTAGGCCGCGTCGCGCAGCGCGTCGATCTGGGCGTTGGCGCGGGCGATGGTGCCTTCGGCATCAACGGCCAATTGGTCCGCCGCGACAAAGGTCACATCGGTGATGCCCAAGAAGCCCAGCACAAAGCGCAGGTAGCCACTGGCGAAGTCGGCGGCGGAATCGATGCCGGTGCCGCCAGAGGCGAAGGCGACGATCACGCGCTTGTTCTCAAGCAGGCCAACGGGGCCTTCTGCGGTGTAGTTAAAGGTCACGCCGACGCGGGCGATCAGGTCGATCCACGCTTTCAGCGAGGCGGGAATGGTGAAGTTGTAGATCGGCGCGCTGATGACAATGGTGTCGGCGGCCTGCACTTCGGCGACCAGCGCGTCTGACAGGGCGAGGGCTTCTTGATCCAGCGCTGTGCGCTCTTCGGCGGGCTTTACACGGGCGCTGGCCCAGGTGGAATCGATCAGCGGCAGCGGTTCGGTGGCGATGTCGCGGGTCACCACGTCACTTTCGCCGAGAGTGGAAATGATGCGGTCTGTCAGCTTGCGGGTGACAGAGTTCTCGCGGTTCACGGAAGTTTCGATGCGCAGAGTGGCCATGATGCTGGTCCTTGTTCCAAGGTAAATCTGATGACATGGAATTGACCATTGTGCTCACGAACGCAACTGCCAGAATGAGCGTGACCATGTTCGTAAATGCACAAGTCGGGAAGGCAGGGTGAGTGAATGGACAATTGGGATGAGATCAGGACGGCCTATCAGGTTGCGCAGCTCGGCACGGTAAGCGGCGCGGCTGAGGTTCTGGGAGTCCACCATGCGACGGTGATCCGCCATATCGACGCGCTGGAAGGGCGGCTTGGCGTGAAGTTGTTCCAGCGTCATGCGCGCGGTTATACGGCGACCGAGGCGGGCGAGGATCTGCTGCGGGTGGCGCGGGCCACGGATGATCAGTTCAGCCAGTTGGCCGGGCGGATCAAGGGGCGTGGCAGTGATGTGTCGGGCGAATTGGTGATCACATCGCTTGATTTCCTTGCCCCGCAACTGGCGCCATTGTTGACTGAGTTCCAGCGCCAGAACCCTGAGTTGGTCGTGCGTTACCTGATCGGGGATCGACTGTTTCGCCTTGAGTACGGCGAAGCGCATGTCGCCATCCGCGCAGGGGCCGCGCCGGACCAGCCCGACAATGTGGTGCAGCCCTATGCGCAACTTGCGGTCGGGGCCTATGCGAGCCGGGATTACGTGGCGCAATTCGGCATTCCGCAGGGGCCGGAGGACTACCACAAGCACCGCTTCATCGCCGCCGATAACCGCGACAGTCGCGCGCCCTATCACAAATGGCTCTGGGCAACGGTGCCTGAGGAAAGCGTGACATGGCGCAGCACCAGCGGAACGGCGATGGAGGCCGCCTTGCGGGCCGGGGCAGGGATCGGTGGGCTGCCCGCCGCCATGGGGCGCAATGATCCGCAGTTGGTTGAGATTCATGCCCCGCGCCCTGACTGGAGCAGCGCGCTGTGGCTAGTCACCCATGTCGATCTGCACCGCACCAGCAAGGTGCAGGCGGTGCTGCGTTTCCTCAAAGACCATGCCGAGGATGCCGTCACATGTCCCGACTGAGCGCTTCGGCGCAGGGACATCTGGCGATGCTGTGTTTTTCGGCGCTGGTGGCAGGGTCATTCTCGCTCGGGGCGCAGGTGGCGAATGAGATCACGCCGACGGCGCTGAACGCCGTGCGTTTCGCCTTGGCCACGGTATTGGTCGGAGCTTTGGCTTGGGGACGGGGCGATATCAACCGGGCAGGCTTTGCAGCACCTTGGCGATATTTCGTTCTGGCGGGGCTGTTCACGCTCTATTTCGTGCTGATGTTTGAAGGGTTGAAGACCGCGCCCCCGGTTGCCGCGGCGGCTGTCTTTACCCTCGTCCCGGTCATGGCGGCGGGCTTTGCATGGGCTTTGATGCGCCAGATCATGACGCCGCGCATGGCGCTGGCATTGGCGATTGGCGGGGCCGGGGCGCTTTGGGTGATCTTTCGCGGCGACCTCACGGCGCTGTTGGCGTTCGACATCGGCCGGGGGGAGGCGATCTATTTCGTCGGCTGCATCAGTCACGCACTCTATACCCCGATGGTGCGGCGGCTAAACCGAGGTGAAAGTGCGGTGATGTTCACCTTTGGCACGCTGCTGGCGGGGACAGTGCTGCTGGGGCTCTACGGCTGGCAAGATATCCGCGCGACGGATTGGGGTGCGCTTCGCCCCTTGGTCTGGATCACTATTCTATACGTTGCGGTCTTTGCCACGGCGGCCACGGTGGTTCTGTTGCAATTCGCGGCGCTGCGGCTGCCCTCGGCGAAAGTGATGGCCTATACCTATCTTACACCAAGCTGGGTGATCCTATGGGAATTGGGCTTTGGCAATGCTCTGCCGGGTGGAATGGTCTGGGGTGGCGTTCTACTGACCATTCTGGCGCTATACCTGCTGCTGCGCGACGACAGCGCGGAAAAAACACAAAATTTCAAAAAGATGCAGATTTGATGGAACCGGAGCGCGTGATCCCGCGTTGGGGCGTGAAATCAAAGTGAAGGACACAACCATGCGTAGTATTATTTACCTGATCGGGTTGATCGTAGTGGTATTGGCTATTTTGCGTTTTGCATTCGGCGTCATCTGACCGTCGATTGATCCTCCCCTTGTCTTATTTACCTCGTGGCAAGGGGGGATCACTCTCTCTACTCAGACCCTGAGCGCGTCACGCCTTCCGCAGTCTCAGGCAGTTCGATTTCCAGAAATCGCTCGAAGGCATCAAGGTTCACCGGTTCAAACTGCCCGAACCCCTGCATCCAGACCGACGCATTCCGCAAGGCATCCGGTTCCAGTTTGCACCACTTCACACGCCCCCGCTTTTCCTGACTGATCAGCCCTGCCGCCGTCAGCACGCCCAGATGTTTCGAGATCGCGGCCAGCGACATCTCGAACGGCTCGGCCACATCGGTCACGGCCATATCATCCTCCAGCAGCATCGCGAGGATGGCGCGGCGGGTGGGGTCCGCAAGGGCGGCAAATACCTGATCTAAGTCTTGGGTCATGTGCCTGCATAGCGCGGGGCGCGGGGGTGGGAAAGCGGCCATTGCGGCTAACTTAACCACCGGGTTGAATAAGCATCCGGCGCGGTTTCACTGGGATTTGCCGGCGCTGTTTCAAGGGCGCCAACATCTCGCTACGGCTAACCTACTGTAAAGGCGGAAAAACCTGCGGCGCCCAAGGTTGTTGACTCTAACCCGCCCTGACAGTAGCACCGCAGCAGATATTCCTAAGGGGATTTTGGTGTGACCAGCCCGGACCAACGGCAGCAGATGGAGCAGCTTGAGGCCAGACTGGCGGCTGCGAAGCAGCGCGGCGCACCCAAGCCCCGAGCGGATGAGCATTATTCTCAGGCCAATATGGCTTGGCGGATGGTGATCGAACTTGTGGCCGGTCTCGGGATCGGTTTCGGCATCGGATACGGGCTTGATGTGCTCTTTGGCACGCTGCCCATCTTCATGGTGCTATTTGTAATGCTGGGCCTTGCGGCGGGGGTGAAGACGATGCTCCGCACCGCTGAGGAAATCCAGGGCAAACAACAGGCCGAACCGGCCGAACAGGATACGCCCCATTCGGGCAAGGACGAGGGAGCCTGAGATGGCAACAGAGACAAACGGCGCTGAAACAGGCGGTCTGGAATTCCACCCGATGGACCAGTTCATCGTATCGCCGCTCTTTAGCGATGATGCTTCCGTTGCTTGGTACACCATCACCAACGCGACCTTCTGGATGGCGCTGGCGGTTCTGGCCACTTTCGCGATGCTCGTTCTGGGCAGCGCGCGCCGCTCGGTCGTTCCGGGCCGGATGCAATCGGTTGCTGAGTTGGCTTACGGCTTCATCCACAAGATGGTCGAGGACATCTGCGGCAAAGAGGGGCTGAAGTTCTTCCCCTATATCATGACCCTGTTCATGTTCATCGTGATGGCCAACTTCCTCGGCCTGATCCCAACAGCCTTTACCCCCACCGCGCATTTCTCGGTGACCGTGGTGCTGGCGCTGGCCGTGTTCATCACCGTGACCGTCGTGGGCTTCGTCAAGAACGGCGCAGCGTTCCTGAGCCTCTTCTGGGTGTCTTCTGCCCCTCTGGCGCTGCGCCCGGTGCTGGCGATCATCGAATTGATCAGCTACTTCGTGCGCCCGGTAAGCCACTCCATTCGTCTGGCTGGTAACGTCATGGCGGGCCACGCGGTTATCAAAGTTTTCGCCGGTTTCGCTGCCATCGCAGTGATCTCTCCGGTGTCGGTGCTCGCGATTACCGCGATGTACGGTCTCGAAGTGCTGGTGGCCTTTATCCAGGCCTATGTCTTTACCATCCTGACATGCGTGTACCTCAAGGACGCGCTGCACCCCGCACACTAACAACCCCAACAACGGCGGGGCTTCCCGTCAAAGTTTTAACTTCCAATCGTAAGGAGATACCCCAATGGAAGGTCAACTCGCACATATCGGCGCAGGCATCGCAGGTCTCGGCACAGGCATCGCAGCCCTGGGTGTCGGCAACGTTGCCGCCAACTTCCTGTCCGGCGCACTGCGCAACCCATCGGCAGCCGCAAGCCAGACAGCGACCCTGTTCATCGGCATCGCGTTTGCAGAAGCTCTGGGGATCTTCTCGTTCCTCGTCGCTCTGCTGCTGATGTTCGCTGTCTAAGCTCTCGGAACTGTAATCCTTACGAGCGGGCAGGCGCGCATCGCCGTGTCTGCCCGGCTGTAACGGCAAAGTTTCCAAGGAGAAGCCACGATGGCAACTGTAACAACCAGCGACGGGCTGGCCGACGCGACCGGCATTGCGACCCATGCTGCCGAAACGCCGGGCATGCCGCAGCTGAACTTCGATCACTGGGGCAACCAGATTTTCTGGCTGATCCTCGCGCTGATCGCCACCTACCTGATCCTGTCGCGCGTGGCTCTGCCTCGTATCGGTGCGGTTCTGGCCGAGCGCCAAGGGACCATCACCAATGACATCGCGGCTGCCGAAGACCTGAAGGTCAAGGCACAGGAAGCCGAAGCCGCCTATGACAAGGCCCTGATCGACGCCCGTGCTGAGGCACAGCAGATCGTGGCCCAAGCCAAAGCGGACATGCAGGCTGATCTGGATGCCGAAATGTCCAAGGCCGATGCCGAGATTGCCGCGCAAGTGGCGGAATCGGAAAAAGCCATCGCCGAAATTCGCGCGGGCGCCATGGACAACGTACAAGCCGTTGCCAAGGACACCGCAGAAGCGCTTGTCGCCGCCCTTGGTGGCACGGCAGATGCTACAACCGTTGATGCCGCCGTCGATGCGCGGATGAAAGGATAAGCCATGACCAAATCCATGCGCCTGACACTTTCGACCCTGCTCGCTGGCATGGTGGCTTCGCCTGCTTTTGCGGCCACCGGACCTTTCTTCTCGCTGCGCAACACGGACTTCATCGTGCTGCTGGCCTTCCTGCTGTTCCTCGGGATCCTGATTTATTTCAAGGTGCCGACGCTGTTGATCGGCATGCTCGACAAACGCGCCGACGGCATCAAGACCGAGTTGGAAGAAGCCCGCGCCCTGCGTGAAGAAGCGCAGACTTTGCTCGCTTCCTATGAGCGCAAGCAGAAAGAGGTGCAGGACCAAGCGGACCGTATCGTGTCTTCTGCCAAGGAAGACGCCCGTCTTGCTGCCGAACAGGCACGGGCGGATATGGCCAAATCGCTTGAGCGTCGCATGGCCGCCGCGAAGGACCAGATCAGCTCGGCCGAGGCCGCCGCTGTGAAGGAAGTCCGCGATCAAGCCGTGACCATTGCTGTGGCCGCTGCCCGCGACGTGATCGCCAAGCAGATGACCGCCGCACAGGGCAACAAGCTGATCGACGATGGCATCGCCCAAGTCGAAGCCAAGCTGCACTAGGCCAGCGCCCCATCGAATTTTGAAAGCCCCGGTTTCACCGGGGCTTTTTTCGTTAGATGGTAGGGTTTTATTAACCCTCTAACTGCAGGCTAAAGCCATGCGGTTCTTCTTGTTCATCACGATGCCTATCTGGCTGACGGCCTGCAATGCACCCAGCCGGGATTTTCGCGGCGTAGCCGCCCAACAGGTCACGGTTGATGGATCGGTTTTTGACGTGCGGATCCGTGGCGAACGGGCAGAGGCGATGCGCGTCAACGCGCAATATGCCCCGCGGTTTGGTCCGATCCGGGGGCGGGCAGGCCGGGCAATGGCCCTAGCCAGCGGTTGCGATGTCAAAGAGGTGCTGGGCGATCAGGCATTGGCAATTGGTGTGTTGGACTGTGATTAGGCCCTAGCTCGGTTTGGACGGCCTACGTCTGATCGCGACGACAATATCTTGTGGATAACCGCTCATTGCCCCCCTTCCCTTGGGGCTTTTGATTGACTCGGACCCTCCCAAAACGGCAAGTTCGCCGCTCAGGTAAGAATCAATTACGGCAGGGCTAACTTGCGCTTTTCCAAACTCAGACTGACCGGCTTCAAAAGCTTCGTGGACCCGACCGACCTCGTCATCTCTGACGGGCTGACGGGCGTTGTGGGGCCGAACGGCTGTGGCAAATCCAACCTGCTTGAAGCACTGCGGTGGGTCATGGGTGAAAACCGCCCGACCGCAATGCGTGGCGGTGGTATGGAAGATGTGATCTTTGCCGGGGCCGCCTCGCGCCCGGCGCGCAATTTTGCCGAAGTCTCGCTGCATTTGGATAACAGCGATCGGTTGGCGCCTGCGGGCTTTAACGAACAAGACGCACTAGAGATCGTGCGCCGCATCACCCGCGATGTGGGCAGTGCCTATAAGGTGAATGGCAAAGACGTGCGGGCGCGTGATGTGCAAATGCTTTTCGCCGATGCGTCCACCGGCGCCCATAGCCCTGCGCTGGTGCGACAGGGGCAGATTGCTGAATTGATCAATGCCAAGCCCAAAAGCCGTCGCCGTATTTTGGAAGAGGCGGCTGGGATTTCTGGGCTTTATCAACGCCGGCATGAAGCCGAATTGAAGTTGAATGGCGCAGAACAGAACCTTGCTCGTGTCGATGACGTGATCGAACAGCTTGCTGCCCAATTGGCCACGCTGGCCCGCCAAGCCCGCCAAGCCGCGCGCTATCGCGAAATCGGCGAAGCACTGCGCCGTGCCGAGGGGCTGCTACTTTACCACCGTTGGCGCGAAGCGGAGGATGCACGCGGCAAATCCGAAGAGGAATTGCGGGCCCGCGTCGCGTCCGCGGCCGAGGCCGAAGCGCAGGTGCGCCAGATCGCCAAAGGGCGCGAAGAGGCAGAAGCCGCTTTGCCCGCTTTGCGCGAAGAAGAGGCGATCTCTGCTGCCGTTCTTCAACGCCTTACCACGCAACGCGACACATTGACCGAACAGGAATCCCGCGCTGCTGCGTTAATCGAAACGCTATCCGGGCGGATCACGCAACTGACCCGCGATATCGACCGCGAAGGTGGGTTGAACCGCGACGCCGAGGAAACGATTGAACGTCTCGAATTGGAAGCGCGGGAATTGGCCAAGGCGGGCGAAGGGCATGACAAGGCGCTAGAAGCTGCCGGAGAGGCCGCGCGTGAGGCCTCTTCCGTGTTGCAAATCCGCGAGGGGGATTTGGCCCAACAAACCGAAGATGTCGCCCGGTTGTCAGCGCGTCACAGTTCGGCGGAACGTTTGCTTCAGGACAGCCGAAAGACCCTACAAAAATCGGAAGCAGAGGCCGCCAAAGCCCGCGATGCAGTGGCCCAAAGCCAAGCGACGCTCGATCAGGCCGGGTTAGATTTCGCAACGGCGCAGAAGGCAGAGGTGGCGGCCGTCGATGCCGCCGCGGCCGCGGATGCCGCCCTTTTGGCCGCCGAGGAAGCCCGCGCCGATACGCAATCGCGCGAAGCCGACGCGCGGGCAGAGCGGTCAGAGGCGGAGGGCGAAACCAACGCCTTGCGGGCGGAAGCTGGGGCGCTGGCGAAGTTGGTGGAACGCGATACCGCCGAGGGCGGGCAGATCCTTGATCGGTTGCAGGTTGAACATGGCTTTGAGAAAGCGCTTGGGGCTGCTTTGGCAGACGATTTGCGCGCGCCTGAGGTTGATGCGGATGGGCCTTCCGGCTGGTCGGTGCTGCCGGGGTATCTGGAGGCGCAACCGCTGCCCGGGGGGGTGACCCCGCTGACGCAGCATGTGTCCGTGCCTGAGGTGCTTGAACGCCGTATGAGCCAGATCGGACTCGTCGATCCCGATGCGGGTACGCAGCTTCAGGCGCAGTTGTTGCCGGGGCAGCGTTTGGTTTCGCCCGAGGGTGATCTTTGGCGGTGGGACGGCTTCCGCGCTTGGGCCGAAGACGCGCCATCGGCAGCGGCCCTGCGCCTGCAGCAGTTGAACCGGCTTGAAGTATTGAAACAGGCATTAGAGGAAGCAAGCCAACGTGCCGATGGCGCGCGGGCGGCTCATGAGACATTACAGCGTCAATTGGCAGAGCAGGCCGACGCCGACAAGCGTGCCCGTGAGGCGCGGCGCGATGCGGACAGGCAGGTCGCTGATGCAGGCCGCGCGCTGAGCCGTGCAGAGGCAGATCGAAATCTTGCCCAAAGCCGATTGGAATCCCTCGGCCTTGCGGTGAAACGCCACGAGGAGGCCGCGATCGCCGCCCGCGCAGAAGTACTCGACGCCGAGCGTACTCTGGAAGGGTTGGACGACCTTTCTGCCGCGCGCGCTATGGTCGAAGATATTCGCATGGCGGTCGAAGCTTCGCGGATCACCATGATGTCGCGCCGCTCTGCTCATGATGAGTTGCGCCGAGAGGGCGAATCCCGGGTCCGGCGCGCGCAGGAAGTGACGAAAGAGATAAGCGGTTGGCGGCACCGGCTAGAGACCGCAGGCAAGCGAACGGCGGAATTGGTCGAGCGCAAGACCGCCTCGGAGGCGGAACTTTCACAAGCAAGCGCCGCTCCCGCAGAGATTGCGGCCAAGCGCGAAGAGCTCATGGGCGCGATCACGGCTGCCGAAACGCGCCGTACCCGTGCGGTAGAAACGCTGGGCGCTGCGGAGAATGCGCTAAAGGCTGCGACAGAAGCTGAGCGTGACGCTGAACGTCAGGCCTCGGACGCGCGTGAAGCCCGTGCGCGGGCCGAAGCGCGCAGCGATGCCGCCCGTGAAACTGTGTCGCACGCCGCTGAACGCATTCAGGACGAGCGGCAGGTTGCCCCCGAAGCACTACGTGATGCGCTTGACCTAGGTACGGAGCAGCACCTCCAAGCCGAAGCATTGGAAGAGGAAGTAAACCGCCACAAACGCCAGCGGGATTCGCTGGGGGCGGTGAACCTGCGCGCTGAGGATGACGCGAAAGAGGTTCGCGAAGAGCATGACGCGCTTCTGGCCGAGAAGGCCGATCTGGAAGAGGCGATCAAGACCCTGCGAAGCGGTATCGCCGGGCTGAACCGCGAAGGGCGGGAAAGGCTACTGACGGCCTTCGAACAAGTGAACGCGAACTTCTCGATGTTGTTCACCCATCTCTTCGGTGGTGGCGAAGCGAACCTTGTGATGGTCGAAAGTGATGATCCGCTGGAAGCCGGGCTGGAGATCATGTGCCAGCCTCCGGGTAAGAAGCTCAGCACGCTGAGCCTCCTGTCGGGTGGGGAGCAGACATTGACCGCGATGGCACTGATCTTTGCCGTGTTCCTCGCGAATCCAGCGCCGATCTGTGTGCTGGATGAGGTCGATGCGCCGCTTGATGACGCAAATGTGACCAGATTCTGTGACCTCTTGGACGAGATGTGCCGTCAGACCGACACGCGCTTCCTCATCATCACGCACCACGCGGTAACGATGGCGCGGATGGATCGGCTCTTTGGGGTAACCATGGCAGAACAGGGTGTGAGCCAGTTGGTCTCCGTCGACCTTAAGAAAGCTGAAACGCTGGTGGCGTGAAGCCGCTTCGAAGCGAACACCGGAGTTGTTGCTTTGGTGACTGCTGCCTGCCGTGAAACCTGCGCCTTTCGTTGCCGCCTTCGGCGGGTGCGTCGGCGCGAGAAGCGGCAGCAGCCATCAGCCCCGGCGGGCGACCGTAACGCCTGACACGTCTTCAATAAACGTTAGAATACGGGCTCTTACGTTGTCATCCTTGATGGAGCCAATCGCGTTTACGATATCGAGCGCCGGGTCATTCTTGGTCTCTGGCGTATCATCATCAAGCCCTTCAAAGAAATATCCGGGGGTGACTTCGAGTATCCGAGCCAGCTCATGCAGGCGGCTGGCGGCGATCCGGTTGGAGCCGATTTCATACTTTTGGATTTGCTGAAACGAGAGTTTAAGTTCACGCGCAACGTCGGTTTGGGACTGCCGCCGCAGGGTGCGGGCTTGCTTGAGTCGCCGACCAACGTGAATGTCTACAGGATGGGACATGGGTAAATACCTCAGGTTGAGTGCATTACATTCACTACCGTCAATGTATTGAGGATCAATTGCCTAGTTCTGACCCAATTGTGTTAACCAATTTACCTTAGGTGGATGGATTATGTTGCGTTGTTGGGTGATTCATGTACCATGCTTTGCCTATGAACCAACATATGTCCGATATTGCGCCGGTCGACGCTGCGCCAAAGCCCCGGCAAAAAGAGCCCACGCCGGCGCTTTTGTTCGAAATGATCCGCTCGTTTGTAACGCTGGCGAGCACCTTGAATCTGAGCCATGCGGTCGCACAATTGTCCAGCACGCGTCAGACGGTTCGGCGGCATATTCAACAACTGGAAGACACAATGGGCGCGGCGCTCTTTTCGATCGAGAACCGGCGCTATTCTCTGACGAAAGTCGGGATAGAGGCGCTGCCGGAAGCACGCGATATCCTTGATCGAGGCAAGCTGTGGCTAGATGGTAAAACCCGCCATGCCGATGGAATGCTGCGTCTGTCTCATGAAGAGCCGAACGGTTGGTGCTTTCACCAGCAACAGCAGCCATTGTCGCTGATCTGGGACGGTGGGTCACCGATGTTGCAAGCCGCGCTTCAGGCTTGGACACAGAGCCAAGGGGAACTGGAAAGCGAAGCATTCCGCGCCATGCGCCCCTACATGCTGGTCTACCGCGATTCGCCCAACGGCTGGATTTGTACCGAGGTGGGGGAGAAGTCGTTTTACACGCAGTGGTGGGGCTGGAGTAACGCGCGCAGCAGCATCGGGCGGCCGCTTAAGCTGTTTCCCGGCGGGCCGGAGTTTGAGAATATGTTGAACTTCCCCTTCCGTGAGGTTGAGGCGACCTATGGCGTTCGCCTGGACGAAGTGGTCACTCAGATCCCGCGAGAAGAGGGAGGAGCCCCCGTGCCTTTGGCCTATAAACGCTTGCTGATGGCGGGGCGCTATCCTGACAAGAGCTTTGCCTTGATCGCTGCGGTGGACCGTTCCGCATCAGTGAATATCGTTGGGGTGGATGAAACCTTCCTTCGGGAAATGCCGCTGGATGCGAAGGTGACTTTCGGTGGTTAGTTGATGCCGTTGGCTAATGCAAAAAGGGCCGCCCATTGAGGCGGCCCTTTGCTTTTGGAATGTGTTTGCAGCGTATTAGTTGATCGCCGCCGCTTTCACATCGTCATCGATATAGGGCAGATACTGCTCGAAGTTGTCCGAGAACATTTTGACCAATTTGGCCGCCTGACGGTCATAGGATTCCGGATCGTCCCATGTGCGACGTGGGTCAAGCAGGATGTCGGCAACACCGTTCACTTCAACAGGCACATCGAAACCAAAGTTCGGGTCTTTGCGGAACTCGGCGTCGGCCAGACGGCCCTCAAGCGCTGCGCTCAGCAGTGCGCGGGTGGCTTTGATAGGCATCCGGGAGCCGGTGCCATGAGCGCCGCCCGTCCAGCCAGTGTTAACCAACCAGCAGGTCGCGCCGTGTTGTGCGATCTTTTCACGCAGAAGGTTGCCGTAAACCTCTGGTCGGCGGGGCATGAAAGGTGCGCCGAAACAGGTGGAGAATGTGGGCTCAGGCTCGGTCACGCCACGCTCGGTGCCTGCGACCTTGGAGGTGAAGCCCGACAGGAAATGGTACATCGCCTGCGCCGGGCTCAGCCGCGCGATCGGAGGCAGAACGCCGAATGCATCGCAGGTCAGCATGATGATGTTCTTGGGGTGGCCGCCGACGGCTTTTTCACTGGCGTTAGAGATATAGTGCAGCGGATAGGCCGCGCGCATGTTGGCAGTCAGCGAATCGTCGTCGAAGTCGAGCTCGAATGTGTTCGGGTCGAAGACCATGTTCTCGATCACCGTGCCAAACTTGGAGGTCGTCGCGTAGATCTCCGGCTCGGCTTCGGGGCTCAGGTTAATGGTCTTGGCATAGCAACCGCCTTCAAAGTTGAAGGTGCCGTTGTCGGACCAGCCGTGCTCGTCATCACCGATCAGCGTGCGCTCGGGGTCGGCGGAGAGGGTGGTTTTACCAGTACCCGACAGGCCGAAGAAAACGGCCGTATCAACGGGGTTTCCGGTGGCGTGGTTGGCCGAGCAGTGCATCGGCATGATGCCTTTTTCCGGCAATAGGTAGTTCAGCAGCGTGAAGACAGATTTCTTGTTCTCACCCGCGTATTCCGTGCCGCCGATGAGGATCATCTTGCGGTCGAAGTTCATCGCGATAACGGTCTCGCTGCGGCAGTTGTGCTTGGCCGGGTCAGCTTGGAAACTGGGGCAGTTGATGACGGTGAAATCAGCGATGAAGTCTTGCAGCGCTTCGGCATCGGGGCGGCGCAGCATTGTGCGGATGAACAGCCCGTGCCATGCAAGTTCCGTTACCATACGCACGTTGATCGCGTGTTTTGGGTCCGCGCCCCCGACGAGGTCTTGGACAAAGTAGTCTTTGCCCTGCATGTGCGCGACCATGTCTTTGTACAATGCGTCAAACCCTTCGGGCGACATCTCGGCGTTGTTTTCCCACCAGATGCTGTCGGCCACGCTGTCGGTTTTGACCACATGTTTGTCCTTGGGTGACCGGCCCGTGAACTTGCCCGTGGTAACAAGGAACGCACCGCCCTTGCCCAAATTACCTTCGCCCCGTTTCAACGCGGCCTCGACCAGCGCAGGCTCGGTCAGGTTGTAATAGACATCGCCAAGCCCGCTGATCTGTTGATCTTCGAGGCTGAACTGCGGGTTTACCCGTCCAAATGTCATGTGATGTCTCCTGTAGTAGCGCGTGAGCGGCGCAGAACGTGTCCGAGCGGGCGCAATTGCCCTGGGCATCGGGGGCCTTGAAAGCCTCTTAACACGGGCGTTTTAAGGTTGAACAGGCAGCTTTGTCACAGTTAGCGCCACCATCTAAAACTTTGTTTCGATGCGCATAGATCCCGACCCAATGCGACGACTGCAGAGCAGGGTTCAATCAATCTGTGAGGAATTAAAGTGCGGCAATTTAGCCATTCCTAACCAAATTATGACCGAATTGGTGCATCTCAATGGCACGATTCGCACTTAAGGATTGATTCGATCTCTAATATTGGGGATCACTGACTCCAAAAATAAGAACGAATTGAGCAGCATAAGGAAGCGGGCAATGTCAAAGATTGCATTGGTAGACGATGACAGGAACATCCTGACATCTGTTTCGATGACTCTTGAAGCTGAAGGCTTCGAAGTGGAAACCTACAACGACGGTCAGGCCGCGTTGGACGCATTCAACAAGAAACTGCCGGATATGGCGGTGCTGGACATCAAGATGCCCCGCATGGACGGCATGGATCTGCTGCAACGGTTGCGTCAGAAAACCGCGATGCCGGTCATTTTCCTGACATCCAAGGATGATGAGATCGACGAAGTGCTTGGTCTGCGTATGGGGGCAGACGATTACGTCAAAAAACCCTTCAGCCAGCGTCTGTTGGTCGAACGTATCCGCGCCCTTCTGCGGCGCCAAGATGCGGTGGAAACGAATGAGGTTGGCGATACAGAAGAAACCAAAGTGATGGAGCGCGGCGAACTGCGGATGGACCCGCTGCGCCACGCCGTCAGCTGGAAGGGCAAAGACGTGTCCCTGACCGTGACCGAGTTCCTGCTGTTGCAGGCGCTCGCGCAGCGCCCCGGGTTTGTGAAATCGCGCGACCAGTTGATGGACGTAGCTTATGATGATCAGGTCTATGTGGATGACCGCACGATCGACAGCCACATCAAACGTCTGCGGAAAAAGATGCGCACCGCCGATGATGAATTCTCGGCGATCGAAACGCTTTATGGCATCGGCTATAGATACAACGAAGAGTAAACCCGGCGGTTAACGCTGGTCGAAAGGAAGCTCGTGCGGGACATGGCTGTGGGTAGGGACGGTGATGTTGTATTGGGGGACGATTGGGTCACCCCCGACAGCGCCGCGCCCGATGAAATTCGGGTCAAGCGCGAACGGCGAGGGCTGTTTTCGCTGCGTGCCTCGCCGCTAACGCGCAAGATCATCACCTTTAACCTGATTGCGCTTAGCGTGTTGGTTGCGGGTATCCTTTACCTTAACTCTTCGCGTGACAGTCTGGCCATGCAGCGTGCCGCGGCGCTGGTGTCCGAGACTGAGCTGATTGCCGATGTGATCGAAGCGCAGCTTCCCGCAGGCGCGCCGGTGAACCTAACCACGGGCGATGGTGTCGATGTGGCCGCCACGCTTGATGGATTGGATTTGCGTGGCGGCATCGAAGTCTTTGTCTACGACCCTGCAGAAACGCTGGTGGCGCGCACCGCTGGCAGCCTCACAGTAGCCGAAGCGCTCGCCGCTTCAGAGGCAGGGGAGCGGACCCTGCTCAATGACGGCCTGAATTGGCTATGGGATCGCGTCTCTGCCCCCTTCAGTACTGAAGAAGTCGCTGCAACCCCACCGTTGGAAGAGCAATTCCGCAGCATGGTCGCGCCTAGCGTATCCGGCGGCACCCGGCTTGAAGGCACCCTCGCCATCGAAGGCGGCACATTGTTTAGCGTCGTGACGCCAATCATGCAGGGCGATACCCCGGTCGGCGTCGTCGCCGTGGCCAGCGCTGCAGGAGAGATTGACCGCCTGGTGCGCAGTGAACGTGAGCGCGTGCTGCAGATGTTCGTCATCGCGACGTTGGTCTCGATCGGGCTCAGCCTTGTGTTGGCGTCCACCATCGCCAACCCATTGGCTGACCTGTCGGCGGCTGCCGAACTCGGCCGTGACAAAGACGCGCGCAAGATGAACCCAGGCCGCATTCGGATTCCCGATCTGACCGCACGCCCCGATGAGATCGGCCGCCTGTCCGGCGCGTTGCGCGGGATGGTTTCGGCGCTCTACAACCGTATCGATGGCAACGAACAATTCGCCGCCGATGTGGCCCATGAGATCAAGAACCCGCTCGCCTCTCTGCGGTCTGCTGTGGGAACCCTGCGCATGGTCAAACGCGATGATCAGCGCGAAAAGTTGCTTGATGTCATTGAACATGATGTACGGCGTCTGGACCGGTTGGTTAGCGATATTTCCAATGCTTCACGGCTTGATTCAGAATTGGTCAAGGAAGAGGAAGAGCCCTTCGATCTGCTGCAAATGCTGGGCAATCTTGGCCAGTATCTGGGTGAAGATGCGAAATCTAAGGGCATTGATTTCATAACCGATCTGCCTGCCGCGCCGATCACCGTTCATGGGCTTGAAGCGCGCCTTGCGCAGGTTTTCGTGAACCTTATCACCAACGCGATCTCCTTTTGCGAAGACGGCGATGCGATCCGCGTTTGGGCGCGTAAACGCGCCAATCGCGTGTTGATCGTGGTCGAAGACACCGGCCCCGGCATCCCCGAACAGGCCCTTGGCAAGATCTTCAAACGCTTCTATTCGCAGCGCCCGGAAGAGCATTTTGGCAATAACTCCGGTCTTGGCCTCGCAATCTCCAAACAGATTGTCGAAGCGCATGGCGGCGTGATCTGGGCCGAAAACATTCGCCCAACCGAAGCTGACATCACATCTGAGCCCCTAGGCGCACGTTTCGTTGTGGGCCTGCCGACCTAAACGCGGCTTGAGGCCGAGAAATGACCATTAAACGCGAGAACCTCCACGCAAGCTGCGTGGCCATCGGCGGGCGCGGGGTGCTGATCCTTGGCCCTTCGGGCGCTGGCAAATCGGCGCTTGCGTTGCAACTGATCGCCCTCGGTGCCAAGCTGGTGGCGGATGACCGTACCGATGTAATCCGCAGAGGGGATGACGTAATCGCGAGCGTTCCCGAAAACATTCGTGGCCTCATCGAGGCGCGCAACGTGGCAATTTTGCGGCTTGAGGAACACGGCCCGGTGCCCTTGGCCCTTGCTGTTGATCTTGCCCATCCCGAAGAGCGGCGCCTGCCCGAGGGCCATACCCACTTGATACAGGGTGTCACATTGCCCTGTTTTCACAAATGCGATAGCGCTCATTTTGCGGCAGCAATTCATCTGTATATGTCAGCTGTGAAAGAACCGAATTGATCAGTCAGACCCCCTCCACAGACCATACGCCTCGGCGGCTGGTCCTTGTCACCGGCCCCTCGGGCGCTGGGCGTTCCTCTGCACTCAATGTGTTGGAAGACGCGGGGTTTGAGGCGATCGACAACCTACCATTGCGGCTGTTGCCTGCGCTGCTCGACCGACCCGGCGATGCGCAATCGGTGGCCTTGGGCATTGATGCGCGCAACCGTGATTTTTCAACCGAGGGCGTGCTGGAGCTGATGGGCCGCCTCTCTGCCGAACCGGGGTGGAGCGCAGAACTGCTCTATCTCGACTGCGCGCCAGACGTACTGTTGCAGCGCTTTTCCGAAACGCGCCGCCGCCACCCGCTGGCCCCCGCCGATCGCCCCGCCGACGGCATCGCCCGAGAACAAGAATTGCTCCACGCAATTCGCGCCCGCGCGGACGTTCTGATCGACACGACAACGCTCAACGTACATGAGTTGCGCGCCGAGGTGGAGCAATGGTTCGCTCCTGGCGGCCAACGCCATCTTACCGTTTCGGTACAGAGCTTCTCTTACAAACGTGGTCTGCCCCGTGGTGTCGATGTGGTGCATGACTGCCGCTTTTTGCGAAACCCCTATTGGGTGCCTGAACTGCGCAGCGGCAATGGCCGGGACGCGGCTGTGGCGGCCCATGTAGCGGGCGATAAACGTTACACGGATTTCGCGGATAAAGTTCTCGATCTCAGTCTTTTGCTGCTGCCCGCTTACCGCGAAGAGGGAAAATCCCATATCTCCATCGCCTTTGGCTGTACTGGCGGGCAACACCGCTCTGTCGCCATGGCGGAAAGCCACGCTTTGCGCCTTGCAGAGCAGGGCTGGCAGGTGTCAATTAGGCACCGTGAACTGGACCGCCAGCATCGTGAAGGAAGCAAGCCGTGATCGGGATCGTCATCGTCGCACATGGGGGGCTGGCGCAAGAATATCTTGCCGCCATCGAACATGTCGTGGGATCCCAATTCGGTGTGCGCGCCATCGCGATTGAGGCAGACCACGACCGCGCCAATAAAGAACGCGAGATCTGCGCCGCCGCCGATGCGGTGGATCAAGGCGCAGGCGTTGTGGTCGTCACCGATCTTTTTGGTGGATCACCATCAAACCTCAGCCTCTTGGCATGTCGCCCCGAAAACCGGCGCATTATCTATGGCGCGAACCTGCCAATGCTGATCAAACTCGCCAAGTCACGGCAATTGGATGTGCCCGATGCCGTGCGCGCGGCACTCGAAGCTGGTAAGAAGTATATCGACAGCCAGAATGTCAGCGCAGGTTAAAAGGCCCCAAGACGTCATGCCCGAATTTTCTCTTAAGATCGTAAACGAAAAAGGCCTGCACGCGCGCGCCTCCGCCAAATTGGTTGAGGTGGTAGAAGCTTTCGATGCCCGCGCCGAGGTCAGCAAGGATGGTATGTCCGCTTCAGGCGACAGCATCATGGGGCTGTTGATGCTTGGCGCCTCGCGTGGCACCACGATTGAGGTGCAAACCTCTGGTCCCGATGCCGATGCCTTGGCCGACGCTTTGACTGCCCTGGTGGCGGATAAGTTCGGCGAGGGATACTAACCCCGCATCGCGGGAAAAAGGATCCTCCGATCAAATGGATGACGCGCAAAAGATGGCGGCCCATAAGGCTCAGACAGGCGACGGTACGGTGACTTTCACCAAATACGACCGTCGCAGCCTCTCCTATGCGTCAACCTTTGATGATCCCTGGAAAGCCCGGGTCATTTCCGCGATGGAACTGTTTACCGGAAAAATCAAAATCCTACGCTTGATCCGCAAGTTCGAGCAACGCGGCACACCATCGGGCCAAGCCTTCTGGCGCGCGGCGCTCGACACGATGGGGATCGACCTGACCACCCCGCAAGAGCAGTTGGACCGTATCCCCAAAAAGGGGCCGGTGGTCGTTGTGGCAAATCACCCTCACGGTATGGTCGACGGCATGATTTTTGCCGATCTAATCGGCCGCGTGCGCCCAGATTACCGCATTCTCACCCGGTCGCTGCTCACCTCTATCGACGAGGTGGCCGGCAGCTATATGATCCCGGTGCCTTTCCCGCATGACCCCGACGCACAGCGCAAGGGCGTGGAAATGCGGGCCAAGGCCATGGTCCACCTTAAAGAAGACGGCGTAGTCGCGCTTTTTCCTTCAGGGGTTGTCGCCTCATCTGAACGCTTCTGGGGCCCGGCGGTCGAGGCTGAGTGGAATGTCTTCACTGCCAAGATGATCCGCCGGTCTGGCGCGCAGGTCGTGCCGATGCGCTTTCCGGGCCAAAACAGCCGCGCTTACCAGATTGCAAACCAGATCAGCCCGATGCTGCGCCAAGGCCTGCTGCTACACGAAATTGCCCATGCCTGCGGCAAACCCCAAGGCCCAATTGTCGGCCATCCCCTCAGCCGGGAAGAGATCGACCGCTGGGCAGAGGACCCACGCGGGTTTATGGCGTGGCTGCGCGCCCATACTCTGGCACTGACCCACTAAGCTTCATTCTTTCAAAAATACCCGCGGGGGAACCGCGCCTTTGGCGTGATGGGGGCAGTGCCCCCATCAACGTTCCCGTTTAGCGCGTCGGTACCGGTTTCTCGCCGCGGTAATCATAGAACCCGCGCTGAGTCTTGCGACCCAGCCAACCGGCTTCGACATATTTGGTCAGCAGTGGGCAGGGGCGATATTTCGTATCCGCAAGCCCATCATGCAGCACATTCATAATCGCCAGACAGGTGTCCAAACCGATGAAATCCGCCAGTTCCAGCGGGCCCATCGGATGGTTCGCGCCCAGTTTCATCGAACTGTCGATCGACTCTACATTACCGACCCCTTCATAAAGCGTATAGACCGCCTCGTTGATCATCGGCATCAGAATGCGGTTCACGATGAACGCAGGGAAATCCTCGGCCGAAGCGGCGGTTTTTCCCAAGCGGTCCACCACGGCTTTGCAGGCGTCATAGGTCTCCTTATCCGTGGCGATGCCGCGGATCAGTTCAACCAATTGCATCACCGGGACGGGGTTCATGAAGTGGAATCCCATGAATTTCTCAGGCCGGTCAGTGCGGCTGGCCAATCGGGTGATAGAGATCGACGAGGTGTTCGACGTTAGAATCGTTGTCGGCTTGAGGTGCGGCATCAGGTCTTCGAAAATCGCCTGCTTCACTGTCTCCCGCTCCGTCGCCGCTTCGATCACCAAATCGCTCTGGCCTAGGTCGCTAAGCGTCTGCGTTGTGGTGATCCGCGCCATTGCGGCATCGCGGTCGGCGGCGGTGATTTTCTCGCGGCTGACTTGGCGGTCCATGTTGCCGGTGACGGTTTTCATCCCTTTAGCCAGCGCATCGGCGCTGACATCGTTCAGCAGCACATCATAGCCCGCCAGCGCCATGACATGGGCAATCCCGTTACCCATTTGCCCTGCGCCCACGATGCCGATTGTCTGGATATCCATGGCCTGTCCTTTACTTGAGTTCGGCGCACAATAGGGCGCGTCGCGGGGGTGCCGCAAGGGCAGCTCTTTACGAAATCTATCGGCAAATTTGCCCGTTAAGAGAATCGCAGCCCCTCCTGTGCAATCTGGCTTTGGGTGAACAATAAAGGTGGGTTCAATGACCTATGATGCACCGGGGCCAGAGCCTCTGGATTATCTACCGTGCCGCTATGGCACTTCAAAGTTGATGTTTCGCGGCCCCCGCCGCCGGTTGGAGGCGCCTTACATCGCCTTTCTTGGCGGGACAGAAACCTATGGCAAATTCATAGAACAGCCTTTCCCGGCGCGGGTCGAGGCTGCGATAGGAAAGACTTGTGTAAATTTTGGCTTTCCCAATGCAGGGATCGACGCATTCGCCCATGACCCCTTTGTCGCACAGGCGGCCTCACAGGCGGATGTAACGGTGGTTCAGGTCATGGGGGCACAGAATATGACCAATCGGTTCTATTCGGTGCATCGGCGCCGGAATGATCGCTTCGTCGGCGCTTCGGCCCTGTTGCAGACAATTTACCGCGAGGTGGATTTTTCAGAATTTCACTTTAATCGCCACATGCTGACCCATTTAATGCAGGTTTCACCTGAGCGGTTCGAGGCGGTGCGTACCGAGTTGCAGCAGGCGTGGATGGCACGCATGCGGTTGATGTTGGGGCAAATCCGAGGACGGACGCTGCTGCTTTGGCTAGCCGACCGCCCGCCGGTGGCCACTGATGAACAGCCTGTGGGGGACTTGGGCTATGACCCGCTCTTCGTCACCCGGGAAATGTTCGAAGCGGTAGCCCAACATGCGACCGCTAAGATTGAAGTCGTTGCCCCCAAATGCCCGTCTGTCGCACCCACCGCTGGGATGGTGGTAAGCGAGATGGAGGTGCAGGCCGCGTCAGAGATGCTCGGCCCGATGGCCCATGCCTCCGCTGCCGCTGCTTTGGCCGATGCATTGCAGAACATGTCCTGAAGACTGCAGGGTGGGAGCGTCCGTAACAAAAAAGGCCCGCCAAATCTGACGGGCCTTTGGTGTTTCACGTGAAGAGCTTTACAGTTTTTCGATCAGCTCAGGCACGGCATCAAAGAGATCGGCAACCAGACCGTAGTCCGCCACTTGGAAGATTGGCGATTCTTCGTCTTTGTTGATCGCAACGATGATCTTGGAATCTTTCATCCCGGCAAGGTGCTGAATCGCACCCGAGATGCCAACCGCGACATAGAGGTCGGGGGCGACAACTTTGCCGGTCTGGCCAACCTGCCAATCGTTCGGCGCATAGCCCGAATCGACCGCCGCACGCGACGCGCCAACGGCAGCGCCCAGTTTGTCGGCCAGTTTTTCGATCAGCGCGAAGTCCTCTTCGGAGCCGACGCCACGACCACCGGAAACCACCACGCCAGCGCTTGTCAGCTCAGGACGGTCGGATTCGGCAACCTTGTCTTCGACCCATGTCGACAGGCCGGGATTTTCGGCAGCCGAGATGGTCTCGACCGAGGCAGAGCCCCCCTCACCGGCCGCATCGAAGGTCGATGTGCGGAAGGTGATGACTTTCTTGGCGTCGTTGGATTTCACGGTCTGAACCGCGTTACCGGCATAGATCGGGCGCTCGAATGTGTCGGCATCGACAACACCGGAAGCATCCGAGATCACCATGACGTCCAAAAGTGCTGCCACGCGGGGCATCACGTTTTTGGCGTCGGTGGTGGCCGGAGCGACGATATGCTCATAGTCACCCGCCAGCGATACGATCAGCGCTGCGGTGGCCTCGGCCAGTCGGTGGCCCAGCATCGGGTCTTCGGCGACCAGCACCTTGGACACGCCGTCGATCTTGGAGGCCGCTTCGCCGGCCGCAGCGGCAGAGCTGCCAGCCGCCAGAACGGTCACGTCGCCCAGAGCCTTGGCTGCGGCTACCGCCTTGGCGGTGGCATCCATGGACAATTCGCCATCGGAGATTTCGGCAATCAGAAGAACAGCCATTACACAGCCCCCACTTCTTTGAGTTTCGCCACAAGCTCGTCAACCGAACCGACCTTGATACCAGCGGCACGCTCGGCAGGCTCTACGGTTTTGACGATTTCCAAGCGGTTGGAGACATCGACGCCGTAATCTTCGGCGGTCTTTTCGTCCAACGGCTTTTTCTTGGCTTTCATGATGTTCGGCAGCGAAGCGTAGCGCGGCTCGTTGAGGCGCAGGTCGACAGTGACGACTGTCGGCATGGTGACCTCGATGGTCTGCAAGCCGCCGTCGACTTCGCGGGTGACTTTAGCCTTGTCGCCTTCGATGGCGATTTCAGAGGCAAATGTCGCCTGCGACCAGCCCATCAGCGCCGACAGCATTTGGCCGGTAGCGTTCATGTCGTTGTCGATCGCCTGTTTGCCGCAGAGCACGAGGCCCGGCTGCTCTTCGTCGACGATGGCTTTGAGGATCTTTGCCACGGCCAGCGGTTCGATATCTTTGTGGACATCGTCGGAGGCCACCACGAGAATCGCGCGGTCTGCACCCATGGCGAGCGCGGTGCGCAGGGTTTCCTGCGCTTGCTTCACACCGATGGAGACGGCGACGATCTCTTCAGCCTGACCGGCTTCTTTCAGACGAATCGCCTGTTCGACGGCGATTTCGTCGAAGGGGTTCATCGACATTTTCACATTGGCAAGATCAACACCCGTTCCGTCCGCTTTCACACGAACTTTCACGTTATAGTCGATCACGCGTTTGACAGGTACCAGTACCTTCATGAGCGGTCTCTCTCCTCAGTTTGCGACGCGGGCTGGTTGGCCCGGTCTCCCTAATTCTCTAGACGGGTGTAACGAAGCGGATCGGATCAAAACAGGCCAAAATCGGCAGATAGGCAGTTTTGAACGCGGCGTTTTCCCGGTTTTTCGTCTGTTAGCGCTATTTTCTTAACGGTTCGCGCCCGGCACCCACAACACGTCTTCTTGGCCCGCGTTGTTGGCCATACGCGCGGCGACAAAGAACCAGTCGCTTAGACGGTTTAGGTAGGTGACGGTAGCGGGGTTGATTGTGGTCTGTTCCGACAGCAGCACTGCCAGCCGTTCGGCGCGGCGCGCTACAGTGCGGCAGACATGCAGATGTGCGGCCAGCGCGCGGCCACCGGGCAGGATGAAGCTGCGCAGTGGCTCCAATTCAGTATTCATTACGTCGATTTCGCGCTCAAGCCGGTCGACCTGTTCTTGGGTGACCCGCAGGGGCGGGTATTCCGCATCGCGATCAGCCTCCATATCGGGGCGGCAAAGGTCGGCGCCCAGATCAAAAAGGTCGTTCTGGATGCGAGCCAGTGCTTCGTCCGTGGCGCCGGTGGCTTCGAGCCGGGCAACGCCGACAAAACAGTTCAACTCATCCGAGGTGCCATAGGCCTCGACCCGCGCGTCGTGTTTGGCCACGCGATCACCGTTGCCAAGCGCGGTGGTGCCCTTATCCCCGGTGCGGGTGTAAATCTTGTTCAGTACAACCATCAGATCGTCCCCCCTCGGAGATAGACATAAGCAAGGATCAGCAGCACGGCGATAAACTGCGCGATGATCCGCCAACGCATCAACTTGTTGGCGTTACGCTTGTTGAACTTGCCCCCCGTAGCAAATCCCCCGAGGCCCATCATAAGCACAACGGCAACCGCCACGACGGAAAGCAGGACGATCACGAAAAACGGATCATTTGGCATGGGCTGTCCTTTCGTTGCCCCGAGATGTAGAGGCGCGGCGCAGTAGCGCAACCAAAATCAGCGGCTGGTGACCCAATCCAGCGCCCGCGTCGGCAGGATGCGCCGCAAAACATTGGCGATATGGGTGGGGGTTGTGACGAAATAGCGCGGACGGGGGCGAGGGGATTCCACGGCGTGAACCAATTTTGCCACCACCGCTTCGGGGGGCAGTTCAAACCGGTCTTTCTTGCCGCTGTTATCATAGAGCCGGGGGCGCATGGTCGCTTCGTATTCCGCCGCGCGGGGGCTATTTTGCCAGTCGATCCAACGTTCGAACCGCGGAATTGCCTTGGCACGCAGTTTAGACGTGACCGGGCCGGGTTCGATCAGGATCAACTCAATCCCCGTGCCGCGCATCTCAAGCCGCAGGGTATCGGTCAGCCCCTCCAGCGCGAATTTAGTGGAGTTATACGCCCCGCGCCACGGCATCGCCACCATGCCAAGAACCGAGGAACATTGCACGATCCGCCCATGCCCCTGTGCGCGCATAACGGGGATCACCGCGCGGGTCAGGCTGTGCCAGCCAAAGAAATTCGCCTCGAATATCTCGCGCAGGGCATCTGTGGGCAGGTCTTCGACCAATCCGGGCGTGGCGTGGGCACCGTTGTTGAATACTGCATCAAGCGTACCGCCCGTCTGGTCCAGCACATGGGCGAGGGCAGATTGGATGCTGGCCTCATCGATATAATCGATCCGGGGTGCGTCGAAACCTTCGGCGCTGAGGCGGTCGCAATCCTCCTGTTGCCGACAGGCTGCGAAAACCCGCCAGCCCCGTGTGCGCATGCCATGAGCGGCGGCGTAGCCGATGCCGCTGGAACAGCCAGTGATTAGGATGGAACGGGTCGCAGACATGCAAAGGGGCCCTTCGATTGAAAGGCCCTTCATCGCGCGATGCTATTGGATTGGCAAGTTAGCCATTGTTGAGCAGGAAGTCGGCCATCCAGCCAGTTTCTGTGCCATCCACACTGCGGAACCGGACCCAACCTGCGCCGTTGTCTTCGATCACCTCAACGGCATCTCCTTGGCCTAGTTTGCCGACCACATCAAAACTGGTGCCGGGCCCACCGCGGACATTAACGCGGGTGCCGCTGACCGTGCGGATCTCAGCTTGCGTGGTGCTTACATAGGTTGCGGCGCTATCAGCGCCATCTATTAGGCTGGGGAGGATAACGGGCGTCTGCGTGGTTGTGACCGAATAGGATGCATTTTGCACTATTTCGCCAGAAGTCTTCGCCGGCTTGGATTTAACGACCTTTGCACCGGCACGGTCAGCCGGTGAGGCAACAGCCTTTTGCACCACGGCGTCATTGGCCTGCGGCAGATCGCTCAATGTGGTCAGGTTTAACGCCACGCGGGTAGCTGCGGGTTCGGGCGCTGTGGATTTTTGGGCGAAGGGGGTGACCGGGCTTTCAGCTTTGCGTGCCGCGTTCGCGGCGGCAGCCGTAACAAGGTCTGAAGAAGGTGCCGCAGCATTCGCGCTGGCAATGAGCGCCGAATCGGTGGCTTCGGCGCTTACCATTTGTGCGCCCGCAGGTGCGAAATCTGCGCCGCCGCTCATCTCATAGAAAGCCCAGCCCATGAAACCAAATATCAAAAAGATGAACCGTTTCATTGTGCTGTTCCCCGTTTCTGTCAAAATCGTGTCTCTGTTGAAAGACCAACGCGAAACTTCGCGAATGGTTCAATTTCAATTGGCAAGAAACCGCATAGCACAAAAATATTGCTTTTTTCTCTCTTGAAACCGTGCAAGCGGCATATTTCCAGAACTAGGCTTGCGGAATCTGTCGCTTGCTCGCCCTGCTAGGCTTGGCTAAAAGACCCGTCATGTCAGACACAACCACACCCCCAGAACTCGACCCGAATGACCTGTCCGAGCCGCTGCGCCGCGCCTTGGGGGAACGCTATCTGACCTATGCGCTGTCAACCATCATGCACCGTGCATTGCCGGACGCGCGTGATGGGCTGAAGCCGGTGCACCGCCGCATCCTGTTTGCGATGCGCGAACTGCGGCTGTCGTCCACAGGTGGTTTCCGTAAGTCCGCGAAGATTTCCGGTGACGTGATGGGTAACTATCACCCGCACGGTGATGCCGCGATTTATGATGCGATGGCGCGTTTGGCGCAGGATTTTAACGTTCGTTATCCGCTGGTCGACGGTCAGGGTAACTTCGGCAACATCGACGGCGATAATCCCGCTGCCTCGCGCTATACCGAAGCGCGGATGACCGCCGTGGCCGAGGCCATGCTGGAAGGGCTGAACGAAAACGCAGTCGACTATCGCGAGAACTATGACGGCACATTGACCGAGCCTGTCGTGCTGCCCGCGCAGTTTCCGAATCTGTTGGCCAATGGGTCTTCGGGGATCGCGGTCGGCATGGCGACCAATATTCCGCCGCATAACATTGCCGAACTTTGTGATGCTTGCATTCACCTGATCAAGGTGCCGGATGCCCGCGACGATACGCTATTGAACTATGTGCCTGGCCCCGATTTTCCCACGGGCGGGATCATTGTAGAACCTGCGGAAAATATCGCCAATGCTTATCGCACGGGCCGTGGTTCATTCCGTCTGCGCTGCCGATGGGAGGTCGAGGACCTTGGCCGGGGCGCGTGGCAGATCGTGGTTACCGAGATTCCTTATCAGGTTCAGAAATCCAAGCTGATCGAAAAGATCGCCGAACTGATCCAGACCAAGAAGATACCGATTCTCGCAGACGTTCGCGATGAGTCTGCCGAAGACATTCGCATGATCATCGAGCCCCGGTCGAAGAACGTCGATCCGGCAGTGTTGATGGGGATGCTATTTCGCAACTCCGATCTTGAGGTGCGGTTCTCACTCAACATGAACGTGTTGATCGACGGGCAGACGCCCAAGGTCTGCTCGCTCAAGGAAGTGTTGCGCGCTTTCCTCGACCACCGGCGCGAGGTACTGCAACGCCGCTCGCGGCACCGGATGGACAAGATCGATCACCGGCTTGAGGTGTTGCAGGGCCTGATCACGGCCTTCTTGAACCTTGACCGGGTGATTGAGATCATCCGTTATGACGACGATCCCAAAGCCGCCTTGATGTATGAGGACTGGAGCCGGGTGCATCAAGATACGCTGGCCCGTGCCATGGATGAGCGCGCCTATGTCTCGCCACTGGCGGGAGTCGACGTCTCCAAGCTGGCGGTGATCGCAGATGCCGAAGCACAGGCAACCGGTGTCTTGACCGAAAGCGGTGACACCCGTGCCGTGCCGCACAGCTATGCGGGCCGCGAAAACGGACTGTCCGATGTGCAGGCCGAGGCAATCCTTAACATGCGCCTGCGGTCATTGCGGCGTTTGGAAGAGGACGCGCTGGTACGTGAGCGCGACACGTTGATGTCAGAACGCGCGGGGCTAGAAGACCTGCTCGACAGTGAAGACCTGCAATGGACCACAATCGCCGACCAGTTGCGCGCGACGAAAAAGCAGTTCGGCAAGGACTGGGTGATCGACGGGGTCAAACGCGGCCAGCGACTGACGACCTTTGAGACTGCGGGCGAAATCGAAGACGTGCCGATCGAGGCGATGATCGACCGTGAGCCGATCACGGTGGTCTGCTCTCAAATGGGCTGGATTCGTGCGATGACCGGCCATATCGACTTGAACCGCGAATTGAAGTTCAAAGACGGCGATGGCCCTCGTTTTATCTTCCACGCTGAGACGACGGATCGTTTGTTGGTCTTTGGCTCGAACGGGCGCTTTTACACCGTATCCGCCGCTAATTTGCCCGGTGGGCGTGGCATGGGAGAGCCGCTGCGTCTGATGGTCGATCTACCGAACGAGGTGCAGATCGTATCGCTCTTTATTCACAAGCCGGGGCGTAAGCTGCTGGTCGCATCCACAGCGGGTGATGGCTTTGTCGTGCTTGAGGATGAGGTCGTGGCGCAGACCCGCAGTGGTAAACAGGTGCTGAACGTGCGCGGCGAAGGTGTCGCGGCGCTGGTCTGTCATCCGGTGTCGGGTGACAGCGTGGCCACCGTGGGCGAGAACCGCAAAGTGCTGGTCTTTGGCCTTGATGAGCTGCCTGAAATGGGCCGCGGTAAGGGCGTTCGCCTGCAAAAGTACAAGGACGGCGGCCTTTCGGATGCCACCACCTTCGAACGTGCGGCGGGGCTAAGCTGGCAAGACCCCGCAGGGCGAACCCGCACAGAGGTCGACCTCGCGGAATGGACCGGCAAGCGCGCTGGTTCTGGCCGGATGGCGCCGCGTGGCTTCCCGCGCGACAACAAGTTCAACTGATTTGCTTGACCCCGCTTTGCGGTGGGGTCAATCCAGCGGCTCTGCCGTCATCCAGACACCGCCTTCGGGGCGCAGGGTCAGGATCATCACAGGCTCAGGGTCTTTGCCCGGCACCGGGGTGAATTTGAACCGCCCGAGCAGCGTGGCAAGAACGATGACCGCTTCTTGCAACGCAAAGCTCGCCCCGATGCAGATGCGCGGGCCATCCCCAAAGGGCAGATGGGCATAGCGGTCAATCGCCTTGCGGTCGGCAAAACGCTCGGGCCGGAAGGCGTCGGGCACGTCCCACAGCAGTTCGTTACGGCCAAGCGCGTAAATCGGGATCATCACTGTGTCGCCGGGGCGGATCTCGCGGTCGCAAAGCGTGTCGTGCTTTTGCGCCGTGCGTGAGATGATCCCGGCAGCCGGGTAGAGGCGCAGTGCTTCGTCGACGATCATTCGGATTAAGGGCAGTTGATCCACGTCCTCCCCGGTGCACGCGCGGCCTTGTAGCACCGATTGTACCTCTGCACGCGCGCGGTCCTGTATGCCTTGGTCAAAACCCATCAAGTACATCGACCATGCCAGCGTCAGCGCGGTGGTCTCATGCCCCGCGACGATGAAGGTCAGCAGATTGTCACGTAGTTCTGCGGTATTCATCTTGCGCTTGGTCTTGGGGTCAACACCTTCGAGCAGCAGATCCAGCAAATCGGGCGTGCCTTCATGCCCACGCGCAACGCGGGCCTCGATGGCGCTGTCGGCCATGGCCTTCATCTGCTTTAATGCTTGGCCCGACATCATCCGCCCCGGTCGCGGCAGCCAGGCGGGAAAACCCAAGATGTCGAACAGGCTGATTTTACCCGCCTCGGCGATGTAATCGTCAATCGCGCCATGCACCTTGTCACGGTCAAAGGTTCCATCGCCGGAAAAGGTTACATCGCCGATCACATCAAAGGTGGTTGTGACCATCTCGTCGAGCATATCTACCGCGCGCGGGCCAGCAGCGGCGATCCGGTCGGCTGCGCGGGTCGCGGCATGAGACATCACCGGGGCAAGGTTGCGCACATTGCGTTGCGAAAATACCGGGGCGGCGGCGCGTCGTTGCCAGCGCCAATGCGCACCTTCGGCGATAAACAGCGATTCCCCGATGGCCGGGCGCAGCAGGTTCTTGGTCACGTCCGACTTGGGGTAATCCTCTAACCGGTCGAGCAGGATTTCCCGAATAGCACTGGGATCCATCACCATGTGCCAACGCTTGCCGGTTTTGCCCGAAACGATGGGCTGGGTCGTGGCGATCTTGGGGATGATACTCAGCACATTGCGCCGCGCCATTTGCAAGCTGCCAAGCAAGCCAACGGGTTCGGTGACAAGTGGTACGCGAACGGGCAGGGGGCCGGGCGATTGTTCTGGCTGGGTCATGATGATGTCCTCACTCTTTGCCAAGGTAGGTCGGAGCGGCAGGGGCGCAACTGCGGCAAATGATTGCGCCGCCTCTGGCCATCGGCTACCCCTTTGCCGATATTAACGCCTTGGGGATGTGCCAATGATCCGTGTTCTTGCCGTGCTGATGACTGTTGCGACGCTGGCCGCCTGCAATGGCGCATCTGATTTGGGCGACGCGCCCACGCCGCTTGGCGATTTTAACCTGCACCACAATATCGTCGTCGCCCCCAAGGCTCAAAAAGGCCCGCTGAGCCGTGAGGTCAGTAAGGATGAATTGGCCGCCGCTGTTCAGGCCGCCACCGCCGAGCGGTTTGACCGCTATGATGGGGAGCGCTTCTATCATTTCGGCATCAGCGTCGAAGGCTATGTGTTGGCCCAACCCGGCGTCCCGCTGGTCTTTGCGCCGAAATCCATTCTGATCCTTAATCTGACCGTTTGGGATGACGCCAAGAACAAGAAGCTGAACCCCGAGCCGCATCAGATCACTGTGTTCGAATCCTTGGATCAGGGGCCGGTCGTTGGGTCGGGCTATACAAAGTCTGCCGAAGAACAGTTGAAGAATCTCAGCCAGAATGCTGCCAAGTCGATTGAGAATTACCTTGTGAAACAAAACCGCGAAGAGGGCTGGTTTAACGGCGGTAGGGCAGTGGCTTCCCCCTCGGAGCCAGAGGATAAATAACCCCGGTCATGGCGGTTTGAATTGGGCGGCAATCAAGGGAGAGCGGGTTTTAAGTGGCACCAAGGCACAAGTCCCGCTTGATTTTACCGCCCAGACCCAATACATCGCCCGCCAGATAGGGTTCGGGTCCCCGTTGGGTCCCCTCAAATAAAAGGGCGCCACCATGGCAAAGGCAAAGTTTGAACGTAACAAGCCACACGTCAACATCGGCACAATCGGCCACGTTGACCACGGTAAAACCACGCTGACCGCGGCGATCACTAAGTACTTCGGTGACTTCCAGGCGTATGACCAGATCGACGGCGCGCCCGAAGAAAAGGCCCGCGGCATCACCATCTCGACCGCACACGTTGAGTATGAGACCGAAGCACGTCACTACGCCCACGTCGACTGCCCCGGCCACGCTGACTATGTGAAAAACATGATCACCGGTGCGGCGCAGATGGACGGCGCGATCTTGGTTGTGAACGCGGCCGACGGCCCGATGCCCCAGACCCGTGAGCACATCCTGCTCGGCCGTCAGGTTGGCATCCCCGCCATGGTCGTCTTCATGAACAAAGTTGACCAGGTCGACGACGAAGAGCTGCTTGAGCTGGTTGAGATGGAAATCCGCGAGTTGCTGTCTTCCTACGACTACCCCGGCGACGACATCCCCGTTGTGCCCGGTTCCGCTCTGGCGGCGAT
>NZ_FOPG01000019.1 GCF_900113435.1 Sulfitobacter dubius | reverse complement strand
CTGGCAGAAGGCACCGAGATGGTCATGCCTGGCGACAACGTGTCCTTCGGCGTTGAGCTGATCGCACCGATCGCCATGGAAAACGGCCTGCGCTTTGCGATCCGCGAAGGTGGCCGTACGGTTGGCGCCGGTGTTGTGTCGAAGATCACTGAGTAATTATGGGGTAGGCCTTTGGGCCTGACTTGTAAGACTTTCGAAAGGCCGCAGCATTTGCTGCGGCCTTTTGCGTTTGCGGGGGGATTTGTTGGGCAATCCCATGATAAGGGGGGCAGGCGGTTCTCGCCTTGGTCAAAGCCCTAAGAATAAAAAAGGCCGGCTCGTGTTGAGCCGGCCCGTGTTAATTCCTGCCAATAGTGCTTATGCCGCGTCAGCGTTCACACCACCTCTTGTCGCAATCTCAGTCATTCGGCGATCACCGTCATAGGTATGATCAAGTTGCTGCTGAAGTTGCGCACCGTCTTCATCCTCACCCAGACGGTTGGCAAAAGCCACCACACCGCCGTATCCGGCCAACGCGTAATGCACCATCCGCTGGTATTGCGTGATGATCATTGCATCGCGCGCATCGCTGTCGCCAAAGTCTTCCTCCAGCACATGTTTATGAGCCTCTTTCACAAGACCTTCCATGCCGTAACAATGCTCAGCATCTGGGTCCAAATCATGTTTGGCGCAGATGGATTTCAATACATCCATGCCCTTGGAAATTCCATTGCTGCCATCAATCAGCGCTTCCGACAGTTCTTTATCTTCCGCCGCACGCCCCAAGGCGTTGGTCGCCTCCAGCGATTGCTTGCAGGCCGAGTAAAGGTCTTGCAGTTGGTCGGTATAGACATCTCTGAGGTTGTTCATGGTCATAGGTCGTCCTCCAATTTCGGGCTTGGTTCGACGGGAAAACGTGAGCCGGGCATGCAATGTTCCCTTGATTGCAGAATATCGCCGGAAAGGTCAGATCTTGTCTTGATCCGGCGACCGTTTGCGACTACCCAGACCCCCGGCATAGGGGTTTAGCTCAGTTGGTAGAGCATCGGTCTCCAAAACCGAGGGTCGTGGGTTCGAGTCCCTCAGCCCCTGCCACATCCTTCCAGTGATCTGATGATGAACGCGCGTGCTTCTCGGATCGCGCTCCGCTAGGGCGCGTTCGCTGTTTGCGTTTCGGTTTTTGTGAAAGCAATGCAGGCTACGCCACGCGGGTCAGACTGGCGTGTACAGGCGCATCCTCTTGTTCGGCTCCCTCTCAGACCAGTTAGCGAGTCGATCAAGGCACTTCATTGTGATTCCGACTCAGGGTCTTGGTAAAACTGCGCTGAATCGGGTTTGTTTAACCCCCGTTAGATTCCATTGCATAGCAATTCTGAGGGGGCAGGTGACCTGCTCCAGCAGCTAACGCTCATCGAACTGCCTTATAAACAGTCCCTTACGCTGATGTTCCGTGAAATCTGATCTTTTCGTAATTTTCTGCTTGCGGGTTTGTGCGTCTAACCTTAGAACCCCCTCTACCGGCGGCGCAGAGATGCGGCGGCGGGGCGCCAG
>NZ_FOPG01000003.1 GCF_900113435.1 Sulfitobacter dubius | reverse complement strand
TTGTTGTGCTTGAGACTACAAAGTAGCCGAAAGCCGTCCAAACAGTGAAGCTGACACTCTATCATCGGCCGAAGCCTAAGAGCGCGATATACAGACGTTGATCCATCGAATGAACCAAACCGCCCACATATCTCTTCAGATATCAAATTTTCAAACAGCGTTGAGACAAAAGAAACTGAGATGCGCCCTATAACCTTGGCGCGCCCCGCCTCTATTACCTCGAATTTTTACCCACCTTCCGAACCGAACCTAGCGTCGCCGCTCCCGTCCGCCCCGTCTGGCGCCCCGCCGCCGCATCTCTGCGCCGCCGGTAGAGGGGGTTCTAAGGTTAGACGCACAAACCCGCAAGCAGAAAGTTGAGAAAAGTGAGGGCTTTGGGGAACCTTTCGGCAAGTAGCTGAAATCGCGTGTTATTTCTGAGCTCCCGAAGCGCAGGATCCAGCCGCCCTGCCCCGCGCCCGACGGAAGATAGGCCGGGTCCGAGTGAATCACCCACGATTCACGGCTGCGAAGCACCTATTTGGTGAATCAAATCGAAAGCCAGGACCCCTTCATAATGCCGCCGTCCTCACCCCTCTGCTTCATCGTCCTCTGAACAGCGAAGCGGCAGCGGCTCTTTGAATGTGAGCGTACGGTAAGGGAATGGTATCTCAAGCCCGGCGTTATCCAACGCCCGCTTCACCGCCGTCACGACCTCATCCCGGGAGCGGCGCTGTTCCACCGGAGCCGAGCCTGTCCACCAAGTCACTTCGAAATTAATCGAGGAATCCCCAAACTCTTGGGCGAAGATCTGAATGGGGTGATCCCCCTGCTCTACTGTCTCACAGCCCTCAACCGCTTTGGAGATGACAGTGCGCGCCTCATTCAAATCTACATCATAGGCCACGCCGCAGATCACTGTTTGACGGCGGTGCTTTTGATCCGTGCGAACATGGACAGGGTTTTTGAACAGCATCGCGTTCGGGACGATCACAAGTTGCCCGTCCGTCTGGCGAATGTGGCTCTCCCTGATGGCGATATGGGCGACTTTACCCTCGATCCCCTCGCATTCGATATGATCCCCCATACGCATCTCGCGGCGAAAGAGGATGATAATTCCGGCGAGGAAGTTCTCGAAGACATCTTTGAAGGCAAAGCCGATGGCGACCGAGCCGATGCCAAGACCGGCCAGAATGCTCGCTGGGGTCAGACCCGGAAACACGATCACCGCGGCGATCATGATGCCGAACACCCAAATTAGGATTGAAGTCAGAAGAGTGAAGAGGTCCTGCAAGCTGGGGCGTAGTTTGGTACGCCCCAACGCCTTACTGACCAATGCGCGCCCAAGTGCTGCTATAAGCCAAGTTAGGATCAGCACAACCAGAGCAACCGCAACCTGCGGCAGGAGCGCGATTGTGTCCCGCGCCATTTCCATGACCTGACGCCACATAAACCTAACTGGTTCCACCCTAACCCCTTCTCAGACTTCTAAACAGATTGCAGCAAAACAGACGCTGCGGCGAGTATTATATGCCCCTACCACGGCAGTAGCATAACTGGTCACCTTAACCTTGCGGGCTACTTATCCGATGAGAGCAAGTTGCTGAGAGAGGGTCCCGATAAGATCGGGGTAGTACTATGGATATCATTCGCATCATTGTCGCTATCCTGCTGCCCCCGCTTGGGGTGTTCTTGCAGGAAGGTCTGGGAAAGCATTTCTGGATCAACATCATCCTGACGCTATTGGGCTATATCCCCGGTATCGTGCACGCGATTTACATCATCATTAAGAGGTAGGTGTGACGAGCCTTTGCCTTAAAAAAGCACGCCCCTGACAATCAGAGGCGTGCGATGCAATCAGTCAGATAATTTGCCCTCGGCGTCACCGACGCCCTTTTGCACTTTGCCTTCTGCCTGATCGGCCTGACCTTCGTGCTTAAGGTCGTCATTGCCAGCCGCATCACCAACTTCTTCTTTCAGCTTACCGCCAATGTCCTTGGCCTTGCCTTCTGCCTGATCTTTATTCGCCATGGTTGCTCTCCTCTATCTTTGTAGAAAAGCAACGCCAGAGTGCGAGCGGTAGTTCCGATATGGCAAAGCTGATTGAAACGAAACCGAGAGCTAGGCTTAGTTCGAGACTGACCATTTAGGGAAAATGGTGCCCGGGGGCGGAATCGAACCACCGACACGAGGATTTTCAATCCACTGCTCTACCCCTGAGCTACCCGGGCACGGGTCACCTCTTTCGAGATCGGGTGAGCGGGTTCTAGGACCTGTGGCGCGGGGTGTCCAGCCCCATTTTACCCTGAAATTCACTTCTTTTCGCGAAGGGCAAATTATCCAGCGTTAATGAGGCTTTGCGGGGCTGTCTTGCGCTGCCTCGGCGGCCTCAATGGCCGCCTCTACGTCTTCGGGATCGCGTGAGGGGACGGCATAGCTGCCGTTGAACCAGCGGCCCAGATCGATGTCAGCGCAGCGGCGCGAGCAGAAGGGGCGGTGCGCTTTGACGGTCTCAGCTTTGCAGATCGGGCAGCTCATTCGCCACCTCCTGCAAGAACCTCCGCCAGCACCGGGCGGCCGCGTTTGCGCTGCAATTCGTAATGGCCCAGCGGTGTCCAACCGACCAGCGTCGTGTCCACATCATCGGCACGGAAAGCGGCGCGAAGCGCGCTTTCAAAGGTGCGGCGATCCTTCTTGGGCATGGGGGCGAGATCGAGGGTGATCTGCCCGCCAAGACCGCGCAGGCGCAAGGCGCGGGGCAGTGCGCGGGCGCAGGCCATATTGGCTTTCACGCCAGCGGCGAGTGACGCATCACTACCGGTGTTCACATCCACAGCCACAAGTGCGCGGGTCGGCTCAACGAAGATCGACGCTCCGCTGCCAAGGGGAACTTGCGGCGAGGACAGGCGGTCAAGCTCTTCCAAAACACTATGGTCGCTGAAGCCCCCAGCCTCGGTCACCACCTCGGCAGGTGCGGTCCAGTCACGCCACGCCAACAAATGCGGGCCATCGCCTTCGCTCAGCACTTCCATCTCCTGCCCGTCATCATTGGCCACGGTATCCGCAAGGGCCAGCATATTCGCGATATCCTCGGCAATATCATTGGCATCGGCCCCGGCGCAGGAGGAGCGCAGGATCAGCCCCAGATCGGCCCCGCCTGCGGCTTCATGCGCGATTTCGAGCAAACGGTCGCGCTCTTCTTCGTCCTTGATGGAGCGCGAGATGTTCAGCCCCGGCGCATCGGGCGTTACGATGGCATAGCGCGACTTGAACAGCAGCTTGTTGGTCACCGGGATCGCCTTGCCCGGCTCGGCGTGGCCCGAAACCTGCACCAGAATCGTCCGACCGGGCGCCAGACCTTTGATCTGTCGCAGGAATGCCGCGCCGTCGGGGGTCTTGAGAAACATGCCCCCCTGCCCCTTCACCGGACGATCTGCAATCGCGCGATAAACGGTGCCAACGCGCGGCGCGTCGCTGTCCACGAGAAAATCATCAAGCTTGCCGTCCACCATGAGTGCTGCGGCTTCAACATCGCCAAGATGGTCGAGAATAATCGTTCGGCCCTTCATGCGGCACCTCCGTCAAATGGGTAGTCTGCCGCTTGAAGCAGGTTCGCAGCCTCGGCCAAAGGCAGGCCGACGATTGCAGTGAATGAGCCGCTGATCCATGGGATGAGCGCGCCAGCGGGGCCTTGAATGCCATAGCCGCCCGCTTTGCCGCGCCAATCGCCGGTGGCGAGGTAGCGGCGGATCTCTGGCTCGGAAAGGGATTTCATCTTTACGGTGCTCTGCACATCGCGCTGCCAGAGCTTATCGCCCTTTTTCACAGCCACAGCGGTTACCACCTTATGACGGCGGCCCGACATCAGTCGCAGGAAGGCCTCGGCTTCGGCCTCATCCTCGGGTTTGCCCAAGATGCGCCGCCCGAGCGCCACGGTGGTGTCCGCGCAGAGCACGATATCATCCGCCTCAGCAGGCACAGCCGCCACCTTTTCGCGCGCCATGCGGGCGCAATAGGGGCGCGGCAGTTCGGCCTTGTGGGGGGTCTCGTCAATGTCGGGGGCGCGGATGGCATCGGGAACCACGCCGATCTGGGCCAAAAGCTCCAACCGGCGCGGTGATCCTGATCCGAGAATGAACTGCATCTTATGGGCCTCCTTGCCTGAGGCCGGCAGCCCGGTCGGGGCCGCGCACGGCCCCGCCTGCGCCGCGCAACGCGCGAACGCGGTGCCGCTTACTTGAAACGATAGTTGATCCGACCCTTGGTCAAATCATAGGGTGTCATTTCCACCTGAACTTTGTCGCCAGCCAGAACACGGATGCGGTTTTTCCGCATCTTGCCTGCCGTATGCGCGATGATCTCATGGCCGTTTTCCAGCTCGACCCGAAACGTCGCGTTAGGCAGGAGTTCCTTCACGACACCGGGAAATTCGAGCGTATCTTCCTTGGCCATGGTCTCTCCTTGAGCACAAAACCCTCCAATTTGAGGGCGCAGGCTTAAATGGGCGCATTTTACTGCTTTTTCAAGAGGGATTCAGCGCAGCGTGACGTTTATCGCTGTTCCATCCCGCCCAAACTGGTCTTGCCAATCGCGCCGATTGAGCACGATGCCATCTGCGCGGACCTCCGCAACCTGCGCCAAGTCGGCCTCTGCGACCGTCCAGCCGGGGGCGTTGACCTCTCGCACGGCCAAAATACCGGTGGGTGGGAAACCGCGGTCCGGCGGGCAGAAAATGCCACCAGCGCCAAAGGACTGCCCCAAAGCATCAGACCAATCCGCCGCACCAACGACTGAAGACATCGCCGTGATACACTGATTCTCAAGGGCGCGGGCCATGGAGCCGATGCGCACACGCCAATATCCCGCCAGCGTTTCCGTGACACTTGGCACGCAGATCACATCGCAATCGGCCAGCGCACGGCCCAGCAATGGAAATTCACTATCGTAGCAGATCAAAATGCCGATCTTGCAGATAGCCGTGTCAAAAACCTGCAGCGCGTTGCCGCCAATTACGCCCCAGTCTTCCCGTTCAAACCGGGTCATGATCTGCTTGTCCTGCACGCCCACCTGCCCCGAAGGCGTGATCAGCCGTGCCCGGTTCACCGGACGGCTGTCGGTCGTGGCGGGGCCGGATCCTGCAACGATATGCACATTGTGTTCGGCGGCGAGTTGCAAATGAAGGCGATCTGCCTCTTCCAACTTGTCAGAAACGGAAAACAGCGAACGCTCTAGATCACCGGCCACCTCGGCGCCATCCAATGTGGCCAATTCCATCGCGGCGTATTCGGGAAATACCAACAGGTCCGCCCCCTGCACCGCCGCGTCGGCGACCCAATGGGCCAGTTTGTCCTCGTACTGCGCCCAAGAGCTTAGAACATCGAGCGGATAGGCGGCGGTAGCAATTTTCATCGGGGGCTCCGGAGGGTGCGTTTCGGCGCAGTCTGCGCGGCTTTGACGGTGGCTTCAAGAGGTCGCCGTCGGATCAAATCGCAGGCTTCACTGTTTCCGCTTTCTAACATCTACGCTGCCAGTTCATTGGGCAAACGCTTGACCTAAGGACTTCATGGTTTCACAAAACTCAAAAGAGATCGGACAGTCCATGCTGCATAAAGGCATCACTCTCAGAGGTATTGAAGTCTTCGAAGCGCTCGCGCGCACGGGGTCTGTCGCGCAGGCGGCTCATGCCACAGGGCTCAGCCAGCCTGCCGTCAGCCAGCAGATGCGCAATCTAGAGGCCGCCATAGGCGCAGAACTGGTTGATCACACGCGCCGCCCCATGCGGTTGACCCAAGCCGGGCAAATGTTCCTGCGCCGCGCCGGGCTCGCCCTGACCGAACTGCGCCAAGCACAAAGTGAAGTCACAGTGATGGATCTCGCGCATCTAGAGGCGCTGAACCTCGGAGTTATTGATGATTTCGATGACGATCTGACCCCACGCCTTGCAACGATCCTTGGCGACAGTCTGACCGGATGCCGCTTTCGCATGATTACGGCAGGCAGCAACGAATTGGCCGACGCGCTGCGTGACAAGAGCCTACATATGGCACTTTTTGCCCAGATCGAAGGCAAACTGGACGCGGTGGTGGAATATCCGCTGGCCCGCGATCCCTTCATCATCGTTACCCCAGAACAGACGCCGCATGCCCCCGCAGCCTTGCTGAGCGGCGACAGCGATCTGCCATTCCTGCGCTATGCCAAAGACCAGCTAATCGCGCGCCAGATTGACGCCCACCTTGCGGCTCAAAGCCATGACCTGCCCGCCCGGTTTGAGATCGGCAGCCATCTGGCGCTGATGGCCATGGTGGCGCGGGGGATCGGTTGGGCGATCACCACGCCCCTAGGCTACATGCGGGCGGCGCGTTTTCACAACAAATTGGCCGCACATCCCCTGCCCGCCCCGGTGCCGTCGCGCACCATTTCGCTGTTTGCCGGGGATGAATGGTCTGGCCCCGTCCCGCGCGACATCGCCCAAACCCTGCGGCAGTTGATGCAAACCCATATGATCGCGCCCGCCATTGCGCAGTTGCCGTGGTTGGCCGATGGATTCCATCTGCTTGAAGATTACAATCGGATCGGAGACTAATCAGCCATGACAAAAATCGTGATCCTTACCGGCGCAGGCATCTCAGCCGAAAGCGGGCTCGAGACCTTTCGCGCATCAGACGGGCTTTGGGCGCAGCACCGGGTCGAAGATGTTGCCACCCCCGAAGGTTTCGCCAGCAATCCGAAGCTTGTGATCGACTTCTACAATGCCCGCCGTGCGCAGGCGGCACAAGTTTCGCCAAACCCTGCGCATCAGGCTCTTGCGAAACTGGAAGCCGAGCTTGATGGCGAAGTGGTGGTGATCACTCAGAACGTGGATGACCTGCACGAACAGGGCGGCTCGCGAAAGGTTATGCATATGCATGGTGCTCTCAAAGGCGCGCTTTGTGCCGCCTGCGATCATCGCTGGCCCGCGCCGATGGTTATGGCGCCCGGCGATCCCTGCCCCGCATGCAATGCCCCCGCCGCCCGACCCGACATCGTTTGGTTCGGTGAGATGCCCTATGAGATGGACGCGCTTTTCGATCATCTGGCCGAGGCCGATATCTTTGCCGCCATTGGCACCTCGGGCAATGTCTACCCCGCCGCCGGTTTCGTCGCCGAGGCCCGCCGCGCCGGGGCGCATACGATTGAATTCAATCTAGAACGCTCTGCCGTGGGAAACCAATTTGAGGAACACCGCATTGGCGCAGCAAGTCAAACTGTCCCCGAATGGGTCGCAGAGGTTTTGCAGGCGCGCCGTTAAGCTCCGGCGCGCCGAAGTGACTTAGCGAGGTTCGCTGCGCAGCCCTTTGTAGATGGTGTAACACATCACCAGCATCAGAATAGCAAAGGGAACCCCCGTTGCCGTGACCCCGGCCTGCAAGGCCGAGAGCCCGCCGCCGATCAGCAGCACGATGGCGATCAACCCCTCAACCACACACCAGAAGACCCGCTGTGGCACCGGAGCGTCAATCTTGCCGCCTGCGGTGATCGTATCTACCACCAGTGACCCCGAATCTGACGAGGTAACAAAGAATACCAGCGCCAAAAGGATCGCAATCGTCGATGCGGTCTTGGTGAAGGGCAGCTCATTAAGCATCCCAAACAGCGAAAGTTCTGGCGAGTAGCTGTCGATTACATTCGCTTTCACCAATGACGTCTCAGGACTTGTGAGGATCTGGTCGATTGCGATGCCGCCAAAGACACCCATCCAAATAAAGATGATCAGCGACGGGATCAGCAGAACGCAGACGATGAACTCCCGCACCGTGCGCCCACGCGATACCCGCGCGATGAACATGCCGACAAAAGGCGCCCAAGAGATCCACCACGCCCAATAGAAGGCTGTCCAACCTTCGCGGTACGAATCGTCCTCACGACCGAATGGGTTGGAAAGTGGCACGATCTCTTGTGTGTAGGCGACCAGCCCGGTCCAGAACCCATCAAGCCCCACCAACGTCGGGCCCACAAAGAGCACGAAGAAGAAGAACAGGATCGCCACCACCATGTTCACCTCTGACAGGACTTTCACTCCACCATCTAGTCCCCGCCAAACCGAGACGAGCGCCACAGCAGTGACTAGAAGAATTATGATCACCTGCGCGTTGGTCGAAATCTCTAGCCCGAACGCAAAGTTAAAGCCTGCATTGGCCTGCTGCGCACCCAGCCCCAGCGACGTTGCCAGACCAAATAGCGTTGCGAACACGGCCAAGATATCAATGATATGCCCCGGCCACCCCCAAACGCGATCCCCCAGAATGGGGTAGAAACACGACCGGATCGAAAATGGCAGCCCCTTGTTATAGGTAAACAGCGCCAAAGCAAGCGCCATGATCGCATAGACGGCCCAACCGTGCAGACCCCAATGATAAAAGGTTGCCGCAAGCCCCATGGCACGGGCCGCCTCGACATTCTCAGGTATGATGGAGCCGTCCTCAGCAATCGGCAATGGCACCCCTAAAGGGCTGGAAACATTCATGTGGTACACAGGCTCAAGCACGCCAAAGAATAACAGGCCGATGCCCATGCCCGCGGCAAAAAGCATCGCAAACCACGCGGGGTAGGAATACTCCGGCACGGCGTCTTTACCGCCCAATCTGACCTTTGAGATCGGCATAAAAATCAGGGCGATACAGAAGATCACAAAGATATTCACGATGATCATAAATAGCCAATCCAGCTTGCTGGTGGCAAAATCCCGCACTGCAAGGAAAAGCTCTCCTGCGTGGCTGGGAAAGATCATTGTCAGCAACACAAAGGCCACGGCAGTCAGCCCGGATACCATGAAAACCGGGTTGTGAATGTCAAAGCCTAGAGGGCCAAGAGTGCCGTCAATATTGTCTTGGCCGACTTCGAAATCGGTTTCGATCTCGCCATTGTCGGGGGTGGGGTCAGTCATGAATTCTCCGATCTTGAATGCACTGTCTTAGCCCCGCCTTGGCAGGTCGCATGGCCAGAACAACGAGTGTCAGAGAGTAAATTAGCTTCGTTTACCGATATTTCCCGAATAAAAACATCAATCCGTGAAAGGAATTTCAAAAGCCTGCGCCATTCGGCTCTTTGCTTAAATGGGGTCGGTATTAAAAAATGCCTAAGCCACAAACGAAAAAAGCCCCGATCCTTGCGGATCGAGGCCCATTCTGGTCTGTGTTAAGCCTTAGCTCAGCACATCAGCGGTCGCGCTGGATTTGGCGATCGCTTTTTTGATTTTCAGTGCGTTGTCGGACAGTTCAACGTCCTTGGCTTTCGCCAGGAACTTGTCCAGACCACCGCGGTGGTCAACGCTGCGCAGGGCTGCGGCAGAGATGCGCAGCTTGAACGCACGGCCCAATGCCTCGGACTGCAACGACACGTCGTTGAGGTTCGGCAAGAACCGACGGCGGGTGCGGTTGTTGGCGTGGCTTACATTGTTGCCCGTCATCGGGCCTTTTCCGGTCAATTCGCAACGGCGCGACATGGGTTCATCCTTTTGCTGTTGTGTCTGCCCAGCGATCCGGGAAACACATACGATAGGGGCCGCGCAGAGCCGACCCTGAATTGGTCCGCTGGCTTTAAGGGGAATCGCGGTAGCCGTCAACCCGAAGCGCAGGACTTGAGCGCTTTTCCTGTCAGACAGCTTGGCCCGTCAAGGTCACCCCAGCCCGCCCTGCCCGCGTTACGCTAGTTTTTGCCACCTGTGATAGAGTTTTCTTTGCATCCCCCTGATGGATTTGCGATGCAGACATATGACCATACAGATGCGCGCCCTCTTCGTTCACCTTTTCACTGCCACCGGCGCGGTGCTGGCGATGCTCGCCATGCTCGCCGCTGTGGAGGAAAAATGGGACTTGATGTTCCTTTGGCTGGTGATCGCCTTTTTTGTTGATGGCATCGACGGCCCATTGGCGCGCAGATACGATGTAAAGACCAACGCGCCGGAGTTTGACGGCGTCTTGATGGACCTCATCATCGACTACCTCACCTATGTCTTTATTCCGGCCTTCGCGCTGTTCACCTCGGGGCTGATGGATGGCTGGAGCGGTTGGGCGATGATCATTATCATCACCTTTGCCAGCGTCATGTATTTTTCCGACACACGCATGAAAACGAAGGACAATTCATTCAAAGGCTTCCCCGGTTGCTGGAACATGCTGGTGCTGGTGCTCTTTGCTTTGCAGCCCCAGTGGTGGGTCAGCCTAATCGTGGTCACGATCCTTGCCGCGGCGATGTTTCTGCCGATCAAGTTCGTGCACCCCGTCCGGACCGAACGCTGGCGCCCCGTGACATTGCCCATGGCGCTGGCATGGACCTTCTTCGCGGGCTGGTCGGCTTGGGTGAATTTTCACCCCGAAAGCTGGGCCCACTGGGGTCTGGTAATCACCTCAATCTACCTGATCTGCGCCGGTGCTGCGCAGCAGTTGATCCCCCTCGCCGAAGACTAAGACTGCTTTACGAGGTTAAATCAACAGCCCCGCCGCGCCCTCATGGCGCAGCAGCGCGACCTTGGTCTCGACCCCACCTGCCCCGCTAAAGCCAGTCAGGCCCTTCGCCCCCATTACCCGGTGGCATGGGATAATGACCGGGATCGGATTGCCGCCACAGGCCCCGCCCACCGCTTGCGCAGGCACGCCGAGGTCGCGGGCAATTTCGCCATAGGTGCGGGTATCGCCGAACGGAATCGCCAGAATCGCGGTGCAGACCTCGCGTTGGAAATCGCTCCCTTTGATGCGCAGTGGCAGGTCGAAGCTCTGGCGCTTACCTGTCGCATATTCGTTAAGCTGGCTCAGCGCGGTATCAAGCAGGTCCGAGCAGTCCTGCCGTGTCGCCTGCCCCCAGCCAAGCGCGGTGATTGCGCCGTCTTCTTCGGTCAAGGTCAGATCGCCGAAGGGCGTGGAGAGGGAGGCGTGTTTCATTGTCCCATTCTGGGCCAGAAACGACATTTACGAAAGAGCGCTAAGGGCGATGCCCGTGGTTCCCACGGGCGGGGCATTGGCGACCAGACAAAGAAAAACGGGCGCCGGTTATCCCGACGCCCGTTTTACCGTGCTCTTGGACCGCCTTAGGCTTCCGCTAACGCCTCACGCACCGCTTCATCACAGCGCCCGCAAACGCCGGGATGCTCATGCGTGCCGACATCCGGCAGCACCTTCCAGCAACGCTCGCATTTGGCGCCTTCGGCTTTCTCGAACACCACGGCGACGCCTTGCGCCTCGGGCATGCGGAAAGCCTCAGCCGGAGCTGCATCGCCGGTTACGGTGATGTCAGAGGTGATGGCTACGTCTTCGAAAGACACGCTCTCCAACGCCTCGCGCTGCGCCGCGTCGTCGACATGCACAACGGGGGCCGCTTCGAGCGAGGCACCGATCACCTTCTCGGTCCGCTGCACTTCGAGCGCCGCGGTCACCACACGCCGCGCCGCGCGGACCTTGGACCATTTCGCCGCCAGCTCCGGGTTTAGCCAAGCCTCTGGCGTTTCGGGCATATCCACCAGATGCACGGAGGATTCCTCGCCCGGGAAACGCTCCAGCCAGACTTCCTCCATCGTGAAGACCAGCACAGGTGCAAGCCATGTGGTCAGACGGTGGAACAGGATATCCAGCACCGTGCGCGCGGCGCGGCGGCGCAGGGTATCGCCATCGCAATAGAGCGCATCCTTGCGGATATCGAAGTAGAACGCCGAGAGATCGACCGTCGCAAAGGTGAACACCGCCTGAAACACGCCCTGAAAATCAAAGCGCGCAAAGCCGTCGCGTACAACCTTGTCGAGTTCCGCCACCCGGTGCAGCACCCACCGCTCCAACTCGGGCATATCGGCGGGATCAACGCGGTCCGCCTCGCTGAAATCATTCAATGCGCCGAGCATATAGCGCATGGTGTTGCGCAGGCGGCGATAGCTGTCGGCCACACCTTTGAGGATCTCATCCCCGATGCGTTGGTCGGCGGTGTAATCGGTCTGCGCCACCCAGAGACGCAGGATATCCGCGCCATACTGCTGCACGATCTTCTCGGGCACGATGGTGTTGCCGATGGATTTGGACATCTTCATGCCCTTGGCGTCCAACGTGAAACCATGGGTCACCACATTGCGATACGGCGCGCGGCCCGTGGTGCCGACGGATTGCAGCAGCGACGAATGGAACCAGCCGCGGTGCTGGTCGGTGCCCTCCATGTAAACGTCTGCGATGCCGTCCTCGGTCCCGTCTTCACGGTCGCGCAGGGTGAAGGCATGGGTCGAACCGCTGTCGAACCAAACGTCGAGGATGTCGGTCACCTGATCGAACTCTGCAGGATCAACGATGCCTTCGAGGAACCGCTCCTTCGCGCCTTCCGCATACCACGCATCCGCGCCTTCGGTCTCGAAAGCCTCGGTGATACGCTGGTTCACTGCTTCGTTGCGCAGCAGGAAGTTCTCATCCGTCGGAGCGACACCCCTGCGCACGAAACAGGTCAGCGGCACGCCCCAGGCGCGCTGGCGGCTGAGCACCCAGTCGGGCCGCGCCTCCATCATCGAATGCAGACGGTTGCGGCCGGATTTCGGCACCCAGTTGACCTTGTCGATACACGTCAGCGCGCGCTCGCGGATCGTCTTGCCGTTCTGGTCCAGTCCGTCGCCGACCTCCTTGTCGATGGCGGCAAACCACTGCGGCGTGTTGCGATAAATCACCGGCGCCTTGGAGCGCCAGCTGTGCGGGTAGCTGTGCTTGATCTTGCCACGCGCCAGCAGACCGCCGACCTCGACCAGCTTGTCGATGATCGCGCTGTTCGCGTTACCCTCCTTGCCGTTCGGCTTGAGGATCGCTTTGCCGCCAAAGAACGGCAGATCGTCGCGGAAACGACCGTCTTCCATGACGTTATAGGTGATGACCTGCGGCAGCATGCCAAGGTCACGGTAGAGTTCGTATTCCTCGAGGCCATGGGAAGGTGCGCAATGCACGAAGCCCGTGCCCTCGTCCGAGGTGACGAAATCCGCCGCGCGGAAATCGCGCAGGTCGTCCCATTCGCCGTTCGCGCCCTCGGCCCCGGCGAGCGGGTGCTGAAGCTTAATCTTGGCTAAATCTTCCTGCGTGACATCGCAAAGACGGCGGTACATCCCCTCGTCCAGACGCGCGCGGGCAAATACATCCGCAGCCAGATCGTCAGCCAGCAGATAGCGGTCACCGATGCTGACCCAGCATTCCTCGGGTCGGCCGGTGATTTCATACAGACCATAAGAGATGCTCTCGCCGTAAACCACGGCCTTGTTCGAGGGCATGGTCCAAGGCGTGGTCGTCCAGATCACCACATTTGCCCCGTCGAGCGTCCGATCGCCGGTTTCGACGACCTTAAACTTCACCCAAACGGTGTGGCTTTCCTTGTCGTGATACTCGACCTCCGCCTCGGCCAGCGCGGTCTTTTCGACCGGCGACCACATCACGGGTTTGGAGCCTTGATAAAGCGTCCCGTTCATCAGGAACTTCATGAATTCCTCAGCGATCACGCGCTCGGCGTGGAAGTCCATCGTCAGGTACGGGTTTTCCCAATTGCCGGTAATGCCCAACCGCTTGAATTCTTCGCGCTGTACGTCAACCCAGCCACGCGCAAACTCGCGGCATTCGGCGCGAAATTCGTTGATCGGCACCTGATCCTTGTCGCGGCCCTTCTTGCGGTACTGCTCTTCGATCTTCCATTCGATCGGCAGGCCGTGGCAATCCCAGCCGGGGATATAGCGCGCATCATAGCCCATCATCTGGTGGCTGCGCACGATCATGTCCTTGATCGTCTTGTTCAGCGCGTGACCGATGTGCAGGTTCCCGTTGGCGTAGGGAGGGCCATCGTGCAGGGTGAAAGGCTCACGACCCTCTTTCTCGCGCAGGCGGTCATAGACGCCGATTTTCTCCCAGCGTTCCAGCCAAGCGGGCTCGCGCTTGGGCAGTCCAGCGCGCATCGGGAAATCGGTTTTGGGCAGGTTCAACGTGGCTTTATAGTCGGGGGTCTCGGCGCACATGGGGGGCGTCCTTCGGCATTTGGGGTGTTGTACAATCTGGTTCGGTGCGAGCGGCTCAAACACCTCGGCCCGGCGTCTCAGTTGGTCAGAGCGCCGGGGATATAATTCGAATAATGATCGCGGTGAGGCGTGTCATAAGGCTGCTTATAAACAGCCCCCCCTGCCCCGACAAGCCCTGCCGAAAGAGGCGAGGATTGCCCCGAATACCGCATCAAACAGCACCTCACGCAAATCTTAACATTTTTTATGAATCCCGGCCTTCTCTTGAATTTTACGGTAGAAACAGCATCATACACTTTTCGTTATGCTTATGAGTGCGCGGCCCCTTTGCTGAGGGCAGCCACGCAGTTTTAATGGGCGGAAAGACCTACATGTGACCACCGAACAGCCCCTATATCATGATATGACCGTTAAACCCTCTGGCATGGTGGATCACCTAAGTGATGCGCAGTGGGCCAAGCTCGCGCCGCTTTTGGTCCAGCATAAGCATTATGCACCCGGAAACGTAGTTAGCCGCCGGGGTGATTTTTTGAACCACAGTCTTTTGCTGCTTGATGGTTTGATTGCCCGAAGCGTGCCTCGCGGCCAGCGGGCGCGGAGCACCTTCGTTGCCCTGCAATTTCCGGGCGAGTTCGTCGATCTACATGCCTTTCCACTAAAGCGGTTGGATCATGATGTCGTATCGCTGACCGATACGCGTGTGGCTACGGTGTCTCATGACACGCTGCACGAATTGCTCAACGGCGATGTAGAACTGGCCCGGAAGCTTTGGCTTATGACCTTGGTGGATGCCTCAATTCACCGCCATTGGGTTATGCGTAACAGCGCCATGCGCGCATTGGCGCGCGTTGCGAATTTCCTATGCGAGTTTGATGCCCGGATGACCGCCGCCTACGGTGTGGAACGTCAAAGCCTGCCCTTCAGCCTGCGCCAAACTGACATTGCCGATGCCACCGGCCTCACCTCGGTTCACGTCAGCCGCACACTGCGCGAGCTACGCGAACATGGCTGCTGCTCTGTGACGGGAGGGAAGCTTTTGATCCACGACCGTAACGGCTTGCACAAAGTCGGTATGTTTGAGGCGGCATATCTTTACATGCCGGAAACCGAGGCGGTGATTTAAATCGCCTCAGCCGGCGCTTCGTTCTACCCCACCTCGACCAACGCTTCGTCTGTGCCCTCCACCCGCAGGGCGAGCGCCGGATAGGTTTTGCGCGGCGCTTCAGCATTTCGCAGCGCAGATGCCGAATGATAGAGCCGCTCAAACTTTGCCACCATCGCCCGCGCATCGAACAGCCGCGCCACGCGGGAGCGCGGCACCTCCGAAGAGATTGCAGACGCAAGCTGCAGGGCCTCTGCCAAGGCTTCGGGGCTATCATCGGCGGCGATCACACCTGCATCGCCAAGCACCTCTTCGACGGCCCCATGTGGGGTTGCCGCGATGGGTAGCCCCATCGCCATCGCCTCCACCGCTGCAAGGCCAAAAGGTTCCTCCCATTGCGGCGTGAAAAGCGCGACAGATGCCCGGCCATAGGCCTGTCTAAGCGCCGCAGCGTCCAGATGCCCGACGTATTCCACCCCGCCATATAGATGGGGTCTTACCAAATCGTTAAAGTAATCCTCATGCTCCACCACGCCGTAGAGACGCAGCGGCACTCCGGCGATCTGTCCAGCCTCTGCCGCCAGATGCGTGCCTTTTGTCGGCGTGATCCGTCCCGCCCAAACCGCGCTGCCATCACCGGGACCGCCTCCAGACCATTCGGTAAGGTCGATCCCGTTGTGCACCACATGCGCGGTTTCTGCCGCGCCTTCGGGCCACCAGATTTCCCGCTGACGTGCCGAAACAACGGAAGAGAGATGCCACGGTGCTGCCCCATCCATCAACGCGCCGCGCAAAACTTTGAACGGTGGAATATGCAGCGAGGTCACCATCGGCAGCCGCTCTGCCCGCGACAGGCGCGGCAGGTAGCGGTGCAGCGCATTGTTGTGCACCACGTCAAAGCGCCCCTGCAACAAGAGCCGCGCCGCACGGGCATAGCAAGCATCAAGGTGCGCATTCAGCGCCTCGGTTCCGTGGAAATTATGCCACGGAAACCGCGCATCATAATGCGCATCGCAGATCGGCAGCAGTTTGACCCCCGATGGCAGCCCTGCGGCACTGTCGCCGCTGGCCAATAGGGTCACGTCATGACCCCGCGCGGCCAACATCCGTGCAAGCCCGTGGGTAAACGCCTCCATTCCGCCCTTGAAGGGAGGGGCAATAGGATGGCGAATATGGCCGACGATGGCGATGCGCAGGCTCATTCCGCCGCGATCCGCTCTTCGCCGCGCAGATAGCGCAGCACGCGCGCGGTATTGGCGTAGGGCTGATCAGACTGCTGCTCACAGAGCGCAAAATCATCCGCATCCGGTTCGCGCAACTGCACCAACGCATCCCCATCATTGCCCACCAACCCCATAAGGCGAAAAGCCGTGAGCCAGTGGTTCATTGTTCGGTGGCCCCATTTGTCGGCAAAAATCTCGGTATTGCGCAGGATCGACGGAATGTGATGGATCGGCGGCATGCAATGGGCGTGATGCTGGTGAAACACCTTCGCCCCCTTCGCCCAATGGATCGGCACGCCGCGCTCGTCCAATTCGCGGCCGAAGTCGGTGTCCTCTCCCCCATATCCGGTAAAGCGTTCATCAAAGCCGCCCGATTTATCCCAATCTTGACGGTGGATGGCAAAGTTCAGCGACCAAAAGCAGCGGTAATCGTTGCAACGTTTCAACCCTTCGGCAGGCGGCCCTTGGCGGTCTGAATGGCGCACTGCGACGGCTTCGAGTTTGCTGTACGTCCATCCCTCATCTGCGGCGCCGTCGGGCAGGTAATTCACCTCGCCCATGATCAGACCGTTACCGGGGATCGCATAGCCCATGTAATCGGCGATGAGGTCTTGCGCGGGAATACAATCTACATCGAGGAAAACCAAACAGTCGCCTACGGCTCCTGTCGCGACGGTATTGCGTGCCCGCGAAAGCGGGAGTTCGCGGCCTGTGACCCGCACCTGTCGAATTGGAAAATCGGTCTGCGGCAAGTCTTCGTAAAGCGTGTCTTGCATGACGCCGATCACCAACTCATCCGGCTGGCGGGTCTGCCGCGTAAGGCCGAGGATCACATTGTACAAATGAACGGCCCGCCCCCGTGCAAGCGTCAGGGCGCTGACTGTGGTGTCTTTAGGCGCGGATGGGGTGAACGACGTCATGTAAATCTCCGATCTCATTGGATGGTTCAAAAAGCAACTGATCGGCCAAACCGGCCAACCATTGGGCTGTCTCAGACGCGGCATTCTCATTGACCAAAGCCCGTTGCAGGGCCGGATCATGAGCGTCGATAGTGGTACCTATCGCTGTGCGCCAAGCCTCGACTGAAGATGGAAAATGCGCGAGGTGATGCGCCGCACCCGCACGGGCCAGTGCTTGGGCCTTTTCGATCTGTTCGTCGAAATAGCGCCACTCCGGCACGGCAAGCCAAGGTGTCTCTGCAGCGAGGATTTGGTGACAGGTGGTGTTCCCCGTCGACGCCACCACCATGTCAGCTGCCGCCAGATATTCCGCGGCGTTCTTGACCCAGCCGTGATGTTGCAGGTTCGCCGGTTCCGTCGCATGCCAGTCCCGCGCCATTCGACCGATGGTGATGAACGCCGTTTCAGGCATCGCCCGCGCGGCTATCCCAAAAGGGGCCGAAGCAAAACCAGTGCCACCCCCACCCGACATGACAACCATCAACTGTTGATCCGGTCCGATCCCGAGTTGCGCACGTGCCGCTGCCCGCGTTGCCGCATCAGGGCGCTTGACCTCGACCCCAAGCCCCCCGGCGAAATGGGTTTTTACCATATGCCGCGCGGGCCAATCGGGCTGCGCCAGCGCCCGCGCCCCAGGACAAAGCAGACCAACCGCCCCGTCATAGGCCGCCTGATGCCCCGGATCGTTTCGCCGCCCGTGTTGCAGCACTTTCACATGCGGCACCGAGCATAGCCGCGCAAGCTGCGCCACCTCGGCAGAGACATCGCAGATCATTAACACTGGATTGGCACTGGCAAACCACGACACCAGTTGCGCCATGGCCTGCCGGATACCCGGCCAACCTAGAGGGGCGCAGTGTACCGTATCTGGGGCGGTGGTGGTGTCGTGGATGTCCTCCGCCCCGGTCGGTTCGAACAGCGACGGCAGGGTGATCAACTCTACCGGGCGGGTAAAAGCCGGAAAAATATCTGGTTTCGCGCAAAAGACGGTTACCGGCTGGCTGTCTGGCAGCGCGTTGATCACCGCCGCGCAGCGCTCGGCATGACCCCGGCCCTGATGATGCACGAAATAACCGATCGGCCGCGTCATTGCGCCACCATCTTAACAGGCGGTTCCATCGCGTTCGGCGCAAGGCCAAAAGTCTCCAACCCCTCCAGCACACCAGCGGCATGAGAAGCACGCGCATAATACAGCCGCCCGCCCCCCAAGCGTTCCCGAAGCCCGTCCATCGCATTGCCCACTAGAATGCCCCGGCCCGGCCCGTGTTTTACGGCCTGCAACATATCGAAGTCATTCCCACTGTCCCCGGCGACGACAACACGGTCCATTGGCATGCCCAGCCTCCGTGCCGCCGCGCAGACAGCGGCCCCCTTGCCCGCTGCCATGGGTAGCACATCAATCAGCCGATTATGAGAGGCGACAATCTGCGCTGCCGCACCGCATCGCGCCAAATGCCGTTCCAACCGCCGCGCTGTACGCATGTCTCCGAAACCGCTGAGTTTCCAACGGCGCTGCTCAACCCGGGCTTGCCAATTGAACCCGAAATCCTCCAACGCTCGTTCTACCCGGTCGCGGGCCCAACCTGCGTCGAGCTTGCGGGCAAATCGCGCGTCTAAACAAAGCCGCCCTTGTGCATCGGGCAGATAGACTTCGGTCCCGACCGAGGTGATGAAAACGCGCGGCATCGGCAGGTTCCATTCCCGCAAGATACGGCGGGCCTCGGGTAAACTGCGCCCCGTGGCCACAGCAAACACCGGACGATCCCGCGCGACCCATGTGTTGAACAACGCGGCTGACGGCACACAGCCAGTTAGCGTGTTATCGATGTCGCTGGCCAGCATGACCGGCGCAGCGGCAAGCGGCCCTGCGTTACGAATGTCTTCACAGATCAATTGCACCTCTTCGGCCCATTTAGACCAGTCATAACGCCCGACATGTGCCTGCCCCGCGGCGGATGCTTCGACCCACAGCGCCCGGTCATCCAAGAGCTTTAACAGCGCCGCCTTAATCGCCTGCGCATCAGACGGCGGCACGCAAATACCGTGACCGAGGTCTGCCACGATATCCGCAGGCCCCCCTTCATGAGTGGCCACAACCGGCAAGCCATGAGCCGCCGCTTCCAACATTGTCAGGCCAAAGGGCTCATGCAGAGCAAGGTTCACAAACACCCCACCCGTCTGCCTCGCCGCTTCGTAAAGTGCGGCAACATCTGCCTGCGTGTGCTGCGGCGGCAGGGCCACCTTGCCGCGAAGATTCGGTGTCTCCAAAATGTCGCGCAGTTTGCCTAGCTCGGCTCGCGCCTCGGGGTTGGCCTGCAACGCGTCGCCATGCTGCCCGGCAAGGATCACAAGGTTCGCACGCGCCTGCAAATCAGGGCTGTCCGCATAAACCTGCGCCAAACGCGCAAGGTTCTTGCGGGCAACAGGGCGTGCCACCGCCAGCAGCATCGGGCGGTCCGGTTCGCATAGCGATCTGGCCAACAAAGCGCGCCCGGCCCCGTTCTGCGCAGGGCGGCGCAGTGACACACCCGGAGAGACGCGGTGCACACGCGCCTGCGCGTCCGCGCCATATGCCGCGACCTGAACCTCTGCCTCATCACGTGACGACAACACAACCGCATCCGCCTCGATCAAGGCACGCCGCTCGGCCTCAATCCGGGCGGCATCCACCGTCGCGCCAGATTTGCTCAGCGCCAGTGAATGTGGCGTGTAGATCACCGGAATGCCAAACCGCTCACGCGCCGCCAAGGCCAACTGCGCTGCATCCGAGAAATGCGCATGGATCACATCTGGCCGTCGCGTGGCCTGCGCCAGATCCGCCAAAAAAGCCTCCACCAACGCAGGGATTTCCGCAGCAAGGTTTTCTTTGCTCAGATACCCGCGTTGCGCCGTCCACAGCCGCCGGATCGACAGGCTGCGGCTGACCTGCTGGTCTGTCTGTCCGTGTACCGCACCAAGGCTTGGCTCATCGAATGCACGCGTCACGATCTGAACCGTATCCACATCCCCGCGCGCCGCCTGCGCACGGGCTGCGCCCAGAATATACGCGATATGACCGCCGGTATCTTCGGTCACGCCGTAGTTAACAGTCGGAGCTGTAAGACAGCCCCCCAGTGCGATGTGGCAAATGTACATGACGGGTCTCCTTATGGGAGGTGAACCCCATTCAGCAGCCCTTCCGTTCCGATAACAAAAGTTAACACGTGAACCTCTGGAAAGAACATTGTCGTGGTCTAGCTGGCTTTCCGTTGTGCCCAATCGCATGCCCCATAACGAGCCACCTGATGTCCCTCAAAACTCCTCCACGCTATTTGTTTATCGGCGGGCTGCACCGTTCTGGCACGTCGCTGGTGAACCGACTGGCCAATGCGCTGCCCGGTGCGGGCGGCATTACCGGATCGGACGCGCCCGAGAATGAGGGCGTTTACCTGCAAGGTGCCATCGCGCATACGGCGCAATCGGGGCGGCCCATGCATTTTGCGACCAATCCGGCAGAACATCTAACCGAAGATCACCCGCTGAATTCATTGGAAACAAAGACACGTTTGGAGAACGACTGGGCCCCGTGGTTTGCCCCCGATTTGCGCTGGCGGGTTGAGAAATCACCGGTCAACCTGACCCGTATGCGGTTGCTGCAGCAGCTTTTCCCAATGTCTCAATTCATAATCGTTCTGCGCCATCCAGAGGCGGTCGCGGCCTCGGTCGCGTCTTGGGTTGGTGCCCCCGCGGAGCAGTTGATTGACCATTGGATCGCGGCACAGGCACAACTGCTTGGCGACCTGCCATATCTGCATGCTGTGATGGTACTGCGGTACGAAGATATCGTTGCGGATACACCCAAGGCGCTTCGCCGGATCGCGGCCTTTCTTGACCTGCCCGAAACCTCACTGCCTGAGTTGATCTCGGACGGCAATCAGCAGTATCAAGGCGCGCTTCAGATGAACCCCGAACAGGCCGAAAAGGCCGCAAGCTGGGGATATCAGCCCGGGCTGGCTGTCGGGACATTTCGCGGAATAATCCAGCACCCCCTGCGGGCCATCCGCGAAAATGCCGCGCCCTAGATTACCTTATTCCTTACCGAAAACCCCAGTAAGCGCCCGTTTGACGATGCCCCGCACACCGGGCCGTTTTTCCCGCACAAAGGGCAACGGACGGCAGACTTCGATCGCCGCGACCCCCACACGTGCGGTCAGCGCGCCATTTACCAGCCCCTCGCCAAAACGGCGGCTTAGTTTGGCAACGATAGACCCCCCCAGAAGCGGCTCGATCAGGTCATCACCCACCGCCACGGCTCCCGTCGCCACCAGATGCGACAGCACAGCACGGGTCAGCCGCCATGAGCCAAAAAACCCCGAGCGCCCGCCGTAAATCTCGGCAATTCGGCGGATCATCCGCAGGTTGCTGCTGAGCGCTGCGGCGACATCCGCCAGCGCCAGCGGAACCAGTGCCGTGACGGCGGCGACCTGCCGGGCGGCGGCCTCAACCTCGCGGGTGGCGGCGCTGTCCAGCGGGGCCAGAACCTCGCTCTCGGCCAGCCCCAGCAGCGCTTCGGCATCGAATTGATCGCCGCGCAGTTCGGTCAGCCGGTCGCGGCCCCAGCGGGTGTCTTCACGGTGTTTGTAAAGCGTTTCCAGCCGATCCGTCACGCTGCGTGCGGCGGCCAAATCCCCCTGCGCCAGCGCCTCGCCCGCGTCGTGGCGCAGCCCGTCCAGCCGCGCGAGCCGCCCAAAGGCCGCCATTTCGCGCAACGACAGTAACAGCAAGACCAGCAAAAACGCCCCGATCAGCAGCGTCATCGCCCAGCCCAGCAGCGGGTAGCGCGCCATCAGGTCGGTCACAAAAGTCCAAGCCGCAATCGACACCAGCGCCGTCACCAGCGCCCCGGCCAGCGCCCAGAACATCCGCACCAGCCGCGACGGTTTGCGCGCGGCGAGCCGTGCCGCGATCTGCATCGCTTGACCCTTGGGCGGCGGGGTATCCACGTCCAACTCAGGCACAGCAGGCGCGTCGGCGACCGAGGGCTGGGGCTTGGCGTCTTCTTCTAGGTCGAACAGGATCGGTCCGCGGGCCATCAGGCGGCCTCCCTCTGCCAGTGCAATGTCAAATCGGGCAACCCTTCGTCATTGGCGCTGCCATCGCCGCGCGCGGTTTCGGCAAAACCGTGTTGGCGGTAAAACGCGATGGCCCGCGCGTTGGCCTGAAATGTCCAGCATGTCAGAGTCTTATGGCGCGACTTTAACGCGATCAAAAGGGCCGAGCCGATGCCTTGCCCCCGCGCCGCATGGGACACATAGAGCGCGTCCAACTCGCCCCCCTCACAGGCGGCAAAACCGGTGATTTTGCCTGCTTGCTCGGCTACGGTGACCCAGTCCCGCGCGATCATAGCATCTGCATGGGCGATGTCCTCTGCCGCTGTATGAATGCGCGGCAACCAATTGGTATCGCGCGCAAAATCGCTCATGATGCCGCCTACAGCGCCCGCGTCCAAGGGCTGCGCTGGACGCAGAGTAGCGGGGCGGGTCAACACTTCGCTCATAGCCGATCCCCGATCAGAAACTCCGCCGCGCGGTCGAGCCGGATATGGGGCGGGCCGTCGCCGGGACGCAGGTCCAACACCGCCGGCGCAAAACGCATGATCTGGTAATCCGCCCCCAGCCATTCCTGCGCGCCCTGCCGGGCGGGGGTCAGAAGATGCGCCGGGTCTTCAGGCAATTCACCGGGGTAAAAAGCCGCCTGTCGCCCGCGCGTTTCATCATCGTTCAGCAGCGTGCCGCGCACCACGTCAAGTTGCTCTCCGCCATGGGTCATCACGTCTTCGGTCGTGGCACGCAGGCTGGCGATGGCCATCGCCCGCGTGCCCGCGCCTGCGTATTGCGCCCGGTCCCGCGCGTCGCGGATCAGCGCCTGCATGATGCCACTCAGCCGAGGATGCTGGCTGTGGTGCAGATGATCGGCCTTGGTCGCGGCAAAGAGAATTTTCTCAACCCGTTTGCCCCGCAGCAAGCTGGTCAGGAAGTTGTTCGTCCCCGGCCTGAACGCGCCCAGAATATCGGCCATGGCGCCGCGCAGATCTTCGACCGCGCGCGGCCCTTGATGGATCGCGCCAAGCGCGTCGACCAGCACCACCTGCCGATCAATCCGAGAGAAATGATCCCGGAAGAAGGGCTGCACCACCCGTTTCTTATAGGCCTCGAACCGCCGCGCCATTTCGCGGATCAGCGACTTACGCGGCGCGCCGTCCGAACCGGGCAGCGGCGCGAAGGTCAGCACCGGCGATCCGGCCAGATCACCGGGCAGCAGGAACCGCCCCGGCGTGCAGTCGGAATAGCCATTAGCGCGCGCGGTTTGCAGATAGTCGGCAAAGCTGTCGGCAAGCTTGCGGGCCGTGGTCTCTTCCAGCTCGGCATGGGGGTCGGTCTGTTCGGCCAGCGCGCGGTAGCCCGCCGCCTCCTCTCGGTTTGCGATACGCTCAATCACCTGCGCCGACCATTCAGCGTAGGTGACATCCATCAGCGCCAAATCAAGCAGCCATTCGCCGGGGTAATCCACGATATCCAGATGCAGCGTGCGCGGCCCTTGCAGCCCCGCCAGCAACCCATTGGGCCGCACCTTGAGCGACAGCCGCAATTCCGAGATCGCCCGCGTGCTTTCCGGCCAATGCGGCGTCTTGCCGGTCAGCGCGGCGAGGTGGTTCTCATAGTCAAAACGCGGCACGGTATCGTCGGGCTGTGGCTGCAAAAACGCCGCCTCAATCCGCCCTTCGGAGGCCGCCAACAGCCCCGGCATCCGCCCCCGATCCAGCAGGTTCGCCACCAGCGAGGTGATGAAAACCGTCTTGCCCGACCGCGCAAGCCCCGTGACCCCGAGCCGGATCACCGGCTCAAAAAACGTCTCGCCGACCGTGTCGGTGACATTCTCAAACTGCCGCCAAATGCCGTCGGCAATGCCTGTGATACCCAAAGCTGCGCCCGTCCCTTTGTCTTTGGCGTTAACATAGGGCTGGCAGCCGGGGATTGCCAGAAGCGCCCGCCCGCGCTAATGCCCCGTCCATGCCCAGATATGCTCTGAAAATCGAATACCACGGCGCGCCTTTCAAAGGTTGGCAGCGTCAAGTTGACCTTCCTACTGTGCAGGGGGCGATCGAAGCAGCGCTCGCGCGGTTAGAGCCCGGCGAACATACGATCGCCGCCGCTGGTCGAACGGATACCGGGGTGCATGGTTTGGCGCAGGTGGCACACTGTGATATGGCACGCGAGTGGTCGCCTTTCCGCTTGGGGGAGGCGTTGAATTATCACCTCAAACCCCAACCCGTTGCGATCACTGATTGCGCATTGGCGCCGCCTGATTTCCACGCGCGTTTCTCGGCGTTGGAGCGGCGTTACCATTTCCGCATCCTCAGCCGTCGCGCCCCTGCGGTGCATCAAGCGGGGCTGGTCTGGCAGATCAAACATCCGCTGGATGTAGCGGCAATGCAGGAGGCCGCGGACCTGTTGGTGGGCAAACATGATTTTACCACCTTCCGCTCAACAATTTGTCAGGCGCAAAGCCCGATTAAAACTTTGGGTCGGCTTGACGTTTGCGAGGTCGAAACTGAAGCCGGGACGGAATATCATTTCGATGTGCGTGCACAGTCTTTCCTGCACAATCAGGTGCGCAGCTTCGTCGGGTCGCTTGAGCGCGTCGGCGCCGGATCATGGAGCGTGGCGGATATGGGTGCAGCGCTTGCCGCACGAGACCGAGCCGCCTGCGGTCCGGTGTGCCCGCCGCAGGGGTTGTATCTGGCGCATGTGAGCTATCCTGTGCCCCCCTTCGCACAAGCCTAACGCAGAGCAGCGCCAGCCTATGAGGTGCCACCGGCCCGGCGGCAAAAACCGAGCCGAAAGCGATCTCTAAGGCAGCGGATTCCACGTCCCGTGGAACTTGCCTTCTTCGCCCTGGCGTTCAAACCCATGTGCGCCAAAGAAATCCCGCTGCGCTTGGATCATATTCGCCGTTCCACGCGCCCGGCGCATAGTGTCATACCACGCCAGCGCCGCCGATAGTGCCGGCAAAGCAACCCCCAAAAGCGCCCCTGCGGCCACCACACGGCGTAGCGCCGGAACGCTCTCCTCCAGCCGCTTGCGCATGGCGGGTGCAAGGATCAAATGCCCACCGGGCAATTCACCGCGAAACGCATCGGCAAATTCATCCAGCAGCGCAGAGCGGATAATGCAGCCCGCGCGCCAAATCTCGGAAATGCGCGCCATATCGAGCGACCATTCAAACTCCTCCGACGCGGCGCTGAGGATCCGAAAGCCCTGCGCGTGGCCGATGATCCGCCCTGCCAACAAGGCTTGTTCCAGATCACCCGGCTCGGGCAGCGGTGCGTCCTGTACGCCTTCGGGCAGAAGCGGCTCTGCCATCTCTCGCACTGCCTTCTCGCTCGACCAACCGCGCGCACCGACAGCGGCTTCGATCGTATTGGCCGACTGCCCCATCTTTAGCGCTTCAATCAGCGTCCAGCGGCCGGTGCCCTTTTGCCCCGCCTGATCGCGGATCACGTCGACCATCGGCGTGCCGGTCTGCGTGTCGACAGACAACAGCGCTGCGGCAGAAACTTCGATGAGATAGGAACTCAGCGGCCCCTTCTGCCACTCAGCAAACAGATTGCCGATCTCTACCGCGCCCAGTCCGCCCGCGTCGCGCAGCAGGCCGTAAACCTCGGCAATCATCTGCATGTCGGCGTATTCAATGCCGTTGTGCACCGTCTTAACGAAATGCCCGGCCCCATCAGGCCCGAGATGCGCCACACAGGGCGACCCTTCGAAATCCGCCGCGATGGCCTCTGCCATGGGTTGGAACTGCTCCCAAGAATGATCGCTGCCGCCTACCATCATCGACGGGCCATTGCGCGCGCCAGCTTCACCGCCCGAGACGCCCATGCCAACGAAATGCAACTCCGTGCCCTCCAACTCGGCGCTGCGGCGGCGGGTGTCGTGGAAATCGGCGTTGCCGCCATCAATCAGCGTGTCGCCCTCATCAAGCAGCGGTTTGATCGCTGCAATCATGGCATCAACCGGCGCGCCAGAGGGGATCATGAAAAGGATGCTGCGCGGGCGGGCAATCGCGGCGACGAACGCCTCGAGGCTTTCTGCCCCGGTCAGACGTTCGGCCAATGGCCCTGCTTCGGCCAGAAACTGTGCGATCCATTCCGCTTCTCTATTGCTGACGGCCACGGTAAATCCGCTGTCGGCCAGATTAAGCGCCAACGCCGACCCCATGGTGCCCAGACCATAAACCCCAATATCGGCGCCCATGCCATCGGTCGCGCCTCCCATTGCCTGCGTGCCAGTTGCCATATCGTTGATGCCTCACCTTTAGCCGGTCACACTGTTTGCACCTCAATCCGAAGCGCTGCAGTTTGATTTGCATTTAACAAGACTATATAATGTCCGGATAACAAGAAAAACACCCGACCGAGGCATAGTTCTGTAATGACACAAGTATTTAGACGCGCATGGGAGGATATGGTCCTTCCTATTTTCAAACGCCCCCGCCGGGTGCAAGTTGCCGCCCTTTGCTATCGCGATACCGAAGCGGGCAAAAAGGTGCTACTGATTACCAGCCGCGACACAGGCCGTTGGATCCTGCCCAAGGGCTGGCCGATTGACGGGCTAGACGGTGCCGGCGCCGCGCTGCAAGAAGCGTGGGAAGAGGCCGGCGTAACCGAGGCGGATATCGAATCCGATCCGATGGGCATTTTTGAGTATGACAAAGGCTTGGGCGAAGGGCTAACCGTGCCCGTGACCACACAGGTCTATTTGACCCGCGTCCGTGACCTGAGCGAGGAATACCCAGAAGCGGGCATGCGCAAACGCGCGTGGTTCACCCCTCAAGAGGCCGCCGAGTTGGTGGATGAGCCTGATCTCAAAGCGATATTGACCGCTTTTCACTAAGCAGGCAGCAAAATCGCCTTAGGTGCCGGGCCGTTGCCCGGCACGTCTACGCCCCTCCTTGCCCAGCTCTCCCTCCGCAACATGTTACAATTTTGTGACAGCGTGACTTGCACCCTAAGCGACCTTATGTCACCTGCCGCTGAACTTTAGGATCTTTGGGAGATCATCAAAGAATGGCAACGGAACCGCAGGGCAGCCAGTGGAAGACGCTGGACAAAGACCTCAACCGTATTTCGCAAGTCGAACTGGCCGCGACCTATGTCGCACGGCCTCTCGTGGGGCCCGGCATCGCGCTGGCCTTTATCGTGGTGGCGGGTGCTGTTGCTGCGGTCTTCTTTGGGCACCAGCCCTCTAGCTTTGTCGTGATCGCAGCGGCGGCCTTTGGCGCTTATATGGCCGTGAACATCGGCGCGAATGACGTGGCCAATAATATGGGCCCCGCCGTAGGGGCCAATGCGCTGACCATGGGCGGTGCCATCGTTATTGCCGCACTTTGCGAATCCGCAGGCGCGTTGCTGGCGGGGGGGGACGTGGTTTCGACCATTTCCAAAGGGATCATTGACCCGGCCAGCGTGGCTGACACCCGGATCTTTATCTGGGCGATGATGGCGGCGCTGATTTCATCCGCGCTGTGGGTAAACCTTGCCACATGGGTCGGTGCGCCAGTCTCAACCACGCATTCGGTCGTTGGCGGCGTCATGGGCGCGGGCATCGCTGCTGCGGGTTTCGGTGTCGTCAACTGGAGCTCGATGAGCATGATCGCCGCCAGTTGGGTGATCTCTCCCGTGCTGGGCGGGGCAGTTGCGGCGATGTTCCTTGCGTTCATCAAGGCCCGTATCATCTATCAAGATGACAAAATCGCCGCCGCGCGCACATGGGTTCCGGTGCTGGTCGGCGTCATGGCGGGGGTCTTTGCCGCCTATCTGGCGCTGAAAGGTCTGAAAAAGATCGTGTCCATCGATATGCCGATGGCGTTGATTATCGGCCTTGTCGTCGGCTTGGTGACCTATGTGATCTCCGCGCCGCTGATCCGTCAGAAATCCGAAGGCATGGAGAACCGCAACCGCTCTGTCAAAACGCTCTTTGGCCTGCCGCTGGTCCTCTCCGCCGCCCTGCTCAGCTTTGCTCATGGGGCGAATGACGTGGCCAATGCGGTTGGCCCACTGGCGGCGATTGTACACGCGACAGAGTTCGGCGGCTTTGATGATAAGGTCAGCATCCCCACATGGGTGATGATTATCGGCGCCTTCGGCATCTCCTTTGGTCTGTTCCTTTTCGGCCCCAAGCTGATCCGTATGGTTGGCAGCCAGATTACCAAACTGAACCCGATGCGCGCCTATTGCGTGGCACTGTCGGCAGCGATCACGGTGATCGTGGCTTCTTGGTTGGGGCTGCCGGTCTCATCGACCCATATCGCTGTGGGCGGGGTTTTTGGCGTGGGCTTCTACCGCGAATGGCATATGGAGCGTCGTCTGCGGCGCATAGGTGCCAAAACCGGAGAGGTGAAACGCATCGCCAAAGAAGAGCGCCGCCGCCGCAAGCTGGTGCGCCGTTCCCACTTCATGACCATCGTTGCGGCGTGGGTAATTACCGTACCAGCAGCGGCACTGCTGTCGGGGATTGTCTTTTGGGCACTTAATTCCTTTGTAAACTAAGGTCAGGCGCGTCTGCGCCTTACCCCTCTTGCTGGTCCTGCCCTGCTGCCATCTCGGCCCGCAGGGCGGTGACCGGCAGATGCGGCAGCCCTTCGCCCGCAAGCTCAGCCCAGCCCATCACCCGCACCACCATATCCGCCACCGGCGTCGCCCGGCCCAAGGTTTGCCCGCGCCGCTGCACCTCACCTTGCAGCGCGTCGATCTCGGTCGCGCGGCGCGCGGCGAGGTCTTGTGCCATGGAGGTCCGCGCCTGCGGGTCGATCTGCATCATGGTCGCAGCAATGCGCGTGAACAGCGGCGTCGGCAGGCGCAGCAGCGCCGGAACCAGCCGCGCAGGGATCGGCGTCGTCATGGCGGGGCGAATTTTCTCGGCCCGCAAGACCGTCAGCGCCTCAGCCCATTGATCGGCCATCAGACGTCGCCACGCCCGATCCTGCAACTGGGCCTGTAACGGCAACCCGCTCAGCGCATTCAGCGCGTTGTTTAGGTTCATCAGGAACTTACCCCACTGCAGGGCCGTGATATCCGCGTGTTCTGTCATCTTCAAATTGGGGAGTGAGAGCCGCGCCGCCAAATCAGCCGGCCCGCCTTCGATCACCAGATCGCCCGAGCTTGCCCGGTGATAGCACCCCTGCCCCATCGCGACGACGTTGAAAGGCACCAACCCCGCCCGCAGATCATGCTGCGGCAGGTGCTGGGCGAAGATCGCGCGGTTGCCCATGCCGTTTTGCAGACTGATGACCTGCACGCCCTGCGCCGTGTGGCGGGCGATAAGCCGGGCCATGTTTTCGGTGTCGCGCGATTTGACCGTGACCAGCACGATATCGGCATCGCGCAGACAGGTCTCATCACTCGCGAGGGTCAGATCATCCGCCGAGAGGTAGCGGGCCATGCCGCCAAAATCGGTTAACGTCAGTCCGTGGGTACGGATCTCGGCCTGAATACGAGGCCGGGCCAGCAGGGTCACGGAATGCCCCGCCCCGGCCAGCAACCCGCCGATAAAACAACCGATCGCCCCCGCGCCCGCGACAACGATGCGGGGGCCGTCGCTCATGCGCCCAGACACCAGCGCATGACGGCTTTTTGGGCGTGCAGACGGTTTTCGGCCTCGTCAAAGATCACCGAATGCGGGCCGTCCATAACCGAGCTTGTCGCCTCGTCGTCGCGGTGCGCGGGCAGGCAGTGCATAAAAAGCGCGTCAGGCTTAGCCAGCGCCATCAGCGCGTCGTTCACCTGATAGCCACGCAGCTGGTTGTGCCGCCGTTCGCGTGCCGACTGCGGATCATGCATGCTGACCCACGTGTCGGTGACCACCAGATCGGCGCCCTCAACAGCCTTTTGCGGGTCGCGCTCAATGGAATACAGACCATCAAGTGCCTGTTCGGGGTCCAGCGTCTGCGGCCCGGTAAAGACCAGTTCGAAGTCGAACTGTTTGGCCGCATGGGCAAAGCTCGCGAAGACATTGTTGCCGTCGCCTGACCAAACCACCTTGCGCCCTTTGATCGGTCCGCGATGTTCCTCGAAAGTCTGAATATCGGCCATGATCTGACAGGGGTGCGTGCGGTTGGTCAGCCCGTTGATCACCGGCACGCTGGCGTATTCGGCCATTTCCAGCAGGGTCTGCTCCTCAAAAGTGCGGATCATGATCATATCGACATAACGTGACAGCACGCGGGCGGTGTCGGCGATGGTTTCACCATGGCCCAACTGCATATCAGCGCCTGAAAGCACCATCGTCTGACCGCCCATCTGACGCACGCCCACGTCAAAGGAAACGCGCGTCCGGGTCGAAGGTTTTTCAAAGATCAGCGCAACCATCTGGTCTTTCAACGGCTGTTCTTCATCCGGCGCACCGCGCGGACGGCCATTGCGTGCGGCCTTCATGGCGGCGGCACTGTCGATGATCTGCCGCAAATCGGTGGGGGCGGTTTGGTGGATATCAAGAAAATGGTTCATCTGTCGTCTCTGTCTTGCGGGTCGAAAGGCGCGGCCTCCGGTGCCCGAGGAATATTTTAGGTGAATGACCCTCAGGCCGGAGTGAGATCACGCGCGATGGCGTCAAGGCGGGTCACGGCCTCGGCAATCTCATCGTCAGAAATGGTCAGCGGCGGCAGCAGGCGGATCACGTTGTCGGCGGCGGGCACGGTGATCAGGTCATGGGCATAGCCTGAGGCGACCACATCGGCATTCACCACCTTGCACTTCAGCCCCAGCATCAGCCCCGCGCCGCGCACCTCTTCAAAGACCTCGGGATGCTCGGCCACCAGCCCCTCAAGGCGCTGACGCATCAGCCCGGCCTTACGGTTCACTTCGGCTAGAAACGCCTCATCGGCCACCACATCCAGCACCGCGCAGCCCACGGCGCAGCCCAGCGGGTTGCCCCCATAGGTCGACCCGTGGGTGCCTGCGGTCATGCCCGATGCGGCCTTTTCGGTTGCCAGCACCGCGCCTAAGGGGAATCCCCCGCCAATGCCCTTGGCGACCATCATGATGTCGGGTGTCACCCCGGCCCATTCATGTGCAAAGAGCCGTCCGGTCCGACCCACACCGCATTGCACCTCGTCAAAGATCAAAAGCAGCCCGTGCTGATCACAAAGCGCGCGCATCTGCTGCAATTCCGCGTCAGGCACAGCGCGGATACCGCCCTCGCCCTGCACCGGCTCGACCATGATGGCGGCGGTCTTGCCGGTGATGGCGGCCTTTAGCGCTTCGCTGTCGCCTAGGTCGAGATGCACGAAACCCGGCAGCAACGGGCCGAATCCCTTGGTCATCTTCTCAGACCCCGCAGCCGCGATCCCGGCAGAGGAACGGCCGTGGAACGACCCGCTGAAGGTGATGATCTCAACCCGCTCAGGCTGGCCCGCGTCATAGAAATACTTGCGCGCCATCTTCACGGCCAGCTCACAAGCCTCGGTGCCCGAGTTACAGAAGAACGCCGTGTCGGCAAAAGTCTCGGCCACCAGCCTATCCGCCAGCGCTTCTTGCTGTGGGATATGGTAGAGGTTGGACGTATGCCAAAGCGCCTGCGCCTGATCGGTCAGCGCCTTCACAAGCGCCGGATGCGCATGACCAAGCGCGTTCACCGCGATCCCCGCGCCAAGGTCGAGAAAACGTCGCCCATCCGCCTCGATCAGCCATGTGCCTTCGCCTTTGACAAAGGTCAAAGGGGCACGGTTATAGGTCGGCAGAACGGAAGCGATCATCTGTTTGTCCTTAGGAAGGGGCCATATCACGCCGGTAAAAGGGCATGGGGCTGGCGCAGGGTCAATGGGATTTGATTGTTTTTGAAAGGGTGCAACATGCATGCTGCGAGATCAGGCCATCGGGCCGCCCTAAAAAGGGCCGCGCGTTTATCGGACGGTGCGTCGTCGGATGAAATATGTGGCGGAAATGATCATGGGCCTTGCATAGCCGCCCTTCATCCCCCACGTAAAGCCCCAATCGCAACCTGCCGCCCTTATGGGGATCGGCGCTTGCACCTGCGGCCCCAAAAGATAAAATGGGGGCTGATAAACTGACAAAGCGGTCCGGGCTATGGGGCCGCTTTTTAACTGGGGAACCCCGTATGTCCTGGACTGATGAGCGCGTAGAAACACTGAAAAAGATGTGGGGCGAAGGCCAGTCCGCCAGCCAGATCGCGAAAGAACTGGGCGGGGTGACGCGCAACGCCGTGATCGGCAAAGTCCACCGTTTGGGCCTGTCGAACCGCACTGCCGCTGCGCCAGCGGCCGCAGCGGCCAAGCCGGAGCCCAAGGCCAAACCAGCCGCGCCCAAGGCTGAGGCCAAGCCCAAGCCCGCTGCCAAAGCAACGCCCGAGCCAGAGGCTGAAGCCGCCCCCGCACCAGAAGCCGAAGAGCCCGCCGCAGCCCCGGCGCCCAAGCCCAACCTGCCCGCGCGCAAACAGATCATCCCCGCAGGCCAACCCCTGCCGCCGCAGCCTTCCGCTAATGAGATCAGCCCCGAAGCGCTGGCCAAAGTCAGCGAAGTCGAGAAGAAGGCCAAAAAGATCGGCCTGATGGACCTGACCGAGCGGACCTGCAAATGGCCCGTGGGTGACCCTGCGACAGACGATTTCTGGTTCTGCGGCCTGCCTGTGCAGCAGGGCAAACCCTATTGCGAAGCCCATGTCGGCGTCGCCTTCCAGCCGATGAGCGCACGGCGCGACCGCCGCCGCTAAGACCGGCTTCTTGAAATTAAAAAAGGCGGGTGGGTGTGAAAACCCGGCCCGCCTTTTTCTTTGCCCAGTGAAAAGATCAACGCAGTTTCGGCGGTTTCGCCGGATCGCTCCCCGGAGCCATACGCGGTGTATTCTGCAAGGGCTCCATCTGCGGCAAGTCAAAGCGCAGACCGACGCGGGCCAGTTTCTCGACCACCGGGTCATTGGGGCCGAAGAAACCCACGTCCATCGCGCCTGCCTCAATTCCCGAGAAGGTCAGCGCCTCGGACGCCGCGCGCACAAGCGCGTCCTGCGCGCGGGGGATCGCCCCGACGAAGGCCAGAAGATGCCCGCGCCCGCCGCCGGTATATTCGACCCCCACAAGGAACGCGCCTGCCGCCATGCCGGTGGCCGTCGCCAATTTCGCATCAATCGCGGCGATCAGCGTCTCAGGCAAGCCCTGAGGCGGGAACACGCGGTCGATGCCTGCCTCCACCTCGCCCGGCGCATGGGCCAAGGTACTGCGCAGCCAGTCCATCGCCTCGGCAGGCAGAAGGATCTCCGACGGGGCCACACCGATGTTTACCGCCATGCCCAAGGGCTGCCCCTCCAACATCGCGGCAATCGCACGACCCGAGAGCGCCACATAGGGAGACGCCTCCCCCACATGGGCCGAGAGCCGCGCGGCGCGGTCGAAGACCATGACATAGCTATCGTCGAGCAGCACCGGGCTGATCTGATCGCCCTGCGGCTCATCCTCAAGCAGCATGAAAAGCTCGACATCCGCGATACGCTCGTAAAATCGCAGCCGCGCCGCGTCGTCGTCGGGGGCAGAGGTCATCGCGGCATGGGCTTGGTCGAGCGGGGTCAGCTCGGTCTTGGGGTCAGTTTGGCGGTCGGTCATTCATCACCTCGGACACGGCGGCGCGCAGACGGGGCAAGACCTCTTCCGCGAACCAGGGATTCTTGTTCAACCATCCGGTATTGCGCCACGACGGATGAGGCAAGGCAAAGACCCCCGGCGGATGATCCCGCCAGCCCGCCACAGCCTCGGTCACATTGCGGAATCCGGGCAGGTGATATTTCATCGCATAGGCCCCGATCAACACCGTGAGCCGGAAATCCGGCAGCATCTCCAACACTGGTTTGCGCCAAGTTTGGGCACAGATACGCGGCGGCGGCAGGTCACTGCCCTTGGCGTCATAGCCCGGAAAACAAAAGCCCATCGGCACGATCGCCACCCGGCTGCGGTCATAGAATGTCGCCTCATCCAGCCCCAACCAGTCGCGCAGCCGGGTGCCTGACATATCCCAGAACGGCTTGCCCGCCTCATGCACCCGTTTGCCGGGCGCTTGGCTAGCAATCAGCAGCCGCGCGCCGGGTTTGAACCAGACGATGGGCCGTGGGCGATGCTGGGTCGCCGTCACGGCAAAACGCTCGGCACAAAGGCGGCAGGCGGCTAGATCATCTCGGATATCTTTCATGAGCAGGAGATAAGCGGTAGGGCCGAAAGATAAAGGGCGGCGGGCGTTCACTTCGATATTTATCGAAATAAAGATTGCATCGCGCTGACGTTTCTATATTTCTAGAATCATGAAACAAGAATCCGCAACCCCCGCCCTCACCCTCGCTGCCAGCAGCTTTGCAGCACTTGGATCAGAACAACGCCTGTTGGTGCTGCGCACGCTGGTGCGCGCCGGATCAGCTGGGTTGAGCATCGGCACGCTGGGCGAACGCACCGGCGTGACCGGCTCGACCCTGACGCATCACCTGAAACTTTTGGCCTCTGCCGGATTGGTGAAACAGGAAAAGCAAGGTCGCAGCACAATCTGCGCCGCCGTCGCCTATGAAGAAGTACAGGCGCTGGCAAATTTCCTGCTGACCGAATGCTGCGCGGACGCGATCGACGGCTGCACGGAGCATAACCATGGCTGATACCACACAAACCCTCCCCGCGCTGCACCGCTTGGCCTTTCTGAAAGGCGCTTGGGGCATCACAGTGGTCCTTCTGGCCCTCATCGCCCTGTTGGATCCACCGCAAGCCGTGCCCACCGTCATCTTCGCCGCCGAAGCCCTTTTGGGCACGGCCCCTTTCATCGCCTTCGCGGTGCTGGCCGTGGCTTACCTCAAAGCGAGCGGCGCCGAGAGCCTGCTCGCCAGCGCATTTGAGGGCAATCCGGCCCGGATGGTGGTCATGGCAGCCGCCCTTGGCGGGCTGTCTCCCTTTTGCAGCTGCGAAGTGATCCCCTTTATTGCCGCCCTTCTCGCTGTCGGGGCCCCGCTGGGTGCGGTCATGGCCTTTTGGCTAGCCTCCCCGCTGATGGACCCGGCGATGTTCGCTATTACCTCTGGCACGCTCGGCTTTGATTTCGCCGTGGCGAAAACCATCGCAGCACTTGGCGTCGGCATGTTCGGTGGCTTCACCGTATTGGCTCTATCGCGGACCCCGCTTTTCAACGATCCGCTGCGCGCCCAGCCCGCGAAAAGCAGCTGCTGTTCGTCGGCCAAACCCTTTTCCGGCGCACCGGTCTGGAAATTTTGGCAAGAGCCCGAGCGCCGCGCGAGCTTTGTCGACACGGCGCTGACGAATGCGCTGTTCCTCGTCAAATGGCTGACCCTCGCCTATGTGGTCGAAGCCCTCATGCTGACCTATGTACCCGCAGAATGGATCGCCAACGTCTTGGGAGGCACCGGAGTCATGCCGATCATCCTCGGCGCTTTGGTGGGGGCGCCGGCCTATCTCAACGGCTATGCCGCCGTGCCCCTGATCGACGCGCTGCTGGCCCAAGGCATGACCCAAGGCGCGGCCATGTCCTTTGTCGTCGCAGGCGGAGTAAGCTGTATCCCGGCGGCCATCGCGGTCTGGGCGCTGGTCAAACCGCATATTTTTGCGGCCTATCTCGGTTTTGCCTTTGTCGGCGCGATCTTTGCTGGTGTTGCTTGGCAATTGGTGGCGTAAATGGCGGCGGGCTGCAGCAACACTATGCTGCGGCCCGATCCCCCGAAGGTTTTTCGGTCTCTTCATCGCCAATCGGCCCGGCCCCGCTGATCATATCTTTGATATGCATCCCATGGGCCAGCTCGCGGCCAGACCCATTTCCCAAAGGCATATCGATATAGAACGTCGTGCCGGGGCCTTCGTTTTTGAAATAGTCAATCTCCCCGCCCAAGGCTTCGATGATCCGCTTAGAGATATTCATCCCCAACCCCGTACCGCCAACTGCGCGCTGGTCTGATGAATCGATCTGCGAGAATTCATCAAAGACCTTTTCACGCTCTGACTCTGACAATCCAATCCCCTCGTCTATCACGCTGATGCGCACCTTTTCGTTCTCCGTGACCGACGTGACCTTCACGGTCGACCCAGCCGGAGAGAACTTGGCCGCATTGGACAACAGGTTCGACATCACCTGCTGCAAGCGCTTTTCATCCGTGGCAATGCCCGCCGGATCCGACGGCTTGGCATAGCGCAGTGTCACACCAAGGCTCGACGCAAAGGACTGGTTAAGCTCAATCGCGTCTTCGATAATCGTCTGCACTTCAAGCGGTTCGATATCAAAGCTTATCTTGCCCGCCTCAAACTTTTGCAGGTCGAGAATTTCGTTGATGATCGAAGTGAGCCGCGCTGAATTGCGCTGCGCGATCTTCAAAACCTTCTCCATCTGTGGGGTCATCTCACCCAGAACACCCGCGCAGGCCATATCGAGCGACCCTTTGATCGAGGTCATCGGCGTGCGCAACTCGTGGCTGATGGTTGATACGAACTCAGTCTTCACCTTAAAGGCGATCTTGGTCTTCTCATGCTCTGCCTTCAACTCTTCCAACTGGCGCAGGTTGGTGCGGTACATTTTCATGAAGATGCGCGAACAATCGACGATGAAATACAGCACGAAAACAACGGTGAACAACTGCGTCCAAAGCTCAGACTCGATGGTCGCCCCGGTGCTCACGATGTCCCAGGTTGGAATGAACAGGAAAGTCGCGCCATAGATCGCCAGCCGCATCATAAGCACAGGCAGGATGTGGTGGTTGTTCATTGACGCGAAAAGTGCCGCTGCGAACAGGAAAAACAGCGGCAAGAAATGTGTCGTCGCGCCTTGTTGCAACGCAATGCCAAGCGCGAAATAGCTGATCACCCCGGCGCTGAGCACTGTGCCGATGTAGATACGGTTCATGAACAGCCGCGCCAATCGGGGGCTGCGCCCCCGCCATCTGGTGATGCGCAAGAACAGGATGTAATCGAACGTCTCGGATATCGCGATCAAAATCAGCGTCGATATCGAAAGCCAGAGTTCATAATAGAACGCGGACAGGCAGATAGCAGCGGCAAATATCATCTGCCGCTGCCAGAACAAGCTAACGCCCACTTGGGAGTAGTCGCGCATCTGCTGGACCTTAGTGGCGTCCGCCAAATGAGCCGTATGAGTCGGGCGGTATATTGTTTTTTCCTGCGACATCGCTCTCGTTTTCTTCGGTCGGCTGCTCGGACCCGGCATTCTGCCGTTTTAAAAGGCTCTGAACATGTTGCATTTCGGCATCGAAGCACATGTTAGACGCGATCTTTACCCCTTCTACACACGGAATTGGGACATAAGTATGGCCATTTCGTGCAACTAGAGGTTACCCTCTTGATAAGAGGCATTTTTACACCGCAGTTTTGAGGCCCGATATGAGTCTGCAAGGACGGAAATTTAGTGGTAGATCTTGGCAAGATGTTCTTCCCGAACTGACGCCACAAGACGCTAAGGCGTTGGAAGTTAAAAATAATCGTTTCCCGCGTAGGCTGCTTGGCGCTAAGGCTGCCGAACCCGATCCCTATAGTCCAGAGGCCCTCGCCCAAGCCAACCCGTATATGCGCGCCACGACTTTGTCGTTTTTGAATATGCATCAGCACGGTGAATTATTCGTAAATTTCCTGCGTGCCCGCCGGCGTATCTTCATTGATGACAAGCAATGGGATCTACCTCAGGTTGATGGGATGGAGTTTGACCAATACGATACGCCCCGTGCCCGCTGGATTGTACTGCATGAATATGGCGAAGTCATGGGGGGCGTCCGCTTGATGCCCACCACTTCAACGTGTGCGCAATACAGCTATATGCTACGTGATGCACAGTTGGGCATGCTACCTGACATTCCTCAAGATGTGCTGTTTTTCAAAGCGCCCGTGCGCGATGACATTTGGGAAGCCACCCGTCTGTTCCTGACCAACGCCGTCCCCGCACACCGCCGCATTGCCGTGCAGCGTATGCTGATGAACCAAATGGCCGGTGCCGCCTATGCCATGGGTGCAAGCCATGTATTGGGGATTGTGCCCGCCACTTTTAGCCGTTGGATGACGCGTCTTGGCCTAATGAGCGCCGTGCCCGTCGGCCCGGTGCAGAACATTGACGGCGATCGCACGCAGGCCGCTCTGATGAACGTCAGCTATATCGGAGACATCGCCCCGACCGAAAGCACCCACACGCTGCACTGACCTCCTACGCTTTTTCGCGGGGCGTTCATGTCCTTCGCAGTTCCTTTTCTCGCCGCGCGGGAAGCGTATTTCGGTCGCGCACAGCCTGCCCTTAAGAAGCTTTGCAGCGACCTTCGCCTGCATTTCGACATATTGTGGTCAAATTCAGTGAATAGACGGTTAAGATACCTCTGATACAAGAGGCGCCGAGAGGCCGCGCTCAGCACCAACCGGAGCAGGGAATGCTGGAATTTGAAAATGTGTCCAAGTCCTTTTGGACGGGCTCCCAGCACAAGGTCATTCTTGACCGGGTGTCTTTTCGCGTGGAACTTGGCAAGTCCTTGGGCATTCTGGCCCCCAACGGAACCGGCAAAACCACCCTCATCAATATGATGGCCGGGCTTGAAAAACCGGATGAGGGTGAGATCAGGCGCAGCTGTAACATCTCGTTTCCATTGGGTTTTATGGGCGGCGTGGTCAACAAAGTCTCTGCGATGGAAAACGCCCGCTATATCGCGCGGCTTTATGGGCTCGATCCCGATTACGTCGAAAGTTTTTGCCGCTGGCTTTGCGGTCTGGGGGAATATTTCGATCAACCGATTGGCACTTATTCTGCGGGGATGCGGGCGCGGTTCTCTTTTGCGCTGATGTTGGCGTTAGATTTTGATATCTATCTGATTGACGAAGGCATGCCGGGCACCACAGACGTGGAATTCAACCGCAAAGCGGGTGACATTCTGAAAGAACGGCTGCGGACCACGACGATTATCATCGTTTCGCATCAAGCCCATACGCTTGAAAAGTTCGCCCGCTCCGCCGCTGTCCTTTTGGATGGTAAACTGCATATGTTCGACACCTTGGAAGAAGCGAAACAGCTCTATGACTACGAAACCCAAGGCTAGAAAATTCCGCATCCGCAAAGTGACGCCATCTGCGGCGTCCAGCCCTGCCGTAAAGGCCGAGACTTCGCAGTCCGATGCCGCACGCGCAGAAAGAGCCGCCAAGCTGCGCGCCGTGGCAGATGCTACGGATGTGAAACCATCCCACAGTAAAGAAGCGTTGGAACATGCCGCAAGAAGCGGCAAAGCCAACCCGCCAGAAACCAGCCGTGAAGGAGAGGTCTCCTCAGCCGGGGAGGTGTCAGCCGAGCAAGATATCGACGCGATCCGCCGCGAAGGGCTGACGGGCCGACAACTGCGCATGGCCCGCCGGGTGGCGCAGAAACACGGGCTGGCACCCACTTCGGATTTTGATGCTGTGCGCCTGTTGCGTGCCAAGGGAATTGACCCTTTCCAACGCTCCAACATGCTGGAACTGGTGGTGCCGCAAGCCGGTGATCAAGACGGGGCAGGCCTGCCTGCCACTCATGGTCAGTCGGGTGCGGCGCGCGTACAACTGCCTCAAACCACGCCTGCGGGTGGTCGCGGCCTTCCCTCTACCGATGTCAGCCCGGCAGAGCGCCGCCAGCGCGAGATCTCTGACATCCAGCGCGACATCACCCGCCGCCGCCGCCGCAAGGGGGCGATGCTGCTGGTGCGGCTCGCCTTTTTCGTCATGCTACCGACATTCGCGGCGGGCTATTACTTTTATAAGATCGCAACGCCGATGTATGCGACCGACAGCCAGTTCCTAATCATCCAAAACGAGGGCGGCGGAGGCACAAGCCCCTTTGGCGGCCTGCTGCCCACGCAATTCGCCAACAGTGCCGACAGCATCGCCACACAGGCCTATCTGCAATCTAAAGACGCCATGCTGCGGCTAGACGAAGATGCCGATTTCCGCGCCCATTTCGCGGATCCGGAAATTGACCCCATCCAGCGTTTAACCGAAGACCCGACCAACGAAGAATCGTATAAAACCTATAAGAAGAACGTGAAAATCGGCTACGACCCGACTGAAGGCGTTATCCGGATGGAGGTTATTGCCGCCGATCCCCAGCTCTCGGAAGAGTTTTCAAAACGCCTGCTCACCTATGCCGAGGAACGGGTTAACGATCTAAGCAAACAAAAACGCGAAGACGGAATGCGCGATGCGCGTGAAGGTTATGAAACTGCGCTTCAAAATCGCCGTGATGCCCAAGAGGCGTTGATTACATTGCAGATCGACAACAACGTCGATCCCGAAGCGATGATCGCTTCGATCCGCACCCAAATCACCAGCTATGAGACTCTGTTGATCGAGAAAGAGCTCGAACTGGCGGCCCTGCTCGACAATCAGCGCCCGAACCAAGCCAAGGTCGATGGCGCGCGCGGCGATGTGCGCCGCCTGCGCGAACAGTTAACCAAGCTGCGCGAGCGGATGACCGCCGCCAATGAAGGCGAAAACTCGCTTGCCCAACAGGCCGTCGCGGCACAGCTTGCACAGGCCGATCTGGCCGCCGCTGACATGGTGCTACAAAGTGCGCAAACCGCAATGGATCAAGCCCGAACAGAGGCCGGGCGGCAGGTCCGCTACCTCACCGTGGCGGTCAATCCCGTAGCCCCGGATGAGGCCACCTACCCCCGCAAGTTTGAAAACACGATATTGGCTTTCCTTATCTTTGCAGGCATCTACCTGATGCTGTCCCTGACGGCGTCCATTCTAAGAGAACAGGTAACTTCATGACCCAGCTGCGCATCGGAAATCTGACAGTCGGCAACGACCGCCCACTCACCGTGATCGCTGGTCCCTGCCAGCTAGAGAGCGAAGATCACGCGCAGATGATCGCGGGCGTTCTGAAAGAAGCCTGCAACGCGGCGGGCGCGCAGTTCATCTTCAAAGCAAGCTACGACAAAGCCAACCGGACCTCCCTTTCGGGCAAGCGCGGATTGGGCATCGAAAAAGGTCTTCAGGTACTGCAATCCGTGGCCCGCGCCAACGACGTGCCCGTACTGACGGATGTGCATAACGAAGCACAATGCGCGCAAGCTGGCGAAGTGGTCGACGTGCTGCAAATCCCCGCCTTCCTCTGCCGCCAGACCGACATTCTGCTGGCAGCCGGCGAGGCGGGCAAGGCTGTGAACGTCAAGAAGGGCCAATTCCTCGCCCCTTGGGAAATGCAGAACATCGTCGACAAGATCGAAAGTACCGGCAACAAGAACATCCTGCTGACCGAACGCGGCACGACCTTCGGCTACAACACGCTGGTTGCCGACATGCGCAGCCTGCCCCAGATGGCCCAAACCGGCTATCCGGTGGTGATGGACGCGACACATTCCGTCGCGCAGCCGGGCGGCAAGGGCGGCTCCTCGGGCGGTCAGCGCGAGTTTGCCCCAGTTATGGCCCGCGCGGCAGCATCCATCGGCGTCGCAGCGATCTTTATGGAAACGCATGAAGACCCTGACACCGCGCCCAGCGATGGGCCAAACATGATCTACCTCGACCAGATGCCGGGGCTGATCAACCTGCTGATGCAATTCGACGCGCTGGCCAAGAGCCACCCGCTGACATTCTGAATTTAAACAAAAGCGAGTATTTACAGTGACCAAACCGGCCTCCACCGTGACCCCGAACACTTGGGAATTTTTGCGCGATGCGATGATCACCCCGACAGGTTTCCGGGAGTATGACGCGCGCTGGAAGTACCCCGATGACATCAACCTGCCCGGCATCACCGCGCTTGGTCTTGGGCTCGGCACCCAGATGCACGCACGCGGGATTGAGCCGGTCATCGCCGTTGGCAATGACTACCGCGATTACTCCCTGTCGATCAAAAACGCGCTGATGCTCGGCCTGATGCAGGCCGGGATCACGGTCAAAGACATCGGCCCGGCGTTGTCGCCCATGGCCTATTTCGCGCAATTCCACCTCAATGCGCCCGCCGTTGCGATGGTCACCGCCAGCCATAACCCCAACGGTTGGACCGGCGTCAAAATGGGCTTTGAACGCCCGCTGACCCACGGCCCGGATGAGATGGCCGAGTTGCGCGACATCGTTCTGAATGGCCGGGGAGAGCGGCGTTCAGGCGGCGCTTATGAGTTCATCGAAGGAGTGCGCGAAGCCTATCTTGACGACCTTGTGGGTGACTTCAAAATGACCCGCAAACTTAAGGTCGTTTGCGCCACCGGTAACGGCACCGCCTCGGCCTTCGCGCCTGAGCTGTTCCGCCGCCTGGGTGTCGAAGTGGTCGATAGCCATAATCAGCTAGATTACACATTCCCGCATTACAATCCGAACCCCGAAGCGCTGGAAATGCTACACGACATGGCCGACAGCGTGCGTGCCTCTGGCGCCGATTTCGCGCTTGGTTTTGACGGAGACGGTGACCGCTGCGGCGTGGTTGATGACGAAGGCGAAGAGATCTTTGCCGACAAGATGGGCGTTATCATGGCCCGCGATCTGGCCAAATTGCACCCCAACAGCACCTTTGTCGCCGACGTGAAATCCACTGGCCTCTTCGCATCAGATCCCGAACTGCAAAAGCACGGGGCCAAAGCCGACTACTGGAAAACAGGCCACAGCCACATGAAACGCCGCGTCAAAGAACTGGGCGCGCTGGCGGGTTTTGAGAAATCCGGCCACTACTTCCTCGCCGAGCCGATTGGCCGGGGCTATGACTGCGGCATGCGCGTCGCCGTGGAAATCTGCAAGCTGATGGACCGTAACCCGGACAAATCTATGTCCGACCTGCGCCGCGCCCTGCCCCAGACTTGGGCCACGCCCACCATGTCGCCCTATGCCTCGGACACCGAGAAGTATGACATCCTCGACCGTCTGGTGCAGAAACTCGTCGCCAAAGCCGAAGCTGGCGAAAAAATTGGCGGTCGCGCGATTTCCGAAGTCATCACCGTAAATGGCGCACGGGTCATGCTCGACAACGGCGGTTGGGGTCTGGTGCGGGCGTCGTCCAACACGCCGAACCTTGTGGTGGTCTGCGAAAGCCCCGAGTCAGAGGCCGAAATGCGGGCGATCTTCGCCGATATCGACGCCGTGATCCGGACAGAGCCGGGCGTGGGTGACTACGACCAGTCGATCTGATCCTCCACACATTCGCATCGAACGACAAAGGCCCGGGGCAATGCCGCCGGGCCTTTTTACTGTTGTAGGTAACCGTTCTTACTTCAGTGCCGCGTCGCAGAAAGCGCGGATAAGCTCAGCATCCTTCACACCGGGTGCGCTTTCGACGCCGGAAGATACATCCACCTGCCGCGCACCGGTGAGGGCAATCGCCTCCCCCACATTCGCTGCATTCAGGCCACCTGCCAGCATCCACGGCTTCGGCCAACGGCGGCCCGCAATGAGACGCCAGTCAAAGGCCAGCCCATTCCCGCCGGGCAGCACCGCATCTTTGGGCGGCTTTGCATCAACCAAAAGCTGGTCGGCGACGCTCACATAGTCATTCAAGGCCGCCAGATCATCACGATCCGCCACGCCCACGGCCTTCATCACCGGCAAGCCATAGCGCGCCTTGACCTCAGCCACCCGCGCGGGACTTTCGCTGCCGTGAAGCTGCAACATGTCCAAAAAGGGTACGGCGGCCAGCAGCGCATCCAGCGCAGCGTCATCGGCATTCACCGTCAAAGCAACTTTGCAGATGCCGTCTGGCACAGCCTCTGCCATATGCGCGGCAGCCTCTAATGACAGGTGACGTGGCGATTTCTCGAAAAAGACAAAGCCGAGCGTGCGCGCGCCTGCCAAAAGGGCGGCAGGCACATCAGCAGGATCGGTCAGACCGCAGATTTTTACGTTGATATTCTCAGGCATGGAGAGCGTTTAGCCCGCTTCGTCGAGAAGTGCCAGAACTTCATCCTTACCTTCATGCTTCTCAGCTTTGAGGCGGATTACTTCACGCTCCAACCGACGACGTTCGCGGGCCAAACGGGCCGCCTCCGCACGCTGGCCGTGCTCCCGAATCCACTCCCAGACGAAACCGACCAAAAGGCCTACGATGATCCCGCCAAGGATCACGATAAACAATGGCAGCTGCACCGACGGGTTAACGGCAAACCAGCCGGAAATTTCGGTCGGCAGAACCTGCAAAGTAACGATGTTGCGGTTTGCCAAAGCGACAGAGATCAGCGCCACCGCAAAGAGTGCGATGCAGGCATAACGAATGTAACGCATTAGCTTTTCCCGTTCAGCCGGTCGCGCAGCAGCTTGCCAGTCTTAAAGAAAGGCACGTGCTTTTCCTCAACGTTCACCGTCTCCCCTGTACGGGGGTTACGGCCAACGCGTGCGTCGCGCTTTTTCACCGAAAAGGCGCCAAAGCCGCGCAACTCAACCCGATCCCCACGCGACATCGCGCCGGTGATCTCATCGAAAACGGTATTTACGATCCGCTCCACATCGCGTTGATAAAGATGCGGATTGTCGTCAGCGATCTTCTGGATCAGTTCCGACCGGATCATGGCACGTCCCCCGAGAATTTGTTGATGTCTTAATCGACTATAGGAAATAACGCTTCACTCGGGAAGGTGTTCCACCCACACCGCAGCAGATTTTTCTGGGCGAAACCTCTGTTTTCTCGGCTCTTTTCCGCCGCTTCTTGCTGAGCAGCACCTAAAGAGGCGACAGCGCGGTGCCCCCTCCCCTCAAAGCAGCCCCGATTCGAGAGGCCCGGTAGAACAGAAAAAGGCCCCGCATGTCGCCATGCGGGGCCTTCGCTAACTACACACATTCGACGTGGAATGTGTTTACTCGTCGTCGCCCTTCAGCGCCGCACCAAGGATGTCGCCCAAGCTCGCGCCGGAGTCGGAGGAACCGTACTGCTGTACCGCCTCTTTCTCTTCTGCGATCTCACGCGCCTTGATCGAAACGCCCAGACGGTGTGCCTTGGCATCGACGTTGGTGATGCGCACGTCAACCTTGTCACCGACCGAGAAACGCTCAGGGCGCTGTTCGGCACGGTCACGGCTGAGGTCGGAACGACGGATGAAGCTCTTCATGCCTTCGTATTCGACTTCGATGCCACCTTCTTCGATGGAGGTCACGTTCACGGTTACGATCGAGCCGCGCTTCACGCCTCCAACGGCTTCGGCGAATTTGTCACCGCCAACGTTCTTGATCGAGAGCGAGATGCGCTCTTTCTCAACGTCGACTTCGGAGACAACGGCCTGAACCACGTCACCTTTGCGGTAGTCTTGGATCGCTTCTTCGCCGCGCTGGTCCCAGCTAAGGTCGGAGAGGTGAACCATGCCGTCGATGTCGCCGGGCAGGCCAACGAACAGACCGAATTCGGTGATGTTCTTGACTTCGCCTTCGACTTCGGTGCCCTCGGGGTGGGTCTCAGCAAAGACTTCCCATGGGTTGCGCATGGTCTGCTTGAGACCAAGGGATACACGACGCTTGGCGCTGTCGATTTCCAGAACCATGACTTCGACTTCTTGGGAGGTCGACACGATCTTGCCGGGGTGCACGTTCTTCTTGGTCCAAGACATTTCGGACACGTGAACCAGACCTTCAACGCCCGGCTCCAGCTCAACAAATGCGCCGTAATCGGTGATGTTGGTCACACGACCGCTGTGCACGGAGGACAGCGGGTATTTCGCGCCAACCAGATCCCACGGATCTTCCTGCAGCTGCTTCATGCCGAGGCTGATGCGGTGGGTCTCTTTGTTGATCTTGATGACCTGAACCTTGATGGTCTCGCCAATCGCCAGGATCTCGGACGGGTGGTTAACCCGGCGCCATGCCATGTCGGTGACGTGCAGCAGGCCGTCAACGCCGCCCAGATCAACAAACGCACCGTATTCGGTGATGTTCTTGACCACACCATCGACGGTCTGACCTTCGGTCAGGTTGCCAATGACTTCGGCACGCTGTTCGGCGCGGGACTCTTCGAGGATCGCACGGCGCGATACAACGATGTTGCCACGACGGCGGTCCATCTTGAGGATTTGGAACGGCTGCTTGAGGCCCATGAGCGGGCCCGCGTCGCGCACGGGGCGGACGTCGACTTGGCTGCCGGGCAGGAACGCAACTGCGCCGCCGAGGTCGACGGTGAAGCCACCTTTGACACGGCCAAAGATCGCGCCTTCGACACGCTCTTCTGCGGCATAGGCTTTTTCCAGACGATCCCAGGCTTCCTCACGGCGGGCCATTTCGCGGCTGATGACAGCCTCGCCACGCGCGTTCTCGACTTGGCGAAGGAAAACTTCGACTTCGTCGCCAACTTCGATTTTGGGGGATTCGCCGGGATCAGCAAATTCTTTAAGCTCAACGCGGCCTTCCATTTTGTAGCCGACGTCGATGATGGCTTGGCCCGCTTCGACAGCGATCACCTTGCCTTTGACGACTGTGCCCTCTTGGGGCGTGTCCATTTCGAAGCTTTCGTTCAGAAGCGCTTCGAATTCGTCCATTGCTTTAGTCATGTAGCTTTTCGTATCCTTATCAAATGTTTCTGGCCGCGCGGTTGTCTCCGCCGGTCTGGAGTTGCAATTGGTCGTCGTGGTGGCACCGTGCAAATTACGCCGGAGAAACTCCGAAGCAAAGGCACAGCGGTGAACCCGCAGCCGAACACAAACAAAAGAGGGCCGGTTGGTACCGACCCTGCCCGTTATATCGCGCCCGAAGCTGTAACCGCCCCTTAGACAGGGCGCGTATATGGCAAATTTGACGCTCCTGCAAGGGCCAAGCATGCTCATGGCGGGGGCATGCGGGCTTCTGCCTGAAAAGTGAAGACGTTGGGCCGTCGAAGCAAGGGGGGGGGGCGCATGACGCTATAAATCAGTCCCAAGCATGGACGGGCGCGCGGCCGCCTGCGTCGCTGGGCCCCGTCTGCACGGCACCCGGCCCGGAGCTAATGAACGGATGACCCAAGGATGCGCAGAGTAGCGAGCCTCTCAAATCCGGCGTTCATCCAACCGCACCACCCCATCCGGCGCCCAACCCCGGCGTCGGTTTCGGCAGATCGGTAAGATCACCCTCGGCCAGTTCGCCGCCCTGGTAGCTGGCCAAATCTTCCACAAACTCCCAAAGTTGCAGGAATGTGTAGTCAACTTTAGCCAGTTCTTCTTCCATCAACACTGGGTTGGATCGATCAAGCCTGCGCAGATCGCGCATCATCTCACTGACCATCGGCTTGATCTCTTGCGCGCATTCTTCGGTAAAACGCCGCAGGACACTTTGAACCTCAGTCCTTTTTTGTTCTTGGGTGGCGATGCCAAAGCGCAGTGCCGTTTTCTGCAAAGCGTTAAAAGCAGAGCGCCGCAGGGTGTTTTGCGAAAGCTCGTCTTTGGCGATATAGTCACTACAGCCGCCACGCAGCGCTTCGATTGCCACGTCACCCTGATCTGTTCCGGTGACCATCACCGTCGCGACACTGCCGTTTTGTGGATGCGCTCTTATGAGCTCCAGCCCGCGCAACCCATCCCCGTCTGGCAGGTTATAGTCGAGCACGATCAAATCAAACTCACCCTCATCCAACTGTTGGGAAAGGGCGGCAAGGCTCTCTGCCTCTGTCAGGAGGGTCGAAAAATCAAGCCCGCCGCAGAACCGTTTGATCCGCATCCGGTCGAACCGGTCGTCATCCACGATCAGGATACGCGCGACATCGCCTGACGCCGCCATGCCGTCCGCTGTTCCGCCGCTACCCGCTTCACTTCTGACCACGCTCATCTGACGCCTCCCTGCTATGTCTCCCTGATTTATACCCACGAAGGCTAACAACTGATTAAGCTCCATAATCACCGCTCCGATGCAGAGGATTGTTGCGAAGGGCCAGCCGGGCCGCTACATGAGCCGCCATGAGTGACACAGAACGCCCCCGCCGCAACTTCTATGGCCGCCTCAAAGGCAAATCCCTGAAGAAGTCGCAAAAGACCTATATCGACGAAGATCTCGACGCATTGTCGCCGGGGGCCGTTGATTGGGACGCCAATCCCGACCGCACACCGCTGGAGCTCGACACGCTCTTTGACGGGCGCAAGGTCTGGCTGGAAATCGGCTTTGGTGGTGGTGAGCATCTGGTGCATCAGGCGGGGCAGAACCCGGATGTCGGCATCATCGGCTGCGAGCCTTACATCAACGGTGTTGCGATGCTGCTGGGCAAAATCCGGCGGGCGGGCGTCGATAACCTTGCCATCCATCCCGGTGACGTGCGCGATATGTTCGACGTGCTGCCTGAAGCCTCCATCGACCGGGCGTTCCTGCTCTACCCCGATCCTTGGCCAAAAACCCGCCATCACCGCCGCCGCTTTGTCACGCCCGAGCATCTGGAGCCTCTGGCCCGCGTTTTGAAACCCGGTGCGATCTTCCGCGTGGCGACTGATATCGAAGACTACGTCCGCCAGACCCTCGAACAGGTGCCGCAGCACGGGTTTGACTGGCTGGCCGAAGGACCGGAGGACTGGCGTGCGCCTTGGGATGATTGGCTCTCGACCCGCTATGAGCAGAAGGCACTGCGCGAAGGGCGCACCCCGCATTACCTAACCTTCCGAAAACGCTAAGCCCAACCGCCTGATACCACCCTGATTACCATCCATTGCACGCGCGGCGATGGACGCTGCCGCCCGCCTGCGATAATAGGAACCTTGAGCAGATCAGAGGTACCTCATGTCCAGTCACGGCAGCCCCATTCCCATGTCATCGCGCGCCTGCGGGCCGCTTAGCGGCACTGCCGAGGTGCCCGGTGATAAATCCATCTCGCACCGTAGCTTGATCCTTGGCGCCATGGCCGTGGGCGAGACCACGATCACCGGGCTTTTGGAAGGCCAAGACGTGCTCGACACCGCCAAAGCCATGCGCGCTTTCGGGGCCGAGGTGATTGACCACGGCGGCGGCTCTTACTCCGTTCACGGCGTCGGCGTCGGCGGCTTTGCTGAGCCTGACAACGTGATCGACTGCGGCAATTCCGGCACCGGCGTGCGCCTGCTGATGGGGGCCATGGCAACCTCCCCGATCTCTGTCACCTTCACCGGTGACGCCAGCCTTAACAGCCGCCCGATGGCGCGGGTGACCGATCCGCTGGCGCTGTTCGGCACGCAATCCGTGGGCCGCGCCGGAGGCCGTCTGCCGATGACGCTGGTAGGCGCGGCTGAGCCTGTACCGGTGCGCTATACCGTCCCGGTCCCTTCCGCACAGGTCAAATCCGCCGTGCTGCTGGCCGGGCTGAATGCCCCCGGCAAGACCGTGGTGATCGAGGCCGAAGCCACCCGCGACCATACCGAGCGGATGCTGGCAGGCTTCGGCGCCGAAATCACGGTCGAAGAAACGGACGAAGGCCGCGTCATTACCCTGACCGGCCAGCCGGAGTTGAAGCCGCAGCACATCGACGTGCCGCGCGACCCCTCCTCCGCCGCCTTCCCCGTTTGCGCCGCGCTGATCGTGCCGGGCTCGGACGTGCTGGTGCCGGGTATCGGCTTAAACCCGACCCGCGCGGGGCTGTTCACCACCCTGCGCGAGATGGGCGCGGACCTGACCTACGAAAACGAACGCACCGAGGGTGGCGAGCCTGTGGCCGACCTGCGCGCGAAGTTCTCACCAAACCTCAAAGGCATCGAAGTGCCGCCCGAACGGGCTGCCAGCATGATCGACGAATACCCCGTGCTCTCGGTCGTGGCAGCCTGTGCGACGGGCGAAACCGTGATGCGCGGCGTCAAGGAATTGCGCGTCAAGGAAAGCGACCGGATCGAGGCCATGGCCAGCGGGCTGCGCGCCAATGGGGTTGAGGTCGAAGACGGGCCGGATTGGTGGATCGTCAAAGGGTTGGGCCACGGCAATATCCCCGGGGGTGCGACCTGCCAGAGCCATCTCGACCACCGCATCGCCATGTCATTCCTGATCCTCGGGATGGTCGCGCAACAGCCGGTGCAGGTGGATGACGGCGGGCCGATCGCCACATCCTTCCCGATTTTCGAACCGTTGATGGCGTCCTTGGGGGCGCAGGTCGAACGGCTACCTGCGTGATAGGCGACCGGCTCATCTGGCTCAGCCTCTGCGCCACATTGGCCTTTGCCGCGCTCGCGGGCTTCTCCGAAGTCTACCTGCGCGCGGAGGGCATGGGGGTCTTGGATGGGCGGCTTTGGGGCTATGATCTGGCCGAGGTACGCGCGTATCTCGCCGCTCTCAGCCCGGAGCAGACCGCACTTTACCTCGGCCAGTTTCGGCTGGCTGACACCGCCTTCCCCGCGCTTTTGGCGTTGGCGCTGTTACTGTGGTTTCGGCGTTGGTCGGCGGGCGGGCTTCGGCTGGCGCTGACGCTGGCCGTCGCGCTCTACCTCGGGGCGGATTACACCGAGAACATGCTGATCGCGCGGCTGGCCGAACTGGGGCCAGAACGGCTGACGGAACAAGCGGTCGCGACCGCCAGCCTGTTTACGCAGGTAAAATGGACAATACTGGCCGCCTGTTTCGGAGCAGCCCTGCTGCTTGGCCTCAGGGCGCGCAACGAAAGGAATGAGCAATGACGAAGAGTACCAATGGCGGCATGACCGTTGCCATCGACGGCCCCGCAGCGGCAGGCAAAGGCACGGTCGCCAAAGCGGTCGCTGCGCATTTCGGCTTTGCGCATCTCGACACCGGGCTTTTGTACCGGGCGGTGGCCGCGAAAACCCTGACCGGGATGGACGCCGAAGTGGCCGCGCAAACCCTCGCCCCTGTTGACCTTGAAGACCCCAGCCTGCGCAACCCGGACGTGGCGCAAGAGGCCAGCAAAGTGGCGGTGATCCCCGCGGTGCGGGCCGCCCTCGGGCGTTTCCAACGCAGCTTTGCCGCCCGCGCAGGCGGTGCCGTACTGGACGGGCGCGACATCGGCACGGTGATCTGCCCCGATGCGCCGGTGAAACTTTTCATCACCGCCAGCCCCGAAGTGCGCGCGCAGCGCCGCTTTGCCGAGCTTTCGGGCAAGGGGATTGAGATTACTTATGAAACCGTTCTGGACGACGTCAAACAGCGCGACATGCGCGACATGAGCCGCGACCAAGCGCCGCTGAAGCCCGCTGATGATGCCAAGCAGATCGACACGACTGAAATGGCTATTGAAGATGCGGTCGCCGCCGCGGTGGCTTTGGTTGAGGCCAAGCTGGCCGACCGGGGGTAAGCTGGGCCACGGTTATACGGGTGGTGTAACGCCAGCCTTTGCATTCCGTGATGTCGTTGGATGTTTCAGAACCCTGACGTGCGTAACTTGACCGATGCTTCGGGTCGGACCAAGGTCAGCGGTGTAACTGTACACAGATTGCTGATGAGGTCGGCTGTGAGTGTTTTGGAAATGTACCACGACTTTCGAAAGCAATTTCCCAAGCTCACCCGTGCCGCAGACGCCAAGCACCTGCAAATCTGGGGCAGTGTCGATGATGACACGGCATATGTCTGGTTCGAAAGTTTGGCTGCTACGATCAACGATCAGATGGTGGATGAAAAACAACGCACCGATATCGCGTCGGTTTTCACATACTTCCAAGGACAACTTCGTGCGGGTAGCCATGAAGTTGAGAACTGCATTGAAGTTAGTCTTATTGAGAACCTCTTTTGGGAAGTGAAACCAAGTTTTGCTACCAGTGTTTGGCCGCAACTACCCAAGTCTATGCAACGACTCTATCTTAACTTCCATGGTCGGCCCCCAACGCAAGAATAGCCCACGTTTGATCAGCGTTGAGATGAATTGAGGAGAAAGCCTGCTCTGCTCCACTAGGTTAATCGCTAATGCAAGAAGCGCCCGAAGATATCTTCGGGCGCTTCATTTGCCATAAAACCATGCCTTTAAGGAGACCGGCCGAGGGCTGCATGCACCACGCACCCCACAGGCCTGGGGCGCAACCGCCCCCAAGTATCTTTAGACTGCAGTCTTCAACTGATCGGCCAGATCACGGCGCTCCCAGCTAAAGCCGCCATCCGCGTCGGGCGCGCGGCCAAAGTGGCCGTAGGCCGCCGTGCGCTGGTAGATCGGTTTGTTCAATTGCAGATGCTCGCGAATGCCACGCGGGGTCAGGTCGATGATCTGGCGGATGGCCTTTTCGATCGCCGCGTCATGTACGTCACCGGTGCCATGGGTGTCGCAATAGATCGACAGCGGCTCGCTCACCCCAATCGCATAGCTAAGCTGGATGGTGCATTTCTTGGCCATCCCCGCCGCCACAACGTTCTTGGCCAAATAGCGCGCGACATAAGCGGCTGAGCGGTCCACCTTGGTCGGATCCTTGCCCGAGAACGCACCGCCGCCATGCGGAGCGGCCCCGCCATAGGTGTCGACGATGATCTTGCGGCCCGTGAGGCCCGCGTCGCCATCCGGCCCGCCAATGACGAAAACACCGGTGGGGTTCACATGCCAAACGGTGTCAGCGTCGATCCAGCCCTCGGGCAGCACTTCGCGGATGTAAGGCTCCACGATATCGCGGATATCGGCGCTGGTCTGGCGTTCGCTCTCATGCTGGGTCGAGAGGACAATGGAGGTTACGCCCACGGGTTTGCCGTTCTCATAACGCACCGAAAGCTGGCTCTTGGCGTCGGGCCGCAGGGTCGGCTCGGTCCCGTCTTTGCGCACTTCGGCCAGACGGCGCAGGATCGCATGGGCGTAGTGGATCGGCGCGGGCATCAGCTCGGGCGTCTCATCGGTGGCAAAACCGAACATGATCCCCTGATCGCCTGCGCCCTCTTCCTTGCCGTCCGACGCATCAACCCCTTGGGCGATATGCGCGGACTGGGGGTGCAGCAGATTGGTGATCTCACATGTCGCGTGGTGGAACTCATCCTGCTCGTAACCGATGTCTTTGATGCAGGCGCGGGCGATGTCTTCGACCTTGCTAAGATATTCGTCAAGCTTGGTCTTATTGGCCAGACCGACCTCCCCGCCGATCACGACGCGGTTGGTGGTGGCAAAGGTCTCGGCGGCGACCCGCGCTTCGGGTTCCTCGCTGATGAAAGCGTCGAGGATGGCATCGGAAATCCGGTCGCAGACCTTATCCGGGTGCCCCTCGGAAACGGATTCCGAAGTGAAAGTATAGTTCTGACGGGACATGTAGTGCTCCAATAAAAATTACGCACCACGTCAGGAAGCCGTTGTGATGCTCTGCCAATGGCTTAGACAACCGCTGGTGGATGGTCAATCGGCATTCCCGGGGCTGCGGCGGCGGGCCACGGCAAGCCCCGTAAGGCACAGCGCCAAGATTACAGAAAGCGGCAAATCTCCGCTGCCGCTATAGAGTGTAGGCGGCAATGGTGCCGGCAGCGGCGCGTCGATGAACCCTTCGGTGTTCAGCGCCAGTGACGCGATCACCCGCCCCTGCGGGTCGATCATCGCCGAGATGCCTGTGTTGGCCGCACGGGCCATCGGCAGCCCCTGCTCAATCGCCCGCATCCGCGCTTGGGCAAGATGTTGGCGCGGGCCTGCGGCCTTGCCGAACCAAGCGTCATTGGTGACCTGCATCAAGAACGCGGGCCGCGCCGGGGCTGCGTTCACGTCATGGGCAAAGACGGCTTCATAGCAGATCAGCGGCAAGCCCGCGCCGAGCGGTCCAAGGTCCAAAAGCTCTGCGCCCGGCCCGCTGGAATACCCATTCCCTTCCTGCGCGGCGAGCCCGTGGATCCCGAAACGCGCCATCAGATCGCCCATGGGCATGTATTCGCCAAAGGGCACGAGGTGATGTTTATCATAAAGCTGGTCAACAGCGCCATTGGCATCCAGCACCACCAGCGAATTGAAATAGCGCATGTTCGACCGGCGCTGCACCCCAAGGACGACCGGAACGTCAGACGCCGCACCGATCTCAGCCAGCGCACTGCCCGCCATATCCAGCGCCCAAGGGATCGCGGTTTCGGGCCAGATCACCAGATCGGGTGCACGCCCCCTGTCTTTGGGGGTGGCGGCGGTATACTCAAGCTGCCGCGAGAAATAGAACTCAAAGGTGTCGGAATTCCATTTGTCCCGTTGCGCGGCGTTGGGCTGAACCAGCCGCACGACATTCTCGGTCAACGCCGCAGGTGGTGTCTGTGGCGGCAGCACCAACAGCAGCAAAGTAGAAAGCGCCAGCGTCCCTTGCCCCAAGCGCAGGGCGAGTGGTCCGCGCAGCAGCAAGATCGCGGCAATCGCAAACAGCCAGAGGTTCAGCGCATAGGGGCCAACCCATGCCAAACCCTGCCCGGCCATTACGCCGACCAGCGCCTGCGCGGGCATGGCCCATGGGAAACCGGTGAAGATATAGGCGCGAAGCAGTTCCACCGCCGCCCAAGTCAGCGCTAAGGCCAGCCCGCGCCGTGGCGCAATCCAGCGGGCAAGACCAAAGGCCAGCCCCGAGAACAGCGCCATGCCTGCCGCCAGCAGGATCAGCGCAAAGGGCGCCATCCAGCCGTGACGCTCCACATCGACCATAAAGGGCGACACGATCCATTGCAGGGCGTGCAGGAAATAGCCAAAGCCAAAGCCCCAGCCCAAAAGCGCCGCGCGAAACGGGCCGCCAGATTGCGCACGGTACAGCCAAAACGCCGCCACCAGCCCGGCAAAGAGCAAAAGCGGAAGTTCATAGGGCGCTTGCCCGAAGGCTGCGATGGCGCCGGCGATTGGAGCCAGCAACATCCGGCCCCGCATCGCCAGCCGTTGCATCATCCCCCTGCCCCTTGGGTGCGTACCCGCAACCGTTTGATGCGGCGCGGATCGGCGTCGATCACCTCAAACTCAGGGCCGTCAGGGTGCAAGACAACCTCGCCCCGTGCGGGAACGCGACCCGACAGCATGAAGACCAGCCCACCAAGGGTGTCGATCTCCTCTTCGTCGACGGTCTCATGGTCGGTCAGCGAATGGCCAATCTCGGCCTCAAAGTCGCCCAGCGGTGTCTTGGCGAGCGCCAGATAAGTGCCGGGTTTTTCGACCGTCCAATAGGTGCCCTCGTCAACGTCATGTTCGTCTTCGATTTCGCCTATGACCTGTTCGATCAGGTCTTCGATGGTCACCAACCCGTCGACACCACCATATTCATCGATCACCAATGCCATATGCCGCCGCTCGGCCTGCATTTTGGTCAGCAGCACACCGATGGTCATAGACGGCGGCACATAGACCAAGGGACGCAGCATGGCGCGCAGATCGAACTTGGTGTTTTTACCGTTAAAACCGTGGTTTAGCGCGAGGTCTTTCAGGTGAACCATGCCAACGGGCGTGTCCAAGGTGCCGTCGTAAACCGGCAAGCGGGTCATCCCGCTTTCCCTAAATACAGCCACCAGCTCATCCAGCGTGGCGCTGACCGGCACGGCGGTAATATCTGCCTTAGGCACCGCCACATCATCAACCCGCATACGGCGCAGGTTTATCATGCCGTGGCCGGTGGGCCGCTCGGCCTCTGCCGATGCCTCGGGGGTGTCATCCTCGCTGTCCGATGGGCTCAACGCCTCGAACACCCGAGAAAAGAAATTGCCGGTGCGCATTGCGCTATCGTCCGGCAGCTCATGTCTATCTTCATCCGCAAGCGCGCTCTGCGCCGCCTCAGATGATCCGTCTGTATCGCCCATTGGGTCCCGTCTGTGTTGCAAAGCCCCTTAAGGCCCATTTTCCCTATATGGGTCATCATAACCCATTTTGCCAAGTATTTCGCGCTCTAACCCTTCCATCAACGTCGCGTCGGGGTCATTTTCATGGTCATAGCCCAGAAGATGCAACAGCCCGTGTACGATGAGATGGGTCACATGCGCGGCCAGAGGCTTGTCTGCCGCTTTAGCTTCGGCGGCACAGGTCTCATAGGCCAAAGCGATGTCGCCCAGTTCGAGCATTCCGTCAATGCCGGGGGAGACGGGCAGCGGATCGCCGCCCGGTGCGGCGGCACCCCGTTCTTCTGCGGGCCAGCTCAGCACATTAGTGGCGCGCGCTTTGCCGCGAAAGTCTTCGTTCAGTACAGCAATGCGGGCGTCATCGCAGGCCAGCAGGGTCATCTCTGCCGCCTCGGCGTTGAGGCCGAGATGCCCCAGAGTGGCGCGTGCCGCCGCATGAGCGAGCGGTTCAAGGTCGACCGCGTTCCAGCGGTCGTCCTCAATCACGAGGTCGAAATCTTCTAGCATCACATCAAGCGGCACCGCTATCCGCCTCATAAGCCTCAATAATCGCCGCCACGAGCGGGTGGCGCACCACGTCTTTAGAGGTGAAATAGTTGAAGCTGATGCTGGGGATCGTTTTCAGCAAGCGCTCGGCATCCTGAAGCCCCGATTGCACGCCACGCGGCAGGTCGATCTGGGTCCGGTCGCCGGTGATCACCATGCGGGAGTTCTGCCCTAGCCGCGTCAGGAACATCTTCATCTGCATCGACGTGGCGTTTTGCGCCTCATCCAGCACGACGAAGGCGTTGGAAAGCGTCCGCCCGCGCATAAAGGCCAGCGGCGCGATCTCGATGCGCTTTTCTTCTAGCAGTTTCGCCAATTGCTTGCCCGGCAGGAAATCATTCAGCGCGTCATAGAGCGGCTGCATGTAAGGATCGACTTTGTCCTTCATGTCACCGGGCAGATAACCCAGCTTTTCTCCCGCTTCGACAGCAGGACGGCTGAGAATAATCCGGTCCACATGCCCGCCGATGAACATCGACACGCCCACCGCCACCGCCAGATAGGTCTTGCCGGTGCCGGCAGGGCCGATGCCAAAGGCCAGTTCATTGTCAAACAGCGATTGCACATAAGCCTTCTGCGCGTCAGTGCGCGGCTCCACCCGTTTCTTGCGGGTCTGGATTTCAATCGCGTCCGAGATCGGCATTTCCAACTGGTCGCCCTGGCGCACGCCAGTGCCCGCGCTGGAATTGCCCATGCGCAACATGCCGTCCACATCCGCAGGCTCAACCGAGCGCCCGCTTTCCAGCCGCACATAAAGCGCGTTCAGCAGGCTTTCGGCTTTCTCCACGGCCTCGCCCTCACCCAAAATCTGCAGGTGATTGCCGCGCCGGATGATCTGCACCTCGAGCGACTTTTCGATGGCAGCCAGATGCGCGTCATAGGCGCCGCAGAGGTCGATCAAAAGGCGGTTATCGGGAAATTCCACCACCCGTTCGGCCGCGGTTTCCGGTGTCATCAGATCAGTTGAAGGCAATGCGCGTATCCTTTGTGAAGCACTAAATGGTGAGATAGTCAGGCGGGCAGGATTTACCAACCCGTAGCGACAAAAAGGGCCGAAGCGCAATGCGCTCCGGCCCGAGGTGTCTGATATGGTCCGCCAAGGTCAGTTCGGGTCTTTGATGTTGGAGCCGCCCTTGAAATCTCCGACCGTATGGGTTGGAGGGGCCACGCCCGAACAGACCGGCTTGCCGAATTTATCAAGCCGTGCCGACAGATAGCCCTCAACCCCATCGTCGATGATCCAGTGGTCGCAGCCGTTGGGATCGACCCAGATACCGGCCTGAAGGTTGCTTAGGTGCTTTTTATCGATGCCCCGGTCAAATGTCTTGTCCGAAGGGTAGCCCCGGCCCAGACCACCTTCGAAGTCGGTACAGGCTGACAGGCCGACAGCACAGGCGGTGACCATGAGAAGTTTCGTCTTAATCACTTTTTTGGTCCCTTCAGCGAATGCAGATAATTTCGACACGGCGGTTTTTGGCCATGTTCGCAGCGGAATTGTTCGGCACGGCGGGCATCCGTTCACCATAGCCACGCACATCAGCGATACGCGCACCAACCTGATTGGCGACATGCGCCACGGCATTGGCGCGGTTGTAAGAAAGACGCATGTTATAGGCGTCCGAGGCGCGGCTGTCGGTGTGGCCAGTGATGATGTAAGATACTGCCCCGGTCGATTGGAAGAAGTTCGCCAAACGCGCACGGCCCTGAGCGGAGATATTGTATTTGTCGGTGGCAAAGAACTGATCCGCCTCCATCACGCCGCAGACATTGCCCCGGCGGCAGACCGGAATGCCCTGACGCGTGGTGTGCGGGGTCATATAGCCCTCGGCCCCGTCATCCATGACCCAATGCTCACAGCCGTCGGGATCAACCCAAATGGTCGGCGTGTAGACGCCCTTGTCGCGGCCCTGTTGCGAGGGTGTCTGCGCGTCTGCCGACGTGCTGGCCACGGTAAGCACGGCTGCCATCGTCAGGCTGGCCATGGTGCGCAGCGCATTGGAAATAGTGGGTCCCACAGCGTTTGTCCTTATTCTAAATTCTGGCAAATGCGGCCCCTCCCCGGACCCGCGTCCACGTAATATACGGCTAGGTTAAGTAAAAACGGGCCTGCTGTGAAGCTGCGAAATCAACATTTTGTGGCTCGGGCACTTCGGGTTACAACGAATCTGTCGCGCCACTGGGGCAGGAATGACCATCCCCACCCGGCCTACAGGCCACCAGCCCGCCGACAAAAATGCCCTATTAACCCATGGGTCGGCGACAATCATCCGCAAGCCTTTGAGATTGTTCGCACCTCTCTGACAGTGCCATCGAATCTTCTTGAAATACGCACGATTGGGTCTAAGCCTCTATGCATCAGATCGCGAGGGTGGGACTTTCGCGCGGCTTTGCCGATCTTGACTGACGCTGCAACGATAACTGGGGGACCAACTCATGATGAAAACAATACTCGCCACCGCCGTCACCGGCCTGCTTGCCCTGCCCGCCTTTGCCGGAGGTGTGAAATACGCCTACCACAATCAAGGCAAGGCGCATCCAACAGGCAATGTGATCCACGTCAGCTGCTACCGTGGGCCATGGAATGACGTGATCTGGGACCGCCCCAATTCCGTTTTTGTGGATAGCCTCGTCGCCGTTGGATACGACTTCTCGACTGCCCATGCCGTGGCCGAGCGCATTTGTCGTGATGACAAGCTGGTTGGCAACCCTGCGGGCATGAAAGCGGCGATGGAGCGGATCTTTGCGGATGCCTCTTCTCACCGGAAACACAACTACTGATACGCTTGGGGTGCGCGGCGACGCGCACCCACTGCGGCCCTGCTGGCCACCAAGATAGAAAAGGATTTAGATCTGAACAGCGGCCAAAGAGTTCGTTTTGGCCTCAGTCACCCGCACGCGCTGGATATCACCAATCGCCGCCGTGCAGTTCTCAATATGCACCGCATGCAGATACTCTGACTTACCGAGCATCTGACCGGGCAAGCGGCCTTTCTTCTCAACCAGAACCGACACCTCGCGCCCAACCATCGACTGCTGGATTTCGCGCTGGTGCTGAGTGATGAGCCCCTGCAAACGTTGCAGGCGGTCGTCAGCCACGACTGGATCGACCAGCGGGCGTTCGGCCGCTGGGGTGCCGGGGCGGGTGGAGTATTTAAACGAATAGGCATAGCCGTAGCGCACCTGCCGGACCAGCTCCATCGTGGCCTCGAAATCGGCATCGCTTTCTTCGGGGAAGCCGACGATGAAATCGCCCGACAGAAGGATATCAGGCCGCGCCTCGCGGATACGTTCCAGCAGCTTGAGGTAGCTTTCGGCGGTATGGCTGCGGTTCATCCTCTTCAGGATGTGGTCGCTGCCGGACTGCACCGGCAAGTGCAGGTAAGGCATCAGTTCGGGCACCTCACCATGCGCCGCAATCAGATCGTCGCCCATGTCGTTAGGGTGGCTGGTGGTGTAGCGGATACGCTCCAGCCCATCGACCTTGGCGAGTGCGCGGATCAGTTCGGCCAGCGTCATGCCCCCGTGGTAGGCATTCACATTCTGCCCCAGCAAAGTGACTTCGCGCACTCCGCGCTCTAGCAGATCGCGGGCCTCCTCCAGCACTTTTTCGGCGGGGCGCGAAACTTCGGCACCGCGGGTATAGGGTACCACGCAGAAGGCACAGAACTTGTCGCAGCCCTCTTGCACGGTGAGGAAGGCCGCGGGCGCGCGTTTCGCCTTGGGGCGGCCCTTGAGGTGGTCGAATTTGTCTTCTGCCGGGAAATCGGTGTCCAGCGCGCTTTGACCGCTGCGCACTTTTGCCTCCATCTCTGGCAGACGGTGATAGCTTTGCGGGCCAACCACCAGATCGACGGCGGGCTGACGGCGCATGATCTCTTCGCCCTCGGCCTGCGCCACACAGCCCGCCACACCGATCTTCAGATCGGGCCGCGCGTCTTTCAACGGCTTCAGGCGGCCCAACTCGGAATAAACCTTCTCTGCTGCCTTTTCGCGGATGTGGCAGGTGTTGAGCAGGATCATATCCGCGTCATCCGCGCGGTCGGTCGTGACATAGCCCTGACCGCCCAGGCTTTCGGCCATGCGTTCGCTGTCATAGACGTTCATCTGGCAACCATAGGTCTTGATGAACAGCTTTTTCGGTTGTGTCATGGCGGAGATCCAACTGGCTTTGGCAGTATATAGGCAGATGGCGTCGTCTAGCAGCGGCAGCCGCGTCTTGCAATGCATCCGGAATTGACCGACTTTGCGCCACGGAAATACCAGCGGGGGCCTATGCGGTATCGCGATCTCGATCATCTTATCAAAGAGGCGCAGGCGGCGCTCAAGGCGGGCCCCATCGCCATGATCGTGGTCGAGGATGAGGTGGAGATCGACACCACCCTGCGCCACCACCAGCAAGCGGGCTTTGACACTGTGTTGGCGCTGATGCCCGCCGCCTTTGATCTGCCCCGCGACTTGCAGGAAAGCGTGCTGCGTGTGGACTACGACACCACCGCCGAAGGCGCGTTAGCGCAGGCGGTAAACCGGATGATCCCGGCGGTGCCAGGGCAATGGCTTTATTACTGCTACAACGCCGAATATCTGTTCCACCCTTTCAGCGAGACGCGCAACGTCAAGGAACTGCTGGCGTTTCACAGCGAAGAGCGGCGCGATGCGCTGCTTGGCTATGTGGTTGACCTCTACGCGCTTGACCTCAAACGCCACCCCAACGCTGTCTCACTGGAACAGGCGCATCTGGACCGGTCAGGCTATTACGCGCTGGCGCGTAAAGACGTAGCGCGCGATGGACACCCCAAGGAGCGGCAGTTGGACTTCTTCGGTGGCCTGCGTTGGCGGTTTGAAGAACACGTGCCGAAGCTGAGCCGCAAAATTGATCGCATCCCGCTGTTTCGTGCCAAGCCGGGTTTGAAGCTGCGCAGCGATCACACCTTTAATGATGAAGAATACAATACCTACGCCTGTAAGTGGCACCACAATATCACCATAGCCGTCTGCTCGTTCCGCACGGCAAAGGCGCTGAAAAGCAATCCCGGCAGCCGCTACGATATACCGACGTTTCAATGGCATAACTCAGAGCCGTTTGAGTGGCATTCTAGGCAGTTGATGGATCTGGGCCTAATGGAGCCGGGTCAGTGGTTTTGAAGAAGACCCGGTAGCCTCGGCGTTGACCGTGTTCCCTCCTGCCCAAACCCGCCGCTTTCCTAAAACCTCCTTGCACTCGCGCTTTATGCACCTATGACGGAAGACAGCCAGAACGGGAGGGTCCGATGTCCGTCAACATGCTCGACACATTCATCAAACCAATGCACCGCGAGGGCGTCAAATTCGTGGCGATCTTTGCCGCCATCACGCTGGTGCTCTTCGCCATCGAAGAAGTGCTGGGCTGGATCGGCGTCGGGTTGACCGTTTGGTGCTACTATTTCTTCCGCGATCCTGAGCGTGTGACCCCCGACCGGCCCGACCTCATCGTCAGCCCCGCCGATGGCATCGTCTCGCTCATCGAGCCTGCCGTGCCGCCTGCCGAACTGGGCATGCCCGATGTGCCGCTGATCCGCGTCAGCGTCTTCATGAGCGTGTTTAACTGTCACATCAACCGCGCCCCCGTCGCGGGCAAGGTGCAGGCCGTCGCTTACCGTCCGGGCAAATTCTTTAACGCCTCGCTCGACAAGGCCAGCGCCGACAATGAGCGTAACAGCCTGTGCATCCGTATGGACGATGGACGCGATCTGGCCGTGGTGCAGATCGCCGGCCTCGTCGCACGTCGCATCGTCTGTTTCGTAAAATCCGGTGACGCGCTGGAAACCGGCGAACGCTTTGGCTTGATCCGCTTTGGCTCCCGGCTAGATGTTTACCTGCCCGAGGGCGTCGACCCAATGGTCAGCATCGGGCAAACCATGGTCGCCGGGGAAACCGTGCTGGCCGAGTTGAAACCGCCGGTGGCCCAGACCACCCCCGTCTAGGATTGCTGCATGCGCCCCTCTTCTGAAAAGTCCGGCGCAGACCTTGCGCTGATCCAGCTCCTGCCCAACGCGCTGACGATCACCGCGATTTGCGCAGGGCTATCAGCGATCCGGTTCGGGGTGCAGGGCAACTATGTGCTGGCCGTGCAACTGATCCTTCTGGCCTGCGTGCTGGATGGTTTGGACGGGCGGCTGGCGCGGTTGTTGCGCTCTTCCAGCCCGATGGGCGCTGAGTTGGACTCACTGGCCGATTTCCTGAACTTCGGCGTGGCCCCGCCGCTGATCCTCTATTTCTGGGCGCTGCAAGACATGCGCAGTGCGGCATGGATTTCCGTGCTGATCTATGCGGTCTGCTGCGTGGTGCGGCTTGCGCGCTTCAACGTGAACGACAAGGCCGAGGCCGAGAAGGCCAAGAATGGCGACGCGGTGGGCGAGAGCGGCTCGTTCTTCACCGGCATCCCCTCCCCGGCGGGCGCGCTGTTGGTGCTCCTGCCGATGACCGCCTCTTTTGCCTTTCATAACCGGCCCATCGTGCCGGATTGGTTAATTTGTCTGCATATGGTGCTTATCGGCTTTCTGATGATCAGCCGCATTCCCACGTGGTCGTTCAAGACCACCAAAGTCTCGCGCCGCCATGTGAAGTACCTGCTGGTGGGTGTGGCGATTTTTGCCGCAGCGCTGGCGACCTATGCTTGGACCACGCTGGTTGCCCTTTGTGTGGCCTATATCGGCATGGTGGTCTGGGGCCTGCTGCGGGCAAGGAAAACGAATAAAACCAAAAGGATTTAAGATGGATATCAAGGCGGTTGAGACATCCTATGCCCGCTGGGCGCCAATTTACGACAAGACCTTTGGCGCGCTGACCAGCGGCGGTCGCCGTCATGTCGTTGCCCATATCAACAAGGGCAGCGGATCGGTCCTTGAAGTGGGCGTCGGCACTGGCCTGTCCCTGCCCCATTACGCGCCCCATCTGTCGGTCACCGGCATTGATTTCAGTGACGAGATGCTCGCGAAAGCCCGTCAGCGGGTCACCCACGAAGGACTAAAGCACGTAGCCGACCTGCGCCAAATGGATGCCCGCAACCTCGATTTCCCCGACGCCAGCTTTGATACCATCGCCGCCATGCATGTCCTTTCGGTCGTGCCCGAGCCGGAACGTGTCATGGAAGAGATTGCCCGCGTGTTAAAGCCCGGCGGTCAGGTGGTGATCGCTAACCACTTCATGCGCACCACAGGTGTGCTCGGTTTCCTAGAGAAGGTCTCCGCCCCTTTTGCCAACACACTCGGGTGGCACTCGGATTTTGAGATGGAAACCGTGTTACAGCAAGATGCGCTTCAGCTTGAAGACGAACGCGCCTTGCCTCCGATGGGCATGATGACATTTCTGGTGCTGCGCAAACGCGGTTAAGCCGCGCCCTGCGGTGGGGTGCGATGCCCCGCCGCTTAAGACTTCCGGCGCAGGCGGATCACCACATCGACCGAAGCAATCTCGGCGCCCTCTGGCGCATCGGGAAGTTGGGCGATCACCAATTGCTCGGATGGCGCGTCTGTCAGCTTGCTGTCGTCTTCCCAGAAAAAATGCGGGTGGTCGTGGGTGTTGGTGTCGAAATAGCTTTTGGAGCCATCAACGGTCACTTCCTGCAACAGCCCCGCATCACAAAAGGCGCGCAGCGTGTTGTAGACCGTCGCCAGCGACACGGCTTCGCCCTGCCCCTTGGCCGCCTCAAACAGGCTCTCAGCGGTGACATGACGGTCTTGACCATCGCCCACCAGCAGGCTTGCCAGCGTGACACGTTGGCGTGTGGGGCGTAGTCCGGCCTGCGCCAGCCAGCGCGTCCCGACCTCTTGTTCCTGTTCGGACATCAGTTTCCTGCCTTTCAGAGCCATATAAAGGATGAAATCCCCGGTTTTCAATTGAAAACCTCGCGCCAATCGTCGCAGCCGCCCTTGCGCGGCCCTTGCAGCACGCGGTGACGCGGTGCTAAACGGGGCCGGTGTTATAACAGAGCAGCAGGAGAGCCGCAGGATGGCCGACTACCCCACGAGTTTCGACAAGGAAGATCTGCTGAAATGCGCCCGCGGCGAGCTTTTCGGCCCCGGTAACGCGCAGCTTCCCGCCCCGCCGATGCTCATGATGGACCGGATCACCGATGTCTCGGCCGACGGTGGTGCCCATGGCAAGGGCCATATTACCGCCGAATTCGACATCACTCCGGACCTGTGGTTCTTCGAGTGCCACTTCCCCGGCAACCCGATCATGCCCGGCTGTCTGGGCCTTGACGGTCTGTGGCAACTGACCGGCTTTAACCTCGGCTGGCGCGGCTGGCAGGGGCGCGGCTACGCGCTTGGCGTGGGCGAGGTGAAACTCACCGGCATGGTACGCCCGGACCGCAAGATGCTGACCTACAAGATTGATTTCACCAAGGCGATCCAAACCCGCCGCCTGACCATGGGTGTGGCCGATGGCATCGTCGAAGCCGATGGCGAGGTGATCTATCAGGTGAAAGACATGAAAGTGGCGCTGAGCGAAAGCTGAACATCGCGTCCAACGCCTTAAAAAGGGGGCCATCCGGCCCCCTTTTTTTTGCGTGAGTAGTGTCATTCGATTTAGATGGTTTGCATCTCTTGCACCTTGCCGTCATGACGGCCCGTGACCGCTGCTTCGGCCAAGACAGCCGCCACATCCGCACGGCGTGCCTGCGCGCCTTGATCCACGTCATTGCCCAGTTTCACGGCGTCAGTCTTAGGATCATCCGTCAGTGCCACGGGCCGCAGGATCGAATAGGTCAACCCAGAGGCCTGCAAATGCTCGTCAGCGGCTTGTTTTGCCTTTAGGTAATGGGTCATCTCGTGGTCCTCGGGCGGATTGTCTGCCCCGACCGAGCTTAGCATGACAAAGCGGTCAACCTTGGCCTCGCGGGCGAAATTCACCAGACGCTGGGCGCCCTCTCTGTCAACTTTCTCGGTCATTTCGGGCCCTGTGCTGCCGCCCGACCCTGCGGCAAAGATCACTGCATCGACACCGTCGCATACGCCCGTTTGCAGGTTGGTCAAATCCCCCTGCCGCTGTTCAGTGCCTTCTGGCAGAACGGAGGTGTCGGAGCCATCACGCACCAATGCAATGGGCTCGGCCCCTCGCTCTTTCAATTCGCTCACAAGCAGACGCCCCGTTTTGCCGGTCGCACCGGCAACAAGTATCTTCATAGTCATATAGAACCCCTTAAAAATTTTGCAGATATCAGGGCGAACGGCATATGATACCGCCCGCCAATTGCCGTTCAGGACGACAGGAAGATCGATTTGGCGTTGACGAATTCCTTCATGCCAAAGCCGCCGTGCTCACGCCCGTAACCAGAGTTTTTCACCCCGCCGAACGGCATATTCGGATCGGCTGCACCAAAGTTGTTGATCCGCACCATACCGGTATCGAACTCATCTCGCGCCAGCTTGAGCGCGTGCTCTTCGTCGGTGCAGAAGATGCCACCGCCCAAGCCATATCGGCTGTCATTGGCGAGGCGCATGGCGTCTTCGTCATCCTTGGCGCGGATCACCGCCGCCACAGGGCCAAAGATTTCATCGTCATAGGCTGGCATCCCGGGCGTCACTTCCGACAAAACGGTCGCAGGATAGTAGGTGCCTGTTCGGTCCGGCACTTCCCCGCCGCATAGGATCTTGGCCCCCTTCTCGACGCTCTCTTTTACCTGATCGCGCACCGTTTCAAACTGGCCTTGACTGGAAAGCGGTCCAAGCTTGGTATCTTCGTCCATCGGATCGCCCATCGGGATTTCCTTCATCGCGTCGACATAGGCGCTAACAAAGGCGTCGTAATTCTTCTCGGTCACGATAAAGCGCTTGGCCGAAACACAGGTTTGACCGTTGTTATAAAGCCGCCCCATGGTCGAGAATTTGACAGCCGTTTCGATGTCCGCATCTTCCAGCACCAGATAGGCGTCGTTCGAACCCAATTCGAGCACGGATTTTTTGAGGTTTTTCGCCGCCTCCGCACCGATATGGCTACCCGCCTTATCAGAACCGGTCATGGTCACACCGCGCACAAGTTTGTGGGCAATCAGCTTGTCGGATGTGTCGTGGTCAATGATGATCACATTGAACAAATCCTTAGGCAGCCCGGCTTCTTCGCAGATTTCTTTCAGACGCAGACCGCTGCCAGTGCAGATTTCCGCGTGTTTCAGCACGCAGCCATTGCCCGTCATTAAATTAGCGGCCAACACGCGCACGGGCTGGTACAATGGGAAGTTCCAAGGCTGAATTTGATAAATCACGCCGATGGGCTGATAGGTCACCACGCCACGCTTCTTGCCGCCTGCGTGTTTGCGCTCTTCGTCTTCCAGCATTTCTGGGCCGTTTTCGGCGGTGTATTCAAAGATCTGCGCGCAAAGCTCGACCTCTGTCAGACCGTCCTTGTACAGCTTGCCGACCTCACGGGTCATTAACTCTGACAAGTTCTCTTTATTCTCGCGCAGCTTTTCCGCGATCTTTTTCAGGTATGGGGCGCGCTCAGCATGGGAGAGTTTGCGCCATTCTCTGAAAGCTTCATGCGTGGCCTCGACCGCTTCGGTCGCCTCGGCTTCGGACATCCCGGTGTAGGTGTTCAGTACCTCTTCGGTGGCGGGGTTTACCGTCTTGATCTCGGGCATTCTGTTCTCCTTTATGTCTCGCTGGGCTAACACCGCCTGCCCGCCGGGCGTTCCATCACAGAACCTTGACCGGCAACTTCCGCCCGCTGTCTTTCGGCAAACCGCTTGCGCCGTGCCGCCGTGCTGTCATACACCGGGGCTGATAAAACAAAGGAGTGCTGCCCATGCGCCGCGTCGTCGTCACAGGGTTGGGAATTGTCTCATCCATCGGAAATAACGCCGAAGAAGTGCTAGCCGCGCTGAAAGACGGCACCTCCGGGATCGAAGCAAGCCCGGAGATGGCCGAACACGGGTTCCGCAGCCGCGTGGCCGGGACGCTCAAGATCAATCTGTCCGACCACATCGACAAGCGCACCCTGCGTTTCATGGGTCCGGGCGCGGGTTATGCCTATGTCGCCATGTCCCAAGCGATTGCGGATGCGGGTCTGGATGAGAGCCAGATCAGCAACCCGCGCACAGGTCTGGTGGCAGGCTCTGGCGGGCCGTCGACCAGCGCCATGTTCACCGCGCATAACATCGTCAAAGACACCGGGACGACCAAGCGCATCGGGCCCTTTGCCGTGCCGAAATGCATGTCTTCGACCGTCAGCGCGAACCTTTCGACCGCGTTCAAGATAAAGGGCATTAACTATTCCATCACCTCCGCCTGCTCCACCTCGCTGCATTGCATCGGCAACGCGGCCGAGCAGATCATGCTGGGCAAGCAAGACGTGATGTTTGCGGGCGGCGGCGAAGAGTTGGACTGGACGCTCAGCTGCCTCTTCGACGCGATGGGCGCGATGTCGTCCAAGTACAACGACGCACCCGAAACGGCGAGCCGCGCCTTCGACGCCGACCGCGACGGTTTCGTGATCTCCGGCGGCGGCGGTATGCTCGTGCTCGAAGACCTCGACCACGCGCTGGCGCGCGGCGCGAAAATCTATGCCGAGGTGACCGGCTATGCCGCCACCAGCGATGGGCATGACATGGTGGCACCCTCCGGCGAAGGCGGCGAGCGTGCAATGCGTCTGGCGCTCGACACCCTGCCCGAAGGCCGCAAGGTCGGCTATATCAACGCGCACGGCACCTCGACCCCCGTCGGCGACGTAGGCGAGATCGAAGCGGTCCGCCGCGTCTTCGGCAAGGGCAGCACGCCACCGGTAAGCTCCACCAAGTCGATGACCGGCCACGCCCAAGGCGCCGCCGGAGCGTTGGAGGCGATCTTCAGCCTGCTGATGCTCGACAACGATTTCATCGCCCGTTCGATCAACGTGCAAAACCTCGACCCCGCGCTTGATCCGTCGGAAATCGCGCTTGAGCGCGTCGATAACGCGGGCCTCGATTCCGTGATGACCAACTCCTTCGGGTTTGGTGGCACCAATGGGTCGATGATCCTGTCGAAATACAAAGGCTGAGGGCGCGGTATGTCAGGAATGCTTGCAGGAAAACGCGGTCTTATCATGGGCGTGGCCAATGAACGCTCCATCGCTTGGGGCATCGCCAAGGCGATGGCAGAGGCCGGGGCCGAACTGGCCTTCACCTATCAGGGCGAGGCCTTTGGCAAGCGTCTTGAGCCGCTGGCCCAGAGCGTCGGGTCGGACTTCATGGTCGATGTCGATGTGACCGATGACGCCTCGCTCGACCGCGCCTTCGAGGAATTGGGCGCGCGCTGGCCGACGATTGACTTCGTCGTGCATGCCATTGCTTTCTCGGACAAATCCGAGTTGACGGGGCGGTTCCTGAACACCAGCCGGGCGAACTTCAAGAACTCGATGGACATCTCGGCCTATTCCTTCATCGACGTGGCGCGCCGCGCGCATCCGCTGATGGTTGAGAACGGCGGCACATTGATGACGCTGACCTACATGGGGTCAAACCGCGTGACGCCGAACTACAATGTGATGGGTGTGGCCAAGGCGGCGCTAGAGAGTGCGACACGTTATCTGGCGAATGATTTGGGGCCGGAAGGCATCCGCGTGAACGCGATTTCGCCGGGGCCGATGAAGACGCTGGCGGGGGCTGCGATTGGTGGCGCGCGCAAGACGTATAAGCACACGGATCAGAACGCGCCACTGCGGTCGAATGCGACACTGGAGGCGGTTGGTGGCACGGCGGTTTATCTGGCGTCTGATGCGGGGGCTTGCACGACGGGTGAGATTATCCGCGTCGATGGTGGTTTCCACGTGTTGGGAATGCCGCAGGCGGATCACCTGTAAGTCTAGAACTAAGGGCCATCGCCTGCCCGTGGGGTGGCGATGGCAACGTGGCTTTGTGCCACTTTATGGTGCAGCCTTTGGACGACTTCGAAGGCTCCCGCCCAGCCTCACCAAATCGCCAGCCCGCCGGGACGGGCAGGCGATGGCCCGGTGCCTGCGGCTTGATTCCGGGCTGGGGTGGTATCCTTTACCGCAGCACATCCGTCTGCCAGAGCCAGATTTTCATCCCACCATGCGCAATCGCCGGCCCCTGCGGCTTCCACGGCAACCCGGTCGCCCGCGCCAAAGGCGGCTCTGACGTCACCAGCGCCACACGCCAGCCGCGGAACCGCGCCTTCAGCGTCTCGCCCAGCGTCCCATAGAGTGGATAGAGCAGCTTCTTATTCCCGATGCGCCCGCCATAAGGCGGGTTCACGATCACCAGACCGGGCTGGCCTTCGGGCGGCTGCACCTCCCCTGCCCCATGACAGGCAAAATGACACCACGCACCAACACCCGCACGCTCGGCATTGGCCGTGCTCATCCGGATCGCGCCCGCGTCCCGGTCCGAGCCGTAGAACCGCGCTGCAGGCGCGGCCACCGCCCCGCCGCTGCGCATCTCTTCCCAAGCTCCAGCATCAAAACTCGCCAAATCCTCGAAAGCAAAGCTCCGGCTGCGCCCCGGCTTCAACCCCGACGCAATCTCCGCCGCTTCAATCAAAAACGTCCCCGAACCACACATCGGATCAACCACCGGCTCGCCGGGCTTGTAGCCGCAAGACCGCAGCATCAGCGCCGCCATATTCTCGCGCATCGGTGCCTTGCCCACAGCCTCTTTATGCCCGCGCTTGTGCAGCGCCTCGCCAGAGGTATCGAGGCTGAATTGCACCGCGTTGTCATGGATGCGCACCTTGAGCACCAATGCTGCCTCGGCATCCACCGTGATCCCATGGCTTTCACGCAGCGCCGTCTCGACCCGCTGCTGCGCCGCCCCGGCATGGTAAATCTTCGACGCCTTGCACGTCACCTGCACCTTCACCGGCACATCGGCGCGCAGCACGTCACCAAAGGGAAACTTGCGGCAGCGTTTGTCCAACTGCGCCAGATGGAAGGCCATAAACCCGCCAATCCGCGCCAGCACGCGACCCGCGCCGCGCAGATCAAGGTTCGCACGCCAGACCTCGGGCCAGCCGCCCTGAACGGTCACGCCGCCGGGCTGCGCCTGCGCCTCGGCAAAACCTTTTTCCTGCGCCTCGGCGCAGAGCAAATCCTCAAGCCCGGGCGGGCAGACAAGGAAGATCTCGAATGTATCTGGGGTATCCATGGCCCCTGCATAAGCGCCTGCGCGGCGCGGTGCGAGGGGAAAAAGACGCGCATGGCGTCTTCTAGGCCCGCCGGGGAGGCATCCCCCCGGCAGGCAATATCAGATCGCTCAGGCGATTTTGACCAGTTCGATATCAAACTGCAGGTCTTTGCCCGCCAGCGGGTGGTTGGCATCGAGGGTCACGGTGGTCTCGTCCACTTCCACCACGGTCACGGGCAGCGCCTGACCTTCGGGCGTCTGCATCTGCAACTGCGTGCCGGGATCAAGCGGGATGTCCGCCGGAATGCCTTCGCGCGGCACCGATTGGCGCATCTCAGGGTTCACCGGACCGTAGGCGTCGTCGCTGGGCACCTGAACGACCTTCTTGTCGCCTTCGGTCATGCCGGGCAGCGCGCTGTCGAGGCCGGGGATGATCTGACCCGAACCCACAACGAATTCCAACGGGTCACGGCCCTCGGAACTGTCAAATGTGGTGCCGTCCTGCAGCGTGCCGGTATAGTGAATCTGTACTGTGTCGCCGGATTTGACCTCAGCCATTGTCGTCTCCAATTTGTCAGGGGAAAAAGGGAAGGAGGCCACGTATCTGCGCGGGTGCTCCAAATTCCGCGACAGCATGAAGATTGTGCGCCTGAGAGTAAACCCCCAGTCCCGGCCGATTGGGGAATTCGCCCCTTTTCGCCGCTGCGCCCGCGTGCCACTCTGCCGCGACACGGAAAGGGAGAGCCTGTCAGATGCCCATCACAACCTGCGTTTTCGACGCCTATGGAACCCTGTTCGACGTGGCTGCTGCGGCGCGTGAGGCGGCCAAAGAGCCAGCCTTTGCCGCCATCGCCGACACTTGGCCGCAGCTGGCAGAACACTGGCGCCTCAAGCAGTTGCAGTATTCATGGCTGCGCGCCGTGACCGGGGCGCATGACGATTTCTGGCAGGTCACCCAAGAGGGGCTGGACTGGTCGCTGGAGAAATTGGGCGTCGCAGACGACCCTGCCCTGCGCGAGCGTCTGTTGGCGCTTTATTGGGAGCTTCAGGCCTTTGCCGAAGTTCCCGCCATGCTGCGTGCGCTGAAAGACGGCGGCCTGAACACCGCGATCTTATCCAACGGCTCGCCCGCGATGCTGGACGGGGCGGTGCAATCTGCGGGAGTCGGTGATCTTTTGGATGTGTCGCTCTCGGTCGAAAGTGTCGGGGTCTTCAAACCCCATGCATCGGTCTATGATCTGGTCGGGCAGCACTACAGCTGCGCCAAAGACGAGGTGCTGTTCGTCTCCTCCAACGGCTGGGACGCGGCGGCGGCGACGGGCTATGGCTTCACGACCGCATGGGTAAACCGGGGCGGCGATCCGGTGGACCGCCTGCCATGGAAACCTGCGCATCAGTTGCGTGAGCTCAGCGGCATCCCTGCATTGGCGGGCCTCTGATGGCGCGGTTCACCACCTCCGACGGTCTGTCACTGCACTACACGGACGAAGGCTCCGGCCTGCCGATCCTCTGCCTTGCTGGCCTCACCCGCACCGGGGCGGATTTCGACTATCTGGCTCCACATTTGGCCGATCACCGCCTGATCCGCATGGATTATCGGGGCCGTGGGCGTTCGGATTTCGACAAGAATTGGCAGAACTACACGCTGCCGGTGGAATGCCGCGACGTGCTGGAACTGCTGGCGCATCTGGAGTTGGAGCAGGTCGCCATCATCGGCACCTCGCGCGGCGGGCTTAACGCGATGGGGCTTGCGATGGTCGCCCATGACCACCTTTTGGGCGTGGCGCTGAATGACGTCGGGCCCGAGCTTGACGCCAAGGGCGTCGAGTTCATCATGGGTTATCTGGGGCGCAACCCCGCCGCCAAGACCTATGAAGAGGCCGCCGCCGCCATGGCCCGGGCCTTTTCCGAATTTCGCGGCGTGCCGGAAAGCCGTTGGCTGGAAGAGGTGCAGCGCCATTACACGGCGACCGAACACGGGCTGAAAATCACCTATGACCCGCATCTGCGCGACGCAGTTGCCACCGCAGGCCAGCCGACGCCCGACCTCTGGCCGTTTTTCGACGCGCTTCAAGGCCTGCCACTGGCTGCGATCCGAGGCGCGAATTCGACCTTACTGAGCCGCGAAACGCTGATGCAAATGCAGGCGCGGCGGCCGGATATGATCGTGGCCGAAGTGCCGGATCGCGGCCACGTGCCATTTCTCGACGAACCCGAGGCGCTGGCCGCGCTGCACGAATGGATAGGACAACTGCAATGAATATCGACATGATCCGCGCCTCCGCCGCCCGGGCAGAGGGCCATGTGCGGCGCACGCCCCTGTTGAACTCGCCCTTTCTGGACGAGATCGCGGGCCGTCGCATTTGGGTCAAGCCAGAGTGCTTGCAACATACCGGCAGTTTCAAGTTTCGCGGCGCGTGGTCGGCCCTGTCATCGCTGGATCCTGACGCGCGTGCCAAGGGTGTCATCGCCTATTCCAGCGGCAACCACGCCCAGGGCGTGGCACTGGCCTCCAAAATGCACGGTGCCCCCGCCGTGATCATCATGCCCAAAGACAGCCCGCGCCTGAAAATTGCCAACACCCGCGCCTATGGGGCCGAGGTCGTACTCTATGACCGCGCGAATGAAAGCCGCGAAGAAATTGGCGCGAAACTGGCCGAAGAACGCGGCCTGACGCTGATCAAACCTTACGACAATCCGCAGGTGATCGCGGGCCAAGGCACCACGGGGCTGGAGATTGCGCAGCAGGCAGCCGAGGCCGGGATCGAGAACGCTGATGTAATCGTCTGCTGCGGCGGCGGCGGTCTAACGTCCGGCATCGCGCTGGCACTAGAGGCTGAGGCCCCCAGCTTTCGCGCGCGCCCGGCGGAGCCGGAAGGCTTTGACGACGCGGCCCGGTCGCTGGCGCAAGGTAAAATCGTGGGCAATGCCCGCCCGCTTGGATCGATCTGCGATGCCATCGTGACGCCCCAGCCGGGTGATCTGACCTTTCCAATCATGCAGCGGCTCGCCGGTCCCGGTCTGGTGGTGAGCGATGATGAGGCATTGCAAGCCATGGCGCAGGCGTTCAATCGGCTGAAACTGGTGGCCGAGCCGGGCGGCGCGGTGGCATTGGCAGCAGCGTTGTTCCGTGGGGATGAGATTGAGGGGGACGACGTGATCGTCACGATCTCTGGCGGGAACGTAGATGCAGAAATGTTCGAGCGCGCGTTGCAGACGTTAGGGTAAAGACAAGCGCAGCCTTGGCTTAAGGGTCCGGGTCGGCGCGCCCATCCCGTGGCCTGCCACGACCCGGCAGTGCTGTTCGCTCTTTGCCCTCCGACCATCGCGCGATATGCTGCCCCTTCAAGCCGTTCACAGGAGACGACCCATGCGCATTTTCGACACCGGCGAGGTGCAACTCCACTACCGCGTTGATGGGCCGGAAGATGGCGCACCTGTGGTCTTTGCCAATTCGCTCGGTACCGACTTGCGCCTGTGGGATCCGATCTTGCCGCTGCTCGCCCCCGGCCTGCGGATCATCCGGTTTGACAAACGCGGCCATGGACTGTCGTCCTGCCCGCCCGCGCCCTATTCGATGGGATCGCTGATTACCGACACCGAGCGGTTGCTTGACCACCTAAACGTCCGCGACTGCGTTTTTGTCGGCCTGTCGATTGGCGGCATGATCGCGCAGGGACTGGCTGTCAAACGGCTCGACATGATCCGCGCGCTGGTGCTGAGCAACACCGCCACCAAGATCGGCAACCGTGACATCTGGGCTGAGCGGATCGCGGCGGTGGAACAGGGCGGCATCGAAAGCCTTGCCGACGCGGTGATGGAGCGCTGGTACTCCCCCCAATTCCGCGCGACGCCGGAGCTGGCGCTGTGGCGCAACATGCTCACCCGCCAGCCGGACGCGGGCTATGCGGGCTGTTCGGCGGCGATCTCGCACAGTGACTTCATGACCCCGACATCCGGCCTGCGCCTGCCCGCGCTTGGCATCGCGGGGACCGAGGATGGCTCCACCCCGCCTGATCTGGTGCGCGAGCTGATGGACCTAATTCCCGCTTCCAAGTTCAAGCTGATCCGCCGCGCGGGGCATCTGCCTTGCGTCGAGCAACCGCAAGAATACGCCGAAATACTGAACGAATTCCTTGCCAACGTCGGGCATATTCCCAAGGCGCAGGGCTGAGCATGGTGCCATGCGATCACGACACCCCTGCTTTCCGCGACGGGCAGGCAAATTGCGCCCAGCCGACTGGCCCCGACCGCACCCGGACCGATGCGCAGCCGCGTCGCCTTGCACCGGGCGCCCTTGCCTTTGCCACCCGTGCGGACCACCTCTAACCGGATGCCGCTGCCGCTGATTTTTATCCTTTTGACGGTGATGATTGATGCCATGGGCGTCGGTCTGATCCTGCCGGTGATGCCCGACCTGATCCGCGAAGTGCGCGGTGGCGGGCTGAGCGATGCCGCCCTTTGGGGTGGTGTGCTGGCGACTGGTTTTGCCGCGATGCAATTCCTTTTCGGACCCGTTCTGGGCGGACTGTCTGATCGTTTTGGCCGCCGTCCGGTCTTGCTGCTCGCGCTGGTGGTGATGACTGTAGACTACGGCGTCATGGCACTAGCGGGCAGCATCTGGCTGCTGCTGATCGGGCGGCTGGTGGGTGGCATCACGGCAGCGACCCATGCGACGGCATCGGCCTATATGGCTGATATCTCTCCCGCGCAGGATCGCGCGGCGCGGTTTGGACTGATTGGCGCGGCCTTTGGCGCGGGCTTTGTCTTGGGGCCGCTGATGGGCGGTATCTTGGGCGAATACGGCACCCGCGCACCTTTCTGGGCGGCGGCGGTGCTGGCGGCAGGCAATGCCGCCCTCGGATGGCGCGTCCTGCGCGAGACCCTGCCCCAGACGCAACGCCGCAGATTTGACTGGCGTCGCGCCAACCCGCTGGGCGCGCTGCATGCCCTTGGCCGTCTGCCGGGCATCGGTCGGATGCTCTTGGTCTATTTCATCTATCATGTGGGCTTTGCCGCCTATCCGGCGGTCTGGGCCTATTTCGGGGTCGAACGGTTTGGCTGGTCCCCGACGATGATCGGCCTGTCCCTGGGTCTGTTCGGCATACAGATGGCACTCGTCCAAGGTGCGCTGATCGGCCCAGTGCTGCGCCGCCTTGGCGCGCGGGGCACGGTAATCATCGGCCATGTCTTTGCCCTCGCGGCCTTTGCGGCGCTGACCTTGCTAAGCTCGGGCACTTGGGCGTTGATCATGATCCCGCTTGCCGCGCTTGCGGGCGTGATTCCCCCGGCGCTCCAAGGCATCATGTCGGCCCGCGTCAGCGCCGATGCCCAAGGCGAATTGCACGGCGCGCTCAGTTCCTCGACCGCGCTGGCAATGATCATCTCCCCCCTGACGATGACAGCGGTCTTTGCCTATTTCACCGCGCCCGGTGCCGCGCTTTATCTGCCCGGCGCGCCCTTTTTGCTGGCGCTGCTGCTGACGTGCGGCGGGCTGATCATCTTTGCCAGCCGCCCTACCCCTACGTCACAAAGCAAGCCTAAACTCGATTGAGCCTATTCCCCTGCTTGCACCATAGGCCCATCCGCGTCAGGCTGGCGAAAACCGAGTAAAAAGGACAGGCCATTGCAAACCATCAAAGCCGCCGTCTGCCATGCGTTTGACAGCCCACTAAGCGTCGAAGACATACGCCTGCGCGCACCGCAATCCGGCGAGGTCGAAGTCACCTTGGACGCCGTGGCGATCTGCCACTCTGATATCTCTTTTGCCGACGGCGGATGGGGCGGCACCCTGCCTGCCGTCTATGGTCATGAGGCCGCAGGCTGCGTGAGCGCGGTTGGGGAAAACGTCCAAGGGCTTGGGGTTGGCGACAGCGTGGTGGTCACCCTGATCCGGGCTTGCGGCAGTTGCCCCAGTTGCGCCTCTGGCCAGCCGGTCATCTGCGAAACACCGCAAGCGCCCGAAGGTCCGTTACAAACCGCCGACGGAAAACCGCTTTACCAAGCCATGAACACCGGCGGATTTGCCGAAAAGGTGGTCGTGGACCGCTCACAGATCGTGAAAATCTCGCATGACATCCCCAAAGACGCCGCCTGCCTGATCGCCTGCGGCGTCATCACCGGTGTCGGCGCTGTGGTCAATGCAGCGGGGCTGCGCGCGGGGCAAGACGTGGTGGTGATCGGCGCGGGCGGCGTCGGGTTGAACGCTATCCAAGGCGCGCGCATCGCGGGTGCTCGGCGGATCGTGGCGGTCGATATGACCGAAGATAAACTCGCCATCGCCCGCGAATTCGGCGCGACCGACACGGTGCTGGCGACCGAGGCCAAGCCATGGCGCGCGGCACTCCAAGCCATGGGGCGCGGGGCAGATGCCGTGATCGTCACCGTGGGCGCGATCCCCGCCTATGAAACCGCGCCGCGCTACCTTGCCGCCGGGGGCCGGGTGATCATGGTCGGCATGCCCCATAGCGGGGCCGAGGCCAGCTATGAGCCGGTGGTCCTTGCGGCCTTGGGGCAAGGCATGGTTGGTTCCAAAATGGGCGATGTGGTGATCCAGCGGGATATCCCGTGGATGGTTGACCTCTATCTTCAGGGGCGTCTGCAACTCGACAGCCTGATCTCAGGGCGCTGGCGGTTGGATCAGATCAACAAAGCGATTGCCGACACCAAAACCGGTGCCGCGCGGCGCAATGTGATCCTGTTCAATCAACCTGAGTGATTTAGCCCTCCGGCAGGTCGCCAATCAAGATCGCGCGGAAATCATTCACATTGGTCCCGGTGGGGCCGGTGTGAAACAGCGCGTCAATCGCCTCGAACGCCTCGAAGGCATCGTTGCGCTGCAACGCACCGCGCGGATCCACGCCTGCTGCGCGCATCGCGGCTCCTGTCCTTCCATCGACAAAGGCCCCGGCGTTGTCCTCTGATCCGTCGATGCCGTCGGTGTCTGCGGCCAGCGCCGTGATCCCCGCCTGCCCCTCCATCGCAAGGGCCAGCGACAGGGCAAACTCACTGTTGCGCCCGCCCCGGCCCTTGTGACGCAGCGTGACCGTCGTCTCTCCGCCCGAAAGCAAAACCAGCGGCGCGAGATGGGGAAAGCCGCTTTCTTGCGCCTGCCGGGCCAAGGCCGCATGAACCAGCGCCACCTCCCGCGCCTCGCCCTCGACCGCGTCAGACAGAACCCAAGCGTTCACGCCACGCCCGCGGGCAGCCTCGGCAGCGGCGGCGAGCGATAGGCCCGCAGAGGCAATGATATGCGTAGTTGTGTTACTGGGTGCGTCTTGCGCAGGCTGCTGCGCGGCTTCTTTTAGATACGCCATACAACGAGACGGCAGCTCCAGCCCACGCGCCGCAACCTCCTCCAGCACCTCTTCCGCAGACCGCCGTCCCGGCACGGTAGGGCCAGAGGCGACAGCCCCCGGATCATCCCCCGGCACATCCGAAACAATAAGGCTAATCACCTGAGCCGGATACGCCAGTTCTGCCAAACGCCCGCCATTGACCGTGCTGAACTGCTTGCGGATGTCATTCATGACCGAGATCGGCGCGCCGGACGCCAAGAGCGCAGAGTTCAATTCCTGCAAATCTGCCAACGTCAGCCCCTCGGGCGGCGCGGGCAACAGCGATGACCCTCCGCCACAGATCAATGCAATCACCTGATCCTCTGGCCCTAAGCCCTGCACCGCATCTTGCAAGGCCCGTGTGGCCTCTACCCCGGCTTGGTCGGGCACGGGATGGGCGGCTTCCAACACTTTGATGCGAGGACAAGACGCGCCATAGCCATAGCGTGTCACCACGACACCTTCATATGGATGCGGCCAAAGTGCCTCGAAGGTCTGCGCCAGTTGCGCGGCCCCCTTGCCCGCCCCGATTACCACCGTGCGCCCCTTGGCCGGGGGCGGCAGCATATCGGGCAAGATGCCACGCGGGTCGGCGGCGGCGACGGCAGTGTCAAAAAGGTCCACGAGGAACTGGCGTTTCGGGTCATCAAGTTGGGTCATTGGGCACTCCGGCTGCTGCGGCGATCATGGCCGCGCGGGGCGTACTGTCAATCCGGCAGGGGTTGATCCCGATGCACAAACAAAGAGTTCCGCGCCCCCAGCAAGCCGAAATCCGGGTCTTGGCAAAGGCCCAACGGCAGTTCTTTGCGCCATGTGCTATGCCGCCCGCCCGCATTAAATGCCGCCAGAAAGGCATCGTCGAAGATCCACTCATTCTGCTGCGCGACACCGCCGGTCACAAAAACCCCGCCACGCGCGCCCATGACCAACCCCAAATCACCCGCGACACCGCCCAGATAGCGCACCATTAACTCCACCGCGCGGCAAGCGTTGGCGTCGCTTTTGGCCTTAGCCGCTGCAAAGATCGCCGCGGCACTCTCTAGGTCTACCGCCTCGCCCCGTGCCTCTGCGATGGCGCGGTACCAATATGGCATTCCGGTGCCGGACAGGATCGCTTCGGCCTCGACCGCCAATTGGTCGCCCAACTGGACCTCTGGCCATAAAGTAACCAACGCCCTGAAATAATCAATTTCCTCGGCGCTATGCGGGGTCAGGCGCACATGACCGCCTTCGCCCGGCACTGCCGTAGGTCGATTGCCGTGCCAAACCAAAGCACCAACCCCCAAGCCCGTTCCCGGCCCAATGATCACCCGTGGCCCCGGCTGCGCCTCTGGGCCGCCCTGAAGATAGGTCACTTTCGCCGGGTCAAGCGTGGCCAGTGACCATGCCGCCGCCTCGAAATCATTCAGCAGCAACACCTCTGATGGCGCGACCTTACATGCCGCCGCCAGATCATCGCGCGAAATACTGCGGTCGGCGTTTGTCATCCGCACCTGCCCGTCGACAACCACCCCGGCCACCGCCACGGCAACCCCTTCCGGCGCACTGCCCATCTTAGCACATAACGCGGCACAAACCTCGGGCAGCGCGGTTAGAGCATCGGTGGGATGCGCGCTTCGGGCTTGCAAGTTGCCTGCCATATCAACCGCCGCCAGCCGCAGATTGGTGCCGCCGATGTCCCCCACGAGATACCACATATGTTTGCCCTGATGCCTTTAATGCTGTCGCTAGATGACCCGCGCAATCAGCAAAGGTCAAACGGCAAAAGGCCCGAAAGCAATCTGCTTCCGGGCCTTGACCCCGTGCGGGGCGCTTATGTCTTAGTCGGGTGCAACAGGCACGGTGGCCGTGTCGTCGCCCTCAATCCCGGTGCCATCGTCGACGATTACTTCGTCTTCGGTTCCGGGGGCCGTCGCGACTTCTTCACCGGTCCAGAATACAATGATCCCGATGCCAAAGAGCACAACGATCGCCATGCCGATCAACGGCCATTTGTGACGGTTTTCTTGCTTCTTCAGATTTGTGTCTGGTGGACTCATGATCCGCTCCCTTTCGCTTACCCCGGTCAGTGATGTGCAACGCGCCCAGCGCGGCCCTTGTTACAGAGCAAACCCAATGGCCCGCGCCAAAGTTCCCTAGGGCCGGAAGGTTTCACAATAGCGCCGTCAATTCTGCCATCGCACGGCGGTAACCCGCTACAATATCATCGCGTTGCCGATGCCGCCCGCCTGATACCGCATGACGCCCCGCTGACCAGACATCAGTGACCACCCGGTCCTTCGCCGCAAAGACCAGCCCATCAAGAAATTGATCTGCCCGCAGCGCACAAAGCGCCGGGTCTTGGCTGTCGATTGCTGTCAGATCAGCCCATTCGCCTACCGCAATCTCGCCCCGCCCCCGGCCAAGTGCCTGCGCCCCGCCGCGGGCGGCCCCGGTATAAAGCGCCTCGCCGACCGAGCCTTCGTCCGGCACCATCACATTGCGCGCCAGATCGCGCAGGCGTTGGGAATACTCCAAAGTGCGCAACTCTTCGGTCAATGAAATCAGCACGTTAGAATCCGACCCAATGCCAAACCGCCCTCCTGCGGCGAGGTAGCCCGGCCCGTTGAACGGCCCATCGCCCAAATTCGCCTCTGTCACCGGGCAGAGCCCCGCCACCGCGCCGGTGCGGGCCATGGCCGCCGTCTCTGCTTCGGTCATATGAGTCGCATGGATCAGGCACCAACTCTCGTTCACCTCAGCGTTCGCCAGCAACCAGTCTACCGGCCGCGCGCCGAGCCAGTCCGAGACGTCTGCGACTTCCTTAGGCTGTTCGGCGATGTGGATATGAGTCGGCACCTCGGGATGCGCGGCCAGCACCTCGGCCAGTTCCGCCGGGGCTGTGGCGCGCAGCGAATGCGGCGCGATGCCCACACGACAGTCTGGGGCGAGATCATCCACCGCCCGTTTCGCTCGCTCCACCAGCGCATTGAACTGCGCCACCCCATTGCCAAAACGCGCCTGCCCCGCCTGCAAGGGCACCTGCCCCGCGCCGCCATAGGTATAGAGCACCGGCAGATGGATCAGGCCGATCCCCGTCTCCGCCGCCGCCGCCGCGATCCGGGCCGAGAGCTCCCCCAGATCATCATAGGGCGTGCCGTCGGGCTGGTGATGCAGGTAATGAAACTCGCCCACGCTGGCAAAACCCGCCTCTTGCATCTCAAGGAAAACAAAGGCGGCGATGGCCTCAATATGTGCGGGCGTAAGATGGGCGGTAAAGCGGTACATCAGGTCACGCCACGTCCAAAAGCTGTCTTTGCCCGCCCTGCGCGCCTCGGTCATCCCGGCCATGGCGTGTTGAAAGCTGTGACTGTGCAGGTTGGCGAGCGCGGGCAGCAGGGTCTCGACGCGGCTGTCGTCAGGATGCGGCGTCTGACCGGTCTGCACCGCCGTGATGCGGCCCTCTGCCACCGTAATCCGAACGTCCCGCGCCCAGCCCTGCGGCAGTTTTGCGTGTTTGGCGAAAATCATTTGACGGCCTTTCGTTTTTTTATGTATAGACATATAACAATTAAAACCGCGTTAGAAAAGTAAAACCTCAGGAGGGGGCGATAGAGATGACAGAGCATGACCGGGTCTTGATCGACCTCACCGCCGCGACCTTGGACGGCGCGGAACCCTATGGAATGATTGAGAATGCAGCGATTGCGATTGCCGGCAGCCAGATCGCATGGGTCGGCCCGCGCGTTGAACTGCCACGCGCCTACCGCGACCAGCCGACAGAATCGCTCGGCCACCGCCTCGTCACCCCCGGTCTGATCGACTGCCACACCCATATCGTCCACGGCGGCGACCGCGCGCGTGAATTCGAGATGCGGCTGGAAGGGGCCAGCTATGAGGAAATCGCCCGCGCCGGGGGCGGCATCGTCTCAACCGTCACCGCCACCCGCGCCGCCAGTGAGGCCGACCTGCTGGCCGATGCCCTGCGCCGCGTCGATGTGCTGATCGCCGAAGGCGTCACGGGGATCGAGATCAAATCCGGTTACGGTCTGGATATCGACACCGAGCTGCGCATGCTCCGCAGCGCCCGCGCCGTGGGCCACCAGCGCCCGATCCGGGTGCGCACCACCTTCCTCGGCGCCCATGCCACGCCTACCGAATACGCAGGGCGTGACGACGCCTATATCGACGAGGTCTGCATCCCCGCCCTGCGCGCCGCCCATGCCGAAGGGCTGGTCGATGCAGTTGATGGGTTCTGCGAGGGCATCGCCTTTCAGCCCGCCCAGATCGCGCGCGTGTTCGATGTGGCGCGGGAATTGGGCCTGCCGGTCAAACTCCACGCCGAACAACTGTCTAACCTCGGCGGCGCGAAACTCGCGGCCTCCTATGGCGCGCTGTCGGCGGATCATATCGAGTACCTTGACGCGGACGGCGTGAAAGCGATGGCCGAGGCCGGCACTGTCGCGGTTATCCTGCCCGGTGCGTTTTATACCCTACGCGAAACCCAAGCGCCCCCGATTGATCTGCTGCGCAAACACGGCGTGCCGATGGCGCTGGCGACGGATATCAACCCCGGGTCTTCGCCGCTCAACTCCCTCCTCCTGACGCTTAACATGGGCTGCACCCTGTTCCGCATGACGCCCGAAGAGGCGCTGCGCGGCGCCACGCAACATGCCGCCCGCGCGCTTGGGCTGGACGATTGCGCCATGATCCGCCCCGGCCTGCGCGCCGACCTCGCGGTCTGGGACATTAAACACCCTGCCGAGCTTGCCTATCGCATCGGCTTCAACCCGCTTCATTCTCGCATTTTCGGAGGCCAATCGTGACCACCCTGACCCTCACCCCCGGCGCGGCCACTTTGGACGATCTGGCCCGCATCTACCGCGAAGAGGCATCGGTGAGGCTCGACCCCGCCTGCCGCCCGGCGATTGAGCTGGCCCATGCGCGCATCGCCAAAGCGGTGGCGGGAGAGGATGCCGTCTACGGCGTGAACACCGGTTTCGGCAAGCTCGCCTCGGTCAAAATCGCCTCGGAAGACACGGCCACCCTGCAACGCAACCTGATCCTGTCACATTGCTGCGGCGTTGGCCCCGCGATCCCGCGCGGCCATGCGCGGCTCTTGATGGCGCTCAAACTACTGAGCCTCGGGCGCGGTGCCTCGGGCGTGCGGCTTGAGGTCGTGGACCTGATCGAAGCCATGCTGGAGCGGGGCGTGACCCCGGTGATCCCGGCGCAAGGCTCTGTTGGTGCCTCGGGCGATCTGGCCCCCTTGGCCCATATGGCCGCCGCGATGATGGGCCACGGCGAGGCGGAATTTGAGGGCCGCGTCATGCCCGGCGGCGAGGCGCTGGCCGCCGCGGGTCTCACCCCGCTTGAGTTCGGCCCCAAGGAAGGGCTGGCGCTGATCAATGGCACGCAATTTTCGACCGCCTTCGCGCTGGCGGGGTTGTTTGACGCATGGCGGGCCGCAAGTTCGGCGCTAGTGATCTCGGCCCTGTCGACCGATGCGATCATGGGCTCCACCGCGCCGCTTCAACCCGAGATCCACGCCCTGCGCGGCCATCGCGGCCAGATCGAGGCGGGCGAGACGATGCGTGCCCTGCTCAACGGCTCGGATATCCGCGAGAGCCACGTGGCGAATGACGCCCGCGTGCAAGACCCCTATTGCATCCGTTGCCAGCCACAGGTGACCGGGGCCGCAATGGACGTGCTGCGCATGGCCGCCCGCACGCTTGAGGTCGAAGCCAATGCCGCCACCGACAACCCGCTGGTGCTGGTCGGCGCAGACCTGATCGTCTCTGGCGGTAATTTCCATGCCGAACCGGTGGGCTTCGCCGCCGATATGATCGCGCTGGCCGTGGCCGAGATCGGCGCCATCGCGCAGCGCCGCGTGGCGCTGATCGTCGACCCGGTGCTCAGCTTCAACCTGCCGCCCTTCCTGACGCCAAACCCCGGCCTCAACAGCGGCTATATGATTGCCGAAGTGACCACCGCTGCGCTGATGAGCGAGAACAAACACCTCGCCAATCCTTGCGTCACCGACAGCACGCCGACTTCGGCCAACCAAGAGGATCACGTCAGTATGGCCGCCCATGGCGCACGGCGGTTGGGGCAGATGATCGACAATCTCAACCGTATCCTCGGCGTGGAACTGCTCTGCGCCGCGCAGGGCATCGACTTTCGCGCGCCGCTGGCCACCAGCGAGACTTTGCAGCGCGTGGTGACACGGGTGCGCAAGGATGTCGCGACGCTGGATGAAGACCGCTACCTCGCCCCCGATCTGGAACGCTCGGCACGGATGGTGGCCGGAGGTGAGATCACCCGCGCCGCCGCCATCGAAATGCCGGAGCTTTCCACATGACCCCGGTAGAGATCACCCGCGGCGACAGCCCTATCGTGCTCGGCCTGCCACATACCGGCACCGATCTGCCCGACACGGTGCGCCGCGATCTCAACCCGCGCGGGCGCGAACTGGCGGATACCGATTGGCATATCCATCACCTTTACGAAGGGCTGTTGCCCGGCGCGACAACCGTGCGCGCGACCTTCCACCGCTATGTGATCGACGCCAACCGCGACCCTTCGGGCGCATCGCTCTACCCCGGCCAAAACACCACCGGGCTGGTGCCGCTGACGGATTTCGACGGGCAGGACACTTGGACAACCCCGCCCGATGACGCCGAGATTGAGACCCGCCGTGCTGCCTATCATGCACCCTATCACGCGGCGCTTGAGGCGGAACTGGCCCGCGTCCGCGACCTGCATGGGGTCGCAATCCTCTATGACTGCCACTCGATCCGCTCGCTGATCCCGTTCCTCTTTGACGGCCCGCTGCCCGATTTCAACATCGGGACGAACCTCGGCTCCACCTGCGCGCCTGAGATCGAAGCCGCCGTCGCGGAGATCTGCGCCGCCGCCCCCGGCTATACCTCTGTCACCAACGGACGTTTCAAAGGCGGCTGGACCACGCGGCACTATGGCCGCCCCGCCGAAGGGATCCACGCGATCCAGATGGAACTGGCGCAGAGCAGCTACCTCAGCGTCGAATCCCCGCCCTGGCCCTATGACCCCGAAAAATCTGCGCGCCTGCGCGTGCACCTGACCGACATTCTGACAACTCTGGCCGCGATGGCCCCTACCCTGAAAGGCACAGCATGAGCGATCCGCGCAAGAACACCCGTGACGTCTATCCTGCCACCGGCACCGAGCTTTCGGCGAAAAGCTGGCTTACCGAAGCGCCCCTGCGGATGCTGATGAACAACCTACATCCAGATGTCGCCGAGAACCCGCATGAGCTGGTCGTCTACGGTGGCATCGGGCGCGCCGCGCGGACGTGGAAGGACTATGACCAGATCGTCGCCTCGCTCCGCGCGCTCGAAGACGACCAAACGCTGCTCGTGCAATCGGGCAAGCCCGTGGGTGTCTTCCAAACCCACAAAGACGCCCCGCGCGTGTTGATCGCCAACTCCAACCTCGTGCCGCATTGGGCGAATTGGGATCACTTTAACGAGCTCGATAAAAAGGGTCTGGCGATGTACGGCCAGATGACCGCCGGATCGTGGATCTACATCGGCTCGCAAGGCATCGTGCAGGGCACCTATGAGACCTTCGGGGAGGCAGGCCGCCAGCACTATGGCGGCGACCTCAAAGGCAAATGGATCCTCACCGGGGGTTTGGGCGGCATGGGCGGTGCGCAGCCCTTGGCGGCTGTCATGGCCGGGGCCTGCTGTCTGGCGGTGGAGTGCAACCCCGACAGCATCGATTTCCGCCTGCGCACCCGCTACGTCGACGAAAAGACCGACAGCCTTGATGAGGCGCTGGCGATGATCGACCGCTGGACCGCAGCCGGAGAGGCGAAGTCCGTGGCCCTCTTGGGCAATGCCGCCGATGTCTTCCCCGAACTGGTGAAACGCGGGGTCCGCCCCGATATCGTCACCGATCAAACCTCGGCCCATGACCCGGTGAACGGCTACCTGCCACAGGGTTGGAGCATGGCCGAATGGCGCGAAAAACGCGAGAGCGACCCCAAAGCGGTCGAAAAGGCCGCCCGCGCCTCGATGAAGCTGCAGGTGCAGGCGATGGTCGATTTCCACGCCGCGGGCATCCCCACGGTCGACTACGGCAATAACATCCGTCAGATGGCGCTGGAGGAAGGGTTGCAGAACGCCTTCGACTTCCCCGGCTTTGTCCCCGCCTACATTCGCCCGCTGTTCTGCCGGGGCGTGGGGCCGTTCCGCTGGGCGGCACTCTCGGGCGATCCTGAGGATATTTATAAGACCGATGCCAAGGTGAAGGAAATCCTCTCCGAAGACACACATCTGCACAACTGGCTCGACATGGCGCGGGAGCGTATCTCTTTCCAAGGGCTGCCCGCACGGATCTGCTGGGTGGGTCTCGGCGTGCGCCACCGCCTCGGTCTTGCCTTCAACGAGATGGTCCGCACTGGCGAGCTGAGCGCGCCGGTCGTGATAGGCCGCGATCACCTCGACAGCGGCTCCGTCGCCTCGCCCAACCGCGAGACGGAGGCGATGAAAGACGGCTCTGACGCCGTGTCGGATTGGCCGCTGCTGAACGCGCTTTTGAACACTGCCTCGGGCGCCACATGGGTGTCGCTGCACCACGGCGGCGGGGTCGGCATGGGCTTCTCGCAGCATTCCGGCATGGTGATCTGCTGTGACGGGTCCGAAGACGCCGACCGTCGCATCGAAAGGGTGCTGTGGAACGACCCGGCGACGGGCGTGATGCGCCATGCGGATGCGGGCTATGACGAAGCGCTTGATTGCGCCCGCGAACACGGGCTGAACCTGCCGGGCATCCTTTGAACCTCACGCGCCGCCTTAGCGTGGCGGCGCATCAATAGCGGGTTGTCAGCCGGTGACCGGGGCGATGGGACAGGCGCACATAGGTCACCGCCTGCCCCTCCCACCACGTCGAACGCTCGACCGTGAAAACCGGATCGCCTAGGGCGCAGCCGAGATACTCGCTCAGCCGCTGATCGGCCAGTCCGGCAGAGAGGCTGATTTCCACATCCGAAAAGGGTATCGCCGAGATCAGCCATTCGTTTGGCCCCACCTCTGCGAAATCCTCCTCTCGCGCCTGCGGCAGGGTCGCAAGGTTGATCCAGCGGTCTTCATATTGATAGGGATCGCCGTCGGCGTAATGCATACAGACCAGATGCAACACCTCACCACCCGCGTCCAGTTTCAGCCGCGCGCGCAGCCAGTCCGGCGCAGGCTCAACCGCGTGGCTGACCAGCGAATAGCGATAATCAGCGCCCTTCTCTTCGATCTCGGCTCGAACCAGCGGAATGTCAAAGCGCGCCTGCCGCACCGGGGCCATCCGCACCCGCGTCCCGGCCTTGCGGCGGCGCTCGATAAACCCCTCATCGGCCAATTCGCGCATGGCGCGGTTGACCGTCGCGCGGGCGCAGCCATAGGTCTCGGCCAGATCGACCTCATTGGGCACAAGACTGCCCAGAGGCCACTCACCCTTGGTGATCTTTGACAGGATGTCGGTTTTGACATCCCGGTAGGTGACTTTCATAAGAACGGCCCTGCTGGGTTCATGACTGTTTTATCAAGCATTACACTAGGTCAAAGCATAGCCCAAGCGCCACAAAGGCGCCGCCGGGGGGAAATCGCCGGGGCGGCGCCATGGCTCTTGCCTCGCCCGGCGTTTGCTGAAAAGTTGCTGGCCACGCAGTCTCCTGATCCCGAAAGGCCACCCATGCGCGCTCAGCCCTTGAACTTCCGCACCGCCGCTTTGTTGCTGGGCTTTGGCCTGCTTGCCGCCTGCGGTGGCAAAGAGACGGAGTTGGTCGCAGTGCCGGGGGACGAGCTCGAATGTATGGCCCGCGCGATGTATTTCGAATCCAACCGGTCAAGCCGTGATGGGATGATCGCCGTGGGTAATGTGGTGATGAACCGGGTCCACTCAGAGGCGTTCCCAAATACGGTCTGCGGGGTGGTGGGCCAGCCCAAACAATTCGCCCCCGGCGTTATGACCAAACCGATGAACGACCGTTCTGCGCCGCTGGCCCGCGCGTCTGCATTGGCGGTCCTTCAGGGCGAACGGCACCCCAAGGTCACCCGCGCCAAATTCTTCCACGCTGCGTGGTACAAAGCGAATTACAACAACATGCATTATGTGGTGACGGCGGGCGGTAACGCCTTTTATGAAAAGCGTCGCCCCGAACTGGTGACCACCCCCAACCCGCTGCCGCCGCTCGAAGGCATCACGCCGCATTGACGCTTACATTTAGCCACCTGCGACCAAGATCAGCACTAGGTAGCGCCCCCCTTTGGCAAAGGTGACGATCACCAGAAATCGCCAAATCGGTTCGCGCAGCATGCCTGCGGCCAAGGTCAGCGGGTCACCGATAATCGGCACCCAACTGGCCAGCAGGCTCCAATAGCCCCAACGCCGATACCAGCCAGAGGCGCGGGCCATCTGCTTGGCCGAAAAGGGAAACCAGCGGTGATCGGCAAAATGGATGAGGTAGCGCCCCAGCAGCCAGTTCATCACCGACCCCAGAACATTGCCCAGCGTCGCCACCAGCCACAGCAGCGCGGTCGCATGCCCGCCGGACCACATCAGCCCCAACAGTAACGCTTCGGATTGTGCGGGGATTAACGTCGCCGCCAGCAACGCCGCAAAAAACAGGCTCGACAGCGCCAACATGTCAGCGGTCAAACGGGTGAAAAGAGCGCGGGCCAAACATGGCGCGTTCGTAAAGGCCGCCTCACGCCAGAGCAAGCCAGCAAAGTTTGCCCCGCAGCGCGCTATGAGCTGTCCAAGACGGGCAGATCACTTGGTCAGGATCAATTTCCCCGCCCGTGTGATGCGCAGCGTATAGGTCTGACCATCAAGAACGATATTGGCTGTGGTGCCGTTAGGGACCAGCGCGCGGGCGTCATGAACAGCCGCCTCAACTGGTTGGCTCGCAGGCGATGGATCGGGCAGCTTTTGCATCAGGCTCATCGTTCTTCTCCGATTTGGTGCGTACGTTGCAGATCAATAAGGTGCTCAAGCGCGATCCCATCACAGGGGCCGTGGTCAACATTGTTCAGCGCGATATCGCGCCAGCTGTTGCTGGGCGGGGTGCGTAGCCGGGCATGGGCCATTGGCTCGGGCGTGGTCACGGGTGTCCTCACGGGGCGGGCTCCTTTCCATTGACATCCGGGCTGCCGAACAGGCGGTGGCTTGGACGGTTGCGGCGTAAATTGCTTAACTTTCCGGCAAAACAACCGGGCACATGTGAACGCTACTTAATCCGATTATTTTAGTCAAGTATAGAAACCGCGCCTTTCAACGCTCACACTGAACGGGGCGCCTCAATCTTTTGGATGGCTTGAAACCCTTCGAAACGCGGCGATCCCTCATGCAGTTTGCGCGTTTGCCCCGCACGGGAATGCGCCGCACGAAAAGCGCCGCTTGTGGTCCAAGCGCGGAAATGCGCCTCGCTCTCCCATACAGTATGCGAGGCATAGAGGATCTCCCCCTCCTCCTCCGGCCCTTTGAGCATGTGGAAAGAGACGAACCCTTCGGTATCTTTCAAACGGCTCTCGCGGTTCAGCCAAAGGTCTTCGAAAGCGGCAGCGTTTTCCAGCAAGACGGTGAAAAGGTTCATGGCAAGATACATGGGATATCCTTTAGCTTTTGGTCAGGGATTTACAGGGGTCTTCCCGTGCGACAGGCGGGATGAGATGTGTCTCATCGAAAGGCGTATCGCCTGCTGCTTCGACAAAGCCGATGGCGTGGGTCGTCACCTCGGGCGCGGCTTGGGCGATGAGGGCCGGAATCCCCCAATCGGTGCGCGCGTGACCATTGCCCACGATGACGGCCACGGGTGCGCCGTAGGTCTCCAGCGCGTCCAGTGCCGCGCGGGCGAATGTGGCGTCGCGGTAGCGCTGCACGGCAACCATCCCCCCCATCATCTCACGCGGCATGGCATTGCAATGCGCTGCAAACTGCCCTTCAACCCGCGCGGCGTGCTGATCTTCAGGCAGCGGCTGATCAAGGCCAAAGCGCGCCGCTTCAGGCCCAAAAAGCGCAGCTGGCCCATCATTAAAAACGCTGCGCACCGCCTCGCGCGGGGCTGCAGCACCGATGATACGCGCCGCGCCCAAAGCGTCAAAGATTGGTGCATAGATTTTGAAGTCTTGCCAACCGCTCGCGCTCCACGCCTGTGCAATCTGGCTGCGGTCGGCATCGGCTTTGGCGGCTTCTTCGGCGGTTAGCATCTCGAACACAACAGCCGTAGGGCGTAACGCCTTCACCGCGGCAGCTTGTTCTAAATGGGCGTGCGAATTGTCATGCACCTCGCCCAAGATCACGATATCGGCGGATGGATCAGCCCCGGCAGACATTGCAAAGCAAAGCAGAAAAGCGGTTAGGCGCATGGGCGTCCTCTTTGGCAGAAACAGAATGCCCGAAAGTTGAGAGCACCCCCCGAGGGTAATCATGCCGAAACATCTAGCGCGCATCCATAGGCACGCTAACGTTCTTAAGAAACATTGCCTTGAGCAGCAGGCCAAAGGGCCATGGTATTATGCGCTTCACTGTCCAACCAGCCGACTTCAGCTTAGGACTTTACCTCGTCGGCATCGGTCTTCAAATCAGGATCGTTGTAGTTGTTCGGATCGAAATCCTCGGGGTCAAAGGGATCTTCATGCTCGGCAATACCACTCACATGTGTGGTGCCGCTTTCTTCGTCGAACACCAAACCATAGTTCGCCTTGCCTTCGCTTTTATAGCGCTGAAACTCGTGAATGCCTGCGTAGACAAAAACCAGAGTGATCGGCAACAGAATCAGAAATGCAACAATTTGGGCGTCCATAAGCGCGCTCCTTAACCTATTTGTCGGGGGCCGTATCACCGGCGGGCGCCTGCATTTGGCACTGCGCGGCCAGTGAACTCGCCTGAGATATAATGTCTGCCGCGCAGCATCGCGCGGCTGGACCAGATGCGCCCCTATCTGAACCGCCTTGTAGGTGAAAGCATTAAACGCGGCATTTTGTTCCCTAGCCCCTTATTTTTCTGGCCATGGCTGGATTTGCGCAGCGTTACGAACGCTGCCTTCACCTACAAAAACCTCCCACAAGTCACGCGGCACCAACTGCTTCAAACCATGCTCTAGACGGCCAATGCGCCCAACAAATAGCGGCAAACGCGCAGCCCTGCGCCCCGGTTCCTGAAAAAACCGCGCGTTACAAAAGCTTCGTCAAACTTAAACATTCGTGACATTCACCACTGCGATAGCTCGCCCCGCAAACCCCGGGGGACTTATGCTCGTCATTTCTGAACTGACCAAAACATTCGGCGCAAACACAGCGGTGGCCCGCGCCAATCTGCAGGTCGACAAACCGCAGATGATCGGGATCATTGGCCGCTCTGGCGCGGGGAAATCCACGCTGCTGCGGATGTTGAACCGACTGACCGATTCCTCCTCGGGGCAGATCCTGTTCCAAGGGCGCGATGTGACCGCCCTGCGCGGCGCGGCCCGGCGCGGCTGGCAGGCAGAATGCGCGATGATCTTTCAGCAGTTCAACCTCGTCCCGCGGATGGATGTGGTGTCGAATGTGCTGCACGGCACGCTCAACCGCCGCTCGACGCTCAGCAGCATCTTCAACCTTTATCCCGATGCCGACATCACCCGCGCGATTGAAATCCTCGACCGTCTGGGCATCGCGCAGCACGCGCCCAAACGGGCCGAGGCGTTGTCAGGCGGGCAGCAACAGCGCGTCGCCATCGCCCGCGCCCTGATGCAAGACCCGCAGATCATTCTGGCCGATGAACCCATCGCCAGCCTCGACCCGATGAACGCGCAGGTGGTGATGCAATCGCTGCGCCGCATCCACGAGGAAGACGGCCGTATGGTCATCGCCAACCTTCACACGCTGGATACCGCGCGCCGCTACTGCGACCGCGTGGTGGGGATGCGCGACGGCAAGATCGTCTTTGACGGCACGCCCGAGCAACTGACCACCAGCATGGCCCGCGAAATCTACGGTGCAGACAGCAGCTTCTCCGAAGCCGCCACCTCAACCGAGATCGAAACGCTGGACAAGGTGCCAGCCTGACACGACCCGCCCCAAGGGGCATATTTTCAAACTGGAGACGACAAAATGAAGAAGCTCATCGCCGCCGCACTGGCTTCCACTGCCCTGACCGGCGCTGCACTGGCTCAATCCGCCGATGTCACCGAATTCCGCATCGGCATCCTCGGCGGGGAAAACGCGCAGGACCGGATGAACTCCTACGAATGTCTGCGCGGCTACACCGAAGAGCGCCTTGGCGTTCCGGCTAAACTCTTTGCCCCGGCCGACTATAACGGCGTGATCCAAGGTCTGCTGGGCGGCACGCTCGACATGGCGTGGCTGGGTGCCTCGGCCTATGCCGCCGTTTACCTGCAAGACCCCGAAGCGGTTGAGCCAGTACTGGTCAAGATCAACCTTGATGGCTCCTATGGCTACCACTCCATCGGCTTCGCCCGCAAAGATGCGGGCATCAACAGCCTCGAAGACATGCAGGGCAAGGTCTTTGGCTTTGGCGATCCAAACTCCACCTCCGGCTACCTGATCCCCTCCATCGAAATCCCCCAGACGACCGGTGCCACCATGGAATCCGGCGACTACTTCGGCGAAGTGAAATTCACCGGCGGCCATGAGCAGACCATCGTCGCGGTCAACAACGGCGACGTGGCGGGCGGCGTGACATGGGCCGACGGTCAGGGCAACTGGGAAGACGGCTATAACTCCGGCGCGCTGCGCAAAGCCGTGGACGCGGGCCTCGTCGACATGAATGATCTGGTGGAAATCTGGCGCTCCAAGCCGATCCCCGAAGGCCCGGTCGTGCTGCGCAAAGACCTGCCCGAAGAGGTCAAAACAACCATGACCCAACTGGTGGATGAGCTGCACGAAATGGACGCCGACTGCGCCTATGGCGTGGCTGCGGGCGAGAGCCTTGGATTCGATCCGATTGCGCATGACGCCTATGTCTCCATCGTCGAAGCGCGCAAGGCGAAATCCAACTGATCCGACAGAACGACAGACATCTGGCAGGTCCCGGCAACGATTGTCGGGGCCTGTCGTCATAGGGGGACGACAGATGCACCAGACCACCACCGCACCGCAGATCACGGCGGACTACCTTGCCCATACCCGACAAAAGCGGGTGATGAATATGATCCTGCTGGTCGTTTTCGTGGCCCTGCTAATCGGCGGTTTTAGCACCGCCAATGCCCGTAACGCGGGCGGGTTCTGGAACGGGCTGCCCAATGTCTTTGACTTCCCCGCCGATGTGCTGAGCGAGGCTTGGGAGCGCGCCCATCTGCTGCCCGGCTATTTCGTCAAATACCTCCCCTCTCTGATTGAGACCGTGAACATCGCCGGGGCTGCCACGCTGATCGGTGCGCTCTTTGCCTTCTTCGCCGCGCTTCTGGCCACACGCGGCCTTGCCCCCGCGCCTTGGCTCGTCGGCCCTCTGCGCCGCCTGCTAGACGTGCTGCGCGCCGTGCCTGAAATTGTCGTCGCCCTTGTGCTGATCTTTTTGCTCGGTGGTGGCCCGGTGCCTGCGATGATCGCCATCGCGCTGCATACCGTGGGCGCGCTTGGCAAACTTTTTTCCGAGGTGAACGAGAACGCCTCCCTCAAACCCGTCGACGGCCTTGCCTCTGTTGGGGCGGGCTGGCTGCAACGCATGGTGCTGGGCGTCGTGCCACAGGTCGCGCCCAACTACCTCTCCTACGCGCTGCTGCGGTTTGAGATCAACATCCGCGCCTCGGCCATCCTCGGCTTCGTCGGCGCAGGCGGCATCGGCTATGACCTGCGCAACACGATGTCTTGGGGCCAAGGGAAATTCGACGAGGCGGCGGCGATCTTTCTGCTGCTCTTCGGCACCATCATCATTGTCGACCAAGTCTCAAGCCATTTCCGCAACCGGCTGACCCATGGCCGCGCCTATAAGGACAAGGGAGCCATCCTGTGACCGACCTTACCGCTTCCACCCTCCCCGCTCAGCAGGTCGCCAGCCGCAGCTTCCGCCGCAAACGCATGGCGAGCCTTGCCGCGCCGGTGCTGATCCTTGCCTACCTCACCTACGTCTTCTTCGCCTTCGACGTGGCGGGGCTGGGCGATCGCATCAACGTGTCGAACATGAAGACGCTGGTCGCCGACAGTTACAGCTACAAAACCCATGTCGCCCGCGACAACCGCAATGGCGAGATGGAGATCGCCATCGAGGGCGAGCGCAAGGGCCGCTACGCCCCCGGCACCGCGCCCGATTGGGTCACCTTGGGCGAGACGACCCGCGTCGAATTGGGCAATGGCCATACCGTCGAACTGGGGCCGGAGGTGCGCTATGACGTGCCGGGCTACGGGCTGATCACCGCCACACCGGGCAGCAGCGGCGTCAATGCCTCCCTGCCCGACGGCCCCCTGCCCGAATGGATCAACGCCTCGAAAAACCGTCTTGCCATAACCACGGACGCGGGCCGCCTCACGATCACCCGCAACCGGGCCGAGGTCTTCCGCTATTTCAATGGGTGGGAGCTGTTCTTCTTCACGCTCGACAGCCCCTATCACGGCATGTCCCCGCTAGAGCTGCTGCGCAGTGGTGAATACGGCGCGATCTGGCAGGATTTTTGGACCAACAAAATGTGGCGTCATGGCGATGTGGCATGGGCGCTGGTCGAGACGGTCCTGATGGCCTTTCTCGGCACCTTTGGCGCGGCGATGATCGCCCTGCCGTTGGGCTTTCTGGCCGCCAAGAACTTCTCGCCCCTGGGCGGTCTGCGCTTCGCGGCACGGCGGCTCTTCGACTTCCTGCGCGGGGTCGACGGGCTGATCTGGACCATCGTTCTCTCCCGTGCCTTTGGCCCCGGCCCGCTGACCGGCTCGCTGGCGATCCTGCTGACCGATACCGGCACCTTCGGCAAAATCTTCTCCGAGGCGCTGGAGAATGTGGATGACAAACAGATCGAGGGCATCGCCTCAACCGGGGCCGCCCCCGTGCAACGCTACCGCTTTGGCGTGATCCCCCAGATCACCCCGGTCCTGCTCAGCCAAGTGCTCTACTATCTGGAGTCGAACACCCGGTCTGCCACCATCATCGGCGCGATCACCGGCGGCGGCATCGGCCTGCTGCTGACCCAGGCCATCATCACTCAAAAGGATTGGGAGGAGGTGAGCTATTACATCGTGCTCATCATCCTGATGGTTATCGCGATGGACAGCTTCTCGGGCTGGCTGCGCCGCAAGCTGATCGCGGGCAATGAGGCGGGCCACTGATGGCGCGTCTCAAAGCCGACGCGCCTTTCCTCCACCCGGACTGCGAAGTGACAGACACGCAGTTCGGGCGCTATGTCGAGATCGGGCGCGCCACCCGCCTCGCCCACTCAGAGATCGGGGATTACTCATACTGCGACCGCTGGTGCGACATCGCCAACACCCAAGTCGGCAAGTTCAGCAATATCGCCGCCAGCGTGCGCATCGGGGCCACGGATCACCCGATGGAAAAGGCCAGCCTGCACCACTTCCACTACCGCGCCGGGGATTACTTTGACGGGGCCGAGGATGACGCCGATTGGTTCGCCCTCCGCCGCAGCCGCCGCACGGTGATCGGCCATGACACATGGTTGGGCCACGGCGCGCAGGTTCGGCCCGAGGTGACGATCGGGCACGGCGCGGTGGTGGCGGGCGGGGCCATCGTCACCCGCGATGTCGCCCCCTATATGATCGTCGCTGGCATCCCCGCCAAACCGCTGCGCCGCCGCTTTTCCGAAAGCATCGCCGCGCGGATGGAGGAATTGGCGTGGTGGGATTGGCCCCATGACCGGCTGCAAGCATCGCTCAAGGATCTCCAGACCCTGCCCGCCGAAGCGTTTTTGGAAAAATACGCCTAGTCGCCGGGGTTGAGGGTCAGCGTCACCCGATCACCCGCGAACCACGTCACCCCGTATTCCACCGGCACGCCCCCGGGGTCCACGTTGATCCCCGCCGAGCGCAGGATCGGCGCGCCTTCGGACAGCCGCAGATGCAGCGCCTGCGTGGCATTCGCCAGCTTCGCAGTCAGCCGGGTCGAGGCGCGGGTGTAATCCGCCACCCCGCCCTGCGCCAAGGCAGTGGAGACCGAGCGGCTGGTCTCAAGCGCTTCCAACAGATCGGGAAACCGCGCGGCGGGGAAGATGCTGCGAAAGATCGCGATGGGCTGCTCATCGGCCAGCGACAGCCCTTCATAGACATGCACCAGCGCCTCGCCTTCCAGCCTAAGCTGCGCGGCCTCATGGGCCGAAGCGGCGCGCGTCTCCAAGGTCAAAATCTCCTTGGCTGGCACCCGCCCCGCCGCCGCGAGGTTCTGGTGAAAGCGCACCCGTTTGCCGATTGGATAATCCGTGGGCCGCTGCGCCACGAAGACCCCCGCCCCGCGACGGCTATAGGTCAGCCCGCTCTCGTTCATGTCGCTAATCGCGCGGCGCACCGTATGGCGATTCACGCCAAACCGCGCCGCCAATTGCGCCTCGGTCGGAAGCCGGTCGCCGGGGGCGTATTTCCTCGCGGCGATGTCATGGGTCAGCGTGGCGGTGATGGTTTTCCAAATCGCAGTACGGGCCATGTCGCAGAAGTTTCACATATCCAAGCTTGCGCCAGCAGGAGGCCAGCGGCTAATACTTGTCTAGTTGTATAGTAAATTAGACAAATGCACAAGGTGTCTAGATGACCGTTGAAACCAAGGAAAAGACCCGCGACAGGCAGGCTTGGATGGGCCTGCTCGGACGGGCCGAGGCCCGTGATCTCGCCCGGCTTTGGGAGGGCTTCGGCCCCCTGCCCGCCCATGAGATACTCCGCGCGCCCGAGATCGGCGGCGTCATGCTGCGGGGCCGGATGGGGGCTGTGGGCGATGCCTTCAACATGGGCGAAATGTCGGTCACGCGCTGTTCGGTGCGGCTAACGGATGGGCCAGACGGCCACGCCTATGTCCAAGGCCGCAGCCGCGACAAGGCGCTGCAAGCGGCCCTTACCGACGCGCTGATGCAAAGCGATGCGGCGGATGAGGTCCGCGCCAAACTGCTCGACCCGCTGGCCGAGATCGAAAGCCAGCGCCGCGCCAGCCGTGCCGCCAAGGCTGCCGCCACCAAGGTCGACTTTTTCACCATGGTCAGAGGAGAAGACTGATGCAGACCCTATCGCTGACAGGCGGGTTCCGCGACGCGCCGAAAGACGCCGCTTTTGCCTTTCGCGCGGTGATGAACGCCATGGCCAAACCGGGTGAGATCAATCGCGTGACCGGGGCCGAACCGCCTGCGGGCCTCTCCATCGCCGCCGGGGTCGTCCTGCTGACACTCTGCGACCCCGAAACGCCGCTCTACCTCGCCCCCGGCTTTGACCGGCCCGAAGTGCGCGACTGGATCACCTTCCACACCGGCGCGCCCTTCGCCCCGGCCAATGCGGCGCACTTCGCCTTAGGCGCTTGGGACGACCTGCCGCGCGGCGACTTCCCCCTCGGGACCGCCGCCTACCCCGACCGCTCTGCCACGCTGATCGTTGAGGTGGATGATCTGCGCAGCGATGGCGCGACCCTCTCCGGCCCCGGCATCAAAGATAGTGCTGCGCTGTCGCTGCCCGACCGCATGGCCTTCCAACAAAATGCGGCACTCTTCCCCCGTGGTTTGGATTTCATTTTCACCTGCGGCGACCGTCTGGCGGCGCTGCCCCGAAGCACAAAGGTGTCCTGATGTATGTAGCGGTAAAAGGCGGCGAGCGGGCGATTGACAACGCCCACGCATGGCTTTCCGAAGAGCGGCGCGGTGACGCAAGCGTGACCGAACTCAGCGTCGCGCAAATTCGCGAGCAGATGACGCTGGCGGTGAACCGGGTGATGGCCGAAGGCTCGCTCTATGATCCCGACCTCGCCGCGCTGGCGATCAAACAGGCGCGGGGCGATCTGATCGAAGCGGTGTTTCTGATCCGCGCCTATCGCACCACCCTGCCGCGTTTCGGGGCCTCGCGCCCGATGGACACCGGCACCATGGCCTGCGACCGCCGCGTCTCGGCCACCTTCAAGGATGCGCCTGGCGGGCAAGTCTTGGGGCCGACCTTCGACTACACGCACCGGCTGCTGGATTTCAAACTTGCCGCCGATGGTGAGGTGCCCCCGGCCCCCGAAGCGCCTGAGGGCGCGCCACCCGCAAAGGCGCCGCACATCATGGAATTCCTCGACCGCGAAGGGCTGATGCAGCGCGACACGGACAGCAAGACCCTGCCGCGCGATCTAACCCGCGAGCCGCTGGAACTCCCCGCCACCCGCGACCTGCGCCTGCAAGCGCTGACCCGCGGCGACGAGGGCTTCGTGCTCGGCATGGCCTATTCCACGCAGCGCGGCTATGCGCGCAATCACGCTTTCGTCGCGGAGCTGCGCATCGGCAAAGTCGCGGTCGAGATGGACATCCCCGAACTGGGTTTCGCCATCGAGATCGGCGAAGTTGAGCTGACCGAATGTGAAACGGTGAACCAATTTGCAGGCTCCAAGACCGAGCCGCCGCAGTTCACCCGCGGCTATGGGCTGGTCTTCGGCATGTCTGAGCGCAAGGCGATCTCGATGGCGCTGGTGGACCGGGCATTGCGTTGGGAGGAGTTGGGCGAAGACAACCTCGGCGCGCCGGCGCAGGACGCGGAATTCGTGCTTTATCACGCTGACAACATTCAGGCGACGGGGTTCTTAGAGCATATCAAGCTGCCCCATTACGTCGATTTCCAATCCGAACTCGAACTGATCCGCAAACTGCGCCGCGAAGCTGCGGCGGCGGCCCAAGACGCACCACGGGAGGCCGCGGAATGAACCCTGCCATGACACAGAGTGACCAAGACAGGCATGAGGAGCGGGGCATGAATGACTACAATTTTGCCTATCTAGACGAGCAGACCAAGCGAATGATCCGCCGCGCGATCCTAAAAGGGTTGGCGATCCCCGGCTATCAGGTGCCCTTTGCCAGCCGCGAGATGCCGATGCCTTACGGTTGGGGCACCGGCGGGGTGCAGGTCTCTGCCGCGGTGCTGACGCCCGAGGATACCTTCAAGGTGATCGACCAAGGCGCGGACGACACGACCAATGCCGTCTCGATCCGCCGCTTTTTTCAGAAGACGGCTGGCGTTGCCGTGACCGAAGCCACGACCGAGGCCAGCGTCATCCAAACCCGCCACCGCATCCCCGAAGCCGCGCTGCGCGAGGATCAGGTGCTGGTCTATCAGGTGCCGATCCCCGAACCGCTGCGTTTTCTCGAACCTTCAGAGGTCGAGACCCGCAAAATGCACGAGCTGGAGGAATACGGGCTGATGCATGTGAAACTCTACGAAGACATCGCCCAGCATGGTGCGATTGCCACGGCCTATGCCTATCCAGTCAAGGTCGAGGGGCGCTATGTGATGGACCCTTCGCCGATCCCGAAATTCGACAATCCGAAACTGGAAATGGCCGCGATCCAACTCTTCGGCGCAGGGCGTGAGCAGCGGATCTATGCGCTGCCGCCCTATACGCAGGTCGTCTCGCTGGATTTCGAGGATTACCCCTTTGAGGCGAGCAAGGCCGACCATCCCTGCGGCCTCTGCGGGGCCGAAGACAGCTATCTGGATGAGTTGATCGTCGATGACGCAGGGGGGCGCTTGTTCATGTGCTCCGACACCGATTATTGCGCGGCCCGTCAGGCCGCCGGGCATCGCGGCGCGGATGCGGCCCCTGTGTTGGAGGGCATGGCATGACCCCCTTGTTGCAAGTTGAAAACATCGCGAAATTCTATGGCGCGCGGATCGGCTGCACTGATGTCAGCTTTGATCTCTACCCCGGTGAGGTCATGGGCATCGTCGGCGAGAGCGGCTCGGGCAAGTCGACGCTGCTGAACACGCTGGCGGGGCATCTGACGCCTGATCGCGGGGCGGTGCGTTTCGACACCCGCGCCGATGGGCTGCGCGACACAGTGACGATGAGCGAGCCGGAGCGCCGGATGCTGTCGCGCACCGATTGGGCCTTTGTCCACCAGCACGCGCGCGACGGGCTGCGCATGAACGTCAGCGCAGGCGGCAATGTGGGCGAGCGGCTGATGGCCGTGGGCGCACGGCACTACGGCGACATCCGCGCCAGCGCCACCGATTGGCTGGGCAGGGTGGAGATCAACGAAGACCGGATCGACGACCGGCCTTCGGCCTTCTCTGGCGGGATGCAGCAGCGCTTGCAGATTGCCCGCAACCTCGTGACCGGGCCACGATTGGTTTTCATGGACGAACCCACCGGCGGGCTGGACGTAAGCGTTCAGGCACGACTGCTCGACCTGCTGCGCGGTCTGGTGCGCGAGATGGGGCTGAGCGCCATTATCGTGACCCATGATCTGGCGGTGGTGCGGCTGCTGGCGGATCGGCTGATGGTGATGAAAGACGGCCATGTGGTGGAAACCGGACTGACCGATCAAGTCTTGGACGACCCGCAGCATGGCTATACCCAGCTTTTGGTCTCTAGCGTGCTACAGGTGTAATCATGCAAGAAAAACCATTCAATTTCAAAGTTATACTAAACAAGGCTAAACCATGATACGCGTTGAACATGTGAGCAAATCCTTCACCCTGCACAATCAGGGTGCGGCGGTGATCCCGGTGATGCGCGGCGGTGAATTGACCGTGGCGCGGGGCGAATGCGTGGCGCTGACCGGGGCGTCGGGGGCCGGGAAATCAACGCTGATGCGGATGATCTATGGCAATTACCTGACCGCCTCGGGCCGGGTCATGGTGGGCGATCTGGATGTCGCCCAAGCCGCCCCGCGCGAGATATTGGAGCTCCGCCGTCATGTGCTGGGCTATGTCAGCCAGTTCCTGCGCGTCGTGCCACGGGTGGCGACGCTGGATGTGGTGGCCGAACCGCTCCGGGCGGTGGGCAGCAACGAAGCCGAGGCACGGGCGCGGGCCGGAGAATTGCTGGCGCAGCTCAACATCCCCGAACGCCTCTGGCAGCTCAGCCCGACGACCTTTTCAGGCGGGGAGCAGCAGCGGGTGAACATCGCCCGTGGCTTTGCGCATCCCTATCCCGTCCTGCTGCTGGACGAGCCGACGGCGAGCCTTGATGCCACCAACCGCGCGACGGTGCTGGCGCTGATCGAAGATGCCAAGGCCCGCGGCACGGCGATCTTGGGCATCTTCCATGATGAGGCCGCCCGGGACCAAATCTGCGACCGCGAAGTGGACGTGACCCGTTTCACCCCCGGATTGGCCGCATGAGCGGGCGCTTTATCGCAGTCGTAGGCCCCTCCGGCGTTGGCAAGGACAGCGTGATGGAAGGACTGGCCGAAGCCCTGCCCAACCTCTTCCTCGCCCGCCGCGCCATCACCCGGCCCGGTGAGGCCGGGGGCGAGGATTTCGACGGGATCAGCGAGGCGGCGTTTCTGCGGCTCGAAGCGGAGAGCGCCTTTGCCCTGAGCTGGGCCGCGCATGGGCTGCATTATGGCATTCCCATCGCGGTTGAAATGGCGCTGGCTGAGGGGCGCGATGTGCTCGCCAACCTCTCACGCGGGGTGCTGACCGAGGCCAAACTGCGGTTTGCGCGGTTCGAGGTGCTGTCGCTCACCGCCTCCCCTCAAGTCTTGGCCGCGCGGTTGCGGGGCCGTGGGCGCGAGACGGAGAAGGAGATCACCGCCCGTCTGGCACGGGCCGAGCGCGCCCTGCCCGATCATATTACGGCGATGGAGATCGACAACTCCGGCCCCTTGGAGCAGACCGTGGCGCAGGCGCTGGCGGCACTTTACCCCGAGAGGGCGGCGCGGTGAACCTCATGGAACATACCGTCTTCGGCTTGCCCTACAAGCGTCAGGCTGTCCAGCACGAAGGGCTGCGGCAGATGCGGCGTGATATAGGGGGCCAGCGCTGCGGTGACCTGCGGCAGATCGCCCTTGGGCAGCTTGCCGGTCAGGGTGATGTGAAAGCGGAACGCCTCCATCACGTAAGGATAGCCCCATTTGGTGAGGTTCGCCTCTTGAGCAGGCGTCAAGTTGGCTTGGCGGCGGCGGGCCAGATCGGCCTCGGTCGGCGGCGCGCGGAAAGTATCGAGGCCGCGCAGCACCTCGGCGGCCATGGCGTTGAGCGCGGCGGTGTCCCCCTCGGGCGTCAGCGCCAGAAAGCGGCCCAGCGGGGTGAGCGCAAGCCCGTCGAGCGTGATCGGCGAAAGCCGCGTACAAAGCGCCTCGAACCCGGCCATCAACCCGTCAGCCGTGGTGCCTTCGGCCAACACAAAGGGCGGTTTAATGGTCGCATGCAAACCGTATTTGCGCGGCGTCTGGGTCAGGGCGTCCACGTCCAGCCCGGCGACCGCTGGATGCGCCACGGCGCAGCCCCGCGCCACATCCCAGCCCAGCCAAGCGGCCCCAGCCTCGGCCAATGCGCCCTTGGGCGTGTAATAGATCGCGTAGCGGTCGAACTTCATTCATCTTCTCCCTGCATCCATGGATGCGCAACAAGCGTGACGTTCACATGACAAAAGAAACCATTCTCGCCAATGCCAAAATCATCCTGCCCGATGCGGTGATCCCCGGCAGCGTGGTGCTGCGCGATGGGGTGATCGCCGATATCGCCGAAGGCACCGCTCTGCCCAAGGGGGCGGTCGATTGCGAAGGACGCACCCTCGCCCCCGGTCTGGTGGAACTGCACACCGACAACCTTGAACGCCACATGAAGCCGCGCCCAAAGGTTGACTGGCCGCACCGCGCGGCGATCATCGCACATGATCGCGAATTGGCGGGCACCGGGATCACCACCGTGTTTGACGCGATCCGGGTGGGGTCGATCGTCTCGGACGACGGGCGCAAACGCTATGGAAAATATGCCCGCGACATGGCCGACGAAATCCTGATGATGCGCGACAGTGGGGCGCTGGCGATCAGCCACCATATCCACCTGCGGGCCGAGATCTGTTCGGAAACGCTGGAAGAGGAACTGGCCGAGTTTGGCCCCGACGACAAGGTCGGCATCGTCAGCCTGATGGACCATACGCCAGGCCAGCGCCAGTTCCGCGATGTGCAAAAGTTCGAGGATTACGTCTGCGGCAAGAACGGTCTGCCCCGTGAGGATTTCGGCGATTACGTCACCTTCCTGCACGGGCTGCAAGAACGGCTGGGCGCGAAACATGAGGCGGCAGCGGTGGCAGCAGCAGCGCATTACGGCGCGGCGCTGGCCAGCCATGATGACACCACGGCAGAACAGGTGGCCACCAGCCACGGCCATGGCGTGCGGCTGGCTGAATTCCCCACCACACGCGAGGCGGCAGAAGCCTGCCATGCCCAAGAGATCGCCACGATCATGGGTGCGCCCAACCTCGTGCGCGGCGGATCGCATTCAGGCAATGTGGCGGCAAAGGAATTAGCGGAACTGGACCTGCTCGACATCCTATCATCGGATTACGTGCCCGCAGCGCTGCTATTGGGCGCGGTGCAACTGGGTGAGCTTTGGGGTGATATGGCACGGGGGCTGGCGACCGTCACCCGCACGCCCGCGCACCACGTAGGCCTGACCGACCGGGGGGAGATTGCCCTTGGGATGCGGGCCGATCTGATCGAATTTGAGGTGATGAAAGACGCGCCGATCCTCCGCTCGGTCTATGCGATGGGCAAGCGGGTGGCCTAAGCAAACAGAGTTTCTACGCAACGTGCATCCGCCGATTTCGGCGGGTGCCGACAGGCCGTTCGGTATCACCGCCGCCGAATGCTGCCCCGCGCAGAGGTGGTTTGACATCATGTTCAGCGACATTGGGCCGCCGGATAATCGCGATCATCATCACCTCAAGCGCCAGTCCGCAAGAATGCGCCGAAGGTGACGCAGACGTGACGCGCTTTGTCAGCTTGATGAAACCTTATGATGAGCATTCTGCAGGACACGCGCTCGCACCATGTGGGGAAAGCGCGGTATAAGGCGGCTAGGATCAGGCCGGTTTTCGATCTATGACGGACGAAAATCAAAGAGAGGCAGATCATGCGCAGGATCACATTCGCAACCGTTTCCACCCTTATGTTCGTCGCAGGCTGTGCGGGCATCGCCGCCGATCAGGTGATGGTGCACCGCACCGGGCCGGACGAGCTTTTGAAGCTGCGCAGCGGCCCCGGGCTCGACTTTGGGGTCATCATGGGCCTGCCCGATGGCACCATTCTCAACCGCCGCGATTGCGTGACTGAGATTGGCCAGCTTTGGTGCCGAGTTTCCTTGGCCGATGCGCCAGAGGTACGGGGCTATGTCTCGGCTGATTATATCTCGGATATCTGAGACGAAAGCCGGAGCGGGGCGGGACGCGCCCCCCTCCTTTTTCAAACGGCGCTTCAGCGCCACGGCCCGACGTGTGGCTAGATTTACCGGCACATCACTCTACTTGAGGGCTTCACACCCGTTGTGACGCTAAGTGAAACCCCTCTAGAGTAAGGACAAATATGTGCCGCTTCCTCGCCTATATCGGACCTGAACTGCCAATCGAGTCGCTGCTCCTTGCTCCTGAAAACAGTCTGCTGAACCAAAGCCTTGATCCGGAACTTCACCCAAGTCTGCAGCTGGCAGGATGGGGTTTTGCCGCCTGGAGCGACCATCTGCTGAAACCCGATCCGCCGCTGCTTTATCACCGGCCCAAAGCGGCCTTTCACGACGACAATGCCAAGACCCTGATCCCCAGCCTACAGGCCCATACGATGCTGTCGCACATCCGCGCGGCCTCTTATGACGCCAGCGTCGTGCAGGCCGATGAAAACTGCCACCCGTTTTCCTTTGACCATACCCCGTGGATCATCGCGCAGAACGGTGCCCTGCCTCATTGGCGGCAATTGCAACGTGAGCTCCTACCCCATTGCAAAGATCAATACCTCACCCAGATGCGCGGCACGACGGATACGGAATTTCTGTATGTGTTGCTGCTGTCATTGCTGGAGGGCGACAGCGACGACCATGTGCAGCGCGGGTTTGAGAAACTGCTCAAGGTGATCTGCGAAGCGGCGCGAAAACTTGATCTCGCGTCGCTGACCAAGCTCAAGATTGCGCTGGTCAGTTCGGATCGGATCATTGGCGTGAACTATGGCTGCGACCATGAAGGCGAGACGGATGTGAAGGGCGATTGGAAGAAGTTGCGCGACGAAGACTTGCATCTCTCCATGCTGCTTGAGCCGGTCTATGTGCTAACAGGGACGAATTTTCAGGATTACGCCAATTCCTACAAGGTAGACGCCTGCCCCGAAGGCGAAGCCACATCGGCGATCTTTGCCTCTGAGCCGCTGACCGAAGACGGGGACGAGTGGCAAAGCATCAATTTCGGAGAGATCGTGTTTCTGGAGCGGAAAGACGGGCGCATTGCCAAAACGGTGCGCAAGCTCGACGTTTGATCGTTCGCCCAGCCGATAGGAGCCATTTGATGACGGATCGTTTCCAAAACTATGCCGACCTCTCTGCCGAGATGCTGCGCGATGATGATTACCAGATACGCGCCGAGGATCGAGGCAGCGCAGTCATCATCATCGCGCCCCACGGCGGTACGATTGAGCCTGAGACCAGCCTGATCGCCGAGGCCATCGCGGGAAGCGACTATTCCTACTATCTGTTCGAGGCGCTGAAGGCCGGGGCGCATGGGGATTTCCACATCACCTCGCACCGCTTTGATGAGCCGCAGGCGTTGAAACTTGTGGCAAGCGCGCAGGTTGCCGTGGCGATCCATGGCCGCAAGGATGATGGCACCGAGACGGTTTGGCTTGGCGGGCGGGCCGAAGCCCTACGCGATGCAATCGGCGCGGCCCTGCGTGAGGCGGGGTTTGACGCGGCGCCCAACACCACGCTGCCCGGTGTGCATGAGACGAACATCTGCAACCGAACCCGCACAGGCGAAGGCGTTCAGCTAGAACTGCCCCGGTCGCTGCGGCGCACGCTTGCCGAAGACCCAGACCTGTTAGAGAGATTCAGTCAAGCGGTACGGCAGACGCTGTGACCAGGGAGCGGCAGGCCCAGCGCGGGCCTGCCCTATTATCATCCGCGCTTTTGAAACAGGATCAGCATCAGCGCCAAAAGCGATGAGCCCAGCATCAATAACAGCGACACGGCGTTCAGCAGCGGGGTCGAGCCTTCTTTCAACCGGTCGAACATGGCGATGGTCAGCGGCGCGTCAGAACCCACGAGCATCAGCGTTGTGTTGAAGTTCTCAAAGCTCATGAGAAACGCCACCACGACCGCTCCGATCATCGCGGGTGCAAGGAACGGCAGCGTGATCGTGCGCACCGCCGTCAGCCGGTCCGCGCCAAGGTTCAGCGCCGCCTCTTCCAACGTGCGGTCAAACTTCTGCAAGCGGGCCGAGATCACCAGCGTGGCGATGGTGGTGATAAAGCTGAACTGTCCAAGGATCACCAAAAGCAGACCGGGGCGCAGCGCCTGAATGTCGATCTGCGCCATGTCCCAGACGCCATTGGCCAGCGTGGAGGAAAACACCAGCACCGAGATGCCCAGCACGATGCCGGGGATCACCAGCGGCAGCAGCATCAGCACATAGAGAAACCCCTTGCCGCGAAACTCATAGCGGTTGAACAAAAAGGCGTTCGTCGTGCCAACGCAAACCGACATGATCGCCACGCAAAGCGCCACGAATGCCGATGTGCCCACCGACCGCAGGATGCCACGTTCATGAAAGACGCCGATCTGAGGGCGCTCCTCGCCAAAGAACCAGTTCCACGTGAACCCCTCCCACGGAAGAGACGGGAACTGGCTGTCGTTGAAGGCGAATACCGCCACCACGGTCAGCGGCAGGGCCAGATAGAGAAAAAACAGCGCCACATAGCCACCATACAGGATGCGAAAGCTGCGCGATTGCGGGATTGTCGGGATCATTGGATCACCCCATCGTTTCCTTGAGGGTCCGGCCCGTGAGCCAGAGCATCCCCCAGACGATCACCGAAGACAGCACCAGAAGCATAAAGCCAAAGGCAGCGCCCAGCTCCCAATTGGAGCGCACGATGAACTGGTTATAGATCATTTCGGTGAACCACAGGCTGTCCTTGCCGCCCAGCATCGTCGGCGTCAGGTAGTTGCCCAAGCTCAGCATGAAGACCACGATACAGCCCGACACGATACCGGGCATGGCATGGGGGATGATGATCTCACGCAGGACGGAAAGCCCGCTGCCGCCCAGATCATAGCCCGCTTCGATCACACTGTCGTCGAGGCTTTCCAGCGTAGTGACAAGCGGCACCACCATGAAGAGCATGGAGGTATAGACCAGCCCCACCATCATCGTGGCATCGGTATAAAGCAGTTCAATCGGGCGATCCGCCAGCCCCACCCATTGCAACAGGTTCGAGACGAGACCGGTCTCGCGCAGCAGGATCATCCAGCCGAAAGTACGCACCAATTCCGAGACATAGAACGGGATCAGACAGAGCAGGAAAAGCACCTGCTGCAACCGCCCCTTCGCCATCTTGGCGATGTAATAAGACACCGGGAAGGCGATCATCAGCGTCAGCGCGGTTGCCAGCACCGACATCACTGCCGTGCGCCAAAAGGTGCGTAGGTAAAGTGGTTCGGTCAGCGCCTTTTCATATTGCGCAAGACTGGTTTCATAGACGCCAAAGCTGATCCGCTCGCGCAGGGAAATCAGCAGCATGTCGATATGCGGAATGATGATGAGCAGACCCAGCCAGAGCACCAGAGGCGTCAGCAGCAGGTAGAATGTAATGCGGGATTGACTGCGCATCAGGCGGCCCCAAAGCAGGTCGCCTGCCCCGCGCCCCAGCCGATATGCACCGCATCGCCGCGTTGCAGGCTTGAGAATTCGCCCGATTGCGGCAGCGTGACTTCGAGCGTTTCGCCAACATCGTCCTGTACCAACACGCGCGAAGCCGCGCCGTTGAACAGCAGGCTGGTCACCGTGCCCGTCAGTTGATTGTCAAAGCCCGACAGCGCATCGGCACTGGCGGCCAGCCGGATGGATTCAGGTCGCACGAAGATCTCGGCCCGCGCCCCTTGGACAAGGCCCGCGCCGGTGGCGCGCATTGCAAGCCCGCTGTCGGTGCGCAGTTGCAGGGCGTCGCCCTCCACCCGCTCAATCCGGCCTTTCCAGCGGTTCGATTCACCGATGAAACCGGCGACGAAGGGCGTCTCGGGGCGGTAGTAGAGGTCTTGCCCCCGGCCCACCTGCTCGAACTGGCCATTGCTCATCACTGCGATCTGGTCGGACATCACCAGCGCTTCGGATTGGTCATGAGTGATATAGACGAATGTCGTGTCAAAGGCGGCTTGCAGGGCCTTGAGCTCAACCTTCATATGTTCGCGCAGCTTGAGGTCCAGCGCCCCCAGCGGCTCATCCAGCAGCAGCACGTCCGGCTCCAGCACCATGCAACGCGCGATGGCCACCCGCTGTTTCTGACCGCCCGAAAGCTCATCCGTCTTGCGCGCGCCGATCCCCGGCAGGCCGATCCGGTCGAGCGCCTCGTCGACTTTACGCGCGATCTCGGCCTTGGGCATGCCACGGCGGCGCAGCCCGTAGCCGATATTCTCGGCAATCGTCATCATCGGGAAAAGCGCCAGATGCTGGAACACCATATTCACTGGGCGTTTGTTCGGCGGCGTATCGAGCACCGATCCGCCCTTGATCCGAATGTCACCAGAGGTCGGGTCGAGAAACCCCGCGATCATCCGCATAATCGTCGTTTTGCCGCAGCCCGAAGGCCCGAGGATGGAGAAGAAACTGCCGGGCGGCACCGTGAAGGAGACGTTGTTAACAGCGGTGGTATCGCCGAACCGCTTAACGAGGTCGACGCATTCCAGATCTGGGGTCATGTGAATTCCGTATAAAGAAGCGACACCCTCAGCGTGAGGGTGCCGCTCGTAGGGTCAGTTATCAGTTGGCAGCTTGGATGCGGTCCAGCACTTCGCCTTCGATCGTTTCCAGACCGGCGGGCACCGGCGGATACCATTTGATGTTGTCGATGGCTTCTTGGGGGAAGCTGGCCTGGTACTTGGCTTTCAGGCTGTCTTCGGCAAACTCATCCGCGCCTGCGGAGGCGGTGAAGTTGCCCGCCGCTGCGGTGATCATCGCCGCGACTTCGGGCTGCATGACAAAATTGATCCACTCATAGGCCACATCGTCAGCCTGCCCTTTGGCGGGCAGAACGAAGGTGTCGATCCAGCCCAGAGCGCCCGAGGCCGGGGCCACGAAGGTCAGATCAGCGTTGTCGTCGTTCAGCTTCCAGCCGCCGGTGTCCCATGCCATCGACGCGGTCACTTCGCCCGAGCGCAGCAGGTTCATCAGCTCATCACCGCCGCCCCAGTAGGTTTTGACGTTCTCTTTACATTCGATCAGCTTCTCTTCGACCTTGCCCATGATCTCGGCGTATTTGGCTTCGTCGCCATAGGCGGCAAAGGGGTCTTCGCCCATCGCGAAGGCGAAACCGATCAGGGTCGGGCGCTTGAGACGGTAAGAAACCTTACCCGCCACTTCCGGCGCACAGAGGTCGGTGTAATCCTTGACCGTGTCACCCGCTTCGGCGGTGTTCATCACCAGACCGGAGGTGCCCCAGACATGCGGAACGCCATAAACGTCGCCGTTCACGGTGGTGTTGCCCATCGTCGCATCAAGCATGGAGGGAATGAAAAGCTCTTTGTTCAGCTTCGAGACATCAATCGGCTTGTAGATGCCGAATTCCATCTGCGGCCCCATGATGCGGTCTTGCGAAGGCTGGGCGAGGTCAAAACCACCGCCGCCCGTGGCGCGCAGCTTGGCGATCATCTCTTCGTTGTTGGATTTCGTGACTTCGACGGTATGGCCGGTCTCTTCTTCGAATTTCGCGACCACGTCCTCAGGTGCGTAACCGCCCCATGTCAAAAGGCGCAGCGTGTCGGCTTGGGCCACGGAGGCAAGCCCCGCCAGCATGGTGCCGGCCAGCAGAATGGTTCGTGTCATGGGAAATCCTCTTTCTAGTGTACTCATTGTCGGCAGAATGCGCGCGTTAGACCATATGGTCAATTTATACTTCGGCGCAGCATGCCTCCTTGTCGCCTTAGAATGCAAAACTTTTGTGACAATGATGGCAATTGCCTTTTGTTTTGGTAGGGTTGGCATCACCGCGACTTAGAAATTGGCAGATCAATCGGCATGCGCAGCGCCGTGCGATAGGATCACGCTGGGCGGACTTGTCTTTGCAGTTTTAGCACGCCAAACCGCCAGCGCGGCAGGCTGACAATGCGTATTTGTCCTATGGAGCGTCGCATGGCGAAACTACTTGCCTTGCTATGTTTTTTCCTGTGAAGGTCGCCGCATCACGACCTAAGGCCCCGCCTTGGTTGGGCATAAAATAGAACGGAAGGAACCGGAATGACCGACAGCAAACCGCTTTGGCAATGGAGCGCCAGCGAAATCTCAGCGGCCACCCGGGCAGGCACAATCTCGGCCAGTGACGCCACCGAGGCGGCGATCGCACGTATGAATGAGGTCAATCCAGACCTGAACGCGGTTGTCGAAAACCTTGCTGACGAAGCACGAGCAGAGGCCAGCGCTTTGGACGTCAGCAGCGCGCCCAAAGGAGCGCTCCACGGCGTTCCGGTCACCATCAAAATAAACGTCGACCAAAAGGGCCATGCCACCAGTAACGGTGTTCCAGCGTTCAAAGACATAATTGCGCCCGAGGATGCGCCGCTGGTTCGCAACCTGAAAGATGCAGGCGCGATCATCATAGGCCGCACCAACACGCCTGAATTTTCCTTTCGTGCGGACACGGACAACCCACTTTATGGGCGCACCTACAACCCTTGGGGCCGGCATCTGTCGGCGGGCGGCTCTTCGGGCGGTGCCGGATCGGCCGTGATGGCCGGGATTGGCGCACTTGCCCATGGCAACGACATTGGCGGTTCGCTGCGTTTTCCGGCTTCGGCAAATGGCGCGGTCACGGTGAAACCCGGATTGGGACGGGTGCCTGCGTGGAACCCCAGCCAAAAGGCTGAGCGGGGATTTTTGGCACAATCCATGTCAGTTCAAGGGCTTATCGCAAGAACTGCATCTGATCTGCACCTCTCGATGCCCTCCCTGATCACGCCAGACGCGCGCGACCCGTTCCATGTGCCACTTCCTTGGCGTGGCGCACTGATCGACGGCCCGATCCGTGTCGCCGTCACACGCGAAGATTTCGGGTTTGGCCTGCACGGTGATGTGGCCACGGCGCTTGATAATGCGGCATCCGCCCTGTCAAATGCAGGCTACGCCGTCGAAGAGGTCGACCCGCCCCTTGCGCGCGAGACCGGCGAAGTTGGATACCGTGCGTTGTTGGGCGAAGTTCAAGCCCTCATGGGCCCGGATATTCGCGCCCACGGATCTGACGAAGTGAATGCGATCTTCGATTCCTACTATGCGGAATTCCCGCCTTTCGAAGGTACTCAGCAGCTGGAAATGATTGCCAAACGCACGCATTACGCCCGCGAATGGTCGCTGTTTCTTGAGGATTACCCCTTGATCCTGACCCCATTCCTGCTGGCGCCGTTCTTCACGGCTGGCCGCGATACGGAGGGTGCAGAAGGTGTGCGTGAGGTATTGGGCAAGGCGCATTGGTCGTTCATCATGAACTTTACCGGGCTGCCTGCTGGCAACATTCCAACGCATATCGCGCGCTTGGCCAGCGGCCCCCAGCCCATCGGGGTGCAAATCGCCGGCCGTCGCTGGCGCGAAGATCTGATCGTCGACGCGATGCAGGCGATCGAGAAAGAGATTCCGCCGGTTTGTGGGGCTTTGTGGGATAGGTAAGGGTTCTAAGCTAAGATAAGCGTGCGAGCGTGTAGGGGCGGTCGCACGCTGGTTTGGGCCAAGGTATCGTCGGCAACGGCCCGGAATCGCGATTCATTTAGTACGCAGCCAAGGTCAGTTTTTGGATGCTCTAAAAAAACCCATCAATCGCGGAACCTCCGATTAAATTGGTGGGAATGCCTACCGCTCAAAAGGTGCATCGCAAGTAACCGAAGAGAGCATTTAACCTCTTCAGGCAATCTCATAACACCAAGATGAAAGAGCGCTCGCACCCCCGGAAAGCTGACTTACTATTAGGGTTCCTTCACCGATTAGAGAGTATTCGATGAACGACGGTATAGGCTTGGAGACGTGCCATAGGACTTACGAAACTCACGATGAAAATGCGCGGAATCTGAAAACCCAGCGTCAGCTGCGATTTCGGCGATCCTGTCCGTGGTATGCGTCAATCGCCAAAGCGCGTAGCTGAGCCGCATTGAACGGAAATACCGAGACGGGGATTGCCCCATGGCCTGATTAAATCGCCGATCAAGTTGACGGACACTGATCCCCACCTCGGCGGCCAGGACATCCATTGATGGCGGCATATTGATTTTTTGCTCCATCAGGGCTGCGCAACGCCGTACCACCTCATCTTTCACATCATGGGTGCTCTTTGAGAAATGCGCTTGAGGAAAAGTCCCTGCCCGCTGTCCTTGCATCATCATATGTCGGATGGATTGCTGAGCATACTCACTCCCGCAGTGGCGATGGATCAGGTGAAGTGCCAGATCCGAGGCCCCGGTCGACCCTGCGCAGGTGATACGCGCCCCGGCGTCCAAGAATATCCGGTCAGTAAAGGCTTCGACCCGCGGGAATTGATCGTGAAATTCGTCTGCTACGTTCCAATGCACGCAGGCCGGATAGCCCTGCATCAGCCCCGCCCGCGCAATGTTAAATGTCCCGGTACAGAGCCCGATCAAGGGGACACCAGACTCAGCGACCTCGGAGAGGTATTGATCCAGCCATTGGGGCTGGGACCTAATTCGGTAACCATTCCCACCGCAAACCGCGACATAGTCGACCTCCTTTGGATCGATCAATGGCGAAGTCGCTGCAACGGACAGCCCGCAACTGGCCGCAACCTTGCCCTTCCCCATAACCTCCCAACCGCAGGCAACCTGCCGGCTGCGGCCGCCATGGTCAGCGGCAAGGCGGATCGCCTCGACGAATCCGGAGAAGGCGTTGAGGGTGAAGCTATCCAACAGCAAAAACCCGACGCGAAGTTTCTGTTCAGTACGGCGCATCACATCCCCATTAACGGTGGCGTCATGATCAGAGAGTAGTGATTTCAAACAAAAATGTCCGAAATATTCACTTATCTGTCTAATCTATTCTATCGAGGGGGTCCATCGCTGTCTAACGTCCTATACAGCCCCACCGTATACAACGGGGCACAGAGAGGGAGACTCAGAATGAACCGCAGAACTTTTGCCGCCTTTGCTTTAGCCGCTTCGGTCAGCGCATTGGCAACCCTGCCTGCACTGGCCCAAGATATCAATTTTCGTGTCAATGTTCCCGGCAACCAAGACGGGATCGCCTTCCGCTCGGTTGAGCATTTCAACGAAGTTCTGAAGGACAAAAGCGGCGGCAGTCTCGGCACCAAATTGTTCCACTCCAGCGCACTCGGCGATCAGGAAAGCTCGATCGAAGCGATGCAGTCTTCGATCCTCGACATGGCCACAATCGAAACGCCGATCACCGCCGTCGCACCTGAACTTGGTGCAGCCGCCTTGCCCTATATTTTTTCCAGCCGCGCGCACGTGAAAGCGGCAATGGATGGCGAAGCAGGCCAAATGATCGAAGCGATGCTTGCCGAAAAAGGCCTGCGGGTGGTTGGCTTTTTGGAAGGCGGCTTTCGCCAGATCACCAACAATGTCCGTCCGATCACGACCCCAGAAGACCTGAAGGGCGTCAAGATTCGCACCCCGGGCAGCGCCTTGCGCATTGCGATCTTCAATCACTATGGCGCTAATGCCTCCCCTCTACCGTTCAGCGAACTCTACTCGGCGCTCCAGACCGGCGTTTATGATGGGCAAGAGAATCCAGTAATCTGGGCGCAAAGCACCAAATTTTACGAAGTGCAAAAGTACCTATCTCTTACCAATCATCTCTATACGGTCACCTACCTCCTAATGGCCGAAGACAAATTCCAATCCTTGACCGAAGACCAGCAGGCTGCGGTCCTCGCGGCAGGTGAAGCCGCCGAGGCGCGTTCAGTTGAACTGGGCATCAAAGCTGACGCTGAGATTGTCAGCTTCCTTGAGGAAGCAGGCATGGAAGTGAACGAGGCTGATGTTGAAGCCTTCACGGCGCAGTCCGGCCAAATCTGGGAGGATTGGGCAGCCGAGCAAGGCCCCGATGCGCAAAAGCTGATCGATCTGATCCGCGCCGCAGATCAGTAAGGCCAGCCCAGAGGAGATAGCCATGATTAACCGCATACTCGAAGCGATCATCTCAGCCCTGCTGCTCGCGGCCGTCGGTGTGGCTTTTCTGGCGGTAATCTACCGCTATCTCCTCGACAACGCGCTCAGCTGGAGCTTTGAGGTTTCGCTGGCGCTGCTGACCTATATTACCTTCTTAGGAAGCTATCTGGCGCTGCGGCGGGGTGCGCATCTGAAGGTCGATGTCTTCGTGCGCAACCTGCCCTTCTGGGCGCAAGGCGTTCTTTACGTCATCAACCAGCTACTTATCGGTGGCGTGGGCTGGATCATGGCGTGGTATGGCGGGCGGCAGGTTATCCGCTTTGCCGGGCAGACTACCAATGTTTTGGAAATCTCTAGCGGCTGGCTTTATGCGGCGATCCCCATTGCAGGCGCGCTGATCTGCTTTGATGCGCTGATACAGATTGCCCGCAGCCTGCCGCGCATTCGTCAGGGGCTTGACCCCGACAGCCGCCACGACGCCGACAACAGCCCTTTCGATCTTTGACCCGAGGATAACCGACCATGGAACTGCTTTTAATCCTCTGCATCCTTTTGGGATTGATCGGCATCGGCCTGCCCATCGCATTTGCGTTGGTTTGCATCGCCATCGGCATCTTCTGGATGGGAGACATCGACCAGTTGATCGTCGCTCAGCGCCTTTACCGCGGGGTGCAAAGTTTCCCACTGCTGGCGGTGCCGCTTTTCATCCTTGCCGGTCAAATCATGAGTCGTTCTGGCATCTCTGGTCATCTCATCGAATTTGCGAAGACCCTCGTTGGACAGATGCGCGGCGGTCTGGCGGCGGTTAATGTCGTCACCTCCATGTTCTTTGCAGGGATGAGCGGCACATCGATGTCCGACACAGCCGCCGTGGGCGGGATGATTATCGACCCTATGATCAAGCGCGGCTACAGCCGCCCCTTCACCGCAGCCGTCACTGCCGCGTCTTCCACCATCGGCATCATCATTCCGCCCAGCGTGCCCATGGTCATTCTGGGGGCCTATCTCGGCATCTCTACAGGCGCGCTCTTTGCCGCGGGGCTGATGGCGGGCGTGCTGCTGGGCGTGGCTCTGATCATTGTGGCATGGATCATCTCGGTGCGCGAAGGCTACCCGGTTGAGGCCCCTTTCAGCGGCAAACGCATGTTGGTTGCCTTTGGCAAAGCGCTTCCCGCGTTGCTGATGCCGGCGATCATCCTTGGGGGCATTCTGGGTGGTATCTTTACCCCGACCGAAGCCTCTGCCGTGGCAGTCGTCTATGGCATCTGCGTTGGTATGTTCTACTACCGTACCCTCAAGCTGCGTGTACTCTATCAAACCTTCTGCGAGGCCGCAGTTCTATCCGGCGCGGTGATGCTGGTGACGGCGACCGCGCATGTCATGGGCTTTGCCTTCACGTTCGAGCAATTGGCCGACAGCATTCTCGCGCCGCTCGCACAGATGGACATGTCACCCATCCTGTTCCTGATCATGCTGAGCGCAATCATGATTATCGCGGGCACCTTTTTGGACGGGATTGCGATGATCTTCATCATCGTGCCGCTGTTCCTTCCAGCAGTGAAACTGCTGGGGATCGACCCGATCCACTTTGGCATGGTCGTTGTCCTTTGCTGGGGCATCGGCCAACAGACCCCGCCAGTTGGGGCCGCCCTCTTTATCACCAGCGTCATCGCGAAGGTCGATATCTTGACCCTAACCCGGGCGAACCTGCCCTTTATCGCGGTGATGTTCCTTGTTCTGGGTGCCGTGATCGCCTTCCCCGATCAACTCGTGCTGCTGATCCCGCGCGCCCTCGGACTCTAACACTTTTTTCACTTTCTAAGAAAAACCACAGGAGGACTCTGTCCAATGATGACCAACAACCGCTTCGTCGATGTGATCTATACACATACCGATGGCGAACCCACCTGCATCATCCACGGGGGCATCCCCTATCCCCACGGGCTGAGCGTCACCGAAAAACGTCAGTTTATCCGAGACAACTATAACTTCGTGCGAACGGCCCTTCTGCGTGAGCCACGCGGCCACCACGATATGGTCGGCGTCTTCGTCACCCCGCCTTCCAGCTCCGATTATGACGCGGGCATGCTGTGGTGCGATGGTGATGATTTCATGGAGATGTGTGGCCACGGCACTATCGCACTGTCTATGGCACTGGTCTCACACGGGCTGGTGCATGACGCGGGCGGCGATGTAACGAAAATCCGCTTTGAAACACCAGCAGGCGATGTGACCTCTGAAGTAGGCCGCGAAAACGGTCAGATCGCTTGGACCAAATTCCAAAACGTCCCTGCCTTTGTTCTGGAACAAGATGTGCCGATCACCCTGCCCGGCTATGGCGAATTGAAGGCAGACATCACCTTTGGTGGCAACTTCTTTGCTGTCGTCAAATGGCCAGACGGGGAACGCCCGATCGGTCCACAGAACGGCAAGCTGCTGTCTGAGATGGGTGTGCTGGTGAAGGATCAGATCAACGCCAAGATGAAAATTCAGCACCCGACCGAGAAGCATATTCAGGGTCTGAACTTCACTACCTTCTGGCAAGAGCCTGACCACGCGGACAGCCTTTACCGCAACGTGCATGTCTTCAGCGATGGAAAGCTTGATCGCTCGCCCGGCGGCACGGGCACATCAATGATGATGGCGATGTTCGAAGCGCGTGGGCAGATGAAGATCGGCCAAACCATCAAGTCCGAGGGCCTGCTGGGCCAAGGGCGCTTCGAAGGTCAGCTTTTGGGTGAAACCATGCTGGGGAACCAGCGCGCTGTGATCCCTACGGTTAAAGGCACCGCCAAAGTTATCGGCTATGCCAAATGGTTGATCGATGAAACCGATCCTGTTGGCCGCGGTTTTACAATCACCTAAAAACACAGTCGTGACGGTCGGCCGCCGCAGCTTACGTGGCGACCGACTGTTTCATAGCGGGTGGGAAAGTCTCCATGCCCGCCACAGGTTTCACGTCACTTCGCAGATAGTTGCGCAACACATTCGGCCTTAGCCGCTGCGCCTTTGCCCATTTGGTGTCGGGCTTGGGATCAGACAGGCCGAGGTCATTCGAGATCACCTCACTGAAGGCGGGCTTCCCACTATCAAACCTCTTCACGCCCCGGGCAGCCGGTGCAGCCTTGCCCCCAAGTTTGGTATAGTCCAACAGCAGCGCGTTACCGTGATGCCAAGTATGGCCCGTCGCATCATGCGGCGGCGCGGGAAAGTTATCCGTTCTTAAGAGCACGGGTTCACCCTGCCGCTCTGTCCAGACAGCCATCCTTTGGTCAAGATGGGAGGCAATCAAGCTGCGTCGTCCACATGAACCCTCGTATCATCGCGCACCTCTGCGGGCACCAAGACGTCATCCATCAGGTCCTCAATGAAGGTGCTGAGCAACTGAGTTCGGCCCGCGACCCCCGCCTTGCGATAGATTGCATTTGTTTGCGCTTTAATCGTGCCTTCGGAGGTGCCTCGCAGCCCTGCAATATCCCGGGTACTTAGTCCTTTCGTCAAGAAGAGCGCGACGTCTTTCTCTGCGGACGTCAGTCTCCATTTATGAAAATGCTCGGCTATCAATTGCGAGAACTCCGACGTGCATTTGCGCATCTTTTCTTCGGCAAGCCGGGCACGATGAAGACTCATTCTCAAGGCAATCCAACCCAAGGCGACCCCCAGATTCAACCCGATTGCCAAGATCGTTTGCTGATACTCATGGCTCTGCCAGATCAGAAAATCGGGCTCCATTCCTATGACGTCCAGTAGGAAGCAAACAGTAAAGAAGATCGCCACAATTGCCTGTAGTGCAGCGATGGCCCAAAGGGCGATGGTTCCACGCGATTTCATAGCTCGAAGTGCCTTATTTTTGGTGGAAAGCGCAGGGCCGGCCCGTTCAAGCGGCCCTGCGATAGGCGCTTACTTCATCGCTGTGACGGTGAGCTTGCCTTTCACGCGGTCGGCCACGAATTCGATGTTCTGGCCTTCTTTCATTTTGGCGATCAGCGCTTCATCGGCTTTGAACACCATGGTCATCGACGGCATGTCGAGGTTTTCAAGCGGGCCGTGAATGATGGTCACTTTCTTACCCTTCGCGTCGACCTTCTTGATCTTGCCGGTGGAGTAGACCGCGGGCGCCTCTGGCGCCTCATCAGACTGCGCCACGGTGATCGGGCCATGCATGCCGGATTCGTAGTGGCCGGGGATCAGGCAGGCGAATTCGAAGCTGCCTTCGTTGGCGAAGGTCCAGATCACCTCGCCCTCCATGCCGGAGTCGAGACGGACCGAATTCGGGTCGTCATGCTCCATGTCCATCTTGGCCATGGCTTCCTTGTGCTTGGCAATGCCCTCCATCGTGTCGATCACGAACTCATGCTCGATCTCGCCTTTGTTGGTGACGTTGAAGCGGATCGTCTCGCCCTTCTTGATGTGGAACTCGGCGGGCTCAAAGATCATTTCGCCATCGTCGGTTTCGCGCATGGTCACGTCGATGGTGCGATCGACCGCCTCGGCCTTGCCGGGCATGCCGATGGCCATTTCCTTGTGCATGTCGCCGTGGCCGTCGTCGTCATGACCGCCGCCATGGGTGCCCGCGGCAAAGGCGGGGGCGGTGATGAGAAGGCTGAGGGCGGTCGAGAGAAGAAGTTTGTTCATGGTGTTTCCTGTATGGGTTGGTTGTCATTGTGGTCCTAGGGCCGCTTAGCCCTTGGAGGTTGGTTTTGGCGTGATCTGGGTTTTCGGGCTGTGGTTCTGCGCGAACTCTGGCAGTTCGCCCGTCCATTCATACGCCTCGGTGCCCAGAGGGTTTTCGTACCAGCCGGGATCTTCGTAGTCGTCCGCGTCGATGCCCTCGCGCACCTTCACGACCGAGAACATGCCGCCCATTTCCAACGGGCCATGTGGCCCCCAACCGGCCATCATCGGCACGGTGTTGTCGGGCAGCGGCATCGACATTTCGCCCATATCCGCCATGCCTGCCGTGCCCATGGGCATGAACTCGGGCTGCACGCGGCGGACCTGACGTGTCATGTTGGAACTGTTGGTACCGATCAGCGTCGGCACGTCGTGGCCCATGGCGTTCATCGTGTGGTGCGATTTGTGGCAATGGATTGCCCAGTCGCCCAGATGGTCGGCCACGAACTCATAGGCGCGCATGGCCCCCACGGGGATGTCGATCGACACCTCGGGCCATTGCGCCGATTCCGGCACCCAGCCGCCATCGGTGCAGGTGACCTTGAAGTCATAGCCATGCATGTGGATCGGGTGGTTGGTCATCGTGAGGTTGCCAACGCGCACCCGCACCTTATCCCCTTGGTTGACCACAAGCGGGTCAATGTCCGGGAAAATCCGGCTGTTCCAGGTCCACAGGTTGAAATCCGTCATCGTCATGATGCGCGGGATGTAGGTGCCGGGATCAATGTCGAAGGCGTTGAGCATGATCAGGAAGTCCCGATCAACGCGCATGAAGTCCGGATCCTTGGGGTGGACCACGAACATGCCCATCATCCCCATCGCCATCTGCACCATCTCGTCGCCATGCGGGTGGTACATGAAGGTGCCGGATTTGGTCAGGTCGAACTCGTAGACAAAGGTCTTGCCCGGCGGGATGCCGGGATGGCTGAGCCCGCCGACACCGTCCATGCCCGAGGGCAAGATCAGCCCGTGCCAATGCACGGTGGTATGTTCGGGCAGGCGGTTGGTGACATAGATGCGCACCCGGTCGCCCTCGACGGTCTCGATGGTCGGGCCGGTGGATTGGCCGTTGTAGCCCCAGAGCCGCGCGACCATCCCGTCGGCCAGCTCCCGCTCCACCGGTTCGGCAACGAGGTGAAATTCCTTCACGCCATTGTTCATTCGGTGCGGCAGGGTCCAGCCGTTGAGCGTGACCACAGGATTGTAATCCGGCCCGCTGGTGGGGCGGGTTGGCGATTGGGTCAGCGCGCTGTCCATCACCGCGGCTTCAGGCAGGCCCATATTCATGGTCTGGCCCCATGCTTTGGAAGACACGAGCGTTGCTCCCGCAGCACCGGCCCCCAGCAGTTGACGTCTGTTAATCATCTGGTTGCTTCCTTGTCTCAATGTCCGCCGCCGCCACCGGCGGCGATTTGTGTCTCTCCACCGGCGCCACCGCCGGCGCTGCCACCGCCGTAGATCGCGGCTGTCAGACCAGCCGAGGCCAGCCAGAATTCACGCTTGGCGCTGGCTGCTTCGAGCTGGCTCGCGATCTTCTCGCGGGCGTCGTTCAGCAGGTCGAAAGTGCTGGTGATCATGCCGTTGTTGCTGAGCAATGCCTCCTCGTCGATTGTGCGGCGCAGGGGCAGCACGACGTCTGAGTAGTGCCGCGCGATCTGGTGGCTTGAGCGGTAGGCCGTGGCCGCCGCCCGCGCTTCGGAGCGGACGTTCACAGCCTGCTCGGCCAGCACATTGGCCGCCTGAAGATAGCTCAGCTCGGCCTTGCGCAGCCGCGCCTTGCCGCTGTCGAAGATCGGGATCACGAACTCGAACTCGACCTGCGGTGACACGCTGGTCTCGGTCTCTCCGTCCTCTTCTTCACGCTCGATCTCGGCCCCGGCGATAACTTCGAGGTCCGTCAGGGTGCGGGTGGCATCGGTCAGGCCGTAGGCTTTGGCCGTGGCCTCCAACCCCAGCCGGGCGACTTCCAAATCAACGCGATTGGCCAGCGCCAGCCGTTCAATGCCCTTGTGGCTGCCGACCGTGTTCGGCACACGCGGCAGGGCATCAGGTACATAATAGGCCACGTCCTGCCCCCAAAGGCCCATAAGCCGGGTCAATTGCTCCTTGGCCAATTGTGCGTCCAGCCGCGCCTGTGCCAATTGGCCCGCCATTTCGGCGTTGAACGCCTGCTCTCGGGCCTGCGCGGCCTTGTTGAGCGCGCCGGTCTTGCCCAGCTGCTGCGCCAGTTCCGCCACCGCATCGGTGGTGACGGCCGCGCGTTTCAGATAGCTGACCGTTTCAAAGGCCGCGACCGCGTTGACCCAAGCCTCGCGCGTCTCATTGGCCAGCGCCAACGTCTCGCTGACCGCTTGCATCTGCGCGTGCTGGAACTCCGCCTCGGCAGCGGCGATGCGCTGTTTGCGGGTGCGGGCATCCAGCAGGTTCACGGCGATCATGCTTTCCAAGGCGCGGTAAAGACCAACTTCAGGCGCGCCGATGCCCAGCAAGCCGATGGAAACGACGGGGTTTTCTGGCGTGGACTGCTGCCATGCTTCGGCCGCCGAAAGGCCGATCTGCGCATAGGATGCCTGAAGCCCTTTGTTGTTCAAAAGCGCGACTTGCACCGCGGTTTCGGCATTGATCGTCTTGCCCTGCACCATGGCGCGGACCTGTTTAGAGGCCGCGACGGTCTCTGCCTGCGACTGCGCCCAGACGGTGCGCTTGCCGATGGCCTTGGAGGTGCGCGCCTCAACGGCGGCAAAACCAGCATCGCGGGCCGAGTAATTTACCGGCAGCACCGGGGCCGTGCAGGCGCCCAAGATCAGAGGCGTAATGACGGCGGCGGTTTTCAGTTTCCAACGCATCAGTGGTTCATCCCTTGCATAGGTGCTTGTTCAGCGTTCAATCGTCGCCAATCGAGCGGCTCCACCACGCCGCGGCGACGGTAACCTGCGAAGGGTTGCTCTTCGGCGGTCGTGGCACTGCCGCGCGTGCTGTTGTCGGCGGCGGTCATCGCGGCGACTTCGGGCAGAGGCGTGGGTTGCTGTACGTAAGCGGTAGTCACGTCGGGAAACGGGGGGAGCGCGGTTGCGCAAGCCCCAAGGGTCAGGGACATCGCCCCTGCAATCAGTGGTAATTTCATTGGTTTTTTGCCTGAGAATGAGGTGATCTTACCCGCAGCCAGACGCCGCGGATGCAAAGGCCGTTAGTCGGCCGGGATCAACTCAGGCTCGAGGTGGGCGCAATTGGCCAGCGGGTTGGCCAGAGGCGACGGAATGGGACACGCTGGTGTATTCAACGGATCGCACAGCCGTCATTTTAACGTCTTGCGAGGTGGTCAGCGCCGCCGTCAGGCAAATACCACCACAGCAAGGCTCGCCTTCGAAATCTTCGCGTACATCGGCGTGGTCGGGCACTGCTGCTGCTTCTTGCTGCGGCTCAGACGCTGCGGTCATTTGATGGCCCACGTGAGGCGCCGCCTGCGCGCTGTCATGCATCCCGCTTTGCGCGTGAACCGACGAGGGCGGGAGCAGCAATAGGCTACAAGCCAAGACCACGCCAAGCAGGGCGCGGCAGAGGTTTGATATGTTTGCCAGAGCACGCATAGGGGTTAGCAGTGTCGCAAGCCGCACGACCTGTCAACGCGTCCAGCGCAGGAAGGTTTGCGGTTTTCTGGCAGAAATCTGCCAAACCTACGGGGCGGCGGCTCGACGTTTCGGCCAAGATGGAGGCCCGTGGCGCTAACCTCGGAGCCAGAACGCGTTAGGCAATAGGCCGGAAACGCCTACTTCGACGCCTTTTGCAAAAGACCGATCAACTCGTCAAACTTGGCGCGTTGCTCTTCTGGGTCGCCGCTGGCAATCGCAGCCTCAACGCAATGCTGGGCGTGGTTCTCCAACACAAGCTTTTCGACCCCCAGAACGGCGGATCGGATCGCCGCAGTCTGCGCTAAGATGTCCATGCAATAGCGGTCGGCCTCAACCATTTTCGCGATGCCGCGTACCTGTCCTTCGAGCCGCGCTAGGCGGTCCAGCGTCTTTTCCTTGTTAGCCTTCATGAGGCGGCGCTCCGTTTGGGATTTGTTGCCAACCGGAAAACATACCCCATATGGGTATAAAACGAAGGCACACATTGGCAATTTAGGAGGACAATACAATGGTTTCAAAGAATAAGCACGACGATAGCGAAGGCTCAGGCAGCGGCTATGGTCGGTTCTTCGCGATGATCGGCACCTCAACGGTTGTGATGTACGGCCTGATGTACTTGAACACCTATGCCCTTGATCATGTCTTCTTTTCGCAGACACGGATGTGGATGGCGTTTTATATGGGCGGGGTGATGGCAATTATCATGCTCGCCTTCATGCTCGGCATGTACTCCAATCGAAAAATGAATCTTGCAATTTTTACTGGGGCCGCCATCGCCTTTGCAGCTGGCCTATACTTGGTCCGTTCGCAAGACACGGTAGGCGACACGGCTTGGATGAAAGCCATGATCCCGCACCATTCCATTGCGATCTTGACCAGCGAACGTGCAAACCTGTCCGATCCGCGCGTACGCGAACTGGCCAACGCGATCATTGAGGCGCAGCGCAGCGAGATCGAAGAGATGAAGCTCTATATCGAAGACATCGAAGCCAACGGGGATGCAGCGCCCGGCACGCCCCGCGCCGAACCCTAAGATGAAGGAGCATATGATGCCCAGAGACACCCGTGATGTGGCCGACGTGACATCTGACCCGGCGACCGCAGCGCCCGGAAACACCGCCGTTCTGTACCGCATGGCCCTGCCAAACCACCTGTGCCCGGCGGGGCAGAAGGCGCGATGGCTTTGGGAGGGGCACCCTGCAGCGAACAGCAGCAATCTGCTCTGACAACTGGGCCGTCACGAAAGGCCAAGCAAAGCCCTGCAATATCAGACGCCAGCGGAGAAGTTCGCACAGTGTATTGCATCCACCTGCTGAGCCCGCCGCCCAAGGCCGACATTGCCCGCTCACTCAATCAATGTCTGATATGAGAGAACTTAAACTGCATTACTCGAATTCGGCAAAACCAACCTATGTTCAGAGCCGAACCGCATTTACCGCAGAAAACTGATCTCGAAAGTTGTTCCTGGATCATTCTCTGACACGGTTATTTCGGCGCCATGCAGATCACAGATTGCTTTTGCTAATGCTAGGCCAAGGCCATTCCCAGGACTGTTCCGACTTTTTTCGCCCCGAAAGAACCGTCGAAAAATACGCTCTCGATCCTCGCGTGCGATCCCCGGACCGTTGTCAGTGATGCGCAAGGTCGGGCCGGCAAGTGTGCTTTCCGCCAAGACCAGAACCTTAGAACCAGCGGGACAATGTTTGATTGCGTTCTCGACAAGGTTCGACAGTAGTTGCGTCAGAAGATTTCCATCGCCAACAACCTCAAGCTGTTCGCCCGGCACCTTAGTGGTCAACTCAATGCCAGCATCCTCGGCCGCAGGCTCAAAGACCTCCGTAACATTGGCTATGATCTCACAAAGATCGTACAGCCCAAACCTTTCGCGACGGTCACTCCCCTCAATCTGGGCGATACGCAAAAGGGCGTTGAAGGTCGCTATGATTTCTTCAGTTTGATCGAGACTGGCTGAAATATCGTCCGGGCGGATCGTCGGGCTGTCTCGTAGTTTCTCCAGCCGCTGCCGAAGATGCTGAAGCGGTGTGCGCATATCATGGGCAATATCATTCGAGATTTGCTCTTGGCTTTCCAGCAGGCGTTTGATCTGACCGAGCATACTATTGATCTCGGTTGATACCCGCGAAAGATCATCACGAGCCTTTGGGGCCGTTGAAATACGGGAGGCGAGGTTGCCAGCGGAAACCTCCGCGAGGGTATTTGATATCGCCGCAATCCGTCGCTCGGTGATGCGGCCTATTCGGATACCGACGATAAGGCCGAGGATCACAACCGCCAAATAGCCTACCACCAAAGCCATGCCGAGCGCTTCCAGTATCTCCAAGACGATATGGTCTCCTGTCCCTTGGATCAGGAGATAGGGGCCAACATCATCTGCGCGCAGCCAATAGCCGGTGACCTCGTCGTGGATTTCTCCAGCAAGTGGCAAATCCTGTGCCGGAAGGTAGTCTGGCAAAGGGCTTGCAAAGGTCGAGGACAGGTTGCCGGAAACAATCGCGCCGTCTGAGTTTAGAAGCTGGTAAACCCGGGCATTCTGAAAGCTGACTTCGGCGAGGGCATCTACGCGGTCGACCAGCATCTCATCGCCGCCCAACTCAAAGATTTCAACGAGTGTGCCCGCATCGCTGCGCATTTGGTCGAGGACCCAGTCTTGAACCTCGTATTGCGTGAACCAATAGGCCAAGGCGAAGACCAGTGCAGAGAGCACCGAATAGAGGAACGAGTATTGCAAAGACAGCCTTATGGATGTCCTCAACGCGGATGGACCTTTGCGCGCGTGCTTATCCATGGAGGCTGTATCCAGCGCCCCGAACCGTATGGATCAACGGCTGGTCGAAAGGTTTGTCGATTTTGTTGCGGAGGCGGCTGATATGCGTCTCAACGACATTCGTGTTAGGATCAAAGTGAAAGTCCCAAACTGCCTCTAACAACATGGTGCGTGTCACCACCCGCTCGGCGTTCTTCATTAGGTAGGATAGAAGGCGAAACTCACGCGGCTGCACGGCGATCTCTTGGCCGGATCTGCACACAGTATGGCGGATCAGGTCAATCTCCAGATCGACAACCTGAAGTCGCGTTTCTTCTGTCTGCATCGGGGGACGACGCGCAAGTGCAGTCAGGCGCGCAGATAGTTCTGAAAAAGCAAAAGGTTTCACAAGGTAGTCGTCCGCCCCGGCTTCCAATCCATTCACCCGGTCGTTCAAACCGCCGAGCGCGCTCAGGAATAGGATCGGCGTGTTAACATTCGCACCGCGCACTGATCTGACGAGGGTCATCCCATCCAAGCCGGGCAGCATCCGGTCGACAACGATCACGTCAAAGTCATTGTCCAAGGCATCAAGGAATCCTTGTTTGCCATCCGACGCATGCTTCGTCACATGACCAAGCGCTTTTAGGCTGGTGCAGATATACTCAGCCGTTTCGCTATCATCTTCTACAACAAGCACCCGCATTTGCGCCCAAGCTCCGTAAGGTATCGAGAAAATAACCTGCTTTGCAGCTTTAAGCCATCTTCGTAATGTTACGGATCGGTATAGTGCCGACCACCTTTTGCAGATCACTGCCGTCCTATGCCCTTAGAAAAAGGACAGGACATCATGGTCGCAATTGATCCCAAATTCGATACAGCCGTGCGGCAAGAGCATGCGGGGCGCTTTGGCTTAACGCGCAGTGACCAACGGTTCCTGCTGTTTGCACTCGGTGCATTATTCGCCGTGCGCCTGCTTGCCATGTTCTGGTGGCCTTTCACGGATTCTACAGAAGCCCGCTATGCCGAAATCGCGCGTAAGATGGTCGAGACAGGGGACTGGATCACACCCCAATTTGACTATGGCGTCCCGTTTTGGGGCAAACCTCCCTTACATACTTGGCTGTATGCCTTGGGGATGAAGCTCTTTTGGTGTTGGGGCCTTTGGTGCGCGGGTATTCATCTTTGCTGCGTCATTGGGGGTGCTAAGCCTTCTTTTCGCCTGGATGCGTCGGCACCGGGGCCCGGATCAGGCTCTGGTCGTGACGGCGGTTCTCGCTTCATCTTTAATGTTTTTTGGCGCGTCGGCCTTTGTGATGACGGACATGGTCATGGTGCTCGGCACGACCCTGAGCATGATCGGCTTCTACAACTATATGGAGGACGGCCCCTCTCGCAGCACATGGGGACGGTGGTTCTTCGTCGGCATCGCAATCGGCCTTTTGGCGAAGGGACCAGTCGCGCTTGTCATAACGGTGATCGCGCTTGTACCATGGCTGGCGCTGACTGGACGCTGGCGGGAATTACGCGGGTTTCCCTGGCTGTCGGGGCTGTTGATCGCCGCAGCGCTGACCCTTCCGTGGTATATCTTGGCCGAGATCAAGACCCCGGGGTTCCTGCGCTACTTCCTTATCGGAGAGCATTTCCAGCGCTTTGTCGTGCCGGGTTGGCAGGGTGATCTTTACGGCTCCGGCCATGAGCAGCCCAAGGGCCTGATCTGGCTTTATGCCGGCGCTACGTTTCTGCCATGGAGCCTGTTTGCCCTGCCCCTGCTTCCCCGAGCCGCCTCTTACGTCAAGGAAATGACAGGGAGTGATCGAGGCTGGCACAGCTATCTCGCGCTTTGGGTCGTCGCGCCGCTGATCCTCTTCACCCCCGCCGCAAACATCTTGCCAGCCTATGCCCTGCCCGGGCTTCCCGCAGCGGCGGTTCTTCTGGTCTCGCTTTGGACTCAGGGTAGAGGCCGACCGGGGTGGTGGGCGCGGAGCACGGTCTTCATGGCCATTGTTTTTGTGGGGCTGGCATTTCTATCTCTGACCATTCTGGCGCGTTACCAGCCCGGATCAATCACCTATCGGTCAGAGCGCAGATTAGTAACCGCGGCGCAAAGTTACGATCCTGATGTGCAGATCACCTATTGGGGCGGTCGCAGCTTTTCTGCCGAGTTCTATACGCGAGGCAGAGTTCAGTTCACCAAGCGAACCGCGACATCCGATAGCCGTGCAGACAATGGCTTGCGCGACGCGGTAGCCATCCCGGCATCTATCGCCTCAGAACTGGTTCCCTTTCTGGGTTCGCGGTTCGATCCTGCCGGACGGTTTGGGCATCGCATCTTGTTCGTCGAAAATCTGGATCGGGAGGTAACACGATGAACCGTCGCCCCGAAAGCTATGTTAAGCCTAAGCTCGTTCCTTCTCCACAACCTATTCCCGATCTTTCGTTTGTGATCCCCGCTTTCAATGAGGCGGGCAATATCACCAGAACGGTGGCCAAGGTGGATGCGCATGCCCGCAGACTGGTGAGTAGTTTCGAGATCATCATCGTGGATGATGGCAGCCTCGATTCCACCTTTGAGGAAAGTCGAGCACTCTGCGCCCAATATCCGCTTCGTGTGCTGCGACTGTCGCGGAACTTCGGCAAGGAACATGCGATCATGGCCGGTCTGGAGAGTACAGTGGGGGCGGCGGCGGTCATTCTTGATGCCGATCTTCAAGAACCCCTTTTTCATCTCGAAACCATGCTGAAACATCGCGCCGAGGGGTATGAGATGGTCTGTGCTGTTCGCGCGCAACGCCGGGACGAGACATGGCGCAAACGGGTTTTCACCCGGGCGTTCTATGCCCTGCTGAATATCGGCGGCGACACCGCGATACCAGCCAATGCGCGCGATTTTAGGCTCATGGATCGACGGGTTGTCGATGCGCTCTGTGCCTTGCCTGAGCGCAATCGCTTTATGAAGGGGCTGTATGGCTGGGTCGGCTTTCGCACCAAGGCTGTGGCGATTGAGTTGGCCCCGCGGGCGACCGGAGCCTCTAAATTCGGCTTTGCTGGATTGTTCAAGTTAGGTTTGACCGGCCTTACGTCCTTCACCGCATGGCCGCTAAGGGTTTGGACAGGGATAGGTATGACCATTGCTACCTGTTCAATTCTCTACGCCCTCTGGATTGCCATCCGCACCCTAGTCTTCGGCATCGAGGTGCCGGGGTGGTCGACACTTGTGGTGGCCGTCATGTTGCTGGGCGGCGTGCAACTTATCTCCATCGGTGTGTTGGGCGAATACCTCTCGCGGGTCTTTACGGAGGTCAAAGGCCGTCCCGGCTTTATCATTGCGGAAGACTTTTCTGCTGATCGGGAGCATCTATGATGTGGCGCCAATTTTTGCGTTTCGGGATGGTCGGCCTGTTTGCGACCATCGTTCATATGATGATCGGCTTTCTACTGATCCAGTCAAACTGGCAGCCAGAGATGGCGAACCTGCTCGCCTTCACAATCGCTTTCGTGGTCAGCTTCATCGGCCATCTCGGCTTTTCCTTTGCAGACCAAGAGGTCAGCCTGTCAAACGCGCTCTGGAAATTCGCGCTTGTCGCCCTGATCGGCTTTGCCGGCAACGAAGTGCTGCTGATTGCTTTGTTATCGGTCGGTAATCAGACTGAAGTCATGAGCCTGTGGACCTCAACCGGGTGCATTGCATTTTTGACTTTTGCGCTCAGCAAATTTTGGGCGTTTCGCGGTCCTGCGCAGCCCCGCTGACTGCCGTCGGTGCTGTCGCAATGGCTGTGATGGCTCTGGTTGAAATGTGCAGCCCTGCAAGCCCGCATCCATGGCCGGATCAACACCTTACCAATTGGTAATATTGCGGCAATGGTCCGATCATTCGGCAAACTCTACTGCTTCGTTTAAGGAGAACCAGATGAAGAAAACCGCCTTTCGAACCCTATTGGCAACAGCAGTGGCCCTTATTCTTGTTGCCGGGACCGAAGGCCAGGTATTCTCCGTCGCGGCTTCTGGCATACGGTCATTGGCGAGCCCTCTGCAATCAGACATGTTCGACACAAACCGGGTCCACAAACTGGATGTGACGCTGCCATTCTCTGTTCTGGCGGCAGGTGACATCGCCTCCTGCGCAAACGGAGGCTACTTGGGTAGAACCGACAGAAACCTGCGCTATGCGGTTGGTCTTCCCCGGGCAGAAGCCACACCGAACGAGGGCATGATAGACACCACCAGCATCTTGGAACAACACCCCGAAACGGCAGTGCTTGCCTTGGGGGACCTGGTTTATAAACGCGGAGAAGCCGTGGGCTTTGAAGATTGCTACGACCCCTATTGGGGGGCTGCTTGGGAGCGCACATGGCCGACCCCTGGAAACCACGAATACCACTCCCCTCTTGCATATGCATACTTTGACTACTGGCAAGATCGCGCAGGGCCAGACCGAAGCGGCTATTACGCTCTGCAAGCCGGGAACTGGTTGATCCTGTCACTCAACAGCGAGATCGATGCGTCCGAAGGGTCTGCACAGGCGAAATGGGCAAAAGAAGTGCTCGCAGCGCATCCCGACAGCTGCACTGCCGCATATTTTCATAAACCCGCCTATTCGAGCGTGGTGCGCAGCGGATCGAACGATGCACGGGCGCTGTTCCGGCTTGTCGCTGAGGCAGGTGTCCGCTTCGTCTTGCATGGTCATAATCACTTCTACGAACGCACCGTGCCGCTGGATGCCGAGGGAAAGCCAACAGAGGGCGGCACAATCGCCTTCGTGGTAGGGGCCGGCGGCAAGTCGACACAGGGCAATATTGAGCCTGCGGCCTTCTCTGAGCGGCTGATTACCGGGACAACAGGCGTGCTGAAGCTGACCTTCACAGATGAGGCGGCCATCTGGACCTACCTCACCGCCCCCGGATCCGAGGAAACTGACAGCGGCTTGATCCCGTGCTGAAACGGGCAATGCTGCCCAACCTACCGCATAGGCCCGAGCATGTTTGACTTTATCACCTCGCTGCTGGCTTCAACGGGGAGCCTCGGCGTCGCCGCCCTGATGTTGTTTGAGAACGTCTTCCCGCCGATCCTTTCGGAAGTCATCATGCCCTTCGCCGGCTATCTCGCGGCGAATGGTGACCTCTCCTTTGTAAGTGTGGTGATCGCCGGCACGATCGGTTCAGTTGCAGGAGCTTTTCTGTGGTATTGGATCGGGTCAGCAGTATCTGAAGCACGGTTGCGCAGGCTCATCGCGCGGCACGGCAGGTGGCTGACCATCTCAGAGCAAGACCTTGACCGTTCCCTTTCGTGGTTTCGGCGCAATGGTGGCAAAGCGGTGTTTCTGGGCCGGATTGTGCCGGGGGTTCGAACGCTGGTATCCGTCCCAGCCGGCATGACGGGGATGCCGCTGCTGCCATTTCTTCTCTACACAGGGTCGGGCAGCCTCCTCTGGACGGCTGCGCTCACCATTTCAGGCTATCTGCTGGAGGCGCAGTTTGCCAAAGTCGAGATGTGGATCAATCCGGTGACAAATGTTCTGCTCTTGGGCCTTCTCGCTCTTTATGTCTGGCGGTTGCTTCGCCCTCAGGCACAAAGATGACGCCGGTGGAAAGGCGCAGTTCAGACAGTCTCAATCATCGGCCGTTTGCAGCACTTTAAGAATCTTATGCACTAGGCTCTTCGCCGGCGCTTTTTTCGCCGTCTTTATGGCCAAACAACGACGCTCCCACATGGGCATTCGCAGAGGTTTCAAATTCAAGGCTGGAGTGGGTGATGCCGAAGTCATTGGCGAGCTTTTTCTTAACCTCCTGCTTTACGACCTCAAGATCCGACCAATCTCGCCCCACCAACACCACATGGCAATCAAGAGCCACCTCATGCTCTTGCATCTGCCAAAGGTGAACGTGATGCACATCCCGGACGCCATCGACATTGTTCATCGCCTCGACCACTGCGCCTGCATCCATGTCGGGCGGACTGCCCAGCATCAGCATACGGATCGGACCGCCGATTTCAGTAAGGGCCAGATAGAGGATATAAAGCGCGATACCGATGGTAATCGCGGGATCGACCCACCGAAGGTCGTAAAGGATAATGAGCGTGCCACCGATAATCACAGCGACCGAGGCCAGCGCGTCTGACAGGTTATGCAAGAACAAAGCCCTGATATTCACGCTGTCCTTCTGCATCGAATAGGTCAGCAGCGCCGTCAGTGTATCGACCACCAGCGCAACAGCGCCCAGAATGACCACCGTCCAACCCGCCACCTCAGGCGGATCAATCATGCGCATCCCGCCTTCGTAGATCAAATAGATCCCGACCAGAATGAGCGTGGTGTAGTTGATCAGGGCGGCAACGATTTCAATTCGACCATAGCCAAAGGTCATCCGCGCATCTGCCGGACGCCGTGCGATTTTGCGGGCGACAAAAGCGATGACCAATGAGGCCATGTCCGAAAAATTGTGCAGCGCGTCCGCGATAAGAGCGAGCGACCCCGCAAAGACACCGCCCACGATCTGTGCCACCGTCAGAAGCGCATTCGCCCAGATTGCCAGTGATACTCTGCGGTCTCCGCTTTCGGGGTCAATATGGGCGTGATCATGTGCCATATGTGCTTCCTACCGGTTTAGGGCCAGAACCGTTGCGTTTTATGCAGCCTCGTAGCGTGTGAAGACTTCGCTGCTGCCATCACGGGCAATCAGATAGACGTCATATGCGTCGCGCTCACTCTCCGGTCCCATCCCCGGCGAGCCATAGGGCATTCCCGGCACGGCGAGGCCGATAGCATCCGGGCGCTCTGCCAGCAGTTTGCGGATGTCGCCGGGCGGGACGTGGCCTTCGATCATATAGCCCTCGATCTTTCCGGTGTGGCAAGAGGCCATATTCTGCGGAATACCGTTGTCTTGCTTGTATTTAATCAAGAGCGTCCCCAAGCTGCGTTCCGTGGTCACGGCAAAACCCTCGTTCTCCAAAATCTCGATCCACGCCGAACAGCAACCGCAATTAGGATCTTTCATTACATGGATCGCGGGCTTTGCTTCAGCCAAGGCCGCGAGGGGTGCGGCGGCGGCAAAACTCGCGGAACAGGCCAGCAAGCTGCGTCGTGTGAGGGTCATGTAAAATCCTTCCAGAGGTTCAGGCTGTCGTTTCATCTGTTGCATGGGTTGTAGGGCAGCGGCCGGGTTCGGCCAACCGCTCAGCGAAAGTTGGGCGGAAAGGTAGCAACCGCAGGGCGTTGAGCGTAACCAAAACAGCCACCCCAGTGTGCGCCAAAATCGCGATCCAGAGGCCGGTGACGCCAAGCACCGTGGCGACAAGGAACCCGGCCTTCAGCTCAAGGTCGATGGCGATTTTCTGCCGGATACTCCCGATCATGGCACGTGCAAGGCGGATTTGGCCTGCCACATCCGTCACCCGCTCGCGCAGGATCGCGGCATCGGCGGTTTCAAGAGCCACATCGGAGCCGGGACTTTCAGCAGGCCGGACAAGCCGGGATGCCCACGCCGCTGCAAACAAGGCGCCGCTGCCGAGCACCAAGTAACCTTTCGCAGTTTGATGCCAAACCGGGTCCAATCTATCTTTAGGCGCAGAGTCTCGAGGAGCGGCCCCTGCCCCACTGATCAGCGCATCGTCCGGTAGGATAAAACCGCCCGTGGGCCTCTCTGTCTTCGCTCCCTTCGTCGAAATGCCAAAACCAATGCCGCGGGTGGAGAAACAGCCATCCATATTTGGAAATTGTCAAATGCGTGGTGGACCAGTAGTTCAGCAATTCTTTGCTGAAATTCAGCCTGTTCGCGGAAAATCGGCAAAGCATGTAGTGATCCACTGCCAGCAACGTTAGGTCACTATCAGGTCCATACTTCTCCATAAAAGGCGTGTGTTCTTGAGGCAGCGGGGCATGGCAATAGAGGATACTTCAAAATGCAAACTCGCAACAAAGGCTCACTTTTCGGCCGTATATTGAGACCATTTCAAACGACGGGCGCGGACTCTATTGACATAGAAAGTGGAATGATAGCGCGGGAGGAAGGTCAGTACGATCGAGCGCATGAAATTTTCGGCGCTTTCGCCAAAGAGGGAAATGCTGAAGCTCAATGTGAGTTGGGCCGCCTGTACTTTGACGGGTTGGGCGTGTCGCAGAATTTCGTGACATCTCTCGAATGGGCGCGGAAGGCCGCTGATCAAAACCATGCAGGCGGGCTTAACTCTGTCGGTGTGTGCTACCGGAATGGGCTGGCTGTCGACGCTGATCTTGATGTGGCGATGTCCTACTTTGTTCGCGCGGCGGAACAAGGGTCCGTCAAAGCCATGTTCAACTTGGGCAATATGCACGATCTAGGAGGGGAACTGGCACATGACCCCGACCAAGCGCTGAGCTGGTACGAAAAGTGTCTGAAGGCCGATGGGAGCTTCGCGCTTGCAGCTTACCGTGCAGGCGTATTGGTTCTGCAAGGTTCTGATCCGGACCCCGACCGTGCCGTTGGTCTTTTGCAAATTGCTGCGGACCAAGGTTTGGCGGATGCACAATACACCCTAGGCCTTGTGTATGATGAGGGCATGGGCATACCCGTTAATCATGCCAAAGCAAGGACCTATTACCTTGCCGCTGCCAATCAGGATCATCCTGCTGCCCAGATCAATCTGGGCAACTTGTACAATGAAGGGATCGGGGGCTCACAGGATCACCAAAAGGCAACAGAATGGTACCATAGAGCCGCCGAAATGGAAGTGCCCGCCGCTGAGATCAATATGGGCAAACAATATCAAATGGGATGGGGCGTTGCCAAAGATATGGATGAAGCGCTTGCATGGTATCAACGCGCGGCAAACGGCGGGGAGCCTGTAGCCTACCTAAATATTGGCCTTATGTACCTGAATTGGGATGGTATCGAGCAAAGCGATATTGACGCCGCACTATGGCTTTTCAAGGCTGCGGAATGTGGCGAGCCGCGGGCCATGCGCTGGATGGCGACGCTATATGATGAGGGGCGCGGTGTGCCGCTGAATTCCGTCCTTGCGCTGGCCTATGAGCAGTTAGCTCATGACTTTGGTGAAGCTACCGACGGCGCTGCATGGCATGAGTTTCGGCAAAAGCTGAACGATGCCGAAGCGGAAAAAGCGCTTGCGCTGGCCGCAAATTGGTCAGTTGGGATGCCCGGTCTTCGTGCCGGATGACGAACAAACGCAAGTACCCTGCCAGCGGGCTGACGGGGTGCTTGCGTCTGTGGGTGAAGCCAAGACGCGCTAAATAGAATGCGCTGCGACCGCAATCGCATAAGCGCCAATCTTTTTAGTGATCTAGGAGAGATTGGCTCCGGCGGTAGGGATCGAACCTACGACCAATTGATTAACAGTCAAGTTTTGGGGCCCATCCGACGCTAACCATTCAGAACGCACACCCCTTAAAAAATGTGGAATCACTTGTATTTAGACCGATTTCCCTTAACACTCATTAGCACCGGGTAACGCCTCAAATCGGCGAAAATGTTACCCCGGGTAACGCTCGGGGTAACGCCCGGGCCTCACACAAGAGGTCAGAGACGACATGGCGAAAGCACTCACCACGACGGCAATCGACGCAGCCAAGTCCGGCCCGAACCGCCGCGAAATCAGCGACGGCGGGCAAGAGGGCCTCTTCCTGATCGTGCAGCCGTCGGGCTCGAAGTCGTGGGCGCTACGCTATCGCTCGGCCGGGAAGCCAGTTAAGCTGACGCTCGGCTCGTGGCCCGCCATGTCGCTCGCCAAGGCACGGGGGGCGGCCGCCGAGGCGCTCGAAGCGGCGAAGTCTGGCGACGATCCCGCCGCCAAGAAGCGCGCCGAGAAGGCCGCCCGGCTCGAAGTTGATCTCTCCGAGCGCGACAAGGTGAAAACGCTGATCGGGCAATACGACAAGCTACGCCTTAAGGGGCTTCGCAGCCGGGCGACGGTACGCCGGGAACTCGATCGCTTCGTCGTCGCTGCGTGGGGCGAGCGCGACATTCACACGATCGCCAAGCGCGACGTGATCGACCTTCTCGACGGGATCGCCGAAAGCGGGCGGGCCGTGACGGCAAACCGGGTGCGGGCCTACGTCAACACCTTCCTCAACTGGTGCGTCGAGCGCGATATCGTCGCCATAAGCCCGGCGACGGGCGTGAAGCGCGTTGTCAAAGAAGCGAGCCGCGAGCGCGTGCTCTCCGAGGACGAAATCCGGTGGCTCTGGCGGGCTTGCGACGAACTCGACCTATGGGGGCCGTTCACGAAGACGCTCTTGCTCACGGGGCAGCGGCTTGGCGAGGTGGCGGGTATGCGCGAGGCCGAGATCACCGGCACGACATGGCACCTTGACGCCAAGCGGACGAAGAACGGCCGGGCGCACGACGTGCCTCTCTCCGACGCGGTGCGCGACGTGCTGGCGAGCACAATGAAGATCAAGGGTGCGGGCTATCTCTTCACGACGACGGGCGCCTCGGCTCTCTCGAACTTCCATCGGGGGCGGGAAGCCGTCGCCGCGAAGATGGCCGAGGTCGCCGCCAAGGAACGCGGCGAGCCCGTCGAGATTCCGCATTGGACCTTCCACGACCTTCGCCGCACGGCGGCAACCGGCATGGCCCGGCTCGGCATCCCCGTTCGCGTCACCGAGGCCGTGCTCAATCATGTCTCGGGCACGGGTGGCGGGATCGTCGCCGTCTATCAGCGCCACGACTACGCCGACGAGAAGCGCGCCGCGCTCGACGCATGGGCGCGCTACGTCGTCTCGATCGTCGAGGGAAAGGCCGAGAACGTGATCCCGATTCGGGCGTGAGCGCGCGCGAACGGTGCGGATATTCGCAGCATGTGGCGAACTTGCACCGAACTTTGTGACGCCGTGTGACACGGTGTTACAAGAGCGAACTCGCCTCAAGCGACGTGCGAGCACACGGTATCTAGAGCTATCAGAGGCGAACGATACGGGGCATCTTCCTTCGTGTCGCCGGGCTCACCGGCGAAGAGCAAGAAGGAAAACGGCTATGGACCGACCCGAATACGTTCCCGCACACGTCGCTCGCCGCGAGATTCTCGGCGTCTCGGAAATGACCGTGTGGCGCTGGCGGCAAGACCCGTCGCTCGGCTTCCCGAGTCCCGTTCGCATCCGCAATCGGCTCTACTTCCGAGCCGACGAATTGCGCGACTGGATGGAGACTCAGCGAGCCGTCGCCGCCTGACTTGAAGGCCCCGCCGGATAGCACCCGACAGCGCCTGAACGAGCTTTTCTGCGCGGAGCCGAACCCGCGCATCAAAACCCTACCACTCGCCGCGCAAGCGGCCAAAAAGAACGAGCTTAAAAAGCCAATGCAGATCAAAGACATGGCGTCGCCTCGCGAGCCTAAATCCGCCCTCGGCGCGGCGCTCGCGTACGCCGCCGCCGGGTTTCCGGTGCACCCCGTCAAAGGCAAGGTGCCTCTGACTAAATGGAAGGGTGCCGCATCGACCGACGAAGCAACAATCCGGGGATGGTGGGAACGATGGCCGAATGCGAGCGTAGCTCTCGTCACCGGCACACGATCAGGGCTCTTCGTCGTCGATCTCGATATCGACAAAGCGACGGGCGAGGCTATCGGTGAGGCGTCGGCCGCGCGGCTCGGGCTCGCTGAGTGCTTCGAGGGTGCGCCGGTCGCGCGCACCGGCTCGGGCGGGCGGCACGTCTTTTTCAAGGCCGAAGAGGGGTTTGAAAATTCTGCCGGCAAGGTCGGCGAAGGGATCGATACGCGCGGCGAAGGTGGCTTCGTGGTGGCGGCCGGATCGCCCGGCTATGAATGGCTCGGGCCGTCAATCGTCGAGCTTGCGCCTCCGCCGGTCCCCGAGAAGATCGGCAAGGCGATCCGAGCCTCAAAGAAGAAGGATGGCCCCAAACCCATGCCCAGCGCATCCTCTGCGGCGGACGTCGTCGCTTTTCCTATGGCGGCGCTCGCCCGGCAGCTCGACGTCATGCGCGCAGGCGAGGCTGGCAGTTGCGCATGGGCCGAGCAAGCCATGCTCGCCGAGGCTGGCCGCGTCATTGCGGCCGCCCCGGGCACGCGCAATCACACCCTCAATCGAGCGGCCTTTTCTCTTGGGCAGATCGTGGCAGGCGGCGGACTTGATCGCGCGCGCGTCGTGGACGCTCTGACCCGAGCTGCACGCGCCGCCGGGCTCGATGAGCACGAGATCGGCCCGACTATCGAATCCGGCCTCAACGATGGCGCTGCAAGTCCGAGGACTGCACCCGAGCGGCCGTCAGGGCACCCCCAGGCATCGCTTGCCCCCCTGCCCGCGCCAGACGTGCTCGCATGCCGCAAAGCCGCATTAGCGGCGCGCATGGTGCGGGCAACCGACGTGCGCCCGCTTCTCGCCGCGCCCTATCTCGTGAAGGGTTGGCTCGATCGTGGCGCAATGTCGGTCGTCTATGGCGAGAGCAACGTCGGCAAGAGCTTTTTCGCCCTATCTATCTCGCACGCCGTCGCAAAGGGCGAGCGTTGGGCGGGGTGCCGCGTGGTCGGCGGACCAGTGTTCTACGTCGCTAGCGAGGGCGGCCGATCCTTCGTAAACCGCGTGGCTGCCCTAGACAGGCCTTCCGAGCGGCTCGTGGTGATTCCTGTCTCGATCGATCTCTGTGGCTCAACTCTCGACGTTGAAGCAGTGGCCGCGCTCATCCGCGACGAGGCTAAGGTACACGGCGAGCCAGCGTTACTGGTAATTGACACGCTCGCACGTAGCATGGGCCAAGGCGATGAGAACACCGCGCCCGATATGGGTGCTTTCGTGCGCAACGTTGACACGATCCGCGAAGAAACCTCGGCGCATGTCATGGTGATTCACCACTCAGGCAAGGACCGGGCTAGAGGCGCGCGCGGGCACTCCTCGCTCCGGGCGGCGACCGACACTGAGATCGAGTTAACCGGCGAGGCCGGGATCGTAGTCGCCGAAGCAAAGAAGCAACGCGATATGGCTAACGGAAGGCGCTTCGCCTACCAACTCGCAGAAGTCGATCTCGGCGAGGACCAAGACGGCGATGCAGTTACGACATGCCGTGTCGAGCCCTGCCACGTGCCCGAGAAGAGCGCCTTGACGCCGATCTCGCCCGAACAACGGCGGGTGCTCGAATCTCTGCGCCAGTTCGTCGGCGATCGCGGCACACCAAATCCGGGCGGCACAGGCTGGCCCGAGCCGGGAGCGCGAATGACTGTAGATCTGGTCGAGTTTAAGCGGTTCGCAGCGGCAAAAGAACCGGACGCTGAAGAGCCGAAAAAAGCATCACGTCGGGTACGTGATATGCTTATGAAGCTGGAGGGGAAAGGTCTGGTCCGATGCAACGAAGGCCGCATCTGGATCGTGCCGCGCGGTGGGAACGTGGGAACGTAAAGGAACGCGTGCACCTCTGCGTTTTCTGCGTGCCCTTGCCGTCGAGGGAACGCGACGCGACGCGCGCTCTATAAGAGCGCGTCGCGCGTTCTCTACGTGCATTAGGCCTGCAGGGCGATAAATTGGATCGGAAGAGCATTCCCAAATTTGACGACTGACCGCCTCCGATTTCAGCGGTTGACTGTGCAACTTGGTAGTTTAACCTCAAACCCACGATCGGTAGTGCAAAAACGCAAAGTCTCGCCAGCCCTTGGGCACCGATCGTTCCACCTCAATACATCGGATAGTCACGATACTTCGATGGCCATAGCGATCCACTTTTGCCTCGGATCGCGTCATGGAAGCGTGTTCGCCAATAGCTTGAAGATGGCGGTTTAGCATATTGCTTGCAATAAACGTAAATGTCAGCCAGCTGAACAAGGCGGCTGTGGTGAGAGTGCGCAAAATGGACCGTATCCACGAGGCGCTCTATCTTTCTTCCAAGCGCCCAAGACGTTGTGCCAATCCGGTATTGTGAAAGGTTGGTGATCGATGGAGTTATCATTTTGTGATCGTAGTCCCCGAAGAGCATCCCAATATCTGATCTGGACTCTAGGAAAGCCTCTGCCTTTTCGACAAAGAACATGAATGTGTCTCGTTCTGGATCGGTGGGGAAGTGAACTTTTGAGGGTGTCATACGCGCATATATTTTCGAGACCGTAGATTTTCCCAAAATATCAAGAAGCCCTTCGAGCATCTCAACTCGCTCTTCGCCGCCTCGTCCCTTGCAGTTCCCTTTGCCTTGCGCGATGTCCCTTGCGTGAAATTCAGTGTCCTTGCTTAAAACCTTACTGCCAAAGTATTTTTCGGCGAGTTCGTTCATCTGGTCTTCGATGTCCTGCGCGTCGGTGTGTTTTACTGCAATTCCACCGAACAACTGCGCCTCCTGCGCCGGGGGGTCATGTTTAACCTCATCAAAATAAATCAAGAACAACTATCATCCCCTTTCTGCCCTCTCGTCGCAGTAATGCAAGGGGAAGTTGTGTTTTGCAAGGCGCGTCACGAAGGCATACAGCATAGATAGCCGGTAAATCTCTTATACTTTTTGGGCACAAACCGCATGGGATAGCCAAATTCTTACTTGGTAGAAATGCCGGTTTCGACGCGGCGCTAATCACCGCTGTCGCGCTTCTCGATCGCCGCCCGCGCTCCTTCGGGAAGAGCTGCATAAACCTCGTCAACGTGCTTTGGTTCAGAGATCATTTTATCCGCGATCAAGTTCATCAATCGGAAAAGGCTTTCCGCCGTCGCTCGATCGTCTCGAAGGTCAATTTGTCCGGGATGCACAGCGTTGTTCCCGATCACGCGCACCGCATCGAGCGCCTTTTGCACCCGGGGATCGAGGCCACCCGCGACCAGCGCCTTGATATCTGCGTTGATGTTTTCCCCCGGCTGCCCGAGTTCCTTGCAGAGCTTCTGGATCCCGAGGCGGATTAGCGCGGCGGCACCCCTTGGCGAGAGATCGAGGATCACGCTCGCTTCATCATAGTCGCGCCGAACGTCTTCGGGCAGATCGGGATTGGCGGGAGGTGCTTCGCCACGCTGCGGATACACAAGCCGATCATAAATCCAGATCGAAATATCATCGCAGTTGTAACACTGGCTAAACGAAAGGTTCGTCAGGGCTTTATCCACGTTCGTTCGGTTGTGTTCCCAAAAGGGAACGCCTTTTGCAGCGCGTTCCGCCCACGCCTTTAGGTGGGCGCGCTGGTCTTTGTCTTCGATATGGTCGAGCTTGAGTTCCTTGAGTCTTTCTTCGGATATTATCAACGGGTGCGAGTCTTTTTCCATCGGCTCCGCGTGAGCGGCAAACCAGAACTGCTTCGCGAGAGCGCCGCAATGCGGGCAATTAAAGGCGGTCTCTGTCGCGGAAGGCGGAACAAATTTCATCTTAAATCCTCGAAACTTACGTAGGCATTTAGTTAGCCGATCGCCCCTTCGAAGTCATCATTGAATGGCTGCGCGAGCGCACGGCGGCGTGCAAGCGCAGCCGCACGACACCGTATAGCCTAGTGTTTGACCACAACGAGCATCCGGCGCCGAAGCCGGGCAGAAGGAAACTCGCCATGAAGACGGCTCACGCTCTCGCGAAAGAACTTCGCATCCACTACGGACTCGCGATCAATTCAAGCTACTCGGCCGCCTATGCTGTCGCGCGCTCGCGCGGGCTGATCCGCCCGAGCGGCGGTGTCGAACTCGATACGGCCGCCAAGGCTGAGACGATCCTTGCCGTGATGGCGCAGGGTTCCGGACTTGGAGGCGACACCGACCTCTTCCTCGCTACGATCCGCCGGAATGGCTCGGCCGAGACGCTCGCTGACCTGATCCGCAAAGTCGAGGCAGGGAACCCCGAACACCTCCGCGAAAGCTGGCTGGCGATTGACGCGATCGGCCGGTGCCGCTGGATCTATGTCGAAAGCCTCGCCGCTTCGTCGGTAGCGATCGGTCTCACCGACTTCGGCGGGAAGCCCGGGCCGCGCTGCGCTGCGATCGACGGCGGCGCGCTTGCCGAGTTGCTTGCCTGATCCTTCTCCGGCCGCGCGGCGCGGCCAATGAAGCGTGTCACCCGTATATGGCCGGGCAATGCGCGCTTCGTGAAAGACGATCGACCACGGCCTTTTCCCTTCGCCGTGGGAGTCGCGCCGCAAGTTCCGGGGGCCTTCCTCGGCGGGTGCGCCGCGCATCCGTAACCAAGCGGTACCTCAACCCGCGCCCGAGCGGCGCACCAACCAGAAGCCCGCTAATGGGCCACAGAAGGAACTTTCGTTCATGAAAACTGTCCGTGAACTGCGCGCCGCTCTCAAGGCGAAGACTGACGAGGCGCGCACCGTGATCAACGATGGCGAGAAGTTCGCCTCCGTGGATTCCGAAATCCGATCGCTCTCGGAGCAAATTGAACGCGCCGAGCGTGTCGAAGAGATCGAGCGCAACGTCGAGGGTCGCTCGCTAACCGAGCCCGGGGCCGATGGTGCCGCCGAGTGGCGCTCGCTGGCGCGCGGAGAAGCTCGCTCCATGACCGTTGCGGCCGACGGCGGCGCGATCGTCCCCGAGCAACTTGCGAGCCAGATTCAGAACCGCGTCTCCGATATCTCGCCGATCCGGTCGATCGCGAGCGTCGTGCAGGTTTCGAGCGCCGACTTCACGATCCCGGTGAACGTGCGCGGCTCGGCGTCGCGCTGGTCCGGTGAGTCCGACGACCGCAACAGCGAAACCGCGACTCCGACGATCCGGCCGGTGAAGCCGACCTTCGGCGAGGTGAACGCCTTCCCCGTCGTGTCGAACCACCTGCTCGACGACTCGGCCTATGACGTGGGCGGCTTCATCACCAACAACGCCGCCACCGACTTCGCGGAGGCCGAGGGGGCAGCTTTCGTTGCAGGCAACGGCACCAACAAGCCGACGGGCTTGCTCGCCGTCGCGCCGGAAGCTGCTGGCGACGACACTCGCACCGCCGGTGCGCTGCAATTCGTCGAGACGACGGGCACGAGCGTGATGATCGCCGAAGATATCGTCGATCTCGTCTACAAGCTGCGCGCGGGCTACCGGGCGAACGGCGTCTTCGTCATGAACTCAACCACGGCCGCTGTCGTTCATAAGCTCAAGGACTCGACCGGCCGTTTCCTCTGGACCGACGGCCTTGCTGCCGGGCAACCCGCCCGCCTTCTGGGCTATCCCGTCGTCATCGCTGAGGATATGCCCTCGATCGCCGATAGCGCCTTCCCTATCGCGTTCGGCGACTTCAGGGCCGGCTACACGATCGCCGATCGCACCGGCGTGCGCCTGATCCGCGACGAAGTGACGAAGAAGGGTTTCACCGGCTTCTACCTTTCGAAGCGTGTCGGCGGGATCGTCACCGATGACGCGGCGATCAAGCTGCTCAAGGTCAAGGCCGCGTAATATGGAAGGGCACGCCGACATTGAACGGCGTGCCCTCGAACTCCGTGCCGTTGAAGGCGGTCGGATCGAAGGCTACGCCGCCGTCTTTAAATCGCCGAGCCACGACCTCGGCGGCTTCGTCGAGACGATTGCACCCGGTGCTTTCGCCGCCTCGCTCAAGCGGGGCGACGACGTTCTCGCGCTCTTCCACCATGACACGCGGGCCGTACTCGGGCGCTCCACGGCCGGAACGCTGCGCCTCAAGGAAGACCGAAAGGGCCTGTTCTTCTCGCTCGACGTGGCGAATACTTCGGCCGGACGCGACGTGCTGGAAAGCGTCGGGCGCGGCGATATCACCGGCGCGAGCTTCGGCTTCCGCGCGATCCGCGATCGCTGGTCGCATAAGGGGAGCCCGGCAAAGCGCGAGCTTCTCGAAGTCAAGCTTCTCGACGTGACGATCACCCCGAGCCCGGCTTACCCGGCAACCGTCGTCGCGCGCCGCTCTTTGGATAAATTCGACGAGACCGATCGCCGCGCGCGGTACCTCGATCACCTGCGAGGCTATCATGGGATTCTCTGACCTCTTCCGCCGCCGCCAAGTCGAGACGCGCTCCAACGAGACGCTCGCGGCGCTCGGCGCTCATTGGCTTGGCACGCCGTCGGGCAAGTATCCCGCGGAGCAGCTCGCCGTCACGTCCGCCTGCGTCGGTGTGATCTCGGGCCAGTTGGCGGGCCTGCCGGTGCGCGTCTATCGCTTCGAGGGCGATACCCGCCACGAGGCACCGTCACACCCTCTCGCGCGACTTGTGCGGCGTGCGCCGAACCCGTGGCAGTCTTGGCCTGACTTCGTGGAATGGCTGGCTGCCTCGGCGCTCTTGCACGGCAACGGACTCGCCGAAGTCGTCACCGATCGCGCGGGCCGCGTCGTCGAGCTTCGCCCGATCCGTTGGGGGCTCGTGCGCGTCGAACTCGTGAATCCCGGGCGAGTGATCTATCACGTCACGGGTGACGATCTCTCGGCACCAATGGGCACGACGCGCCGCTTGCTGGCGAGCGAGGTGATCCACCTTCGCGCTCGCACCGACGACGGCTTGATCGGCGTTGCGCCGCTGCGCCGGGCTATGGCGGCCGCCGAGCACGCCGTCGAAACCGACGCGCATAGTAAGGCCGTTTGGCGGAATGCATCGCAACCGGGCGGCGTGCTGATGCACGAGAAGAATCTTTCGGAAGCGGCAGCCAAGCGGCTCAAGCAAAACTGGCTCGATCGCTTCGGCGGCGCGAACCGGGGCTCGCCTGCCGTGCTCGAAGAGGGGCTCAAGTTCGAACCCTTCCCGACGCTCTCGCCGGAAGACGCCGAGATTCTCGCCGCTCGCCGGTTCTCGACCGAAGAGATCGCCCGGGCTTTCGGCGTTCCCGCGCCGCTCGTCGGTATCCTCGATCACGCCAGTTTTACCAACTCGGAAACGCTCTTGCGGCACTTCGCGCAAAGCACGCTAGCGCATTGGGCGCGGAAGTTGGAAACCGAGCTTTCCCGCTCGATCCTGACGGACACCGAGCGCGAGACATACGAGATCGACGTTGATCTCTCCGGGCTTCTGCGCGGCGATCACGCTGCCCGGTGGGCGGCCCATAAGATCGCGTTAGAGGCGGGCGTACTCACGATCGACGAGGTCCGCGAGGTGGAAGGGTGGAGTCCGCTTGCCAAGGCACCGCAAGGGGAGGGCATGGCATGAGCGTCTATGCGAAGATCGCCGAGCGTCTCTCGATTGAAGAGGCGCTCGTCCGGGCGGTGGCGTGGGAATTGCGCGCCGCCGGGCTTGCCAGTGGACACCGGCGGCGTGTCCCACCCGAGATTGCGCGGCGTATCCGCGAGCTTGCGGCCGTCGGCCTTAACGCTCGGCAGATTGGCGAAGTCGTTGGCTATTCCCGGGCGTGCTGCGACTCGATCATGCGAGGGGCGACACACAAGCGCCTCGCGTGAGCGCGCATCACTCATTGACCATGAGCCCGTCGGGAAACTGACGGGTTTATTCATTGCGAAAAGGCGTTACCCCAAACGTTACCCCGAGCCCAAAACGACGAAAGCCCCCGAAGGGGCTTGCTCGCAAATCACTGTTTTGACAGGGAGATTTGGCTCCGGCGGTAGGGATCGAACCTACGACCAATTGATTAACAGTCAACTGCTCTACCGCTGAGCTACGCCGGAATGCCTATGTCTGTCTGGTGAGTAACTCTACCGGACAGCGGCTCTTTAACTTGGGCGGTCCGGGGTGCGCAAGGGGAATTGGGCACGAATATCGAATTTTTTTCGGAAATCTTGCCGCCACGGCGAGAATGCTCTGTTTGACGGATGGCGACAGACATCTTCAATCACAGATGTGTGACAATCCCCCCTTCCCCGCGCTTCAGGCTGGACGGCTTACGCCAACTGCGATTGATACTTGCTCAGTTTGCGCAACTCCTAGCACTACAAAGGAAAAATCATGACCTTCCTCACCCCCTACCGGCTGCAAATCTTGTCGCTACTCCGCATCATGTCGGGGCTTTTGGTGCTGCAGCATGGCACAACGAAAATCCTCGGCTTTCCAGCCAGCCAGATGAGCGGCGTTTCAATCACGTCGATGGGCGGCATCGCGGGCGTCATTGAGCTGGTTTTTGGCGTTTTGCTGGTGGTTGGCCTTTTCTCAAGATTGTCGGCCTTTATCCTCAGCGGCTTAACCGCAGCGGCCTATTTCATCGCGCATATGCCGCAGGGGTTCTACCCGATGCTGAACGGCGGAGAACTGGTGGCGCTTTACAGCTTTGCTTTTCTCTACCTCGCGGCCGCAGGCCCGGGGCCTTGGTCGGTCGACGCGATGCGTGACAACGGCTGAGGCCGGATATGAAAAAGGCATGGCCCGTTTGGGGCCATGCCTGACGTTACTACAGGTTATAGCGCGGTTAGAACCCTGCAGCCTGTCCATCCTTGCGCGGATCGGAACCGGCGGAATAGCCCCCTTCGGGCAAGCGCTGCACCAGTTGCGCGCCGCCGAATCCAAAGGCATTGTCGGGCGCTTCGACATGGATCACATGGCCCAGATCACGCAACCCTTGCAGCAATTCCGGCTTCATCGCGGGTTCGCAAGCGACCTCTAGCCCAGACAGCATCCGCCAGCGTGGCGCGTCGGCTGCAACCTGTACGTCTTGGCCCCAAAGCTGGGTGCGCAGCAGCAATTGCATATGCCCTTGAGCCTGGATCGGGCCGCCCATCATGCCGTAAGCCATCAGCGGCTGGCCGTTCTTCATGGCAAACCCGGGGATGATCGTATGGAAGGGGCGCTTGCCGCCTGCCACGATGTTCTGGTGCCCGGCCTCGGTGGTGAACCCAAAGCCGCGGTTTTGCATCGACACGCCCGTTCCCGGCACCACCACGCCTGATCCGAAGCCCGCATAGTTTGACTGGATAAAGCTGACCATCATGCCAGAAGCATCGGCCGTGCTCATCAAGACCGTACCGCCCTTTTTAGGCGCCCCTGCCCCGAAATCCTGCGCTTTTTGGGTCGAAATCAGTGCCGCACGGGATTTCAAGTAAGCGGGGTCGAGCAGCGCCTTTTCATCCACCTCAGTCATCGCCGGACGATCGGCGACATAGGCATGCAGGTCACTGTAGGCGAGCTTGCACGCCTCGATCTGAAGGTGCACCGACATGAGATCGTCGGGACCGTGGTCGCGAATTTCGCTATGCTCTAGAATGCCCAAAGCCATAAGCGCGGCGATCCCCTGCCCGTTTGGCGGGATTTCATGCAGTTCCACGTCGTCGAAGCTCTGGCTGATTGTCCCACACCATTCGGGCGCATTGGCGGCCAAGTCCTCCATGGTCATCGCGCCGCCGTTGGCTTTGGCATGGGCGACGATTTCCTCGGCGATTTCCCCTTCGTAAAAGGCGCGGCCGTTCGTTTCGGCAATCAGGCGCAGGGTACGCGCGGCACCGGGGTTACGGAACCGCTCACCTGCACGCGGGGCGCGACCTTCGGGCAGGAACGTCTCAGCAAAGCCCGGCTGCTTGCCCAGAACCTCGGCACCGCGCGCCCAGAGCGTGGCAATCGTGGGCGAAACGAGGAAGCCTTCCTCAGCGTAGCGGATCGCCGGGGCCAACACCGTCGCCAGATCAAGCTTGCCGAATTTCTCCATCAGTTCGACCCAAGCGCTGACCGCACCGGGAACGGTGACACTGTCCCAACCATGCTCAATCATGCCATCGGGGAACCGCTCGGGTGACCAAGCCGCCGGAGCGCGGCCCGAAGCGTTAAGCCCGTGCAGCTCCTTTCCATCCCACAGAATGCAAAAAGCGTCGGAACCCAGCCCGTTGCCCGTCGGTTCCACCACCGTTAGCGCCGCGGCAGTTGCGATCGCCGCATCCACCGCATTCCCCCCCTGCTGCATCATCAAAAGCCCAGCCTGCGTGGCCAGCGGTTGTGAGGTCGCGACAACATTATCGGCAACCACGGGGGAACGGTGGGACGGGTAGATTGGATCGTGACGAAGCATAGCTGTCCTTTGTTAAGGTAAGGCCAGCGGCACGGTTATTCCGGCCGCCTGCGGCGTTGCCGGCAAACTGAACCCGAATGCATCTGCATGCAACTGCTCTGCAGCGCTAATTCCCAAGCAGTTGGTAATTGGATTTCTGTGAACGATATGATGTGCCGCTCTACCCGGGATTTTCGCCATGATGGCGCATCTTCAGACGCAACATGGTTCGATGATGACGAAAGCTATGCTCGCAATGAGAGGGGGTGAAAACCATCACCTAGATAGCCCAGAGGCGGCTTTCCTCTCTGTACTGCCATGCCCTTGCACAAAGCGACTGATCGGCATCCGAAAAGATGCAATTATGAAGGATACGAGACCAATCTCTAACGTTAACCAACATTCAGAACCTCCCTTTCGCATGGCGTCGGGGCATTCACATGCCCCTACTGCCAAGATTTGCCCCCCGAATGGGTTAGTCCTCGTCAAAAATTCTGCCGAGAATACAGCGGAGGATGACCAAAACCATGCCGCGCGTTTGTGTAATCTTTGCGATACGAGCGTACGGTGGGTAAACGACCTCGGCTGTCTGGCAGCGCCGACGGGTTCTTCATGGCAAGCACTGAAAAGTTTATCTCCAAGGCAAGAGCTTGCCATTTGGCTGACACCAAACAATGCTGTGCTCTCTGGACAGCGTTAGATGAAGATGCAAAAATATCGGAACTCTTTTCACCCCCATATTTTAGGTTATCAGGCTTTTTAAGGCCCGCCCTGCCACAATCCTATTTAACGACAAAGGATATAAGCAGCCTATGCCAGAGAACCTGCTTATTTATGCACCGGTTCCCCTCTACGCCTCCTCCCAAGGTTTCCTTCAGGAAAATCAAGCTTGTAACGGCCTGCGATTATGGGCCGAAAATTTTGAGACCGTATCGGTCATGATGCCCGTGCTAACCGGGATGCCCCCCCCCAGTTGGCGCCCTATAAGCACGGTTGGTCCGAATTTAGAGCGTATTAACGTTATTCCCCTCCCCACCGCCTATCGACCCGATAGGTTTTTCCAGCATCTTCCATCCACGGCGCGCCTTATCCAAGAGCAGATCAAAAAGGCAGATTATCTTTCGTTCTCCATCGGGGGGCTATTCGGGGATTGGGGATCGGTGTCATGTCACCTCGCCCATAAGATGGGCAAGCCATATGCCATCTGGACGGACCGGGTGGAATCGGAAGTTGTCCGCCGCACGGCTCACGTTGGAAACTGGCGCCAGCGGTTGCGTGCGCGCGCAACCCACCGTCCGATGTTCGCCTTGGAAAAACATCTGATTAGGCGATCTTCGTTAGGGCTGTTCCATGGCAAGGAGACCTATGACACCTATGCGCCCTATTGCCGCAACCCGCAGATTGTTCACGACATTCATATACCAAAATCTGATCACATTGATGCCCAAGCACTAGATGAAAAGCTCGCATCTTTAGTGAAAGGCCCTCTCAAGATCGCTTATGTCGGCCGGGCCGATGCCATGAAAGGGTCGCTGGACTGGATCACAGTCATAAAAAACCTCGCCGCTGCGGACATGGATTTTCAGGCAAGCTGGCTTGGTGATGGCCCCGATCTGGAAGAGATGCGTGCTCAGGTGACCGAAGCGGGCTTGCAGGATCGCGTCAAACTGCCCGGCTTCACAGACGATCGTTCCGAAGTGCTAAAATGCTTACGAGATGCTCATATCGTTATGTTCTGCCACAAAACTCCTGAATCACCCCGCAGCTTAATCGAGGCACTCGCCTCAGCCGCGCCAATTGTCGGCTATGAGGGAGCTTTTGCGCGCGATCTTATCTCAGCAGAGGGCGGTGGCTTGTTGTCTGGCATGGGGGATACAGCGGAGTTAGCCCGGAATATAATGACCCTTGATAATGATCGACAGAAACTAGCCCAGTTGGCCCGAGAAGCGGCGGTGGCTGGATCAACCTATGACGAAGAAACGGTTTTTGAGCACCGCTGTGAGCTTATTCGTCGGTATCTATGAGTTGTAGAGAAGCCGTGGTAACAATGATCTGAGGATGCGAAGCTGGTGAATGGGTTTCATCGCCATGAGGCTCAATCTAACGCAGACAATCAACATTACAGGGTTGGCGGGCTTTTGGGCGGATAAAGCGCGTAACTATTCTAAATTTTATTAAAAAAGCAAGGCGCAGTGGCGGAGACGAAGGGATTCGAACCCTCGAGACCCTTCCGGGCCTACTCCCTTAGCAGGGGAGCGCCTTCGACCACTCGGCCACGTCTCCGCCGACCCGTTTAGACAGGTCCCGTCCGAGTGACAAGGCGAAATTGGCCAGAAAATTTGCATTTTCTGCATCTAATTTCATCTGGCCAGTGGGTCGTGGCTTGCGAACGCCTATCCCTAGAAACTCGAGCGTTGCACCACAGAGGGAATGCGATCGACCCTCCATCAAACCGCCGTTTATTCTCCTTCTCAGCACCCTCTGTAGCATCTCACACGGGAGCGTGAATGACTTGTGAAATCATGAGAGCCCGAAAATAAAACACTGTTATAAAACGATAAATTTGATACCCCCTACCGTTCACGCGCAGCAATCTCCCTCGAACGTCGGCAACCTTGCCGCAGTGCCGAAACTTTCTCGCTCCCTGTGCCGTTACTTCACCACAAACAATGACATCGCAATGACGCGATCTTAGAGAAACCCGAAGGAACACATTATGAAACTTATCTTAACAACAGCCGCCGCCGCTTTGATCTCCACCGCAGCCGTTGCGGATAACTCCACTCGCTACAACGACCTCTTTCTGAACACCTCAAATGACGCGGGCGAAGTGTATGGCAACAGCGACCGCATGCAAGATGCAGACGAGTCGACCAAAGCCAATGACATTATGCTGAACACCGCCGACAACGCGAAAAACGGTGACACCGTTATGAGCAGCCGTAATGCAATGAGCAGCCCCGGCGAAGGCTATCCCTATGGCGGGTTCGGTCCGGGCAACGACAGCAAATAAGCTGAAGACGTTCCAATTGAAAAACCCGGCAGCGCAAGCTGTCGGGCTTTTTGTTTTCCAGTCAACTGAACGGCGCGATCAAGCTACGCTGCAGATCAATTGTTACGTGTTGAAAAGGAAGTGCAGCACGTCGCCATCCTTGACGATATAGCTCTTACCTTCAGCACGCATCTTGCCCGCCTCCTTGGCTGGGCCTTCGCCGCCAAGGCATACAAAATCATCATAGGCGATGGTTTCGGCCCGGATGAATCCCTTTTCGAAATCGCCGTGAATCACACCAGCGGCTTTCGGAGCAGAGGTGCCGGATTTGATCGTCCAAGCGCGCGCTTCCTTGGGGCCGACGGTGAAGTAGGTCTCAAGATGCAAAAGCTCATAGCCAGCACGGATCAAACGATCGAGACCGGCCTCTTTCAGCCCCATCTCTTCGAGGAACATCTCGGCCTCTTCGGCCTCTAGCTGGCTGATTTCTTCTTCGATTTGGGCCGAAATTACGACATGCGAATTGCCTTGCGCTGCGGCCATTTCGGCCACTTTTGCGGAATGCGCGTTGCCTTCAGCGGCTTCCGCCTCGCCTACGTTGCAGACGTAGAGCACCGGTTTCGTGGTCAGCAGTTGCAGCATCCGCCATGCTTTGGCGTCATCTTCGTCTACCTCAACCACGCGCGCGGGGTTGCCAGCCTCCAATGCCTCAAGCGCCATGCGCATCAGACGTTCCTGCTGCACCGCTTCCTTGTCGCCGCCGCGCACTTTACGCACGATGTTTTGCAAGCGTTTCTCGATGCTTTCAATGTCGGCCAGCATCAGTTCGGTGTCGATGGTTTCGGCATCCGCCACCGGGTCCACGCGGCCTTCGACATGGGTGACATCGCCGTCTTCAAAGCAGCGCAGCACATGGGCGATAGCGTCGACTTCGCGGATGTTGGCGAGGAACTGATTGCCCAAGCCTTCGCCTTTCGACGCGCCCTTCACCAGACCAGCGATATCGACAAAGGTCATGCGCGTAGGGATGATGCTTTTCGACTTGGCGATTTCGGCCAGCGTGTCGAGCCGCGCGTCGGGCACGGCCACTTCGCCGACATTGGGCTCGATCGTGCAGAACGGAAAATTCGCCGCCTGTGCCGCTGCGGTGCGGGTCAGCGCGTTGAAAAGGGTCGATTTGCCGACGTTCGGCAGACCGACGATGCCCATTTTGAAACCCATGACGATACCCCTATAAAAGCTGCGCGTGTGTTAGGGGTAGCGGGGGCAAAGCGCAAGGCTCAGCGCGCGCGCCGGTCCTGATGCGCCTGATAGATCAAGATCCAAGCCAGCAGGATAAACATCGGATGTGTCAGCCCGCCTGAGAAGATGATCGCGGGCAGCCAGATCAGGAAGACCACGATAGACAGGATCGGCCGTCCGATCAGCAGGATCGACAGCGGCGGCAGGAAAAGGGCGAGTACATAATTCATGCGCCATGAGATAGGAGGCTTTGCGCCAAATGAAAGGGCGCAACGCGCGAAACGGCCCTGGGTGGGAAATTTGCCGCCCCCTGCCCCGCGGTGGATTGATTTTCGCCGCCACATTCGGCATTGCCGAGGAAAGCACCAAATGAGGCAAGCCACATGACCCGTATCGACGCCAAATTCGAAGACCTCCGCGCCCGCGGCAAAAAGGCGTTTGTCTCCTACGTGATGGCCGGTGACCCGGATTTCGACCGCTCGCTAGAGATCGTGCGCGGCCTGCCCGCCGCCGGGGTGGATATCATCGAACTTGGCCTGCCTTTCACCGATCCAATGGCCGACGGCCCGACGATCCAGCTTGCCGGTCAACGCGCCCTCGAAGGTGGCATGACGCTGAACCGCACGCTGGAAATGGTCCGCGCCTTTCGCGAGAATGACGATACGACCCCAATCGTGCTGATGGGCTATTACAACCCGATCTATTCCATGGGTGTTGAGAAGTTCTTAACCGAAGCCAAAGATGCCGGGATCGACGGGTTGATTGTGGTTGACCTGCCACCCGAAGAAGACATCGAACTGTGCCTGCCCGCACAGGATGCCGGGCTGAACTTCATCCGCCTTGCCACGCCGACCACCGATGACAAACGCCTGCCCCGCGTCGTGCAAAACACCTCTGGCTTTGTCTATTACGTCTCGATCACCGGCATCACCGGCTCGGCCGAGGCGAATGCCGCCGATGTTTCCCCTGAAGTTAAGCGCATCCAAAAGGCCAGCGGCCTGCCCGTGATCGTGGGCTTTGGCGTGAACACCCCCGAAAAAGCCCGTGCCATCGCGGAAGTGGCCGACGGTGTAGTGATCGGCTCGGCCATTGTGAACCGCATCGCCAATGGCGACAGCCCTGAGGATGTCTTGGCTTTCGTCAAAACCCTCGCTGATGGGGCGCATTCGGCGTGAACCTATTTTAGAGAGACGAACTAAAGTCCGCGCTGCCCTATTGGCCGCGCGGGCTTTGTCGCTTCAACGCCCTTCACAATTGCCAAGCCCCCCGCCACTTGCTACCCAAAGTTGACCCATTCAACATAGGTGGCCCATGCCCGTCATCACCAATATCGACGACCTCAAGCGTATCTACCAACGGCGCGTGCCACGGATGTTCTACGATTACGCGGAATCGGGCAGCTGGACGGAACAGACTTTTCGCGAGAACAGCAGCGACTTTGACCAAATTCGCCTCCGCCAGCGGGTCGCGGTGGATATGTCGGGCCGCAGCACAGCAACCCAGATGATCGGCGAAGACGTGGCCATGCCGGTGGCACTTGCTCCAGTTGGGCTGACCGGAATGCAATGCGCGGATGGGGAGATCAAGGCCGCTCGGGCAGCAGAAGCCTTTGGCGTGCCTTTCACCCTGTCGACCATGTCAATCAACTCCATCGAAGACGTGGCTGAGGCGACGACAAAACCCTTTTGGTTTCAACTCTATACCATGCGCGATCAGGACTATGTCAGCCGCCTGATCCAGCGGGCGAAAGACGCCAAATGCTCCGCGCTGGTGATTACACTCGACCTGCAAATTCTCGGGCAGCGGCATAAAGACCTGAAAAACGGCCTGTCGGCTCCGCCCAAGCTGACCGCCAAAACACTCGCCAACCTTGCCACCAAATGGGGTTGGGGGATCGAGATGCTGGGCGCGAAGCGGCGGCATTTCGGCAATATCGTCGGCCACGTGCATGGAGTCACTGACAACGCCGACCTTGGCGCTTGGACGGCAGAGCAGTTTGATCCCTCGCTCGATTGGGACAAAATTGCCAAGATCAAAGCGCAATGGGGCGGCAAGGTGATCCTCAAGGGCATTCTGGATGCCGAGGATGCGCGAATGGCCCTGAAAGTGGGGGCCGATGCGATTATCGTCTCCAACCACGGCGGGCGACAGTTGGACGGGGCGCTAAGTTCGATCCGTATGCTGCCCGAGATCCTCGACGCGGTGGGCGATCAGATCGAAGTGCATCTCGACGGCGGCATCCGGTCGGGTCAGGACGTGCTGAAGGCCATGGCGATGGGCGCGAAAGGCACCTATATCGGGCGCGCCTTCATCTATGGCTTGGGCGCGATGGGCCAGCAGGGCGTGACCCGCGCGTTGGAGGTGATCCACCGCGAGCTGGACCTGACCATGGCGCTTTGCGGTGAGACACAGGTCGCCAGCCTTGGACGCCATAACCTTTTGATCCCACGTAACTTTGGCGGCGATTGGCAGGAATGGCCGCGTGATCCGGTCAAATGCTGATCTTTCTCAGCCGCGAACTGACCTTTCTCGCCACACCGAAAACCGGGACCACCGCCGTGGAAATGGCGTTAAAACCGGTAGCGGAAATCGTTTTTTCGCGCAATCGCAAACACTTGACTGCGCAGCGCTATAGAAAGCGCGTGTTGCCGTTTTTACAAGACACCTTCTCGGCCTCGCCCGAACCGCTGGCGGTGATGCGTGACCCGGTTGCGCAAATCCGCAGTTGGTATCGCTATCGCAGCCAGCCGCGCCTTGATGGTAGAAAGCTCAGCACCAAGGGGCTCACATTTGAGCAATTCGTGCTTGAGGTGCTCTCTGACGCGCCACCGCCCCGCGCTCAGGTTGGCAGTCAGTTCTCCTTTCTGACCTCCGGCCAAGGCGCGTTGCTTGTGCAACACCTCTTTGCCTATGAAAACCAACCAGCCTTTCGCGATTTTCTAGAAGATCGCTTGGATCGTGAAATAGCATTGAAGCCAAAAAACGTCTCTCCCGACCTGCCCGCTCCGCTTTCCACTGCTGTCGAAGCACAACTCCGCGCCGCGCGCGCCAAGGAGTTCGCCCTCTATGATCGGCTCATGGCGGCAGATGGCTACCTGCACACGCCCCAGGAATAGCGCAGCACCCCGCCCTTTTGCCCTTTCCAGCCGGGCAAAACCGGTCTATACGCGCGGCTTCACGCGGGAATACAGCCTTGGAGGATTCCCGCCCTAACAAATTTGGAGACTAAAATGGCCGGAGAGATTCCTGATCTTGAAGCCCAGGTACGCGCGGGGACAGGCAAGGGCGCCGCTCGCCAAGCACGTCGTGACGGCATGGTTCCTGGTATCGTATTTGGTGGCGACAAAGAGCCGCTGCCGATCAATATCCCGTTCAACAAGCTGCTGACCAAGCTGCGCGCAGGCCGCTTTAAGGCGACCCTGTTCAACCTCAAGGTTGAAGGCCACGACGACGTTCGTGTGATCTGCCGCGACGTTCAGCGCCACGTTGTCAAAGACCTGCCCACGCACATCGACCTGATGCGCCTGAAGCGGACAACCAAGATCAACCTGTTCATCAACGTCGAAGTCAAAGGCGAAGAAGAATGCCCCGGCCTGAAAAAGGGTGGCGTGCTCACTCTGGTCCGTCCGGAAGTTGAACTGGTCGTCACTGCGGCAGACATCCCCGAGTATGTGACCGTGGACATCACCGGTCTCGAAATCGGCGACAGCGCGACCATCAGCCGTGTTGACCTGCCCGAAGGCGCCAAGCCCACAATCGACCGCGACTTCGTTGTGGCGACGGTTTCGGCTCCTGCCGGTCTGTCCGCGTCGGATGACGACGAGGACGAAACTGCGGCAGACGAAGTACCGACAACCGAAATGGGTCCACCCGACGGTGAAGAATAAGCATCTGCCGAAAGGCACTGCTGGAACGGGGTCGCATCACGCGGCCCCGTTTTGCGTTGGGGGGGGTGATTTCTTTAAAAGAAATCACTGCGGAATTTTGAAAAAATTCCGATACCCAGCAGGCCATTCCATCCCCCTGCCCCTCTTGTTAAACTCCACCGAACCACAGGAGAAAGCCCATGAAACTCATCGTCGGCCTTGGCAATCCGGGTGGCAAATACGCCCGTAATCGCCACAACATCGGCTTCATGGCGCTGGACCGCATTGCCGACGATCACGGCTTTGCCCCGTGGAAGGGCAAGTTTCAGGGCAGTGTCAGCGAGGGGCGCTTCGGCTCCGACCGGGCGGTGCTGCTCAAGCCCGAGACATTTATGAACAACTCCGGCCAATCGGTGCAGGCGGCGATGAAGTTCTACAAGATCGACGCGGGCGATGTGATTGTTTTCCATGACGAATTGGACCTCGCGCCGGGCAAGGTCAAATGCAAGACCGGCGGCGGCCATGCGGGCCACAACGGCCTGCGCTCAATCCACGCGCATATCGGGGCGGAGTATGACCGCGTGCGCCTCGGCATTGGCCACCCCGGCCATAAAGACGCGGTGGCGGGCTATGTGCTACGCGATTTCCCCAAGGCTGACGAAGGCTGGCTGGACGATGTGCTGCGCGGCATTTCCGACGGCGCCGCCGATCTGGCGCGAGGCGACACGGGGCGGTTCATGAACGCCGTGGCCCTGCGCGTGGCCCCACCCCGTTCAGGTACCGGAAGCAAAGGGCCGAAGAAACCGGCCGAAGCCGCGCCAAAGCCCGCCGCCAGCAAGCCCGAGCCCGAGGCCGAACCTCAATCGCCGCTACAAAAACTAATGGACCGTTTCCGCTAAGCAATTCCGCCTGACGCAATGTCGGGCTGGTCCCCGCCCGCGCCGCGTGGTTCACTCAGGTCAATATTGAGGGGACATCATGCGTACATTTGGAAAATGGCTTGGCCGCGTCATGCTGGCGCTTTTGGCGGCCGCGGTCGTCATCGGGCTTTGGAAGCGCGAAGAGATTGCGCGCCTGCTTGCCGTGAACTCATTGTTCTCGGAAGAGAAAATCGTTCACAACTTCAGCCATATGGAAGGTGCCTTCCTCTCGGCCCCCATCTCGCGCGGGGATGGATTGACGAGCGAGCTACCCTACGGCCCCGAAACCGAATTGCCCGAAACGGTTGATGACTGGATCGCCGCCCGCGATGTGACCGCGCTGGTGGTGCTGAAAGACGGCGCCATCGTCTATGAGAATTATTTTAAGGGCACCGGCCCCGATGACCGCCGCATCAGTTGGTCGGTCGCGAAAAGCTATCTCTCCGCCTTGGTGGGCATCCTGCTGGACGAAGGCAAAATCGCATCTCTCGACGATCCGGTCACGAAATATGCGCCCAGCCTGAAGGGCAGCGCCTATAACGGGGCGAGCCTGCGCAATGTGCTGCATATGGCCAGTGGCGTCACCTTCGACGAAGACTATCTCGACTACGATTCAGACATCAACCGCATGGGCCGGGTCGTGGCCTTGGGCGGCAGGCTGGATGACTTCACTGCCGAGCTGACCGAGACTTTCGCGGAACCCGGCAGCCAGTGGCAGTATGTCTCGATTGATACTCATGTGATCGGCATGGTGGTACGCGGGGCCACCGGGCGCGGCGTACCGGAGTTGCTGAGCGAAAAGGTCATCGCGCCCTTGGGGCTGGAACATGCGCCCTATTACATTGTTGATGGTTCAGGCACCGCCTTTGTCTTGGGCGGGCTGAACATGACCACACGCGACTATGCCCGCTTTGGCCAGATGTTTGCCCAAGGTGGCGAATGGAACGGCAAGCAGGTCGTGCCCGCAGACTGGGTGACAGCATCAACCAGCCCCACCGCCCCCACTGCGGCGGGGCAGATCGGATACGGCTACCAATGGTGGATCCCCGTGGGCGCAGCAGAGGGGGAATATATGGCGCGCGGCATCTATGGGCAGTACATCTATGTCGATACCGCCCGCGATGTGGTCATCGCCACCAACGCCGCCGACCGTAAATTCCGTGAGGCCGGGGTGGCGGAGCAGAACATTGAGATTCTCCGCGAGATCGCGACCTCCATCTCTGGCGGGACCTAAGGCAGAAAGGCAAGATATGACACCTGACAGCAGCATCAACGTCCTGAATCAGCCGCTTGTGATCTGCGGGACGGACCCGGTGACGGGGTTCTTCCGTGATGGACATTGCAACACCTGCGCGCAGGATCAGGGCAGCCACACGGTCTGCGCGGTGATGACGGCCGAGTTTCTGGCCTATTCCAAATACGTCGGCAACGACCTCAGCACCCCGCGCCCCGAGTTTGGCTTTGCCGGGTTGAAGCCGGGTGATCCTTGGTGCCTCTGTGCTGCGCGGTATTTGCAGGCCGCTGATGAGGGCTGCGCACCACGGGTTCACTTGGCCGCCACACATCTACGCGCGCTCGATATCGTGCCGCTGGAGGTACTGCGCGACCATGCCATCGACCAGAACGAGGGGTAACCATGCGCCTGCGCCTCCTGCCCCTCCTGCTGCTTCTCCCGGCCACCTCTTGGGCCGAAACAACACTGCGCCCTGCCGACAGCGCGCGGCTGGATAACCTCGATGCGGCCTTTGGAAATGCCGTGATGCAGGCGCTTGCCGCGGGCGAGGCTGGGGATGTAACCGCTTTGACGCGCGCGCTGTCGGGCGAACCGCAGGTCGCTTTCTCTGCCGATCTGCAGGGCGATTGGTCTTGCCGAACGATCAAGCTCGGCGGGATCAGCCCACTTGTCGCCTATTCTCCGTTTAAATGCCGCTTTACGGCGACCGACCGCGGTTTCGCCTTTGAAAAGTTGACGGGATCGCAGCTGACCCGCGGGGAGATTACCCTGCGCGATGGCCGCGCGATTTATGCTGGCGTGGGCTATGTGAATGGTGAAACAGCGCCCGACTATGCCGACCTGCCCGAAGATTTCACATCGGGTGGTAAGGTGCAGAGCGATGTCGCGGTGTTCCAGCGGATCAGCCCGACACGGGCCCGGCTGCTGTTTCCGTCACCGGCTGTGGAAAGCGATTTCGATATTCTGGAATTGACGCGCTAAAGGCGCCACGCCGCTGTCAGGCCGCGTGGCAAAGCTGTAGCTTGGACTTGGGCCGGGGCATCAGAGAATCGTCCATCAGGTCTTCGATGAAAGTGCTCAAAAGTTGGGTTCGCCCGGTGACGCCAGCCTTGCGATAAATCGCATTGGTCTGCGCCTTTACGGTGCCTTCAGAGGTGCCGCGCATCTCTGCAATATCGCGTGTATTCAAACCCTTGGTCAGAAAGATCGCCACATCCCGTTCGGCCGGGGTGAGGTGCCATTCGCGAAAATGTTCTTCGAGCACATCGGCGAATTCCACCGCACAATGGCGCAGGGCCGTTTCCGCCCGCTCGGCACGCTGAAGGCTCATGCGCAGCGCCATCCACCCCAGCACAACGCCAAGGATCAGTCCCAAAACCTGAACGCCTTTGTTGGGGCCAATATCCGCAAGCGGTATGCCAAAAAGCGTCACGCCCCGACCTTCCAGCGCAAACACCAGAACGAAATAGACGGTCGCGTTAAACTGCAAAGCGGCGATGACCCACAGAGCGATCTTTTTCTTATTATTCATGGTGAAGCCTTGCCTTGGTATCCGCCGTATTTAACCGCGGGCCACCGAAGTACAAGGGATGGCGGCCATGCGCCGTGATCAACCCTTAGTGATTTGGCACCCGCCCCGAAGGGCAGGTGCAGGGTCTCAAAGCCAGCTCTGGGGCCAGTTCTCTGGCCGAAAGAGTGTTGTAACGCAGTGCCTTATCAGCCAGCAGGCCAGGTTTAGTGTGGGAATCGGTCCACGGAAGCGGCGCTCTGAGCAGTTGGGAAGACGGTGATTGTCACATCAGACAAGTCTTCGGCGCGCAGGTTGCCGCTTTTGAAGTTTTCAAGTTTGCTCTCATCCACGGCTTCGCTGCGGCTGGAGTAGGAAACGCCGTCATTGGTTTGATCGTTGTAACCAATGCGCTGGCCTTCCATGCCTTGAGCAAAAGCGGCAGAACCTGCTGTAGCAAGGATGAGGGCGGTTGTTGCGAGTGTCTTTTTCATGTCGTGTCCTTTTGGGGAAGTAAGTGAATGGTGCCCGCAATTAGCGCGGGAAACGGTTCACGGAAGCGTCGCTCTGAGCGGTTGGGAAGACGGTGATTGTCACATCAGATAGGTCTTCGGCGCGCAGGTTGCCGCTTTTGAAGTTTTCGAGTTTGCTTTCATCCACGGCTTCGCTGCGGCTGGAGTAGGAAACGCCTTCATTGGTTTGATCGTTGTAACCAATGCGCTGGCCTTCCATGCCCTGAGCGAAAGCGGCAGAACCTGCTGTAGCAAGGATAAGTGCGGCGGTTGCGAATGCGGTTTTCATATCGTGTTCCTTTTCTTACCCGGGTTGTATTGCGAGCCGCTCTTCAGTGACGCGGCGTCGTCGGGATGACAGGGAAAAGGGCATTCGAGGGGGAATTGGCTATCTGCCTTGGGTTTAAATCGTCCGATCTAAACCCATGAAAGAGTGTCATAAACTTTGGTTTACGAGACGAAAGCAGCGCGATAAACAGTGAGAAGCTGCCGCGGCGTCAAGCCCACAAGGGCGAAACCAAGTTTCGCGGGCAGACGCGCAGGCTGCAACCGAAAGCTAGCCGCTCTTTTCCGCATAAGAAAGTTTTTTCTGGTTTTTCCTTGAAGGAAGCTCGCCCCCTGCCCAAAGTTTACGCTGAAATTCAACGCATCCCTCTGGCCCACAAAAAAACGGGCCCGCGTTTTCACGCAGGCCCGTCAAATTCCACTCAGATTCGGAAGCGAATTTAGGCGAATTCACCCATGTCGAAGTCCAATGCCCGGGCGACGGTGAAGATATCTTTGTCGCCGCGACCACACATGTTCATCACCAGCAGGTGATCTTTCGGCAGTTCCGGCGCGATCTTCATCACATGGGCCAGCGCGTGGCTCGGCTCCAATGCCGGGATGATGCCTTCGAGGGAACAGCACAGCTGGAACGCCTCCAGCGCCTCACGGTCGGTGATTGAGACATAATTGGCGCGACCGATGTCATGCAGCCACGAATGCTCTGGCCCGATGCCCGGATAGTCCAGCCCCGCCGAGATTGAAAAGCCTTCGAGGATCTGCCCATCGTCGTCTTGGAGCAGATAGGTGCGGTTGCCATGCAGCACGCCGGGGCGACCCCCGGTGAGGGAGGCGCAATGCTCCATCTTTTCGTTCACGCCTTTGCCGCCAGCCTCGACCCCGATGATGTTGACCGACTTGTCGTCAAGGAAGGGGTAGAACAGGCCCATGGCGTTCGACCCACCACCGATGGCGGCGATCAGCGTGTCGGGCAGACGGCCCTCGGCCTCTTCCATCTGAGTGCGGACTTCCTTGCCGATGATGCTCTGGAAATCACGCACCATCGCCGGATAGGGGTGCGGCCCGGCCACGGTGCCGATGCAATAAAAAGTGTCGCGCACGTTGGTCACCCAGTCGCGCAGCGCGTCGTTCATCGCGTCTTTCAACGTTCCACGACCAGAGGTCACAGGCACGACTTCGGCACCCAGCAGGCGCATGCGGAAGACGTTGGGTGCCTGACGCTCAACATCATGCGCGCCCATGTAGACCACGCATTTCAGACCGAACTTGGCACAGACCGTCGCGGTGGCAACCCCGTGCTGTCCCGCGCCGGTTTCCGCAATGATGCGCTTCTTGCCCATGCGGCGGGCGAGGATGATCTGGCCCAGCACGTTGTTGATCTTATGCGCGCCGGTGTGGTTCAGCTCGTCGCGTTTCATATAGACCTTGGCGCCGCCCAGATGTTCGGTCAGCCGTTCGGCGTGATAAAGCGGGCTGGGGCGACCGACGTAGTGGGTCCACAGATCATGCATCTCGGCCCAGAAACTGTCGTCGGTCTTGGCCTTCTCATACTGTTCTTCCAGTTCAAGAATGAGCGGCATCAGCGTTTCCGAGACAAAGCGCCCGCCGAAATCGCCGAAACGGCCCTGTTCGTCGGGGCCGGTCATGAAGCTGTTGAAAAGATCGTTGGCCATTGCGCCTCTCCTAGAATGTCGCGCCAGCCTTACCGCAGCCCGCCCGTCTGCGCCACCATGAGTTTCGCAGGTGGCACAGAGCGGGGCGGCCTTGGGCTAGTCAAAGAGTTTGAACAATTCGCGCCTGACGGCGTTCTCCAACTCATCCTTGACGATATCTTCGGTCGAGCGGCTGTCATCCGGTGAGATATTCAACTCTTCCTGTATCTTTTCGCGCACTTTATCTTCGGCCTGCTGCTTTTCTTCGGCAAAGTTCAGATCAATCGCGGCACGCAGGTCGGGCTTGATCTGCGGATCGGCCCATGGCCCCGTGATCCGCACCGGCACCGCCAGCCCGCCGCGCGACGCATTGACGCGCAGTGCCTTGGGCGTGAACGTATAATCAAGCGTCCGTGCGCCCAGATTGACCTGCCCTGCCCCGGTCGCGTTAAAGTTTGGCAGCAGCATTAGCAGGTCATCATTGCGCAGAACCCCTTGGGCGATGTCGAATGTCGCTTCCATGGAATCGAAAACCGTGCTGCCGCCCTCAGCGTCTACCGACCCCAAGAGCGCATCCAGATCGATCCCGGCAATCGTGCCCCGCCCCATGCTCAGCGTCCCATTGCCACTGAGCGAGCGCATGATCGCATCAACCGATTTCCCGGAGCCGAGAAAAGACAGCGCCGCATTGCCGTCCCCACTAAACCGCGTGACCCCGGCGGTATCCTCCAGCAAGTCGCGCATCTGCACGCCCTGCGCCGTCAGATTGCCGCCCACAGACAGGCCACTGCGGTTGTTCATCACAAACTCACCGGCGACCTTCCCGCCATAGGCGCTCATGTCCTGTAGGTCGAACACCATCCGCGCGCGGTCATTGCGCAGCACGGCCCGTGTGGGGCCGAGGTCGAGTTGCCCCAGATCGATGCTTTCCGCGCTCAGCGCGATATCGCCGTCAAATGCGGCAAGCCAGTCCGCGTTGATTTCTTGTCGGGACCAGCCCTCCAACGCGTCGCCCTGCGTTTGGCTGCTGGTGCCGTTCGTTTCGGCCCGGCCTTCCGACAGTGCGGATAAGTCCAGCGCCCCGGTGCGCAGATTGGCGGTGATGCGCGGCGTGCCGTTCAGCGCTAGATCGGCCTGCCCGGTCAGGCTGTTGCCACCCAAATCCAGCGCGATATTGCGCAGCGCAAGACGCCGATCCGCCGTCAACGTCAGCCCACTACGCAGGTCGACCGACTTTCCCAAGCCCTGCGGCAGCGTGACACCGCCCGCACCAAAGGATGCCAAAAACCGCGCCGTATCCGCGCTGTCGATCCGCAGCTCCCCAGCCAGCGCACCGTCGAGCGATCCGCGCCCATCAAACCCGATCTCGCCACCGCGCGTGGTGACATCGGCCCGCAGCGGCTGCACGCCGCCGTTCAGAAAATCCGCGAAACCTTCGATTCGCGCGGTCAGGTCAACCCCCGCGCCCGCTGGGGCCATGCTGGCGGCAATCTCTGCCGCACCGTCTTGTTCGGGCCAATCCAGTTCCAGATCGACGCCGTCATAACGCAACACATCGGCCCCTTCCGCGTCATAGATCAGCGTGGCATCAGTCACCGTCAGTTTTTGGATGCTTAGGGGCCGCCTATTGGCGGTCGGCTCGCTCTCAGTCTCGATCTGAGCGCCGCTGGCGCTGTCGGTGAATTGCCAACTGGCACGTCCATCAAGGCGTTGCTCCAGCCGGATCACCGGGCTTTGAGCTGCGATATTGGTAATGCGTATCTCACCACGAAGCAGCGCACCCGCATCCACCCCAATCGCCGCATTCGCCGCCGTCAGCATCGCGCCCTTGTCGGTCCAGTCAGCATTGCCAACCTCAAGCCCGCCCGCTGTGACCCCCAGCACCGGCCAGAGCGTTACACCCACATCGCCGGTGATCGACACCTCGCGCCCGGTCATCCGGCTGAGTTGGTCACTGGCGATCCGCGCGATCCGTTCGCCGGGCAGCAAGAACAGCGCCCCCAGCATGATCACAACAATCAGCAACAGCGCGCCGATGCCCCGAATAATCCATCTCATGGCTCTCTCCTCCTGCCCGGCGGCTCTTTCCCCGCTCATCCGCTTGCCTTATAGCGCAAGCCATGAGCACAAACCCACCCAATCTGCGCCCCGACCTCGCTCCGCAAGCGAAGATCAGCAACCCCGCCCGCCCCGGCCAGCCCACAATCGGCATGGTCAGCCTTGGCTGCCCCAAGGCGCTGGTGGATTCTGAACGCATCCTGACGCGGTTGCGCGCCGAAGGCTATGGCGTCTCGCCCGATTATGCAGGCGCCGATGCGGTGATCGTGAACACCTGCGGTTTCCTCGATAGTGCCAAGGCCGAGAGCCTAGACGCCATTGGCGAAGCGCTGACCGAAAACGGCAAGGTGATCGTCACCGGCTGTCTCGGGGCCGAGCCGGATTACATCCGCGAACACCACCCCAAGATCCTCGCCGTGACCGGCCCGCATCAATACGAACAGGTGCTCGACGCGGTGCATGGCGCGGTGCCGCCCAGCCCCGATCCCTTCATTGATCTGCTGCCCGCGCAGCAGGTCTCGCTCACCCCGCGCCACTACAGCTATCTCAAGATCTCCGAGGGCTGTAACCACAAGTGCAAGTTCTGCATCATCCCCGACATGCGTGGCCGCCTGCAAAGCCGCCCCGCCCATGCGGTGATGCGCGAAGCCGAGCGGCTGGTCGACAATGGCGTGAAAGAACTTTTGGTCATCAGCCAAGACACCTCCGCCTACGGCGTTGACATCAAACACGCCGAAGACCGTGGCCACCGCGCCCATATCACCGATCTGGCGCGCGACCTCGGCAGCTTGGGCGCATGGGTGCGGCTACACTACGTCTACCCCTACCCGCATGTACGTAAGTTGATCCCGCTCATGGCCGAAGGTCTGGTGCTGCCCTATCTCGACATCCCCTTCCAACACGCCCACCCGGACGTGTTGAGACGCATGGCCCGCCCCGCCGCCGCGTCGAAAACCCTCGATGAGATCGCCGCTTGGCGCGATACCTGCCCCGACATCACCCTGCGCTCGACCTTCATCGTCGGCTACCCGGGCGAGACCGAGGCGGAATTCCAAACCCTGCTCGACTGGCTCGACGAGGCGCAGCTCGACCGGGTCGGCTGCTTCCAATACGAAAACGTCGAAGGGGCGCGGTCGAACGCGCTGCCGGATCATGTGGCGCCTGAGATCAAACAAGACCGTTGGGAGCGCTTCATGGAAAAGGCGCAGGCCATTTCAGAGGCCAAGCTCGCCGCCAAGGTCGGCAAACGCCTTGACGTGATCGTGGATGAGATCGACGAAGACGCTGCCACCTGCCGCACCAAGGCCGATGCGCCTGAGATCGACGGCAACCTTTTCATCGACGAGGATTTTCAGAACCTCAAAGTCGGCGACATCGTCACCGTTGAAGTTGAAGAGGCCGGCGAATACGACCTTTGGGGACGTCAGATCACCTGACGCCCCCGGTGGCCGATCAGGCGTAGGCACCTGCCGAATAGGTCAGCTCATAGCTGTGGCTGTAAAGCTCGAAGACGATGCCAAAGGGGTCTTCGACATAGACCATGCGGTAGGGTTTCTCGCCCGGGAAATACTCCCGCACCGGCATCCGCTGCTTGCCGCCCACCGCGATGATGCGCTCTAGCAGACCTTCGACATCGGGGTCTTGGATGGCGAAGTGGAAGGTTCCGTGGCGCTTGTGCTCCAGCTTTTCCTCTGGGGCGTAGTTGCCGGGGAATTCGAAGATTTCGATGCCGATACCATCCGCTGTCGCAAGATGTGCAATGCGCAGCGAACCCCAACCGGGGCCGAAGACATCGGTGCACATGACGCCGATGGCGGTGTCTTCTTCCACCGCTTCTGTGGGCTGCATCACGACGTAAAAGCCCAACACTTCGGAATAGAATTTCACCGCAGCGTCGAGGTCCGGCACGGATAGGCCGATGTGGGAAAAGGTACGGGGGGTGGTCATGGGGGTTCTCCTGTTTGCGTTGACCTTGAGATAGACAGGCACGCCCCACATGTGAAATTATCAAAGCTCATCGAAATCATAACGAAACGTTTGATATGCTGAACGCCACTTGGCTTGAGACCTTTACCACCCTTTGCGAAACGGGACATTTCACCCGCACGGCGGAGCGGCTGAACATGACCCAGCCCGGCGTGTCGCAACATCTGCGCAAGCTTGAGGATCAACTGGGCCAACCGCTGATCGCACGGGAAGGAAAAAGTTTTACCCTGACCCCAGCAGGTGAGGCGCTGTTTGAAACCGGCCTTGCCCGCCGCCGCGAAGAGCAGCGCCTGCGCGAACGCATCACGACCGACCTGCCCGACCGGGGCGTGGTGCATATCGCCTGCTCTGGCAGTTTCGCCATGCTGCTACACCCCCTGCTGTTGAATTGGATGACCCAAGCGCCGGACCTTACCCTGCATCTCGAGGCCGCACCGCAGGCCACGATCCGCGCCGGGCTGCTGGATGGGCGGTTTGATCTGGGCGTTTTGGCCGATGACCCCGCCCACGCGCGGCTGGAAGCTCAGCATTTAGGGCGGGAGGAACTTTGCCTCATCCTGCCGGTTAATACATTGGAACATATAGAGAGTTTCGCTGATCTCGAAGCGCGCGGTTTCATCGCGCATCCCGATGGCTTTGCCTATGCCGATGATCTGTTGCAGTTGAATTTCCCCGACAGTTATCCGGGTGGGGACCGGATGCGCCTGCGGGGATATGTAAACCAGATCGGCCAAATCCCGGCAGCGGTCGCGCGGGGGGTGGGCTATACGCTCTTGCCCCGCAGCGGGGTCGAAACTTTTGCCGGGAAAGACCAGCTTCAGCTGCTGCCGTTGCCCAAACGGCGCTGGCATGACCTCTGGCTCGCTTCGCGTCGCGGACGCCCCCTGCCCGCCCGAATGCGCAGGGCAGCAGACCTCATCGCCGAGGCTGCCACAAGGTTGCACTAGGCCAATAAATTCGCCGATATTGTGGAACCAAATCGCTCCGCTACTAGATATACCTTCAAGAAAGGGCGAAAATACGGAGAGACTTGAAAGTGTTCCCTTTCTGTTCTATATGTAGAACGCAGTAGCAGAGGAATGACCACATGTCTTTTCAACCTCAGTTTCCCGGCATCTTCGACCCTGACCAACAGGGTCGCCCGCCGCGCGGCAGCGACAGTGCACAGCCCAAACAGGCCGACCGCCGCATGCCCGCGACCGAAAAACAGATGCAATATGCCCGCTCTCTTGCCAAACGAACCGGCGATGACCTTCCCGATGGGATCGAAGCAGACCGCGCAGCGGTTTCGGAATGGATCGACGCTCATAGGCCGCAGGCGCTAGAGGGGCCGTTTGCCGCCTACCCTTCGGCCAAACAGGTCGCCTTTGCCGAACGCATCGCGCGCTTGAAACGCCGTGACGTACCGCAGGAATGTTTTCGCGACAAAACCCTGATGTCGCGTTGGATCGACGGCAATAAACCGCGCTGATCTGCCGTGTCAGCGCGGTTTACGCCTCGTCACCTATGGCAGCGAAGCGCTTCGCTGCTAGCTTTCCATTATGAGCTATCCGACCTCCATCGCTGAGACTTTAGCTGACGGCACCGTGCATGTGCTCAGCCTCGGTTTTGCTATTCCTGCCAGCATCCTGCTGATGATCCACGCCGCCGGACAAGAGGGGCAGTTGACCGCCACGGCGATTTACGCCGCCTGCATCCTCGCCTCTTTCACCGCCTCTGCCGTCTATCATCTGCTGCCCTTCGACCGCAGCCGCGCCTTTTTAGGCCGTGTCGATCATGCGGCAATATATTTCAAGATTGCGGGCACCTATACGCCGCTGGTCATGGTGATCGGATCGGGCTTTGCTTACGGCATACTCGGCGTGGTCTGGGCCTTGGCTGTGATCGGCGCAGTGGCCAAACTCTGGTTCTGGCGCATTGATGCACGTGGATCACTGGCGCTCTACCTCGGGATGGGCTGGCTTTCCGTCCTGCTGATCTATCCGATGTGGCACAATCTGCCCGGTGCCGCACTGGCGCTGGTGGCGGTCGGCGGCCTTACCTACTCGGCAGGCACGTTGATCTACGCCCATCCCGGCATGCGCTATCAGAACGCCATTTGGCATGTTTTCGTACTCATCGCCACGGCCTGTTTCTTTGCCGCGATTGCACTGAGCCTTTAGGCCGCGACCGCGTCCAGATAGTCCCGCACGCAGGTCTGGACATGGCGAAACCGATCTCCACCCAGATGTTTGCCGCCGTACCAACGGGTGACGATGATGAGGTGATCCTCCAGCCCTTCCCGTTCCAGCATGCGCAGGATCACCATCCCGGCACCGGATTCGCCATCATCCCCTTTCAGCGGGCCGCCGTCTGAGAACAACACCGCCCATGTGTTATGCGTGGCCTTGGCATAGGCTTTCTCGCGCTTGAGGTCTTTCAGCGCCTCGTCAACCTCAGCCCGGTCCCGGGCATCACAGCCCGACACCGCGTATTTCGACCCGCGGTCGTTCAGCACTTGGCCTAGCTTTCGCAAACCGTCACAGCCCCGCCATGGTGCGCCGGACGATGTCGATCCGGGAACTGTTGGGCGGATGCGTGCCAAGGAAACGATCACCCGGATCGGGGATGCGGGTAAAGAATTCCGCCCCGCGCAGCGGATTATAGCCCGCCCGCGCGGTGATGATCGTTCCAAGGGCATCAGCCTCAAGCTCGAAGTCCTTGGAGTACCGCCGCGCGCCGACCTCAGCACCCAGTTCCTGCGCCGTGCGCACGGCGGTTGCGTCGCCGCCGCTCAGCGTGGCGATCCCGGCAAAGATCACCGCGCCTGCCATGGCGTTCTGCTGCTGACGGGCAATGTGGCCTGCGATGTGATGCGCGGTCTCATGGCCCAGAACAAAGGCAAGCTCGTCCTCGTTGCGTGCATCTGCGATCAACGCCAAGGTGAAAGCAACGATGGGACGGCCGTTTTCGTCCAGCGTCTGAAAGGCGTTCGCGGGCTGGCCAGGGCGGTCATCGACCACGATATTGAAATCGCAATTCATCCCCGAGGTCCGGTTACGGCACTCACGCTCGGCCACCGGTTCAACTGTACGGACCACCTGCACAAAACTGCGTGCGGCAGCGTCGGCAGTCAACTGAGAGCCCGTCGTGCTGGGCGTGCCTGAAGGGATCGGCCCTGTCTGGATAGGTGCCACGCCACAGGCCGAAAGCAGGGCAATGACGCCAAATGCGCCAAGGGCATTCATAAATCTCACGACAGGTCCTCGCTCGGGTTTTCCAAACTTGTACCTATCATGACAGGTCGTCACTGCCACCCCTGTTCACAGAGCTTTGACGCCCCGCCGAACCTGACCTTGCACTTATCCGCGCAAAGCCTGTCTTGCGCTCACGAGCACAAAGCCTGTCTTGCGCTTGGCCGCACAAAGCCTAATGTGCCCTCATGTTTACCATTGAGCATGAATTCGACGCCACCGTCATCACCCTGATCGACGAATCCGACGCGCCCCTGCGCGAAGACGTGACCGTCTCTGCCTTTGCAGAGGAGATCACGATCGAGCAATGGGACGCACGCACAGATCGTGTGGCCAAGATCACCCTGTCCCCCGCGCAATTGCGCGATCTGACAGCGGCCTTAAACCTGCCCGAGGGCATCTACCGAAGCAACTCCTAAGGATCGTCACATGGCCACCGGCACAGACATCAAGACCTATTTCAACGGCGCATGGCATGACGGCGATCTGCCCACCATCAAAGCCGCCGACCACGGGGCATGGCTGGGCACCACCGTTTTCGACGGGGCGCGGCTGTTCGACGGGCTCGCCCCGGACCTTGAGGCGCATTGCGCCCGGATCAACCGCTCGGCCCGGGCGCTGATGATCACCCCAACGGTCGAGACCGAGGACATGATCGAGATGTGCCGCGAGGGGCTGAAGAGTTATTCGCGCGATCAAGCGGTCTATATCCGTCCGATGTATTGGGCGCTTGCGGGCGATGAGCTGGGCATCGTGCCGCGCGAAGGTGCGACCGGCTTCGCCATCAGCCTTGAGGCCATCCCCATGGCCCCGCCAGAGGCCGCGACCACCCTCACCCGCACCCGCTTCCGCCGCCCGGTGCTGGAGGACAACGTGGTCAACGCCAAGGCGGGCTGCCTCTATCCCAACAATGCCCGCATGATGGTCGAGGCGCGTTCCAAGGGCTTCGGCAACGCACTGGTCGCCGATGCCATGGGCAACGTCGCCGAAAGCGCCAGTGCGAACGTGTTCATGGTCAAGGATGGTGAGGTCTTCACCCCCATCCCCAATGGCACGTTCCTTGCCGGGATCACCCGTGCACGGCATATGTCGAACATGCGCGACGCGGGCATGAAGGTGCATGAAACCGTCCTCAGCTTTGACGATTTCCATGCAGCCGATGAAGTGTTCCTGTCGGGCAATATGATGAAGGTCACCCCCGTCAGCGCCTTTGACGACACGCAATATGGCACCGGGGACAATCAAAACCCGGTCACCCGCCGCGTGCGTGAAATGTATTGGGATTGGGCCGCAAGTCAGCGCGGCTGAAGGTCCGGGCGGCAGCGGCGCGCAAAAGCAATTGCCAGCGCCGCCCGCCCGCGCCATGATCGTACCGCACCGGGAGGAGGTGCGGAGAGAGGGTTTGATGCGGAAGTTCCTAGTGGTGCTGGACGATAGCACCGAATGTTTGAATGCCATGCGCTTTGCCGCTCTGCGCGCGGCGCGTACTGGGGGCGGCGTGGCCGTTCTGTCGGTGATCCCGCCCGAAGAGTTCAACCATTGGATCGGCGTCGGCGACCTGATGCGCGAAGAGGCTCGCGAACGGATCGAAGTGCATTTCGAGGTTTTCGCCAAATGGATGCGCGACAAACAGGGCGTCGATCCTGAGTTAATCATCCGCGAGGGCGAGCCTGCGGATGAGATCATTCAGCAACTCTCTGACGATCCAGACATTGGTGTTCTGGTGCTGGGTGCCAGTGGCGACCGTAAGAAAGGCCCCGGACCTTTGGTGACGCAATTGTCACGTTCTGCGGGCGATCTACCAGTGCCGATTACCATTGTGCCCGGTGGTCTCAGCAAGGAACGGCTCGAAGCGATCACCTAAACGCTCCTGTAGCCCGCCTCAGCCACTTACAATTTAGAACGGTTCTAAACCTTGACTTGCAGCCCCTGCGAGCGCATATCAGAACCCACGCCGAAAGCGAGGAAACCCGATGTTCATCCAGACCGAATCCACTCCGAACCCCGCAACGCTCAAGTTCCTGCCGGGTCAGACCGTGCTGGAAATGGGCACCGCCGATTTCCCGACCCCCGACGCCGGTGCGACATCGCCGCTGGCCCAACGGCTCTTTGCTGTTGAGGGTGTGACGGGCGTGTTCTTCGGCACCGATTTCGTGACTGTGACCAAACAAGACGCCGTGGAATGGGACCATGTGAAGCCCGCCCTGCTGGGCGCGATCATGGAACACTTTCAATCTGGTGAGCCGGTCATGGCCTCTGACCACCAACCCACATCGGGCCATGCCGCGCATGACGGTGAAGATGGTGAAATTGTCGGCCAGATCAAAGAGTTACTGGACAGCCGGGTGCGCCCAGCCGTGGCCCAAGATGGCGGCGACATCACCTTCCACGGCTTTGAGCGCGGCGTTGTCTATCTGCACATGCAAGGTGCCTGCGCCGGGTGCCCCTCGTCCACGCTGACGCTGAAAATGGGCATCGAAAACCTGCTGCGCCACTACATCCCCGAGGTGACAGAGGTTCGCCCGGTTGCCTGAGCATAGCGCAAGCGGGCCGCTGATTCTGGCCTTCGACACATCGGCCGCGCATTGCGCGGCCGCTTTGCTGTCGGGCGACCGAGTGCTGGCGGAGCGGATTGAGCCGATGACCAAGGGCCAAGCCGAACGGGTGCTGGTACTCTGCGAAGAGCTGCTGGATGAGGCCAATGTGGTCTATGCCGACCTCACCGCGCTTGGCGTTGGCATCGGACCGGGCAATTTCACCGGCATCCGCATTGCCGTCTCCGCCGCGCGTGGGCTGGCGCTTGGCCTTGGCATTCCGGCGGTCGGGGTCGATGCCTTTGACGCATTGCGCGAGGGCCATGACGGCCCCTGCGCCTGTGGGGTGGATGCCCGCCGCGATCAGGTTTTCCTCCAAGGCTTTGACAACCCCGACATTTCTACTCCCGCGCTCTATGACGCCGCCGCCCTGCCAGCCTTCACCGGCCCGCTGATCGGCGCGGGAGGAAAGCCTCCCGCGATGCCCGTGGCCGAAGCCATCGCCCGCCTCACGGCCCGCCGCTATGCCAGCACCCTAGCACGCCCTGCGCCGCTTTACCTGCGCCCTGCCGATGCAGCACCCGCACGCGATGCCGCGCCGGTGCTGCTGCCGTGACAGCGGCAGAGCTTGCCGCCCTTCATGCCGCCGCCTTTACCCAAGACAGGCCGTGGCAGGAGGCGGAGTTCGCCAGCCTGCTCGACAGCCCCTTCGTGCAGCTTTTTACCCGCCCCGGCGGCTTTGCCCTGACCCGCACCATCGCGCGCGAATCTGAGTTACTGACCCTCGCGGTCGATCCCAGCTGCCAACGCCAAGGCATTGGCCGCACGTTGCTGCGCGATTGGCTGGCCGCCCTGCCCGCAGACTGCGCCAGCGCCTTTCTAGAGGTCGCAGCCGATAACCAACCTGCCCGCGCCCTCTATACCGGTGAAAACTTCGCCCACATCGCAACCCGCCGTGCCTATTACGCACGCATTGATGCCCCAGCCGTCGATGCCTGCATTCTGCGGCGCGACTTGACCCATGGTCACTGTGGCGATCCCGCAGCGTTGACCACAAAAAGCGGTTGACCCTACCCCCCGCCTGCGCCCTAAATTACACCTGATCGAATGATCCACCAACGCCGTGGCGGCAGCCTTTGCCAGACCGCCCGGCACCACAACCGGGAGACGATAAATGACCCTCATGACGAAATTCCTCGGCGCAGCCGCAGGCATGGCCCTGACATCGGGCGCCGCGCTGGCCGAACCCGCGCTGATCTTTGACCTTGGCGGCAAATTCGACAAAAGCTTTAACGAAGCGGCCTTCAATGGTGCGACCCGCTGGGCCGAAGAAACCGGCGGCAAATTCGCTGAGATCGAGATGCAGTCCGAAGCACAGCGCGAGCAGGCCCTGCGCCGCTTTGCCGAATCCGGGGCCAACCCGATCATCACCATGGGTTTCGCCATGGCCGATCCGCTCTCGACCGTCGCGCCTGATTACCCCGACACGAAATTCGCCGTGGTTGACGTGAACTGGCTCGACCTGCCCAACGTCCGTCAGGTCAGCTTTGCTGAGCATGAGGGGTCCTACCTCGTTGGCGTGATGGCCGCGATGGCCTCCAAGTCGAACACCGTTGGCTTTGTCGGTGGCATGGACGTGCCGCTGATCCGCCACTTCGGTTGCGGCTATGCCCAAGGTGTCATGGCAACCAACCCCGATGCCAAAGTCATCGCCAACATGACGGGCACCACCCCCGCCGCTTGGAACGACCCGGTAAAGGGGTCCGAGATCACCAAAGCGCAGATCAACCAAGGCGCTGACGTGGTTTATGCCGCGGCTGGTGGCACTGGTGTTGGCGTGCTGCAAACAGCCGCTGACGAAGGCATCCTGTCGATCGGCGTGGACAGCAATCAAAACCACCTGCACCCGGGCAAAGTCCTGACCTCGATGCTGAAACGTGTCGATGTCGCGGTCTATGACGCGATGATGGCGGGCGAAGACCTCGAAGTTGGCGAAGTCGTGACCCTCGGCCTCGCCGAAGAAGGTGTCGGCGTTGCCGTTGACGAGCACAACAAGGACCTTGTCACCGAAGAGATGCAAGCCGCAGTCGACGAAGCGCGCCAAAAGATCATCGACGGTGAGATCAAAGTGGTCTCTTACTACGAGAACGACAGCTGCCCGGCGCTGGACTTCTAAGCCTAAATTTACCAAACTAACCCTTAGGGCCGCGCCGTATCATCGGCGCGGCCCTTTCCGAACCGGAGAACGCCATGCCCCGGAAAGAATTGGGCCAAACCCAGATCAAAACCCGCAATGGCCGCAGGACCTTTTGATATGACCGATACCGCTCCCGCGATTGAACTTAAGGGCATTTCCAAAGCCTTCGGCCCGGTGCAGGCCAACAAAGACATCTCGATCCGCGTGATGCCCGGCACGATCCACGGGATTATCGGCGAAAACGGCGCCGGCAAGTCGACGCTGATGTCGATCCTTTATGGGTTTTACAAAGCCGACGCGGGTGAGATTTTCATCAGTGGCAAAAAGACCGACATTCCCGACAGCCAAGCCGCCATCGCGGCGGGCATCGGCATGGTGTTCCAGCACTTCAAGCTGGTTGAAAACTTCACCGTGCTGGAAAACATCATTCTGGGGGCCGAAGATGGTCGCTTGCTCAAGCCTTCGCTTTCTAAAGCCCGCAAGTCGCTGATTAGTCTTGCCGAAGACTACGGTCTCAACGTCGACCCCGACGCGCTGATCCAAGATATTGGCGTGGGCATGCAGCAGCGCGTGGAAATCCTCAAAGCGCTTTACCGACAAGCCGACATTCTGATCTTGGACGAACCCACGGGCGTGCTGACCCCCGCCGAGGCTGATCAGCTTTTCCGCATCCTCGGGCGCCTGCGCTCTGAGGGCAAAACCATCATCCTCATCACCCACAAGCTGCGCGAGATCATGGAGATCACCGACACCGTGTCGGTCATGCGCCGGGGCAAGATGACCGCGACCGTGAAGACTGCCGAGACCTCGCCGCCGGAACTGGCCGAGCTGATGGTCGGGCGTAAGGTCTTGCTGCGCGTCAATAAAAAGCCCGCAACGCCCGGCGATGTCATTTTGGATGTCAAAGGGCTGCGGGTCGTCGATGGCAAAGGCGTTGAGCGTCTGCGCGGCATTGATTTGCAAGTCTGCGCTGGTGAGGTGCTGGGCCTTGCGGGTGTCGCAGGCAACGGCCAATCCGAACTGCTCGAGGTGCTGGGCGGCTATGCCGATGGCACCGGCAACGTCACGCTAAACGGCACCCCGCTGGACCTATCGGGCAAGAAATCCGACGGCCAATCGCGCCGCGCGCGCGGTGTAGCCCATGTGCCCGAAGATCGCCAGCGCGAGGGTCTGATTATGGATTTTCAGGCTTGGGAGAATAACGTCTTCGGCTACCACCACGACGACCGCTTCAACAGCGGGCTGCTAATGGACCACGCCGCGATCCGCGCCGATGCCGAAGACAAGATGGCCCGCTTTGACGTGCGCCCGCCTGACCCAACACTGGCGGCCAAGAATTTTTCGGGCGGCAACCAACAGAAAATCGTCCTCGCGCGCGAGATCGAGCGCAACCCCGACCTGCTGCTGATCGGCCAGCCCACCCGCGGCGTCGACATTGGCGCGATTGAGTTCATCCATGAACAGATCATAGCCCTGCGCGATCAGGGCAAGGCGATCCTGCTGGTCTCGGTCGAACTCGAAGAAATCCTTGCCCTGTCGGACCGCATCGCGGTGATGTTTGACGGGCAGATCATGGGCGAACGCGCCGCCGACCAGACCGACGAGAAAGAACTGGGGCTGCTGATGGCTGGCATCACCGACACCGAGAACGAACACAGCGTGGCCGAGGTCGAAGCCAATCTCGCCCGCGCCGGCGGCGACGCCAGCAAGGAGGTCTGAGATGGACGTGATGCCAAAATGGGCCGAGGTGATCCTCGTGCCGCTGATCTCTCTGTTGCTGGCGGCCCTGCTCTCGGCGCTGGTGATCCTCGCCATCGGTGAAGACCCGATTGCCGCCGTGACACTGATGGTCAAAGGCGCGCTCGGCTCGACCTATGGCTGGGGTTACACGCTGTACTACGCGACCAATTTCATCTTCACCGGGCTGGCCGTCGCCGTCGCATTCCACGCGCGGCTGTTCAACATCGGTGGCGAAGGTCAGGCGATGCTGGGCGGTTTGGGCGTCGCCATTGCCGCGCTCTATATCCCATGGCCGCATTGGACGCTGGCGCTGATCGGCTGCGGTGTGATGGCCGGGCTTTTGGGCGCGATCTGGGCCGCGATCCCCGGCTGGTTGCAAGCCAAACGCGGCAGCCACGTCGTAATCACCACGATCATGTTCAACTTTATCGCGGCGGCGCTGCTGAACTATGTTCTGGTCAACGTCATGCGCCCGCCGGGCAGCATGGACCCGGCCAGCGCCCGCTTTCCCGAAGCCGTGCATCTACCGACGTTGCATGAATTGCTGGCCCCGCTTGGCATCGCCTTCTCGAAATCCGCGCCTGCCAATATCTCGCTGCTCGTCGCTGCTGCGGCCTGTATCGTGGTCTGGCTGCTGATCTGGCGCACGCGCCTTGGCTATGAAATCCGCGCCTATGGCCATTCGCAACCTGCTGCCAAATACGCGGGCATCTCGCCCGTGCGAATCACGATGGTCACCATGATCATCTCGGGCGCGCTGGCGGGGCTGATGGCGATCAACAACGTCATGGGCGAAAGCGAGCGTCTGGTGCTGAACGCGACCGAAGGCGCAGGCTTTATCGGCATCGCCGTGGCACTTATGGGCCGCTCGCATCCCGTGGGCGTCTTCTTCGCCGCCCTGCTCTTCGGCTTCCTCTACCAAGGCGGCGCGGAACTGGCGCTCTGGACCTCGATCCCGCGCGAATTGATCGTCGTGATCCAGGCGCTGGTGATCCTCTTTACCGGCGCGCTCGACAATATGGTGCGGATGCCGCTGGAGCGTCTTTTCCTGATGTTCCGCCGCCCCGCCCCCCCAGCCAATTCCGCTGACAGCGAGCCCAAACCCGGCCCCCGCAGCGGTCAGTCGGAGGGCGCGGAATGACCCAGAACACCCCCCTGAGAAAGCGGGTCTGACCTATGGACTATATCACGCTCATCCAATTGCTCGACAGCACTGTGCGGCTGGCCACGCCGCTGCTTCTGGCCTGTCTTGCCGGTCTCTTCTCCGAACGCGCCGGGGTCTTCGACATCGGGCTCGAAGGCAAGATGCTGGCCGCGGCCTTCTTCTCGGCGGCGCTCGCCTCAATCACCGGCTCGGTCTGGATCGGTCTCGCGGCGGGCATCGCCTCTTCGCTGGCACTCAGCGCTGTGCACGGGCTGGCGTCGATCACCTTCCGCGGCAACCAGCTGATCTCCGGCGTGGCGATCAACTTCCTCGCTGCCGGCATGACCGTGCTGATCGCGCAGGACTGGTTTGCCCAAGGGGGCCGCACGCCCTCGCTCTTTGGCGGTGCCCGGTTCGAGCCGATCACCCTGCCCTTCGCTGATGCCATGGCCAATGTGCCAATCATCGGCCCGCTTTACGAAGAGCTGATCTCGGGCCATTCGATCCTCGTCTATGCCGCCTTCCTCGCCGTGCCGCTGACATGGTGGATCCTGTTCCGCACCCGCTTCGGCCTGCGCCTGCGCGCCGTGGGCGAGAACCCCGCCGCCGTCGACACCGCAGGTGTCTCGGTCGTGGGTCTGCGCTATGCCGCCGTGGCCATCGCGGGCCTGCTCTGCGGCGTGGCGGGGGCCTACCTCAGCACCGCGCTGCAGGCGGGTTTCGTCAAGGACATGTCGGCGGGCCGCGGCTTTATCGCGCTGGCCGCGCTGATCTTCGCCAAGTGGCGTCCGTGGTACGCGCTCTGGGCGACGCTGCTCTTTGGCCTATTCGGCGCGCTGGAAACCCGGCCTGACGTGATCCAATCGGTGATCGGCATCAAGGTTCAGGGCCAGATATTGAGCGCGCTGCCCTATCTGATGACCGTGGTGATCCTCGCGGGCTTCGTCGGCAAGGCGATCCCGCCCCGCGCGGGCGGCGAGCCCTATGTGAAAGAACGCTGACACCCCTCTCCGGCCCTTGCACCCGAGGGCCGGATCGGCGCAACCTATCTCAGTGGTCGTTTTATCGCGACAAGCTATGTTGAACTGCGCGGCCGTTAGAGGCTAGGAAACGTCATGCAAATCTACCTGCCCATCGCCGAGGTATCGGTTAACGCCTTCCTCCTTCTGGGACTGGGCGGAATTGTGGGCATCTTATCGGGCATGTTTGGCGTCGGCGGCGGTTTTTTGATCACGCCGCTGTTGTTCTTTGTCGGCATCCCCCCTGCCGTGGCCGTGGCGACTTCGACCAACCAGATCGTCGCCTCGTCCTTCTCGGCCCTTCTGGCGCACCTAAAAAGGCGCACGGTGGATTTCCGAATGGGCTGGGTGTTGCTGGCGGGCGGCCTCATCGGTTCCGGCATCGGCATGTTCATCTTTAACTACCTGAAATCGCTGGGTCAGGTCGATCTGCTGGTGACCCTTTGCTACGTGATTTTTCTGGGCATTATCGGCGGGTTGATGTTCTTTGAATCGCTCCGCGCGATCCGCCGCACCCGCAAAGGTGGGCGCGTGCAGCGCAAGAAACACTACTGGGTCCACGGCCTGCCAATCAAAATGCGGTTTCGGGTATCGGGGCTTTATATCTCGGTGATCCCCCCGGTGCTTGTCGGCGCAGCGGTCGGGATGCTCTCGGCCATCATGGGCGTCGGCGGCGGGTTCATCATGGTGCCCGCGATGATCTATCTGCTGGGCATGCCGACTAAAGTGGTAATCGGCACCTCGCTGTTGCAGATCATTTTCGTGACCGGTTTCACCACCATGCTGCACGCCACCACCAACCAGACGGTCGACATCGTGTTGGCGGTGCTTTTGCTGGTCGGCGGGGTGCTGGGCGCACAGGTTGGCACGCGGATCGGCGTGCGGATGCAGGCCGAACAGTTGCGCATTTTGCTGGCGGTGCTGGTCCTCGCGGTCTGCGGCAAGCTGGCGCTTGATCTGCTGCTGGAGCCGTCCGAGCTTTACTCCCTCAGCCCGGTGGCGGCAGAATGATCCGCGCAGTTCTCGCATTCGCTGGCCTGCTGCTCACAGCCTTCACCGCCACGGCGGAGGAGGAGATCGTGTTGGGCCTGAGCCAGGCCGAAGTCTCCATCACCACCAATTTCGACGGGTCCGAAATCCTCGTCTACGGCGCTGTCAAACGTGAAACCCCGATCCCCGAAGGCGCACCGCTTGAGGTGGTCGTCACCGTCTCTGGCCCCTCGACCCCGATCATGGTGCGGCGCAAGGAAAGGCGCTTCGGCATCTGGGTCAACACGGACGCGATTGAGGTCGACCGCGCGCCGAGTTTCTATGCCGTGGTCACCTCCGGCCCGCTGTCCGAAGTGCTCAAACGTATCGAAGACCTGCGCCACCGCATTTCCATCCCCCGCGCCATCCGCTCTGTCGGCGCCCCGATGGAGATCGCAGACCCCACCCAATTCACCGATGCGCTGATCCGCGTGCGCAAAGAGGCCAATCTCTACCAAGTCATCGAAGACGGCGTGAAGGTTGATGAACAGACCCTATTTCGCGCCGCCGTTGCGCTGCCTGCCTCGCTCACCGAAGGCGCCTATGACACGCGGATTTTCCTGACCCGTGGCGGCGATGTGGTGGCTCAATATGAAACGGTGATCGACGTGCGCAAGGTCGGGATGGAGCGGTGGCTGTTCAATCTGGCCCATGATCAGGCGTTTATCTACGGGCTGCTATCGCTCTTTATCGCCATTACCGCGGGCTGGGGCGCCTCTGCCGTCTTCGGGTTGCTGCGCCGCTAAGCCGCGCCATCCTCGGTCGCCTCAAGCGTCAGCGCCGCTGCAGGGGCGGCGCGCAGGTCATCCACGCGCAGCGGCCCAGATGGTTTGCTAAGACGGTTGCGCACCACCCAGATCAACCGCTCCTGCGCGCGGGTGATGGCGACATAGGCCAGCCGTTTCCACAGCGGTTGCCCGGCCTCAGAGCGCCCCATCCGCGCGGCGGCGTAAAGGTCGGGCGCAAAGACCTGCACGTTCTCCCACTGGCTGCCTTGCGCCTTGTGGATCGTCACAGCGGCACCATGCAAGAACGTGGCCCCCATACGCGCGGCGAAGGGGATAAAGGGCTCTTCCTCATCCGGCTTTTCGATTTTAACGATCGACGCGGCACTTACCTGCGGGTCTTCGGCACCGATAACGTGCAACCGGCTGAACCCCGGCTTACGCCCCTCGCCCAGATAGACCACCTGCGCGCCCTTGATCAGGCCCCGCGCCTCGAGGTCTAGCCGCTTCTTGCGATGCTTCAGCGGCAGTTCGATCCCGTCGCAGATCAGCGGCTCCCCCGCCAGCAGCGCATCCTCCGGCGCACCATGCACGGCGCGAAAGGCGTTGATCAGCCGAATGCGCGTGGCATTCCGCCAGACCAGCACGGGGCTGCGCGCCATCAGATCAACCTCAACCCGCTGGCCCCAGACCACGCGATCATCCTTGCGCGCCGCGTCTTCGATCATCCGCTCAAAGTCATGAAACTCAAGCTGTGGATCGGCCAACGCATGGGCCAGATCAAGGATCGGGTTGTCCGCCTCTTGTCGGTGGATCCGGTTGAGGTTCAGCACCCGCTTTTCGGGCAGTTTCTCAAACACCATCGTGCCGGATTGCCCCACCGGGGCCAACTGCGCCGGATCGCCGAACAGCAGCAGCGTCGGAAAAATCTCTTTCAGGTCTTCGAATTGTTTGTCATCCAGCATCGAGCTTTCGTCGACAAAGCCGATGTCGAGCGGCTCTTCCCGGCGTTTCCATCCGGTGATGAAATCACTGCCCCGCAGCCCTGCTGCCGCCAGCGCCCCGGGCACAGATTTGTTATTCGCGAAAAACGCCGCTGCCCGGTCCAGCGCGACCTCGCTCAGCCCTTCGATGTCGGGCTTTTCGCCATTCCCGGTCAGCCACTCCGCGATGCGCTCGTATTCGGGGTGGTAAACCGGCGTGTAGAGGATGCGGTGGATCGTCGTCGCGGGCACGCCGCGCAGACGCAAGACGCTCGCCGCTTTGTTGGTCGGCGCGAGGATTGCCAGCGTGCGTTTCTCACGTTTCTTGCGCGATTCGTAATCACCCGACACAATGTCGACGCCCGCCGCTTCCAAGGCACGATAAAGCTCGGCCAGCAGCAGCGTTTTGCCCGATCCGGCCTTGCCCGTCACCGCCATCACCTGATCCGGCCCGCCCGCAGGCGGCATCAGCAATGAGTCGTCCAGATCAATGCCCGCAGAGCGCAGCATCTCGGCCACCTTGTCATGGGCGGCGGCTTGGTCTTCGGAGTAGGTGAGCGCGGTAGATGTCATTGGGCGACCCTAAATGAGCCCCGCGCCGGGGGCCAGATCGCTTTGCCCTGCCCGCGCGCGATTCATGTGGATTATCCGCCTCAGATGACGATCAGCCCCCGGCTGAGCGCGCGTGCGACGGCATGGGTGGTGTTCGATGCGCCCAGTTTGAACCGCGCGCTTTCCACATAGGCGCGCAGCGTGTGTTCTGAGATCGACAGCCGTTCGGCCACCTGCGCGCGGCTATAGCCCACCGCCAGCAGCGTCATGGCATCCACCTCCCGCGGGGAGAGCGCCTGCACCGCCCCCGGTGCACGATCCGGGGCCAGCGCCAGTGCCTTTTCGTTGAAACAATGCGCCGCCCAGATCAGATCGCGCCGGTGCCGCGCGGTGAATGAGGCCCAGACCGCGTCGGTGCAGCTATGATTGGTGGTGAACAGCGCAAACTGCCCATGCGGCCCCCGAATAGGCACCGAAAACCCCTGATCGCCCACCCCATGATCCAGCGCGTCCCGCCGGAATTGCCGCGCCGCGCGGGAGGACCAATCAAGGTCTTTCCAGTCCACTGGCACAAACCGACGATAGCAGCCGCCGACCACCGGATCGATGCGCAGGTAGTTGTGGTTCTGATACCGCTCAGACCAGAGCGGTCCATAGGTGCCACAGCCATATTGCGCACCCGCCGTATCAACCCAATGATAGGCAACATGTAAAATGCCATAGTGATCGCGCAGATCTGCGCAGGCGCGCTCAAGGGCTGGCTGCCCGTCAGCCTGTGCCAGCCTTTCCCAAATTTGTTCCAGATGCGGCTCTATCCTCATACGCCCGGCCTGCGGCCCCTTCGCGTTGCACGGACATTTCAGCCAGAGCGATAAGCGCCGCGTCGTCCAACTGTTCCGCAGTACGGGGCAGTTGGTTTGCCATGGCGAAAGCCCTTAGATCGGCCAATACGTCCAATATCCAATCATCTCGCATGAGAGTCGCCCAGCTTTGGTTAATGGCAGATTAATACAACCATAGCATGTGCGGGATTTCGCACCATCCGCGCTTTTCGTCCCCCCATAAATAGCGGGGCAGGCTGCACTAAGTCTCTGTTCCGGTTACAGCCAAACGAAAACCCCCGCAGCCGAGGCCATGGGGGTTCTGGTTTTAATCTATCAGTCAGGTTCAGTCGCGCGCCATAACCGTATCTTCCAGCGTGCGCAGTCCGGTGCGCGGTGCCTGCACCAGCACCGACATATTGCCCGGCTTATGCTCGTTGCGCATCATCTTCATATGCGCCTCTGGCAGATCGGCCCAGCTAAAGACCTCGGACATGCAGGGATCAAGACGGCGTTCCATCATCAGCTTGTTGGCGGCACTCGCCTGTTTCAGATGGGCAAAGTGGCTGCCCTGCAAACGCTTCTGGTGCATCCACATATAGCGCACATCGAAGGTCAGGTTGAAGCCGCTCGTCCCGGCACAGATCACCACCATGCCGCCCTTTTTGACAACGAAGGTAGAGACCGGGAAGGTCGCCTCACCGGGGTGTTCGAACACCATATCGACGTTCACGCCCTTGCCGGTGATGTCCCAGATTGCCTTGCCGAACTTGCGGGCCTCTTTGAACCACTCGTTATATTCCGGTGTGTTCACCGTGGGCAGTTGGCCCCAGCAGTTGAAGTCCTTGCGGTTCAACACGCCCTTGGCACCCAGATCCATCACGAACTGGCGTTTGCTCTCGTCCGAGATCACGCCGATCGCATTGGCGCCTGCGGTGTTGATAAGCTGGATCGCATAGGAGCCCAGACCGCCGCTCGCGCCCCAGACCAGCACGTTCTGGCCGGGCTTCAGGTCATGCGGCTCATGACCGAAGAGCATACGGTAGGCGGTGGCCAGCGTCAGCGTGTAGCAGGCACTCTCTTCCCATGTCAGGTGTTTGGGACGCGGCATAAGCTGCTGGCTCTGCACGCGGGTGAACTGCGCAAAGGAGCCGTCCGGCGTCTCATAGCCCCAGATCCGCTGGCTGGGCGAATACATTGGGTCGCCGCCGTTGCATTCCTCATCGTCGCCATCGTCCTGGTTGCAGTGGATCACCACCTCATCGCCGACCTTCCAGCGCGTGACCTTATCCCCCACCGCCCAGACGATGCCCGACGCATCAGAACCTGCGATGTGATAAGGCTCGCCGTGGCCGTCAAAGGGGCTGATCGGCACGCCGCGCGCGGCCCAGACACCGTTGTAGTTGATGCCCGCCGCCATGACCAAGACCAGCACGTCTTGACTGTCGAGCTCTGGCACATCGACCACTTCTTGCAGCATCGCGCTGTCCGGATCGCCATGCCGTTCGCGACGGATGGCCCAAGCATACATCTGTTTCGGAACGTGACCCATCGGGGGCATTTCGCCCACTTCATAAAGGTCTTTTTGCGGGGCGTCATAGTCGGCGTGTTTCGTATCCAGTGCCATGTGGGCCTCCTGCCGGTGATCGGTGTCTACAAGGTCTGTGCCGCACTGCAGAATCGCGGCGGCTCCCCTTTGGGATATGATCCACCGCGCAACATTGCAACCCCTGCAGCTCTACTTTTGTAATTTTATGACCCAGCGGTTGCAGCAATTTCCGCCGCAGGTGCAGCATCTTCGCTCGGAAAATGCGCAATAGAATTAGCGTAAAAGGCCAAAACAGGCTCCTGCCCCGGCACGATTTCCAACCCCTGTGCACCTTCAGAAATGATGCCACGTTTCATCAGCCGAGCCGTAGCGCGTGCCACGCGCTCGGCCAGAACCTCGGGCTTTGGCACGCGGTTGCGCTGCGGCATCTGCCCCAGCGTAGCGCCGACCTTCGACAGCAATTCCGCCTCGCTCATCGGGGCTTGCGCCTGCAACATGACCCGCGCGATCAGCGGCACCGTCAGCACGGGCATCGCCTGCGCGATCCGGTCCATCAACATCTCCGACAGTTCCGAGACCGGCACCTCCGCACCCGTACGCCGTAACGACAACGGATCACCAAAAGTCACCGCAGCGGTCCCGAACCGCGTGTCATGCCCCCGCATTCGCCGCCACATCTTGCGCAGGACAAAGCCCACAACCACCGTGATCCGCGCACCAAAGCGACGGTCTCCGCGCTGCCCGGCGGCGATCAGAACCCGGTCTTCCAGCACGCGGTCATAGTTAATCGCCACCGGCACAAAGATGATGTCGCGTTCGCCCTCTGGGTCAAAGCCTTCAACCACATAGGACAGCAACCCCACCTTCGGCGGCTGGAGCGCGCCGGTCAGGCTCAGCCCCCCTTCGGGATAAAACGCCTGCGTTACGCCGCCCGCCGTGGCCATCTGCACATAACGCGCCAACACCTTGCGATAGAGCGCCCCGCGCGAACGGCGTCGGATAAAGTAGGCCCCCATGGAGCGAATAAGCGTGCTAAGCGGCCAGACCCGCGCCCACTCCCCCACTGCATAGCTCAGCGCCGAGGACCGCGCGGCGAGGTAGGTCACCAGCATGTAATCCATGTTCGAGCGGTGGTTCATAACGAAAACCACCGTGGCGTCGCGCGGCAGAGAGGCAAAAGTCGTCTCGTTGCTCGCCGCTGTCTCGATCCGGTAGACTGCATTGGCCAAAAGCCGCGCCAGCCGGATGCCAAAGCTAAAGTACGCAAAGGTGGAAAAACGCGGCACGATCTCACGCGCATAATCGCGGGCTTTTTGAAAGCCGACGTTCTCGGGCACGCCATTGCTGCGAGCGTAATTAACGATCTCTTGGCTGACTTCAGGGTCATAGATCAGCCGCTGAATCATGTCATGCCGCCGCGCCAGTTTGAACGGCTCGATCGGTCGCGTTAGCCGTTTGTTGAGACGCGCCACCGCCCGTTCAAGCCGTCGGCGAAAGAACCAGCGCACCGAGGGCAGCAGAAAATGGCTCAGCGCCGTGACGGCTGCGAAAACCACAATAAGGATGAACAGCCAAAGGGGCAATTGCACGGTCTGCGTCATGGGTTAACCCTTACAGCGCGGGGCTGAGAGGACAATATTTATCTGTTTCCACCCGCACCGCAGCGGCACAGGTGATGCCGCAACGCAGCGAATTGACAGAGGCATATTATTTCGCCTATCAACACCCTAACGCAACTTTATTGCCATTAAGATTCAAGAGGCCACGATGACCCAATCGCAGAAAGACCGCCCCTGGCTCATTCGCACCTATGCGGGCCATTCCACCGCCGCCGCCTCCAACGCGCTTTATCGCTCCAACCTTGAGCGCGGGCAGACTGGCCTCTCGGTCGCTTTCGATCTGCCGACCCAGACCGGCTATGACAGCGACCATGTGCTCAGCCGCGGTGAGGTCGGCAAGGTAGGCGTGCCGGTGAACCACCTCGGCGACATGCGCGCGCTGTTCGACGGCATTCCGCTTGAGCAGATGAACACCTCCATGACGATTAACGCAACGGCCCCTTGGCTGCTGGCGCTTTATATCGCCGTGACCGAGGAACAGGGCGCGGATGTGACCGCGCTGCAGGGCACGGTGCAGAATGATCTGATCAAGGAATACCTCAGCCGCGGCACCTATATCTGCCCGCCTGCGCCATCGCTCAAGATGATCGCGGATGTGGCCGAATTCTGCTATACGAATGTGCCGAAATGGAACCCGATGAACGTCTGTTCCTACCACCTCCAAGAGGCCGGGGCGACGCCTGAACAGGAATTGGCCTTTGCGCTGGCCACTGCGACAGCCGTGTTGGATGCCCTAAAGCCCCGTGTCCCCGCGGAAGATTTCCCGCAATTGGTGGGCCGTATTTCCTTTTTCGTGAACGCAGGCATCCGCTTTGTCACCGAAATGTGCAAAATGCGTGCCTTCGTAGACCTTTGGGATGAAATCTGCCGTGAGCGTTATGGCGTGGATGACCCGAAATTCCGACGTTTCCGCTATGGGGTGCAGGTCAATTCACTGGGGCTGACCGAACAACAACCCGAGAATAACGTCTACCGTATTCTCATTGAAATGCTGGCTGTGACCCTGTCGAAAAAAGCCCGCGCCCGCGCTGTGCAATTGCCCGCATGGAACGAAGCGCTCGGTCTGCCCCGCCCATGGGACCAACAATGGTCAATGCGGATGCAGCAAATCATGGCCCATGAAACCGATCTTTTGGAATTCGACGATCTTTTCGACGGCAACCCGGCGGTCGACGCGAAGGTTGAATTGCTCAAACAAGGCGCGCGCGCGGAATTGGCGAACTTGGACGGAATGGGCGGTGCTATTTCCGCAATTGATTACATGAAGGGTCGTTTGGTCGAAAGTAACGCCGACCGTCTGCGCCGAATTGAAAGCGGCGAAACCGTGGTTGTCGGGGTCAACAAATGGCAACAAGGTGCGCCCTCTCCGCTGATGACGGGCGCGGGCGATATCATGCAATCCGATCCGGGGGCAGAAGCCGATCAGCTTTCTCGGCTAGAAGCATGGCGCGCGGCCCGCAATGACGATGCAGTGAAAAAGGCGCTGGCCGATCTGCGCCTCGCGGCCGAGAAGGGTGAAAACATCATGCCCGCCTCAATCGCTGCCGCAAAAGCTGGCGTAACCACCGGTGAATGGGCCGCTCAGATGCGCGCGATACATGGGGAATACCGTGGCCCCACAGGGGTTTCCGCAGGCCAATCGAACAAGACCGAAGGGTTGGATGATCTGCGTGACGCAGTAGATGCGGTAAGTGACCGTCTGGGCCGCAGGCTCAAGTTCCTCGTCGGCAAACCGGGGCTTGATGGCCACTCTAACGGGGCCGAACAGATCGCCGTTCGCGCCCGCGATTGCGGCATGGACATCAGCTATGAAGGCATCCGCCTGACCCCTGCCGAGATCGTCGAGGCCGCAAAAGCGGAAGACGCCCATGTTGTCGGCCTGTCGATCCTTTCGGGATCTCATGTGCCACTTGTCGAAGAACTTATGAAACGTATGGCAGAGGCCGGGTTGAACCATGTCCCGGTAATTGTCGGCGGTATTATTCCCGAAGCCGACGCAACCCGTCTGCGGGCCGCCGGGGTAGCGCAGGTATATACGCCTAAAGACTTCGAATTGAACGTGATTATGCATGATATCATTACGCTCGCCGACCCCGCTGCGGTAGCCGCCGAGTAGTTTGACACAAAATATATCGTGCAATTGGCGAATTAGCTCTATAATTGCCCTGACCAGCACAATCTGGAAAGGAAAAATCAGATATGGAAAAAGACCTGAAATCCATGAGCCGCAAGGATCTGGAGAAACTTCTGTCGGATGTCAAAAAGGCATTGCAGGCGGCGCAGTCGCGCGAACGCCGCGCCGCGCGCAAAGCGGCCCAAAAGGCTGCGGCGGAATATGGCTTTTCCCTCAATGACTTGGCCGAAGAAACACCCGCACCCAAGAAGGCTAAGAAACCACGCAAAGCGGCCACCGGCCCGAAATCAAAGCCCCAATTTGCCAATCCGGAAAATCCATCCCAAACCTGGACCGGCAAAGGCCGTCAGCCAAATTGGTTTCGCGCACAGGTAGAAAAAGGCAGCGATCCCGAAACAATGCGGCTTTAATCGACGTCCCGACGAATTTTAGGGCACCGCGCGAATTGGGTTTCGCCGGTGCCTTTTTTCGAGAATAACGCATTCGTGAATTATCTCGCCGGTGCCCCTGTCCCTCCAGTTACCGCCTTTACGTCATCCATCACTCCCCTTGTGAACCGCGCCGCCCACAGGCAAAATGCGCGAAACATCAGGAGATAGAAATGACCGTCCATATTGGCGCCAAAGTCGGCGATATTGCTGAAACCGTATTGATGCCCGGCGATCCTTACCGCGCGAAATGGGCGGCTGAGACTTTTCTCGAAGGGGCCGAATTGGTCAACGAAGTCCGCGGGATGCTGGGTTTCACCGGCACATGGCGCGGCAATCGCGTAACCATCCAAGGCTCCGGCATGGGCATGCCATCCCTGTCGATCTATGCCAATGAACTGATGACGGAATATGGCGCGCAGACTTTGATCCGCATCGGGTCTTGCGGCGGGATGCAAAGCCATGTTGGCATTCGTGACGTGATCATCGCCATGACCGCCAGCACCATCACCTCCCCTTCTTCCGGCATATTCCGTGAATTGAACTATGCGCCCTGCGCAGACTGGGGGCTCCTGCGCGCGGCCGTCACAGCTGCCGAGAAATTGGATACCAAGACCCATGTCGGTGGCATCTATTCTTCGGATATCTTTTATGCCGAACGCCCTGATCTGGACAAACAAATGGTCCGCCATGGTATTCTGGGCGTCGAGATGGAAGCGGCTGAACTTTACACGCTAGCCGCGCGGCACAAGCGCCGGGCGCTGGCCGTATTGACCGTAAGCGATCATTTGCAGACTGGTGAGGCTTTGCCTTCAGAGGACCGCGAAAAGAGCTTTGGCGATATGGTTGAGATTGCACTGGAAGCGGCATTTTCCTGAGGTGCGCGCCCGTTGAGAGTGCGGACGGTATTTGAAAAAGGATGAAGAGGCGCGGCAGGGGTCGCGCCTTTTGCTGTTGTTGTGGTGGGTATCAGGCGCGTGCGGAAATATGTAGAGCATGGCTTACAGGCGCGGTGTATCGAGCCCTTTGAGGCAGCGGTCCGGTGGGCCTTCGCTGCGGTAGGCTTCGGCCCCGCAGGCGACGCAGTGGTATTTGCGCAGGGCGCCCTTGTCCCCTGCCCGGTCTTCGCGCCAGCGGCAGTCGCGCGTGGGCGCGTTGCGACGGGCAAAGATCAGCACGATCACAAAGACGATAACGATGACGAAGGGTAGGATCATAAGATAACCAAAGGCCCGGCGCTTGGCCGGGCCCTGTTGTCTTTAGACAGTCCGTTCGACCATCAGTTTTTTGATATTGGCAATCGCCGCTGCCGGGTTCAGCCCCTTGGGGCAGGTCTTGGCGCAGTTCATGATCGTGTGGCAGCGGTAGAGCTTGAAGGGGTCTTCGAGGTCATCCAAGCGCTCGCCTGTCGCCTCGTCCCGGCTGTCGATGATCCAGCGGTAGGCATGCAGCAGCGCTGCCGGCCCGAGGTAGCGGTCGCCGTTCCACCAGTAGCTGGGGCAGGAAGTCGAGCAGCAGGCGCACATGATGCACTCATAAAGACCGTCGAGCTTGGCGCGGTCGTCGATCGATTGTTTCCACTCTTTACGCGGCTCAGGCGTCTCGGTTTCCAGCCAGGGTTGGATCGAAGCGTGCTGGGCGTAGAAGTGCGTCAGATCGGGGATCAGGTCTTTGACCACCGGCATATGCGGCAGCGGGTAGATTTTGACCACGCCGTTGATCTCTTCCATGCCGTAGGTGCAGGCCAGTGTGTTGATCCCGTCGATATTCATCGCGCAGGAGCCGCAGATGCCTTCGCGGCAGGAGCGGCGGAAGGTCAGCGTGGGGTCAATCTCGTTCTTGATCTTGATCAGCGCGTCGAGAATCATCGGCCCGCAATCGTCCATGTCGACGAAATAGGTGTCGAGCGCCGGGTTTTTGCCGTCGTCGGGGTTCCAGCGATAGATGTGGAACTCGCGCATGTTGGTCGCGCCCGAGGGCTTGGGCCATGTCTTGCCGCTGGTCATGCGGGAGTTTTTGGGAAGCGTCAGTTGAACCATTGTGCGTCTCCTAAAGCGTCATGCCAGCTGCAGGCGCGGCGGCCAGCAGGCAGGTGCGGGTCTCGGGGCGCGACAGGATCGTGCGCACGGTGCCCGTTGTTGTGTCGTCCACGCCGACCACGGTGGCGCGGGCCAATTCGCGCAGCTCCAGCGCGTCGGCATTGTCGATGATGCAATCGGTGAAGGGGGTGATTAGCTCTTTCGGCACCTGCGGGAAACGGGTGGCCAGAACTTCGGTCACCACACCTTTTGAGGTCTGGCGGGCGGTGTCATCCACCGCCTGCTGAACTTCAACACAGCCCGAAAGAGCTGCCAACGTGGCCGCGATGAGTGCTGTGCGAACCATCAATACACCCGTGCCTTGGGGGCGATCTTCTTCATGTCGATCCCGCCTTCGTCTTCTTTCGTCAGCGGGTCGAGGTGCACGGCGCGATAGGTGAGTTTCGCGTTATTGCCATCGAACCACGCCAGCGAGTGCTTGCGCCATTCGTCGTCGTTCCGATCCGGGTAGTCCTCATGCGCGTGTGCGCCCCGGCTCTCTTTGCGGGCAGCGGCGGCGGTGATCGTGGCGGTGGCGTTGGGCATCAGGTTGGTCAGCTCCAGCGTCTCCATCAGGTCAGAGTTCCACACGAGGCTGCGGTCGGTGACATGCAGGTCGTTCAGCTTGTCGGCGACTTCGATCATCTTCTCGCGGCCCTCTTCCAGCGTCTTATCGGTGCGGAAAACGGCGGCGTCGGCCTGCATGGTCTTCTGCATCTCGAGGCGCAGTTCGGCTGTCGGCGTGCCGCCCTTGGCATTGCGCAGACCGTCGAAGCGATCGAATGCCTTTTCCACCGATTTGAGGTTCGGCGCGGGCACCGGGCTGTCGGCGTCGACGATCTTGGCCGCGCGGATCGCGGCGGCGCGGCCAAAGACCACGAGGTCAATGAGCGAGTTGGAGCCGAGACGGTTCGCACCATGCACGGAGGCACAGCCCGCTTCGCCCACGGCCATCAGGCCGGGTGCGATGGCGTCGGGGTTGTCGGCGGTCGGGTTCAGCACTTCGCCCCAGTAGTTCGTGGGGATGCCGCCCATGTTGTAGTGCACCGTCGGCAGCACTGGGATCGGCTCTTTCGTAAGGTCCACACCGGCAAAGATACGCGCGGATTCCGAGATGCCCGGCAGGCGCAGATCCAGCGTTTCCGGTGGCAGGTGGTTCAGGTGCAGGTGGATGTGGTCTTTGTTTTCGCCCACACCGCGGCCTTCGCGGATTTCCATCGTCATGCAGCGCGAAACCACGTCACGCGAGGCAAGGTCTTTATAGGTCGGCGCATAGCGCTCCATGAAGCGCTCGCCCTCGGAGTTGGTCAGATAACCGCCTTCGCCGCGTGCGCCTTCGGTGATCAGGCAGCCCGCACCGTAGATGCCGGTGGGGTGGAACTGAACGAATTCCATGTCTTGCAGCGGCAGACCCGCGCGGGCCGCCATGCCGCCACCGTCGCCGGTGCAGGTATGCGCCGAGGTGGCCGAGAAATAGGCCCGACCATAGCCGCCCGTCGCCAGCACGACCATCTTGGCGCTGAACAGGTGCATAGTGCCGTCGTCGAGTTTCCAGCAGAGCACACCTTGGCAGACACCGTCGTCCGACATGATCAGGTCGATGGCAAAATACTCGATGAAGAATTCTGCGTTTTGCTTCAGCGACTGGCCGTAAAGCGTGTGCAGGATCGCGTGACCAGTCCGGTCGGCGGCGGCACAGGTGCGCTGCACGGGGGGGCCTTCGCCAAATTCGGTGGTGTGACCGCCAAAGGGACGCTGATAGATCTTGCCTTCTTCGGTGCGCGAGAAGGGCACGCCGTAATGCTCAAGCTCGTAAACCGCCTTGGGCGCTTCGCGGGCGAGGTATTCCATCGCATCAGTGTCGCCCAGCCAGTCCGAGCCTTTGACCGTGTCATACATATGCCACTGCCAGTTGTCCGGGCCCATGTTGGACAGTGACGCCGCAATGCCGCCCTGCGCCGCTACGGTGTGCGAACGGGTTGGAAAAACCTTGGAAATACAGGCCGTGCGCAGCCCCTGCTCCGCCATGCCCAAAGTCGCGCGCAGACCAGCACCGCCTGCCCCCACCACGACAACGTCATATTCGTGGGTTTCATATTCATATGCTGCCATTTAATCGGTCTCCCGTTTGGGCGTATTGTTTACAGGGCGAGCTTGGCGATGGCGAAAACGCCGACCGCTGCTGCGCCGTAGCTGATGATGGTCATCACGATGAGGGCGATCTTGTTGGCCAGCCCGTGGACATAGTCCTCGATCAGAACCTGCACGCCGTCATTGAAGTGTTTGAAGCCCACGATCAGCGTCAGGGCCGCCACGATGGCCGGGAAAGGCCGCGCGTAATAGGCAAGGATCTCTTCGTATGTCCCGCCAAGCGCGCTGCCGAAGGTAAAGACGAACAGCGGGATCAACACCAAAAGCGCCAGCGACGACACTTTCATCGCCCAGAAATGCGCGGTGCCGGTTTTCGCCGAGCCAAGGCCACGGGCGCGTTTGCGATCTGTCATGTATGCCATGGTGTCGCTCCTCAAACGATGATGATGGTCAGGATGGTCAGCACGACCGACCCGATCAGTGCCGCGATGCCTAGCTTTTCAGCGGTCGGCACGTCGAGCATGCGGCCCGTGTCCCAGATCAGGTGACGCACGCCAGCCAGCGTGTGATACCACAGACCCAAGAGCGACAGGGTGAACACCAGATCACCGAACCAGCTGGTCATGATCCCGTTCACGGTGTCGAAATACTCAACCGACGTCGCGGCGGCGAGGAACCACCACACGATCAACAGCGCGGTGATCAACATCGCGTTGCCGGTGATCCGGGTGAGAATCGACGTCATAGAGGTCAACTGTGGGCGGTAGATCGTCAAATGCGGGGAAAGCGGGCGGTTACCCCGGTTCACATCGGCCATGGCGCGGTCCTTTGTCCTGTGCTTTGTCCTGTGCTTTGCATCTTGATAGCGGTTTTTACAGGACTGTCACGGGGAACTGCGGGGAATCTGCGGGGTTTGGCCGGTGTTTCAGTGGAAAAATGACAGAGTGATGTGGTCATGCCCACTTTTGTGATCACAGCATATTATCGTGTGATCACAAATCCTGCACCCCCCGAACGAAAAAGCGCGCCCCGTGAGGGACGCGCTTTCCAATTGGTATGCTCTGGCGCTTACGCGAGGCTCTCGTCGATGCCTTTGCAGGCTTCAACCAAACCTTTGACCGCATTGACGGAGTTGTCGAACATCGCCTGCTCGTCTTTGTTCATCGAAATCTCGACGACGCGCTCGACACCGCCAGCACCGATCACGGTAGGCACGCCGACGTAGAAGCCATTCAAGCCGTAAGCACCATCGACATGCGCCGCTGCGGGCAGCACGCGCTTTTGGTCTTTCAGATAAGCTTCGGCCATCTCAATGGCGGAAGTGGCAGGCGCGTAGAAGGCCGAACCGGTCTTCAGCAGGCCAACGATCTCGGCACCGCCGTCACGGGTGCGCTGCACGATCGCGTCAAGTTTGTCCTGCGTGGTCCAGCCCATCTTGACCAGATCGGGCAGCGGGATGCCTGCAACGGTGGAGTAGCGCACCAGCGGCACCATTGTGTCGCCGTGGCCGCCCAGAACGAAGGCGGTTACGTCTTTCATCGACACGTTGAACTCGGTCGCGAGGAAGTGACGGAAACGCGCGCTATCAAGCACGCCTGCCATGCCGCAAACCTTGTTGTGTGGCAGACCGGAGAATTCACGCAGCGCCCAGACCATCGCGTCGAGCGGGTTGGTGATGCAGATCACGAAAGCGTCGGGCGCGTGTTTGGCAATGCCCTCGCCCACGGATTTCATAACCTTGAGGTTGATGCCCAGCAGGTCATCGCGGCTCATGCCCGGCTTGCGTGCAACACCGGCGGTGACGATGCAAACATCCGCGCCTGCGATGTCGGCGTAATCTTGGGTGCCCGACATAGTGGCGTCGAACTTGCCCGAAGGGCCCGACGACGCGATATCGAGAGCTTTGCCCTCGGGTGTGCCCTCGGCAATGTCAAAAAGGACGACATCGCCCAATTCCTTCAACGCTGCGAGATGGGCGAGAGTGCCGCCGATTTGCCCCGCGCCAATAAGCGCGATCTTGGGTCTGGCCATGGTCATGTCTCCGACAGAGGTTTCATTTGCGCCGGAGATACCGAAATGCACCGTCCCGTGCAAGTTGCAGCATTACGCAGCGGCTAAACACTGCCCTCACCACGAAAAAGGCCGCCCCGAAGGGCGGCCAATTGCTGAAACTTAGAGCGAAATATTATTCAGCTTCGTATTCGGGCTGCGATTCCAGACGCTCTTCGGTGCTGTCGATGTAGATACGCACATCGTCACCTTCGACGTTTTTCAGAACCTGCAGCTCATCAAATGTCACGGCCACTGGCTTTTCGCCCAGACCAAGGAAACCGCCTACGTTGATGACAACACGGTCAATCTGGCCGTCGTCGCCAAGCAGCAACGAGTCGATTTCGCCTACGGTTTCGTCATTGGCCCCATATACATAGGAGCCTTCAAGATCTTCAGCAGTCAACTGCTCGATCATGCCCGCTTCGGCGGCTTCATAACCTTCGCGCTCAACTTCTGGGCGCGGCAGCATGTCACGCTCAACGGTCTCGTCACCGGTGATTACGGTGGTATTGGCGTCAGCTTCGTTGACAGCTTCTTCTGTCTCGGCTTCGGCGTTTTCCATCATGGTGTCGGCTTCTTCCGCCATTTCCTCAGATTCGGCCTCTACTTCATTGGCCATTTCTTCGGTTTCGGCTTCAACGTTCTCGGCCGCGTTCTCAGCGTCCTGCGCCATTTCGTCGGTCTCGGCGTCTACTTCGTTGGCCATTTCCTCAGTTTCGGTTTCGGCACCGTCGACGACTGTGGCATTGTCGCCAGTTTCGGTCATCGCCTCGCCTTCCATGGCTTCACCTTCCATCGCTTCGCCTTCCATCATGGGGCGTTCGAATTCAGGGGCCTGCTCCAGCATCTCTTTCGAGGTGTTCACAACGAGGAAACGATCACCGTCTTCGTCGTTCAGGATGGTGATCTTATCCATGGAGATGGACACGTCGCGTTCACCCATACCAAGGAAGCCACCGATACCAAGAATAACGGCAGTCACGTCACCGTCTTTGGTCACGATGATGTCGTTGATCTCGCCAATGTCATCCCACTCTTGCTCTGCGTCGGCTGCGACAGGTGTCGCGGCATCGACTTCGGCTTCAGAGTTGTAAATCCGCATACCGATCAGGTCGGATGCAAGGAAGTCTGTCTGCTCAACGGCGACGTTGCCAAAGCCTTCGGAATGCGCGTCAGCAAAGGCTGCGCCGGACATGGTCAGTACGATGGCTGTGGTGCTCAAAAAACGTTTCATTGTAGTACTCCTTCCAATGAGCGAGTGTTGTTCGCTCTTCTGGAACCACAACCCGAATGGCCTCATCCAGTTCCACCGCTGCTTAAATAAATAGCGCCATCCGCCATGCCCGAAACACAAAAAAAGGCGGCCACTGGCCGCCCGCGTCTCACTTAACCGTCAGACGTATATTACGCATCCTCACCCTTGGCTGGTAACGCTTCGGCCAATTCCTCAAACCCCTGCCCCGATGCGACCAGACAAGTGATCCCGTTGGTGCCCGTTACCGTGATCGTCCAACTTCCCGTCTGACGAGAGGCAAAGACTTCGACCACTGCATTATCGCCGCCCAGCCCCATAGACTGCCGCGTTTCACCGAATCCATCGGCCAGCCGCAGCACAACGTGGTCGCGTGGGGCGCAATTGCCGCGCGTCTGCGCTTCTGTCGTGGTGGCAAGCACCAAGGCCGACGCGGCGGTCAGCGCAGCAAGGTGAAAGACTTTCATTAAACGTGTCATAGCATCTGCCTCTGCATCAAAAGGCGTGGCCCTTGGGACTGGCGATGCGCTGTATTTCACATCGGACCATGGGCGGCCTAGGTTGAAATGACTGCACCTGCTGTGGTGTGATGTTTCGACAGATGCGATGCAGACCAAATTGCGCCCTAGGCCTGAAGGAGTGGTTAACCCGCCGTCCGGAACAGCCGCGCAACAGTGTTCGCTGCGCCGCGGCATGTTTTGCCTTGAAGTTTTCGCACAAAAATGCCCCTCTGCACGCAACAATGTTAGGTGGCCGATGCGCCGCCCTGCCTAAGGAGCCATACATGACCGCCACAACCCGCCCGCTGCGTTCCGTCCTCTATATCCCCGGTTCCAAGCCTCGCGCGCTCGACAAAGCACGCGGTCTGGCCTGTGATGCGGTGATCTTCGACCTCGAAGATGCCGTTTCCCCTGATGAGAAAGTCGCCGCACGTGAAACATTGACTGAGGCGCTCGCTACAGGCGGATACGGCGCACGGATGCGGGTGGTGCGGATCAACGGGCTGGACACCGAATGGGGGGCGGACGACGCCCGTGCCGCCGCGGCGATGAAGCCCGATGCGATTCTGCTGCCTAAAGTCGGCTCCCCTGCCGATCTCGAAGCGCTGACCGAGATCGTCGGCGATGTGCCACTCTGGGCAATGATGGAAACCCCCGGCGCGATGCTCAACGCCGCCGCCATCGCCGGACACCGCCAGTTGCAGGCCATGGTCATGGGCACCAATGATCTGGCGAAAGACCTGCAAACCCGCTTCCGCCCCGACCGCCTGCCGCTGATCACCGGCCTCGGCCTCTGTCTGCTCGCAGCCAAGACGCATGGCGTGGCGATCATCGACGGGGTGTATAATGCGTTTAAGGATGACGACGGGCTGCGCGCCGAATGCGAACAGGGTCGCGACATGGGCTTTGACGGCAAAACGCTGATCCACCCCGCGCAGCTCGACATCGCCAATGCGGCCTTTACCCCTTCGGAGGAAGAAGCCGCCCTCGCCCGCCGCCAGATCGACGCCTATGAAGAGGCGCAGGCCGCCGGTCAGGGCGTGGCGGTCGTCGACGGAAAGATCGTGGAAAATCTCCATGTTGCCACCGCCCGCGAAACACTGGCAAAACTGGCGGCAATTGCAGCCATGAGCCCGGAGCCCTCGCCATGACAATTCTCATCCTCGGTCTGATCCTCTGGGTCGGTGCCCATCTCTTTAAACGTCTGATGCCTGCCAAACGGGCAGAACTCGACACCGCAGGCCGGGGCGCAGTCGCACTGGCGCTGGTCGTGGCACTTGCTCTAATCATCTGGGGCTATCGCGCGGCGGACTTCATCCCTGTCTGGAACCCGCCTGCGTTCCTTACCCATCTCAACAACCTCCTGATGGTGCTGGCCTTCTGGGTCTTCGGCTCAAGTGCAGCCAAAGGTGCCAAAGCCTGGCCCGCCTATAAAACCCGCCACCCGCAACTGCTCGCGGTGAAAATCTGGGCCACGGCACACCTACTGGTGAACGGTGATCTCGCCTCCATTCTGCTCTTTGGCACCATGCTGGGCTGGGCGGTCAGCGAAGTGATCCTCATCAACCGGGCCGAGCCGGGCTGGACACCCCCGCCCCACGCAGGCCGGGCCACCTATATCCGCCTGATCGTCATCTCTACGATCCTCTTCGTCCTTGTCGCCGGCATTCACACATGGCTCGGCGTTATCCCCTTCCCCAATTGATCCGGAGCCTCCCATGAAAGTTTACCGCTTCCTTTCCGAAGAAGACACGTCCGCCTTTTGCCATAAGGTCACCGATGCATTGAACAAAGGCTGGGAGCTTTACGGCTCCCCGACCCAGACATGGGACCACAAAGCCGGGGTCATGCGCTGCGGCCAAGCCGTGGTAAAGGACGCGCCCGGCACCTATTCGCCCGACACCAAACTAGGCGAACAGTGATGAGTAAAACCAATCGCGGCCGCTTTTTCGAAGATTATCAACTGGGCGAGGTGCTGCACCACGCAGTGCCCCGCACGGTTGGAGAGGGCGAACGCGCACTCTATCATGCGCTATATCCCGCGCGTCACGCGCTATATTCCGCGGACAGTTTTGCACAATCTTGCGGGCTTAAATCCAGCCCGCTTGACGATATGATCGCCTTTCACATCGTCTTCGGCAAAACAGTGCCGGATGTTTCGCTCAACGCGGTGGCCAACCTTGGCTATGCGCAAGGCCGCTGGCTAACGCCCGTCTGGCCTGGCGACACGCTGCGCGCCGAAAGCGAAGTCATCGGTCTCAAGCAAAACTCCAACGGGAAGACTGGTGTGGTCTGGGTCCGCACCACCGGGCTGAACCAACACAACGAGAAGGTCTTGGAATACGTCCGCTGGGTGATGGTGCGCAAAGGCGATCTGGACGCCGCCGCGCCCCAGACAACCGTGCCTGACCTGCCCGACGCCCTGACCGTCAACCAACTCAAGGTGCCGGAGGGGCTGATTTTCTCCGACTACGACTTCGCCCAAGCCGGAGAGCCGCACCGCTGGGGTGACTATGAACTGGGTGAAAAGATCGACCACGTGGACGGTGTGACGGTCGAAGAAGCCGAACACATGATCGCCACGCGCCTATGGCAGAACACCGCGAAAGTGCATTTCGAAACGTCCGCTCGGCCCGATGGGTCGCGGTTGATCTATGGCGGCCATGTTATCTCAATGGCGCGGGCGCTGTCGTTCAACGGGTTGGCCAATGCGCAGATGATCGTGGGGCTGAACGGTGGGGCCCATGCGAACCCCTGCCTATCGGGCGACACGATCCGCGCGTGGACCGAAGTCCTCGACAAAGCCGAGACAGCAGCCCCCGGCGTCGGCGCAATCCGACTGCGGCTGGTGGCCACCAAAGGGGGTGCCCCCTTTGAGTTACGCGATGAAGAGGGCAAATACCGCCCAGAGGTTCTTCTTGACCTCGATTATTGGGCGCTCATGCCGCGCTGAAATAGCGGCCCGACCAGACGGTCGGGCCACCTATCCCCCCTAATACAAGCAAAAATCAGCCGATTCGGACGGGCTGAGCAATTTTGTGATCACACGCATTTGACGTGTGATCACAAATGACATTTTTAGCTGGTCAAACCCGACTTTCTCCGAAAAAACCCTTACAGGAACGAGAGTCACCCCCATACTACGGGGCAACTGGAACAGAAACGGGACCGTTTTTCATGAACATCCACGAATATCAGGCGAAAGCCCTCCTGCGCAGCTATGGCGCCCCTGTCTCCGACGGCCGCGTCGTGCTCAAGGCCGAAGACGCCAAGACCGCCGCTGGTGAGATGGACGGCCCGCTTTGGGTGGTCAAAGCGCAGATCCACGCAGGTGGCCGCGGCAAAGGCAGCTTCAAAGAAGCCGGTGCTGGCGAAAAGGGCGGCGTGCGCCTGACCAAATCCGTGGAAGAAGCGGCAGAAGAAGCCAAAAAGATGCTGGGCAAGACGCTGGTCACGCACCAGACCGGCCCCGCAGGCAAGCAGGTCAACCGCATCTACATCGAAGACGGCTCCGACATTGAGCGCGAATTGTACCTCGCCCTGCTGGTGGATCGCCAGACCAGCCGCATCTCCTTTGTCTGCTCCACCGAAGGCGGCATGGACATCGAAGAAGTCGCCGACGCGACCCCTGAGAAAATCCTCAGCTTCTCCGTCGATCCGGCCACCGGCTACCAGCCCTACCACGGCCGCCGCGTTGCGTTTTCGCTGGGCCTCGAAGGCACGGCTGTCAAGCAGTGCGTCAAGCTGATGGGTCAGCTTTACCAAGCCTTCCTCGACAAAGACATGGAGATGCTGGAGATCAACCCACTGATCGTCATGCCCGGCAACGATCTGAAAGTGCTCGACGCGAAAGTCAGCTTTGACGGCAACGCCATGTACCGCCAGCCCGACGTCGCCAACCTGCGCGACGAGACCGAGGAAGACTCCAAGGAACTCGAAGCCTCCAAGTATGACCTGAACTACATCGCGCTCGACGGTGAGATCGGCTGCATGGTCAACGGCGCAGGCCTTGCGATGGCGACCATGGATATCATCAAGCTCTACGGTGCCGAGCCTGCCAACTTCCTCGACGTGGGCGGCGGTGCGACCAAGGAGAAGGTGACCGAAGCCTTCAAGATCATCACCTCCGATGAGAACGTCAAAGGCATCCTCGTGAACATCTTCGGTGGCATCATGCGCTGTGACGTCATCGCCGAAGGCGTTGTCGCCGCGGTGAAAGAAGTCGGTCTGAAAGTGCCGTTGGTTGTCCGCCTTGAGGGCACCAATGTCGAAGAAGGCAAAGCGATCATCAACAACTCCGGTCTTGATGTCATCGCCGCCGACGACCTGAAGGATGGCGCGCAGAAGATCGTGAAAGCGGTCAAAGGCTAAGCCCTTACTCGGCCATTCCCGCAAGCCCCCGCGCCTGCGGGAGTGGCCGATATCACCGTCCTTGCCGCCTCGCTGCGGCAGGGGCCGATGCGACGAAACAGCGCCGCGCCCACCCGATGATGCCCCGATGGAGCAATGAGGTCAGTATGGATCACTCTCCCAAATCCTCCCCCGTTCTGACGGGTATTGCGCTATTGGGGGCGGGCATTCTGATCCGGCAGTGGCAACCCGGCGCCCTGCGTCTGCCCGAACCGGTCAACCACCGGCGCCACGACCGCGGAATGCGCCGCGCCGCGCGGAAATCCCGCGACGGGTTGGCAATGATCCTGCCGTCGAACCTCACCGGCTCCATTGGCCGCAGCCTGATGATCATGGGCGCGGGTCTGCTGACCCTGCGGGTGCTGGACCTGCTGGTCGATCAAGATGAGCAGCTTTACTGATGCCCGCGCTTTCGCCCGCCCCCCTTATCCAACACGCGGCCAAGCGCGACCGTGCCCCGCAAAAGGTAGGCCTATGACACAGGCGCTTTCCTCCTCTCGTACCGGCTGGTGGATGATCCTCGCCCTGATCGTGGCCTTTGCCGCGCAGATGTTCGTCGTGAACGGCCTGCCTGCCGCCACCCAAACCACCCTGCTGGCCGAAGGCGGCTTTTACGAAAGCCTCTCCGTCGTGGGCTATATCCTCTGCATTCTCGCATTGGTCTGGACGCTGCGCGGCGCGGTGCTGCGGGTCTGGTATCTGCCGCTGGTGCTGGCGGTCATGGCCGCGCGCGAATTGGACCTCGACAAAAGCCTCTTCTCTCGCGGGCTCTTCAAAGCCCGGCAATATACCGGTGAGGGCGTTCCGCTGGCCGAACGGCTGATCGCCGCGCTGATCCTTGCGCTGATCGTCACCGCGATCCTGCTGATGCTTTGGCGTCACGCCCGTCCCTATCTCACGGCCCTGTTTCGCGGCCGCGCTTGGGCTGGGGCCGTCCTGCTCGGGATCGGCTTCACCGTCGCTTACAAACTGCTCGACGGCATCGCCCGCAAACTCGCCCCCTTGGGGATCGAAGTCAGCGCCGATGCCGAACGCACCGCCTTCGTCGTCGAGGAGATCGGGGAGCTTGGCATCCCGGTCATGTTCCTCGCCGCCATCCTGCTGTGGCCCGGCCCTTCGCTGACCACGGCGCATCCCACCAACCGGGCGCACCGCGTCTGACGCCCCCGGGGCCCGCCCCCGGGATTAAATATCACCGACCAAGGAAGAAATCATGGCCGTACTAGTCAACGAAAACACCAAAGTCATCTGTCAGGGTCTGACCGGCTCGCAGGGGACGTTCCACACCGAACAGGCCATCGCCTATGGCACCAAGATGGTTGGCGGCGTCACGCCCGGCAAAGGCGGTCAGACGCATCTCGACCTGCCCGTGTTCAACTCCGTGCACGAAGCCAAGCACGTGACCGAGGCGAACGCCTCCGTAATCTACGTGCCGCCCCCCTTCGCCGCAGACTCGATCCTTGAGGCGATCGACGCCGAGATGGAGCTGATCGTCTGCATCACCGAAGGCATCCCGGTTCTGGACATGGCCCGCGTCGCCCGCGCGCTCGAAGGGTCCAAGTCGCGCCTCATCGGCCCGAACTGCCCCGGCGTTATCACGCCTGACGCCTGCAAAATCGGCATCATGCCGGGCCACATCCACCGTCGCGGCTCGGTTGGCGTTGTATCGCGCTCGGGCACGCTTACCTATGAGGCGGTCAAGCAGACCACCGACATGGGCCTCGGCCAGTCCTCTGCCGTCGGCATCGGCGGCGACCCCATCAAAGGGACCGAGCATATCGACGTGCTGGAAATGTTCCTTGCCGACCCCGAAACACAGTCGATCATCATGATCGGCGAAATCGGCGGCTCCGCCGAAGAGGAAGCGGCACAGTTCCTCGCCGATGAGAAGAAGAAAGGCCGTTGGAAGCCCACCGCTGGCTTCATCGCAGGCCGCACGGCCCCTCCCGGCCGCCGCATGGGCCACGCAGGCGCGATTGTCGCTGGTGGCAAAGGCGACGCGGAGAGCAAGATCGAAGCGATGAAAGAAGCCGGTATCGTCGTGGCCGATAGCCCCGCGACACTGGGCGAAGCGGTCAAAGAAGCGATCGACAAGGGCTGATGCCCCTCCGGTCTTGCGGTGCCTTTTGGGGTGCCGCAAGACCCCACGACCCCTATGCCTACGGTCCCAACCCACACGAGGTACTCTCATGACCGACCAACCCGCCAACGAACAGTTCCACGCCTCTTCCTTTATGGAAGGCGAAAACGCAGAGTATCTTGAGGCGATGTACGCCCGCTATGCCAACGACCCCAACGCGGTCGACGACGCTTGGCAGGAATTTTTCGCGGCGATGGGCGATGACGCCGGGACTGCACAGGCAGAGGCCGCCGGCCCCTCTTGGGCGCGGCCCGATTGGCCCCCCGCCCCCGCAGGCGAAGTCATGGGCGCTCTGACCGGTGTTTGGCCCGAACCCGAAGAGGCGAAATCCGCTGGCGACAAGATCAAAGCCAAGGCCGCCGAGAAGGGTGTCGAAGTTTCCAACAATCAAATCCGCGGCGCGGTACTGGACAGTATCCGCGCGTTGATGCTGATCCGCGCCTACCGCATCCGGGGCCATCTGGCCGCCTCGCTTGACCCGCTTGGCATGCGCGACACGGGCAACCAACCCGAGCTTGACCCTAAATCCTACGGCTTCACCGATGCCGACATGGATCGTCCGATCTTTATCGACAATGTGCTGGGCCTCGAAGTGGCCACGATGAAGCAGATCGTCGACATCGTGCGCTCGACCTACTGTGGCACCTTCGCGCTGCAATACATGCATATCTCGGACCCAGAGCAGGCCGGTTGGCTGAAAGAGCGGATCGAGGGCTACGGCAAGGAAATCCAATTTACCAAGGAAGGCCGCAAGGCGATCCTGAGCAAGCTGGTCGAAGCCGAAGGTTTTGAGAAGTTCCTGCACGTCAAATACATGGGCACCAAGCGTTTCGGTCTTGATGGCGGCGAAAGCCTTGTCCCGGCGATGGAGCAGATCATCAAACGCGGCGGCCAGTTGGGCGTCAAAGATATAGTCATCGGCATGCCCCACCGGGGCCGCTTGTCGGTGCTCGCCAATGTGATGCAAAAACCCTACCGGGCGATCTTCAACGAGTTTCAGGGCGGCAGCTTCAAACCCGAAGATGTCGACGGCTCTGGCGATGTCAAATACCACCTCGGCGCGTCGTCGGACCGTGAGTTTGACGGCAATTCCGTCCACCTGTCACTCACCGCCAACCCCTCGCACCTCGAAGCAGTGAACCCCGTCGTACTGGGCAAGGTCCGCGCTAAGCAGGACCAACTGAACGACGAAGACCGGACCGCCGTGATGCCGATCCTGTTGCACGGCGACGCGGCCTTTGCGGGTCAAGGTGTTGTGGCCGAATGTTTCGCACTTTCGGGCCTCAAGGGTCACAAGACCGGCGGCACGATGCATATCGTGGTGAACAACCAGATCGGTTTCACCACCGCGCCGCATTTCTCGCGCTCCTCGCCCTACCCCACCGACAACGCGCTGGTGGTTGAGGCACCGATCTTCCACGTTAACGGCGATGATCCTGAAGCGGTCGTTCACGCTGCCCGCGTGGCCACCGAGTTCCGCCAGAAATTCCACAAAGACGTGGTCATCGACATCTTCTGCTACCGCCGCTTTGGTCACAACGAAGGCGACGAGCCGATGTTCACCAACCCGGTGATGTACAAGAGCATCAAGAAGCAAAAGACCACGCTCAGCCTCTATACCGAACGTTTGGTCAAAGACGGTCTGATCCCCGAGGGCGAGATCGAGGACATGAAATCTGCGTTCCAGAAACAGCTGGGCGAAGAGTTTGAGGCGGGCAAAGAATACCGCCCCAACAAGGCCGACTGGCTGGACGGCAAATGGTCCGGCATGGACAAAAAGAAAAAGTCCTACCAGCGCGGCAAGACGGCCATTGCACCCGAAACGATGGAACAGGTCGGCAAGGCGCTGACCACTGCACCCGATGGGTTCCCGCTGCACAAGACGATCGGTCGTCTGATGGAAGCCAAAAAGCAGATGTTCGACAGCGGCGAAGGTTTTGACTGGGCCACGGCCGAAGCTTTGGCCTTCGGCTCGCTTCAAACCGAGGGCTACAAAGTGCGCCTGTCAGGCCAAGACAGTACGCGCGGCACCTTCAGCCAGCGGCACTCGGCCTTTATCAATCAAGACAACGAAGACCGCTACTACCCGCTGAACCACATCCGCGAGGGTCAGGCCGAGTATGAAGTCATCGACTCCATGCTCAGCGAATATGCGGTGCTGGGGTTTGAGTATGGCTACAGCCTCGCCGAACCCAACGCGCTGACGCTCTGGGAAGCGCAGTTCGGTGACTTCGCCAACGGCGCGCAGATCATGTTCGACCAGTTCATCTCGTCAGGTGAAAGCAAATGGCTGCGCATGTCGGGCCTCGTCTGCCTGATGCCGCATGGCTATGAGGGTCAGGGGCCAGAGCACTCCTCTGCACGTCTGGAGCGTTTCCTGACCATGTGCGGCGGCGATAACTGGATCGTGGCGAACTGCACCACGCCCGCCAACTACTTCCACATCCTGCGCCGTCAGCTGCACCGCAGCTACCGCAAGCCGCTGATGTTGATGACCCCCAAGTCGCTGCTGCGCCACAAGTTGGCCGTCAGCAAGGCCGAGGATTTCACCACCGGCTCCAGCTTCCACCGGGTGCTCTGGGATGACGCCGAAAAGGGCAACTCAGACACCAAACTGGTGGCAGATGACAAGATCAAGCGCGTGGTGATGTGTTCGGGCAAGGTCTATTACGACCTGCTGGAAGAGCGCGACGCGCGTGGCATCGACGATGTCTACATCCTGCGGTTCGAGCAGTTCTACCCCTTCCCCGCGCAATCCGCGGTCCGAGAGTTGGAGCGCTTCAAACAGGCCGAGATGATCTGGTGCCAAGAAGAGCCTAAAAACCAAGGTGCCTGGTCCTTCATCGAGCCCAATATCGAATGGGTTCTGGGCCGCATCGACGCCAAACATGGCCGCGCCTCCTATGTGGGCCGCGCCACCGCCGCCTCGCCCGCCACGGGTCTGGCCAGCCAGCACAAAGCACAACAAGCCGCCCTCGTCGACGAGGCGCTGACCATCAAAGGAAACTAAGACCATGACAAGCGAAGTACGCGTACCCACGCTGGGCGAATCCGTCACCGAAGCCACCGTTGCCACATGGTTCAAGAAACCCGGCGATACCGTCGCGGTGGATGAAATGCTCTGCGAGCTGGAGACCGACAAGGTCACCGTCGAAGTGCCCAGCCCCGTAGCTGGCACCCTGAGCGAGATTGTTGCTCAAGAGGGTGACACCGTCGGCGTCGACGCCCTGCTGGCCAATGTCAGCGAAGGTGACAGCGGCAGCGATGCGGCCCCCAAAGCCAAAGAAGCCGCCAAAGATGACGAGGCTGCCTCTCAATCCGACCGTGGCGGCGATGCGCCCAAGTCGATCGACGCAGGCTCTGCCGATGTAGCCGCCCGCGAAGGCGAAACCACCGAGGTCAAAGTGCCAACACTGGGCGAGTCGGTTACCGAAGCGACCGTCAGCACTTGGTTCAAGAAAGTCGGCGACAAGGTCGAAGCCGACGAGATGCTCTGCGAGTTGGAAACCGACAAAGTCAGCGTCGAAGTGCCCTCGCCCGCCGCTGGCGTATTGGCCGAGATCCTCGCCGAAGAAGGTAGCACAGTTGAAGCCTCTGCCACGCTGGCCGTTCTGACCTCCGGTTCCGGTGCTGCCGCCCCGAAAGGCGAAGACGCCAAATCCGGCGCCGGTGCCGCGCCTGAGACCAAAACCGCAGATGGCAAAGACGTCGAAGACGCGCCTTCCGCCAAAAAGGCGATGGCCGAAGCGGGCATCAGCCGCGATCAGGTGACAGGCTCGGGCCGCGATGGCCGCGTGATGAAGGAAGACGTGGCCAAGGCCGTCGCCGCCGGCACCTCCGCCGCGCCGAAGGCCGAGGCGAAACCCGCAGCACCCCGCGCCGCTTCCGCCCCCGATGACGCCGCCCGCGAAGAGCGGGTCAAGATGACCCGTCTCAAGCAGACCATGGCGCGCCGCCTCAAGGAAGCGCAGAACACTGCCGCGATCCTGACCACCTTCAACGAGGTCGACATGACCGAGGTCATGGCGCTGCGAAACACCTACAAGGCTGATTTCGAAAAGAAACACGGCGTCCGCATGGGCTTCATGTCGTTCTTCACCAAGGCCTGCTGCCACGCGCTGAAGGAAATCCCCGAGGTCAACGCCGAGATCGACGGCACCGACATCATTTACAAGAACTACGTCCACATGGGTGTCGCCGCAGGCACGCCCACGGGTCTTGTGGTGCCGGTAATCAAAGACGCCGACGCGATGTCCTTTGCCGAGATCGAAAAGGCCGTGAACGCCATGGGCAAAAAGGCCCGTGACGGCAAGCTGACCATGGGCGACATGACCGGCGGCACTTTCACCATCTCCAACGGTGGCGTCTACGGCTCGCTGATGACCGCGCCGATCCTGAACCCGCCACAGTCCGGCATCCTCGGCATGGCGAAGATCCAGGACCGCCCGATGGCGATCAACGGCGAAGTCGTCATCCGTCCGATGATGTATATCTCGCTCAGCTACGACCACCGGATCATCGACGGCAAGGGCGCTGTCACCTTCCTCGTCCGCGTCAAAGAGATGCTCGAAGATCCCCGCCGCCTGTTGATGGATCTGTGATATGGTGGGCGGGGGGCAACCCCCGCCCTATCTACCTGTTGAACGATGGGGCGTTTCCCCGAAGTGAAAGGGCCAGATCATGACCGAAACCACCCTCCTCGCCGCCTATGGCCTTCTGGTCATGCTGACGATCCTGCTGCAAGTGCTGGGCGCAACCCGGCAGTTGTCGATGGGCTACCTGATGTCCTCCCGCGATGAGACGCGCACCACCACCGGCATGACCGCCCGTCTGGGCCGCGCGGTCGATAACTCCGTTGTGGCCATTGCGCTTTTTGCGCCCGCCGTGCTGCTGATCGAGATGCTGGGCCGCAATAACAGCGCCACCCTGCTGGCCGCGCAGGTCTTCCTGCTCGCACGCATCATCTACGTCATCGTCTACGCCCTTGGCGTGCCGACGATCCGCACACTGGCATGGCTCGCAGGCTACGCCGCCACCGCCGTTCTCTATTTCCACGCGCTTTGAAAGGCATTCCCATGCAGATGATCTGCCACTTCGACGTCACCGATTTCGCCGCTTGGAAAGACGCCTTTGACGCCGATGCCGAAGCACGGCGCAACGCGGGGCTGTCGGTCCTGCAAATCTGGAAACACGCCGACAGCAGCACCAAGGCTTCCGTTCTGCTTGATGCGAACGACCGCAAGAAGGCCGACGACTGGCTCGTCCGCTCCGACGCGCTCGGCAGCGACGACAAGGGCACCGTGACCGGCTCCACCGCCTATTTCGTGAAATCCGCATGAGCGCCGAGCTGACCGTTCTGGCCTTGGCGGCCCTGCTACAAGGGCTGCAATTCGTGCTCTACGCCGTGCCCGCCAACCGCGAGATCGGCCCCGGCTACACCATGTCGGCCCGCGACCGCGAGCCGAGCCGCGCACTGTCGGAACGTACCGCCCGTCTGGGCCGCGCATTGGACAACCACTTCGAAGGGCTGATCCTGTTCGGCATCGCCGTGGGCGTGGTTCAGATGTCGGCCCAGAACACCGCTTTCACCGCCGCCTGCGCTTGGGTCTATCTCATCGCCCGCGTGCTCTATGTTCCCGCCTACGCGCTCGGCCTGCGCCCGCACCGCTCACTCATCTGGGTCGTGGGCTTTGCCGCGACCATGCTGATGCTGCTGGCGGCCCTTATTTAACCCTTCCCCCCAACACCCGCAGGCAGCGGCGCTTGCACCTGAAACCCGCGCGCCCTACCTTGCCTGTAACACCCGACTGCTAAGGAGACCCCCCATGTCGAGCTATGATGTCATCGTGATCGGCTCCGGCCCCGGCGGCTATGTCGCCGCCATCCGTTGCGCGCAACTGGGCCTGAAAACCGCCTGTGTGGAGGGCCGCGAGACCCTCGGCGGCACCTGCCTCAACGTGGGCTGCATTCCCTCCAAGGCGCTGCTGCACGCCACGCATATGCTGCATGAGGCCGAGCATAATTTTGACGAGATGGGCCTCAAAGGCAAAGCACCTTCCGTTGATTGGAAGCAGATGCTGACCTACAAAGACAAGACCATCGAGACCAACACCAAGGGGATCGAATTCCTGTTCAAAAAGAACAAGATCGACTGGCTCAAAGGTTGGGGTTCGATCCCCGAGGCGGGCAAGGTCAAGGTCGGTGATGAGGTCCATGAGGCCAAAAACATCATCATCGCTTCCGGCTCCGAAGCGGCCTCCCTGCCGGGCGTCGAAGTCGACGAGAAAACCGTCGTCACCTCCACCGGCGCGCTGGAGCTGGGCAAGATCCCTAAAAAGATGGTCGTGATCGGCGCGGGCGTCATCGGGCTGGAACTGGGCAGCGTCTACGCGCGTCTGGGGACCGAGATCACCGTCGTTGAATTCCTTGATGCGATCACTCCGGGCATGGACCCCGAGGTGCAAAAGACCTTCCAGCGCATGCTGAAAAAACAAGGCATCAACTTCGTCATGGGCGCCGCCGTGCAGAAGACCGAAGTCGCCAAGGGCAAAGCCAAGGTCAGCTACAAGCTGCGCAAAGACGACAGTGAACATGAGATCGAAGCCGACACCGTCCTCGTCGCCACAGGCCGTAAGCCCGTTGTCAAAGGCATGGGTCTGGACGATCTTGGCATCAAGTTGACCGAGCGTGGTCAGATCGCCGTGAACGAACATTGGGAAACCTCCGTCAAAGGCGTCTACGCCATCGGCGACGTGATCGAAGGCCCAATGCTGGCGCACAAAGCCGAGGACGAGGGCATGGCCGCCGCCGAGGTGATCGCGGGCAAACATGGCCATGTGAATTACGGCGTGATCCCGGGCGTGATCTACACCCATCCCGAGGTCGCCTCCGTCGGCGAGACCGAAGCGACGCTTAAGGAAGCGGGCCGCGAGTACAAAGTCGGAAAGTTCTCCTTCATAGGCAACGCGCGGGCCAAGGCGGTCTTTGCCGGTGACGGTTTCGTCAAGCTGATCGCGGACAAGGAAACCGACCGCATCCTCGGCTGCCACATCATCGGCCCCGGCGCGGGCGATCTGATCCACGAGGTCTGCGTGGCGATGGAGTTCGGCGCCTCGGCACAGGATCTGGCGATGACCTGCCACGCACACCCGACCTACTCCGAAGCCGTGCGCGAAGCCGCACTGGCCTGCGGCGACGGACCGATCCACATGTAGGACAAGGGGGCGGACCAAAGGTCCGCCCTTTTTCGTTGCGCAGGGTGCGCGCGGCGAGCGCATCAGGCGTTAACACCCCTGCTCTACAACTTCCCCCGTCGCGACACACACGGAAGACGAGGCCCTTTGCGGGTCATGTCGATACGTAGAGACATGCAGGGTGACGCCTGCTCTTTCCACCTCCCCAAGGCGGCGCCGCCACTTTAACGGCTTCCCGATATAAAATAACGATAACCCGCGAAGCATTGGCTTCGGCGGTGGTTCTACCTGTGCTGGTAGATAACAAAGGGCAGCGGCTTAGAAGGCACAGATCATGCCGAAAGCACTAAGCCGTGACCGCAGGCCGCCATCCAGCTTCATGCAGCAAGGCGTTAGAACGGCTTTCAACTTCTTCTTCCAAACGCGCCATAAAGCTTCGCTTATCCAGCCCCGGCTCAATCGGCTCAAGAAACTCGACCACCGCCAAACCCGGTTTGCGGTACAGCCCCCGGCGTGGCCAGAAGTGGCCCGCGTTTGTCGCCACCGGCACACAGACTTGCCCCATCTGGTCATAAAGCACCGCCGTACCAACCTTGTAAGGTGCGCTGAGGCCCGGTGCCACGCGGGTGCCTTGGGAATAGATCACCAACTGCCCCGGCTCGACCCGACCGGCGTTCACGTCGGCCATCATCTTGGTGATCGCCTGCCCGCGTTTGCCACGGTTGACGGCAATCATACCCATCCGTTTGGCGTATTGGCCAATCACCGGAGTCCAAAGCACCTCACGTTTCATAATGAATTTCGCACGCGGCAATGCGTGAAAGATCATCAGGATGTCCAGAAACGATTGGTGTTTCGCAGCCACCAGAACCTCACCATCCGGCACCGTGCCACGCACCTCGCAGCGCAGGCCGATCAGCCAGCGGGCCGACCACATGGCCCAAGCAGCATAGGTCTTGCAGGCCCGATAGGCTCCGCGTTTCGAAAACATCGCCCAAGGCGCAAAGGCCAGCCCGAGCACCGGCATCGCCACGGTCACCTGCACGATATAGAGGATCGACCGGACCCATTGCAGCAGCTTCATGTCAGTTCCCTCAATGTACGCCGCGCGGCTGCCCCGGTTGCGGCAAAGGCCACCGCCCCGACCAAGATCGGCACCATAAGCGGCACCACCCAGTGCCAGCCGCGAAAGCCCAAGCCGGTCAAAAAGCCGCCCGCCTCGCCGGCATCGGGCAACAGAACGACCGCCACCATGCCCAGCACCGTGCCCGCCGCCGCGCCCAAAAGCGCGCGCAGGGTGAAACGGCGGATGAAGGCCCGCGCGATATAGTCATCCGTCGCCCCCACCAGCCGCAGCACCGCGATCACCTGCGCATTGGCGGCCAGCGCGGCCTGCGCGGCCAGCGTCACCATGGCCGCCACCGCCGCCCCGATCAGCAGGGTCGAAATCCAACCCAGCAGCCGCAACCGGCTTGCCGCCGCAACCAACGGCGCGCGCCAGCGGCTGTGGTCATCCAGCACCGCGCCCGGCACCTCGGCCGACAGGCGCAGACGCAGGCCCACCGGGTCCAGCCCCTCGCCTTCCTCGACCACTTCGATCAAGCGCGGCACCGGCAGGCTCTCCATCGCCAGTTCCGGGCCGAACCATGGCGCAAGCAGCTCTTCCTGCTCCGCATCCGTCAGCGCGCGGGCCGAGGCGACGCCCTTGGTCGTCTGCAACACCTTCAAGGCCGCCTCCGTTTGGGCGGCGCGTTGATCCAGCGGTGCCACGATGCGCACCGTGGCTGATTGCGCCAACTCTTGCCCCCAGACCTGCGCCAAGCGGCCCGAGGCGAGCGATAGCGCCAAAGCAAAGACCGCCAGAAAGGCCATTGCGCCCGCTGCGAAAAGCGTCAGTTGCGCGGTAAACCCCGAGGGCGGCACCACGCGGTCCGCTTGCCTGTCGCCTTTGAAAATCGCGCGCAGGGCGCCGATGTCGAACCGCTTCACAAATCCGCCCCCGCCAATTGAATGCGCCGGTTGGCGATGCGCAGCACGCGGGCCTGCACATGCGCCTTGGTGGCGCGGATCAGGCCCAGATCATGGGTGGCGATTAACACGGTCTTGCCCATGCGGTTCAACTCGATCAACAGCCGAAGCAACCGCTGAGACATCTCCCAGTCGATGTTCCCCGTCGGCTCATCCGCGAGGATCACATCCGGCGACATAATCACCGCGCGCGCCAGTGCTGCCCGCTGCCGCTCCCCGCCCGACAGCTCAGGCGGCAGGGCGTCGGCGCGGTTGGTGAGCCCGACCCATGACATCAACTCTTCCAGATCGGTGCCCTCTGTCTCGGCATGGCGGCCAGAGACATTTAGCGGCAGGGCGATATTCTCGGTCAACGGCAGATGATCGAGGAATTTCACGTCCTGATGCACAACGCCAACCCGGCGACGCATCAGCGCGATGTCGTCGCGGCCCAGTCCGCGCACATCGGTCCCGAAAATCCGCAGATGCCCCGCCGTGGGCAGCAAGGCCCCGTAGCAGAGCTTCATCAAGGTGGTCTTGCCCGCGCCTGAGGGGCCGGTGAGGAAATGAAACGATCCGGGGGCGAGTTTCAGCGTGATGTCGGACAGCAATTCGCCCCCGCCATAGCTGTAGGCCACATTTTCGAGCTCTATCACGCAACCACCTTAAAACACTTCGACCTGTTGTGCCTCAGCACCGAAAAGGATTCAATCCACCAGAACCCCAGCACCCTGTCCAGATATCACTTTTCCTACGTTATTCTAGGACATATGCTGTCCGTTACGATCCGAGAGCACCGAACGAACCCAGGAATGACCATGCGGCTGATCTGCCCCAACTGCGACGCGCAATACGAAGTCCCCGATGAGGTGATGCCGTTGGCAGGGCGTGACGTGCAATGTTCCAACTGCGGGCAGACGTGGTTTCAGCATCACCCCGACAATGCGCCGGAAGAAAATGACGCCGATTTTGGTGATCCAGATCTTGATGACGTGATGCATATGAAGCAAAGCGCGGCAGACGTAGATGACACGGACCGAAACACAGAGACGGCTGAGACCGCGCCGGATCTCCAGCCTTTTGGCGCTGAAGATTACCAGAACGACGGTTTCGATGAAGATGACTTCGAAGACGACAGTTTTGAAGAAGACAATTTTGAAGACCGCGGAGTTTTTAAACCGGTAACGCCAGAGGAGCGTCCCGCGTCCGTTGCCGCTGCCACCGCCGCACCCGTCCGACGCCCGCTTGATCCCGCCATCGCCGAAATCCTCAGGCAGGAAGCCGCGGCAGAGCAGGAAGCCCGCCGCAAGCGTCAGTCAGACCCGCTGGAAAGCCAACCAGACCTTGGCTTGGATGATGCGCCCCGCGCAGAACCCAAGAAAGTGTCCCATCCCGACACCGGCGAAGACGATCATATGCCCGAGGATAAGGACGCCCTCCGCGCCCATGAAGCCCGTCTGCGCATGGCCAAAATGCGTGGAGAGCCTGTTCCCGAAAGCGAGAATGACGCCTACGGCAGCGCCTCGCGCCGGGATCTGCTGCCCGATATCGAAGAGATCAACTCAACCCTGCGCCACGACCGCACGCAGGGCCAGCAGGCGGGGCCAACGCCCACCGCCGCGCTCGACCGCCCTGAAAGACCGCGCAAATCCGGGGGGTTCATGCGGGGCTTTACCATAATGATCGTCTTGGCGGCCATTTTGGCGGCAGTCTATGTCTATGCGCCGCAGATTGCGCAATCCTTGCCGCAGGCCGACCCTTACCTGTCGTCCTATGTGGCATGGATGGACGACGCACGCATTTGGCTGGACAGGCAGTTGCAGGTTCTGCTGGTCTGGCTCGACACCGTTGCGACCCAGTCGCAGGGCTGACCACCGACTAAAACCGATCCAACAGTCTGTTGAGGTAATCCCGTTCAACCTCGGGCCGCTCCGCCTCGCCCGAGCGGCGGCGGATTTCGTCCAGCAAACGCCGCGCGCGGCCCTGATCGTCGGGCCCCTGCGCCAACGGCGCGTCCGAGCTATTGGCCCCATTGCCGCCCTGCTCGCGCCCCAGCGGATCGCGCGCCTCGGCCCGGCGGTCGCCTTGACCGGGCTGGCCCTCGCCCTGTTCTCGTTCCATCGCCTCGCCAAGCGATCGCATCCCTTCGCGCAGCGCCTCCATGGCCTGTGCTTGATTGTCGATCGCCTCGGCAAACTCATCGCGGCGCAGGGCTTCTCCGGCGCGGTCCATCGCCTCTCCGGCGCGGTCTAGTGCATCACGCGCGGCATCCCCTTCGGCCGTGCCTTGCCCCGGCAGACGGCCTTCTTGACGGCGCAGCTCATCGCGCAGCGCTTGCTGTCGCCCGGCCAGCCCTTCCTCGGCTCCGTCTTCGCCGGATTGGCCGTCCTGCCCTTGCTGGCCCTCATGGCTCTGACCGCGGCCCTGACCGCCGTTGCGGCCCTCGTTGCCTTCATTCTCACCCGCGCCGGTGCCGGGGTTGAACTGCTCTTGCAGGTCGCGGAAGGCCTGATCGCTCAGCCCCTGTTGCTCGCGCAGCGTGTCCGAGAGCCCCTCCATCGCCTGCTCACCCGGTGAGTTGCCCCCCTCGCCGGGCTGGCCTTGGGTGACGCGCATGTTCTCCATCATCTCTTGCAACTGGCGCAGCGCCTCTGCGGCCTCGGCCATGCGGCCCTGCTCCATCAACTCTTGAATACGGTCCATCATCCGCTGCAGATCATCTTGCGTCATCTGCATGGACTCGCCTTGGGGCTGCTGGCCTTCGCCATCGCCCTCCTGCGCCTGTTGGCGCTGCAGTTGCTCCAGATACTCTTCGGTGGCGCGGCGGAGCTCTTCCATCAGCTCGGCAATCTCTGCCGACGAAGCACCATTCTTCATCGCCTCATTCAGCCGATCCTGCGCCCGGCGCATCCGCGCCAGCGCATCGGCCAACACGCCTTCTTCCAATTCAATCGCCAACGCCCATAGGTCTTCGGCCATCTCGGTCTGGACCTCTTCGTCCAGCCCATAACGCGCCCGGATTTCCAGACGGCGGATCATTTGCTTGAGCCGCAGAACCGTCACATCCGAACGCAGATCCTCCCCCGGCGCATAGGTCACAGCGCGAAGCACCTGCGCGATGCGTGGCGCATTGGCCCGCGACCACAAAAGATCGCGGCGCATCTCGATGACTGCTGCCGCCGCGGGATCGAAAAAGCGCCGCCCCGGCAGGGTCAACTGGCTCACCTCCGTCGCGGCTTGCTGTTCGGCGGCGTCGAGCACGGAAAGCTCTAAAGATACCGGCAGATTGGCCCAAGGGTGTTTCGAGAAATTCTCGATCAAGCTCTCTTCAAAATCGCGCCGGTCACCGGTGATCGGCATCGGCAGCGGCACGACGATCTCGGGCCGTGTGTCAGGGTCGATGGTCAACCCATAGCGGCGGTCGACGGAGGCCAGATCAAGGCTGATCCGCGCCTCGCCCGCTTCGACGCCGTAGTCATCCCGCGCGGCAAACGGCAGGCTCATTTCGCCCAAAGCAGTCACCTCGGGCGGGCCTTGTCGCTCGATCTGCGGGGCGGCGTCGGGGAGCATTGTAATCTGCCATGCCCGCGCGCCCGGACCCTCGATGCTGATCTCGCCGCTTTGGCGGAGGGTGAAATCCTGCGCGGGCTCAGAGGTCGCGCCCCCCTCGCGGCCCGATACGGTTTCTTGCACCGTCAACGCGCCCAACTCTCCGTAAAGGCGCAGGGTGATCAACGTGCCTGCAGGCAGCGACAGCGCCCCGGCCTCTAGATCATTCAAATAAAGCGTTGGCTTCCCAGTATGGCGCGGCGGTTCGGCCCAGCCTTCCCAAACGTGACCAGAGGCCAACGCACCGCCCGCCCCGCCGGGAGTAAGTTGCGTCACCTCACCCAGCCGCCAGACTGAACCAAAGACCAGCGCAACGACGAAAGCCAGCAGCGCCACATAGCGCAGCGCATAGGGATCGGCCTGCGCGACCCGCAGGTCACCCTTGACCGGCTGCGCCTGCGCGGCCCGCGCGGCCATACGTTTCTGATGGGCCTGCCAAACCGCCGCCGAGGCTGTATCGCCCGCGCCAATCGCCTGATCGTCCAATAGCGCTCGAATGGGCCGCCCCGGCAGGCTGGCATCCAGCCGCGCCAAGGCCTCGGCCTGTGAGGGAATACGAAAGCGCCGCAGCGCGAAAACCAATGTGCCGAGAAACCCAAGGCCCACAGCGGCCAGCACACCCCAAAGCAGATCACCGACCAGACTGTCCTGCGCCCCCATCATCAGCAGCGCCAGCACCGCCAGTACCAGCGTCAGCATCGGCCAAAGCGCCTGCACCAGCGCCTCGGCCCACATCCCCGCCCAAGTCAGCCGCAAGGGCCGCCGCAATGCGCGCAGCCCGTCTGTCTTGTCAGTGGATGTTTCCATGGGTCACGCTCCGGTGGCCCGGCGGCGGGATGCCGTCAGAGCCATTCAGGGATGGTATCGCGGTTTATCATTTCGTCAAAGCTTGGCCGTGGGCGGATAACCGCGAATTGATCGCCATTGACCAGCACCTCGGGGATCAGGGGCCGCGAATTATATTCGCTGCTCATCACCGCGCCGTAGGCTCCGGCAGAGCGGAAGGCCACCAGATCACCGGACCCGAGCACCGGCATCATTCGCTGCTTGGCGAAAGTATCACCGGATTCGCAGACCGGGCCGACGATATCCACCGGGCGCGGCTCTGCCCCAGGCGCGGGTTCGTTCAGCGGCACGATGTCATGCCACGCATCATACATCGCGGGACGTATCAGATCGTTCATCGCGGCATCAAGGATCAGGAAATCGCGGCCGTCGCCGGATTTGAAGTAGATCACTTCGCTCACCAGCACACCTGCGTTGCCCGCGATCAGGCGGCCCGGCTCGATCTCGACCTCGCAGCCCAGATGCCCCAGCGTGCGCTGCACCATCGCGCCGTAATCCGTTGGCAGTGGCGGGGCGGTGTTGGAGCGCTCATAGGGAATGCCCAGACCGCCGCCAAGGTCCAGCCGCCGGATGTTATGACCATCGGCGCGCAGCACTTCGGTCAGTTCCGCAACCTTGCCGTAAGCCTGCTCAAAGGGGGCGAGATCGGTGAGCTGGCTGCCGATATGCACGTCGATGCCGATGATCTCCAAGCCCGGCAACTTGGCCGCCATGGCATAAACATCGCGGGCGCGGGCGATGGGGATGCCGAACTTATTCTCGCTCTTGCCGGTGGCGATCTTGGCATGGGTTTTGGCGTCAACGTCCGGGTTCACGCGAATGGTGATCGGGGCCACTTTGCCCAATTCGCGCGCCACGACATCCAGCAGGATCATTTCCGGCTCGCTCTCGACGTTGAACTGACGGATACCGCCGGTTAGCGCCAATTCGATCTCTTCGCGGGTTTTGCCGACGCCGGAAAAGACGATCCTGTCGCCCGGCACGCCTGCCGCCTTGGCGCGGCGGTATTCCCCGCCCGAGACCACATCCATCCCCGCGCCTGCCTGCGCCAGTGTGCGCAGAACGGCTTGGTTGGAATTGGCCTTCATCGCGTAGCAGACCAGATGATCCATGCCCGAGAGCGCGTCGTCAAAGAGGTGGAAATGGCGTAGCAGCGTGGCGGTGGAATAGACATAGACCGGCGTACCGACCGCGGCAGCGATCTCGGCCAAGCTTACGTCTTCGGCATGCAACACACCGTCTTTATAGAGAAAATGATCCATCTGCGCTTGGCCCCATGTCGTCGCCGCTTATCTGATGGGCGCTGTCCGCAGGAAAAGATAGAGCGGCAGGCCACAGCTCACCCCAATACAGAACGTGGCGGGAATGGCAATCAAGCTGAGGAAATTCCGGCGCACGGCGACCTCGGCGATGATCCAGATGGTCAAAGTCACGGCAGCGATGGTCAGATCCCAGACCAGCCCGCTGGCGGCGGCATTGGCGTGCCATGCGTCCACCATGGCGCTCAGGCTCCAGCCTTCGGCGTTGAACCATGTGACGAAGTAATACATCGGATGAATCGTGCCCCAAACCGCGAGGGCAAGGTAGAGCATACGCAGCGGCGACATCTTAGAAACTCTTGACCACGCCGACGGTGGCGTAGCCCGACAGGCTGATTCCCGTTCCGGCAGGTGGCGGCGGCGTGTCTTGTCGTGCAGAAGAAGATGTACGCGGCGGAGTGCAACCGGCCAAGGCAAGCGCCCCAGCCAGCAATGCGACAGCGAAAAGCGGCCTCATGACCCCATACCAAGAGCCAGCGAGAACGGCCCGCGCCGCAGACCGACAGCGGTGCCGACCGAGACGCCCGAAGACGACATGGTAACGCTGCTGCTGGCCGTGGGCCGCACCGGTTCACCATCCGCGCCGCAGGCGGCAAGGATCAGCAGAGACAGGATCGCAAGGCTGCGTTTCACTTCAGGATTTCCTTCCAACGCTCGACTTGGGCACGCACCTGCGCAGGCGCGGTGCCGCCATAGGACATGCGCGAGTTTACCGAGTTATCGACGCCAAGCACATCAAAAATATCCTGCGTGATCTCGGCATGGACCGACTGCATCTGCTCTAGCGTGAGGTCGGGCAGATCGCAGCCCTGCGCCTCGGCCATAGCGACCAGCGTGCCGGTCACATGGTGCGCGTCGCGGAACGGTAGGTTCGGCACGCGCACCAGCCAATCAGCCAGATCGGTCGCGGTGGAGAAGCCCGAGCCTGCGGCAGCGGCGAGGTTCTCGCGCTCCGCAGTCATATCGCCCACCATCCCGGTCATCGCGGCGAGCGCCAACATCAGGTTGTCGGCAGCGTCAAAGACCTGTTCCTTGTCTTCCTGCATGTCCTTGGAATAGGCCAGCGGCAGCCCCTTCATCACGATCATCAGCGCGGTGTTGGCACCAAAGATGCGGCCCACCTTGGCGCGGATCAACTCGGCGGCATCCGGGTTCTTCTTCTGCGGCATGATGCTGGAGCCGGTCGAGAAGCGATCCGACAGCGCCACGAAGCGGAACTGCGCCGAGGACCATATCACCAGCTCCTCGGCAAAGCGCGACAGGTGCATGGCGCAGATGCTCGCGGCGCCCATGAACTCCAACGCGAAGTCGCGGTCGCTGACGGCGTCGAGGCTGTTGGCGGCGGGGCAGTCAAAACCGAGTGCCTCTGCCGTCATGTCCCGGTCAATCGGGAAGGAGGTGCCAGCCAGTGCGGCAGCGCCCAGCGGGCATTCGTTCATCCGTTTGCGCGCATCGCGAAAGCGCGACAGGTCACGGCCAAACATCTCGACATAGGCCATCATGTGATGGCCCCATGTGACGGGTTGTGCGGTTTGCAGATGGGTAAAACCGGGCATAACCCAATCCGCGCCCGCCTCGGCCTGAGACAAAAGCGCGCGGATCAGCGCTTGCAGACCCTCATCGGCGGCGTCCAACTGGTCGCGCACCCAGAGTTTGAAATCGGTGGCGACTTGATCATTCCTGCTGCGGCCCGTGTGCAAGCGACCTGCGGGCTCACCGATCAGGTCTTTCAACCGCGCCTCGACGTTCATGTGGATGTCTTCGAGCGCGGCGGAGAATTCAAACCGGCCTTCTTCGATCTCTGACAAGATCGTGAGAAGCCCTTCCCGTATCGCGTCAGCGTCGTTATCAGTCAGGATGCCCGTGGCTGCCAGCATGGCGGCATGGGCACGCGACCCGGCGATGTCTTGTGCGGCCATCCGTTTGTCGAACCCGATCGAGGCGTTGATCGCCTCCATGATCGCGTCCGGTCCGGCGGCGAAACGGCCACCCCACATTTTGTTCGAGGTCGTGTCGGTCATGTTGAATACCCTTGGAGGGACGTATGAAAAATCTCGTGCTCGGCTTCGTTTATACGCTGCTTGTCGCAGGTGCAAACCCCGCCCTTGCCGGAACGGCTGACATCGCGGGGCTGCGCGACGGGGACATGAAGAAACTTGTGATCCACGACGCGCCGCAAGCGGCCTCTGACGTGACTTTTGAGCGTGAGGACGATGGCGAGGCGATGTCGCTGGCAGATTATGAAGGCAAGATCGTGCTGGTGAACTTCTGGGCCACATGGTGCGCACCCTGCCGCAAGGAGATGCCGCAGTTGAACGCGCTGCAAAAGGAATTTGGCGGCGATGATTTTCAGGTGCTGACCATCGCCACGGGGCGCAACTCTGAAGAAGGGATCAAGCGTTTCTTTGAAGAGGCCGGCGTCGACAACCTGCCCCGTCACCAAGACCCCAAACAAAAGCTCGCCAGCCAGATGGGCGTTTTCGGCCTGCCGATCAGCGTGATCCTTGACCGTGAGGGACGCGAGATTGCCCGATTGCAGGGCGACGCGGAGTGGGACTCTGAGAGCGCGCGGGCGATCATCGCGGCGCTGATCAAAGAAGACGCAGAGAGCTAAAGTTCAGCCGCAAGGTCGGGCGTACGCGCCCGGCCCTCACGCCACATGCCGCAGGATCGCCGCCTCTGACGTGCTGAGATTGCGACGTGCGAAGCCACCGTAGCTGTGCGGATCAGCCTCCAACTGCGGATGCGCCGCAAGCAGACGCGCCCGGTCCTGCGCGCCAAGACTGGTGAGCGGGGCGGAGGCGGGATGAAAGCTCTCGGTTTCGACCCCATTGGCCCACATGACCTGATGTTCGGCCAGCAGCACATGGATATAGGTCACTTCGCGCAGGGAGATATCGCTGGCCACGCTGCGCCCGTTAATCAGGTCTTTGGCCGCGACCAGCACCTCGTCACAGTTGAATAGATCGCGGGCCTGCGGGCCTTGCAGCACGATCCGGTGGTCGGGCGAGACCAACAGCGGAGCGTCGGGCTGCGCGATCCCCAAGGCACCCGGGCGGAACCGCACGGGGCGCAGATGCGGCATGGCATGCAGACGCGCGCCGCTCATCCGGCGGCTGCCGATCCACTCCAGCGGCTGCGCGCCGTTGTCTTTGGTCTGGATCAGATCGCCCTCGCGCAGATCTTCGATCAGGGCGCTGCCCATGGGCGTGCGAATGCGGGTGCCGGGGGTAAAGCAGATGACACCGCCACTCTCGGCCTCCAAGAGCCTATCACGCTGCGGTTTTATGGTACTGTGCATCACCCAGAGCTCACAATCACGCGGCGGCAATTCATCGACAAACATCAACAGCGGCGTGCGACCTTGGCCTGCGTCAATCAACGTGACTGTGTAGGTCCGCGCGCCGTTGGTGACCATAAAGCTGTTGTCGAGCGGCGGCGCAGTATGGTCGTCACGCAAAGCTTTGGGCGGCGTCACGCCCCCCTCCTCCAGCGCCGCGCCGATCAGGCGCTGCACCTTGCGGGCCGCGCGTTTGCGCAGCTGCTCTGCCCCGTCCGCCATATCCAGCCGCAATACATCATTCGGCCCATCCACACGGAGAGTGTCCCCGCGCCACGCCCAGGCAGAGCCCAGTTCGAGCGACTGCACCGGTGCGGCCTCCAGACCGTCGATCTCTGTTTGCGACCAGCTGATGACAAACGTGCCTCGAAAGCCCGTTTTCATTGCTGCTCTGCCTGCCTCGTGTTTTTATTGACGCCAGCCTAACAAAGCCGCTGCCCTCGCGGAAGATGGCAAGAATGTGGCAGTGCAACCTGTTGCAATTTGATCTTCATGCGCCCAGACGGACGGCGGCGCCCAGAACGCTTGTAAATCGCCAGCGTCTTGGTAACGTTATTCAGCTCAAACAGCCGGAGGCACCGCATGTCGGAAGAAGTACCCCCCACCCCGTCGCGCCGGATCGTCTCTTCGCGGCATTTGGCCGAGGGCGACGGCTGGGAGGCCTCGGAACTCGAATACGGGATGATCATCGCCTATAACGCCTTCACGCGCTGGATGTCGCGCTGCATGGCGGCGGCGGGCAATGGGGATTTGACGCCTTTGGAAATCCTCGTGCTGCATAACGCCAACCACCGGGGCCGGGAAAAGCGGCTGACGGATATCTGTTTTCTGCTGAACATCGAAGACACGCATACGGTGAACTATGCGCTGCGCAAACTGGTGAAAGCGGAACTGCTGAGTGCCGAAAAACGCGGTAAGGAGGTGTTCTATCGCACCTCCCCCGCCGGGGCCGAGCTGTGTGAGGCCTATCGCGCAATCCGTCAGGCGTGCTTTCTCGACGGGTTGCCGCGCACCGATATCTCGGGCGAGGAGCTGCGCAAGATCGCGGCGCAGCTTCGGGCGATGTCAGGGCAATATGACCAAGCGAGCCGGGCTGCGGCATCGCTGTAGAGCATGGGCGCGAGGACTGCCCCCCGCGCCAGCTAAAGCTTAGATCAATGCGGCAATGGCACGCGCGGTGTCGTTCATGCGGTTCGAAAAACCCCATTCATTGTCATACCAGCTGACCACACGGATCATGCCGCCATCGGTCACCCGCGTCTGATCAGGCGCGAGGGTCGAGGAATGCGGATCGTGGTTGAAATCGGCCGACACCAGCGGCGCGGGCTCATAGGCCAGCACGCCCTTAAGCGCACCGTTGGCAGCCTCTTGCATCGCCGCGTTCACTGCCTCTGCCGTGGCGGGTTTCTTGGGCATGACGCACAGATCAACGAGCGAGACATTCGCCGTCGGCACCCGCACGGCAGAGCCTTCAAGAACCCCTTTAAGATGCGGGATTACCTCGGAAATCGCGGCAGCGGCACCGGTGGACGTTGGCACCATCGACAGGGCGGCGGCGCGGCCCCGATAGGGGTCGCGGTGCGGGCTGTCGTGGGTCGGCTGGTCGCCGGTATAGGCGTGGATCGTGGTCATATAGCCAGTCTCGATCCCGAAGGTGTCATCGAGGACTTTGGCCACCGGGGCGAGGCAGTTGGTGGTGCAAGAGGCGTTGGACACGATCACGTCTTCGGCGGTCAGCTCTTGGTGGTTCACGCCGTAAACCACGGTGCGGTCCACGCCCTTGCCGGGGGCCGAGATCAACACCCGCTTGCTGCCGTTTTCCAAGTGCTTCGCCGCCGCATCGCGCGTGGTGAAGAACCCGGTGCACTCATAGGCGACATCGACATCGCCCCACGGCAGTTTCGCCGGATCACGCTCTGCCGTCATGCGAATGGTCTGACCCGCCACATGCAGATTGCCGTCTTTCAACTCGGCATCCACGGTCAGGCGGCCATGGACGGAGTCGTATTTCAGCAAGTGCAGCAGGTTTTCGGCATCGGTCAGATCGTTGATGGCAACGACTTCGATCCCGTCAAAGCCGTTCTCGATCAGCGCGCGCAGCACGCAGCGTCCGATGCGGCCAAAGCCGTTGATGGCGATTTTTGTGGTCATGGTGAATCCTCCGGTGGCCCAATTTCGGGCAGATTGGCTCGGTTAGCGCTAACATAACAGCAGGTGCAGAGGAGTTCAATCGGCCATAGAAACGAAAACGGCGCCCGCTGGGGGCGCCGTCCTAGGTGTCAGTAAACGCTGGGTTTATGAATGTGCGCTATGGCGGCGGCGCACGCTGTCTGGCCGCCCGGGCAGGCTGAGCCGCGCGTCATTGCGGGACTGGCGTGAGATCACCCGCCCCTTGGCCACCACGCAAAGCCGGTCAGGCCGCAGGCGCAGCGCCTCAATCGGGTTGCCCGCGTCCAGCACCACCAGCGAGGCGGTCGCGCCCACCTTGAGGCCGTAATCCTGCAAGCCGAGGATCCGCGCGTTCACATTCGTCACCATGTCAAAGCAGCGGTGCATCTCCTCGGGCGAGGTCATTTGCGCCACATGCAGCCCCATGAAGGCCACGTCGAGCATGTCACCCGTGCCCATGGAATACCACGGGTCCATCACGCAGTCCTGCCCCCAGCCGACGTCGATGCCCATGGCTTGCATCTCTTTCACCCGGGTCAGGCCGCGGCGTTTCGGGTAGGTGTCGTGGCGGCCTTGGAGGGTGATGTTGATGAGAGGGTTTGGGATCGCGGCGACCTCTGCTTCGGCCATCAGCGGCAGCAGTTTCGAGACGTAGTAATTGTCCATCGAATGCATCGAGGTCAGATGCGAGCCGGCCACCCTGCCCTGCAGCCCGAGGCGTTGGGTCTCGTAGGCCAGCGTCTCGATGTGGCGCGAATGGGGGTCGTCGGTCTCATCACAATGCAGGTCAACCATCAGGCCGCGCTCGGCGGCGAGTTCGCAGAGTGCGGTGACGGAGCGGGCGCCATCGGCCATGGTGCGTTCGAAATGCGGGATGCCGCCCACGACATCGACACCCATGTCGAGGGCGCGGATGGTGTTTTCGTGCGCCGTGGGGTCGCGGTAGAGACCGTCTTGCGGGAAGGCGACGAATTGCAGGTCGATGTAATCCTTCACCGTTTCGCGCACGTCGAGCAGGGCTTCGACGCCCAAGAGGCGGTCATCGCAGGTGTCGACATGGCTACGGATGGCCAAGAGGCCGAGCGAGGCGGCCCAGTCGCAGTATTCCAGCGCTCGGGCTTTGACCTCGTCTTGGGTCATGACCTCTTTGAGTTCGCCCCAGAGGCCGATGCCTTCGAGCAGGGTTCCCGAAGCGTTGATCCGCGGGGTGCCGTAGCTGAGGGTGGCATCCATGTGGAAATGCGGATCGACGAAGGGCGGGCTGACGAGGTCGCCGCCGGCGTCGATGGTCTCGCGGGCTTCAGCGGTAGAGAGGTCTTCGATGGCGGTGATTTTGTCGGCCTTGATGCCGATGTCGGTGCTGCGGCCATCGGGGAGCGTGCCGCCTTTGATGATGAGGTCGAACATGGTTTGGTCCTTTTCAGTTGTGTCCCGCCCGGATGCAGGCCGGGCAGCCCCCGGCCGCCCCCATTTTGCCGGAGGCAAACCTGCGGTTTGACGGCGGGCGCTTCTCCCCCACTCGCGGCCGGGAGCAGCCCTTAGCGATCTGTAGCGAGCCTTTCAGCGCTCCCCCTTGTTGAACGGCACCATCAGCGCCGCTGGCACCTGTGCCCGGCGGGACATCACGACCAGCGCGAGGATCGACAGGATATAAGGCGCCATCAGGAAGATTTGGTAGGGGATGTCAGCGCCGAGCGGCGTTTGCTGCACGCGGATTTGCAGGGCGTCAAAGGCCGCGAACAGCACCGCGCCCAAGAGCGTCTTGCCCGGTTTCCATGAGCCAAAGACCACTAGCGCAATGCAGATCCAGCCGCGTCCGTTGACCATCTCAAAGAAGAAGGAGTTGAACGCGCTCATCGTCAGGAACGCCCCGCCCACGGCCATGAACCCGCTGCCGACCATCACTGCGCAGATGCGGATGGCGGAAACGCTGAGGCCCTGCGCCTCGACCGCTGCCGGGTCTTCGCCCGCCGCGCGCAGGGCAAGGCCCATGGGCGTGCGGTAAAGGACCAGCGTCACAGCGACGACCAGCACAAAGGCGAGATAGGTCAGCGGCGTTTGGTTAAACAGCGCGGGGCCGATCACGGGGATGTCGGAGAGGATCGTGATTTCAAGCGGTTGAAAGGCTTCGATCTTGGGGGGCGAAGTCACTTCAGGCAGCGCCAGACGGTAGCAGTAGTAGGTGAGCGAGGTCGCCAGAAGCGTGATGCCAAGACCGACGACATGCTGGCTGAGGCCAAAGGGCACCGTCAGCACCCCATGCACCAAGCCAAAGGCCATGCCCGAGAGCATCGCCACCGCCACGCCGAACCACAGCCCGCCGCCGAGGTAGACGGTCAGCCAGCCTGCGAAAGCGCCGACGACCATGATGCCTTCGATGCCGAGGTTCAGAACCCCTGCCCGCTCGCAAATGAGCTCGCCCAGAGCGGCAAAGATCAGCGGCGAGGCGATGCGAATGGCGGCGGTCCAAAAGCTCGCCTGAAGGAGAATGTCGAGAATATCCATCAATCGCGCCTCACCCGGAATTTGGTCAGCATAATCGCCAACACCATCGCCAGAAGCGCCAGCGCCAGCATGATGTCGGCAAGGTAGGTCGGCACGCCCGCCGCGCGGCTCATGCTGTCGGCCCCGACGAAAATACCCGCGACGAATAGCGCGGCGACTACCACGCCAAGCGGGTTCAGCAGCGCCAGCATGGCGACGATGATACCCGTGTAGCCAAAGCCCGGCGAGATATCCAAGGTGAGGTTACCCTTCAGCCCCGCCACCTCGGAAAAGCCCGCCAGCGCAGCGAGGCCACCCGACAGCAGCGCCGTCTTGATGAGCGTGGCGTTGACCGGGATGCCCGCGAACCGCGCTGCCGCGGGGTTCAGCCCCACCGCGCGCATCTCGTAACCCAGCGTGCTGCGGCGTTGGATCACCCAAACGACGAGGGCGGAGATCAGCGCGAGGCCAAAGCCCCAATGCAGGCGCAGCCCCTCGGCGATGCGGGGCAGACGCGCTTCCGCGATCAGTCGGGCGGACTTGGGCCAGCCGAGGCCCATCGGGTCTTTCAATGACCCTTCGAGCAGCATGGACACCCAGAGCAGGACGACAAAATTCAGAAGCAGCGTGGTCACCACCTCATCGACGCTAAAGCGGGTCTTGAGGAAGGTCGGCACCAGCAGCACCACGGCCCCGGCGAGCATGGCGGCGACGGCGATCGTCGGCAGCAGCGCGAAGGCGGGCCATGCCAGCGCGCCGGTGCCCAAGACCACGGTGAACACCGCGCCCATGTAAAGCTGCGCCTCGGCCCCGATGTTCCACAGCTTCGCGCGGAAGGCGACGGCGACAGCAAGGCCGGTGAAAATGAGCGGCGTGGCGCGGTTGAGCGTCTCCAGCGTGGCGAATTTTGAGCCGAAGGCACCTTTGACGATCAGGCCCAGCACCGAGAAAGGCTGCGCGCCTGCGATCATGGCCAGCAAAGACGCCACGACGACCGTGGCGAAAAGTGCCACCGCAGGCAGGCCCAGTGAGCGGGTCCATGTGGGGTTGGCAATGGGTTCAAGCCGCATGGGGGGCCTCCTCAAAACCGTCACCGGCCATCCAGACGCCAAGCTCGGCGGGGGTCATTGCGCCGCGCGCGAAGCCGGGCGAGAGGCGCCCTTCGGAGATCACGTGGATCACGTCCGACAGCGCTGTCACCTCGTCGAGGTCTTCGGAGATCAGCAGCACCGCCGCCCCCCGATCCCGGGCGGCGAGCAGTTGTTCGTGAACATAGGTCAGCGCCCCGATGTCGAGGCCGCGCACCGGCTGATTGGCCAGCACGACCGAAGGCGCGGTCTCAAGCACGCGCCCCAAGATCAGCTTTTGCATGTTGCCGCCCGAGAGCAGCCGGATGCGGGTTTCCGGACCGGGGCAGCGTACATCGTATCCCCTGATGATCTTGGCCGCGAAGTCGCGCGCGGCGCGCCAGTTCATCCAGCCATGGCGGGAGAAACCGGGGCGGGAGTAGAGTTCAAGCACCGCGTTTTCAGTGAGATCGAAGTCGGCGATAGTGCCGGTCTTGTGGCGGTCCTCGGGGATGCGGGCGATGCCCGCGCTGATGGCGGCATGGGGCGACCAGCCGCGCGGGGCGTCGCCTTTCACGTGAAACGTGCCCGACGCGGGGCGGATCAGCCCGCCGATCAGGTCGGCAAGCGCGGTTTGGCCGTTGCCGGAGACCCCGGCAAGGCCGGTGATCTGGCCCGCACGCAACTCAAGATCGACATTCTTTAGCCCGGGTGCTGAGCCGATGTCAGGGGAGGAGACGCCTGCCAGCGTGACCAGCGCGGCACCGGGATCGGCGCGGCGCACGACGGGGGCGGCGACCTCGGAGCCGACCATCATCTGCGCCATGGCGGCGCGGTCGGTCTCGGAGGTCTTGGCTTCGGCCACCAGCTTGCCATGGCGCAGCACCACGACGCGCGAGGAAATCGCCATAACCTCATGCAGTTTATGCGAGATAAAGATCACCGAGAGGCCAAGCGCCACGGCTTTGCGCATAGTGGCAAAAAGATCGTCGGTCTCTTGCGGGGTGAGAACGGCGGTGGGTTCGTCCAAAATCAGGATCCGCGCTTCGCGGAAAAGGGCTTTGAGGATCTCGACCCGCTGCCGCTCGCCCACGCTGAGGCTGCCGACCTGGGCGTCGGGGTCCACCCGCAGCCCGTAGTCCTCCATCAGCGTGACAATCCGCTGGCGCGCCTGCGCGCGGCCAAAACCGAGGCGCCAGATCGAGCGGGTGCCGAGCACGATATTCTCAAGCACGGTCATATTGTCGGCCAGCGTGAAATGCTGGTGCACCATGCCGACGCCCGCGGCCAGCGCGGCGCGCGGATTGCCAGCGGGCAAGCGCATGCCGAAGACTTCGACATGGCCTTCGTCAGGCGTGTAGTGGCCAAACAGGATATTCATCAGCGTGGTCTTGCCCGCGCCGTTTTCGCCCAGCAGGGCAATGACTTCGCCCTGCCGCAGATCAAAGCTGATCGCGCCATTGGCGGTGAGTTTGCCAAATCGTTTGGTAATGTTCTCGAGGCGCAGGACAACCTGCGCCTCGGGTCTTGGATCGGTCATTAAGAGGACTTCGGTTCTTCGTCGTTGATGTCGACGGTAAAGGAGCCATCCTTGATCGCCTGTTCGCGTTCCTTGACCAGATCAAGCGCCTCTTGCGGGACTTTGCCCTCGAAGGTGCCAAGCGGAGCCAGCGAAGACCCGCCCTCGGACATGAAGGAGTAGCGGCCATAGTCGTCGGCCATGAACTCGCCTGCTTTGACGGCGGCGATGGCGGCATCAAGGGTCGGCTCGAAGTGCCACAGAGCCGAGGCGACGACGGTTTCGGGGTACTCGGCTTGCGTGTCGATCACATTGCCGATGGCCAGAATGCCCTTTTCCTGCGCCGCGTCCGACACGCCGAACCGCTCGGCATAGAGCACGTCGGCCCCCTGTTCGACCATGGCGAAGGCGGTTTCCTTGGCCTTGGGCGGATCGAACCAAGAGCCGATGAAGCTGACTTGGAACTTGATATCGGGGTTCATTTCCGCGGCACCCGCCATGAAGGCATGCATCAGGCGGTTGACCTCAGGGATGGGGAAACCACCGACCATGCCGATGTTGCCGCTCTCGGTCATGGCACCGGCGATGATGCCCGACAGATACGCCGCATCTTGGATGTAGTTGTCGAAGACCGCAAAATTGGGCAGCGCATCATCTTGCTTGAAGCTGGAGCCCATGAGGAAAGCGACATCGGGGTAATCGGCAGCGACTTCGCGTGCTTCGGCTTCGGCACCAAAGACTTCGCCGACGATCAACTGGTTCCCGGCCTCGGCATATTCGCGCAACACCCGGGCGTAGTCGGTGTTGGAGACATTTTCGGTGAAGGTATATTCGATATCGCCGCGCGACTGTGCGGCTTCGGCCGCTTTGTGGATGCGGCTGACCCACTGCTGTTCGACCGGCACGGTATAGACGCCAGCGACTTTAAGCGGCTCGGCAGCCAGCGCGCCCTGTGGTAAAAGGCTGGCCCCGGCCAGCATGGCCGCCGTGCCCAATAGGAAGCGGCGTGTGAGATTGCGTTGTGTCATATTATATCCCCCGTTGGTTAGGTATTTTACCGTTTGATAAAATAATTTACCTGTCAAGCTTCTCCTGACCCTAGGTCAGCCCAAGCTTTTCCGAATACGCGCGGTGTGCTGATTATTGTGGCAGTCAGCAAGCGAAGCGGTAAATAGGGTCGACCCCAAGGATCGGATTCTACGATGAGCCATGTATTGCACCGTAACCTGCGCGCCACGCAACCTGTGATCGTACGCGGAGAGGGAAATTTCCTTATTGATGACAAGGGGAAGCGCTATCTGGATGCCTGCGGCGGCGCTGCGGTGTCGAGCCTTGGACATGACAATGCCGCCGTGCGCGCAGCTGTCGCCGCGCAGATGGACAAGCTCGCCTTTGCGCACACCGGCCTCTTCACCAACACCCCGGCAGAGGCTTTGGCCGACCATTTGATCGCCCGCGCACCTGAGGGCACCGGCGAAGGGCGGGTGATGTATCTGGGCAGCGGGTCCGAGGCGATGGAAGCGGCGCTGAAGCTCGCGCGGCAGTATCATCTGGAGCGGGGCGACAAAGCGCGGGCGAAGATCATCGCGCGCAAGCCCAGCTATCATGGCAACACACTGGGCGCGCTGGCGGTGGGCGGCCATGCCGGACGCCGCGCGCCCTTTGCGCCGATGCTGATGGATGTGGAGCATATCGACGCGGCCTATGCCTACCGCCTGCAACGCGAGGGCGAGAGCGAGACGGATTTCGCGCATCGTTTGGCGGATCAGTTGGAGACACGGATCGTTGAGTTGGGGCCGGAGACAGTCGCCGCCTTCGTGGCGGAGCCTGTGGTCGGTGCATCACTCGGCTCACAACCCGCGCCTGCGAGGTACTTCAAGCGGGTGCGTGAGATTTGTGACCGCCACGGCGTGCTGCTCATCGCCGACGAAGTGATGTGCGGCATGGGGCGGACGGGCAGCCTTTTTGCGTTGGAGCAGGAAGGTATCTGTGCCGATATCACCACCATGGCCAAGGGTCTCGGCGCAGGCTATCAGCCCATCGCGGCGGTGATGGCACGGGAAAGCGTGATTGACGCGATCATGGCGGGCAGCAGCAACCTGTGGAACGGGCATACTTACATGTCCCATGCCGTCGCCACGGCTGGCGCGTTGGCGGTGCTGCAAGAGGTCGAGAGCCGTGATCTGCTGGGGGCCGTGCGGGCGCGTGGGACGCAGTTGGAAACGGCGTTGCACCAGCGATTTGGCCAACACGCCCATGTCGGGGACATCCGCGGGCGCGGGCTGTTCTGGTCTATCGAACTGGTGGCCGATCGCGCCAGCAAGGCGCCCTTTGACGTCAGTCGCAACCTTGCGGGCAAAATCCAACGCGCGGCGATGGAGGCCGGGATGATCTGCTATCCGTCGCAGGGCTGTGCTGATGGTACTGCGGGAGATCATGTGTTGCTGGCCCCGGCCTTCACCTCCCCGCCCGAGGAAATCGATCTGATTGTCGATATGCTCGGCGCGGCGGTGGATCAGGCAATCGCGGAGGGCTGAGCCCTCCGCCCAGTTACCGGCCTTTGATCTGGATCGAGAAATTGCGCTGCGCCCCGGCGGGCGGGCGCGGGAAAGGGGCGGCCTGTCGAATGATGCTAAGCGCCGCTTGATCCAGAGCCGCCGACCCCGAACTGCGCGCCACCCGTGCGCCCGCCAATTGCCCGCCATTGCCCACCGAGAAGGCGATCACAGCGGTCCCGCGTGAGCGGACGCGCGGCTTGCCGACACGGGCGATGCGGCTCATGACTTTGCCGGGGTAATTGCTGACCGCTGCGTTGCCCGAAGGCGCTGCCGCCTGTTTGCGCGTACCTGCCTGAGAGGCATTGCCCGTGCGGCTGGTGGTCTGCGCGCCTTTGGTGTTGTCGCGCTTGGCATTTCCACGAGCGGTCTGCTTTGGTTTGGGTTTCGGCTGGGGCTTGGGTTTTGCCTTTTTGGCGGCTTCGGCGGCGCGCTCTGGGTCGCGGCGTTGCGGGCGCTGCGACAGGCGCGGCGCTTCTTCGTCAGGGGCTTCGGCGGTGACGGTTTCCGTCGGTGGCACCGGCGCCGTAGGTGTGAGGGTCGGTACCGCCTCTGTGGTTTCGGGCGGCGTTTCAACCGGGGTCAACGATGGCAAGACAGGCGTCTCGGCCGCGAGCGCTGCGGGCGGGGCAACGGGCATCGGCTCTGCGATTTGTGCCGTTTCCACAGGCTCGGCCCGGGGGCGCGCGGCTGCGGCTGTCGGGGCGGGCGGCGTCGGCGTGGGAGTGAGCGCCTCCGCGGTTTCGGGCGGCTCTGGCGTTGGGGTTGGAGTGATCTCTTCGGCAGGCTCCGCGTCGAGCGTGCCAACGGCCATGTCCTCAAACCGGGTGCCAAGTTGCGCCGACGCGGGCGCGCCGCCACCTGCGATCTTGGCGCTGTTGTCAGGCTGGGTGAGTTGCGACACGCCAACCACAAGTCCAGCGGCGACGCCGATGGACAACCCTTTGATAAGACCGGAACGGGGGATCATTACAGTGCCCTTTCGGTGACAAGCAGCACACGCTCTGCCCCGGCGGCGCGGAGCTCGCGGGTCAGTTCAACAAGACGGCGGGCAGGCAGAGCGCGGTCGGGCAAAAGGCGCACGGTATCGCGTTCTTCTTCGGGCAGCGCATCAATGAATTCCGTCACGCTGGCGCGGTCTTGACCTGCGAAGGTCATGCGGCCATCGGCATGGACCACCAGCGCATTGGGCGGGGCGCGGCCCTCAAGCTCGCGGGTTTCCACGAGGTTGAGGTCCGAATCCAGCGGCTGCGACAGGGTGCCTGCGACCATGAAGAAGACCAGCATCAGAAAGACGATGTTGATCAGCGCGATGGTCGGTTCGCGTTGCGGTTTGGCTTTGGCGATGGGACGCATGTTTACCCCTCCAGAACCGACACGCTGAGACCCGGCAGGGCACGCAACGCAATAAGTAGATCGGCCAGCGCCTGCGCCTCTACCGCCTCCCCAAGAGAGACGAGAAGCGGCGTGCCCTTCTCAGCCTCGGCCAAGGGGCTGGCGGTTAGCGCATCAAGGGCCAGCATGTCGCCATTCAAGCGCAGCCCTTCGGTGGTGAGCTGCAAAAAGAAGGGCTTCGCCCCCGTCTCGGCCCCGGCGCCGGATGTCGCTGCGGCCAATTCGATCTCGGCAAATTTTGAGAAGGTCGAGGTCAGCATAAAAAACAACAACAACAAAAAGATCACGTCGATCAGGGAGGTCATGGAAAGGCGGTTGCGCCTCCGGCGTGGCCTAGCCATGGGCTGGCCGGGGGGCGGCAACCCCAAAGGCTGCGGCGGCCTGCGTTGCGGCGGGTGCAGCATTTTGGCCGGGGTGCAGCACGGTCAGGATCGCCTTGTCAGCGATGACACGCTCGGTTTCCATCCGCTGTTCCAGCCAGCTAAGCACCAGCGCGGTCGGCATTGCGACGACGAGGCCCACGGCAGTGGTCAGAAGCGCAACCCAGATACCACCCGCGAGGATTGAGGGATCAACCTGCGACCCTGCGTCTTGCAAGGCGCGGAAGGCTTCGATCATGCCCAGAACCGTGCCGAAAAGACCCAAGAGCGGAGCAAGCTGCGCCACGGAATCCAGCAGGCGAAAGCCGCGCTCCAACTTGGCAAAGCGCAACTCGGCCTCGGCCTGAAGCCGCGACGCGCCCGCATCTGGAGAGGTCATGGCCAGCTCGATCACCGGGGCAAGGTAGCTTTTCGAGCGGCCAAGCGCGCTGCGCGCCGCCGTGGCATCGCCGCGTTCCCAGGCTTCCACCGCTTCAGAAAGTGCGCGGTGACGCCCGACAGCGGCTGCGCGAAATTGCCATGTTTTATAAAGGGCGACGGCAAGGGTCAGCACCGCGACGCCCATCAAGATCACCACCACCGGGCCACCGGTTTCGGCAATGCCCCGCAGCGGGGTCAGCAGATCGTTTAGTTGCTCCATCAGCCCAGCACCTCGATGTCGGTGCGGGTTGCCGGGGCCAATGCGCGTTCACAGGTGCCTGCCTCAATCCCCTCGCCCGCGCAGCTTTGTGCACCGTTGAACAGAATGCGGCCCAAGTTTTCGCAAGTCGTCTGTGGCACGACGAATTGGCGCACGCGGGGGCGGCCTACGGGCAGTGCGCCAAAATCGAATAGCGTCAGGCGATCCACGGTGCCTTCGCGGTCAAAAAGCACAGTCTCATAGACGGCTTTGTCAAGCGGTGTGGCAAGACCGTTGGTGATGAGGAACGTCAGCTTGCAGTTTGCATCCGTCGTATCGGCGGCGTTCAGCTCGACCTTCAGGTACGGTTCGGCGCTGGCCGGGATCACGTCAGGGGTTTCAGCAATGGCGCTGTGAGCAAAAGAGAGGGTCAGGGCCGCGAGGAACGCGGAACGAAAATGCGGCATGGGGTGGCTCCCAAAGGGGTTGTCGTTAATCACGGCGCGTTCGGAGGGCCTCTGCCGAGGGGCAGAATCGTCATGCCACCTGTCGCGCCAAGCGGAATTTCTGGTTGCTGCCTAACAAAACCGCGCGGCGGTGACAATCCTGACTTTATTACTCGGATAAGTATGTCACTACCCGCCGCCCCTCCGGAGCAGAGGAACAGTTGCGCCAGATTGGTGTTGGGCCGTTGAAATAACCGCGCATGCTACGCAGGCATTCGCGCAGAGAAGGAGGCCAGAATGACCGACGATACCCAAAAGATCGCAACCATCGACCCCAGCCATAATGTGGCGCTGTTCCTGCCGGACGCCAAGGCGCTGGAACAGGCAGCCTCGGCAGGTATGAAAACAGTGGTGAACTTTCGCGCCGCGCACGAGAAAGGCGGGCTGGACCCCGATGCAGAGGGTTTGGTCGCGGAAAAACTGGGCTTGAATTACCTGCACCACCCGGTCGCGCCGGAAGACCTGAGCCCTGAAACGGTGGATGAATTCCGCCGCGCCTTGGATGACCTGCCGCAACCTGTGTTTTTGCATTGCGCCTCGGGCAAGCGTGCGGGGGCGATGACATTAATGGCGCTTGCCGCGGATAAGGGCTGGGACGGTGATACGGCGCTTCAAGAAGGCAAGGCGCGCGGCATTGATTTAGCCGAAGATGGAATTGGCCAGTTCATCAAATCCTACGCGGATAGCAAAGCCTGAATGATGCGCCCGGTCCTACCGAGAAATTCTAATCCCTAGCGCAGTAGAGGCCGTGCAGCGTTTCTAAAACCGCCACGGCCTCCTGCCCCTTCACCCTGTAAAAGATCGTTTGCCCAGCGCGACGGCTGTCGACCAGACCGGCGTCTTTCAACTTTTTAAGTTGTTGTGACATGGTGGATTGCGACAGCCCGCAGGCGTCGGCCAGATCACCGACGGACCGCTCCCCTTCCAGCAGACGGCATAGGATTTGCAGCCGCGCCTCAGACGCAAGCATCGTCATAAGAGCCGCGGCGCTGGCAATATCGCCATCCAAAAAGTCGTCTGCGTTTTTCATATTAGCATCATTGAATATTACGAAGTGGTAATATATACTGAATCGCAGTTTGATACAAGCCAGCCGCCAGTTGTCGGCGCTCAAGGAGTTAAGACATGGAAACTGAATTTACGCCTTGGCTGTCGCTGGGCGGCGGCGCGCTGATCGGGGCCTCGGCGGTGCTGCTGATGGCAACGAATGGCCGTATCGCGGGCATCAGCGGGCTGACCTCACGGCTATTAGCGCGCAGCAGTGACGGCGAAGCGCGGGTCGTTTCATTCTTTTTCGTGCTGGGGCTTTTGCTCGCCGCACCGCTTTGGCTGATCGTCTCCGGCGGTTGGCCGCAACAATGGGTGCCGTCGAACCCGCTCTTGATGGCTCTGGCCGGGCTGTTGGTCGGATTTGGCGCGACCTATGGCAATGGCTGCACCTCGGGCCATGGGGTCTGCGGCATAAGCCGAGGGTCGGCGCGGTCGACCGTGGCGACGGTGACCTTTATGGCGACAGCTTTTATGACTGTGTTTGTCATGCGGCATGTGTTGGGAGCGTGAGATGAAACAGGTATTCGCCCTACTCTCCGGCCTCGTCTTTGGTATCGGCCTTATCGTCTCTGGCATGGCGGACCCCGCCAAGGTGCTGAACTTTCTTGATGTCTTTGGCACATGGGATCCCAGCCTCGCCTTTGTCATGGGCGGCGCCATCGCCGTGACCGCACCGGGCTTTGCATTGCTGTTCCGCAGCCGTCAGACCCCCTATTTCGACAGCACATTCCGCGTCCCCACCCGCAATGATCTTGAGCCGAAACTGCTGACCGGTGCTGCGATCTTTGGCGTGGGCTGGGGCTTGGGTGGCTTTTGCCCCGGCCCTGCGCTGACCGCCCTGCCCCTAGCGGCCAGCGGCACGTTGATCTTTGTGCCCTTCATGCTGGGTGGCATGTGGATCGCCCGCCACACCCCTGATTTGATGTCTAAAACTAAGGAAGGAACTGCCTGATGAGCGACCCTCTGAATTCCCCCGTTGTGCGCCATTCCCCCTCAACAGGTGCGGGCAGCCCCGATGTCTGGGGTATTTACGAGCCCGACACCGGCTCGATCCAATACATCTGCGCCGATCCGACGACCAAGAAGGCCGCGTTGATTGATGTGGTCTGGAACTTTGACCCGAAGAACTACAAGTTCACGTCCGAGAGCATGGATCAGGTCTTGGACCTTGTGAAAGAGCATGGCCTGCGCGTGGAATGGGTGCTTGATACGCATCCCCATGCGGACCACGTCATGGCCTCCGCCCATCTGAAAGAACGGACCGGCGCGCCCAATGCCATCGGTGCGCTGGTGCCTGAGATCGCCAAGATTTGGGCCGACCTTTACAACCTGCCGAACGCCTTTGACCCCGACCGCGACTTCGACCATCTGTTCGTAGAAGGCGAGACGTTTAAGATCGGTGAACTAGAGGCGAAAGTGATGTTGTCGCCCGGCCATACGCTGGGGTCGATTACTTACGTCTGTGGCGATGCGGCCTTTGTGCATGATACATTGATGCAGCCTGATGCGGGCACTTCCCGGTCGGACTTCCCCGGCGGCAAAACGGCGGAGCTTTGGGACTCGATCCAAGACATCCTCGCCCTGCCCGGCGACACGCGGCTTTATATCGGACATGACTACGGCACCGATGACCGCAAGGAACCGATGTGGGAAGCCACGGTTGATGAGCACAAGGCCAAGAACATTCACGTCAAAGATGGCACCAAGCGCGAGGACTATATCGAGCGCCGCCAGAAGCGGGACGCGACGCTTTCGCTGCCCAATCGGATCCTTGCGGCCTTGCAGATCAACCTGCGCGGCGGGCGTCTGCCCGATGCCGAGGAGGACGGCAACCACTACCTGAAACTGCCGGTGAACCGTTTCGACTAAACCAAACCGGGCGGCCCTTTCGGGGCGGCCCCTTCCCCTTAACGGATTGCCTGACATGACCCTGCGGCCCCTTGCGCACTATCTGCCGATCCTCGACTGGGGGCGGCGCTTTGACCGTGGCCAGTTCACCGGGGATATGGTGGCCGCGGTGATCGTCACCATCATGTTGATCCCGCAATCGCTGGCCTATGCTCTGCTGGCGGGGATGCCGCCTGAGGCGGGTATCTACGCCTCCATCGCGCCGATTGTGCTTTATGCGATTTTTGGCACCAGCCGCGCACTGGCGGTGGGGCCGGTGGCCGTGGTGTCACTGATGACTGCGGCAGCGGTGGGCAATATCGCCGAGGCTGGCACGGCGGGCTATGTCACGGCGGCGCTGACGCTGGCGTTTCTATCGGGGGCGATGCTGCTGGCGCTTGGGCTGTTCCGGCTGGGCTTTCTGGCGAATTTCCTGTCTCACCCGGTGATTGCAGGCTTCATTACCGCTTCGGGCATCCTGATTGCCGCTAGCCAATTGCGCCATATTCTGGGGATCGAAAGCGAAGGCCATACGCTGGTCGAGATCCTTGCCAGCCTTTGGGCGCATTTGGGGGAGGTTAACCCGATCACCCTGCTGCTGGGTGTGACCGCGACGGCATTTCTGTTCTGGGTCCGGGGCGGGTTGAAACCCTTGCTTTTGCGTATCGGGCTGGGGCCGCGCATGGCCGATATCGGTGCCAAGACGGGGCCGGTGCTGGCGATCGTCGGGACCACGCTGGCGGTCTGGGCCTTTGATCTGGGCAGTCGCGGCGTGGCCATCGTGGGCCAGGTGCCGCAAAGCCTGCCGCCGCTCACCTTGCCCTCCTTCTCGCCTGACTTGCTGTCACAGCTGTTCGTCCCCGCGCTGCTGATTTCGATCATCGGTTTCGTCGAAAGCATCAGCGTCGCCCAGACCCTAGCTGCCAAAAAGCGCCAGCGCATTGACCCGGATCAGGAGCTGATCGGGCTGGGCAGTGCGAACCTTGGGGCCGCCTTCACCGGGGGTTTTCCGGTCACCGGGGGCTTCTCCCGCTCTGTGGTGAATTTCGACGCGGGGGCCGAGACGCCCGCCGCGGGGGCCTTCACCGCCGTAGGGCTCGCGCTCGCGGCGCTGTTTCTGACGCCGCTGATCTATTTGCTGCCCAAGGCCACGCTCGCCGCCACCATCATCGTTGCGGTGCTGAGCCTCGTTGATTTCTCAATCCTCAAACGCGCTTGGGCCTTTAGCCACGCCGATTTCGCCGCCGTGAGCGTGACGATCCTGCTCACGCTGATTTTCGGCGTCGAAGCGGGCGTGAGCGCGGGGGTCATCACCTCAATCCTCGTGCATCTTTACAAGACCTCGCGCCCGCATATGGCCGTGGTGGGCCGGGTGCCGGGGACTGAGCATTTCCGCAATGTCTTGCGCCATGAGGTTGAGACCCAGCCGCATGTGCTGTCGCTGCGGGTGGATGAGAGCCTCTACTTCCCTAACGCACGCTACTTAGAGGACCAGCTTGCACGCCATGCCGCCGAAAAGCCCGAACTGACCGATGTGGTGCTGATGTTCCCGGCGGTGAATGAGATCGACCTGTCGGCACTGGAATCGCTTGAGGCGATCAACACACGGCTGCGGGATGCCGATATCCGGCTGCATCTGAGCGAGGTGAAAGGCCCGGTCATGGACAGGCTGAAGCGCAGCCACTTCTTGGACGACCTCACCGGCGAGGTCTTTCTAAGCCAGCACGAAGCCGTTTGCGCCTTGGCAGAGCAGCGGTAGAGGCCGTCGAAAATTCGGCGGAGCCTAGGGAACCGGCCTGCCCGTCGCGCGTTTGCCTGCCATGAACAAGATATTCGCGCGCGTCGCCGCCCTTTCCGCCTGCCTTTTTGCCACTGCTGCTTCCGCCGAACAGGTGGGGAATGTCGATGTGGACTGGCTGGGCAATGACATCATCGTCGAAGCCGTGGCCGACCCCAAGGTCAAGGGCGTGACCTGTCATCTGGCCTATTTCGAGCGCGGCTTGATTGACCGACTGCAAAAGGGCAACTGGTTCGAAGACCCATCGAACTCCTCAATCTCTTGCCGTCAGACCGGCCCGATTGAGATCGGCGATATCGAGCGGGACGATGAAGGCGAGAATGTATTCAGCGAGCGGCGTTCGATTATCTTTAAGACGCTGCGGGTAAAGCGGATTTTCGACGAAGAGAACAACACGCTGATCTACATCAGCCACAGCCAGCAGGTGCAGGACGGATCGGCCAAGATGTCAATGTCGACCGTGCCCCTGTTCCAGCCCGGACAATAAGCCCAAAGGGCCAAGTTTTCCTCGGCGAAGCCTTGCCATCAGGGCAATCCCGCCTTGTCGGGCGACCTGCCTGCGATATGCTGCGCAAAACGCAACAATGCAGCGACAGGCAGGATTTATGAGACATTCACGCAGAACATTCGCATTCGGCCTCGCCGCTCTGGGGCTGACCTCGGCCTGCTCCACGGGGGGCGGCGCGCTTGGCCCCGCAGCAGCGGCAGGGGTGCCGGACGATCTGCGCCCGGTGCCCAATGCAGGCTATGATGCTTGGGTCGCGGCGTTTAAGGGCCGTGCCTCGGCGCAAGGGATTTCCGCTAGCACCTTAGCCCAAGGGTTCCGCGGTACGGGCTACCTGCCCGGCGTCGTGAAACGGGACCGCAACCAAACAGAATTCAGCCGCAGCTTGGAAGATTACCTCGCCATCGCCGCCTCGGATGAGCGGGTCTCGAAAGGGCGCGCGGCCTTTGCGCGGCACCGCAGCACGCTGAGCGCGATCGAGAACCGCTACGGCGTGGCGGCAGAGATCGTCGCGGCGGTTTGGGGACTGGAGAGCTATTTCGGAGAGCGGCGCGGGAATGTGCCCGTCGTCTCGGCCACCTCGACATTGGCTTATGACGGGCGGCGTGGGGCGTTCTTTGAAAAGCAGCTGATCGCGGCGCTGAAGATCCTGCAAAACGGCGATATCACTGCCGACCGGCTGACCGGATCTTGGGCCGGGGCCATGGGGCATACGCAGTTCATCCCCACCTCTTACCAAGCCTTCGCGGTGGATTTCACCGGCGACGGGCGGCGCGACATCTGGTCGGAAGACCCCAGCGATGCACTGGCCTCGACCGCCGCCTATCTGTCGCGTAATGGCTGGACACGCGGCGTGAAATGGGGCGGCGAAGTGGGCAGCATCTCCGCCAGCGCGGGCTCGGTGATCCAACCGCAGGCAGGTGGGCCGCAGTTTGTCGTGACCAGCAATTTCCGGGCGCTGAAGCGCTACAACAACTCCGACAGCTACGCCATCGGCGTGGGCCATCTGGCCGACCGCATCGCCGGGGGCGGGCCGCTGCGCGGCAGTTTCCCACCCGATGCCAATGGGCTGACCAAGGACGACCGGATGGCGCTGCAACAGCGGCTGACGGCGCGGGGGTTTGACACCGATGGCACCGACGGGGTGATCGGGCCGAACAGCCGCAAGGCGATCAGCGCATATCAGGCCAGCGTGGGCCTGCCTGCGACGGGCGAGCCTTCGGTCGATCTGCTACGACGCCTGCAATAGGCGGTATCAGCCGGGGCTGATTCCAGCCCGGTCGAGCATCCCTGCCACCTCAGTAAATGAGGACTGCGGCGGGGTATGCTCGGCCTTGCGCTGGCTGAGGAACGTCTCGCACGGCCCGGCAAAGGCAATGGCGCGGTCCAATTCGGGATTGCTGCCGCTGCGGTAGGCCCCGATGCGGATCAATTCCTCCATATCCGCATGGGCTGCAAGCGCCTTATGAGCGGCAGTGAGCAGCGTATACTCCACATCACTGTGGCAATCCGGCAACGTTCGCGAGACGCTCGCCAGCAGGTCAATCGCTGGATAACGCCCCTTTTCGGCAATCTTTCGATCCAACACGATATGCCCGTCCGTGATCCCGCGCACAGCGTCGGCGATGGGGTCATTCATGTCATCACCATCCACCAAAACGGTGAAGATCGCGGTGATGTCGCCCTTGCCTACCGGCCCCGGCCCGGCACGCTCCAGCATCTGCGGAAGCTCGGAGAACACCGTCGGCGGGTAGCCCTTGGCAGTGGGCGGTTCGCGCGAGGCGAGGCCGATTTCGCGCTGTGCCATGGCAAAACGGGTGACGCTGTCCATCAAGAGCAGCACGTGCTGGCCCTGATCGCGAAAATGCTCGGCCACGGCCATAGCGGTCCAAGCGGCTTGGCGGCGGGTGAGCGGCGGCTCGTCCCCGGTGGCGACGACGAGAACCGCCTTCTCCATCCCCTCGGGGCCGAGGTCGGTTGAGATAAAATCCTGCACCTCGCGCCCGCGTTCGCCGACCAGCGCCATAACCACCACATCACACTCCGTATAGCGTGCCAGCATGGCCATCAGCGTCGATTTACCCACACCAGAGCCCGCAAAAATACCCAAGCGCTGACCTTGGCAAAGCGGGGTGAAGACATCGAGCGCGCGCACATGGGTCGCCAGTTTCGGGCCGATGCGTTTGCGGTCAAACGCACCCGGCGGGGCGGCGCGCAGCGGGCGGGGCTGGTTGCCTTCGGGCAGATGCCCCTTCCCGTCGAGCGGCGTGGCCGACGCGCTGATGACCCGCCCCTTCCAGCTCTCATCCGGGCGGATCACATCGCGGCCAATCGCGACCTCCACCCGGTCGCCCGCCGCCACCCCGCGCCACGAGCCGAAGGGGAGCAACTCGGTGCCATGGGTGCCCAGCCCCACGACCTCGGCATGGACCGGCCCGTCAGAGCCATGCACGATGCAGCGCTCACCGATGCCCAGCACCCGCTCCAGCCCCACGGCGGTCAGGGTAATGCCGGTGATCGCGCGCACTTCGCCGGTGATCTCGGCCTCGCCCGCCTCGCGGGCAAAGCTGGTCAGCTCGGAAAAGAGTGTCTGCATGGATAAATTTCCTCTAGGAGAGCAAGCTAATATTTACTATACAAGGATTAAACAGGCTATAGGCAAAAAAATGAACTTGTCTAATCTTTCTATTCTTGGACTCGCTTCGGACCGGATGCAGTGGCTTTCGGCCCGGCAAAAGGTCGTGTCTGAAAACGTCGCCAATGCGTCGACACCGAACTTCAAAGCACGTGATGTGTCGTCCTTTGAATCGATGCTGAGCGGAGAGCTGTCGCGCGATAATGGGCTGGTGACAACCCATGACAAACACTTCACTGGCGTGGCCCAAGGTACGCCCGGCGTGCGTGAGGTGACGGATCGCAGCGCCATTGGCACCACGCTGGACGGCAATACCGTGAACCTCGAAGAACAGGCCGTGAAGGCCGCCGAGATCGGCGATCACTACAGGTTGGCCGCACAGCTTTACCGCAAGAGCTATGACATGCTGACCATGGCCGTCACCGGGAACAGGTAAGGAAAACGCATGGATCCGCTTCAGTCTATCGCCAAAATCGCCGCCAGCGGGATGACCGCGCAGACCGCGCGTTTGCGGGTGATCTCGGAAAACGTGGCCAACGCCGATTCCACGGGCACCACGCCCGGCGCCGATCCGTTTCGGCGCAAGACCATCAGCTTTTCCGAGTTGATTGACCGCAATGGCGGCGGGTCATTGGTTGAGGTTGACCGCATTGGGCGCGACCAATCCCCGTTTCGGCGCGACTATGACCCGTCGCATCCGGCGGCGGATGACACCGGCTATGTCAATCGGCCCAATGTCGATCCCATCATTGAGATGGCCAACATGCGCGAAGCCTCGCGGAACTACGAGGCCAACATGAACATGTTCGAGTCCGGTCGCCGGATGCGCGGCCAGATGCTCGACCTGTTGAAGTGAGGTAACCTGAGATGAGCGATCCCGCCTCCCTGATCTCGACCGCCGCGGTTCGCGGTGCCTATCGCACCTCGCAATCGCTGACCGGCCAAAAGGGCGAAGCCATCGCCGAAGAGGCGGGCGCCAGCGCCAATAGTTTTACCAATATGGTGCAGCAAGCCTCTGAAAGCGCGCTGGAAACGGTGCGTGAGGGCGAAGCCGTGGCCCAAGCCGGGCTGCGCGGTGAGGCGGATACACAGCAGGTGGTCGAAGCCATGTTGGCGATGGAAAGCACCGTCAAAGTGGCCGTCTCCGTGCGCGACCGCTTTGTCGAAGCCTATCAGGAAATCTTGCGGATGCCGATCTAGGCCATGACCGAAACCCAGACCTATGACATCATCTCTGCTACCGTCTGGGCCGTGCTTTTGGCCTCGGGTCCGGTGTTGGGGGTGGCGCTGGCGATCGGTCTGGTAATCGCGTTCTTCCAAGCGCTCACGCAGATTCAGGAAATGACGCTGACCTTCGTGCCCAAGATCGTGATGATCTTTGTCACCCTGCTGGTCGCGACGCCGTTTATGTATGCCACGCTGAAGAACCTGTCGGACACCATCTTTGACCTCGTGCAGAACGGTGGGCTGTGAGGGTGTTTTGGCATATGGCCCGCGCGGCGCTGCTGGGGGCGGTGCTTGCGACCCCTGCCCTCGCCCAAGGCTGGGGGTCGTTCTATGAGCCATCGCAGAAAAACGCGGTGACCAAGACAGCCCGGACGCTGGCCGCCAAAGGCGGGCCCGAAGGGGTCTGCATCCGCGAAATTCTGGCGGCACAAACGCGGCATGGCATACCCGACAACCTGCTGCTGGCCATCGGCCTGCAAGAGGCGGGCACAAGGCGCAATGGGCATTTCACGGTCTGGCCCTATGCGGTCAACGCCGCGGGCGAAGGGCGGCTGTTTGACAGCCGCAATGCCGCGCTGGATTGGATCGCCGAGCGGCAGGCGAGTGGCATCCGCTCCATTGACGTGGGCTGTATGCAGATCAACATGCGCTGGCATCCGGATGCTTTTGACAGCGTGACCGAAGGTTTTGATCCGCGCGTGAACGTCGATTACGCCGCGCGGTTCCTCAAGCGGTTGCACCGGCGTACGGGCAGTTGGATGCAGGCCGCGGGGTCGTACCATTCGTTCGAGCCTGAGTACCGCGACACCTACCTTGACCGTCTGCAAAAGAACATCTCTGCCGCCAATGCGCGGCTGCCGGAGTTTCAGGCGCTGGCCAGTGCCAGCCCCGTTCCCGCGCGTCCGCGCAAGACGCCCCGCAGCACGTCGGGCAGTTATGATAGGTTGGCGGCCAAGGCCACTTGGGGCGCGCAGATTGGCGGCGCTGAAAACGCCCGCCGCTCGCTTTATTCCGCCCATGAGATGCAGCCCGTCCTGCCACAGTTCACCACCGTCCACGCGGAGGATGCGGGATGAGCACGAAACCCAACACCATCCTGCCGCAGCTGAGCATGTTCGGCGCAAACAAAGACGTCAGCTTTGCCGTTGGCATGTCGCTGGTGCTGGCGGTTCTGTTCCTGCCGCTGCCGCCGATCTTGCTGGACTTCGGGTTGGCGCTGTCACTGTCGCTGAGTGTGCTGATCTTTATGGTGGCGCTCTGGATCCCTTCGCCCTTGCAGTTCAACTCCTTCCCGACGCTGCTGCTGGTCACCACCATGTTGCGCCTGTCGCTCAACGTGGCCTCAACCCGGCTGATCCTTAGCGAAGGGCACGCGGGTCTGCACGCCGCGGGCGATGTGATCCAGGGCTTCTCCAAGTTCATCGTGGCGGGCAATTTCGTCATCGGTGTGGTGATCTTTGCCATCCTCGTGATCATCAACTTCGTCGTGATTACAAAGGGTTCGACCCGTATCGCCGAGGTTGCCGCGCGGTTCTCGCTGGATGCGATGCCGGGCAAGCAGATGGCGATTGATGCCGATATGGGTGCCGGACTGATTGACGAGGATGAGGCGCGGCGCCGCCGTAAGGAGCTTGAGGACGAAAGCGCGTTCTTCGGGGCCATGGACGGTGCGTCGAAATTCGTGCGCGGCGATGCGGTGGCGGGGCTGATCATCACGCTGATTAACGTGATCGGCGGCATCCTAATCGGCGTCGTGCAGCGCGGCATGGGTGTGGGCGATGCCTTTAACGTCTTTACCTCGCTGACCATCGGCGACGGGCTGGTGAGCCAAATTCCGGCGCTGGTGGTGTCGTTGGCGGCCGGTCTGATCGTGACCAAGGGCGGCACGCGCGGCGCGGCAAACGAGGCAGTCTTTGACCAGCTGTCGAACTTCCCTAAAGCGCTCTATATGGCGGCGATCCTGTTGTTCGGTATCGGCCTTCTGCCGGGCTTTCCGCTGCTGGTCTTTGCTCTTCTGGCTGCGGCCATGGTGGGCTTGGGCGTGGTGATCCAGCGCGGCGCGGCAGAGGCCGCGGTGGCCAAGGCGCAGGCTGATGCAGAGGCGCAGAAAAAGCAGGACATGCCGGAGGTTGATGCCAACCCCATGCACCTCGACGAGTTGCGGCTGGTGCTGGGCGAAGGGTTGGTGGCGCTGGCCAACCGTCCCGACGCGGTGCTGCCGAGCAAGATCAAATCACTGCGCAAGCATTTCGCCGAAGAGTTCGGTTTCCCCATGCCCTCGGTGCGGATCAAGGATGACGTGAGCCTGCCGATCAACAGCTACTCGTTCCAAATCCACGGCGTTGATGTGGCCAAGGGCGACATCCGCGCCAACCAGATGATGGTGATCAATCCCGAAGGCGCGCCGCTGCAACTGCCGGGTGAGGCCACGCGCGAACCGACGTTCGGGCTCGATGCGCTTTGGGTCGATAGCAAGGTCGCCGATCAGGCCGAGGCGCAGGGCTATACGGTGGTGGACCCTGAAAGTGTCATCACCACGCATCTGACTGAAGTGGTGAAAGAAAACATGTCCGAACTGCTCACCTACGGCTCGGCGAAAGAGGCGATTGAGGGGCTGGACCGGAACTATCAAAAGCTGGTTAACGACCTGCCCGTCCCCTCCCCCGCCATTCTGGTGCAGCAGGTCTTGCAGGAACTGCTGCTGGAGCGTGTGTCGATCCGCAACCTGCCGCTGATCGTCGAGGCGATGGCCGAAGCCACGCGCCAGACCAGCAAGCCCGCGCTGGTGCTAGAAAATGTGCGCCGCCGCCTGTCGAGCCAGATTTGCCAAGGGCTGGCCGATGGGCAGGGATTTGTGCCAGTTATCACCCTGTCGCCTTCATGGGAGGCCGAGTTCATCGAGGCGGTCAAAATGGTCGGTGATGACCGGACATTCGTCATGTCGCCCAAACGGGTGCAGGAATTTGTGCTGCAAGCCCGCCAACAGATCCAACGCTTCGCCTCTGAGGACAGTTGGCCCGCGCTGATGGTCAACCCCGAGGCGCGGTCCTATGTGCGCTCCATGTTAGAGCGGGTCAGCCCGATGACGCCGGTGATCTCCAACGCCGAAATCCACCGCAAGGTGTCACTGCGGACCGTCGCCACCATCGGGGGCTAGGGATGGACCTCTCCGCCCTTTTGACCGACGCGCTGATGGGTTATTTCGTCGTCTTCGCCCGCATCGGCAGCGCGCTTTTGTTCATGCCGGGTTTTGCGGAGACCTCGGTCCCGACGCGGCATCGGCTGTTCTTTGGTCTAATCCTGAGTGCTGCGCTTTATCCGGTGACAGGCCTTGGCCCGGTGGCCGAGGATCGCCCCGGTGCCCTGTTGTTGATCTTTGGCTCGGAAATCACCGTGGGGCTGTGGATCGGGCTGGTGGCGCGCACGCTGCTCTCGGCGCTGCAATTCGCGGGCTATCAGATGGCCTTGATGTCGGGGCTGGCCAACGCTTTGGCACCCAACATTGGGGCCTTTGAAGGGGCGACGAGCATGGCCGCGATGCTGCTGATCGGGGCGACGGCGCTGATCTTTGTCACCGACCTGCACCACCTGATCATCGAGTCGCTGCTTATGTCCTATCAGGTTTTTACCCCCGGCACCTTTATGCTCGCCGATCTGACCGATCAGTTTGCCCGCGCCACGCAGGTCAGCCTCTACCTTGGCCTGTCGATCGCCGCGCCCTTCTATGTGGCGGGGCTGGTGCTCAACGTCGGGATGGGGCTCGCCAACCGCATGATGGCGAGCCTCCAGGTGTTCTTTATCGCCCAGCCCTTGCTGATCGCCGCCGGGTTGGCCTTGATGGTGCTGGCGGTTCCGACCATGATGCGCGGGTTTCTTGAGCCATTCGCGGAATGGCTCACCACCTACGGGTTCTAGGCCATGTCGGAAGAGGACAAGAGCAGTAAGACCGAAGAGCCGACGGAGAAAAAGCTCCGCGACGCGCGCAAGAAAGGCGACGTGCCCCAATCGCGTGAGACCGGCACGGCGATGCTGGTTTTTGCCTTGCTGCTTATCCTGATTTTTGTGCTGCCCAGCTCGATCGGCGGCATTGTCGACGCACTGCAACGCCCGCTTTTGGGCGCAGGTGTGACCGCGATCGGCACCGGCGGCACCGGATTGGTTGAAGCCGGCGGTGTCCTTAAATCGCTGGGCTTTACGGTGGGGCTGGCAATGATGCCCGTAGTCGGAATTATGGTTTTGGCAGCGCTTTTCGGAGTGCTGATCCAAGGCGAGACGGTGGTTTCAGCCGAGCGGATCAAACCGAAGATATCGAAACTAAACCCCCTCTCGGGCTTCAAGCGCCTGTTCTCCGCCGATGCCCTTGTCGAATTCGCCAAGAACACCGCCAAGGTGCTGGTGATCGGCTTTATCACCGTCTGGGCCGTGCGGGATATTGCGCAGTCTCTGGGTCAGACGCAGGCCTTTGTGCCTGAGACTTTACTTGATGCCACTTTGCAGAAGGTGCGCTGGATTTTCCTTGTAACGACCACCTTCCTTGTCCCAATTGCCATTGCCGACATCATTTGGAAACGCGCGCAGTGGAAGAAGAAGCAGATGATGAGCCTCAAGGAAATCCGCGACGAGCATAAGGACAGCGAGGGCGATCCGCAGATCAAAGGCCGCCGGGCCGAATTGCGCCGCGCCCGCGCGCGCCAGCGCATCGCGCAGGCGATCCCGGGCGCCAGCGTGGTCCTGACCAACCCGACCCATTACGCCGTAGCGCTGAAATATGAACAGGGTGTCGATGACGTGCCCGTCTGCGTGGCCAAGGGTGCCGATGTGATGGCGCATCGCATCCGCGAACTGGCCAAGGACCACGACATCCCGATCATCGAAAACCGCCCGTTGGCCCGTGCGCTACATGCAGCGGTGGAAGTAGATGACCGTATCCCGATGGAGCATTGGCAAGCGGTGGCCGAGATCATCGGCTTTGTCATGGACATGCGCCGCAACGTCCGTCGCAAACCGCCTGCAGGGTCGTCGATCCGCGAGGATTAACCCCTGCCCGCTTAACGCAGGCGCAGCCCTTCGAGATTGCGGTCGGCGGGGAGTTTGGAGCGTTCCAGCAGGATTTTGGTGATCAAACGTGCGCGGACAAGGCTGAACGAGCCCATGATCTGCGCGGCGTCTCGTTCGGGCATAGCACCGATCACCTGCACGGCGGTCTCCACGTCGATTTCGTCCATGATGCCAGCCGCCACCTGTGGCTTCATGTTGCGGTAAAGCTCGACCAGTTTGGTCATGTCCTGATTGTTGGCCTCTTCGATCACCTTCAACTGCGCGCCGATCTCATCGCGCAGGCTGGCCAGCCGGGTCTGCTCGGCTTTGAGGCTTTGCTCGGCCAGCGCCAGCTTGGCTTCACGGTCGGCAATCGTATCGCGTTGGTCTTTCAACAGCGCACGCTCTTCGGCGATGGCCTCGGCGATCAGATGGCTCGGCTCGCACATGCCGCTTTCGCCCGGGGCGCTGGCGTCATAGCTGGGCGGCGCGGGTGCGGCGGCCAGCTCAATCGGAACCGGAGGGGTGTCGCCGGGCGTCTCGGCGATAGCCATCATCGGCATGAACTCAACCGTGAGCTTGAGCACGCCAGCGACGCCAAGGGCAAACAGCGCGATCTTTGGCAGGGAGATACGGCTCATTCCTTACGCTCCTTGGTGATGTCGAAAAAGGTGCGGACCAGTTCGGATTTGCCCTGCACCGCCGCCTGCCCGCGCACTTGGGAACGCCCCTTCAGGCGTGCGGCGCGCATCTCTGCCGGGCTTTGGCCTGCTGGAATAGGTTCAGCCGCAGCTTTGCGGTGCTGTGGGGCGTCACGCTGCACAGGCGGCTCGGCGCGTTGAACCTTGGTACTGAGGTCGCGCAGGTCTTCGACTGACCGGGCCGATTGATCGACGGCGCTAGAAAAAGCCCCGACCATTGGCTCCATCTCTTTCAGGGTCGCCATCAGGGCGCGAACCCGGCGGTCAAGGATAAAGGCATAGACCAGCGTGCCGACCAGCAGCACGATGATGAGGATATCAATCAAGGCCGGCATCATCGTCGCTGTCCTCCTGATTTTCCTTAGGGAGCAAAGATTGGATCACCCGCAGGGCCAGCGCGCCATTGCTGCGCTGGCCAAAGGCGGCCTGAAACATCGGTTGCGCGTTCACCATGCCAACCACGGGAGTATCGACCGTCATGCCCAGATCAATCACTTGACCGGGCTTCCATTCCAGCACCTCATGCAGCGGGATCGTCACCTCTTGGAGCACGCCGGTGATGGTGACCGTGGTGCTGGAAATCTGGCTGTTCATATCCTTGCGCGCGTTGCTGTCGGTGGGCGAACGCCCGCCAAGGAACGGCTGCGCCAGCTGCGCACTGACCTCATCAAGCGTGCCATAGGGCAGCACCAGCGCCATATGACCGCTGCGGTCTTCGAATTGCAGATGCATCCGGACCAGCACCGTCGCGGTGCGCGGGGCAGCCAGCATGACCGACCGGGGATTGGACTCCAACGATTGGATGTCGAATTGCACCGGGCTGACATCATGCAAGCAATGCGCCAGCCCTTTAAGCGACAGTTCCGCCAGCCTGCGGCCCAGTTTCTGCTCAATCGCGGTCAATCCACGCGGCTTCCATTCTTGGCTCGTGGCCCGACGCCCGCCCAGCATAATCTCTAGCACCGAAAACAGCAGATCCGGCTCAACCACGCAGGCAATCTGACTGCCCCAGCTTTCCGCATTGGCGATGGCGATGAGAGAGGGCGATTGGATGCTCTCCATCGCGTCCTCATAGGGCATATATTCTAGCGAGGTCAGTTCGATCTCGGGTGCGACGGTACAGTAGGATTTGAGGTCAGGCACCAGTGCCAGCAGCAGCCGGTCGATGATGATCTCAAGCGTGGGCAGGCGCTGGAAGCTCTCCCGCGCCTGACGGATCATCGTCTCTTCAAGGCTCAGCGCATCGGGGGAGGCCGCTGTCGTCATTGCACCACCATATCGGCAATCAGTATTTCATGCGGCGCGTCGGTGTGCCCCACTGCCCGCGCCCGGCGCAGCAGTTCGGTTTTCAGCATCGCCAGCCCATAGCTGCCAGTCAGATCGCTGACATGCAACTGGCGCAGGAAATCTTGGAAACTGTCGCGCAGGTAAATTTCGCGCGCAATCAAACGGTCCGCGCCTTCAACATTCTCATCATAGACCATCAGCATGTTGAGCTTGAGAAACCGGCTCGTCTGCCCGCCCTGCGGGCCGGTGTCGGTGACGTTCACGATGATCTCGGGGAACGGCATGACCGGCATCTTCACTTCGGTCTTGGGCTTGCCGCCGTGACCATCGTCAGCCGCCTCTTCGGCATGGCCGTTGTCAGCGAGCTCTTCTACGGTCTCATCCCCTCCCAGTCCGGCCATTTTCAACAGGCCCGAAGGGCCAATGGCCAGCGTCACCCCACCCACACCAGCAAGAAGGCAGAGCAAAACAACGGCAAGGATAGCAAAAGGCTTTTTCATTCTTCCACTCTTAATCGGATCCCGTGCGACGCGCCATATGCAAGAACAAATACATCCCCAATCAAGCTTTATTGCAACAGAAACCTGTTTATTTTTCGAATCGAGCAAGTATAAATCGATATACGCTTGCATAGTGACGACCGAGCGGGGAATGCTCGACCTATCCAACCGAGTGAGGGCCCGTGAATCAGATCGTTGAAAACCTTAAGGATTTAGGTCCAAAGCGGCTGGCACTTCTGGGCGGCATCGGCTTGGCGATCACCGCGGCTATTTTCATCGGCGCGCGGACCATCCTCGCCCCTACCTATGTCCCGGTTTACAGCCAACTTAGCCCCGGCACCGCGTCGCAGATGATGCAGACGCTGGAGCAAGCGGGGCTGACGGTCGACCTGTCGCGCAATGGCGATACGATTTCGGTTGCAGAGAATGACATCGCCCGCGCCCGTATGGCGCTGGCCGATGCGGGGCTGCCGGGCGAAGGCGTGCCGGGTTGGGAGATTTTCGACAACATGTCCGGCATGGGGATGAACTCCTTCATGCAAAAGGTGAACCGGCTACGTGCGCTGGAAGGCGAGCTGGCCCGGTCGATCCAAACCATCAGCGGCATCAAAGCCGCGCGGGTGCATCTGGTGCTGCCCGAACGCGCCGCTTTTTCGCGCAGCCGCGCCGAGGCCAGCGGCTCGGTCATCGTACGCTCGCAAGCCAACGCCAGCATGACCCGCAGCCAAGCGCAGGCGATCCAAGCACTGGTAGCCTCTGCCGTGGCGGATTTGGAAGCGCAGAACGTGACCGTCCTGTCGGCCTCGGGTGAGACGATCTTGGCCAAGGACGAAGGCGGCAGCTCTGACTTCTCACTCCAAGGTCAGCGCAGCATGATCGAAGAGCAACTGGCGCAGAAAGTTGAATCCATTCTCAACGCCCGCGTCGGGCCGGGCAATGCCCGCGTGCGCGTCAGCGTTGATCTGACGACCGAGCGTGAAGTGCGCGTTTCGCGTACCTTTGACCCTGCCCAGCAGGTCGCCCGATCCATCGAAACCCGCGTGCGCAACTCCAATGAAACCGATCCGGCGGCGGCCACGGTGGATGTGGCCAACAACATCCCCGATGAATTGCGCGACGATGCAGGCGGCGGCGCGGGGCAGTCCACCCGTTCCGAGAATGACGAAATCATCAACTATGAGATCGGCTCGGTTCAAAGCGAGATGGTGCGCGAGCCGGGCGATATCGAGCGTATCTCGGTCGCCGTTCTGGTGAACGGCAGCTATGGCACCCTGCCCGACGGCTCCGAAGGCTATATCGAGCGCAGCGAAGAAGAAATGCAGCGCCTGAGCCAATTGGTCAGCACCGCTATCGGCTTTGACCAGAACCGCGGCGATCAGGTGCAGGTCGAGAGCCTGCAATTCCTTGATTTCGATTCCGAGTTCAGCAGCCCCGCAGGCCGTGGCTTGGGCGCGGTGCTGGCCGATAACGCCATGACCATCCTGCGCTCGCTCTTTGCCTTGGCGCTGGTGGCGATCATCATGGTGCTGGGCGCGCGACCGCTGCGCATGGTGCTGGATGCCACCCTTCCTCAGCCCGCGCTGGCTGGCGCTGGCGCCGACGCGGGCCTGTTGGACGGTCCTGAGCGGGATAACGCGCCAAAAGCGTTGACCGGCGGCACCCAGAACGAGACCCCGCCAAACCGCCTGCCCACCCCGGCGGGCGTCCAGACCGGTGCGGTGCTTGGCCCAATGGACGAGATGCCCCGCGACATGGTGCATCTCGCCTCGGTCGAGGGCGCAGTCCAGCACAGCCAACTGCGCGCCGTAGCTGAATTGGCCGAAGACAACACCGATGACGCCCTGCGGGTTCTCGGACAATGGCTGTCAGAAGGGGATGATCTGTGATCACGACCCTCAAGCTGCAAAACTTCGACGAGGACGGCAAGAGCAAGCCGCAGGATCCGGCGCTGCCCACGCCCGAAGAGATCGAAGCGAAGATCAAGAAGGCCCACAAACAAGGCCATATCGAAGGCTATCTGGCCGGAGCCGACGCGGGCCGGGCTGAGATGCACCAGACAATGCAGGCCGAACACGCCGTCATGGCCGAGAAACTGGCGCAGGAACTGGCGCGGCTCTCGCAGGCCATGCAGGCCCATCAGGAAGCGCTGGTGGCGCAGATTGTGGGATTTACCCTGCAAACCTGCGAGATCGTCCTCCCCGAAGCAATCGAACGCCTGTCGACCGCGCGGGTGAAAAAGACCGTAATCCAATCGCTCAAGATGGCCATCGGATCGAGCCACATCAAAGTGCGCCTATCGCCCGCTACGCTGGAGCAGATCGGCCCCGAACTGCGCCAACGCGCGATCTATTACAAATGCGACAGCGTGCTGGACGTGCGCGCCGATCCCGACCTGCCCGATGGTGATGCCCGGATGGAATGGGACCACGGGAGTCTCGACTACGGCTTCAAAAAGATTTGCGACCGCCTGCTCGCCGAGCTGCGCGACACCCATGAGCGGGCGCTGAAAGCACAAAAGGAGAAGGACGAAAATGGATAAGCCTGACCTGCAATCGCCCAAAAACACCGCAGCCGACAAAGGGGCCAACGCGACACCCGAGGCCAGCCAGACGGATCAGCCGCTTGCCGATGCCTTTGGCAACACCGCCAGTGCGGGCAGCGATGACGCGGGGGTCTTCCCGCAACTCGACACAGAGGATTCGCGCAACGCCCTTGCCCCCCGCCCCGAGGCTGGTGGCGCTGGTATCAACGCCATGCTGAACGTCGGTCTTGATGTGCAGATTGTGCTGGGTCAAGCCCGCATGCCGATCTCGCGCCTGCTGGAATTGACCCGCGGCTCTATCGTGGAACTGAACCGCAAAATCGGTGCGCCGGTCGATCTGATGGTTTCTGACCGTCTGGTCGCACGCGGTGACCTTGTGAAAGTCGGCGAAGACCGGCTGGGCGTTTCGCTCACCCAGATCGTCAAGGATTATGTGCCTGACTGACCGCCCCTCTCTGCGCAGCTATGCGTTGGGCCGGATGGGCCTTGCCCTGCTGGTGCTTCTCGCCAGCAGCGGCATGGCTATGGCCCAAGACGGGGGCTTTTTGGGTACGCTGTCAGATGTGATCGGGGATTCCGCGCCGGGAAGTGATGAGAACGCCAATCTCTCGGGCCGGATCGTTCAGTTTATCGCGCTGATGACCGTGCTCAGCATTGCGCCGGGGCTTTTGGTCGTCATGACCAGCTTCACGCGCTTTGTAATCGTCCTGTCGATGCTGCGCTCGGCCCTCGGCCTGAACCAGACCCCGCCCAATATTGTGCTGACCTCGCTGGCTCTGTTCATGACCTTCTTTGTCATGCAGCCCGTTTTCGAGGACGCCTATGAGGCCGGGGTGCAACCGCTTTTAGAGAACGCCATCGCCGAAGAGCAGGCGTTGGAGCGGATCGCGGCCCCGTTCAAGAGTTTCATGTACGTCAACACCCGCCCCGAGGACTACGCGCTGTTTTTGCGCATCGCCCCGGCCAACGAAGAGGCCGAAGAGACCCCCATGCCCGAGACGGCTGAGGAAGCCACGTTCCGCCATCTTGTCCCTGCCTTCATGATCTCAGAACTACGCCGCGCCTTTACCATCGGCTTTCTCATCTACCTGCCCTTTGTCGCCATTGACCTTATCATCGCATCGGTCTTGATGAGTGCGGGCATGATGATGCTGCCGCCGGTGCTGATCTCTTTGCCGTTCAAGGTTATCTTCTTTGTGCTGATCGACGGTTGGTACATGCTGGCCGGATCGCTGATCGAAAGCTATGTGCCGCTTGCCGGTGGCTGACCTGCACTGAAAGGATTTATCCATGTCGACCAATGCCCTTTCCAAAACCCGCAGAAAGCCCATTACGGTGGAGGATCTGAACGGCCCCACCAAGGCCGCTATCACCTTTTTGTGCCTCGGAGAACAGACCGGTTCAGAACTCATGCAAAAACTCGGCACCGCCGAGATTGAGCGCATCACCAGCGCCATGAGCCGTCTTGGCCCAATCCCGGCAGAGGTGGTAGAACATGTGCTTAGAGAGTTCACCCAAAAAGTCGTCAGCGGTACCGGGTCGGTCGTGGGGTCACTGTCGACGGCAGAATCCATGCTGCGCAAATTCATGCCCGAAGAGCAGGTCACCAGCATCATGGCCGGGCTCAAGAACAGCGAGCGCGAAAGCGCCATGTGGCGCGGCTTTGGCGCGCTGGATGAGACGGTGATCGCCAATTATCTCAAGGGCGAGCATGACCAGACGGCGGCGGCGATCCTCAATAACGTCGAAACCTCTGTCGCGGCCAAAGTGCTGCCCCTGCTCGGCCCTGAGCGGATGCAGGACATCGCCGAGCGCATGATCGCGATGGAGGCCGTGCCGCTGCATATGATGCAGCAGATCGAAGAAACCTTGAAGCAAGACATCCTGTCGAATGCGATGCACACTAATTCGGTCGAGACGCATCAGCGCATGGCGGATCTGTTCAACCAATTGGATGTGCAGGCCTTCGAAGAGCTTTCCGGTGCATTGGACGCGCGTATTCCCGACGCTTTCCAAGCCATCAAACAGCGCATGTTCGTCTTTGACGATCTGTTCAAACTGCCGATGCAAGACTTGGCGCAGGTCATGCGCGGACTGGATGGGGCCACCCTACCGATGGCGATGCGCGGGGCCAAGAAAGAGCAGCGCGATCACCTGATGGAATGCCTGCCGCAACGCTCGCGTCAGATGCTGATGGACGAAATGGCCGCCACCGGCCCTGTCCGGGGCCGCGATGTGCGCGCCGCTCAAGCCGCCATGGTGGAATACGCCAAGAGCCTTGCCGACGAAGGCTTGATCGAACTGCCCTCGGCAGCCGATGACGACGAATTCATCGAATAAAGAGGATCAGCGGTAGGCGCTCGACGCGCTGTAGCCGCCGGTGATCGTTGGGATGTCGATGGTGATGGCCGTGAAGGTGCTGCCCTGACCGATAGAGACGGCCCCCTGCATCAACGAAAGCACCGTGCTGGACGCGGTTGAGACTCCCTCAACAGCGTCGTAAATCGCCGAGAAACGCGAGACGAGCTTGTCGACCTCTGCCGGGTCTTTCAGCTTTTCGATGTCGAATTTCTGCTCGAAGAGCGCGATCTGGCGGTCGAGATCAACTTGGATCGCTTCATCTGGAACACCAAGCGCACGGCGCATGAATGTGCCGAGGTCTTCGTCCTTCAGCACGTCGAGCCAAGTATTGATTTCAGAGGCTTTGGATTTGAACTCCAACGCGATCCGCGCGCCTTCGTTGTCCTCTCCGGCGGCATTCAGCACGAAGCGCTCTTTGAAACGGTCGATCATCTCTGCTTGCCAGTCGAGCTTATCAAGGTTCGCGCTGCTCCCCCCTCCGGGGGTGAAACCCAGAGTCAGATACATCTCGCGAATTTTGGGGTCGCTAAGGCGGTTCACCAGCGCGGAACTGTCGGTGATATCGCTTTCCAGCGTCTTGCGGATCATCGCCTTGCCAAAGATCTGATCTTCGAGGTCGAAGGCCCGCATGACGAAAGTATAGACTTCCGTATCGGCAATCAGTTCCTGCGGGGAAGAGATACTGCCGATACGTTCTTCAAAAGCGGCGATTTGCCGGGCGTTCAGGGCATTGCTGGCGGCAAGGTCGAGCTGTTTGTCGCGCGTTGCGTCAAACAGTTTGACCGCCACCTGCGTGCCCATGCCGCCCAGCGAAATCATGCGTGCGCGGCCTCCTGGCTAGAGGCGGGCGGCACCGGGCGAAGCTGCATGAGTTCCGTCTCGTATTTCAGGACCGCGCGCAATTCGCTCATGGCTTTGTAGAAATCGGCCATGGAGACGAAGTTCGCCGCTTCCATGATCCGGCTGCGCATCTCGGCGCCAAAGCAGCAGGCCAGATCGGCCAAACCCTGTTGGATCATCGGCATGATTTGATCGCGTGTATCGGGACGGATCAGCGCCGTTTGCACAAGGAAATAGACCTTAGAAACGGGCGTGGATTCCGCATCCGGCTTCAACAGATCGGACTCTCGCACGATGTCGGCGCGGTTTTCGACGGTCAGCGCTTGGCGACGGTCACCGTTGCGGATGACACAGCCATTCACGACAACGCGCTCACGGGGGCGGAGGGTCAATTTCAGCATCTCACACCTCCTGCATCTGCGGTGCGGCCTGCCCGGCCAAACCTGCGGCAATGTTGCCGTTGATCTCGACAAGACCGGCCAAACGGCCTTCGCCAGCCATCAGCGCGGTGCTGTGACGGTCCACCCAAAGCGCGATGGAAATGAGCGAGGCTTTCAGCCCGTCGGGCATCTTGTTTTCCGGCTCGGAAAGGTCAAAGCGCAGGGCCGACCAGAACCGTTGATTTTCGTAGATCGCGTCGCGCAGACCGGAGGCGAGGATGTTCAACCGCTCGCTTTTGTCTTCGGTCGCATCAAAGCCTTGGCCCTTGTCGGCAAGGTCATGTGTGACGCGGCTCAGGATGCGGCGCTCGATCTGCCGCGGGGTTTCGCTTTCGCGAATTGTTCGTTTGTATGCTGCCAGCCCCATAGGAATTCTTCCTTGTTTTTATAGTTTGCTGCCTGCCAACCGCAAATTCTGAGGCGGTTGGACCGGGGCCAAAGCGCTAGGCTTTGGCCCCGAGAACCCTATTCCTTAACGGAACAGGCTCAGGATGTTCTGCGGTGCCTGGTTGGCGATCGACAGGGACTGCGATGCCAGCTGCTGCTGAACCTGAAGTGCCTGAAGACGGGCGGCTTCTTCTTCCATGTTGGCGTCAACCATCGCGCCAACGCCGGAGTCGAGGTTGTCGGCCAGCTTGGTCAGGAACTCTTGCTGGCTTTCGATAGATTTCTCGCCAACACCTAAGGTCGTGGCGGCGGTGACCGAATCACTAAGCAGATCCTCCGCCGCTTTCAAAGTATTGCTAAGGTAAGTTTGCCTTTTTGTTTCATCATCCAATACGGCATCGTCTTTGTAGTTAGTAGCGAGATTGTCTGCAATTGCCTTAAAACTATCATGAATAGCCTTAAGACTAACGCCTTCAACGCTCATAGTCGTGGGCTCGAAGCCGTTGTCTACACGAGTAACGCCGGTTACAACTGTAAGCGACCGCGCAGGGGCCGCGGCTTTGGTGATTGTACCGTCTGCGGCGGTGACTGCTCCAACTGCTGTGGCTTCACCGCCACTGACCAAGTCGTCCCCGTTGAAGATTGCCTGCTTGATGGACGAGTCCATCCTTTTAACTATTTCATCTAGCTCCGTCTTTACTTGATCGATAACGTCATTGCCGCCGGTCTGTGCGAAGCCCACTCGTTCCACGAACTCTTGGGCCAAGTCTTTGACGCTATCTGCGCCCACTCTTGCTGTGGCGAGGGAGTTCTTTGTGAGCGTCAGGCTCTCATTGATCGCCTTAGTCATGCCGCTGTCGCCCTTCATAGTTTCGGAGATCGCGAAATAAGCCGCGTTATCTTTACCGGAGGAGACTTTGAGGCCAGTTGAAATACGGTCTTGGGTTTGGTTCAGGCTCGAGTTGACATTCCGCAGAGTTGCGAGAGCGTTCATTGCGGAGGTGTTTGTGTTGATCGAAGACATATTCTTATTCCAGACTATTCTAGTTCGTTATGTCGTCTTTCTGACAACTGCGGGGCGAACCCGCTTGATTACGTTTTTACGCGAAAAACTGGCAACATTGAGGCAATTCAGAAACTTTTGTCCACGCTTGCCATCAGTGTTGCGCGGTTGTCACGTTTAGCACCGCTTCGGCCGTAAATGCCTGCAATGCTGTGCTTTTCCCGAACTTGGGAAACCTGTGCGATCATGTCTGACGTGGCTTGGCGGGCCAATTTTAGGTGGTGATGATCGCGCGCAATCAGATCTTTCAGATCGCGCAATTTATCTTTGCTGACCGCCTCGGGATCGTGGCTGAGTTGATCTTCCAGCACGGCGGTGAGTCGGGCCTTTTCGCTGGCGAATTCGACCAGTTGATTGAACGCTCCACCCTCGACAGCGGCGATTTCGCGGCGCAGCAGATTGCCCAAGGCGTCAACGGCGGCGAGTGCTTTGCGCGGATCGCTCATCGGTTGGCCCCCGTTTGATAGCGCTGCATGGCGGTCTCAATTGTGCGGGCGATTCCGGTGCTGTTCTGCTCGGCGATGCTTTCGCCAATCGCGTTGGACAGAAAGCTGCGCCATGTCTCTTCGGCGTGGCCGCCGCCAAAGCTGCCGATGTCCACGGTCGAGAGCATCTCATCGACCATCTGGCCGAGGAACATCGCCTCGAACTCCTGCGCCTTTTTGGCGGTGACGGCATCGGCCTGCGGCGCTGCCGGTTTGGCCGCAGGGGTCGGCGCGGGGATTGGGAGAGATGCGAATTCCATGACCTGCCCCTAGATGATCTCAAGGTCGGCATGCAGAGCGCCCGCCGCCTTGATGGCTTGAAGGATTGAAATCGTCTCGGTCGCGCCGACGCCGATGGCGTTCAGCCCATCGACCAGCCGTTGCAAGCTGACCGACCCGTCGATGACGGCGAATTTCGCGTCTTTCTCTTCGACGCCGACCGAAGAATTCGGCACCACCACGGTGGTCCCGCCAATCGACAGCGATTCAGGTTGGCTGACGTTGAAATCATCGCGGACGGTGACGGTCAGCCCGCCTTGGCTGACCGCGACGCGGTCGATACGGACATTGGCGCCGATGACGATGGTGCCGGAGCGCGCGTCGATCACCACTTTGGCGACCTGATCCGGCTGAACCTGCAGCGGCTCGATCAGGGCCATGGTCTCCATCAACGATCCCTTGCCATAGGCGGATACGGTGATGGTGCGCGAATCGATGGCGGTGGCGACCGGCCCCATGGCTTGGTTAATCGCGGCTTCTACCCGCTGCGCGGTCACGAAATCTGCGTTGCGCAGCGCGAGTTTGATGCTGGTCATCTCGCTGAAATCAAAGTCGACCTCACGCTCGACGATGGCGCCGTTGTCGATCCGTGCGCCCGTGGGCACGCCTTCGACGATCGAGGCATTCAGCCCTTGGGCCGCGAAACCCGCCACGGCGATCGGGCCTTGGGCCACGGCGTAAATCTCACCATCGGCGGCGGTCAGCGGGGTTACGATCAGCGTGCCGCCGCGCAGGGAGGAGGCATCGCCCAAGGAGGAGACGACCACGTCGATGGTGCTACCGGCCCGCGCGAAGGGCGGCAGGGAGGCGGTTACCATGACGGCGGCGGTATTGGCCGTGCGCATCTGGTCCTCGGTCAAGTTGCCGATGCCGAGCCGCTCTAGCATGCCTTCGATGGCGCGTTCGGTGAAAGGCGCATTGCGCAGGCTGTCGCCCGTGCCGTTCAGCCCCACGACCAGACCGTAGCCGACCAATTGGTTCGACCGCACGCCTTCGACGGTAACGATATCCTTGATCCGCACCTGTGCAGCCGCCGGCGCGGCAAGCGCGAAGGTGAGGCCGATCAGCAGGAGTTTAAACAGGGCGTTCATGAGCTGCGGTTCCGGTTATAGGTAGTTCAAGAAAGACAGGCGGGAGAGCCGCGCGGTGACGGCAAAGCTGGAGTCGAGTTGGTTCTGCAATTGGGTCAGACGGGTGGCCGCATCATATTGATCGACGCCTTCGAGGTTCATCACCTCCCCATCCAGAAACAGCGCCCGGCTTTCTTGGGCCGAGATCGTATCGGCAAGTTGCGCGCGTTTCAGGCCAGTCTGGGTTTCCAGATCGGTCAGCCCTTCGAGCCCCGCGCCGATGGCGCTGCGGGCCTCGGTTAGCCACGCATCGCGGGCGGCCTCATCGGGAATATCGCTGGGGTTAAACGCGCTCAGCATGGCCAGACCGCGGATCAGATCGCGGATCGCCGGATCATTGGCCTGCGCACTTTGGGTCAGGGTCTGGGTCTCAGAGGTGCGTGAAGTCAGGGGCGGGTTGCCTGTGGGCGCACCGTTATAGAAGGTGTTCTCGAAATTATTGGCCGGATCGGCGGCGGTATCGCTAAAGGCCGCTTTGAGCCCGTCGATCGCCGTTTGCACATCTGCCAGCGTTGTGGGCACGCCGCCGATCACATTTGTCACTGCGTCAGCCGGGGAAACGCCGCTGTTGGGGTTCTGAACGTCCCATGCTTGCAGCGGGTTTGTGTCACTGCGGGTGCCGGACATCAGGAAACCGGAACTGTCGCTGACCGCCGCACGTTCCAACACCCGGTCAAGCGCCGTGCGCGCCGCCTGCGACAGATAGGTCGTCGAAAGCCCGCCCGCGCTGTCGGTGGTGAAGGCCTGCTCAAGCACATCCTGCCCCACGTCGCGCATCGCCCCGAGCGATGTTTCCACAGCGAGAAAACGGCGGTCCAAAAGCGCATTGGAGGTCAGGAAACCATCGTTGCGGGTGATCTGCATCCGAATGGCGATGGCATCGGCAGAGCGGTGGCCCAGATCGTCATAGGGGTTGGCCTTTAGCCCGGTCGTCACCTCTTTGGACACGTCCGAGATTTCAGCGGCGAGGCGGCTGGTCTGTTCGCGCTGGCGCAGGCTTTGCAGAGCGGTGGAAACGGTGCGGGAAATCTCGGTCATCTTATCCTCACACGCTGGCCAAAAGGGTATCGAGCATGTCACTCAGGCTGCTCAGCACTTGCGAATTGGCGCCGTATGCCTGCTCGATTTCCAAAAGCTTTTGCAGTTCGGTATCGACGTTGACGCCCTCAATACTGCTGCGATTGTCCTCAAAGGTGACAAGCCGCACACGCGCGGTTTCGGCTTGCGCGTCAGCCCCGACGCGCAGCACGTTCTGGTGGCTCACCATATCTGCGGCGAAATCGCCCAGACGCGCGGTGGTGCTGAGCCCTGTCGCGGCGTCAAAGGTCAAACCGGTCTCAAGAACATCCACAAAAGCGTTCAGTTGGGTCGTGTCGCCCGGCTCTCCTTGGGTGGCGGCCCCGGCGCCGTCGCGCAGACGCCAAAGCGCGCCGCCTTTATCGGGCTGCACGCTGCTGTTGATCGAAAGCCGCCCTGCAAGCCCGTCCAACTGTGCCGCATCAAATGCGCCGCCCGCATCCGTGAAAAGCCCCGGCTGCCCTGCCCCGAGAGAGGCATCGGCGGCCTCAAAGCTCTGCACCAGTCCGCGGGCGAATTCATCCAGTTGCAGCTTCATCTTGGGCAGATCATCCGCGATCAAACCGCTAAGACCCGCAAGACGGCCGCTATCGGACCCCCGCGCCGTGGCGCTTCGCGGAGTGATGTCGATTGTCCCGGCCATCAGCGCGCCGGTTTCGCGATTGGCAGATAGCTTAACGGCAGTGTCGCCATGCACCAGTTCTGTGCCACCCGTGGTGTGTAACGTCAGCGATCCGTCTGATTCCCAGCGGCTTTGAAAATCCATCTGGCTGCCCAAGGCATCTAGGCGGCGGTTCATCTCGTCCATCAACCCGGCTGTGCCAGTTCCATCGGTCCCGGCCAGACGCAGGCGTTCGTTCAACTGGGCGATATCGGCCAGCGCCCCATTCACTTCGGAGACACCCAGCACGAAATTGTCCCCGGCCTGTATGCGGCTGGCTTCAAGCGCAACGGCGGCCTGATTGATGCTGCTCACCAATGTTTCACTGCGCGACAGAAGGTCATTTTGCGCGGCGGGATCCGATGGGTTGTTCGCCAACAGGTCTAGCCCCGCCTGAAACTCAGCTAGCCGCGCGGCGGGAGAGACCTCATCGCCAGGCTCACCCAAGGTCAGCAGGTAACTGCCAAGCACCTCTGAGGTAACGGAGGCCGCACCTAACTGCGCCGAAGCGCCGCGTGACATCCCCGCCAAATTCTCATCCACCTGCCGTGCCACGCGCAGATCAACCGAATTATTCTCGGTCACCTGCACGGCTTCGCGCCGCGCATACCCTTCGGTCTGAGCGTTCGCGATATTGCCCGCAACAAGGTTGGCTCGACCTTCTGTCGTGCTTAGACCGCTGCGGGCGATGTTAAAGGCAGATGAGATGCTCATTCATGTACCGGATTAGCGCTTGATATTCAGCGTTTCACTCAGCATTTCGTCGCTGGTGGTGATGATCTTGGCGCTTGAGGAATAGGCCCGCTGGGTCTGGATTAGATCGGTCAGTTCCTGCGCGATATCCACGTTGGAGCCTTCCAATGCATTGCTGTTGATGCTGCCCAACCCGTTCAGCATCGGATTACCGAGGCTCACCGCACCGGAATCGCGGGTGGCGACATAGGCGTTACCATCGACCGACCGCATTTGATCAGGGTTGGCGACATTGGCGAGCGGCACTTGGAACAGCGCCCGACGCTGACCATTGTCAAAAACCCCAAAAAGGATACCGGAATCGCTCATCTCTGCCCGCTCTAGGCTGCCGGTTTCAGTCCCGTCATCGGTAAAGGCCGGGGGCGTATAGTCGCCCGAAAACTGGGTCATCCCGCCGATAGTTCCGGGCGCGCCAAAGTCGATTTCCAAATCCTGCGGCGTGCCGCCATTGGTGATCGACAGTGTAACAACGCCCGTCGCAGGGTCGATTGGCAGGCTGCCGGGGGTATAGCTTGCGGGGCTGCCCGCACCCGCGCCGCTATCGGTGAAGTTTACCGTCGCATCGCCATAGTTTGTGCCCGCTTCGTCGGTGATGCTGACCGTCCATTCGTTATCAACCGCACCCGGTGTCCACGACAGGGTCAACGCATCGCTACCGCCCAATTGGTTGACGTAGCGCAGCGTGGATTCAAAGGCCGTGCCAGTGGTGCCGGGACCGGTTTCCTGGGCGGGCAAATTCGCTGACACGCCCACGCGCGAACTGGGCGTACCCTGCACCTGATAGCTCGCGATATTAACGGTGCTCAGATCGTTGTAGCTGGTGCTGCTAACACTACCAGTGGCCCCTGCCGCATCGGTAGGAAAACCCGAAAGGAAATAGCCGGCAGAGTTGCGTAGGTTGCCGTTCTGATCCGGGGTGAAAGAGCCAGCGCGGGTCAAATAATAATTGGATTCAACAGGATCATTGGCATTACGCGACACGACAAAGAAGCCATCACCTTGCACCGCCAAATCAGTGGTGCTGCTGGTGCCCACGATATTGCCGTTGGTGGAGATGTTGGCCCGTACATCCGTCAACACACCCGCTTGGGTCGACCCGGTATTCTGGGTCACAAACTCCGAGAAGGTCCGTCGGTAGCCGACCGTATTGGCGTTGGCGATGTTGCTCGAGATGTTCTGGACGCGGGAGGAGTTGGCCTGCAACCCGCTGACCCCGATTTGAAGGGCGCTTGTAATGCTCATGACTTGATCCTGCTCGTTCTTGTTATTCTTGGCTTATACATGAGAAAGCCGATTCTTCATGGCCAACGCAAGAATAAAATTTGCATTTGATATTTATGTCACTGACTTTTCTTGACATCCGTCACTTTGGTCACGGCATCAAGGATACGGTCCGCGCTTTCCATGCTCAGCCGCATCACGTCTGATCCCAGCGGCCCCTTTTCCGTGGGGCGCGCGCCAAGCCCGGTGGCGATCTCAGCCCAACCGGGCAATTCGGCGAGCGATGGGAATGCGGTGGCGGCCCGTGCGACGGTCTCACTATCCCCCGCCTGATAGGCGGCGAGGGTCAGGCGCGTGGCGTCGGCAAAGGCGAACTGTTGGGGGTGCGTCTCCCACATCTCAAGGAACGCCAACCGGGCCGAGCCCCATTTCCCGGTCTCATAAAGGGCCACGGCCCGGCTGCGGCGCAAGTCCATGTCCTGCGCGCGCAGGCGCAGGGCGGCCAATTCATCCGAGCGCCCGGACTGCGCCAAAGCTTCCACCAGAAGCGCTTCGGCCTCGGCCCCCTGATCGTCGGCATAGCCGCTTAGTAAATCTACGGCCGCATCCGCCTGCCCGCCCGCCAAGAGCGCGCGCGCCTCGCCGCGTCGCAGGTCAGCCAGAAGGGCCGCGTTCGGAGCGTTCGTTCCAACCCCTTCCAAAGTCTCAGCCAACTCACGCAGGCTCCGGAATTCACGTGCGGCGAGGGCCGTCATGCCCGTGTCCAACAAGCGCTGTGGCACGGCTGCGGCATGACCCACAAAGCCAGAATCGAAACGCCAGCGCGCACTGATGCGAGCGTGCCCCTCTAGGAACGCGCCCAAGTCGATCTCACCCGCTGCCCCCGCTGCATAGAACGCGCCATAGATTTCGCGGGCGCGTAGCAGCAGCGGCTCGACCTCCGCCTCAGAGGCATCGCGCTGCAAATTATGCAACGCCCACAAGGCGGTATCCGTATCACCTTGCTCTGCGGCGATGTCCGCCAAAAGCGTCACACCTTCACGCGCTAGGGCATCACCGCTCCACATCCACCGCGCAGTCTTGAGCAGTGACAGCGCATCCTCCAGCGACAGGGCATCAGTTTCGCGCCCCATTCGAACCAAGGCCAGCCGCGCACGCTGCGCATAGGCGTCTCGGCCCTGTGCAGCTTGGACATAGCCTTCAAAGGCCATCAGGAAATCACCAGAAACCTCTGACGCACGGGCGAGCAGGAAGCGATAGGCGGGACCATCGCGCAACTCACCGTGTTTGGGAAACTGCGCGGCCAAAGCCTGCGCCACGTCCCACTCCTCCGCTGCTAAGGCTGCCTCTAGCAGGTCCGGCAAAACGGCAGCTTGGATGGCGGGCGATAGCGCGCCAAGGCTCTCGACCGTGCGTGGCATCAACCGCGCCGCCTCATCTATAGCCCCCAAGCGGGCGAAAGCCGCTGCCCGAAGCGCCTGCCCTTCGGCCCAACCCACGGACCACGACACCGCCTGCCCCAGATCGCCGCCCTCGCCCGCGTCATCCTCCAGCAAGGCCAGCGCGAGGGTCAATGTTCGGTGCCGCCGCGCGGTGTCATCGGTAAGGGTTTCGTGATCGAGCGCCGTCAGAAAGCCTGCCGCCTCGGGGCGCATCATCCATGCAAGGTGCAGTTCCGCAAGGTCCAGCAACACCGCTGCCCGCTTGGGGTCCTCCGGATCGGTTGCTGCCAGAAGTTGCATCATCAGCGCTTCACGGGCGGCAAGGAAATCCTCTTGTCCATGCTCCACCAAGGACAGAGGTGCAAAGATAGCACCTTCCTCCCCCGCCACAGGCGCGGCCAAGATCAAAGAGAGACCAAGGACAATGTTGTGCAGATGCTTCATTCTATGAATAGATGCACTTTATTCTTGTAAAGATCCATTCTTTATTTCACACTGACCTTCAATAAAGTCACGCCATCCTTGCCCAAACTGAGGCCCGCCATGACGGAAACCAGCCATATCAGCATGTCGCTGGCGACTTCTTTGCAGCGCCAACTCGATATCACCGCCAACAATATCGCCAACGCCAGCACCGCAGGCTACAAGGGCGAGCATGTGGTGTTCGAGGCGCTGCTGCAGGACAACACCGCGCTTGGCGACGATCAGGCGGCTTTCGTCAGCGATACGGGCTCTTACATCGACACCCGCCCCGGCGCGTTGTCACAGACCGGCAACCCGCTGGACGTGGCCCTGCATGGCGAGGGGTGGTTCAGCTATCAAACCGCCGACGGGCAACAAGCCTTTGGCCGCGATGGCAGCTTTGTCCTCGACCCGGAAGGCAATCTGACCCTGTTGTCGGGGGCCAAAGTGCTCGACGCGGGCGGTGCACCGATCCAACTGCCACCCGCAGGACTGGGCGACATCAACATTTCCGAAGATGGCACAATTTCGGGCAGCGAGACCGGCCCACTGGGCCGTATTGGCGTTTTTAATATCCCCGAAATCCAAAGCTACAAGCGCCTTGGCGGCGGCATGTTGGTCGCCCCCGAGGGCGCTGCCAATCCCGCCGTGGCTGAGACTGTGCAGGTGCGCCAAGGCACGCTGGAGCTGAGCAACGTCAACCCGGTGCGCGAGATGACGCGGCTGATCGACGTGCAGCGCGCCTATGAGCGCACCAATACCATGATGGGCAATGCGGACGACCTGCGCCGCGACTCGCTGAAACGGATCGCGCAGGCGGTCTGACCCCGACATCCGTGAAACGGAAGGAACGAGACAATGAAGGCACTTAGCATCGCCGCAACCGGCATGATGGCGCAGCAGACCAATGTCGATGTGATCTCGAACAACATCGCCAACGCGAACACCACCGGGTTCAAGGCCAGCCGCGCGGCCTTTCAGGATCTGATCTATCAATCCATGCAGCGCGAGGGCGCTGTCACCTCTGAGGCCGGATCGACCCGCCCCGTGGGCATCGACATCGGCATGGGCGTGCAGACCGCAGGCACCGTGCGGTTGAATACCCAAGGCGGCATGGTCGCCACCGAGAACCAGCTCAACGTCGCCATTGACGGGCGTGGCTATTTCTCGGTCACACTGCCCGATGGCGGCACCGCCTATACCCGCGACGGGTCGTTCCAGCTTTCCCCCGAGGGGGAGATCGTCACCATGCAGGGCTACCGCGTAGAGCCGGGCATGGTCGTGCCCGAAAACACCACAGCGGTTGAGATCAACGAACAGGGCGTCGTCATGGCCTATGTCGAAAACGATCCCGTGCCGGTGGAACTGGGCCAGTTCAGCCTGACCACTTTCGTCAACGAGCCGGGGATGCGCCCGGTCGGCAACAACTTCCTGCTGGCGACCGAAGCCTCGGGCGAAGCACAGGTGGTGAACCCCGGCGATCCGGGCGCGGGCATGATCCGTCAAGGCTATCTTGAGGCGTCCAACGTGAACGTCATCCAGCAGATCACCGATCTGATCTCGGCGCAGCGGGCCTATGAGATGAACTCTAAATCCATTGAGACCGCAGACCAGATGCTCTCGGCTGCGAACCAAATCCGCTAATGAAACGGCTCGCCGCCCTCTTCCTTGGCCTGTTGGTTCTGACGGGCCCTGCCCTGTCGGCCCCCATCGGCGTGTTGGTCGAGGAACGCGCGCGCACGGATTACGCCGACAGCCTGCCGCAAGACGGCGAGTTCGAGATCACCGTTAAGGACGCCCCCGCTGACGCCGTGTTGACGCTGGCAGAGTTCTGGATGGACCCGCGCAGCGGCAAGTTTCTGGCCAATGCGGTGCTTGAGACGGGCGAGGTGCAGCGCATCGGCGGCTATGCCCTTGTCACCATGCCGGTCCCCGTACCCCTCACGCGCCTGCTGCCCGATGACATCATCATGGAAGACGACCTGACCGTCATGCGCCTTCCCGTGGGCCGCATCGGCACCTATGTGATGACGGATATGGAAGAGGTCGTCGGCAAACAGGTGCGCCGCGTGCTGACGCCGGGCCGCCCGATCCAGATCCAGTCCATCATCCAGCCCTTGGTCATCAACCGGGGTGAGCGGGTGGATATCTATTTCAGCGACGGGCTTCTGGCCCTCTCCTCTCCGGGGCGCGCGCTTGATGACGCGCATGAGGGGCAGGAAATCCGTATCGTGAACCTTGTCAGCAACAAAACGGTCACCGGCATCGCCACCGGCGAAGGGACCGTGGAGATCATTCGATGACCACCGCTTTCGCGCGCCCCTCTGTCTTGATGTTAGGCGCGGCCCTTGCCCTGACCGCCTGCGATACCGCAGATCACTTCGACCGCGATCCGCAGCCTTCGCCGATCGTGGTGGATGGGCAAACCATCCCCGAGGTGGCCCGCGTGCAGGTGCCGATGCCCGCCGTCGCGATGGAGCCGCCACGCCGCGGCAGCGCAAAGGCCTCACTCTTTTCAGCCCGCAGCGAAGCGTTGTTTGCGGACCAGCGTGCCGATGATATCGGCGATATCGTCACGGTCGTGATCTCAATCGACGACCGCGCGCAATTGCGCAACTCCACCGACCGAGAGCGCGAGGGCGCAAGCTCCATCGGTTTCCCAACATTCTTTGGCTATGGCGCGAAAATTGCCGCAATTCTGCCCGGAATCAGCGCAGCCGACCTACCGAGTGGCGATGTCGTCGAGATCGGCTCGGCCTCCGAAGCGAGCGGCTCTGGCGCCATTTCGCGCAACGAACAGATCGAGCTTAAAGTGGCCGCCTTGGTCATCGATAAGCTGCCCAACGGCGCACTCGTGGTCGCGGGACGCCAAGAAATCATGGTGAATCAAGAGCTGCGTGAGCTGCGCATGGCCGGGATCGTGCGCCCTGCCGACATCCGTGACGACAACACCATTTCTTATGACAAGATCGCCGAGGCCCGCATCGCCTATGGCGGTCGCGGCACGCTTTCGCGCGCCCAAGAGCGGAGTTACGGCGAAGATGCGATGGATGTGATCCTGCCCTATTAATTCCTGACTTGGTCACAATCTGAGACCATTGCCGTCGCAATCGACCTTTAAACCTGAGGGCAACTCAGGAAAGGTCGAACATGAAAAAGGCAGCAATCGCATTCGTAGCGCTCCCCCTGCTTTGCTTGGGCGCAGGCTATGGCGCCGGTCTGGCCCTTGCCCCAGCCCCAGCCGAGGCGGCGGGAACGGAAGTTGATGACAAAGCCCCCCACGGCGCGGAAGAGGCGGTAAAGGACGCGGCCCAAGCATCTGAAACTGACGCCCATGGCGAAGAGGGTGAGAAATCCGCCAAGGGCGAAAACCAAGAACCGATGGACAGCTATGAACTGGCCAAGGACCGCACAGTGGTGCGCCTTGGGCAGATGACGATCCCGGTCGAGAAGACCAACAGCGTATCTTACGTCGTCGCGGATTTCGCGCTCAAGATGGGGTCGCTGGAACTGGCCGAACGTTACCGCCGCGTCGAAGATGCGACACGGATGCGCGATTCACTGCTTCAGGCGATGAACCTTGCCGCCGAAAGCGCGGTGCTGCGCGGTGTGGCAATCGACAGCGAAGCGCTGTCGCAGTTGCTGCGCGACCTGATCAGCAAAGAGCATCAGGGCGTTGATGATGTCATGTTCGTATCGCTTTATAAACAGGATGTGGCGCGGCTTTAACCTGCGCCGCGAGGCCGTTCAGAGAACCGAACGCACCACATAAGAAAGCACCTGTTCCCCGTTATCCAATTCCAGCTCCGGCCCCTGCCCGGTGAAGTTCACGCGCGTCACCTCGGCGCGGGTCAATGTCGTTGCCCCGACATCATTGCCACTTGCATCACTTGCCGTAATTTCAACCCGGAACGTATCGGGCGGCACCGGCAGGCCGACGGAATCAAGACGATCCCATTCAACGTCGATCACCTCGCCTTCGGCAGTTGAGGCGCCGGGCATCTCGCGGACAAGGGTGCCGTCTTCAGAATAGATGCGGATGGTCACATCCTCTGCGCCTGCATCCAACTGATAGCTCAGCGGAAAATCATCCTCGGTCATGCGCACTTGGGACGACGGCACCAGCACATCGCGCCCAATCAATTGCAGGTCAGACATTGCCCCGACGGTGGATAGCATGGTGCTGATCTGCTCAAGGCTCGCATTGGTGGCAATGCTTTGTTCAACCTGCGTCAACTGCGCCAACTGCGAGACGAACTGAGTTGAATCCACCGGGTTCAGGGGGTCTTGGTTCGAGATTTGCGCCGTCAGCAGGGTCAGAAAGCTGTTGTAGCTTTCTTGAAGCTCGGTGGCCGAGGTTGCCGCAGCGGAGGTGCCGCTGCTGGTCATGGTGCTTGCAATACTCGCGTCGATCATAGTCTCGCCTTTCAGGTGAGGATATCCAACTGCCCAGCTATCATGGACGGGGTCGGTGTCTGGGCCGACGGCTGGGCGTCGCTGCCCTGCGCGTCATCGGCTTCTGGCATATGCAGGGCAAGGTCCGGACCCGCGTTCTGGTCGCCATTGCGGCCCCGTTCGCCGAAGGTCTGGAAATCAAGATCGGCGCTCTCTGCGCTGATGCCGCGCGATTGCAGCGCATCAAGCAGTTGCTCGCGGTCTTGGCGTAACAGGTTCAGAACCGATGCAGTTTCGGTCGTCATGGCGATTTGCATACGACCGGTTTCGGTCCGAACGACCTCAATCTCGATCTCGCCCATCCCATAGGGTGACAGCGAGAAGCGCAGCTTGTTGTCGCCTGTATCTAGACTGCGGATCTGTTGGCTGACGTGCTGGCGCAACTGCTCTTCCGGCGCGGCGGCGGGGTTTGGTGCGGGCGCCGGCGTGGGTTGCGGCGGACTAAGGCGAAGCGCCTCTGGTTGAGGTGCCTGCGGCGCGGTCAAAGCGGCAACTTCACGCAAGGCGGCCTCGGCCGCGGGTGTATTCACGCCAGATTGGGCCGGTTTCGCTGTATCGACAGCGGCACTGAATTGATCGGCGGCAGCGATACGCGGATCTGCGATTTCTGCGGCCGCGTCGACGTTAGCTGCAACAGTCGCGTCAAGCCGCGTCATTTGCGGGCCGCTCATCCTTGACAGGTCGGCTGTTACCTGTTTCGTCGCTTCCCCGGCCATAAGAATGGACGGCGCCTGCTGTTCACGGGTCGCCCCCATCATCAAGCGGCCAACTGCCGGAACCACCGCAGACGCGACGCTAAGCTGGCTATTCGCCGTGGGAAGGCGCAATGCGCCAGCGATTTTTTCCTCAAGCGCAGCCTCTAGGGTGGGGTCGTCCAGTTTGGCAACCGCTTCCAACGCGCCAACCTCGTCTGTCGGGGCCTCTCCCAAAGCTTCGGCAAAAGCGGCGCGGGCGGCTTTGGGGGTGACGTGACTGTTGCCCTCTTGAAGTGCAGCAATCGTGTGATCCATCAGGGCGATCAACCCCTCAGCCGTCTCAAGGTCGGCCTCTTCAGGCAGCGCGTCGGTTGCGCCATCCACTTCGGGTGCGGTGGTCTTCGCATCTTTAGGCTGCGGCTGCGATGCCACCTCCTGCCCGGCCATACCCTGCATCAACGCCGCAAAGCCTTCGACAGCCTCCTTTTTTAAGGGCTGCCCGGAAACTACGGCACCGGAGGCCGCGGGTGCTGCCTGAAGCTGAGCTATCATCTGACGTCCTCCACCTTGGGATTCCGAAGACTCTCGAATTAAGATCAGGAGATCCGCACGTTCCCGCGCCGATCAGCAAACGAGCGACGCGCACTGCGGGTCTCGACAAGGGATTTCAGCCTAAGCGTCCACTGGTTTAGGGTCACGGGTCTCTCTGTCCCGGTCAGTTCCAACAGCGAAAGCTCTGCCCCATCGGCCTGATCGGCAGCAAAGAATGTGTGGCTGTCCACCGGACGGCCCCAGTACTGGCCCAAAACCGTGCTCAGCCCCATGCGGAAAGCCGCAGGTTCAAGCCCCAGCTTGAGCAGCTCATCTGCCTCTGCCGCGTGATAGTAAGACTGACCCAAAGCATGCAGAACGCTGTCTTCGTCCATCATGGGGAACAGTCCGCGCCCGATGATACCGATCAAGACTTCGCCCACCAGCGCACCGGCGGCTTGGGAGATATTGGTGAAATTATCGCTTTTGCGTATAACGACGAGCGAGCCGTAAGGCACATCAGCGTCAAGCTCTTCTGCCAGAATATCGCCAAGGCAAATACCTGGAATCGGTTCGATGCAATCTGGCATTGCCACCGGATGACCGGCCCAATCCTGCATTTCGAAAACCGAAGCCTGAACCGGGATCAACGCCCGGATCAGCATGTTAAAATGGCGGCCATCGGCCGATGAATCCATGTGGCAGGCACCCTTCCAGATGCCACCGATAAGTGAGTTTACCTGCATTTCCGCCTCGTTCAGGACATTCTGTCCATGGTTTTTCCAGGCTATTTTTAAAAGTTTTTTAGGTGCCTGATGCTCGTTTATTGCCTTAGGTCTAGATCGCAAGACCTTGACCGTCAACAATTTTACATGCCAGCGCCACATTTTCGGGAATCAGCGGCAGGGATGTCGCACTTTTTCAGGCAGTCGATTTCGGCACAAAACCGCCTAATTTTTAATAAAATAAGGGCCTATTCGGCTTGGTACACCAGACGAATTGAGATGCGACGATTTTCTGGCGCCAGCGGGTCGATTGTGTTGATTGGCTGCGTGTCTGCCACGCCAGAGACCCGCATGAACCGCGCCCCGTTGATGCCCGCGGCCATCAAGGTGCGGCGCGTGGCGTTTGCACGATCTGCGGACAGCTCCCAGTTCGTGTAGCCATTGTTCGCACCAAATGCGGCGGCGTCAGTATGGCCGATGATCTCAACAGGCTGGTTCTGCTCTGCGATCACATCGCCAATCGCCAATAGCAGCTCGCGGGTCTTTGGGGTGACATCCGCACTGCCCCGGGTAAAGAGCGACCGCTCGTCTTGATCCAGCACCTGCACCGTCAACGCACCGTTCGATTTCTCCAGCCGAACATTGCGCGCCAAGTCGCTGAGCGCACCGTCTGAGGTGATCCGTTCGGCGATATCCTCGGCCATTCGGTCAATCTCAGACTTACGGCGCTCGGCCTCTTCGACAGCGGCGAGCGTGGCAGGATCAGCGGCTGCCGCAGGCTCTGGCGCATCTGCATATTCCACGACTACCTCTGCCGGCTTGTCGCGCAGGCGGCTGTCAAAGACCATCATCGGGTTGTCACGGCCAAAGGTAGGTTTTTGCACGTTGCCAGTATTGTCGACCGCGCCCGTCATCACGCCTGCGGCCATCAGCGGGCGCAAATCAGCCGCCGCATCCGAGGATGATCCGCCGTCAGAGACCGTTGGCGTAAAGTAATTTGCCAGACCGCGCAGTTTCTCCTCGTCCGAAGCAGCGAGGATCCACAAAAGCAAAAAGAACGCCATCATCGCGGTCATAAAATCCGCGTAGGCCACCTTCCAACCGCCACCGTGGTGGGCGTGACCGCCCTCCGCTTCGTAGCGCTTGATGATGATCAATTCGTTCTTTTTGTCAGCCATTACAGGGCCTCCCGACTACACAAGATCGGGCCGATAGCCAGATCAGGAAAGCTCTGCGTTGTTGTCCGACTTGTCGCGGCTGTATTTGCCCAGGCCGGCGCGTTTGGCGTATTCGGCTTTGCGTTTGGAATAGCTCGGCGCGACCAGCGGTGTGTCCGCCGCCAGATTGAACATCACGCGGTATTCCGCTTCGGTAAGGCCGTGTTCGGCACCGAGGTGACGCTTAAGCATTTTGAAACCTTTGCCGCAGCACAGACAAAAGATTGTGTCGTCGGTCATCGGCTGCTCGCCGGGTGCGGCGGCCATGCCCTGCGCTTTGGGCGCGACGGGGGCAACGGCGGCGGGGATATTGGCCAAAGCGGTCGCAGCACTGTCGGCAGGGGTGGCGCGCAAACGTTCGACCAATGTTAGAATGTCGTCAATCGTCACATCGCTGCGCGTGGCGAAACCGGAAACGATCGTCGCAATGGCGGTATCGCTTAGGTTCTGCTTGGGGGGCACATTAGGCATGGAGCAACTTCCTTGTTAAGTTAATCTTGCCTTCTGCAAGGTTCGCGAAACACCTAGCAAGGGCTTCGCAAGTGGTGCAGCAAAGATAAATTACTCTCCGCCGTTTATTCTTATCACGATTCGAATTGTATTTGGAACCCGCCCAAGCATTGACAAGCATTTTTTCGCCATATTGTGAAAAATGCATCACGGTTCCATCTGCGCGACTGTTCTGAAAATCGCGCTCTTCGGGGCCGGATCAGAGGCAACATCATTGCCTGTGGTCTGGGCGATGATCGTACTGAACAGCCCGGTAAAACCCAGACCCGCCACCGCGATCAGCGGGATATGGATGGACTTCCACAGGCTCTTGCGCGGCGCGGGCGGTTGCGGGGTAAGTGTCGCCGGGTCCAGCAGTTCGGGCTCGGGCACTTCGGGCACGTCAATCGGGGCACCAAACTCAACAAAAATGCCACGCGGCATTACCGCGACCTTCACTTCGCGCCGCTCACAGCTGTCGCTAAAGCCAGCGGGGAAGAGTTCGGCAGGAATGTCGATAACCATGTTATCCTTGGGGCACCACTCTGCTGCGAGCGTATCGCGCGGGATATAGACCGATGCAAAATCATCACGGAACGCGATGTCGCGCACCAAGGTCGGCACCATTGGCAAGGGTTTGTCAGGAGTGGCCGCGATTCGCATCCGGCCGCCTGCCAGCCACATCTCAAGACTGACGTAGAAACACGCCCCCGGCTGCGCTTCGGCAGAGGGGACATACCCCTCCGGAGGGCCGGAGCGCGGCTTGCGGCGCTTGCGTGTCCCGATGGGAAAGATCTTATTCGTGCTTACCCGCTGGAACTGATCCAACTCCGGGCGCTGGCGCATCAACTCATCAAAATCCAACCCCTCTTCGCGGGCGAAGTTGTAGTTTATCAGATAATCCGCAGCGGTTTCTTCAAGTGTCTTGCTTTCTTGAATCGCTTTTAACAGCGCGTTTTCTTCGGAAAACAATAACCTACGGCAAGGATGGCCCTCAACCTCGGGGCTGACGGCAAAGCTGCCCACGGGCCGGTCAAGGATATCTGAAACCCGGTCAAAAACTGCATGCTCTTCATCATTATGAAAGACCACGAACTCGCAAAGACCGGTGGCATCCATACAAAGCAACAGCCGCATTTCAGCGGGCCAGCCCTGCACAAGAACCGAAAGCTCGGAAGGATCGACGAAATAGGCAAAGGCATCGGGCTCTTGCTGAGCGTCGACATCTTCCTTCAACTCTTCTTTGACCGAAAAACCACTATTCATCATAGAAACCCAAGTTCTTTCCTAGATAATACTTGTATAGACGTTATCGCTCAAGGATAAAGTAAGAATAGTTTCTTTTTGGAGGCGTGTGCAGCAATGACACTCTTGCTTGGTCTTGTAATGGTCTTTGGTTTGGTCTTTGGCGGCTTCATGCTGTCGGGGGGCAATATGGACATCGTTCTGCATGCCCTGCCCTACGAGGGAATGATGATCGGCGGCGCTTCACTTGGTGCTTTTGTAATTGCCAACTCATTTTCGGTGGTAAAGTCGTCGCTGGGCGGGGTTCTGCGGGTCATTAAAGGGCCGCGCTGGAAGGCGGCGGATTACAATGATCTGCTGGCGCTGATGTTCGAACTGGCGCGCCTTTATAAGACCAAGGGCATCGTTGCGATGGACGAGCATATCGAAAATCCCGAAGCGAGCCCGATCTTCCAGCGTTATCCAAAGCTGACGAAAGACCACTTCGTCACCGACCTTATCGCCGACAGCTTCCGCATGATGTCGATGCAGTTCGATGACCGCTTCCAGATGGAAGACGTGATGAACCGAAAGATCAAAAAGCACCACCATGAATCGCTGGTTTCTGCCAGCGCGATCCAAAGCATGGCCGACGGCTTGCCCGCCATCGGCATTGTTGCAGCGGTTCTGGGCGTGATCAAAACCATGTCCTCAATCGACAAACCGCCAGAGATCCTTGGCGCGATGATCGGGGGCGCCTTGGTCGGCACGTTCCTTGGGGTTTTCCTTGCCTATTGCATGGTACAGCCCATTGCTGGCCGTCTAGAGCAGATCGAAGAAGAAGACAGCGCGATGTATACTGTGATCCGTGATGTGATCGTCGCCATCGTTGCTGGCCACCCGCCCAGCATCTGTATTGAACTGGGCCGCGGCAACATTCCCACCACGAAGCAGCCGAATTTCTCTGCCGTGGAGGCCTCGCAGCGCGAATTGCCTGCCGTATGATGGCCCGCCTGCCCCTGTTCGCGTTTATGGCACTGCTGGCCGGGCCAGCGCTGGCCGCCGGTGCCGCCAAGGATAAGGGCGAGGAGAAGGTCGACCAAGAAGCCGAAGCCGCTGAGGCGAAGTTCCCCAACTCTATGCGCAGCCACGGAGTAATCGGCCACGTCGCCCCGATGGAGGGGCTACCGCTCCTTGATCCCGAAATACTGGAACGGATGCGCGAACGGTTAATCGTTCTATCTCAGGGCGTGCGCCAGTGAAGCCTCGGCGCGGTGATGGGCTTGCTGTGCTCTCACGCCTAAAGCGTTTTGAGATGGAGAATGTGGCGCTGGAAATGGTCGAGGTGAACCGCGCCCTCAGCCAAATCGAGAACGAACGCCATACCCTCATGGAGCAACTTAACGACCGGGGCGATCCCGATGCCGTGGAATCCACGCGGGTCGTCTCGGCCTTTATCCGTAACGTGTCAGAGACGATTCATCGCAAAGAGGCCGAAGCCGAGCGGTTACGCGCGGATAGTGCGGGCATCCACGACCGGTTGAACGATCTTTTCGCCGAGGCCAAGCGCATAGACCTGATCCGCACTCGCCGCACCGAAACCCGCAAACTGGCGCTGGAACAAGCCGAAACTGCCGCTCAAGCCGAAGGCTTCCTATCGATCTGGCTGGAAGATCAACGGTAGTAACGACACCTCCCGGCGTACGGGAGGTTTTTCGATAAATTCCCCTAATTGGCGAATATCGGCCTAGAAAACGCCGCAATTGCATTTCATTAACATCGCATTCAGTTTGTCGCCGTTACGGCGGCATCGGAGAAATTTATTTAATCTATACAGGAGCCTATCTATCGCTGATGCCCCTACACACACCACAACGATTGTTCACGCTAAGCCGCAGAAGAGCGTCGTCGCGGCGTTCTTCCTCACGTTTCTTTTTGGCCCTCTTGGATTGCCCTATGCCACCGTCGCCGGCGGTGTCGTTATGATTATTCTGGCCATTCTCATCGGCGCTGTCACCTTGGGGTTTGGCGCGTTGATCACTTGGCCGCTGTCGATCATCTGGGGCGTCATCGCCGCGATGATGTCGAAACGCACACCGTCTATGCCCGCCTAAACGCTCCCCGGGGTTGCATCACTGACCCCGTTTTCCCCCAACCCGTTTTTTCCCGAAAGGAACTGCAATGAAAAGTAGAGGTTTTCTAGCCGCCGCGGCGATTGGTGCTGCATCGGTCAGCCCCGCGCCATCCTATGCGCAATCATTTCACGTCACCCTTACCGAAGTTCAGGCGCTGTTCCAAAGCCGCGACCTTGGCGCGCGGCGCATGGTGCAAGAAAGTCTGAAGCATGCGGGCTATTACAATGGCGCGATTGATGGCGCATGGGGGCCGGGAACCGCAGCCGCCTTTCGCGCGCTCATGGCCTCCGACCGCTATCAGCGTCATGCCCCGACATGGACATTCGCACCTGAGGTGCAGGTCAGCGAAACGATGTTCTTCCTGACCTCAGACGCTTACATGTAAACCGCTGAACCTTGCCGAGGCGCCCTTGCGGGCCTCGGCCTTACACCACGTCCTGAACCGCCAATTCGGCCATACGCAGAACCGCCTCGCGATTTGCCGCCACGGCGATGAAGCGTGCGTTGTGACTGAACTTGGCGCCACTCACACCGCTTGCTGCCTCAAGATCGGCATCCGTCAGCCCAGCCCAAGCTTCGGGAAGGTCGGCGCGGGCCTCAAAACTGTCGCCACTTTTTCGGATCGTCGTCAGCGCCCAATCTTCGCCACGCGGATGCACGACAAACAATAGATGATCCGCCCCGGCCTTTTCCACTGCCGAGCGGAAGGGCATCCCGCTGGGCAGTTCCAGCACACGGCCAGTGCCTGCCGCTTCAATCGCCTGCATCACCATCGCCTCGGCGCGCCGCTTGGCGGCTTTGCCCTTGATCGCCGCCTCTACAAAGGCGCGCGCGACCGGAAGTGCCGCCATAAAGGCGCGATCGTCGGCATTCTCGCCCCGTTCGTCAAAGACAGGTTTCAGCGTTTCCAGCAGCACCGGCAACGTCATCCCAGCGAGAGGCCCTGCCACCGAAGGCTCCAACGCGCCGTTATCAATCAGATCAACGGGCAGGACAAACCCCTGATCGAAACTGCGGTGAATATCATCTACATCCGCTTCAGGCACATCAAAGCTGCGCAGATAATCGCGGCCATAGTGCTGCCAGATCAACCCGAAAGAGCTGAAAGGCTGGTCATCTTCGCGCAACGGGCCGGGGCGCTGGTGGTGGTCAAAGATCAGTGCGTCGGCGTCATAGTCGCGGCCCACATCATAGATGATCCGCCCCGCGCCGGGGGTGATCCAATCCGCATCACGGCTGCGCAGCAGCGTTGCCTCAGGGTAAAGCCGGGTAAGAATGACAGTGGACAAAAGCTCATCCGCGTGAAAGCCCCCAGAGTGGGTGACGAGATGGGTAATAGTCATGGGGACAGGCTCCGCTAAGGCTGGAAAAAGAGGTATCGGGATCATCGCGTTCGCCCCCATACTGCGGGGCGCAGCATAAGTGCAAGCGGCGGGTCTTAGCGCGAAAGCGCCACCAGCGTGGCTGAAACGGGATCAAGGATAAACGCACCCACCTGCGCACGGGTTTGGGTCAGACCATCGCGTTGCTCTGGGATCAACTGCACGAGAGACGCAAAGCGGTTGTGATGGGTGCCATCCACCGCCCCGATGCCCGAAATATCGACCAGCTGAACGCCGTTTTTCTTGGCCAAAGCCTGAACCGCAGGGGTGCTGGCATTGGTCCGACCAACCCTAGGCCGCGCCCCGGCAAGCCCCGCAGAAATGCGCAGCGCCCGGTCATCGGGGGCAACCAGAATCGCCATAGGTGGCTCAAGCGGGCCGATAACCTCAATCTGTTTGCGGAACACATCCACGTCGATATCCGGCGCGGCAAGAACCACGTCGCTTAACCTTTCGATCACGGCATCTTTGCCCGAAAGCCGTAACTGGCGCAGGGTTTCTGCCACCAGCCATCCCCCCATACTATGGCCAAAAAGCGTGATCTTTCCCACATCAGGATCAGCGGCAAGGGTGCTGAGCACCGCGGCAAGCTCATCGCGCGAATAGGCCGCCGCGTCTTTGTCAGCGACATAGCCCACCACCGTCCCCGCCGAGGGCCAAGCAAAGAGGATCGGTTGTTCGGGCAAATCACCATCTACGGCCACCTGCGCGAGGCGAAAGAGAGATTCCGGGAAGGTTTGGTTGTATCCGTGGACAAAAACCATCACGTCTTGCCGCCCCCCCGCTCCGCGCTGGATCTCAAGCGCAGACAAAGGCTCGCGGGCTGTCACTGCAAAACTGCGGCTGGGGTCTGGCTCCTCCTCTGGCCATTCGATCCGGCTTGCCTCATGGCTCGGCGGAATGGCAATGGTGAAACGCTCAAAGTTCATCTGATGTGCGCGGGCGTCTGTGTAATCGCCCGTCTCTGTTTCGCGGCCACGGGTAGAGGCGACTGTGATCGCAACGCTCTTTCCCGTGGGCTGGGCGGCAGACACGACGGTCAGCGTCTCTCCACCCGGGCGCGGTGCGCAGGCCGATAGGGCGATGAACATCACCGCGCAGAGGGCACGCATGCCGATGCCACCAAGATTTTGACTTTGAGTATTGCGCATCCCTGCCCCCATCTTTCGCCGCCGTTCTAGCCTATTCTTCCAGCGAAATCATAGGCAAAAGGCCGTGACGAGGCTGGCATCAGACCTGACCAGTTGCACCCGAGACATCCGGCAGCGCCATATCCCCGCCCTCCGCCGCTGCCAGCAGGCTGCGGCCCGTCTCCAAAACGCCATCGCGGATGTCATTGGCGATGGCAGCACTCAGCGCATCGCCATCACGCGCGGTCAGCGCCGCCAGCACCTCTTTGTGACGATCGATCTGATAGTACTCCGCAACTTCGGTGATCACCTGGCGCTGAAAAGGGCCAAGCTGCAGCCAGATACTCTCGATCATCGGCAGCGACGATTGCGCGGGGTTTACGGTATAGAGAATGCGGTGAAACGCTTGGTTCAGCAGCGTTAACTGGTCTGAATCCCGCTCGGCCACGAAACGGTCCATGCTGCCGTCAATCTCGGTCAGTTTGCCGATCACGATGTCCGAAATGTAAGGCAAAGCGCGCAGGGCAGCGTGGGTTTCAACGGCGATCCGAAGGGCTACCAATTCTTCGAACCGGTCGAGCGTCATCAACGGCACGGTCAGGCGGCGGTTGTCCTTGATCTGAATTGCGTGCTCCGAACTCAGCCGCCGCACCGCTTCGCGCACCGGGGTCGGGCTCAGGTGCAACCGCTCTGCAATGCCGCGCATGGTCAGCGACGTGCCCGGCGTGATCGCCCCAAGCATGATCGCGTTGCGCAGCCGCGCGTAAACATATTCCTGCGTCGTCGCCCCCGATATCTCGGGGATTTCGGGAATATTCAGCGCGTCGTTTTCCGTCTCGATCATCTTGCCGCCTTCGGTCTTTCAGGGGCGACCATAAGGTAGAGGGCAATTGACAGACAAGCGAATATTGATATTACGTTCTAACAAATGGTATCACATTTTTTGATTTCGATATCGGAAGGAATCCCATGTCTCAGAGCAAAGCCGAAGCGTGGCTGGCGCAACACCCAGAGATCGAATCGATCTTTGCCTGTGTCTGCGACCTTAACGGAACCATGCGCGGCAAGCGGGTGCCGGCGGATCAGGTTTCCAAGGTTGTCGAAGGCGGGTTGCGCATGCCCCTGTCCATCGTCGGCATGGATATCTGGGGCGAAGATGTCGAAAATAGCGAACTGGTGTTTGAGACTGGGGATTCCGACGGGCTGTGCGATTTCACGGGACGGCCCCTCATGCCCATCACATGGACTTCGCGCCCGACCGCGCTGGCGATGCTGTGGATGCGTCAGGAAAACGGCACCCCCTTCCCCGGCGATCCGCGCCGCGCGCTGGCCGAAGTTGCGGCCAAGTTCAAGGTACGTGGTCTCACCCCCGTGGTTGCGACCGAGTTGGAGTTCTACCTCGTTGATCCGTCCGAGGATCACCCGCAGGCGCCCTGCTCTCCGGTGACCGGCAAGCGGCTGGATTCCGACGGCGCATTGTCGCTGGACGAGTTGCAGCACTTCGATGAGTTCCTGAACGAGGTCTATGACGCCTGCGAATTGCAGGGCATCCCGGCGGATGCGGCGATCTCGGAAAACGGGGCGGGGCAGTTCGAGATCAACATGCGCCATGTGGACGATCCGCTGCGCGCGGCTGATGACGCGGTGCTGTTCAAACGTCTGGTGCGCGGCATCGCCCGCAAACATGGCTTTGCCGCAACTTTCATGGCCAAACCCTATGGCGATCTGGCGGGCAGCGGCTTTCACGTGCATTTCTCGCTGGTCGATGAAAACGGCGTCAACGTCTTCGACAATGGCGGGGATGAGGGCACGGCCCTGATGCTCAACGCCGTGGCCGGTCTGCTGGCAACGATGCAGCAAAACACGCTGACCTTCGCGCCGCATGAAAACTCCTATCGCCGCTTGCTGCCGGGCGCCCATGCGCCGACCAATGTCGCCTGGGGCTATGAGAACCGCACCGCCGCGATCCGCATCCCCGGCGGAGACGCCAAGGCCCGCCGTATCGAGCATCGCGTCGCTGGGGCCGATGCGAACCCCTATCTGGTGCTGACCAGCATCTTGGGCGGCGCGCTTTTGGGGATCGAGCAAGACATGCAGCCCGTCGCCCCGATCACCGGCGACGCCTATACGATGAAGCTCGACAACCTGCCGCTCGACTGGGCCACGGCGATTGATGCCTTCCGAAAAGGGCCGGATGTGCCCGGCATCTTCTCCGCCCGGTTGCAGACCATGATGGTCGAATGCAAGACCCAAGAGCTGCGCAAATTCGCGCGGCAAGTGACCCATTTCGAATATGACACCTATCTGGAGATCGTCTGATGTCTCGTCCCCCCTACGCCGGTGACGGCAGCCATACGTCAAGCTACTATGCGGCCTCGGCCAATCCGTCGCCCGAACGTCCCGAACTCAAGGGCGATCATGAGATCGACGTCTGTATCGTCGGCGCGGGCTATAGCGGTCTGTCGACCGGCCTGCATTTGGCCGAAAAGGGCTACAAAGTCGCCATCATCGAAGGCGCGCGCGTGGGCTGGGGGGCCTCGGGGCGCAACGGCGGTCAGATCGTCAACGGGCTCAACGCCAGCCTGCAAACGATCAAGCGCCGCTATGGTCAGGACACGGCGACTTTCGTGGCCGGGTTGGTGCAAGAAGGCGGCGAGATCATCCGCGATCGGGTCCACACCTATGACATCAAATGCGATCTCAAGGGAAAGAACATCTTCACCGGCCTCACGGCCGCGCATATGCGCGAGTTGGAGGAGCGGCAGAAGCTCTGGCAGAGCTACGGCATCGACAATCAAGAGATGCTGGACAAGGATCAACTGCGCGCCCACATCAATTCCGACCTCTATGAAGGCGGGCTGATCGACCATTCGGGCGGCCATATGCACCCCTTGAACCTCGCCCTCGGCGAAGCGGCAGCGTTTGAGAAGAACGGCGGCACGATCTATGAGATGTCCCCCGTCACGGATGTGGATCACACCGCCCCACGCCCCGTGGTCAGAACCGCCAAGGGCACAATGACCTGCAAGACGCTGGTTCTCTGCGGCAACGCCTATCTGGGCCATGTGGTACCCACCCTGACCCCGCGCGTGATGCCCGTCTCGACCCAAGTCATGGCCACCGAACCACTCAGCGAGGCGCAGGCTCACGCGCTGCTGCCCACTGATGCCTGCGTCGAAGATATCCGCTATATCCTCGATTATTACCGTCTGTCGGGCGACAAACGCATGCTTTTCGGGGGTGGCACCGTCTATGGCGGCGCCGATCCGCGCGACATCAAGGCCAAGCTCAAACGCAACATGGACAAAGTCTTCCCCCAACTCAAAGACGTAAAGATCGACTATGCCTGGAGCGGCAACTTCGCCCTGTCCTTCAGCCGCGTGCCGCAGATGGGCCGGATCGGCGACAACACCTATTTCGCGCACGGCTACAGCGGCCATGGCGTGACCGGCTCGCATACCTTCGGGCGCATCCTTTCGGAAGCGATCGACGGCGATCTGACCCGGTTTGATGTATTCGCCAATGTGCCGTGGTTCCCCTTCCCCGGCGGGCGCATGTTGCGCGTGCCCTATTCGGTGATGGGTTCATGGTGGTACGGGCTGCGCGACCGTTTGGGGGTTTGAAACCTTTTGACAGGGCTGACGGTTTCTTCACAATGACCGGGCGCATCGCCCGCCGTGACAGGAAGGACCCCCATGCCCGATCAAAAGCCCGTCTCTACAATCGTCTTCGACGTGAACGAGACCCTGCTCGACATCACCACGCTGGAGCCACTGTTCGCGCGGGTGTTCGGCGACGCCTCGGTCCTGCGCGAATGGTTTGCCGAGCTGATCCTCTATTCGCAGACCATGACCCTCTCGAGCCGATATGCCCCCTTCGGTGCGCTGGCGGGGGGTGTCTTGCGGATGGTCGGCGCGAACAAGGACGTGACGATCAGTGATGATGACGTGACCGAGTTAAAATCGCTCATCGGCTCCATGCCCGCCCATCCGGATGTCGCCCCCGCCCTGCGCAGGCTGCGCGAGGCAGGTTTCCGGCTGGTCACGCTGACCAACTCGCCCCCCTCCCCCGCGCCCACGCCGTTAGAGAAAGCTGGCATCGCTGATTTCTTCGACCGCAGCTTTAGCGTTGATGAGGTGGCAAAGTTCAAACCCCATCCGGCGACCTACCAGATGGTGGCCGATGCGTTGGACCTACAAACCGATGACCTTTGCATGGTGGCCTGCCATCTGTGGGACGCCATCGGCGCGCAGGCGGCGGGCTGTCAGGGGGCCTTTCTGACCCGCCCCAACAACAACCTGATTAAGGCCGAAAACGTGCCGCAGCCGCACTACCTCTCGGACGATCTGGTGGACTTGGTCAAGCAGATCATCGCCGCGAACGGGGGCTGAGCCTCAGCCGCCCATGCGCCGCGCCAGCCGCGTTTCAAGCTGCACCATGGCGTCATAGATCAGCACCGCAAACAGCCCCACCGCCAGCCCGCCTTGTACCACGAAGGCGGTGTTATTCGTCAGCAGTCCCGCGATGATCACCTCACCCAAGGTCCGCGCCGCCACGGTCGAGCCGATGGTCGCCGTGCCAAGCGCGATAACGACCGACAGCCGGATGCCCGTCAGCGTCACCGGCAGGGCCAGCGGCAGCTCCACCCGCCACAGTCGTTGCCAACGGCTCAGCCCGATGCCGCGCGCGGCCTCCATCGTTGCGGGCGGCAGATTGGTCAGCCCCGTCACCGCGTTCTCGAAAATCGGCAGAAGCCCATAAAGAAAGAGCGCCACCAGCGTTGGCCCTGCGCCAAAGCCCAAGGCGGGCACGGCCAGCGCCAGAACCGCGACGGGCGGAAAGGTCTGCCCCATGTTAGTGATGGTGCGCGACAGCGGGCGGAACGCCGCGCCCGCAGGCCGGGTCACAAGGATCGCCAGCGTCACCGCCACCACCGTCGCCGCAGCCGAGGCCATGGCCACCAGCGCCAGATGGCTCAGCGACAGCGACAAGAGCGAGGCGCGCGTATAGATCACCGGACCATTTGCCGGGGCCAAGGGCGCAAGCAGCGGCGTGAACCACTCAGGCCGCAGGACCAAGGCCAGCAAGGCCGCCACCAACAGGGGCCGCAGGATCCACCCGATTTTCATGCGTGCTGTCCGGCCCGCGCGCGGATCGCATCCAGCGTCACGCGCCCCAATGGCACGCCATCTTCTGCGACCGGCACCGCCCCGCGCCCGGACCACAGACAGGCCGAGAGCGCGTCGCGTAGGCTGGCGTCAGCTGACAGCGCTTCGCCCTCGGCTGTGCCTTCTTCGACCAACTCAGCCACGGGGATCAGAGAGAGCAGGCGCAGGGGCCGCTCCACATCGCCGACCATATCCGCCACGAAATCCGTTGCGGGTGCGGCGATGATCTCGGCAGGCGTGCCGTGTTGCACCAGATGCCCACCGTCCATGACCGCCACCCGGTCGCCGAGCCGGATCGCCTCTTCCATGTCGTGGGTCACCAGCATGATGGTCGAGCCCAGCCGCTGCTGGATGTGCCGCAGGTCTTCTTGCGCGCGGGTGCGGATGATCGGGTCCAGCGCGCCAAAGGGTTCATCCATCAACAAAAGGTCGGGCCGCGAGGCCAAGGCCCGCGCCACGCCGACCCGCTGCTGCTGCCCGCCCGAAAGCTCCGCCGGATAGCGGTCGCGGAATTGCGCGGGGTCCATCGAGAATAGCGCCAGCAGTTCATCCACCCGCGCTGCGATCTTGTCGCGGGGCCAGCCCAGCAGTTGCGGCACCGCGCCAATGTTGCGCCCCACGGTGTGATGCGGGAATAGCCCGTGCCCTTGGATGGCATAGCCGATGCGCCGCCGCAGGATATGCGGCTTGACCGACAGGGTGGAGTCGCCGTTGATCCGCACCTCGCCCGAGGTCGGCTCCTCCAGCCGGTTGATCATCCGCAAAAGCGTCGTTTTCCCTGAGCCGGAGGTGCCGACGATCACCGTGATCGTGCCCGTCTCCACCGTCATCGACACGGAATCCACCGCGCGAATGTCGCCATAGGTCTTGGTGATGCGGTCGATCTCGATCATGCGCTGTCCTTTGGGGTCTTGCGGGTCAGTTCGACCAGGATGTCCATCACGATGGCCGCCGTCAGGGCCAGCACCACGGTCGGCAGGGCCCCCAGCAGGATCAGGTCGGTCGCGGTCTGGTTCAGCCCTTGGAAGACGAACGTGCCAAAGCCGCCGCCGCCGATCAGGCCGGCGATGACCGCCAGCCCGATGTTCTGCACCAATACGATGCGCAGCCCGGTCAGGATGATCGGAAGGCCCAGCGGGAACTCTACCCGCAACAGACGCTGAAGGGGCGTCATCCCCATGCCCCGCGCGGCCTCAAGCGCCGCAGGCGGGGCGGATGCGAGCCCCGCCACCGTGTTGCCGACCACGGGCAGCAACGAATAGAGCACCAGCGCGAGAAAGGCGGGCGCAAAGCCGATGCCCGCAATGCCAAGCGCCCGCGCGCCGGGCAAGTTTGCCCCAACCCAGCCGAGGATCGGGATCATTAAACCGAACATGGCAAGCGAAGGGATAGTTTGCAGAAAGCTCAGCACCGGCAAGGTGGCACCGCGCAGACTGGCAAGGCGGTGGCACAGCACCCCAAGCGGAAAGCCGATCACCGCCGCGGCGGCGAGAGAGCCAAAGGCCAGCCCGAGGTGGCGCAGGAACTCCCGGCCAAAGGCATCCGCCCGGCTGGCGAATTCCCGCATCACCGACAGATCAGACAGCACTCCCGACCACAGGATCGCGCCCAGCACCGCGAGCACCGCCGCCAAAACACCGCCGCGCATCAGCGGCCCCGGTGCCATCGCGGCAAGTGCATCCGCCATGAGCAACATGAAGACGACCAGCAGGCACCAAAAGCTCACCGAGGGCGAAACACGGGCATAGTCACCGGCCTCGGCCAGCAAACCGGACGCCCCTTGGGTCAGCAGCCACAGCAGACCGCCGACGCCCAAAGCCGCTCCTGCAATACGCAGGCTGTTCCGTCCTGCGGGGAGCCCCATGATCAGACCCGCAGCAATCGCGGCGAGCCCCGGCAGCACAACGGGCAAAGAGGCCACGCCCCATGCCATCACCCCTTCACCCGCCACAATCCGATTGGCGGCGAGGGTCATGAAAGGCACGCAAAGCGCCGCCGCGCCCAATACGGCGAACAAAAGCCCCGGCGCGGAAATCCCTACGCCGGGGCTGGTCAATGTCCGAGTGGCGGAGATCAGTCCAGCACCCCGGTCTCGGTCAGATAAGCGCGGGCTACTTCCTCAGCAGGCTCCCCGCCGACCTGAATGCGACCGTTCAGCTTCTGCAGCGTTGCCATGTCGAGCCCGGCGAAGATCGGGTTCAGTACCTCGGCGATCTGGGGGTATTCCTCCAGAACCTCGGCGCGGACGATGGGGGCGGGTTCATAGACCGGCTGCACGCCCTTGTCGTCTTCCATCACGACCAGACCCGTGGCCCCCACGCCGCCATCGGTGCCGTAAACCATCGCCGCGTTCACGCCCGATGTGCCACGCGCCGCCGCCTGAATGGTCGCCGCCGTGTCGCCGCCCGACAGGATCACGGTCTGGTCTTGGGTCAGCTCAAAGCCGTAGGTCTCCTGCATCGCGGGCAGCACGGCAGGGGAAGACACGAACTCGGTCGAAGCGGCGAGCTTGACCTCACCGCCCTCGGCCACCCATGCGCCGAAATCGGACATGGTGGTGAGGTTGTTTTCCTCGGCAACCGGGCCGGTCACGGCGATGGCCCATGTGTTGTTGGCCGGGGCGGAATCGAGCCAAGTGACGTTATTCTCACTGCCATCCAATTCCTTGGCGCGGGCATGGGCCTTGGCCGCGTCTTTCCAGACGTCGCTTTCCGCTTCGTTAAAGAAGAAGGCCGCGTTGCCGGTGTATTCGGGGTAAATGTCGATCTGGTCCGACAGGATCGCTTCGCGTACGACCTGCGTGCCACCCAGTTGCAGACGCCGCTCAACCGGCAGGCCTGCATCTTCGAGCGCCAGTGCGATGACGTTGCCCAACAGGCCGCCTTCGGTGTCGATCTTCGACGAAACGGTGATTTCCGCCGAGGCGGCAGAGGCAAGCGCGGCGGCAAGACCAGCAGCGGCAGCGGTAGAGAGAATGCGGGTACCCATCGGAAGATGACTCCTTGACAGCAATGAACAAACACAGCGAAGCGCCATTTGAAAACGGTATGGTAGCGGGCATGTCACCGAAACCAAGGAGAAAATCCGGTGCTGCTCTCATTTTTTCGCTAGGTGGCGCTCACGAAAAAGGGCGCCCCCGGCATGACCAGAGGCGCCCTTTTTCTCATTATCGCTTTACTTAGGCGGCCTTCGCTGCCTCGGCTTCGCGTGCGGCACTGCGCTTGAAGAAAATAAAGTACAGCACCGGTGCCGCGATCAGCGTCAGGACCGAAGCAAATGCCAATCCACCCATGATCGTTGCCGCCATTGACTGGAAAAACGCATCCGACAAAAGCGGCAGCATCCCCAGAATGGTTGTGGCCGCAGCCAAGAACACCGGGCGCAAACGCGAAGTCGACGCAAGCACGATGGCCTCTTTCAAATCCATCGTCGGATCAGCGGCACGGGTAAGGTCGATCTCTTCCACCAACACGATGCCGTTCTTGATCAACATCCCCGACAGCGACAACAGCCCCAAAAGCGCGGTGAAGGTGAAGGGCAGCCCCGTCCCGAGTAGCGCAAGGCTGACCCCGTTGACCGCCATCGGCACCAAGAGCCAGATAATGATCGGCTGTTTCAGCGCGTTGAACAGCAGGACCGAGATCAGCACCATGATGATAAGACTGAACGGCAACTGCTTGCCCAAAGCGGCCTGCGCTTCGCCCGCACTTTCCAATTCACCGCCCCACTCCATCGCATAGCCTTCGGGGATCTCCATCGCTTCAATGGTTTCCTGCACCTCGGCTTGGACCTGCGCTGCTGTCACACCCCGTGGAATATCGGCCCCCACGGTGATGACATCAGCCCGGTCGCGGCGGTAAAGCAGTGTGTCCTGCGGTTCGAACCTGAAACCGTCGATCACCTGCTCCATCGGGATCAGCGCATTGGTGTTTTGCTCATAAAGAACATGGTCCGTCAGCGCCAAATCAGCGTCCCGTGGGGCGCGGATCACGATGGGAATCTGACGATCCCGCTCGCGGAAGGTCCCACCGCTGGTGCCTTCGGTGGCAAACTGCAACGTCTCCGTGATCTCAGTCCTTGAGATACCCGCATCCTGCGCGCGCTCTTCGGCATAGATTGGTCGCAGCACCAATTCACGCTCGCGCCAATCCTGACGCGGGGTGATGATATTGTCCGACGCCGCCTGCATCCGCGACATGGCTTCATCGGCCAGATCACGCAGCACATCAGGATTCCGGCCCGAGAAACGCACCTCGATCGGTGCGCCGCCCCCTGGCCCAAAGGCCAGACGTTTGGCCCGGAACTCTCCTTGGGGAAGGGCATCGACCGCGAATTCTTCGAGCGCGTTCATCTCGTCTTGGATCACCTCAAGATCGGAGACACGAACGATGAGATGGCCATAGCTGGGGTTGGGGTCTTCGGCCTGATAGGTCAGCATGAAACGCGCCGCCCCCTGCCCCGCGTAGGATGTCACGTTCTCAACGTTCTCACGCTCCGCCAGCCAATCTTCAAGCACGGCCAGATCATTAGACGTCTGGTGGATCGAAGAGCCTTGCGGCAATTTGTAGTGCACAAAGTAAAGCGGCGTGTTGCTGTCAGGGAAGAACTGCTGCTTGATCTGCCCAAAAAGGGCATAGCAAACGACCGTGCCCGCGATCAGTCCAGCAACCACCAGCCAACGCAGTTTGAGCGACGCGCGCAGCACGGCGGCATAACCTCTAAAGATCGCCCCGTCATAGCCGCCCGCACCACCTTCGGCCCCGCGTTTAAAGAAGTAGTGCCCCAAAAGCGGGGTCGCGGTGATGGCCAGCACCCAAGACAACAACAGCGAAATGCCGATCACAGCAAAGAGCGAAAATAGAAATTCACCCGTCGCATCAGGGCTTAGCCCGATCCCGGCAAAAGCCATGATCCCGATGACCGTGGCTCCCAAAAGCGGGATCTGCGTTTTGCTTGCCGCCTCGGTCGCCGCTTCGCGAGAGCTTTTGCCCTGCTGCATAGAGATCTGCATCCCTTCGGCCACAACGATGGCGTTGTCGACCAGCATCCCCATCGCGATGATCAACGCCCCGAGGGAAATACGCTCCATCTCAATCGCGCCAAGCGCCATGAAAAAGAGCGTGCCCACCACCGTCAGCAACAAGGTAGAGCCCACAACAACCGCCGCACGCCAGCCCATGAAGACGGCCAGCACCGCAACCACGATGGCAACGGACATGGCAAGGTTCACCAGAAAGGCGTTCGACGCTTCTTCGACCACCGTATGCTGACGGTAAATGGATTCAATCGAGATGCCCAAGGGCAGCGTTTCGCGCAGTTGCGCAAGCTTGTCGTCTACCCGTTTGCCGATGTCGACGATATTATCGGTCGCGATGCCGGCAACACCGACGGTAAAGGCGTCTTGCCGGTTGTGTCGGATCACAAGCTCAGGGTCGGCTTCGCGGGTGCGGTAGATATTGGTCACATCGGCAAGGTTAATCACCTGACCACCAACCCCTACAGACAGCGCGGCGATCTCAGACACGCTGTCAGACCCTTCGGGCCGCTGGATCAGCGTGCGTCCCTCGTCGCCCTGAATGACACCCCCGTCGACAATTTCATTGGCGCTGGAAACCGCACCGACAATCGCCGTGGGTGGAATGCCGAGCGTGGTGCTGAGCGCAAGCTGCGGCTCGACATAGATCACCTCATTCGGCACGCCTGACAGCGCCACATCTGACACGCCCTCCACCAGCAGCAGTTCACGCCGCAGGTAGCTGGACAGCTCATTCACCTCTGCGTCAGAGTAACCATCGGCCGTGACGGCATAGTAGATCCCGTAAACGTCACCGAAGCCGTCGTTCACATAGGGCTGAGACGCCCCACTTGGCATGGGGGCCTCATTCACGCGGTTGCGCAACTTGGTCCAGATTTCCGGCAGTTCGGACCCGTCGAACGTGTCCTGCATATTGACCGTGATCCATGACAGACCGGGCTGGTTCATGGATTCGATGTCCTTAATCTCGGACATCTTTTGGATCTGTGATTCTAGCGGCTCGGTGACCTCAAGCGCCACCTCTTCGGCAGAGGCGCCGGGGTATTGCGTCACGACCACAGCGGTCTTGATGGTGAATGCCGGGTCTTCGAGACGGCCAAGGGTCGCGAAACCCCAGATGCCGCCCAAAAGACAGATCAGCATGATGATCCACGTATAGATCGGGCGGTTGATGGACAGGCGTGCGATATCCATGCGCTCAGTCTCCGAAGCCGACAAAGCGGCGCACTGCGGCCCCGTCTTCAAGCTGGCTTGCGCCGCTCACGACGATCTCTTGCCCGTCAGAAAGGCCCGAATTGACCGTGACATCGCCCCGAACAGTCGGGGTAATTTCAACCTCGGTGCGGGTGACCGTCCCCTCCCGTGCGCCGGTGGGATCGAACACCATGACATAGGTGCCGCGATCATTACCCACGACGATAGCGGAATCAGGGACAATGATGCTTTGCCCGCCGATGTTCAGCGTGGCGCGCACCTCGACCGAGGCACCGGGCAGCGGCACAAAATCTTCGGGCAACTCTGCCCCGAGGGTGATGCTATAGGTCTGCCCGATATCCGCGGTTTCAGCGTTATACTCGCGGATCGCCATCGGGTAGCTTTCCGAATTGGCCGGGAATTTTGCCACGAACCGCACGTTAGGATCACGCCCCGCGCGCAGGAACAAGGTTTCAGGCACGTCGATCTCGACCCGCAGTTCTGACATGTCATGCAGGCGCACCACTGGTGTACCAGAGCCGACGGTGGAGTAGTTGGGCACCAAGCGCGACGCCACAATCGCATCGAATGGCGCGTGCAAAGTGGCGTTTTCAAGGTCGCGTTCTGCATTGCGTACGGCGATGTCGTTCACCGTCACGGCAGTTTCGGCGTCTTGAAGGTTAACCTCCGCAACCGACGACCCGGCCAATTTCTGATAGCGTTCCATCGTGCGGCGGGCCTGCGCGTCATTGGCCTGCGCCTGCTCTAACGCCAGTTCAAACGGCTCTAGGTCCATCCGCGCCACGACCGAGTCTTTGCTGACCGTGGTCCCCTCTTCGACGGGAAACTGCTCGATCTGTCCGCCGACCTGAAAGGCAAGGTCCACGGTTTCACGTGCAACCACCTTGCCAAAAAACACGCGCTCCATCTCGGCGTTGCTGACCTTGACCGTTTCCAGCTTTACCACCGGCATTTCGGCCGCGGCGGCCATTGGGCCAGCCACTGCCGCAGCTAGGGTCAGCGCAAACCCCAACAGTCGCCCCGCGCCTGCGACGCGTATCGTCTCATTAAGCCAGTTGGCCATGGTCAGTCTTCCTTATGTGTAGCATCCGGCACAGGCCCGAGGGCGGCGGTCAGACATAGTTGTTTGAGGGTGCGCAACTGCGCGAGAAAATGTGCACGGTCCTGCGCATGCATACCTGCGGCCTTGGCGGCGCGTTGAAGGCAATCGGCAAGGGCCTCGACGGTCATACCTGCGCGGTTGATTGCGCCTTCATGGGGCATGAGCACCTCGGCAATAACAGCGCGGAACCGACCAGCAGAGCATTGCAGCGCCTCTTGGCTGACCGCATTTGCCCCATCAATAAAATCTTGGGCGTTGGGCATCGCCTGCATCGTGTCAAAACCCCGCACCACCATCCGGTCAAAGATCAGATCAATCTGAGCGGCCAGATCGGGGGCCTGAGGCAACTCTTCGGCGATCTCTTCAAGCGCAAGCTCGGTATAGCGCCCGATGAGCCCTCGCAGGATGTCGTCCTTGTTGCGAAAACGGTTGTAGAGGGTCTGACGCGAGACGCCCGCCTCTTCGCACAGATCCCCCATGCTGGTACGCTTGACCCCATAGCGCGAAAAGACATGCAGCGCAGCGTCAAGCACGGTCTTTTCAAGTTCGGTCATGGGGAATCCTAAGCTTTGGCTAAGCCGCAATTGGACATTTGAACCAAATATGTCAACATGTAAAAAATGACTCACAAAGCCCAAGTGGATCACGAATGCGTTTTTGCACAGATTCCGCGTTCAGAGTGCAGAAATGAGGCTCCCTAGATAGAGTGTTAGCGGCAGCGTGAAAAAGCTCAGCAGCGTCTGCGTGGTGATGATCGCCGCCATCAATGGCGCATCTCCCCGCATTTCACGCGCCAGCGTATAGCTGGCCACCCCGGTTGGCAGAGCCGCAAAGATCAGGGCAATTTGCAGCGTCAGCGGCGCGGGGTTCAACACCAGCGCCGCCAGCAGCACGGCCAGCGGGTTCACCAGATGTTTGCCCACAATCGACAGCCCGATGACCGAGACAGACCCCGACAGCCCGCGCAGCCGCAGATTGGCCCCCACACAAAGCAGCATGATCGGCAGAGCCGCGTCGCCCAGAATACGCGCGCTTTCGTGCAAGACGGGCACTTCGTGCAGACCCGCGAAGTTGAAAAGCACACCCGCAAGGATGCCAAGGATCAGCGGGTTCTTGACCAAGCCTTTGAGGATAGATTTACCGCCTCCGCCCAACTGACGGGTCATCAGTGTCACCACCGTCACATTCACCACCGGCACCAGCAGCGCCGAACCGAGCACGGCGATCTGTAGGCCTGCCGTGCCAAATACCGCCTCGGCAATCGCAAGGCCAATGAAGGTGTTGAACCGCGCGCTGCCCTGCATCAGCGAACTGCCCTGCGGCGCGGTATAGGCCCGCCCGAACAGCCACCCACAAAGGATCGCCGCAAAGAACCCGGCATAGAGCAGCAGGGCATAGTCCCCGAGGCCCCCGCTGAGGTCTGCCGCCGAGATCTTGGCAAAGAACAGCGCGGGCATCAGCACCCAATAGACCAGCCGGTCATTTAGGTTCCAAAATTTGGTTGAGGGGATGCCGCCCCGCCGCAGGCCATAGCCCATTAGTATCAGCGCAAAGACCGGCGCGATGGCCAGAAAGATAGTGAACATATTAACCGCCCGGAAGGATCGCGCGGACCCTAGGCGGCGCTTGGCCCGGATGCAACAGGGGCAGTCGCCTCAATTGAGGGCACCCCGGCCCCGAAGGGCCGGGGCATGGGTTAATCGCTGCCGCGCACGGCGATTTGGGCGTCTGCAGCGGGGCGGAACTTCAGCTGGATGACAAAGATCAACGCCGCAATCGCGATGCCGATCAGGTCGGTCACCAAACCGCCCGCGATCATGCACAGCGCCGCAAGGACCAGACCCAACCGGATGAACCACGCGGCCAAGCTGCCCGCGAACCAGCCCTGCATGCCCGAGGACAGCAGATAGACGCCAAAGATCGCTGTAACACCGGCGCGGATCACCTCGAACCACGTGCCGTCCATCAGGATCGCTCCGTTGTAGAAGAACATGAAGGGCACGATGAAGGCCGAGATGCCGATCTTGAAGGACGCCACCGAAGTCTCCATCGGGTTGGCGCCCGAAATCCCCGCCGCCGCGTAACTGGCCAGCGCCACGGGGGGCGTGATGGCCGAGACCACGGCGAAGTAGAAGACAAAGAAGTGTGCCGTTAGCAGCGGAATGCCCAGTTGCACCAGCCCCGGTGCCACGACCGAGGCCGCCACCGCATAGGCCGCCGTGGTGGGCATGCCCATGCCGAGCAGAATGGCGATACACATGGCAAAGAACAGGGCGAGGAATTGGCTTGCCTCCGCCAGACCCAGCAGCACCGAAGAGAAGCGCGCACCGACACCGGTCAGGCTAATGACACCCACGATGATGCCCGCACAAGCACAGACCGCGATGATCTGGATCGACATGATCCCGGCAAGGTCAAAGGCTTTGACAATGCTGCGTAGCCCCATGCGGAAAGGCGTGAACCAAGAGACAACCGCCGCCGCCGCTGTCGCCAGCGTGCCTGCACGGATGATCGAATAGCCCATGAACAGCGCATAGATCAGGATGATGATCGGGATGAACAGGAACACCCGGCGCATCATGTCCTTGAGCTTGGGCAGCTCTTCAGAACGCATCCCGCGCATGCCCAGCTTTGCCGCTTCGAAATCCACCATGAAGTAGATCGACACGAAGTAGAGCACCGCCGGGATGATCGCCGCCACGGCGATGTCGGTGTAAGGAATGCCCGTGATCTCGGCCATGATGAAGGCACCTGCGCCCATGATCGGCGGCATGATCTGCCCCCCGGTCGAGGCGGCGGCTTCGACAGCGCCTGCGGTACGGGCCGGGTAGCCGACCTTTTTCATCAGCGGAATGGTCAGTGACCCTGTCGCCACCACATTGCCCGCCGAGGTGCCGTTGATCATGCCCATGAGGCCCGAGGCAAAGATCGCAACCTTTGCAGGCCCCCCGCGCGAACGTCCCGCAGCGGCAAAGGCGAAGTTGACGAAATAGTCGCCCACTTTTGAGGCCTGAAGGAAGGCCGCGAAGATGATGAACAGGATGATATAGGTCGAAGAGACCGCCGTGGTCGGCCCCAAGATGCCCGCATCGGTGTAGACTTGGCTAAAGAACCGCGTCCACTGGATGTTGGGCGCATTCAGGAAGCCCGGCAGCATGTCCCCCACAAAAACGTAGATCAGGAAGATGCCCGAGATCACGATCAGCGCAAGCCCCGCAACCCGGCGCGTCAGCTCCATGATCAACGCGGTGCCTGCGACAGCGGCGATGGAGATGCCGATGGGCGCAAAGGGCGTGCCCGTCGAGTTGCGCATCAAGGTGCTGTACATGGTGATCAGATAGATCGCCACGGCGATCCCACAGACCGACAGCAACAGATCCGCAGGGGAGACTTGCCCCCGCTCACGGCCCCGAAGCCAGCCGACAACGATACCAATGGCCGTCGCCGCCACCAGCGGCAGACCGTAGTGATAGATTTCAAGGTTCTTGAACTCGGGGCTCATGCCATTCCACTGCACCCCGGAGTTGATCTGACTGGCGATGCCCCATGCGGTCCAGATGGCATAAAGCGCGGGGATCATCGCAGCCCATGCCACGAAATCCAGCGGATGACGGCCCTGCCCCGTGCCCTCATCGACAAATCCGCGGGCGGAATAGAGCGTGAAACCAAGGATCAGCGCGCCCGCTATGTGCACGATGCGGAAGTTCCATGTCTCCATCGGGAAGGTCGGCAACAATGGGATGCGGATGCCGGTAAGCTCACCAATCGACATGCCGTTCAACGCGGCCATGTGAAAGAACGCATAGATGGCCGACATGGCCGCGACGACCAGATAGGTGCGCCCGGTGAATATGCGACGGTTGCTCTCTACGGGTTCGTCATCAACCCCTTCAGCGACAATCGGGCCTTGAGGGTCGGCGCTATGCTGGTCTGTCATGGAAGCTCCCTTTCCCGACAATCATGCGGGATGATGGCAAGATGCCGCCCCGATTAGGGACGGCATGCAAGTTTGTCTAGGCGTTAGCTTAGTTGCCGTAGATCATGTCGTCAGGAATGTCGGCATTCGCGTTCTCTTTGAACCACGCCGCCGCACCGGGGTGCCATTTCAGGACTTTGTTTTTGTCCCAGTTCTCAGGCAGGGTCGACGCCGCCGCTTTGTGGATGCCGGTCATACGCTCGTTGTCGGACATGACCACATCGACAGCCGCTTTCACGAAGGATTCCGGCAGATCGCAGTTGGCGATAGAGAAGTTCCACATGGAGACCGACCGCGCGTCCGCTTCCAGCGTGGTGTAGGTGCTGGCTTTGATCGCGAACTCGGATACCGGGAATTCTTCAAGCAGTTTGGCCTGCTCTTCCTCGGTGAACTCGATGATGTTCACATCGGTCTGAACTTCCAACTGGCTGACCGCTGGCACAGGTACACCGGCGGCAAAAGCGATCACGTCCAGCAGACCATCCTGCAACTGACCACCCAGATCGGTCCAACCGCCGTTGCGGCGCTCATATTCCACGCCCAGCGTGTCCATCATGCGCGGGAAATAAGTGTCAGAGGTGGAGCCCGCCGGACCAAAGCCGATCTTGGCCCCTGCTGGGATGTCAGCCACGGTTTCGATCCCCGAAGACGCCAGAGCGGTCACCGAGAAAGGTGTCTGGTACATCGGGAACATCGCGCAGGCTTGGGTCATTTCCAGACCGGGTGCGATGGGGTTGGTCCCTGCCAGAGATTCCGCCGCCGGGCCCATCGTGGTCATGCCGAAGGCCGCTTCGCCGGTGTGGACCAGCGCCATGTTCTGCATCGGGCCACCGGTGACTTCGCCGCCGCCTGTCAGACCCAGTTCTTTGGCCACGAGGTTCGCCCAGCCGGAGCCATAGGCGAAGTAAGTGCCACCTTGGCTGGCGGTGCCGACGGTAAAGCTGCTTGGCCAACCGGTTTTATCAACGTCCTGTGCGACGGCGGCGCCTGCCAGAATGGTGCTGGCGGCGAGGATTGCGGTGAATTTCATGTCTCTCTCCCTTGATTAACCTTACCGAACGTAAGCTTTTGATGCCCCGCTCGGCTGCTGTGTTCAGCTTGCCGCGCTAGTTAAATGTACTCCAACCCTCAGTGGCAAGACCGAAAATGCCACAGCTGCCCAGTTCGGGACCAAAGAAGCATTCTGCTGAAGGAATAGGTCAAAATGTCCTGAACTTGGCGCTGCCCCAAGATTGCGGGCGGTTTGCACGGCCCTAAACGCCGACGCCCATGCACGAAAAAGGGCGAGCGCCTCACGCCGCCCGCCCTTCTGCTTTAACACGCGGCCCTATTGCTCAGGATCGCGGGATTGGTCATCGCATTACACCGCAGCCAACTCCTGCTCCAACTGCCGGGTCGGGGCGCCGGGAACCGGGGCGAGCGGTGCCAGAATTCGGTACAGCACAGGCGTCAGAAAAAGCGTGAAGACAGTGGCGAAGCCAAGGCCGCCCACGATGACCCAGCCGACGGCAATGCGCGCTTCGGCCCCGGCCCCTGTGGCTGCGATCAGAGGCACCCCACCCAACACGGTCGAAACCATGGTCATCATCACAGGCCGCAAACGCAGGCGCATGGCGCTGCGGATCGCGGCATCAACCGTGGCCCCCGCTTCGCGCAATTGGTTTGCGAATTCCACGATCAAGATGCCGTTCTTGGCCATGATGCCGACTAAAAGCACCAAACCGATCTGGCTATAGTAGTTCAGACTGCCGCCCGTCACGGCGATTGCCACCACCGCAGCACCCAGCCCGAACGGCACGGCCAGCATGATAACGGCAGCAGAGATCAGGCTTTCGAACTGTGCCGACAGCACCAAGAGCACGATGACAAACGCAATGCCGAAGACCATATAGATGCCGTTCTCAGCCGTCTCTAGGCTGGCCGCTTCGCCGGTGAACACAAGGGTCACGCCTTCATCCAAGACATCGCGCGCCAGTTCCTCTAGCGCCGCTGCCGCCTCGCCCATGTCCACCCCGCTGGGCAGGGCCGCTTGGACCGCCACAGCGCGGTTGCCTTCCTCACGGCTGACCCGCGACAGGCCCGCCACCTGCTCAAACTGCGCCACGCTCGACAGGGGCAGAAAACTGCCCGTATCACCGCGCAGGGACACGGTGTTGAGGTCGGCAGGATCATTAATCGGGCGGCCACCCGGCTCGACCTGTACCGTGATCTCTTCGCCGTTCAGAAACACCTCTGCGGCCTCTACCCCGGCGGTCATGGCGCTGATCGTGGCGTCGATCTCAGAAGGGGTCAGCCCATATTCCCGCGCCAGATCGGCATCAATTGTCACCTCAATCTCAGGGACATAGGCCTCTTCGCTAAGCTGCGCGCTTGAAAACAGCGCGGGCTGCGCCTGCATGGCTGCGACCAGCTTTTCAGCTTGCGCGGTCAGCAGCGCAGGGTTCGTCCCCGTCACCGCCGCCGTGAGGCCCGAGCCCCCGCCCCGAATACCAAGGCTGTTGGGCGAGCGTGCAAAGACGGTGAGGCCGGTGATCGCCTGAAACTCGCGGTTTAGTTCGGCCATGATCTCTTCTTGCGAGCGGTCCCGTTCTGCCCAATCGGCAAGCTTCACGATAACAAAGGCCGATGTCCCCCCGCCAAGCCCGACGATGGATTGTACCGCCGCGACCTCACCGCTTTCGACATAGGGGGCCACCATGCTTTCGATTTGCTGCACCTGCTGATCGGTAAAGCTGGATGACACGCCCGATGGCGCACGGGCCCGAACCATGAAGGCTGCCCGGTCTTCGGTCGGGGTCAACGCACTGTTGAGCGAGCCATAGAGAGAGATTGAAAAGACCCCAAAGCACAGCGCCAGCGCAACGACCAAGATCGGCAACGCAAGCGCGCGGTCCACCAGCCAAAGCAAGCCGCGACCCAGCAGGCTGGCATCGCCCTCAGAGCCCTCCGTCACGGGTTCCCCAGTGCGGCCCGGGTCCAAAAAGGCGGCCAGCATAGGGACCAGCGTCAACGCCACGAAAGACGAGATCGTCACGCAGAAAGCCAGCACAAAGCCGAACTCAAGGAAAATGCCCCCCGCCTGCCCCGGCAGGAACGAGATCGGGATAAAGACCGCTGCCAATGTGGCCGTGGTCGAGATGACGGCGAAGAAGACCTCGTTCGCCCCCTCGGCTGCCGCCGCATACCGACCTAACCCTTCTTGCCGTTTACGCACAACGTTTTCGACCACGACAATGGCGTCATCAACGACCATGCCGGTGGCCAAGACCAAGGCCAACAGCGTGATTGTGTTAACCGAAAACCCCGCCATCCAGATCGCAGCCAATGTCCCGATCAGCGCGACCGGAATGGTCAGCGCCGGGATTAGCACTGCACGCCACGAACGCAGGAATGCGTAGAGCACCAGTACCACGATCACCACGGCCAGCAGGATTGAACTTACAACCTCGTCCAGCGCCTGTTCGACATAGATGCCGTCATCGGCCGTCGTGATCATCTGCACCCCATCGGGCATATCCAGCTGCAAATCAGCCAAGGCGGCAGCAACGTCTTGGCTGATGGTCAGCGTATTTGCGACCGACTGGCGATAGACATTGATCGCCACAGCAGCTTGTTCATTCACCCGCGAGAAAACCGTACGGTCCACGGCAGTCAACTGCACCAATGCCACGTCGCTCAACCGGGTATTCCTGTCGATCCGCAGGCTGGCGATGTCTTCGACTAACACATCTTCTGAGGCGAGTTTCAGGGTCAGTTTCTGATCTGCACTTTCCAAAGTGCCGAGGGCCGCGCTGTTATCAAGCTGTGCCAATGCGGTGGAGACATCCTCAACCGTAAGCCCCCGCCCCGTCAGCGCGGTCATGTTCAACCGCACGAGATACTCATACTCCTGCGTGCCCGCGACCTCGACCGTGGCGATCCCGTCAATGCCACCCAATTCGGTCGCAACGCGGTCTTCGGCCAGCCGAGACAGGTCTTCAAGGCTGGCCGTGCCATAAAGGGCAACACGAATGATCGGATCGGCGTCTGCATCGTTCTTGCTAACCTCCGGCTCCAGATCATCAGGTAGTTGCCGGCTAAGCCCCGCCACGATCTCGCGCGCCTCATTCGAGGCTGTGTTGATATCCACGGATGACGACAGTTCCAGCGTGATCCGCGAACTGCCAAAGCTGGACTGGGAGGAAATTGCTTCGACCCCCTCCAGTGCGCTTAACGCATCCTCAAGCACCTCCGTGACTTCGGTATCGACCGTCTCAGGCGCGGCATTTTCATAAGTAGTGCGCACCGACAAAACGGGTTGATCGACGTTGGGCATCTCACGAATATCGACGCCAAGATACGCAGCGGCACCTGCGATGATGATCAGCAGGTTCAAAACAACCGCCAAGACAGGCCGCTTGACGAACAGACTGGAAAAGCCTGCTTTGGGCGCGGGATTACTCATTTACAGAAGGCTCCTGCACGCTGGGCCGAGGCGCTCTGCGCTTTTTGGTTTCCGCTTGGGCCAATTGCAACGTCTGGACCTGCCCACCTTCGCGCAACTTTTGCACCCCTTCGACGACGATCTGATCGCCCTCAGCCAACGTGCCATCGACCCAGACGCGATCATCCAAACGATGCCGGATGGTAACGGGCACGCGGCGTACAGTGCCCTGCTCGGCCACGAAAACAGACGCGCCCTCGCGGCTCCACGCGATCGAAAGGGCCGGGATCGCGGGCATCGCCTCTTGCTCTTCTACCAATACCACATTGGCGATCATCCCATGGCGCAGCCCGGTGACATCGCCCTGAAGCTGCGCCTCGACGTCAATAAGCCGCGTGACTGGATCAATTTCAGTATCAATCGCGGTGATCTGCGCTTTAAACACCTGCCCGATACGCGCGGGCAGCAGCACATCCACCGACAGGCCCGGCTCCAGCACGGCAACGGCCCGTTCGGGCAAGGAAAAGCCCACCTTTAGCTGCTCGGGCACACTTACGGTGGTGATCTGCGCGTTCGCGTTCAGATAGTCACCCAACCGCGCGTCAATCAGGCCGACCACCCCATCAATGGGTGATCGGATTATGCGGCGATCAAGCGCCAATTCGGCGCGGTCGACTGCCACCTGCGCGAGGTCGGTCGCCGTCTGCGCCTCTTGGACCTGTACCGAGGTGACGGCCACAGACCCTGTCGCGCTTAGCCGTTCCACCCGTTCCAGCGCATTTTCCGCCTCAGCTAGCGATGCCTTCGCGCTGTTAAGATCAAGCTTTTGGGTTCGTTGCTCTAGCCGTAGCAGCGGCGCATCTGCGGTCACCCGGTCGCCCGGTGCAACCAGCAGTTCTTCGACTTGGCCGCTGGCCTCTGCCACCACCGCGACGCGTGCGGTGGATTCGATCGTGCCGACGGCCTGATATTCCAACACATAGGGGCTAAGTTCGACGGATTGCATGGTCACTGTGGCGGCGCGATTGCCACCCGGTCGCCCACCGCCCGGTCGGCCTCCACCCGGAGCCGCACCTGCGCCGCTCTCTTCCGCCGCGACCGCACCTTCGGACGGCATCAGCCGCTCCCCAAAGAGCCAATAGGTCACAGCAGCCACGGCCATTAAGCCGAGCAATAACTCCGCAATTCGCTTCATCGCAATTTCTTCCCGGTTAGCCGACTTGAAGCTGATACGCAGGGCTGGGAAGTTTCCGTCGCTGAAAAATGCAGATATTTTACTTTTCTTATCTTGAGCCGAAACAGATTAGCCCCGCCGCAAGAAACTTGCAGCGGGGCTTTTGATTTGGTGCTGAGGAAGAGCCAAACAGCCTCAGACTTCGATAACCACTTTGCCCAGAGCCTTGCCGCTTTGAAGGCGCGCATAGGCGTCGCCAACCTCGGCCAGCGTGAATGTCGCGTCATCCAGCAATGGCTTCACCGTGCCTGCGTCCACCAATTTGGCAAGCTTGCCAAGGATGTCGCCATGCACCTCGCGGTTCACGTCATGCAGCATCGGCAACAGCATAAAGACGATATGCAGCGATAACCCGTTAAAATGCGCAGGCGAAAGATCAATCTCAGACAAGGCGACGGTTGTAACGACATGACCGTTCAACGCAGTGGCGGCGAAAGAGTTGGTCAAATTCGCCCCGCCCACCGTGTCAAACACCGCGTCAAATCCTTTGCCATGGGTGTGGTTGGCGACGTAATCTTCGATCTTTTCATCCATGAAATCGATGGGCCATGCGCCATAACCGCCGATCACCGAAAGCTGGTCATCCCCGGTGCCGGTTGCGGAAACATCCGCCCCCAAATGCCGCGCCAGTTGCACGGCCAGATGGCCAACACCGCCCGCGCCACCTTGCACGAGAACCTTCTGATCTGCCGAGACACCGGCGCGCTGCAACCCTTCCCAAGCGGTGATGCCAACTAATGGCAGAGCGGCGGCCTCCCGCATCGACAGAGTTTTTGGTTTGTGGGCGATCAAACGCGCATCGGCCCGCATGAATTCGGCCAGCGCACCTTGCAGATCGGCCAAGCCGCCCGCGCAGCCATAAACTTCGTCACCGACGGCGAAACCTGTGACGCCTTCACCGACCTCTTCGATCACACCAGCAAAATCCATGCCTAGAACGGCAGGTAGATCGGGCGACAACGGTAGGTCTTTGCCTGCCCCTTTGATCATCGTGTCGATGGTATTCACGCTTGTCGCCTTGACGCGCAGCACCACATGGCCGGGGGTGACCAAGGGACGTGGCAGTTCGGCTTCGACAAATGGCGCATCGGCACCGTAGCTTGTTAGGGTCATGGACTTCATGGGGGTCTCTCCCGTTAAGTATTGCGTTGAGAACGATATAGACCAGCCTTCAGCCCCAGATAATTAGGCCAATTGTGAGTTCAGTTTCTTTACATTGAATATAATGCCGACCGCGATAATGTAGCAAAGGCCGTTAACCGCTTTGAGGATACGATCCCTATGGACACCGACAACCTGCGCCTTTTTGTTTTGGCCGCTGAATTGCTCAACATCTCTGCTGCCGGTCGCGCCTTAGGCATTGCGCCCGCCGTGGCCAGCGCACGGCTTGCCAAACTAGAGCAAGAGTTGGGGGTCGAGCTTTTGCGGCGCACCACGCGGAAGGTCTCACTCTCGCTTGATGGGTCGGATTTCCTGCCCTACGCGCGGGAAATTCTGGCACAGTCCGATGCCGCGCGGGCCATTCTTGGCGGTACAAAAGCAGGGCCGAAAGGCATTTTGCGTTTCGCGGCCCCCAGTAGCTTTGCCCAGCGTCATATCATGCCGCTTTTGCCGAAATTTCACGAGACCTACCCCGAGCTGACATTAGATCTGCGCCTGTCCGACACCCGGTTTGACGCCATCGAAGGTAGCTTTGACCTTGCCCTGCGCAGCGCGCCTTTGGCCGACAGCAGCCTGCGGGGCCGCAAGTTGGCCGATGACACCCGCGTTCTTTGTACGGCGCCGTCTTATGTGGAAACCCACGGGATGCCCAAAACCCCTGCCGAACTGCAAAACCACCATTTCATCGCATGGAGCGACCTTGAGCCGCGCCCTTTAATCGGACCGGGCGGCGAGGCTGCTACGTTGAATCCCAGCGACATGATCTGTCGTGCCATTTTGGATGATGGGGATGCGCAGCGCGAGGCGACGATCGCGGGGGCCGGAATATCCATTAATTCACTGTGGAGCGTGTCGGAGGAGCTCGCATCGGGACGGTTGGTCCGGCTTCTTCCGGGCTGGCGGATGAATGACCATTCGGTGCTTTGGCTGGTCTACCCGCGCTCTAATGTGCTGACCCCGAAAACACGGTTTTTCATCGATTTTCTGATCGCAAACCTAGGCAACCGGCCCGATTGGCGTGACCATGCAGGCAGCGCCGCGCCCGCTTAGAAACTATGCCAAACCCCAAGCTTCATCTTGGTCACGGACTCGGTGAATTCATGCGAAAGGCCGAACTCTAGAAAACTGTTCTCAGAAACTTTGACCACATGCGAGGGCACGAAAGCCAACGTTTCATCGCCATCAGAGGGGGCCGCGAACTCCAGCTTGAAAATCGACAGGTTTCCATTGGCGTGGTTGATGCCAAAGGTGCTGTCGATTTTGCCCAGACTGCCGCCGTCTTCATACAGCGCATATGTGCTTTCGACCCCAAGCCAACCGTTGCCCCACGCCCCCTCAACCGGGCGCCCCCAAGAGAAGCCGGGCCGTAACGTTGCGACCGCGCTGCTGTCGCGTTCAGCCCAGCCAAGCCCCAGTTCGACGGCAAAGACATCATCGCCGTCCGTCAGTTCCACAGGATAGCGCAGAAAGGCGATGGCGTTGACTTGCCCGGCATCTTGGCTTTTGCCGATGTCCAAGCCGAAAGTCAGTTTTTCGTTCAAGCCATATTCATAATAAAATGAGCCGAAATCGCCGAAATCGGGGCCATCGACGGTCGATTCATATGAAAGGGTCATAAAGCTTTTGTCTTCGCCCCGCGGCCAAGCAGCAGATGCCACCTCATTCCCCGCCAGAGCCAGTGCCACGAACGCCGCAGAAAACACAACACCCGCGCTTACGCGCGCGTTGGATGCAGAAGGCATATTTACTGTTCTAGGCATAATAAATCCCGCGTTTTCAGGGCCGCTTGGGGCTGGGCGATCAGTGTTAGGCGATAGACCGTAGATATTCTGCCAGCTTGAGCGGCTTGAACGGTTTATGCAGGATATGGTCCGCGCCGAGTGCGCGAAACGTCTTCTCAGATTCATGCGATGTCTTGGCCGTGCACATAACGATTTTGGTATCATCCAAATCAGCGTTGGCCCGTGCACAGCGCAACACCTCCATCCCGTCGGGGGGCGGCATCATGACATCCAGCATGATCACGTCAAACGCTTGGGTTTCCATCGTTGCAATCGCGTCAAATCCCGTGGCCGCGAATGTAGGCTCGATGTCATCTTCGGTCATCAGCGCAAACTCAATGAGTTCACGGATGTCATCCTCATCATCGACAAATAGAACTCTCATACGGGCGTTCCTTTTGTAGGTGCGGCGTCATCGTCGCGGGGCAAACGCACAAAGAATGTGGTGCCGGGATTTTCATCCCCGTCTTCGGCGGACCGCGTTTGAAAGCTGATATCGCCCCCTTGTCGCACCACCAACTCCCGCGTGATGGCCAGCCCAAGCCCTGTTCCACTCGCTTGGTTGTCGCGGGAATGGACGGGGTCCGCAAACCTTTTAAACATACGATCATGCGCGGACCTAGGAATACCCGGGCCGGAGTCGCAGACATAGAACGTGACCGCGTTTTCGTCCAGATCAGCACCAATCTTCACTGTCCCGCCGCGCGGCGTATATTTAACCGCATTGGAAATCAGGTTCGAAAACACCTGCTGCATTCGAACCGTGTCAACTTGGACATAAACGGCATCGGATGCGTTAGGACCACCATGGATGCCAAGCTGAACATCGCGGTTCACCCCATAGCCCGTATTGGCTGCAATCGCCTCTGACAGCACTTCCGACACTGAAACCCGCTCTTTTTGTATGCTTAGCTGTTGTTGGTCGATCGCCTGAAGCGTCAGGATGTCACTGACCAACACCAGCAAACGATCCGCATTGCGGGTCGCCATCGACAACAGCTTGCCCGCATTCGCAGGCATCGCCTCGCCAAACCGTTCGTGCAGAATCTCAAGCGATCCGGCCAACGACGTAAGCGGCGTGCGCAATTCATGGTTGACCGAGGTCACAAAGGCCGTTCGCGCCGCCACGAGACGTTCCTCGGCCGAGATATCTTGAAGCACGTTATAGGCGATGTAATCTCCGTGCAGATGCATCTTCATCACTCGGCATTGCACCGCCACGCTTTCATTCTCGGCGTTGCGGACATGAATGCGGTGTATCGCCACCTCTTCGTCCATCTGCGAGAAAGGCGGGATCATGCTGCGCAGCTGTTCAACAGCTTTGATATTCGAAGAAACCCCCATGAGTTCCCGCGCCTTGCGGTTGGAGCGGTGCAGCTTGTTGTTATCGTTGTAAACGATAATCCCATCTCCGACGTTCTCAAAAATAGCGTCAAATTCGCTCTGAGCGACGCGAATTCGCTCACGGTCGCGCTCAGAGTTGCGCAGCGCTTGCGCTAATTTTGTCGATTGAGCACGGGCGCGGATCGCTGCGTTGATGACTGTCAGAAACAAAATTGTTGCAAGGCCAGTAAAGACCAAGGTGCGCTGCCAGAAGCTGCTTAAAACCGCCTCTTTGCTGCGGGTCACGTCAATGTAAAGGTCAAGGGCAGGGATTTCCTTGCGTGCGCTAAACACAGGCGTATCGGGATCACGCTGCGCCCGGCCCGATGAAAAGGCACGTTCTCCATTGGCGGTGACAACCTCGACAAACATGTCTTCCTGAACCCCATCAGCCGCAAGAAGTTCCGCGTAATAGTCCTCACCCAGCGAAGAGGCCAATACCCCCCGCACTTTTCCGTCGATGCCAATCAAGGGCCATGCAATGGGCGTTATGCGACGTTCGGTTGCGCGTGATTGAATAGGCACTCCGACGGTATAGTCATCAACGCCAAGCCCAACCGCAGTCTGAAAATAAGCGCGATCCCCAAGGTACTGGCCCAGCAATGGTTCGACTGTGGCCCAAAGCACAACACCATCAGCGCCAATCAGAACGAGCGCATCAACCTGTTGAATTTCCTCTACGGCTGAATTCATCAGCGCGCCATATTGGGCTTCAAACTGGTCAGGATCATCCAGCATCGCCGTCGACAGTTCATCGATCAGCCCCCACATCCGCACATTCGCAACCGACAGGGTGGCATCAACGGCCTGCTCATAGAGCTCCGCAAAATGCTCAAGCTCCACTTCCGCGCGGGTGGTCGCACGGTTGTAGTCAGACCACGTCAGAAACGCGAGCCCGATGAAATACAGTACAACGACCGTAGAGATCAGACCCCAGAAAAGAGTTTGTGCACTCGAAGACGTTTCCGCCTCGTCTTTGTTTGCGAGCTCAGTGCTGACCATTCTCTTGTAGGTGTCCTATGTCGGTGGAGGCGAAAGAGATCATTCCCGGCGCGCCCGTTTTTCCCGCACTCTCTACGCCTTGAATTCCCTGCGCAAGCGAGGAGGCCACGGCCGCATCAGAGGGCGGAACAATGCAGGCACTGACGGTCAATCGACGGGATGTCCAGCCTTCTTTGACGGTGGCCGACGCCGCTGCCACTTGTTTGATAAACTGTTGCGCGCGCTGCTCAAGCTGGGCACGATCTGAGTGAAGCGTGCCCAAGACAAAAAGATCGTCTTCCCAATGGGCTAGACTGTCCTGCGCGGGAATATCGACTTTGCCGAACAGCCCTGCCACAAGACGCTGAAGCTCTTTTCGTTGCACCCGCGCCGCGTCAGATTGGTCACGGTCACCGTCGATCCGGAAAACAATCAAACCAAGTTCTTTTTGCATGGCCGGTGACAGCGCCATAAGATTGGCCTGAAACCCCGCTTTGCTGCCCAACATGCTTGGCACAGTGGCCTCAAAGTTTGCTTGTGCAGAACGGCGACGGGCACCGCGTGTTTCATCAGATCGGCGGCGGTCCAGCTCGGATTTCAGGCGCAGACAGCTGCGCATGCGGGCCTGAAGCTCAATCCTGTTGAAAGGTTTGGTGACATAGTCATTGGCCCCCGCAAGAAAGGCCTCAGAAAGCGATCCCATATCTGTCCGGCTGGTCAGCATAATGATCGGCACGTCGCTCCATTTTTCCAAAGCACGGATACGGGCGCATAACTCGATACCGTCGATATCGGGCATCATAATGTCCATGAGGATCAGATCGGCAGTCGCCTCACCGCGTTCAATAGCGCTGAGCGCGACACGCGGGTCAACGAAGCTAACGACGTCCTCAAACCCAAGCTCTGCGAGGGTCGCGCTGATAAAGTCCTGCGCAATGTCAGAGTCGTCAACTGCGATAATTCGTTGGCTCATACTATTAGTTCCACTCGTTACTTCTTTCGAAAACCCGCCACTGGCTGTTTTCAAAAACCTCCCCATATCCCGGCAGCTTAGATTGCTTTAGCTGCGGGAATCTACGCAGAATTCTGTCTGCTGTGGCCTGCCCCTCTGCCTGCCGCGGTACCACGATGTACCTTGTCCGCGGCACGCCCCCTTCTAGCGCCCAGTCGTAAGATGGTTGCCCAGCGATCACCAGTTGGTCAACGCTACCAAACCCGATGACGATTTCGGGACTTTTTTCAACGTCTACCATAATTTCTGACTTGTCGCGCAAGAATGAAATGACCTCTCGGTCCGGTCTCGACGCTGCGTTCTCAATTCCGACCATCGCTCTAGCCCAATTGCGGGTTTCGTCATGGGCAACGTAGCGCGTGACCAGCACGGATGAGACCAGCGAGAAAGACAACAGAGCAATAGCAATTGGCTCACGCAGGGACAGGTTCGGCCAGAAACGGATCGCCGCGACCAGAACGCCCAGCATGGGCGCAATCGCCATCGCCGGATCCCCCTCGACATGGAAGAATGTATTGAGGGTATACCCCCCAAGTACCGCGCCCACGGCAGCCAGCAACGGCATAAACAGCCTTGGCATCAGGATGTTGCGCAATATCGCAACCAGTGCCGCAGGACAAAGCCCCAGCAGCACGATCATATGTTGCGACGAAGTAAGCGGCACCACCGTCTCTGACAAAAGTGGAACAAGGCGGCTGTCGAAGATCAGACTGACAAACATCAATGACCCCACAGCCGCAGCCACAGGGTAGAACATCGCGACAAGATAGCCCGTCGACGAGGCGGCAATCATGCTGGGCCGCGCTGCCACGATCATGAAGGGCATCGCCCCAAGGCACAGCATCAGGCCGAAACTATCCGACAAGGCGACAACCAGCAGCCCCACTGCCACTTTCATCATGTCGGGCGCATTGCCGGTCAGGCGCAGATTGACGATCCCTCGCGCAAAAAGCCATGTGCCCAAGATGCAGAACATCATCTCTGGCCCATCGGCTAATGCACGCAGAAAGAATGGATTAAGTGCCAAAAGCAGTACTAAAACGGCCGAGGTAAAGCCCGAGAACCGCCCCGTATCCCGCAGGTTCAGAAACCACAAAACCAAAAGCCCCGCACCCACCAAAGCGGATAGGACAAAAGGCACAGGCACCTGCGTACCCGTCAAAAGCGCCTGCCCCAAAAGGGAAAGCGCATAGGGCACAGGAGGATAGAAGGCATCGGTCGCCTTGAACTGCGCCGGGCCTTCGATTTGTATGATGGACTTGGCCCAAAGGTCCGTCACGTCCATCGAGATAAAACCATTTGCCTCGGTCCAGCCGAGACTGAGCAGCAGCACCAGTGTCAGCGCGACAAAGCCAACGGACCAAGAGGCGGCGCGGATCACTGCGTGGCCTCCGTCGCTTCGGCACTGGCTTCGGCGACCTCATTGGCCGTGTGTTTTGACAGGCCGTGCTGCGTTTTTTCCCAGTAGAACGGGTTGAAGATCAGTTGCGACAGCGCCTTGTAGGAGGCCACAGTCATCAGCACCCAATACCCCACGACGGTGATCCCCCAAGGCGCCAGATCGGTCCACCTGCGCCTGAAGGGCGCGACCATGGTGAGGTAGATCAACAGCCCGTTGCCCGCCAAGAGGTTCACCAGCGAAAGATACAGCACCGGTAGCGGGAAATAGGGAGAGATGACTTCGGTCCCGAAAATCAGCCAAATGGCAAAGATCGACCAGAACACCGGATTCAGGAGGCCCGACAGCACCGTGCCGCCGATGAAGAAGATAAAGCCAAAGACCCCTGCGGTGCCGACTGACTGCCACAGATGGATCGGCCTGCGGCTGTGGACGAGGAAGGTCTGCATATAGCCTTTGATCCAGCGCGAGCGTTGGCGCACCCAGTTCGGGATCGAGACATTGGCCTCTTCAAAGGTCGTGGAATCGATGACGCCGACGCGGTAGCCCTTTTGCGTCAGACGAATGCCCAGATCGGCATCCTCGGTCACGTTGAAGGGATCCCATGCGTTCAACTCGCGCAGCACGTCCATGCGGAAGTGGTTCGAGGTGCCGCCCAGCGGAATAGGCACGCCCAAACGCTCCAGCCCCGGCAGCATCAGGTCGAACCACAGCGAATAATCCAGCGTGAACATCCGCGTCAGCCAGTTTTCCCGCGCGTTGTAATAGTTCAACCGGCACTGAATACAGGCGGTATTGGGCGCGGATTGGTTGAAGGCGGCGATGACCTTTTTCAACTGATCCGGTTCGGGCTTATCCTCAGCGTCGAAGATCACGAGGAAATCACCCTGTGCATAGCGCAGCGCAAAGTTGCAGGCCTTTGGCTTGGTCTGCGGATGGGAGGCCGGAACGCGAATGATCTCAAACACGCCTTCGAGGTCCAGCTTGCGCGCCGCGTCGATCGTTTCGTGATCGCCCTCCTCCAGCACGATCTTGATGTCGAGCTTGGCCAGCGGGTAGTCGAGGTTGCGCAGCGCTTGGGCAAGGATCGGCAGCACCTCGGGCTCGCGGAACATCGGCACCAGCACGGTATAGATGGGCAGGTCTTCGTCGCGCAGCAACGACGCCTCAGCTGCGATGGCCCGCGATGAAGTCTCTTGCGCAGCACCGCCCAGCCAAACCAACAGCGCTTTGAACAGGAAGTTGCCCGTGTAGAAGATCGTCAAAAAGACGTTCAGCACGATCAGCGTCGCCACGGGCGCAAAGGCCAGCCCCAGCAACAGTGCCGAGACCAAGAGGTAAATCACCAAGATTTGCGGCGGGGTCACGACATTCTGCGCCGACATATCCGGGTCCAGCTCTGCCAAGGCAAAGACCGCTTCGTGGGAATGTTTCTCGCGGAAGGCGCGTTGTAACTGCCATGACACATCGAAATGCGAGGCCACGACGATGGTCACACCGGTGCCGTAAACCTCACGGATGTGCAGCACCGTGCGCGGGCCGGGGCGTGAGGTGGCGACCGTCAGCGTGCCATCCTCTGCCCGGCCAATCGGCACCGTCATATATTGGTTCATCACCACCGGATCATACTGACGGATCAGATCATCATCGGCCCGGTCTTCGATCAGATCGACCAGCGTCAGCCCGTGGTAAAAGGCAATCTCGCGGTAGAGGTCATGCGCCGTCAGCCATCGCCGCGACAGAAGAACCTTAACCAATGAGACATTCCAGTCTTCGGCCAGATCCTCTGCTGCGTCGAGTTGTTCAACCGTCAGCGCGCCACGGTCAAGCAGCAGCGAACCAATGGCTTCGCTTTCGGCATCCAACGCCATGGTGACTTACGTCTCGTCCCGGCCGCGTCTTGCACGGTAGACACGCTGGAATACGATCAGCACAAGCAGCGTCACCAGCACCCAAATACCCCCAACGATCCAAGGGCGATACTTGGCCAGCATCTGCGCAAAGCTGGTGCGGTCAGGATAGACGACGTCAACCAGTGGGCTGCGGTCGGTGGCAGTGGCAAGGATCACCCCCTGCTGCCCGATCAGGGCCAGATCGCCCCGGTCCAGCACCATGGGCATCTGCGGTGTAAGCTCTGGCGCGGGGCCGTTGCCCGGGCGCAGCCACAGGCCGCGCGTCTCACCGCGGGTAACGATCTGCACCACGCCAAGGCGCGACAGGTCTTCACCTGAATAGATCAGGTTGTCTTGAGTATCGCGAACCTCGATCCGGCCTTGATCAAAGGTAATAAGCGGCTCCCCATCGCCGGGGTTTTGGTCAGAGATCACGAAGAACGGGTCATTCGTTTCCAGCGCGTCGACCGAAGGACGCGGCAAAATGGACGCGCGGTCTGGGATGACGCTGCCAGCAACACCTGCGAGCCATGGCAAGACCTGCTCGAAATCAAGCGACAGCTCAGGGTCAAGCACGACCTGAACGCCATCGCCAAACTCTTGCCTGAGCGAGAAAAAATCGCGGTCCTGTGGCTCTGCATCGGAAAGCACCAGCGTGCTGCCGGGGAGGATCTGCGCCGGGTAGCCCTGAGGTTTGAACCGGCATTCGCCGCCCGTGGGCTGACGCTGGATCGACACGCGCAGCAAGTTATCGCGGCCCAAAAGCCCTTTGGGAACCGAAAAGCTCAACTGCTCTGGCTGGCCACTGCCAAGCGGGCGGTTGCCCAAAAGTGAATCGTTGAGGAAGACCGACGCCGTGGCCCCCCGCCCTTCGGGGTCGAGTGCGGCAGCGATTTGCAGGCTTACACCGGAAACGGCCTTTCCAACCGGCAGGTCAGAGGATTGGAACGGGATCAAGAAATCTTCGGTCGACACCACCGCACGGGGGTTTAGATCGGCGTTCAACCCGGCAAGCGGCAGACGATTGTCAAACAGGACCGGTCCCTCGACCACCTCTACCACCGTTGCATCGCTGTTCGACAGGGCCGACCATTCCGAAACCATTTGCCACAGCCCCACCTGCGGATCACTGCCACGCAGGTTCAGCACGGGCATGCCCGACTGGCTGTCGACAGTCATCTCGCTGGCCGCCCCCGAAGAGGTCACGTCAAGCTGGATAACCCCTTCAGACCATGTGCCTGCGGCATTGGCCTCTGCCGGGCCGAAACGCAAGCGCCCTGCTTCAGCGTCAAAAAGCGCGGCGGCGCGGGTCGCTGCGGCCAAGGCCGCCAAAGAGTCGCTGCCGTTGATGGCAAGGCGCGTATCTGCTGGGCGCAGGCCTGCAAAGGCTGTCGAAGTGTCGACCGCCGCTTGATCCAGTTGCAACGTGACAGACGACGACGCGGCGATCTCAAGAAAATCGCCCGAGGCGCGTTCATCAACACAGACACGATCACTGAACGCGCCAGAATAGGAAAGGCCAACCGCGATGAAGCCACCTGATACATCTTCGGGGCGCAGTGGTACCGGCACGCTAAGACGCCCTGCCCCATCCGGCAAAGCTTGGGATGACACCGGTCGGCCGCCGACAGAAACCTGCAAATAGCGATCCACCTCGGCGGTTGAGGCGTGATTAAGCTCCAGCTCCAAAGTGCCCGAATTCAAGGCCCCCGCTTCGGGTAGCGGGATAAAGATGGTCGCATTTCCCGACAATTGGCGGAACGAAAGACCGTTCTGAAACCCAAGCTCCGTCAGATCGAATTCGCGCGAAATCAGTCCCTCTTGGGCCTGAGGTGCCGTTACGCTTGCCCCCTCATCAGTAGCAGTCGTCTGGGCGTGTACGTGAAACGGCAGCAGGGCCGCCAATAGACCGATTGCGGGATACTTCATGGGGGAGGCTTTCTTATATCTTTACAACGACGTCATTGGCATCGGCTAAGGCGGTTTCAATTATACGAACCTCATCTGCTGACAAGGTAGAACCATTATTATCAGCGTCTTCCGCTACGTGCAGCCCCTTGCGTAGGCAATCTTCAATTTCGGTGTATTCGAGCATCGCTGCGTTTCCAGCCAGATCATGCAGCATACGATGAATTTTGCGCACTTTCCTCTCTGATGGGTCAGCATCTTCCGCTTCGCGCAGCGTGTCGGAAATGGCTTGCGTTCGCGCTGGCAGCCCTTCGATAAAGCGCTTTCGTGTCGTCGCAACGCGTTGTTCATATGTCTCAGATGGTGCCACAGACTGTCCTTTTTGCTTGCCCGAAAAGGAACAAAAATAGCCAACCTAATTTAAATGTCAGAAAGCTGTCAAAATTGTGGCACAACACAGCATTTCTTACGATTTTCACAGAAAACGAAGGGAATTCTCCCGATCCAATTTAGGCGGACCCTGCGCTGCCGCAGGTCACAAAAGATGTTTGAACAGACCAAAAAGGTCACGCTGGGACGAGATGTTAAGTTTGCGGTATAGGTTGCGGCGATGCACCTTGCAGGTCTCGGTCGCGATTTCCAACGTCTTGGCGGCAGAACCGTTGGAGTGCCCCTGCAAAACCAGCCCCGCAATCTGCGCCTCGCGGGCGGTCAGGGCAAATTGCAGCACGTCCTTGGCGTAGTTTCGGATCAAATCAGCCAAAGGCGGGCGGGCGACAACCAGCCCGTCCTGCGCCGCCGGGGAGATTTTGTTGCAATGCTGCGTCAACAACTCCAGCAACAGCGGGGCATACTTGCGCAAATACCGTAACTCTGCCCGGCGAAACGGCCCTTGGGCATCGCGGCGGCTCATAGATAGATGCGCCACCCCACCCCGCGCCACCGGGGCCAGCAGCCCAACCTCATCACACAGCCCCGACCCCCGATAATATTGCAGGTAATACTCACTGGAGAAGAACCTGTCCGGCGCGACCTCCGACAGACGAAAGACGCCACCGTCCTCAACACGGTCCCGATACTGAAAAAACGGGTCAAAGGCATAGGTGCTTTCCAGATACTCAGCCAGGGCCGTGGGGCGCAGGCGGCCGGGCTCGATCCAATGGTCCAACAAGCTGGGCGGCTGACCGGGATCAAAGCGCATCATCAGAAAGGTGCCAAAGGCCACCCGCGCGCGAAACAGCGCTTGATAGACGTCAAAAAAGGCCGGGGTGCCGACCGCCTGCATGGCGTCGCGGAGCAAGGAAACCTCGCTTATTGTCAGATTATCGCTCAAAAAATACTCACATTTCGGGTAATATGGTCAAATTTACTACCCCAGTGGGGGTATATATTGTCACGCCCATTGCCGCAATCATGCGGGTATGCGCTTGTTTGATCAAATATCGCAGGCCGAACTGACAGGGGGTTCAATGACCAAGGCAATCACCGCACAATCACTGCGCAAGGTATATCCCGGCAATCCGCCGGTAGAAGCATTGGCAAGTATTGACGTTGAGATTCAGGACAATGAATTTTTCACGCTGCTAGGGCCATCGGGCTGTGGAAAAACGACTCTGCTGAGGCTGATCGCGGGGTTTGAGCATCCGACCTCAGGCAAGCTGGACATGTTTGGGGAAAGCTTGCTTGACGCGCCCCCTTACAAACGCCCGATCAATACTGTCTTTCAAAACTACGCGCTTTTCCCGCATATGACCGTGGCGGAAAACATCGCTTTTGGGCTGCAAATGCTTGGCACCCCCAAAGCATCTGTCAATGCGACAGTGGGCGAGATGATGGAACTGGTGCAGATGTCTCATCTCGCCGACCGTCAGACCGGGCAAATCTCTGGCGGGCAACAACAGCGTGTGGCGCTGGCCCGCGCCTTGGCTCCCCGCCCAAAAATCCTATTGCTGGATGAACCGCTCAGCGCGCTGGATTTTAAGCTGCGCAAACAGATGCAGTTAGAGTTGAAGCGCCTGCAGACTGAAACCGGCATCACCTTTATCTTTGTGACCCATGACCAAGAAGAAGCACTGACCATGTCAGACCGGATCGCGGTCATGTCGAACGGTGCCATTCGTCAGATTGGCCGCCCCCGCGAGATTTATGATCGCCCCGCTGATCGTTTCGTCGCTGATTTCATTGGTGATACGAATTTCCTACCGGCCGAGGTGATCTCCAACAGCGGCGAGGTGACGCGCCTGCGTCTCTCCTCGGGACAAGAGGTTGATGCACATGCGCGCGATGGAGCCCAAGGCAAGGTCACGCTGGCCCTGCGACCAGAGCACGCCGAGTTGACCGACGATGGCGCGGGGTTGCTTGCCGGGACGTTGCGCGAAGTTGTCTATTTTGGGACCGATACGCATTTCCATGTCACCCTCGACGATGGCAGCGATTTTGTCCTGCGGCGCCAAAATTCCCCCGCCGATGGCAATGATTTTGCAACCGGTGATCGGGTCGGGCTGACCTTCCCCGCCGGGGCCGCCCAAGTGTTGAGGGATTAAGCCATGGCAGAGCTATCCAACACCGTCTCGCAACGCGCTGCACGCAACCGCTGGCTGCTGCTGACCCCGGCGCTGATCATCCTGATCTTTGCCGCCAGTGGCCCACTGCTCATTACGCTGTTCTATTCCTTCCTCACCCCCGGCGACTACGGCGGCGTGGAGTGGAAATTTTCGACCGACGCATGGTTTGGCGTCTTGATGCAGCGCGACATCTTTGATGACACGCTCGGCTGGTCGGATGCCCATCTCAGCATTCTGTGGCGGTCGGTCAAGCTGTCCGTCCTGACCACAATCGCCTGTCTCTTCTTTGGCTTTCCGACGGCCTATTTCATCGCGACACGGCCCAAGAAACAGCGCGAATTCTGGATGCTGCTGATCATCATCCCGTTCTGGACAAACTTGCTGATCCGCACCTTTGCCATTCTGGAGTTGATCCGCAACGAGGGCACAATCAACAGCATTCTGATCGCACTTGGCATCATTGATGAGCCGATCCAGATGCTGTTTACCGAGTTTTCGATCATCCTCGGCATGGTCTATGTCTATCTGCCGCTGATGGTGCTGCCGATCTATGCCGCGCTTGAGCGGTTGGACTTCCGGTTGGTCGAGGCAGGGTATGACCTTTATGCCACCCGGTTCAACGTGTTGCGCCGGGTGATCCTGCCGCTGGTCAAACCGGGGGTGATCGCGGGGTCGATCCTTGTGCTGGTGCCGTCGCTGGGTGCCTATGTGACACCGCGCGTCATGGGCGGCGGCAACCAGTTGATGCTGGGCAATCTGATTGAATTGCAGTTCGGACAGGGACGCAACTGGCCTTTGGGCGCTGCGCTGTCGATCACCCTGCTGGCGATCGTGATGGTGGCCCTTCTGGCCTATGTCCGCGCCGCGGGGAATGAGGAGGTGAAACATGGCTAAACGCGGTTTTGACATTCGCAAGCTCAGGGGTTTTTCCGGCATCGCCATGACCTGCTTCGTCATGCTTTACATGCCCATCGTGCTCTTGGTGGTCTATTCCTTCAACGCAGGCACTTCCGTCGCGATTTGGGAGGGGTTCTCTTGGCGCTGGTATGTCTCGGCTTGGGACAATGAGATGGTGCAAGAGGCGACGGTGCGCAGCTTGATTATCGCGCTGTCTGCTGCCGCCATCGCGACGACGGCCGCGGTTCTTGCGGCACTCGCCACCACCCGCAACCGCAAATTCCGTGGGCAAACCGCGATCTTTGCGCTGATCCACCAACCTCTCATGGTGCCCGAGATTGTGACAGCCGTGGCGCTGCTGATCTTCTTTGCCACGATCAAGGTCGCCACCGGCTACACCGGTCTGATGTATCTGATTATCGCGCATTCGGCCTTTTGCATCCCTTTCGCCTACCTGCCGATCCGCGCACGGTTACAGGGGATGGACCTCAGCCTCGAGCAAGCCGCAGCCGATCTTTACGCCACACCCTTTCAAGTCTTTCGCCGGGTGACACTACCGCAACTTTGGCCGGGCATCCTTGCCGGGGCGATGCTGGCATTCGTCATCAGCCTTGATGATGTGGTGATAACCGAGTTTGTTAAATCCGCCGGGCAGGATACGCTGCCAACTTACATGCTGGGCCAATTACGGCGGGTGGTGACGCCAGAGATCAACGCGATTTCGACCGTATTGTTGATGATCTCTGTCTTGATGGTGATCGCCTATACCCTGCTCAGCAGAACCAAAAAATAATCAACCAAAGGGAGCTTAAGATGAAAAAGACACTGACAGCGATCGGCCTTATCCTTGCCGGGCCAGCCGTGGCCGAAGGGGAGCTGAACCTCTACAACTGGGGCAATTACACCAGCCCGGAAATGATCGAGAAGTTCGAGAAAGAGACCGGCATCAAGGTCACCATCACCGACTATGATAGCAACGATACCGCACTGGCCAAGATCAAAGCGGGCGGTCATGGCTTTGACATTGTCGTGCCGTCGGGGACCTACGTGCCGATCTTCATCGGTGAAGGGCTGCTGATGGAAAGCAAACCCAACGAGATGGAGAACTTCAAAAACATGGACCCGCAGTGGGTTGATGTCGAATTCGATCCGGGCCGCAATTACACCGTGCCGTGGCAGTGGGGCACCGTTGGTGTGACAGTCAATACCGCAGTCTATAGCGGCGACATCAACACCGCCGCCGTGATCTTTGACCCGCCAGAAGAGTTGAAAGGCAAGATCAACGTGGTGCCGGAAATGAACGACGTGATGGGCATGGCGATCCACTATGCGGGCGGCGATCAATGCACCGCCGACAAAGAGGTCTTGAAAGAGGTCCGCGACATCCTGCGCGCGGCCAAGCCGAACTGGCTGTCGATGGACTATGGCAACATCGAGAAATACGCCAAGGGTGACCTCGCCGCCGGGGTGAACTGGAACGGCGCGTCCTTCCGGGCACGCAACCAGAACGAAGACATCGCCTTTGGTTACCCGCAAGAAGGCTACCCCGTCTGGATGGACAATGCGGCAATCCTTGCCGATGCGACCAATGTGGAAGAGGCGAAAACCTTCCTCAATTTCGTGATGGACCCGGAAAACGCTGCGATGCTGTCTGAGTTCGCGCGCTATGCGAACGGCATCAAAGGCTCGGAAGAGTTCATGCCCGAAGACATGAAAAACGCGCCCGAGGTTGTGGTTCCGGAGGAGCTGAAGGGTGCTGCCTACGTCGCCAAGGTCTGCCCACCCGAGGCGCAAAAGCTCTACACCGCGATCTGGACTGACCTTCAGAAGTAATCGCGTCACACGGGTGCAGGCGGTCTTCGGTCCGCCTGCACCTCCACGGCCCCATTCAAGACAAAGGAACCTCCCCCATGCCGGCAGATATCGTCATCCACAACGGGGCTTTGATGACCTTCGATGACGCCCAACCCCAAGCTGAGGCGCTCGCGATTTCAGGCGGTAAGATCACCCATGTCGGCACTGACGCCGAGGTGATGGCCCAGATTGGAGCCGAAACCCGCGTCATCGATGCGCAGGGCGGCACCGTGTTGCCGGGATTTATCGACAGCCATGTGCATCTCTTTGGTGGCTCGGTCGAGCTGGAATACCTCAACCTTTATGGCGTCAAAGGCTTGGACGAGATGCGCCGCCTGATCCTACCTTATGCCAAGGCCAATCCCGATGACAAACTGCTATTCTGCGTGATGGCAGACTACGGCATTCTTGGCACCGGCAGCACGCTGACGCGGCAGGGTCTGGACACCATCTTGCCCGACCGCCCCCTTGCCATGTTCGCGCCCGACCATCACACCGTCTGGGCCAATACCACCGCGCTCAAGGCCGCAGGGCTGCTTGAAGGGGGCGAGGTCGATGCGGGCTCAGAGATCGTGATGGGCGCGGATGGACTGGCAAGCGGTGAGCTGCTGGAACCCGGTGCCTATAGTCCGGTCCTTGCCCTCACCCGCCACGGTGGGCGCGATATGCTGGGGCTGACCAGCGGCAAAGACCCGGTGCCGCCCGCGACCGCACAGCAACGCGAGATGGACAAAGATGTCATCGCCCGTGGCCTTGCTCATTGCGCCGCGCAAGGCATCACCGGTCTGCACCTGATGGACGGCAACCGCTACCAGCTTGAACTGCTGTCCGAGCTTGAAGCCGAAGGGCGTTTGATCTGCCGCTGCACCGTGCCCTTTCACCTTAAAGGCACCGACCCCGTTGAGCGGATCGGCCACGAAGCCCCCGCCATGCGCGCCGATTACCAAGGTGACAAACTGCGCTGCATCCATGTAAAAATGTTCATCGACGGCGTGATCGAAAGCGGCACCGCGCTGATGCTACGCCCCTACCCCGGCGATCTGGGTGCAGGTGGCAATACTGGCGATGAGGTCTTTACCCAAGAACATTTTGTCGCGGCCTGCGCGGAGGCCGATCGGCTTGGCTTTCAAATTGCGGTCCATGCGATCGGTGACGCTGCCGTACGGCGCACCATTGATGCCTTTGAGGCCGCACAAAAGGCCAATGGCACACGCGACAGCCGCCACCGGATTGAGCATATCGAAGTGATGCATCTCGACGACCTGCCCCGCCTATCTGAGTTGGGCATCGTCGCTTCGCTGCAGCCCGGTCACGCGCCGCGTGGCCATATCTTCCCGCCAGAGGGTGTCACCAACTACCTGCACCCCGATCAGATCCCCGGCGCATATGCGTGGCAATCCATCCGAGAAAGCGGCGCAAAGGTCGTCTTTTCAACCGATTGGCCGGTGATACCCGTGGATGTCATGCGCAGCATCAAAGCCGCGATTGCGCCACTGGACCTCGGCGCAGACTGGGCCGACCAGAGCCAGCGCCTGACAGACACGCTCGCGAGCTATACCCGCGACAATGCTTGGGTTGAGTTTGCTGAAGACAGGCGCGGCAGGCTTAAACCCGGCATGGACGCCGATGTGGCCGTGCTGAGCCATGATCTGACGCAACTGGCACCCAAAAACATTACCGAAGCCGAAGCCCGTGCCACCATCATGGGTGGTGAGCTGACGTTTCAAAGATAAATGTAGGGGGAGCCGAGGTTCAGAAATCTGGATTAGAGCATCTGAAACAGGCCAAGCTCTCACCCTTCTCGTCACTGGCTGAGAGGGGGCAGACGGGCGCGAGGTGTCGCGCCCGTCCGAAGTTTAGCTGTCTTTTGCCGCGAGGATCGCATCTGGGGTGATCGGCAAATGCCGAACCCGCGCGCCCGTCGCGTTGAAGATCGCATTGGCGATGGCAGGCGCAATGACCGTGGTGCCCGGCTCGCCAAGACCCACAGGCACTTCCGTGCTTTCCACGAACGCGACTTCAACGTCTGGCACATCGACCATCCGCAGCGGGGTGTAAGACCCGAGGTTAAGGTCGATAACCTTGCCATCTTCGATCCGCGTGCCCTCATGCAGGGCCATGGACAGGCCCCAAAGTGCCGCGCCTTCGCATTGCGCGCGCGCCCCGTCGGGGTCGACAACCGTACCACAATCGAACGCCAGCCACATCTTCTCGACAGCGACCTCACCCGTTTCGGCATCCACCGCCAGTTTGACCGCGGCTGCGGTCCAAGTTGGCATGGTCCGCGACTGGCCAAAGGTGGTGGCGATCCCAATTGCCGTGCCCTCGGGGAGGTCGGTTTTGCCATAGCCCGACATCTCTGCCACGCGCTGCAAGACAGCCGCCTGACGCGACGCACCGCCCACCGCATTGGGCGCAGAGCCCGCGTTGATGCCTTCGGCCTTCAGGTGATCCAGACGGAACTGCAACGGATCGGCGCCGATCTTATGCGCGGCTTCATCCATGAAGCTTTCCACGGCAAAGTTGGTCCAGCCCGGCCCGACCGAGCGCAGCCAACCGGGGCGGAAGGTCGCGTTTGCCAAATCGTTCGAGATGGCCCGCACGCGGTGCGCGCCGACCGTATACCAGTGATCGGCCCCGTCGATTGCAAAGGGATCGTAAGGCTCTTCGTTGACACCTTTGGGCATGAAGCCCGGTGTCATCACCTGCGTTGGCCAACCGGCGGCGGCGTGGTGTTCCATGCCTGTGACGGCTTTGGCATCGTCAAACGCCATGCGCAGTTTTTGCACCGAAGGCGAGCGGATGCTGTCGAACTGGGCGTCTTCCTCGCGGGAGAAGACCAGCTTGACGGGCTTGCCGACAGCCTTTGAGGCCAGCGCGGCCGGCACGATATAATCACCATTCAAACGACGGCCAAAGCCCCCGCCCAGCATATAGCTGCGCATCACGATCTTGTCGGCAGGTACCTCAAGCGCCGTGGACAGCGTAGGCAGGATCAGCGATTGCCACTGGTTGCCCGCATGCGTTTCCCAGATGCCATCGGCGTTCTGGAAGACGGTCGCGTTCACCGGCTCCATCTGGAAGTGCAGCACGGATTGGGTGGTGTACTCGGCCTCCAGCGTCTCTGTGGCGGCGTCAAACACGGCGCTGGTCTCGGGCTGCTCGGTGTGCAGGATCGACCCGGCGTCGCTTGCGATCAACTCGCGCGAGCGGGCTTGGATGTCATCCTCTGACACATCTGCCGTCTCGCCTGCGGTCCAATCGACGCTGATCTCATAGGTGGCCATCCGCGCGGCGTGGAGCGTTTTGCCCAACACCACAACCCAGCCCGGCACGGTGCCCGACGGGTCATCCAGCACCACGGTTTCAAGATAGCCTTTGACCTCTTTCGCGGCGCTGTCATCGACTGAATTAACCTTGGAGCCATAGCGCGTCGGCGGCAGCATCGGCACGCCGTAGACCATGCCGTCGACCTTGGCATCCAGACCATAGATCGCCTGGCCGGTGGTTTTCGTGTCCAGATCAAGCGGATGCACATCCTGACCCACGAGCCGCAGATCGGCATGGGGTTTCAGCGGCAGGGCTGCCAATTCATCTTCGGTAAAGCTCCGGTCGAGCCCTTCGGCCACCAGATCGCCATAGCTGATGCTTTGCGTGCCATCGGTCACGGCCCCGTCGCGCGCGGTCAGGCCAGAGGCGTCAACGCCCCACTTGGCCGCCGCCGCTTCGATCAGCGCGGTGCGTCCGGCGGCACCCGCTTGACGATAAACCGGCCAGCTTTGCCAGATCGACCAGCTGCCGCCGGTGACCATCAGGCCCCATTTCTCAGCCGTGTCGACATGGGTGATATGCACATTTTCCCAAGCGACTTCCAGCTCATCGGCCAAAATGCGGGCGATGGCGGTGCCGACGTGCTGGCCCATCTCGGCGCGGATGATGTTGACGTTGACCTGACCTTCGGCGTCGATCCAGTACCACATCGACGGCTCAAAGGGCTGGCCATTGGGCGCGATCGGCGTGCCATCGGGCACGGCAGGGTTCATCGCGGCATTCGACGCCTGCGGGAAGCCAAAGGCAACGCCAGCGGCGGTCATCGACACCAGAAACCCGCGGCGGGTCATCTGCGGTTGCGCGTCGGAGCCTTTCAGGCGGGACATCAGATTAGCCATTGTCGGAGCCTCCCATTGCGGTGGCGGCGTCGCGCACGGCTTGGCGGATACGGGGATAGGTCATGCAACGGCAAAGGTTGCCGGTCATCACCGCGTCGATGTCTTCGTCACTGGGGTTGGGCATGTCTTGCAACAGCGACGCGGCCTGCATGATCTGACCCGACTGGCAGTAGCCGCATTGCGGTACGCGCAGGTTGCGCCATGCTTCTTGAACCGGGTGCTTGCCCTCTTCGTCCAGCCCTTCAATCGTGGTGACCGACAGGCCCTCTACATCCGCCAGATAGGTGATGCAGGACCGTGTGGCTGTGCCGTCGATATGCACGGTACATGCGCCGCAGGCCCCGATGCCGCAGCCAAACTTGGTGCCGGTGAGGCCGATCTCATCGCGGATCGCCCACAGTAGGGGCATGTCCGGGTCTGCGTCGACAGAGATCTGCCGCCCGTTCAATTCGAATTTTATCATGAAGTGGTTGTCCCTTGGGGTATGCATTGCCTGAGGGGAGCGCGCGTATAGCTGCCCTGACGTGAGGAGCTGTACATAGGTCTAATGCAGCGCAGGCACAGCGCCAGATTGACGTCATCACGGAATTGTCAGAACGAAGGCGCGCGCGTGTGGCCTCAGACGTGCTGCCCGCCGTTCACCTCAATCTCGGTCCCAGAGACGTAAGAGCTTTCCTCGCTGCACAGGAAATAGATCGCCCGGGCGACCTCATCGGGCTGACCAAGGCGGCGCAGGGGAATGGTCTGCACAATTTTATCGGTGCCTTCGCTGAGGATTGCCGTGTCCACCTCGCCCGGTGCAATGGCGTTGACCCTGACGCCGAGCGGGCCGAAATCATGAGCCATCTCGCGCGTCAATGCGGCGAGCGCCGCCTTTGAGGTCGCATAGGCTGCCCCGGCAAAGGGATGCACCCGCGACCCGGCGATGGAGGTCACATTCACCACCGATCCGCGCCCGGCGGACAGTTCATCCTGAAGCCCCCGCGCCAGCACCACGGAGGCAAAGAAGTTCACATGAAACACCTGCCCCCAGGTCCGCAAATCGGTGTCGAGCGTGCTGAGCCGCCCGCCATCTTCACCCTTTGGCGAAATACCTGCATTGTTGACCAGCGCATGTAAGGGGTTGCCGTTCAGCAGCCGCTTGACCTGCGCGACGGCCTCTATCGTCTGGTTCGGATCGCTCAGATCGACCTGCACATGATCCTGCGCCCCACCGGGCCAAGGGCATTCGGGCGAGAACGCCTGTCGGGAACAGCCGATCACCCGCCAGCCCTTGCCCGCGAAAGCCTTGGCCGTGGCATGGCCGATGCCCCGGCTTGCCCCGGTGAGAAGCAGCGTCTTTTGGTCGTGAACCGCAGTATCCATCGCTTGATCCATATCTGGCGCAACGCCTGAAATAGCGCCCTAATCGGCAGCCGCCAGAGCGCGTTCGTAGTCCTGCCCCGGAATAGCGTCGAGCAGGCTGCGCGTATAGGCGGTATCGGGGTCGTGCAGCACTTTGCCAACCGGCCCCGCTTCGACGATCTGGCCCTTTTGCATGACGATGATCCGATCACAAATCCGCGCCGCGACGCGCAGGTCGTGAGTGATGAACAGCATCGACAGGTTCAGACGTGTTTTCAACTCGGCCAACAGATCAAGCACCTGCGCCTGAATGGACACGTCGAGCGCCGAGACGGCCTCATCCGCGATAATGATCGACGGCTCCAGCGCCAGCGCGCGGGCAATGCCGATCCGCTGCCGCTGCCCGCCGGAGAACTCGTGCGGGAACCGTTTCATCGCGCTTTCGTCCAGCCCGACGAGTTCGAGCAATTCGCGTGCCTTGGCCTTTGCCTCTTTATCCGGCGTGCCATAGGCGATCAGCCCTTCGGTCAGGATACGCGACACGCGCGCCCGGGGGTTGAGTGACGAAAACGGGTCTTGAAAGATCATCTGCAACTTGCGCCGCTGTGCCCGCAGTTCCGCGCCAGACATATGGGCGATATCCACGCCATCCATCAGCACCCTGCCCCCGTCGGGATCAAGCAGACGCACCAGACAACGCCCAACGGTGGATTTGCCCGACCCGGATTCTCCGACAATGCCAATCGTTTCGCCCGCGTAGAGCTCAAAGCTCACGTCCTGCACGGCCTTCACCACACGGCGCTTACCAAAGAGCGTGCCAGAGCCGGTTGAAAAGGTTTTTTGCAGCCCTTCAACCTTCAAGAGCGGCGCGCGCTCGACCTGCTCGGGCGCATCGGTCTGGGTCAGCCGGGGTATCGCGTCGATCAGGGCGCGGGTATAGGGGTGCTGGGGCTTCAACAGCACCTCCTGCGCCGGGCCAGCCTCCACGATCTCACCCTTTTTCATGACGATGACTCGGTCGGCGATATCGGCCACCACGCCAAAGTCATGGGTGATAAAGATTACCGCCATGCCGCGCTTGCGGCGCAGGTCTTCAATCAGCGTGAGGATCTGCGCTTGGGTGGTCACATCAAGCGCCGTCGTCGGCTCATCCGCGATGAGGATGTCGGGCTCGAGCGCCAAGGCCATCGCGATCATGACCCTTTGTCGCTGCCCACCCGACAGCTGGAAAGGATAGGCCCGGATTGCCGCTTGGGGGTCGGGAATGCCCACCTCCTCCAGCAGTTTCAACGCCCGCGCGCGCCGTTCCGAACCGTTGAGGGCGCCATGCGCTTCGAACACCTCGGCGATTTGCGCGCCGATCCGCATCAGCGGGTTCAACGCGCTGAGGGGTTCCTGAAAGATCATCGAAATACGGCTGCCGCGCAGCTTCAACATCTCTTTTTCAGACAGCCCAAGGATCGATTGCCCGTCAAAGGTGATGCTGCCCTTGTCGGGCAAAACCCCCTGCGGCAACAGCCCCATCACCGCATTGGCCGACATGGATTTGCCCGACCCGCTTTCGCCCACGATGCAGAGGATCTCCCCCGGGGCGAGGTCAAAGTTGATGTCCTTCGCGGCATAGAGCCGATCCGCCCCCATGGGCAGAGCGATAGACAGGTCACGGATGCTAAGCAGGGTCATTCGGATTTCCTCGTCAATCGCGGGTTAAGCGCGTCGTTCAGACCTTCGCCGATCAGGTTCAGCGCCAGCACGGTCAGCAGGATCGCCATGCCCGGCAGGAAGGACAGCCACCATGCGGTGCGGATCACGGTGCGCGCGGCCCCAATCATATAGCCCCAAGACATGATGTTCGGATCACCCAGCCCCAGAAAGGACAGCGAGCTTTCCAGCAAGATCGCCTGCGCCACCATGAGCGAAGCCAGCACGATGATCGGCGGCAGTGCGTTGGGCAGGATGTGGCGGGTGATGATCTGAAGGTTGCCGAGGCCCGACAGGCTCGCCGCCTCGACAAACTCGCGGGTTCTGAGCGACAGCACTTCGCCGCGCACCAGACGCGCCACGGGGGGCCATGACACGATCGAAATCGCGATGATCACAAAGGTCAGGCTGGGCTGAAAGATCGCCAAGAGCACGATCGCCAGTGCAAAGCTGGGGATGGTCTGAAAGAACTCGGTAAAGCGCATCAGCGCGTCGTCGATCCGTCCCGCAAAATACCCAGCGGCTGCACCCACCGGCACGCCAATCGCCAGCGCCACGATGGTTGAGACCAAGCCGACCAGCAGGCTCACATAAGCGCCATGGGCAAGCCCCGCCAGCACATTACGGCCAAGCGCGTCGGTGCCCAGAAGCAGCCCGTCTTGAGTGAAAGGCGGCAGGAAAGGACGCTGCACCATTTTCCACGGGCTTTGTGGGAAGAGGATGGGCGCAAGGATGGCGGCGGCGATGACGAAGGTCAGGATGACCAGGCCAATGACCGCGCCCCGGTTATAGCTGAAACGTTTCCAAAAGCTCATCATGTTGTCAGCCTTATCCGCGGATCAACAATGACATAGATGACATCCGTGATCAGGTTGAACAGCAGCACCATGGCCGCCGAGATGTAAAAGACCCCGAGGATCACGTTGTAGTCCCGCTGGTTGATCGCCTCGAACATCAGCCGCCCGATGCCGGGCCATGCGAAAACGGTCTCGGTCAGGATCGCCCCGCCAAAGATCTGCCCCGCCTGAAGCCCCGCAAGCGTGATGACCGGCAACAGCGCGTTGCGCAGGATATGCCGCCGCTGGATCACGCCTCGGGTCAGCCCTTTGGCACGGGCCGTTTTGACGAAATCGAGCCGCGAGACTTCAAGCATCGAAGCCCGCGTCATGCGCATATAAATCGCCGTGAAGAACAGGCCCAAGGTACTGGCCGGAAGGACAAGGTGTTTCGCCACGTCAAGCACATGGGCCATACCGGTATAGCCCGCCCCGATGGTCGAATACCCAAAACCCGGCAACCATTCGAGCCAGACCGAGAACACCAGCGTCGCCATCAGCGCCACCCAGAACAACGGTGTCGCGTAAAACAGCAGCGCGAAGGTGGAGATCAGCGTGTCACCCCACCGCCCCTGCCGGGCAGAGGCCGCGACGCCGGCGGTTACGCCCAGCACCAACGACAGCACGAAGGCCACGCCGGTCAGCAAAAGCGTCGCTGGCAGGCGGTCGCCAATCATCTCGGCCACCGGCATCTGCTGGCGAAAGGAATAGCCCAGATCAAGCTGCACCGCGCCTTTGATATAGAGCCACAGCTGCATGTAGAGCGGCTGGTCCAGCCCGAAACGCGCCCGCAGGTCTGCAAGGAATTTCTCATCCGCCGCCCCGGCTTCGCCCGCCATGACCGCCGCAGGGTCACCCGGTGCCGCATGGATCAGCAGGAAATTGAAGACAAGGATCGCCAGCAGGATAAACACTGCCTTGATCAACCTGCCCAATATGAAACGTATCACGCTATCCGCCCCGTTCTTGTTCTAAGATTTGTGCGGGCCACCTAAGCAGCCCGAACCTTGCGCATAGGTACGTCGTTTACTTATCCAGCCACACGTCGCGGAAACCGTCGTTCACACCAAAGGCGGTGTTAACGGGGTTCTTCACGTCACAGCGGTAGATCGTGGGGAAGCCCAGTTCCAAGAGCCAGATGTTCGGCACATCTTCGACGATCTGATCTTGGATCTCCTTATAGGCGGCCTTGCGCTCTTCGGGGCTGGCCATCAGTGCCGCTTCGGCGAACAGCTTGTCCGTTTCGGCATTTTGATAGTTTGCCACGTTGTTCCAAGGCGAACCGGGAGCGGCATTGTCGCCCATATAGGTCCGCGAAACGCCAAGTGCGGGATCACCGTATTGGTAGAGGTAGGTAAAGGCGAGATCATAGTCGCGATCTGCGACCTTCTGGTTCCAACCCGCCACGTCCGACGGCACGATCTCGGTCGTAATGCCGATCTCGCTCAGGTTCTGTTTGACCGCCTCCGCCCAGCGCTGCCACGTCTCACCGTAAGGCAGACCCAAGATGCGGATGGTTTCGCCGTCATAGCTGCTTTCTTCCAGCAGTGCTTTGGCCTTTTCCGGATCATAGGAGATATCCGGTGTCTCGCCGTCATAAAAGCGGGTGGAGGACGACAGCGGCCCGGTCGAAACCTTGCCCAGACCATTCCAAAGCGCGTCCTTGGCGAATTGACGGTCGACGCCATGCATGATCGCCTTGCGCACTTTCACATCATCAAGCGGCTTGTTGTCGTTGTTCACCCACATCCAAGACAGCGGGCCGAAGTATTCCCAGCCCTTGTCGGTGATGCAGGTGTTGTCCATCGCCTGAATACGCGCCACGTCGAAGTTCTCGACCGAGCCGCCGGGCAGCACGTCGACCTTGCCGGTCTCATAGGCCACGGCGCGCGACGCCGCGTCGGGGATCACGTGGTAATAGACTTCGTCGACGTAGGGTTTGCCCTCCATGTAGTAGTCTTCGTTCTTCACCAGATGGATGAAGCTGCCCTTTTCCCATTTGTCGAACTTGAAAGGACCGGTGCCGATGGGCGTGTTGTTCGCCTCATTGTTTGCGAAATCCGTGCCCTCGTAGATGTGCTTTGGGATCATCGGCGCGGTGCCCGGCTCAAAGATGCCGATGAAGGGGCCGAAGGGCTGCTTCAAGTTGAAGACAACCGTGTATTGATCCGGCGTCTCGATGCTTTCGACATGCTCCATATAGGTGCGCATCCGCGAGTGGCTCTCGCGCAGGAACTTATCCATGGAGAATTCAACATCCGCCGAGGTGAAGGGCTCTCCGTCATGGAACACCACACCTTCGCGCAGCTTGAAGGTATAGGTCTTGCCGTCCTCCGAAATCTCCCATGATTCAGCCAACTGACCCTCGGGCTTGAGGTCGAAATCATAGCGCAGCAGGCTTTCGTAGATATCGCCACCGACCATCTGTGTCGGGCCGTTCTGCACAAGGCCGATCATCAGGCTGGGCGGTTCGGGCTGGATCACGACGTTCAGCGTGCCGCCGGATTTCGGCTCGCCATCCTGCGCGGCCAGTGGTCCGGCCAGTGCCAGCGCCAGAACGGCTGCGGTTAATTTGGTAGTGTTAAGCATTTCAATCCCCATTGGTTGTGTTGAATCTTGGCCCTTTGAAAGCGTCCGATCTGACGTCGGCTTCTTGCAGTCATTTGGGACAAGGCCGCGCGGTGCGCAGGACTTGGAAAACTCATTCACCTATGGTGAACGATTCGATGTATCTGATGATCCCCTCCTTTGCGTCATCTATGTCGGCGCGCATTTCCGCAGTAGCAGCCGCAGGGTCGCGATTCTCACAGGCTGCAATAATTGCCTGATGATGTCGAACCAGCCCCAGCTTCTCGCGCCCGTAGTATCCGGCAATCAGCGGCCCCATACGCAGCCATAGCCCGCTGAGAATGGCCAGAAGGATCGGCATCTCCGCCGCTTCGACCAGCGCGAAATGGAACTCTTGATTATACTTCACCGCCTGCGGCCAGCGCCCCGCTACCGCTGCGGCCTCGTTCCGCTCCACGATCTTTTTCAAGCGGCGGATTTCCTTGGGGCCGACCATCTCAGCGGCGCGACCGGCGGCAAAGCCCTCCAGCTCGCGCCGGATGCTCGCGATTTCGAGATACTGCGCCTCTGTCAGTACCGGCACGCGCACATCGCGCACGCTGCGCTGGACCAAAGCCTCATCCCGCAAGAGCCGCTGCACCGCGTCGCGCACCGGGGTCGAGCTGGTGCCCAACCGCTCCGCCAAGCCGCGAATGGTGACCTTTTCATTCGGGCGAAGCCTGCCTTCCACCAAGTCCTGACAGACCCGATCATAAATCGCATCGCCCAATGAAACTTGATTGATCTCGGCCATCGCGCCCTCATACTTACTGGCCGACTTGCTGCCAGTTTTGATGCATGATGCATCATTTCTATTGAGCCTGCAAATTAAAACTGCAATGCTCCGCCGCAACGACATCAGACCACAGGGAATGTGATGAAAGTCTTTTTCGACGAACGCCAGCTTGGCCATGCGCCGACACATTACTTTCGGCGCGGCGCGGCCATGCCGCATCAAGAACAGCCACAACGTGCTGAAATTCTACGCGATATGCTAATCGGCGAAGGGTTTGAGATCAGCAAACCCCAAGACCACGGGCTTGCCCCCATTAAAGCCGTACATAACCCTGACTACGTCGATTTCCTGCCCGATGCCCATGCCCGTTTCGTCGAAAGCGCGGGGCCGGATGCGCTGGCCATCCCCACCATGCACCCCGGCGTGCGGCGCGGGAAAGAGCCCAAGGACATTCACGGTCAATTGGGCTGGTGGATGACCGACACCTCGACCCCGCTGACCGAAGGGTCATGGGACGCGGCCTATTGGTCGGCCCAAACCGCCGTCCAAGCCGCCGAGACCGTGGCAGCCGGTGCCCGCGCCGCCTATGCGCTCTGCCGTCCGCCCGGCCACCACGCGATGCGCGATTGCTCGAACGGGTTTTGCTTTTTCAACAACGCCTGCATCGCGGCGGAGCATCTCACCCAGACCTACAAGAAGGTCGCGCTGATCGACATCGACGTGCATACTGGCAATGGCTCGCTCGACATCCTTTATGAACGCGGTGACATCTTCTTTTGCTCGCTGCATCCCGATCCGGCCACCTACCCCACTTTCTACCTCGGCCATGCGGATGAAACGGGCGAAGGCAGCGGGGCGGGCAAATCGTTGAACCTGCTGCTGGAACAGGGCGCGAGCCAAGATGAGGTGCTGGCCCTGCTCGACAAGGGCATCGCCGCGATCCGTGATTTCGGGGCCGAGGCGCTGGTCGTCTCGCTGGGGTTTGACATGGCCGCCGACGATCCGCTGGCCGCCGTAAACGTCTACCCCGATGGCTTTGCCGAAATGGCGCGACGTTTGGCAGCGCAGAACCTTCCCACGGCATTGATTCAAGAGGGCGGCTACCTTGGGCCTTCCCTTGCCGATAACGCAAAATCATTTCTCACGACATTCCGCGAGGCCACAGCATGAGCAAGACACCCAAAGAAATGAACGGCGCTGAAAGCGTTGTGCGCAGCCTGCATGCCGGCGGGGTGGAGGTCTGTTTCGCCAACCCCGGTACCTCCGAGATGCAATTCGTCGACGCGCTGGACCGCACCAAACTGATGCGCTGCGTCTTGGGCCTGTTCGAAGGCGTGGTGACCGGTGCCGCCGATGGCTATGCGCGCATGGCGGGCAAACCGGCGGTGACCCTGCTGCACCTCGCGCCCGGCTTTGCCAACGCCGCCGCCAACCTGCACAACGCCCGCAAGGCGCGGGTGCCGATGGTCAACCTTGTGGGCGATCACGCGCTGCGGCACCAGAAATACGACGCGCCCCTCTCGGCAGATGTCGAAGGCGCCTGTGCGCCCTTCAGCGATTGGGTCCGCTCAGGCCGCGATGCGGGTAGCTTTGCGGCGGATGCGATGACCGCCCTCGCCGTGGCGCAGAGCAAGCCCGGCAAGGTCGCCACACTGATCGCCCCTGCGGACATCGGCTGGGACGCGGGCGGCAAAATGGCCGAGGTCGTGGCCCCCGCCGCCCCTGCCCCGTTGGATGAACGCGCGTTAGATGCCGCGATCAAGGCTTTGGAGAGCGGTGAGAAAACCGTTCTACTCGTCGGCAGCGCGGTGTTGGAAAACCAAGAGGCGATGGCCCTGCTGCACGGCATTGCAGACAAGACTGGGGCCGACATCCTCGCGCCCACCTCGAACCGCCGGATGGAGCGTGGGCAGGGCCGCTTTGCGATCAACAAAGTCCCCTACCCGATCAACGCAGCCCTTGAATGCCTTGCCCCCTACAGCCGCGCGATCCTCATCGAGACGCCGCCCCCCGTCGCCTTCTTTGCCTATCCCGGCAAACCGAGCCTGCTGCTGCCGGTCGATTGCCACACCGTCACATTGGCGGCGGTTGATGGTAACGGAACTGAGGCCATCGCCGCACTGGCGGATCGGATCGGCGCGAAACCCGCCACGCCTCCCCAGCACGACAGGCCCGCCGCACCGCAGGCAGGCGGTATCAGCTTGCAAAACCTCGGCGCGGCCTTGGCGAACGCATTGCCCGAAGATGCGATTGTGGTCGATGAGGCGGTATCCTCTGGCGGGGCCACCTTCCCCGCAGGCGACAGTGCCGCGCCGAACACTTGGCTCGCGCTGACTGGCGGGTCGATCGGCATCGGCATCCCCCTCTCCGCCGGAGCGGCCATCGCCTGCCCCGACCGTCCGGTCATCACGCTGCAAGCGGATGGCTCGGCCATGTACACCATCCAAGGACTCTGGACCCAAGCGCGCGAGAACTCCAACGTCACCACGATCATCCTCGCCAATCAGTCCTATGAGATCCTCAAGGGCGAATTGCACAACGTCGGTGCCCAGCCCGGCCCCGATGCGCTGAGCATGTTGAACCTCGACCGCCCGCAATTGGATTTCGTCGCGATGGCCAAGGGCATGGGCGTGCCGGGCAAACGGGTCGAAGACATCGCCGACTTGATGCGCACCATCGAAGAGGCTGCGAAAGAGCCCGGCCCCTTCCTCATCGAAGCGATGCTGTAACCCACCGAAAGGACACGACATGACCCTCGACCCTGATCTGAAATCCCGCATCCTTCAGGCTGTCGAAGATGGCTTCGCTGAGCAAGTGAGCTTTACCCAACAACTCGTGCAGACCCCTTCGCTGCGCGGCCATGAACATGCGATCCAAGACCTGCTGTTTCGCAACCTGCAAAGCCGTGGCTATGCGATGGACCGTTTCAAGATGGACCGCGCTGCGATTGAGGCGCACCCCGGCGGCTCGAAATACTCCGACGATCACTCTGACGCGCCCATCGTCGTGGGCATCCACCGCCCGCGCGATGAGCGGGGTCGCTCGCTGATCCTGCAATCGCATCTCGACGTGGTGCCCGAAGGGTTGCACGACATGTGGGATGATCCGCCCTACTCGGCCAAGATCGACGGCGATTGGATGTATGGCCGGGGCGCGGGCGATATGAAGGCGGGTGCTGCGGCGAATATCTTTGCGCTCGACGCGCTGCGCCGTATCGGGTTGCAACCAGCGGCGACCGTCTATGTGCAATCCGTGGTCGAGGAGGAATCCACCGGCAACGGCGCGCTCCAGACCTTCCTACAAGGCTACACCGCTGATGCGGTCTTCATCCCCGAACCCGAAGAGGAAATGCTGGTCCGCGCCAACACAGGCGTCATTTGGTTTCAGGTGCAGGTGCGCGGCGTACCCGTCCATGTGCGCGAAATGGGCGAAGGGGCCAATGCGATCGACGCGGCCACCCGCGTGATGACCGCCCTGCGCGAGATGGAGGAGGACTGGAACGCCGAGAAAAACGACCACCCGCATTTCGAAGACGAAGCCCATCCCATTAACCTCAACATCGGCAAGATCGAAGGCGGCGATTGGGCGTCTTCGGTGCCGTCATGGTGCAACATCGATTGCCGCGTTTCCATCTATCCGGGCCGCAACGCCGAAGACGCCGCGCGGGAAATTACCGAACGGGTAAAGGCCTTTGCCCAGAGTGATAACTTCCTGTCCAACAACCCGCCCAAAGTGGTCTTTAACGGCTTTCACGCCGAAGGCTATGTGCTGGAGCCGGGCAGCGAGGCTGAAGCCGTGCTGGAACGCGCCCACGAAGACGCCATCGGCGCGCCGCTGCAATCCTTTATGACGGCGGGCTATCTCGATACGCGGATCTATGCGCTTTATAATCAGATCCCTGCGCTCTGCTACGGGCCGAAATCGTGCAACATTCACGGGATCAACGAATCCGTCAGCCTGAGTTCGGTGAAAAAAATTACCCAAGCCATGGCGCTTTTCATCGCCGAATGGTGCGGGACCGAGGACATCACCCCATGACCGAGGCCGGGATCACGCCTCAGGGCGGCCTGCCCCCCTTTCTCAGCGGCGTGCTGGCCGAAGAGGCTGGGGCCCAGACCGACCTGCTGGCACAAGACCCGCCCGCCTTTGACGCGGCCCGCGCGGCAGAGGTCGCGCTGCGCTGCTATGGAATCTCCGGTCAGATCGAACCGCTTGCTGCGGAGAAAGACGCAAATTTCTTGATCACCCTGACGACGGGCGAAAAGGCACTGCTAAAGATCACCAACGCCGCCGAAGACCGCGCGGTGACCGACATGCAGACTGCCGCACTGATGCATCTGGCCGCCGCTGATCCCGACCTCCCCGTGCAGCGTATCTGCGCCAGCCTTAGTGGCAAGGCCGCCGAAGTGGCCACCGCCGCCGACGGCCATTCGCATGTCGTGCGTTTGATGACCTTCCTTGGCGGCACCGTCCTCAGCAATGCCACGCCGCGCCCCGGCCTTCACCGCGCTTTGGGGGATTTTCACGCGCGGGTGGCACTGGGGCTGCGCGGTTTTTTCCATCCGGCGGGGGGACATTTTCTGCAGTGGGACATCAAACAGGCAGGCCATCTGCGTCCGCTGCTGGCGGATGTACAAGACGCCGCCCTGCGCGCCCAACTGGGGCGCACTCTCGATCACTTCGATGCGGAGATTGCTCCCCAGCTTCCACATCTGCGGGCGCAGGTCGTTCATAACGACTTCAATCCGCACAATATTCTGGTCGATGGGCCAGAGGCCCGGCACCCCGTCGGGCTGATTGATTTCGGTGACATGGTGCATACGCCGCTGGCCTGCGATCTGGCGGTGGCCTGTTCCTATCAGCTCGGCCAAGGCGCGGACCCGCTGCAAGATGTTTGCGAGATGGTCACGGGCTTTGCCAAACGCCTGCCGCTGGAGGCTGAGGAAATCGCGCTTCTGCCCAGTCTGATCCGCCTGCGCCACGCCACCACCTTGGCCATCGGCGCCTCTCGCGCGCGGCGCTATCCCGAGAATGCCGCCTATATCCTGCGCAACGCCGCCGCCTCGCAACGCGGGCTGGCCGCGCTCGACCATGTGGGCGACGCCGCCGCGATCAAAGCCCTGCACCATGCTGCGGGAACGGAGTGACCGATGACCATGATCAACGCCTATGACAGCGCCCAAGCCGAGGCCCTCAGCCCCGCCGACCGCGCCCTGATCGACCGCCGCGCCAAGGCGCTCGGTCCCGCCTACCGGCTGTTTTACGACCAACCGCTGCACATTGAGCGCAGCAAAGGCGTCTGGCTGTGGGACAAGGACGGACGCAAATACCTTGATGCCTATAACAACGTCGCATCGGTCGGCCATTGCCACCCCCGCGTGGTCGAGGCGATCACCCAGCAGTTGGGTGTGCTGAACACCCACACCCGCTATCTGCATGAAAACGTTGTCACTTACGCCGAACGGCTGCTCGCCACCATGCCCGACGCACTCGGTCATGTCATGTTCACCTGCACCGGGTCCGAGGCGAATGACATCGCCCTGCGCATCGCCCGCAGCTATACCCGGCGCGAGGGAGTCATCGTCACCCGCCTTGCCTATCACGGGCTGACCGAAGCGGTGGCCGAACTCTCCCCCTCTCTGGGCGATTTCACCCCGCGCAGCCCGCGCATCCGGCTGATCGACGCGCCCGACACGCTGCGCATCCCTGAGGCGCAGCAGGGCGCCAAACTCGCCGCCGATCTGGGCCAAGCGATTGCCGAGATGCGCGCCGATGGGATCGAACCTGCGGCTTTCATCGTCGATACGATCTTTTCCAGCGATGGGCTTCACCCCGATCCGGCGGGGTTCCTGCAACCGGCGGTCGATCTGATCCGCGCCGAGGGCGGGCTCTTCATCGCTGACGAAGTGCAGCCCGGCTTTGCCCGCACTGGCGATGCCTTCTGGGGGTTCGAGCGCCACAGGCTGGTGCCTGACATGGTCACGATGGGCAAGCCGATGGGCAATGGTTTCCCCCTTTCCGGCACCGCGATGCGGCCAGAGCTGGTGCAAGAATTTGGCGAAAAGGCACGCTATTTTAACACCTTTGGCGGCAACCCCGTGGCCGCCGCCGCAGGCATGGCCGTGCTCGACGTGATCGCGGATGAGGGGTTGCAGGACAATGCCACAGCCGTTGGCGGCTACCTCAAGAGCGGCTTGCAGGACATCGCAACCCGCTACCCCGAGATCGGCCATGTGCGCGGCGCGGGGTTGTTTCTGGCGGTCGAATGCGTCACTGCGCGCGAGACCAACGCGCCCGATGCCGCCCGCGCCAAATTCGTGGTCAACCACCTGCGCCTAAACGGCGTGCTTATCAGCGCCACCGGGCCGGGGGCCAATGTTCTGAAAATCCGCCCCCCTCTTGTCTTGCAGCAGGCCGAGGCCACCCTGTTCCTCGAGGCGACCGAAGCCGCCTTCGCCGCCGCGCGGGCCGAGGGAAATTAACCCCGCGGCCCTACTGCGCCTCGCGCAAAGACCGCTCCCGCGCGCGGGCCTCGGTCAGCCATTCCGGATCCATCTGCGGCACCGAGGTCAGCAACCGTTTGGTATAGGCCTGCTTTGGGTCGCCAAAGATCTCATCACGCCCGCCCTGCTCCACGATCTGGCCATTCTTGAGCACGATCACCTTATGGGCAATCGCCTCTACCGTGGCCAAGTCATGAGTGATGAACATGAAGGTCAGATCCAGCTCGGTCTGCAAACGCACCAGCAGCCGCAATATCCCCTCGGCCACCAGTTGGTCGAGCGCACTGGTCACCTCGTCGCAGATGATGAATTCAGGCTCGGCGGCCAGCGCGCGGGCGATACCAACGCGCTGTTTCTGTCCGCCGGACAATTCGCTGGGTTTGCGGTCAAGGAAAGCGCGGTCGAGGTCGACCAAATCCATCAACTCCTCCACCCGCGCCCGAAGCTCTTGCCCCTTGCGGCCCGTGAACTTGCGCACCGGGCGCGTCAATATCTCGCGGATATTGTGGCGCGGGTTCAACGAGGTATCCGCCGATTGATAGATCATCTGGATATTGCGCAGCGTCGCGGGGTCGCGCTTTGCCAGCCGTGGCTCCAGCGGGGCGTCGTTCCAGAAAAACTGCCCCAAGGCGGGGGGCAGCAGCCCCGCGATCACTCGCGCGAGGGTGGATTTACCTGACCCGCTTTCCCCCACCACCGCCGTGGTCTGGCCGCGCGGAAAGGTGAAGTTGAGATTATCCAGCACGGTCATCGGCCCATAGGCCGCCGAGACCCCCTCGCAGCGGATCAGCGCCTGAGCCTCCCCCGCCTCAGCGTCGGGACGGCGAAACGACCGCACGGCCCAGAGCGAGCGGGTATAGTCCTCTTGCGGGGCGTCGAGCATGGTCTTGGTCGGCGCGGTCTCGACCGCCTCACCGTCTTTCATCACGCAGATGCGGTCGGCCATCTGGCTCACTACGGCAAGGTCATGCGTAATGTAGATCGCCGCCGTGTCATATTGCTCGACAATATCGCGGATGGCGCCCAGCACTTCGATCTGGGTGGTCACGTCTAGGGCGGTCGTCGGCTCGTCAAAAATGATCAGATCGGGGCGACAGGCCATGGCCATGGCTGTCATCGTCCGCTGCAACTGGCCGCCCGACACTTGGTGCGGGTAGCGAAAGCCGATCTCTTCGGGGTTGGGCAATTGCATCTGACGGTAGAGCGCGACGGCGTCCTCCTCTGCCGTCGCGCGGCCCGAGACACCGTGCAGGCGGGGCGCTTCGGTATATTGGTCGATCAGCGTCTTGGCGGGGTTAAAGCTTGCCGCGGCGGACTGGGCGACATAGGCGATGCGCTTGCCGTGCAACCGGCGCAATTGTCCGCGCCCCATGCCGATCAACTCGGCCCCGTCGAATTCGACGCTGCCCCCGGCAAAGCGCACCCCGTCGCGGACATAGCCCATCGCCGCCAGCCCGGCGGAGCTTTTGCCCGCCCCGCTTTCGCCGACAAGGCCCAGCACTTCACCCCGGTCCAGTTCCAGATCGAGCCCTTTGAGGATCACATTGGGCCGCGCGCGGCTGCCTGCCTCAAGCCGGAGACCGCGAATGTTCAGAAGATTTCCCATAAGCTTGGCCCCTGGTCGGTTAACTTTTCAGACCGCTGGCGCGGTGCAGCATCCAATCGACGATCAGGTTGATCGCAACGGTCAACAAGGCGATGGCCGCCGCCGGGATCAGCGGGGTGATATCGCCAAAGCTGATCAAGGTGGCGTTCTCTTTCACCATCGATCCCCAATCCGCTGTGGGGGGCTGAATCCCGATGCCGAGAAAGGACAGCGCCGCGATAAAGAGAAACACAAAGCAAAAGCGCACGCCGAATTCAGCGATCAGCGTGGACCAGATGTTGGGCAATATCTCGCGCCGCAGCAGCCACGGCGTGCGCTCTCCGCGCAGCTTGGCAGCCTCGACGAAATCAAGACCGACGACATTCATCGCCGCCGCGCGCGACAGGCGGTAGACCGGCGCCACATAGATCACCGCGATCACCCCGACCATATTGGGGATCGAGGGGCCGACAATGGCCAAGAGCATCAGCGCCAAGATCAGCGGCGGCACGGCCATCAGCACATCGACCAAGCGTGACAGGACTTCGTCCAGCCAGCCGCCTTTAAGCGCGGCCAGCATCCCCAGCGTCGACCCGACCGAAAAGGAAATAGCCGTGGTCAGCAGCGCCAGCCCGACCGTATTGCGCGCGCCAAAGATCATGCGCGACAGCATATCGCGGCCCAGATTGTCGGTGCCCAGCGGATGCGCGGCACTCCATGGCAGATAGGCATCGCCCACCACCTGCGTCTCGCCGTAGGGCGCAACGAACGGCGCGAATATCCCCGTAAAGGCGACGATGGCCAGCACCACCATCCCAAAGATCGCCGAGGGGGGCGCGGATTTCAGCAAAGATTTCATCGTTATCTCCCGTGCCGCAGACGCGGGTTCGACATGATCGAGATGATGTCGGCAAGAACATTCAGCGTGATGTAAACAGCGGCAAAGAACAGCCCCACCGCCTGCACCACCGGGAAATCCCGGCTTGAGACCGCATCCACCAGCAACTGCCCAAGACCGGGGTAGGAAAAGACGACCTCTACCACCACCACGCCGACCACCAGATAGGCAAGGTTCAGCGCCACGACGTTGATGATCGGCGCCAATGCATTGGGCAGCGCGTGCTGCACGATGATGCGCCAGCGCGGCACACCCTTAAGGCGGGCCATCTCAATATAGGGCGAGGCCAGCACGTTGATGATGGCCGCCCGCGTCATCCGCATCATATGCGCCACGACCACCAGAATAAGCGTCAGCGCGGGCAGAAAGCTGCGATAAAGCGCGTCCCAGAGCCCTGTGGCGCTGTCGATCCGTGCCAGCGTCGGGAAGACACCCGCCTTGATCGACAGGAATAGGATCAGGACATAGCCCACGAAAAACTCGGGCATAGAGATCGCGGAAAGCGCGGTCAGGTTGACGCCACGGTCAAACAGCGTGTTGCGCCACAGCGCCGCCAGAAGGCCGAGGATCACCGCCAGCGGGGCGGCGATGACGGCGGCATAGGTGGCCAGAAACATGGTATTGGCAAGCCGCGGGCCCAAAAGCTCGGATACTTCGCGCCCCGACGCGAGCGAAGTGCCAAAGTCACCGCGCAGCACACCACCCAACCAATCGAGATAGCGGAGATGCGCGGGCTGATCGAGGCCCAGTTCGGCGCGGAATGCCGCAAGGGTCGATTCAGTCGCCGATTGGCCAAGAATCTGCTGCGCCAGATCACCGGGCAAGAGTTCGATGCCGACAAACATTAGGGCGGAGACCACAAACAGGGTCAGGATGCCGAGGGACACTCGACCGATAACAAGCTTCTGAAGCCTGGACATGCTAAGGTTTTCTCCGGCCCGGATCGGGCCATTTGGAACAGAAACGGACGGCCCGTCGGGGCCGTCCGTATGCAGTGATAGTTTACGCCATCCACCAGCGTTCGATGAAGCGCTGGCTGTCGAGATCCCACATCTCGGACACTTCCTCAGGCATCTGAACGCTTTCGTTCATGGCCGAGACATATTGACCAAAGGCCGGGATCAGCGCGCCGCCCTGTTCTTTCACGATCTTCTGCATCTCGCCGTACATCTCGGCGCGGCGGGTCTGGTCCAACTCAGGCCGCGCTTGCAAGAGCAGTTCGTTGAAACGCTCATTGTCCCATTTGGTCTCGTTCCACTCCGCATCGGCGGCATAGCCGGTCGAGAACATCAGGTCAGGCGTCGGACGGCCACCCCAATAGGAGCAGCAGAAGGGCTTTTGCAGCCAGACGTTCGACCAATAGCCGTCATCCGGCTCGCGCTTCACGTCGATGTTCAAGCCAGCAGGCCGCGCGCTTTCGGCAAAAAGAACCGAGGCATCCACCGCCCCACTAAAGGCCGCATCCGAGGTGGACAGTGTCACATCAAGGCTTTCAAGCCCCGCCTGTTTCAGATGGTATTTCGCCCGCTCCGGATCATAGGTGATCTGCTCAAGGTCATCGTTGTAATAGGGCATCGAGCGCGAGATCGGTTGGTCGTTGCCCACGGTGCCATAGCCACGCAGAACCTTTTCGATCATGTCTTCGCGGTTGATACCGTACTTCAGCGCCATCCGCACGTTCATGTCGTCAAACGGGGCCGTGTTGGTCTGCATCGGCATGATGTAATGCAGCGTGCCGTCTTGGGTGTGGATCTTCACGTTGGGCGCGCGGCCCAGCAGGTTGATCGTCTTGAGGTCGGGCCGGTCGATCAGATCAACCTCGCCGGTCATCAGCGCGTTCATCCGGGCCGCCGGGTCGCCGACTTTCAGGATCACGACCTTGTCGAAATGCGCGCGGCCCTCTTTCCAGTAGTCATCGCGGCGCGTCAGTTCGACCCGCACGCCCGGCTCGAAAACGTCGATCACATAGCCGCCGGTGCCGATGCGGCTGTTGGGGTCGATCGTGCCATCGCCGGTGTCTTGGCGAATGCCGAGGTGGTAATCATTGAAGATAAACGGGAAATCCGCATTGCCGGCGGCCAGTTCAAAAACCACAACCTTGTCGCCATCGGCGCGGATGTCGGTGATCTGCTCTAGCAACGGTTTGATACCGGATTTGGACTCTGGCCCCATGTGGTGACGGATCGAGGCGATCACGTCATTCGCCTTCGCCGTTTTGCCGTCCGAGAATTGCGCGTTGTCGCGCAGGCGGAAGGTCCATGTGGCCGCGTCGCTGCTGGCCTCAAAGCTCTCAGCCAAGTCGGGCTGGGCGGTGCCGTCGGGGGCGATTTCCGTCAGAGTGTTAAAGACCGCATAGCCGCTGGCGAACATGAAGTCGTTGTTGAAGGTCGCGGGATCAAGGCTGTCGGAGGTCGACCCTTGGGTAAAGCCAACCCGCAGCGTGCCGCCCTTTTTAGGCTGCGCCTGCGCGAAAGCACCGCGCGGTAGAAGCAGGCCGGCACCGACAGCAGCGGTTCCGGCAAGAAAGCCGCGGCGGTTTGGTCCGCCGTTGGGTTTTGTAAAGTTGGTCATCGTATCCCCCTTAAGTTGTTTTCTTTGGTCAAACGCTCTGTCTGAGCGCCCGGAATATTATTGCGGTCGCACGGCGATCCATCTCGCCTTCGCGCCTGGATAGGCGTAACATCTCGGCCCGCCATCGCAGTCTAAACGCGACGGCTGCAAACAGCAGCGCGCATTTGTCCGCCAAGTGATCATTCACGGTCGTTCGCCCCGCTCACATGATCTTGGACATAGGCATAGCCCGTTCTTTGACCGGGGTATAGGTGCCTGAACGTAGAGAGGCCAACTTACGCTACGGCGACTGATGTTTATAGCATAATATCAAAACGTTGATTGTCTTGAAAAGATGACCTCCCTGCCTATGGTCACGCGTCCTTACCGTCAAATCGCGCAACGCACAGCACTCTTGGCGCTGCGGGCTGCGAGCGCCCGACAGGATCATCTTTCAGACATGGCTTCTAAACAACTTTTTCGAAAAACTTCGGGTAGCGCAGCAAACGGAAGCAAGAAATCAGATCCGCTGTCCCCCCTCCCCTCGGTCAATCCGATGAGGAACGGAAATAGGGCCCGATGCCATCGGAGTACTGCGAGATACTTACCCCAACAGAATGATCCGCTCTGCCCTGAAACACTCGACAGCTAGGGCGGCATTCGCGGATAGTGGACAGCTTGAGCTTTCGGTTTTTTGATGACGTAGGCAACGTCTATGCGTAGAGGTCAGTTTGTTGCTGCCTGCTGAACCGATCATGGGCATAAGCCAGATCGAGATTGCCACCTTATCGAAATAGAACATGAATGATAACGCCCCCTCTGCAACTGTCACCTTGCCAGGCCTTGGTTGGGCACCCTTCTATGAAGAGCAACTTACTCCCGAAGACGAAGAGTATGATGCCCTGCGCATCAGTTCTGTGCACCGGTCCCGAATGAAAGGTGAATCCACCCATGGCCCGGTCAGGATCAGCCTGCCAGCACAAATCAACACATCGCATTTTGCGGTTGGTGACTGGGTTCTAGCGCAGCCACAGAGTCACCTCCTTGTTCGGCGGCTTGAACGGCGGTCTTTGCTTGAGCGTCAGACGGTCGGCGCACGCAATCCGCAACTGATCGCCGCAAATGTGGATACGGTCTTTGTCGTCACCTCGTGCAACGATGATTTTAATCCAGCGCGGCTGGAACGTTATCTGGCGCTTGCCAACGAGGCGGGCACGAGGGCGGTGATCGTCTTGACGAAGGCCGATCAAGTGGCTGATCCGGCACCCTATGAGGCACAGGCCGCAGCCCTTCAACGCGAACTTGAGGTCGTCACCATTAACGCACGCTCATTGGATGCCGTAGCGGCACTGGCTCCGTGGTGTGGCACTGGGCAGACAGTCGCGCTCATCGGGTCATCCGGGGTTGGGAAATCGACGCTACTCAACACGCTTGCGCGTAAATCTGATGAGGCAAAACAGGCCACGGGCGCGATCCGGGAAGATGATGCCAAAGGTCGGCACACGACCACCGCGCGATCGCTGCACCGGATCGCAGGTGGCGGGTGGGTCATTGATACCCCCGGTATGCGCACCCTTCATGTAAGCGATGTGTCCTCCGGGCTTGAGGCGCTTTTTGCAGAGATTACCGAACTTGCACCTAACTGCCGATTTCGCGATTGCACACATCTGCATGAACCCGGCTGCGCGGTTCAGGCGGCGGTTGCTGCGGGGACGTTGGACGCGGCGCGTTTAGAACGCTGGCGCAAACTGCATGAAGAAAATCAACAGAACACACCTACCGTGACCGGTGCGCGGGGAAACAAGAAATCCGGCCCGCGCGGAAAGTTTCGCTGACTGCGGTCTGATTTCGGCGGTACGCTCCGCGCCATACACCGCAGCCGAATGCCGCCGCCCTATGTGGGTGCTGCGGCGATCAAACTGCGTTCCACTCTCGCAAACTCCCAAGCCAACATCCCTATGCCACCCACATGGATGGAGAGTTGAAGATGAGCAATGTTCGGCAGCTACGCGAAAAGACCCCTGACAGCGAAAAGATGACAATCAATCTTGGCTATGTGGATTAACGGCTGCCAACGATCTGGTCCAACGCACGCTGGCGCAGCATGGTCTTGCCGGGCAGGCTGCGCCTATGGAGGGTGCAAGCGTAGCGGCTATGCAGAGATGCTGTCGAAACTCGGGGCCTCAGGTCCAACGCTCCGCACCCCGCAGGCGGACGTCCCCAAGGGGGCTGCCTTTCGTCTGATACATACACCTGCTCGGCAGGCAGTCGGGCCTTTCTAATGCCAGTCTAACGGGCGGTTCTCTTGCCGTTTATCCGCCCTCATGTTCAGGCACTTTTGTAAGCATCGTGCCGTCGTGCTGGTGTTGAATGATGTTGTCCACAGCAAGTTGCCCCATCGCCAATCGGGTCTCCACCGTCGCGCTGCCGACATGGGGCAGCAACACTGTGTTCGACAGGTTTTTCAATGCTTGTGGAATGGCAGGCTCAGTCTCAAAAACATCCAAACCGGCCCAGCCCAACTTACCCGTCTCCAAGGCCTCGATAAGGGCCGCTTCATTCACAACTGAACCGCGACTGACGTTCACCAAGGTGCCTTGAGGACCCAAAGCCGCGAGGACATCGGCATTCACGATGCCTTTGGTTCCTGCGCCACCGGGGGTTACACATATCAGGACATCACAATCCGCAGCCATTTCCACCACATCACGATAATACGTGTAGGCCACGTCTTTTTCGTTGCGTGAGTGGTAGACGATAGTTGGGTTCCACGGGGCGAGTTTGTCAGCGATCGCCTGCCCGATCCGCCCCAATCCTAGGATACCGATGGTCTGATTGTCAGGGGAACGCGTCAGTGGCGCTGCCCCCAAAGCCTCCCAATCTCCCGAACGCGCCCATGCATCATCGCGCAAGGCCTCTCGGTAACACATCAACATCAGCATGACGGCGGTCGTCGCCACGTCTGAATTCAGGACATTGGGTGTGTGCGATACCATAACGCCTTGCGCGATCGCAGCATCGATGTTGATGGCGTCGTATCCCACGCCATAATTGCTGATCGCCTTGAGATTAGGCAACGTCTCCATCGTTGCACGTGGGATACCAACGCTACCACTGGTGAGAACATGCGTGATCTTTTCCGCTGGATAGTCATCAGCCTTATGAATGGTAAATACCTGCGCAAGCTGTTTGCGCATATCGTCTGTAACGTTCGTGAGCAGAAGAAGATCAGACATAATGTTCCTTACGATTTTGGGACTTAGCTATCGCCATTCAAATGCAGCCCACTGTCGAGCGACAACACAGATCCGGTCATCAGCCGCGCACCGGTAGACAGCCAGAACACATCTGCGGCTACATCTTCAGGCTGCCCGACCATCTGCAAAGGTGCCCGCGCCTCTTGCAACTCGACCCGCGCGTCAAATACCTGCTTGTCCATGCGTTCGACAAATCCGCCAGCAATCAACGCCGGACAAACGGCATTTACCCTAACCTTGGGTGCCAACACCCGTGCCAAGGACATGGTCAATGTGTTGGTTGCCCCTTTTGATGCTGCATAGGCAATCGAGGATCCAGTGCCCCAAATCGCACCGTAGGACGAGACGATGACCACGCTACCGCCCTCCCCCGCTTTGAGCGCTTCCGCACAGGCCCGCACGATCTGAAATGGACCCGCTGTATTCACCGCTGCGGTCTTCATGAAATCATCCATGGTCAGCGCATCGAGGTCACCATGCGGAACCAACCGTGTCGTCCCAGCCGAGGAGACGAGGGCGTCGATTCGGCCAAAGGTCTTCGTGGCAAGTGCAGCCAGTTCTCTGCAATCATCGTCTTTGGTAACGTCCGATTGCAACGAGATTGCTTGAACGTTCCCTCCTATGGCCTCTTCCGCCAAGGCATCAGCGGCGGCTTTCTCACTGTCGAGAAGGTAGCTGAGGACGACGTTCCAACCGTTCTGCATGAAGTACTGAGAGCAGGCCCGTCCAATCCCCGAAGCGCCACCCGTGATCACAACTGTTTTCGTCATTTTGGCTCTCCTTCGTCGGAATGGGCAATCGCGTCTTCATAGAGACAGACCAAGGCAGAGAGGTCGGCCTCTGGCGACACGGAAAGATGTTCGCCTGCCCGGTCATATACGGCACGCGCTGCGTCGGTCAGCGGTACGTCAGCGCCTTTTTCCGCCGCCAATGATTGTGCGAGCCCCACATCCTTGCGCATCAACTCGATTGCGCCCAGCCGAGGCGTAAAAGTTCGAGTTGCCATACGAGGGCCGAAAATACGCAAAGGAGCAGAATCCGCGAAACCACCCGCCAGTGCTGGGGCAAGAGCGGCAACGTCTACGCCCGCCTTACGGGCGAAGGCTGTCGTTTCAGCGATGGCGATGACATTTGCGGCGACGATCATTTGGTTGCAGATTTTTGTTATTTGCCCGCTACCTGACGCGCCCATATGTGTCACCCGCGCCGAAACTGCGTCCAACAGAGGCCCAAGCGCGTTGATACCCTCTGCCGTTCCGCCAGCGAAAACGATCAACTCGCCCTTTTGCGCGGCCTCGACACCGCCGCTCACCGGGGCGTCGACCCACGCGACACCCAACTTGGCTGCGCGCTCGGCAAAGGTTCGCGATGCATCTGCCGCGCCGGTTGAGAAGTCGGCAACCGCGCGCGCTTTGATCGTAGGGGCTGAAAACAGACCATCGGCCCCAAAGGCGATGGTTTCCACAACATCATGGGAAGAAACGCAAATCCCGATAATATCTGCCTTCTCCATAACCTCAGCGGGCGACGCGGCGGCGATTGCGCCTCTCGCGGCCAATGTAGCCAGCGGGGTCGGAGATCTATTCCAAGCGACAACATCGTGACCCGCTGCCAAAAGGCACTGGGCCATCGGCAGCCCCATGTCACCCAACCCTACAAAGCCGATCTTCATCCAATCGGATCCTTCTCCCACACGACATTGCCACTATGGGTGACTGCCCCTTTGTCGGCAGGCCCAACTGTGGCTGCGTATTTCTCAAGCAATCCGCCTTTGGCAATTGTTGGACGCTCAACGCGCTCCTTTCGGCGTTGGGCAAGGGTTTCATCATCCACCTGCATGGCAAGGGTGCAAACCCCCGCGTTCGCATCGATGTCGATGATGTCTCCGTCTTTTAGCAGCCCCACGGGGCCATCGCTTGCCGCCTCTGGGCAGACATAGCCGATGCACATCCCGCGGGTCGCCCCAGAGAAGCGGCCGTCAGTGATCAATGCGACTTTTTCACCGTTGCCCTGCCCATAAATCAACGCGGTAATGCCCAGCATCTCGCGCATACCCGGCCCACCGCGCGGCCCTTCGTTACGGATCACGATCACGTCGCCTTCGGCGTAATCCAGCGTTCGGATCGCTTTCAAACAGTCCTCTTCACATTCGAATACCCGCGCCGGGCCGCTGTGGACGAGCTTTTTCAGACCTGCAACCTTCAGCAATGCACCATCCGGCGCCAGATTCCCCTTAAGCACAACAACCCCGCCAGTCGGTGCAATGGCTTTTGCGGTGGGACGAACGACTTCGCCATCAGGCTTTGGGGTTTCGCAAAGCTCTTCGGCGATGGTCTTGCCCGTGATCGACAGGCAGTCACCATGCAAAAACCCGCCATCCAACAGAGATTTAAAGATCGCAGGCGCGCCACCGGCATAGAATACGTCCCGCGCCAGAAAGCGACCGCCCGGCTTAAGGTCCGCGATCAGCGGCGTGCGGGCAAATACCTCGGCAACATCATCAAGGTGAAACGCAATGCCCGCCTCATGCGCGATCGCCGGGATATGCAGCGCGGCGTTGGTTGACCCGCCTGTCGCCGCAACCACGGCGCAGGCGTTCTCAAGCGATTTGCGGGTGACCAGATCCCGCGGCAAAGGCGCGTCGCCCTTCACCGCCTGCATCAACACTTTGCCCGCACGGCGGGCCAGCGGCGCACGCGCGGCATAGACCGCAGGGACCATCGACGAGCCCATCAGTGCAAAGCCCAATATTTCTGAAACCATACCCATCGTATTCGCCGTAAACTGCCCCGCGCATGCGCCTGAGGTGGGCAGACAACTGCGGGTCATCTGATCCAGTTCTTCTTCGGTCGCCTCGCCTGCCAGAACTTTGCCAATCGTCTCATAGGTATCGACGATATTGACATCTTTGCCGCCTATTTGACCGGGCAGTGACGACCCGCCATACAAAAACAACGACGGCACATTGCAGCGCGTCATTCCCATCATCAGGCCCGGCATGTTCTTATCACAGCCGCCAATGCCAAAAATGCCGTCCCACTGGTGGCCGCGCACCGTTGCCTCAACACTGTCGGCGATCAGGTCGCGCGAGATGAGCGAGAACCGCATGCCGGAATGCGCTACGCTAAGGCCATCCGACACCGAGACCACGGGACACTCATGCGGCGTGCCCCCCGCTGCGAACACACCGGTCTTCGCGTGCTGTGCCTGATCGCGCAAACTGGTGTTGCACGGGCTCATATCGCCACCGGTATGGATCACCGCTACATGCGGGTTCGAGATATCCTCATCGTCCAGACCAAGCGCATAGAGAAAGCTGCGTGTGGTGCTGCGGATGATGCCATCACGGATGGTTTCTGAGCGAAAGCGCGGCGTTTTCATGAACGGTGTCCTAGGAAATTAGAGTGTTTGGAAGAGATGGCGGAGCGATCAACTCGTCAAAAGCGCAGGCAGCCATGTGGCCAAATCGCTCCACCAAAGGACCACAGCGAGAATGATGATCTGGATGACGACAAAGGGAATGATGCCGCGATAGATATCTCCGGTGGTCACCTCTTTGGGGGCGACAGCGCGCAGATAGAACAGTGCAAATCCGAACGGCGGTGTCAGGAACGATGTCTGCAAGTTCAGCCCCATTACAACGGCAATCCAGACCGGATGAAACAATACCGACCCATCTGCCCCACTGAAGGAGAAAAGCACTGGCGCCATAATAGGGGTGACGACGAAAACGATCTCTAGGAAATCGAGGAAGAACCCCAACAGGAACATGATCAACAGCATGCTGCCCAATGCAATCCACGGCCCGCCGGGGAGACCTGTGAAGAACTCATTTACCGTTTCCTCACCACCAAGACCGCGGAACACGAGGTTGAAGACCTGCGCGCCGATATAGATGGCAAAAACCATGACCGACATATGCAACGAGGCGCGCAGAATAGACGTGAGGACAGACGGCTCATCCGCTGTTTTCGACAGCCAGATCCGCCAAAGGCTTACAGCACTGCCCCAAGTGAAGGCGATCAAGCCAAGAGAGACAATAGCGATGTTGATCTTATCACCTGAGGTGATCGTAGATTTTGCGAGGCGCAGATCAAAGTTCAACACGAAGTAGACAACGATGATCGCGCCGATAACGGCCACCAACTGCGGCAGCGAAGATCGATCCGACAGGCGTTGCCCCGCCAGCAGGATCGCACCAATAGATCCGATTGAGGCAGCCTCGGTCGGGGTGGCGACACCGAAAAGGATGGAGCCCAACACAGCAACGATCAGCAAAAGCGGCGGGGCCAGCAGCAGCAAGACAGGACCAAGCGATACCTTTTCCCCCTCGGCCACCACACTTGGCGCGCGGTGCGGAGCGAAAAGAGCCACGCAAAGGATATAGAGCACATAAGCACCGACAAGGATCAGCCCGGGCAAAAGGGCACCCGCAAAAATATCGCCGACCGAAACCGGATCGGGTGCCCAATCCCCGGCATTGCGGCGCGCGGTGATATAGGCGTTCGACAGCACATCGCCGAGAATGATCAAAACCAGCGATGGGGGAATGATCTGCCCTAGGGTGCCAGATGCAGCGATGATGCCTGTTGATAGGCGTTTGTCGTAATTGGCTTTCAGCATGGTAGGCAGTGAAATCAGGCCCATCGTGACGACCGTCGCGCCCACGATACCGGTGGAGGCCGCCAGCAACATCCCGACAATAGCGACAGAGATACCTAGGCCACCGGGCAAGCGACCAAAGATTTTGGCCATTGAGCTCAGCAAATCTGCGGCGACGCCGCTACGCTCCAATGTCACGCCCATGAACACAAATAGTGGAACCGCGACGAGGACTTCGTTTGTTTCGTCCATCAGCCCGAAGATGCGGCCAAACAAGGCCCGAAGGAATGAAAGGTCGCCCCCTGCAAAAAAGCCAACCTGAAAAACAGCGCCCAGCACTGAAAAGAGCAAACCAACACCGGCCAGCGTAAAGGCGACCGGGAAACCGCGAAGGAGCAAGACAATCGCCACCGGGAACATCAACAGGTCAAGATGTGCTATCAATCCGCTCACAGTTCATCACTCACTTCATAAATCGGGTCGCTTGAGCGCCCTGTCAGACGCAAGAATGCTTTGATCATCGTCGAGAGGGCTTGCGCGGAAACGAGCACGCAGAAAACGAGCGATAACGCTTTGAGAACATAGCGGAACGGAATGCCATTCGGTTCGAGCGACCCTTCCTTGACCGCCCAAGCGCCGACAACGTTGGGCAGCGCAGACCAGCCAATCACCAAGCAAAGCGGCAACACGAACAGCAGGCTGCCAAAAAATTCGGTTAGATCCTGCACACGTGGGCTGGCTTTGTCATACAGAATATCAACGCGGACGTTCTTGTTCCAAAGCATCGCATATGCGGTGCCCAGCAGAATGGTCATACCATGCAGGTAGACCACCCCCTCCTGAAACCACACTGCGGGAATGCCAAACAGCGTCGACGTCGAGAAAACGTAGCGGGCGATGACGACGGCAAACTGCAAGATCACCATCAACAAAATGCCCCAGCAAATCACGCGCCCGGTAAGGTCGTTCACCGCATCAATCGCGGCGGCAATCTGTTTCATGAGGTTGTCCTTTACGCCACGAAGGCGGGCCGCAATTGCGCCCCGCCGATGCGTTTCTAAAGATTAGATGCCCCAGGCGCGGGCACGGTCAGCGTACATCTGACCTTCCAGAAGCTTGCCGCAGAACACGGCCTGCTTGAGGTACTCGACATAAGGCCCGTGAATCTTTTCGGACATCTCATCACCGTCTGGGTAGGCTTCCATCACCTCGACCGAAGCCTTACCCAATGCGTCAACGACGTCATCGGGGAATACTGACGGTGTCACGCCTTCTGCGATCAACTGCTGCAAGGCGACGACGTTGTTATAGGCGAAGGCCGAAGTCGTTTCATCCGCGACAGCAGAAATGACCGATTCAACAATGACCTTTTGCGCGGGTGTGAATTCTTCCCACACGTCCTTACGCACGATACATTCCAGACCCGCGCCCGTTTCGTGTGGGGCTGGCATATAATAATGCGGGGCGACCTTAGCCAATCCCAGAGCCTTGTCGTTCCAAGGCCCAACAAACTCCGCCCCATCGACGACGCCGGATTGCAAAGCGGGAAAAATTTCGCCTGTGGGCAAATTCACCGAGGACACCCCGATCTTTTGCATGATCGCACCCCCCAATCCAGCGATGCGCATCTTCAAGCCCTGCATGTCATCCAGCGAATTGATCGGCTTTTTGAACCACCCACCGGCCTGCGCCATTGAGCTACCCGCCCAGAATGGTTTGAGGTTGAACGGCCCATAGGCCTCATCCCACAGTTCCTGTCCGCCACCATAGCGGATCCAGCCTGCAAGTTCACCCGCAGAAAGGCCGTAGGGCATATTGGTATAATACATTGACGCTTTGATCTTGCCGGCAGCGAAATAGGGCGACGTATGACCCATCTCTGCGGCACCGGTAGATACTGCATCGTTCACGCCGTAAGGGGGCACCAATTCGCCGCCGCCAAAATATTCAACCGTCAGCGCGCCGTCCGTAGCGGCGGTAACCTGCTTGGCGATATTCTCAGCAGCATGTCCAAGCCCGGGAAACCCGCGTGGGAATGTCCCAACCAGCTTTAGGACACGCTTGTTCTGCGCCACAGCTGGCGCGGCAAGTGTTAAGGCGGCAGCGCCAAATGCGGCACCAGACAATACTGTTCTGCGTTTCATTGGTGATCATCCTCCCTGATGTGAACAAGGGAGATACGGTCGCGCACCAACCTCGTCGCACGCACCATAGGTCGAACTGATTTAGTTCCGCAATACGGAATATTTTTAATTTTGAGTTTCACTTTCTGCAACAGTTGAGGCAAACATAGCCTTCTCTGCTGCGGCCCTTTCGCAGCTTTCGTTAGGTGAGGCCTTCGCATGGTAACGTTGAAACAGTTGGAAGCGCTGTATTGGATCGGCCGTTTAGGAAGCTTTGAGGCCGCCGCACGGCACTTGCAGACATCGCAGTCAACCATCACCCGGCGCATCCAAGACTTCGAACAGGTGACCGGAGCCGCCTTGTTTGATCGAACTACCCGTGTTCCAACCCTATCCCGCCGGGGCCAAGAAGCCTGCCTGCAGGCCGCAGGCATTCTGGAAAGCACCGATCAGTTGGTGGCTGGTCTGTCCTCGCCCGAGATGATCGCGCGCCGTGTCTCTATTGGCGTCACCGAACTCTCCTCCTTCAGCTGGATCCCCGACTTTATGCGTAGGGTTCACGCCACTTTTCCAAGGCTCGAACTAGACCTTCGGGTGGGGTCCGCCTTTAAGTTGCGCCAGATGCTTGTCGAGAACGAGCTTGATCTCGTGGTGGTTCCTTCCGCGCTTTACCCGCCGGGCTTTACCCTTGAAACGGTTGGCTCCTTAACGACATCGTTTTGCGCGGCACGGGGGGAATTCCCGCAAGACACCCCCCTGAACTCAGACCTCCTGACCGGAACGCCCCTGATCGCGCAGGAAAACACCCTTTTTGATCAGGTCGTAGCGCGCAGCCCCCGCGCAGAAGGCACTGACCTAGGTGGTGTCATCGTCGCGGACGGCCTGCTGGCAATGATCGCCTTAGTAACTTCGAATTATGGTATTTCCGTACTGCCTGATTTCATACTTGATACGGCCCCATTCTCTGCGGCAGTCAGTCGCATTTCGCCAGATCTGAAGCCCGACCCGCTGGCCTATGTGGTCGCGTACTCAGAAAGCACCCGCAGCCCGGCCGTGTTGGCCCTGATTGAACTAATTCAAGAGACGTGCCGGTTTGACCAATTCTTTGCCGGAATCGCACCGGGCGAGCCGCAGGGTCTTGGGTCATCGCCAATAGAACAGGGTGATAGTGAATTGGGTGACGCACCAAAACAGCTCTAGGCATCGCCGGTCGTTCTCGGCTTCTGTCGATATAGCAGGTTAGAAATTTACACTTCGCGGATGAAAGCTTAAGCCTGAGAAACTGCCTGAAGGGCCATGTCCTCCACACTTTAACAAAGGCGTCCCATGGCCAGCAAAGCGAAGCTCCACCCCCGAAATCGGCACTTAGAAGGTTATGATTTCAAGCGTTTGGTCGCACAGACACCTGAGCTTGAGCCCTTCATAATCAATAGTCCTGTTGGTCGGCCGACGATAAATTTTCAGAACCCGATGGCTGTTCGGACGCTCAATCAGGCGTTGCTAAGGACGCATTATAGTATCAAATTTTGGGATATCCCCGCCGGCTATCTTTGCCCTCCAATACCAGGCCGCGTGGACTACATCCACCATCTCGCAGACTTGCTTACCGACGGAGATGAAAACGTGGTCCTGCCGCAGGGGCGGCATATCAGGGTGTTGGACATCGGCACCGGCGCAAGCTTGGTGTACCCCCTAACGGGCCAGAGCGAGTATGGTTGGCACTTTACTGGCGTCGATGTAGACGCAGGCGCGATCAAATCGGCACGCCAAATTTGCGAATCTAACGGGTTGGACATCGACCTTAGGCTACAGACGAACCCCGAGAATATCTTTCGCGGTGTGATCCAGCCCGACGATGCTTTTCATGTCACCATGTGCAACCCACCGTTCCACGGGTCTAAAGAACAAGCCAAGAAGGGGACTCAACGCAAGTGGGCAGGCCTTGGCAAAGGGCGCTCGGCAAAACTCAATTTCGGTGGTCGCGATGCTGAACTTTGGTACCCGGGTGGCGAGATAAAGTTTATCGCCCGCATGGTTAATGAGAGCACGGAGTTCGCCAAACAGTGTCTTTGGTTTACCACATTGGTATCAAAGAAAGACAACCTCCAGCCGCTCCATCGAATTCTAGGAAAAGCCAAAGTCGCTGAATACAAAGTCGTCGAAATGGCACAGGGGCAAAAAACAAGTCGCTTTATCGCTTGGACCTACATCAAGAAGAAGCAACGCACCTGACCTGCCCCCCCCGCTGATCCCTCATTCATAACGAGAGTATGCGGGTTTGGTTTTGAGAGTTTGAGGTTCCGGATTGAGCAAGCGCGGTAGCCACGGACCCCGTCCATTCACAAATGCAAGAACTGCTCCACGTGATCCCGCTCCTTATGAAAAGCAGGTGAATCGCCTTTCCAGACGATCTCCCCTTTTTCGATGACGAAATAGCGATCAGAAATCCGAGAGAGCTCGTCGAGGTTTTTATCAATCAATAAAATCGACAGGCCGTCCTTTTTCAACCTGCCCAACATTGACCAGATCTCCTCGCGGATAAGCGGTGCCAAACCTTCGGTTGCTTCGTCAAGAATAAGCAGTTTAGGATTGGTCATCAACGCGCGCCCGATGGCCAGCATCTGCTGTTCCCCACCTGACAATTGAAACCCAAGGTTATTCACCCGCTGGCTCAAGCGGGGAAAGGCATCATAAACGCGCTCTTGCGTCCAACCATCAGCAATGGGACGGGCGGTGGCACGCAGGTTCTCGGCTACCGTGAGGGAAGGAAAAATGTGGCGCCCCTCAGGCACCAGCCCCACACCCGCTTGCGCGATCTGGTAGGGGGCAGCGCCGATCATGTCTTTTTGCGCAATGGTGATCTGCCCCTTAAAAGGTTTGAGCAAGCCCATCAGGCAGCGAATGGTTGTAGTTTTTCCCATGCCATTGCGCCCCATAAGGGTGCTGACCTGACCTTCGGTGATGTCCAGATCGACGCCCGACAGGATCTGCGTATTGCCGTATCCTGCATGCAGATTCTCAATATTAACCAGCGTGTTCATTTCCCGGCTTCTCCCAAATAGGCCGCGCGCGCGACGGGATCGGCGCGCACTTCATCAGGTGTGCCTTGGGCCACAATACTGCCATCAACCAACACCGAAACCGTATCGGCCAACTGAAAAATCGCATCCATATCATGCTCCACCATAAGCATCGGAAGCGATCCGCGCAGGCTGGCCAAGAGGGCAACCAATGCGACACCTTCTGCCCGGCCAAGCCCGGCCATTGGTTCATCTAGCAGCAGAAACTTCGGCTTTCCCGCAAGCGCAATTGCCAGCTCCAGTAGACGCAACTCCCCATGCGACAGATCCATCGCCGGGATGTTGGCGCGGTGTTCAAGCCCGACACGCTGCAAGGTGGCAAGGGCAAATTCGTTGAGTGCAGTTTCGCGCGCGGCATTGCGGAAAAACCGCAAGCTCGATCCCGATTTGGCCTGCGCAGCAATGGCGGTGTTTTCCAACGCAGTAAAGCTGGGCAAAACTGTTGTGATCTGGAACGTGCGACCCAGCCCGGCTTGTACCCGCCGCGAAACGGACATGTGCGAAATCTCTTGGCCATCCATCAAGATATTGCCGGAATCCGAGCGTAACCCCCCCGAGATCTGGTGGATCAGCGTCGTCTTTCCCGCGCCGTTTGGACCGATCAGTGCATGACACTGACCAGTACCAATGCTGATTGAAATGTCTCGGCTGACCGTCAGTGCACCAAAGCTTTTGTTCAGGTTGCGTATTTCCAAACTGCTCATGCTGCGCGCCCCTTTGCGTCTTTAGACACAAACAAGTCAGCGATACCGCCTTTTGCAAATAGCACCATGAGCACCAAAACAGGGCCATAGATTAGCCGCCATTCATGGACAAACGAGCCGAGCACTTCTTCGATAATCACGATAAAAAACGCGCCAAGGATCGCGCCATTGCGGCTGCCCAGCCCACCCAGAACCACGACCACAATCAAATCCCCCGAACGCTGCCATGTGGCAAGTGCAGGGCTAACAAATTCGGCGTGCTGCACCAGCAATAGGCCTGAGACACCGGCAATCATGGCGGCAATCAGATAGGCAATAAGGCGATAGCGGGTCACGGCATATCCCATCACCTCCGCTCGTTCAGGATTGTCCCGCGCCGCGCGCAGCACCCGGCCAAACCGCGAGCGGCTGATCTGGAAAACGCCCCACCACGTTGCAAAAAGCGTCCCGAGAACGAGAAAATAAAGCCCGCTACCACTTTGCACAATATCGCTGCCAAACAGGGTCGCCAGCGACCACAGGGTAAGACCGTCATCACCGCCATAGGCCGCAAGGGAGGTCAGCGTAAAATAGGTCATTTGCCCGAACGCGAGTGTGATCATCAGGAAATAAACCCCGCTGGTGCGCAGCGCGAGGCTGCCCGTAACCAAGGCAACAAAACCCGTCACAGCAAGCGTAATGACCAGCAGCAAAAGGATATTCTCAATTCCATTTTCCAGCCCGATCGCCGTCGCATAGGCACCAACACCAACAAAGGCCGCATGCCCCAAGCTGACCATTCCGCCATGCCCGATCAGCAGATCAAGCGAGATGGCGGCAATGGCAAGCAGCATCGCTTTGATGATTAATCCGATCAGATACTCTGACCCGAACAAAGGCAGCAAGAAGGGCATCAACAGCAGCAGACCAAATAGGATCGCCGCAAAAACCAGTGAACGATCCATCATGCGACCCCTTTGGCAGGCAACAGCCCCTTTGGACGGAACACGAGGATCGCAGCCATCAGGATGTAGATCAGCATCGACGCCAAGGCTGGCCCGATCTGGTTGGCAAATGACGGTGAAAACAAGGTTGAGAGGATTTCGGTCGCAAAACTGCGCCCGAGTGTGTCGATCAACCCGACGAGTAGCGCAGCAATGAATGCGCCGCCGATTGACCCGATCCCGCCGATGATGATGACAACAAATGTCACGATGAGAATATTGTCGCCCATGCCCGGCTCGATCGCAAATATCGGCGCGGCGATGACGCCTGCGAAGCCGGCCAGCATGGCGCCCACCCCAAACACGATCATAAACAGACGCTGGATGTTCACCCCAAGCGCGGAAACCATTTCAGCCGAGGTAGCCCCGGCGCGGATCAACATGCCGATGCGCGTGTAACTGATGGTAAAATAAAGCACTGCCGCCACAGCAAGCCCCGCAATGATGGTGGCAAAGCGGTAGACCGGATAGCGCAGCGTTTCTGTCAACTGAATGGAACCCGCCAGAAATTCAGGCGGCGCGACAGACAAGGTGGCCGGCCCAAAAACAACCTTGGCCAACTCGTTAAGAAAAATGATGATGCCGAATGTTGCCAGCACCTGATCTAGGTGGCTGCGAGTGTAGAGGTGCCGGAAGACAAAAAATTCTAGTAATAGGCCAAATATCAACGCGGTGCCGAGCGACAAGAACACTGCAACAATAAAGCTGCCAGTCAATTGCACATAGGCATAGACCAGATATGCGCCGACCATATATTGCACCCCATGGGCCAGATTGATGAAACCCATCACGCCGAACACAAGCGTCAGCCCCGCTGCAATTAAAAACAACAGCATGCCGTATTGAAGGCCGTTCAGGCACAGAATTAGAAACAGTGTCGTAGACATCAAAATGTGCCTTTTAGATTAGAGAGAAAATGCCTGGCCCATATGGCCAGGCACCCTTTTGAGTTATCAAAAGTTACATTTTGCAGTCTTGGTGGAAGCTATCGGGGTAATCTTCGGCGATAGTGCGCACAAATGAGGTTTGGTAATTGCCATCCTCCCGTTTGATCACGTTCAACATGTGAAAATCCTGAACCGGATAGTGGTTATTGTTGAACGAAAAATCGCCGCGCAGGGAGGTGAAATCAGCCTCTTTGAGGGCTGCGCGCACCGCATCTTTATCGCTCAGGTCGCCGCCGGTTTTGGCAACGGCACTGTCGATAAGGCTGGCTGCATCGTAGGCCTGCATCGCGTAAGAGCCTGGCACATAGCCGTATTTCGCTTCAAACGCAGAAACAAAGGCGGTGTTTGCGTCATTGGCCAGATCCGGTGCCCATGAACCTGCCGCAAGGAACCCAACAGCCGCATCTTTTTGCCCCGGCAATGTTGTTTCATCTGTGGTGAAAACGGACATGAACTTTGTATTTTCAGACAGGCCCGCATTGGCGAACTGATTGACCAAACGCACACCCATGCCACCGGGCATAAAGGTAAAGACTGCATCAGCGTCCGAAGTGGAAATCCGCGCCAGTTCAGCCGAGAAATCTTGATGCCCCAGCGGCGTGAAAACCTCGTCGGTGACTGTGCCTTTAAAGGTTTGTTTGAAACCTTCGATGTTGTCTCGGCCCGCCTGATAGTTGGGAACCATGGTAAAGACACTCTCGAACCCTTCTTCATTGGCGATCATGCCGCTGATTTCTGCGTTCTGATTGTTCTGATAAGAGGTCACAAAGAAATAGGGGTTACAATTGCGCCCCGCAAAGGTCGACGGGCCCGCATTTGGGCTGACCAAGAACGTCTCTGATTGCACAACAGGCTTGAAAATCGCCTGAAGCATGTTCGAAAACACGGTACCGACGACAAAATCGACCTCATCGCGTTCAACAAGTGAGGTGGCTTTGAGCAGAGCCACATCTGGCTTGAGTTCATCGTCTTCGACGATCAGTTCGATTTTCTGGCCGCCCAACATGCCGTCTTTTTCGTCCAGCGCAAGCTGGAACCCATCAACGATCTGCTGCCCGAGCGCTGCGGGAGGGCCGGAAAGTGTTACGACCATCCCAATTTTAATGTCTTCGGCAAGGGCCATCGACCCTAGCGCCGTGCTCATCGCAAGACTCGTTGTCAGATATTTAAGATGTTTCTTCATGTTCGTTTCTCCCTGGTTTGCCCCTTGTTATTTTGCGGAGCTTAGTTGTTCCGGCTTTATGCGAGCCAGTCGTACATCCTTATCGCGTTTTTTCAGCCACCATTCCCTGGCTGTTGAGCAGAGAAGCCTGCCATTGTTGCATAGCCTTTGACGATGCTCTCTCTGTCGGCAACACTCAAGATATCATTGATGTTATCAAAACCTGCAGGCTTGAGTCGCTCAACTTCATCAATCACCCGCTCCGGGCCTCCGATGCGGTTTGTTCTCACAATTTCGGCGGTCTTGGGCAAACGTTCCAACTCATAGCGGTACAAAGCTTCGCGCGGGTGTTCGGCTTTTGCCAGTTGATCCGCCAGACAGCGCGCATCCAAAATCGCCTGCGCGGCACCATTTGATCCAACCGGATACATCGGATGCGCGGCATCCCCGAGCAGGGTCACGCGCCCATGCGTCCAACGCGGCAACGGATCGCGGTCCGCCATTGGATATTCAAAAATTGAACCGCTTGCTCGCACAAGCGCCTCAACGTCCATTCCCGGCACGTGAAAGCGCTTTGCATAGGGCAGCACCTTTGCCAACGGTGCCATTTTCGACCAACTTTCAGGCGGCGGTGGGGAAACACTTGCATCTGCCATGCGGATGTTCACCACCCAGTTCATCAGCTGACGGCCATCCTTGGCTGGTGCGATCGGATAGAGAACAAGTTTACCCCCCAGCCCGCCAGCAATCGCCATTGTCTCCCCGTCCTCCCAAACCGGCCATTCAGCGGCGCCGCGCCACATGACCACCCCCGCCCAGCTGGGAGGGCCTTCGCTTGGGTAAAATTGGCGGCGTCCCACACTGTGAATGCCGTCTGCACAGATAAGCACTTCGCCACGCAACGTGCGCGAAGAACACCCGTCATGCGCATCTGTGAAATGCGCGCTGACACCTGCATCATCTTGCACGAAACCAGCCAGACGCAGCCCTGTTTGTACCGCCTCCGGCCCCATACGTTCGATCACCGCATCGAGCAGCAGTTTTTGCAACCGCCCGCGATGGATCGAAAACTGGGGGTGCTCATGACCTGCATGTATGCCGCGCAATTCGCGCCACACTTCTTGGCCCGTTCGGGTAAGATAACGCAGCTCGCGCGTGCGCAGCCCCACCTCGTCCAGCCGTGACAACAGACCAAGCTCGGTAAGCTCGGCGATTGAATGAGGCAAGGTGTTGATGCCAACACCCACTTCGCGCACCTGTGTGGCCTGCTCGATCACCTGTGATTTGATGCCGCGCTGGTGCAACATCAGCGCGGCGGTCAGCCCGCCAATGCCAGCGCCTGCAATCAGTATAGTCATGCGCTATCTCCCTCCTCGTCGGGGGGCGGCAGGAAATCAATCGCATGGGCCGCTGACACCGCAACAACATCCGCTGGATTGGCGTCAGGGCCCAAATTGTTCAATGCCCAGAACAGATCATAAAGCCGTAAGGACGGGGTCACCCAGAACAATGTTTTGACCGCACTAGGCGTCTTGTTGAAGATGCCATGCGGAATACCGCGCGGGAGTTTTACAAGGTCACCCGGCTCGGCGATCATTTCCAAGCCATCAAGCAGGATATCAAATTTACCCTCAAGAATATAAAGGAATTCATCCTGTTCGGGGTGGATGTGAGGCGGCACAAATGTCCCCGGCGGCAATGTTGCATGCCATGAAAAACAATCCTCCGTCAGTTGCTTGGGAACGTAAATCTGCCCAAGGATATTCCATCGAATAGCATCCATACTGTCTTGGGATTTAACAATGCCAGCTTCCATTTCTGTCATGTGTCGGTTCCTTTAAGTTTTGCGCTGCCTAGGAAAGCGTCAGTAATTGGCGTGTTTCGCAGTTTGAGGCCCTCAAGAACTGTGAAGTGATTATGCGAGCCCTCTATGTGATGCCGCGCTGCGACGCCCAGACCTTGCCACATCATGGGCAATAGACTGGTTTGCCGGATGAATTCAGGCCGCTCGCCCCCGCCCACCCAGCAGGTCAACGTACCCGCGCAAACGGGATCACGCAGCACGGCACTTTCGGCGCGCGCCTCCTGTGCATCAAGTTTCAGCGTCTCATTCATCTTCGTGTGCATCAAAGGGCGCAAATCATGGAGCCCGCTGATCGACAACGTATGCTTAATGCGCGCCTGCACTTCCGGCTCGAGGGGGCAGTCATCGCACAGCATCCGCGTCGCCAGATGCCCGCCCGCTGAATGCCCGGCCAGATGGATCGGCCCGTCCACGCGCGCGGCAGCCACGGTAATCGCCCGGCCAATTTCGCGGGTGATCTGCGCAATTCGGGCCTGCGGGGTTAATGTATAGCTAGGGATGCACACGGCCCACCCCGCAGCTCGCATTCCTTCCGCAAAGTCCGTCCAGTGAGATTTATTCAAGCGCATCCAAAATCCGCCATGCACAAAAACTGCAAGACCTTTCGGAGCGCCGTCGGGCCAGACGATATCAAGCTTCTGACGTGGCTCATCGCCGTAAGGGATGTCTTCCTCTAGCCGCCGATCCGACAATTCCGCGCGATAACTTGCGGCGCGGTTTGCCCAAAAATCCGGCAACAAATGAGAATTTTCCACATATGCCATATTGGCAAAAGCATCATCCCAATCCATTGACTGCATTGTTTAACCCTGCTCTGGCGCATCAGGAGGCGGCAGGAAATCGACCTCATACAGCGCCGAAATCCGCACCAGTTCCGCAGGATCAGTGACACCGTCCAACTCAATAAAAAGCTCGTAAAGCTTACGGGAGGGGGCCACCCCAAAGATGCAGTTGGCAGGCTTGCCAGAACGGTTGAATATGCCATGCGCTTCGCCGCGGGGCATTTTTATCGTGTCGCCCGGCCCGGCTTTATGCAGCTCCGGCCCAAACTCAATTTCAAGGTCACCCTCAAGCACATAGATCCATTCATCTTGATGGGGATGGATGTGTGGCGGCACAAAACTGTCGGCAGGAAGCGCGGCATGCCAAACAAATGTCTCCTCGCTATAGAGCTTTGGAACATAGGTTTGCCCTACGACATTCCAGCTATGATCGTTCAATCCACGATTGGCTTTGGTGACAGCGTTTTTCATCTTGATACCCCGTTTTGGTGAAACTTTTTACAGACACTGCACCAGAAGGTGCCAAACCGGTTATCCAGAAAACGAACGTAAGTTTGCGCCGGATGCTTTAAGCTTGAAATAACCATGGTTCTCTCTAGCCTGCATCTAAGGAGTATAATCGATCATCATGTCACTGCACCGCCAGTCATACTTTTCAAACCATCCTGTCTTGCGCACGCGCGATCTTGACGAGGCGCGCTTTAAAGTGTCGCAAAGGTTCTGCGATCACCGGTTGGATGTGAGCAATCGCAATTCACAGCTTTCAGTGACCCACAACGCAGTGCGCGGGCAGCATTTATCGGTGAATTATCTATCTTACGGAGCCGAGGTCACCGTTGATCCGGGCGAATTGGGCTCTTTCTATTTGTTCCAGATGCCATTGTCGGGCAAAGCCAGCGTCGCGCACCGGGGCGACGAGATGACTGCGCATGTCGGCGTGGGGACGATTTTGAACCCTGACCGCTCTGCGCTTTTGCGGTGGGGGGAAAGCTGTCAAAAGCTCTTGTTCCAGATCGATAGTGCACATCTTGAGACCGTTGCCCGCAATCTCACAGGGGCACCGCCTCCCGGCCCGATTCGCTTTGATATGAAGGTCGATTTCACACGACCCAACGGTAAAAAACTGCAACGCGCCTTTGCCGCATGCGCGGCTGCGATTGAAAACGGCGGGCTGTTTCAGCGCCCCCTTTCGGGCATGGACCTGCAGGTTGAGCACGATTTGGTTTATGCGTTACTGACACTCCAACGGAGCAATATTTCTCATATAATTGCCCGATCCGACGGCGGCACCAGACCCCGCGACATCCGCCATGCGCTCGAGTTCATGCATGCCAACCTAGCCGAACAGATCACAGTGCTTGATATCGCAGCCGCTGCCGAAGTGAATGTCCGTACGCTGCAAAAATCGTTTCTGCGGGTTTTCCAAAAGACACCGATGCAGGTCTTGCGCGACACCCGATTGGACGCGGCGCATTACCTGCTCCATGCCCGGCGTGACGTGCCCAGCGTTTCCGAAGCCGCCTATTCTTGCGGCTTCTCGCACATGGGTCGCTTTGCATCCTACTACCGCACTCGATTTGGCCACACGCCTTGTAAGCGCATGTGAACTGGGACGCGCAGTCAGTGACCGCTGGGAGGGAAACACAGCGCATTCCCTAGCCCTGTCCGCCGTCAAGGTTTTGGGGACCAATGGCGGCCGACACTAAGAGAGAGTTCGGCTCATCTGATTGGTTTGACTATGCGGGGCGTTGTCTGTGATGCAAGCGCCGCGTTTCGAGCGTCTTACGTTTAATCCTTTCCCCAAGTTTAGAACGGCTTTGTCGCACCATCGAAACTCTGTCGCCTTGCCGCTCCCTATGCGCCGCTTGCAGACCACAAACCGAATTGCATGAAACTAAATACCTGCAAGCAAGCGAATTTGATTTAGAACGGAAAGTCTGCACCAAACCACGATGCGGTCGACAGGATCGATGCATTTGACCTATGTAACTGAGTACACGGATTAGAGCAGCGCGCAGTTTGTATCAGGGCTTTGCGACCGGCGACACCAACGGAACTTTCAACCGCACGACCAACCCCCGATCCTGCGGCAACAGCTCGACGTCACCACCGTGACGGCGCAGGACATCCTGAACGATGGCAAGCCCAAGCCCGCTGCCCTCCCCTTCGCTCAATTGACCGAACCGTTGAAACGCGGCCTGCGTGCTGTCTTTGGGGATGCCGATGCCGTCATCTTGTACGGTCAGCACCGCATACCCCGTCTCGGCCACGGTGCTCACGCGGATCGCGGAGAGGCCTGGACCCCCATGGGACAGCGCGTTTTCAACTAGATTGGTGATCGCCTCACCCAGCAGCACGCTATCACCATTCACCGGTAACGGGGCAGGATATGGCTCGAAGCCAAAGCCAATGTCCCGCGACAGGACCGTCGGGGCAAAGTCACTGCAGACTTCGGCAGCGACAGCGTTGAGCTCTAGCGCGTCGAATGTTGGTGCCTCGTCGTAACGCAACCGTTCAAGAGACAACAACTGATTGGCGAGCCGCGCCGATTTACGTGCGGCGGCAATCAATTCGCGTTCGCGCAGGCGACGCTCTTGCGGGTCGCTGACATCCGGCAAAACCTCGGCCAATGACAAAAGTGCGGAGGCGGGGTTGCGCAGCTGATGCGCGGCGTTGGAGATAAAGACCTGATGGTCCTCAATGCTCTGGCGCACCTGCCCGAAAAGCCGGTTCAATGTGGCGACAATACCAAAGACTTCAGCCGGGACCGGGCGGCGGATATCGCGCAGGTCATCGGGGGATCGGTGTTGGATCGCATCTTGCAAATCGTTCAAGGGGCGCAGGCCGATCTTCACCCCGAACCAGACCACCAAAGCAAGGGCCGCCATCAGACTGGCGATTAACGCCGCCGCGCGGCGCGCCAAGGCGGCGGCGAAAGCATTGCGATCACTGTCCCTTTGCCAGACCGTGACAATCGTATCGTCCGTCAGGTTGCCGATGGTCGTGCTCTCTCGCATCCGCAAAACCCGCACAGGCTCGCCCCGATACTCAGCCATCGTGTAGTTCAGCATCTCCTCGCCCGTTCGGCCGCCGGAAACGGGCGGATAGGCATAGCCGGTGATGTAAATGCCCCCGGGACCCGTGACGTGGTAAAAAAGCTCACCGCCCCCGGCATCCGAGACGAAATCCCGCGTGCTGGGCGAAAGCGCATCCCCACCAGAAATCGCCACATCGCGTGAGATCGCCAAAGCTGCGGCCAGCAGGCTACGGTCAAACAGGGTTTCAGAGGTGCGCTGCGCCACTTCGAAGCGCCAAAACCCCAGAACGATCGAAAGCAGCAGCAGCGGCGGCAGGATCAACATGAAAAGCCGAGAGCGCAGCGACATCGAGGTCATGCGCTGTCGACTTCAAGCATATAGCCCAGCCCACGGGCGGCTTTGATGCGGATGCCGAAAGGCTCCAACCGTTTGCGAAGACGCGACACATGCGGCTCGATGGCGCTGTCTTCCTGCTCGGCCCCGGTGCCGTAGACATGGGTGATCAACTGGGATTTCGACACGATGCGGCCACGCCGTTCCAGCAGGCATTCCAAGGTCGCCAGTTCTTTACGAGGGAACGCCAAGGGCTGTTCGTCCTTCAACAACTGGCGGTTGGTTCGGTCAAAGACCAAGGGGCCGAGCGCGTCGCGGGAGGCGAACTCAAGGTTCTTGCGCCGCGCCATGGCCCGCAATCGCGCCTCCAACTCATCCATCTCGAAGGGCTTGGTCAGATAATCATCGGCCCCGGCATCCAGCCCGGCCACCCGCTCTGAAGTCTCCGCCCGCGCGGTCAGCAGGATCACTGGGGTGCCATCGCCGCGGCGGCGCAGACGGCTCAGAACTTCCAGCCCGTCACAACCGGGCAAGTTACAGTCCAGCACGATCAGGTCAGCCCCCTCATGTCGCAAGAAAATGTCAGCATCTTCCCCGTCATGCAGCAGGTCCACCGCATGGCCCCGATCGCGCAAGCGATGGGCAATTCCCTGTGCCAGAGCCTCATTGTCTTCGATGACTGCAATGCGCATGATTAAAACTTAATCCTGATGCGCAAGTTTCGCGCAAGGTTGGAAAGGCAGTGTGCCCGTGTTGGAGGAGGGATTCGTTCCCTGAAACAAATACGAATTACGGCAGGCGTGAAAGTCTGACCGATACAGAATGTCTACGGGAGGACACCAATGACTATCAAGTATTTCGCCGCAACCGCTGCATCCGCCGCCTGCCTCGCCGCCCCGGCGCTGGCCGAGGTCGACTTTGCAGGCAAGACAATCGAGTGGGTCATCCCCTTCTCGGAAACGGGGGGATCGGCTAAATGGGCCAACTTCTTTGCGCCGCTCCTGTCCGAGGAACTTCCGGGCAACCCCACCGTCGTGGTCAAATTCATGCCGGGCGCGGGTTCAACCAAAGGTGCCAACTGGTTCCAAGAGCAAGAGCATGACGAGGGCACGGTTCTTTTCGGCACCTCCGGCTCGACCCAGTTCCCCTATTTGCTCGACGATCCGCGTGTGCGCTATGAGTACAGCGACTGGAAGCCTGTCATGGCATCGGGCACCGGGGGCGTCGCCTATCTGAACCCCTCGGACGGCGAAAAATTCGACGGCACCGCCAATAACCTTAAAGACGTCAACTTCATCTACGGTTCGCAGGGGGCCACGCGCCTTGACCTCGTGCCGCTGCTGGCATGGGAGATGCTGGGCATGAATGTCGAGCCGGTCTTTGGCATCAAGGGCCGTGGCGATGGCCGTCTTATGTTTGAACGCGGCGAGGCCACGATCGACTACCAGACCTCGTCGAGCTACCTCGGTGCCTCTGCCGATCTGGTCGAAAAGGGTCAAGCCGTGCCGATGATGACATGGGGCGCGCTGGACGAAGGCGGCAACATCGTTCGCGACCCCACCTTCCCCGACATCCTGACCTTTAAGGAAGTCTGCGAAGCCACTGAAGGCTGCGCCACCGAAGGTGAGGCTTGGGACGCGTGGAAAGCCTTCTTTATCGCAGGTTTTCCGGTGCAAAAGATCGCCTTTCTGCCCGCAGGGACGCCCGATGACGTGATCGAGACCTACACGGCAGCCTTCGACGCGGTGCGCAACCGCGAAGATTTCGCCCAAATCGCCGAGAAACGCGTCGGGAAATACCCCGTCTTCGTAGGTGAAGGCGCAGCCAAGGCAACACAGCGCGGCACGACCGTCTCTGCAGAGGCGAAAGCCTTCGTAACGAACTGGCTGCAAGAAGCCTATGGCGTTTCGCTGAAGTAAGCGGAACCCTCTCGGCCCCGGGCGCGCCCCGGGGCCACCCCCTCCCTTTAATCTAACATTTCGAGGTCGGTGCGATGGATCTGTTCGCAACCGCTCTGCCTGCGCTTGGCCAGGCATGGGCTCTAATTTTGCAACCTATAGTACTGGGATATCTGGTGTTGGGCGTCGTCATGGGCCTGGCTGTCGGCGTCTTTCCCGGCCTCGGTGGGATCGCGGGATTGTCTCTGCTCTTGCCCTTCATGTTCGGCATGGACCCGGTGCTGGGTCTGGCGCTGATGATTGGCATGGTCGCCGTGGTGCCAACCTCTGACACCTTTGCCTCGGTCCTGATGGGCATCCCCGGGTCTTCGGCCAGCCAAGCCACGGTGCTCGATGGCTTTCCGATGGCCAAGAAAGGCCAAGCCGCGCGGGCGCTATCTGCGGCCTTTACCTCTTCGCTTTTCGGCGGGCTGGTCGGCGCGGCTTTCCTGACGTTGTTCATCGTTGTTGCGCGTCCCATCGTGCTGTCCTTCGGCCTGCCCGAGATGCTGATGATCTCGATCCTCGGCCTGTCGATGGTCGCGGTGTTGGCCGGGCGCGTGGCGCTCAAAGGTCTGGCGGCCGCGGGCCTCGGCCTGCTCATCGGCACCATCGGTGAGGCTGATGCGGGCGGCTCCCTGCGGATGGCGACCTATGACATCCCCTACCTCACGGACGGCTTGAAACTGGTGATCGTGGGCCTTGGCATCTTTGCCGTACCAGAAATCGTTTCGCTTCTGCGCCAAGACCGGGCGATTTCCAAAGAAGCCAAACTCGGCGCGGGCTGGGGCGAAGGCGTGCGTGACTGGGTTGCCAACAAATGGCTGTCGGTGCGCTGCTCGTTGATCGGCGTGGTCGTGGGCGTTATCCCCGGGCTTGGTGGCTCGGTCGTGGACTGGATTGCCTATGGGCACGCGGTTCAAACGACGAAAGACAAATCGAACTTCGGCAAGGGCGAAGTGCGTGGCGTGATCGGGCCGGAAAGCTCGAACAACGCGAAAGAGGGCGGCGGCTTGGTCCCTACCCTGCTGTTCGGCATTCCCGGCTCTGGCTCCATGGCGATCTTCATCGGGGCTATCGCCTTGCTGGGTTCCGGCGAGATCGAAGTCGGCCCCTCGATGCTGCGCGACAACCTCGACATCACCTATTCGATTGTCTGGCTGCTGGCGCTGGCCAATGTCGTCGGCACGCTGCTGTGCATCGCGGCCTCGGGCGGAATCGCCAAGCTGACCACGATCCGCTTCACCTACCTCGCGCCTTTCCTCTTTATGCTGATCTCCTTCGCGGCGTTCCAGTCCGGGCAGAACTTCGAAGACATCCTCGCGCTCTTCCTGATCGGGCTGATCGGCATCTTCCTGCGCCGCTTTGACTGGTCGCGCCCGGCTTTCCTCATCGGTTTCGTGCTGTCCAACCCGGTCGAGAAATTCTCGAACCAAGCGTTTCAGATCGCGTCTTTCCGGTTCCGCAAATCCTTTGAGGAAGGCATGGATTATATCTTCTCCCCTATCGTCATCGTGCTGCTGATCATCACCGTGGTCTCGGTCGTGCTGGGCCTGCGCCAGGCCAAGTCGATCATGGCCGAAGGCGATGTGCAGTCCGGCTCAAAACGCGCGCCGCTGGTCTTTTTGCTGATCATCATGGGCTACGTGGTGGCCGCGCTGATCAATGCCTCGCTGATCCCTGACTACAACATGACCGACAAGATCGTGCCACTGGTTGTGGGGGGCATCGCCTTGGCCGCACTGCTGATCTTGCTGGTGCAGATGATCCTGCGCCCCGAACGCGATCCGATCTTTGCCGACAAGGAAGTCTCGGGCGAGGACGCGGATGCGCCCTATGGCCTCTGGAGCACGCTGGCGTGGTTCGTGGGGCTGATCGTCGCCACATACTTCGTCGGCTTCATCCTCGCGCTCTTGGGTTTTTTGATCAGCTTCCTGCGGGTTCGTGCACAGGCGCATTGGCCGAAAACCCTGATCCTGACGGCCTGCGGCATCGCGCTGATGTGCGTCATGGCCGGTGCGCTCAACCGTGATTTCCCGCCGGGTCTGCTGCAAGGCGCAGTCGATCTGCCCTGGCCGCTGAACTGAGGAGTTTAGAGATGACACAGACAGCTATCCCCTATCTCTTCATGCGCGGCGGCACCTCGCGGGGGCCATACTTCAACCGCGCGGATCTGCCCCAAGACCGCGAAACCCTCGCCGAAGTGCTGCTCGCTGTGGTGGGCTCCGGCCATCCGCTCAACATCGATGGCATCGGCGGCGGCGCGGCGGTCACCACCAAGGTCGCAATGCTATCGCCTTCAGACGACAGTTGGGCCGATGTGGACTATTTCTTCGCCCAAGTCTCGGTCGAGGATCGGCTGGTCGACTTCAAACCGACCTGTGGAAACATCCTGTCGGGTGTTGGCCCTGCGGCGGTGGAATTGGGCCTCGTCCAGCCCACCGGCGATGTAACGGATGTCAAAATCCACGCCGTCAACACCGGGGCCAAGGTGCTCTCCAAAGTTCTGACCCCCGGCGGCGTGCTCACCTATGACGGCGACACCGAGATCGCGGGCGTGCCCGGCACCGGAGCGGCCGTGGCGCTGAACTTCATGGGCGTCGTCGGCTCTTCGACCGGGGCGTTTTTGCCCACGGGCAAGATCCGAGATACCTTTGACGGGATCGAAGTCACCTGCATGGATGTGGCCATGCCGATGGTCATCGCCCGCGCGGCGGACTTTGGCCTGACGGGGTATGAAAGCGTCGCCGAACTCGACGCGAACAAAGGTTTCTTCGCGCGGATGGAGGCAATTCGCCTTCAGGCCGGGGCCGCTATGGGCATGGGAGACGTGTCGAAATCCGTCACGCCCAAGTTCGGCTTGCTGGCCCCTGCCCGCGAGGGCGGCACCATCGCGACACGCTATTTCATGCCGTGGAACACGCACCCCTCCATGGCGGTGACCGGGGCGCAATGCCTCGCGTCCTGCGCGCTCACGCCCGGCAGTGTGGCCGATGGCCTGTTGGAACGCCCCATTCAAAGCCCCGCCGACGTTGTGCTCGAACATGCCTCTGGCACGATTGACGTGCTGGTGGATTACGACACGTCCGACGGCTTCGCGCTGAACTCTGCCGGTCTGCTGCGGACGGCGCGCAAGCTGGCGGATGGCTGCGTCTTTGTCCCCTCACGCATTTGGGAGGGTCGCTGACATGCCCGTGATGAACCTTCTTGTTGCCTTCAACGGGTCCGACGCCTCCGTCGCCGCGCTGCGCTATGCCGCTTCCCTCGCCAAACAGCGCGGCGCGCATGTCACGGCGATCCTTGCCCATACCGCGCATGAGGTGATCGACCGCCGCTCGCGCTGGATCCCCGAAGAGGCCCGCGCCCTGTTGGAGGCAGCCAATAGCGAAATCTTGGCTGAGGTCACCCGCCGGTTCAAAGAACTCCGCCCCGCCCTCGGTCTGGGCGACGCGCTGGATTTCCGCGAGGAGACCGGCCGCGTCGACATACTGCTTTCCGAAGGCGCGCGGTACTACGACATGCTGATCGTCGGTGCCCGTACCGAGAGTGATGACGCCCATGTGACCCACCACCCGGACCGCATCGCCTTGCAATCTGGGCGTCCTGTGATCGTGGTGCCCGCGGGCTATGACGCAGGCGCGCAGCACAGCCACGCGGCGCTGGCATGGGACGGCGGGCGCGCCGCCGCGCGGGCGCTGTCGGACAGCTTGCGCTTGCTTGAGGCCGATGGCCGGGTCAGCGTGTTGACGGTGGGCAAACGCACCGCTTGGCCGATCGCCGATCTGATGACCCATCTGGACCGCCACGGCGTCGAAGCGGTGCATGAGGACTTTCCGACAACCCATCCGGTGTCACAGACTCTGCTGTCCTATTGCGAGCGCCATGACCCCTCGCTTCTGGTGCTGGGTGCCTATGAGCACTCCAAATTCCGCGAAGATTTCCTTGGTGGCGTGACCGCCGAAGTGCTGGAAAAGATCAAAATCCCCGTTTTGTTGTCCCATTGAGAAGCGAATGATGACCAATTACGAGAAAATCCACACCGCCCGCCGTGATCTTGAGAAACTGCGTGCCGAGTTGATCGCCAGCATCGGCACGCAGAAGGACCGCGACCCCGATCTGCTGATCCTGCATGAGCGGGTCAGCAAAGCGATCAACGCGCTGTCCGCATAGGTGCCCGGGATGAAGGTTCATATCCTCGACGACTGGTTCGACACCCTGCGCGGGTTGCCTTGCTTTGACCTGCTGGCGGGGCATGATGTCACCGTCTGGACGGACCATCAGCCTGACGAGGCGATCTTGGCCGACCGTTTACAGGATGCTGATTGCGTGGTGCTCTTTCGCGAGCGGACCAAGGTGACGCGGGGGTTGCTGGAGCGCTTGCCGAACCTGCGCCTGATCTCGCAACGCGGCGCCTATCCGCATGTGGATGTCGCGGCCTGCACCGATCAGGGCGTGCTGCTGTGTTCCAACAAAGGCGCGGATGGGGCCAACCATGCGGCGGCGGAACTGACCTTTGCGCTGATCCTCGCGGCCATGCGGCAACTCCCGCAGCAGATGGCAAGCGCCAAGGCGGGCAACTGGCAGATGGGCGTCGGCCGCAGCCTGCGCGGGCGGCGGCTGGGGCTTTATGGCTATGGGCGTATTGGACGTGTGGTGGCGGACTATGCCCGCGCCTTCGGGATGGAGGTCATCTGGTGGAGTTCCGAGGCCGGACGCGCGCGGGCGAAAGCCGATGGTGAGACCGTTGCCGAGAGCCGAGCGGCGTTCTTCGGGTCCTGCGACGTGGTGTCTCTGCATCTGCGGCTGACACCTGAGACTCGCGGCAGTGTCACCGCGGAAGATCTCAGCGCCATGTCGCCCCGCGCGGTACTGGTGAACACCTCGCGCGCCGGGCTGATTGCCGAAAACGCGCTGCTGCAAGCGCTTAACACCGGACATCTGGGCGCGGCGGCGGCGGATGTCTTTGATACTGAGCCGCTAACGGATCCCAACCACCCGCTGCTTTCACACCCCAAGCTGATCGCCACCCCGCATATCGGCTTTGTCACCGAAGACGAATTCGAAAAGCAATTCGCGGATATCTTCGAACAGGTGAACGCCTATGCGGCAGGCGCACCGATCCATATGATCAACCCTTCCGTCTACGCGCCATAAGGCCCGCCACCAGCGGCGCGCCGACGATCACCAACACGATGCGGGTCAGGTGGTGCGTGATGACAAAGCCCAGATCGGCCCCGGTAACGATGGCCAGCACCGTCATCTCGGCCTGCCCGCCCGGCGCGAAGGCAAGGAACGCCTCGACCGGATCGCCCAATCCGGCCCAGGTGACGAGGCCGGTGAAACCTGCGGCCAAGACGGCGAGCACCAGCACATAGGCGACGCCCGCCAGCACCACCCACGTCAGCTCGCCCCATGTCACGCCCAGAAAATGCACGCCGATCCCGCAGCCGATGAAGAACTGCGCGGTAAGGATGGCCTCGGCGGGCGGGCGGCTGTGGATCAGGCCAGCCAGTGACAGGAGGGCGGTCACGATCATCGGGCCAAGGATGGACGCGCCAAACAGGCCGATTCGCTCTCCCCCCTTCCAGCCGATCAGGGCTGCGGCGGCCATCAAGGCCATCTCCCTCACCGGCAGTTCTGTTACCGGCGCGCCGATGGGATTGGTCAACCCGGCCCCGTAAGCCAGCGTCAGGAAAGCGGGCGCGAGGGTGACGATGATCAGCACCCGCGTCGCATGGATTAGCGACAGCGCCCGTGGATCGCCGCCCGCTTCGGTGCCAAAGATCACCATGTCCTGCAGGCCGCCCGGCATCGCGGCGTAATAGGCCGTCGGCGCGTCGAACCCCCAAACATGCCGAAAGAACGGGACGCCGATAATCCCGATCAGCGCGATAAAGACCGGGACCAGCGACACCGACATCGCCATTTGTGGAAGCTGGTGAAACAGGTCCGGCGTGATCGAGGCGCCGACCGCCACCCCAAGGATCGTGCGCGCTGCGACCGAGACCTGACCGAAGCCGTTGATCGGCAGGTTCGATAGCGCCGCGATGAGACAGGCTGCCATTGGCCCGAACAGGAATGGCAGCGGTAGGTCGACCCACCAGAAGGCCAAAGTACCACCCCCGGCAAGGATTAGGGTCAGTGAGCGGCTTTGGGTCGATTGGGAAATGCGCATGGGTGTCCACCTACTCATTCTTCCGGGCTTGACCCCTATTGGATACGATTGTATCCAATTGTATGCAATAGCGAACCTAGGGGCGTTTCCATGAGCGAAGAAGACCGCACACCGCAGGGCAACTCTGCCTACAATCAGTTGATGGATGAACTTCGCGCCGGTCGGCTGAACCCCGGCGATAGGCTGCGTGAGACCGAATTGGCCGACCGCCTGGGCGTCTCCCGCACCCCCGTGCGCGAAGCGATCCGTCAGTTAGAGGCCGACGGCGTCGTTGCCCACATTCCCCGCCAAGGGGCAAGCATCCGCACGCTGGACTACGCCGAGGTGATGGAACTCTACGAGATGCGCGCCGTGTTGGAGGGCACCGCCGCGCGGCTGGCCGCCCGCGCCGCCTCGGACATCGAGATTGAAGAGTTGCAAGACATGAACCAGCAGCTTGCCACCCTGGGCAATGTGCCCGAAGCCTTCACCCTCAACCGCCAGTTCCACGCCGCCCTTCTGGACGCCGCGAAGAACCGTTTTCTGACCCGGTCGATTCATACGCTGCAAAAGACGCTGATGATCCTCGGCCCGACGACGCTCACCGATCCTGACCGTGCCGAGAAAGCGGTGGAGGAACATTTTGGCGTTCTGGATGCGATCAAGGCCCGTGATGCCGCCCTCGCCGAAGCGGCGATGCGCGCGCATATCGAAGCGGCCCAACGGGTCCGGGTTCGCGCCCTGCGCGCGCAGCCCACGCGCGATGAGACCTATGACGGAGACCTGCTGTGACTGAAACCTACGATATCGTCGTGATCGGCGGCGGCAATGCGGCGCTTTGTGCCGCGATCACCGCCGCCGAAAACGGCGCCCGCGTGCTGATCCTTGAGACCGCGCCAATACCCTACCGGGGCGGCAATTCGCGCCACACCCGCAACTTCCGCTGCATGCACCATGGCCCTTTGGGCCCATTGGTCGAAAGCTACACCGAAGAGGAATACCTCGCCGATCTGATGAAGGTGACAGGTGGCAAGACGGATGAGCATCTCGCACGCCTCGCCATCCGCTCTTCCGAGGAATGCCTGCCTTGGATGGAAGAACATGGTGTGCGGTTTCAGCCCTCGCTGTCGGGCACCCTGTCACTTGCCCGCACCAACGCCTTCTTTCGCGGCGGTGGCAAGAGCCTCGTGAACGCCTATTACCGCACCGCCGAAGGGCTGGGCGTGGATGTGCTCTATGAAGCTGCCGTCACTCATCTGGAGTTGGACGGCGACCGGGTGACGCGGGTGGACTATACCCACGAGGGGGCCGCCAAGAGCCTCTCGCCCAAATCCGTCGTCGTGGCCTCTGGTGGCTTTCAGGCCGACACCGACTGGCTGGCGCGGGCATGGGGGCCAGCGGCAAAGAATTTCCTGATCCGCGGCACGCCCTATAACCGCGGCGTGGTTCTGGCCGACCTTCTGGATCAAGGCATCGCACAGGTTGGCGATCCGACCCAATGTCACGCCGTCGCCATTGACGGGCGGGCACCGAAATTCGATGGCGGGATCGTCACACGGCTGGATTGCGTGCCCTTCTCCATCGTCGTCAACAAGGACGCACAGCGGTTCTATGATGAGGGCGAGGATGTCTGGCCCAAACGCTACGCCATTTGGGGCCGACTGGTGGCCGCCCAGCCCGATCAGGTCGGCTATGTCATCATCGACGCGAAATCGCTGAACCTGTTCATGCCTTCGGTCTTCCCCCCGATCAAAGCCGACACGCTGGCGGAACTGGCGGATAAGATGGGCCTGCCCGGTGATGCGCTGGCGCAGACCGTGGCCGAATTCAACGAAGCCTGCGGCGATCAAAGCGGCTTTCACCCCACCGAGCTTGATGGCGTGGCGACCTCCGGCCTCACCCCACCCAAGACCAATTGGGCGCGACCGATCACCGAGCCGCCGTTCTACGGCTATTCGCTGCGCACTGGCGTTACCTTTACCTATCTCGGGCTGAAGGTGGATGAAAACGCGCAATGCTCCATCGACGACCGCCTTGTCAGCAATCTCTGGGCGGCGGGCGAAACCATGGCCGGGTCGATCCTGGGCCAAGGGTATCTCGCCGGTTTCGGCATGACCATCGGCACCGTTTTCGGACGTATCGCAGGCAAGGAGGCCGCAGCCCATGCAAATTGATCTACTCCAAGAGGCCCGCCGTCAGGCCGAAATCTGCAACGCCTGCCGCTATTGCGAGGGGTACTGTTCAGTGTTCCCTGCCCTGCAAGCCGAACGCGCCTTTTCTGACGGGGATCTGACGCAACTGGCGAACCTCTGTCACAACTGCCGGGGCTGCTATTATGCCTGCCAATACACCGCCCCGCATGAGTTTGAACTGAACCTGCCGCAAGCTTTGGCCGATGTGCGCCAAGACAGTTGGGAAGAGTTCGCCTTTCCACGTGCCGCCGGGAAAGCCTTCCAGAAAAACGGCCTCGCCATCGTGCTCGCCACTGTCTTGGGCTTTGCATTGCTGTTCTGGGCTGCCCGTGCGCTGGCCGCTGCAGGAGGCGAAGGCTTCTATGCGGTGCTATCCCACAATGCGATGGTGGCGATCTTTCTGCCCGCCTTTCTTTTTCCGCTGTTCAGTATCGCCATCGGGCTGCGACGCTACTGGCAAACCGTGGGCGGCGCCCCGGTGCGCCTGTCGCATCTGCGCGGGGCCATCGCCTCTGTCGCGAACATGCGCAACCTCAAGGGCGGCCACGGCGACGGCTGCAACTTTGAAGACGAAGACCGCTTCACGCACGCCCGCCGCTATGCGCATCAGGCAATCATGTATGGCTTTCTACTGTGTTTCGCTTCGACCAGCGTGGGAACCCTGATGCACTATCTGCTGGATATGCCCGCCCCTTATGGGCTGTTTTCGGCACCAAAGATTCTTGGGCTCTCGGGTGGCATTCTATTGGTATTGGGCTGTAGCAAGATGGTCTGGCTGAAGTTGCGCTCGGACAAATCACTCGGCGCGACTAATGCCTTTGGCGGCGAAATAGCCTTTACCGGATTGCTGGGGTTTGTCGGGCTATCAGGGCTGCTGCTCTATGCGGCAGGGGGCACCGGCTGGATGCCGGGGCTTTTGGTCATCCACCTTGGCGCGGTGCTTGCATTTTTCCTGCTCACGCCTTTCACCAAGATGGCCCATGGGTTCTACCGAATGGCCGCACTGGTCAGGGATGCGCAGCGGCACGAGACGGTCTGACGCTGTGCTCCAGCAACGCTTTCAGATCGCCCCGGCCGCGCCGACAGACGGCGCGACCGGGAGGCGCTCATTCACCGAGCCGATGCTCTTCCCGTCATGCATGAGTTTGAAAGCCTGATCGATCTCTTCCAGCCCCATGGTGTGGGTGATGAAATCATTCAGCTTGAATTCGCCGTTCCTATAGCGCTCGACATAGTCAGGCAGCTCGGAGCGAGCCCGTGACCAACTGGAACGGACGCGTCGAGATTTCCTGCCCCGCCCCAGCAGATGCGGCCCTCAGAGGGATGGCTGACCGGATCAGGGCGCATTGGGGCCATCAATGGCTCTGGGCAGATGACCATTTCCAACACGCTCTCCTCACTGGCGCGATCGCGAGCCGGGTGCGAACGCATGGCGACGACGCCTCTCCCGTTCATCTACTCGCTCATGGTGCGCCGCACGATATACCTCTATTGCTGGCTACTGCCCTTCGCACTTATCGAGGCGACGAGCTGGTTCGCCCCGGTCTTCGCGGCGGTGGTCGCCTGTGTATTCTTTGGCCTGCAAGCCGTCACCAACGAATTGGCACATCCGTTTCGCCACGTCCAGAACGGCCTGTCCCTCGACGCGATGTGTCGTGTGATCAAGATTTCAGCCTGTGAAGCCTTGGGCCAAGAGGCGCCCGCGATGAGAACCTCGGAAAACTATGTGCTGACTTGAGCCGCTGGAATGCGGCTTTCGGCGGGGCTTCGTTCAGCGAAAGGCTCATTTGGCCGCACCATGAGGGAATCTAAGGCGACGTGGCAGATGCCCCCTTCATGCGGAACCAAATGGCCCAATAGGCACCGTCCTATTGATGGAGCTCTTTTGCCAAAAACCGAACGAACAGAAGCGTGAGGTTCTCGCGCCGCGAGGTGTCTGGCCAGACGGCAAAAATTCCCAACGGTTTCAGCCGCCAATCGGGGAACAGGCGGCTCAATTTGCCCTCCGCCTCCCCCCGGGCGGCGAGATGCTCGGGCAGAACCGTGGCGCCAAGGTTCTTGCAGGCGAAATGGTAGAGGGCATCCACGCTGTCCACTTCCAGCCGGGCTTGGCCCAGAACTTTCGCCTCTTCCCCACCGGGGCCGCTAAGGCGGGTATAGTCTGAGCGATGTCGGTAGCGCACCCAGTCCCAGTCTTCCAGATCGCAAGGATGTTCGGGGGCCGGGCGCGTTGCGGCATAGTCGCTGCCGACCACCAAGGCGCGCGCGCTTTCACCCAGCTTGCGCGACATCATCGCACTGTCGTCGAGCCAGCCCGCGCGGATATTCACATCGAAGCTACCGCCGCTTCAGGACAACTCGGTCAGGAAATCGCCCGCAAACTCATTGAGCGAACAGATCACGCCTCGGTCATCGGCCTCGCCCGAAGACCGCATCGGCCAGCACCGCAATGTGATCGAGGCGGCCAAGGCCGCTGGCGTTCGCAAGATCGTCTACACCAGCATTCAGGGCCCCGAAGATGGGACCGCTTCTCGTCGGTTGTGCAGAGCAACCGCCAGACCGAGGCCGAGATCGCCAACAGCGCGGGAGACGGTAAATGCGGGTACACGACCCGCTCCGAACTAGCCCATGCCTATGCCGCTTTTCTGACGCGGGACGAATTGAACGGCCAAATCTCTGATTTGAATGGCGCGCCGATCACTTCCGTGATTTCCGGATGATCCAGGCATTCGAAAAGGGCACCCGACCCCACGGTGCCGGTCGCGCCAAAGATGAGAATACGTTTGGTCATGCGTTGTCCGCCGATACGCTGACCGGCATGCTGCCGTTCCGTATTGCGCAGCTTAGCTGAGAAGATCTGTGCCCTGCTGGGGCACTCCTTACACTCCAGCCCGGTCGCCAGTGATCACGTTGATGCTTCTGCCATCGACAGCTGCTGCCTGTAATCCTGAAGTCGGGCGTTGGCGTTGCTGTCAATGAGGATAAGAACCGTGAACAAGGCGATAGCAGTGATCAGGCTCGCGCGCCAATAGGGCCCGTCGAGGAAGGGGATCGCCAAGGCGCAGAGGGCAATGATCGCCGGGAACAGGCGAAAGGCCAGGATGCGATAGTCGTTCAGCACCTTGTCGGTGCGGGCAAGCTCGGCGGTCAGGAACGCGGTGGCATCACTGGCATAAGTCGCAGGCACCGCTGCCAGACGGCTCTGCCCCAGCAAGCCCAAGCCGACGCCCAGAATCAGCAGCAACACACCCGCCACCAGCATCGGGACAAGTAAGGCGCGGGAGAAATCGGTGCCGCCCCACTGCCGGAACCCCAGGCCGGCGAGCAGGAAGGCCAGCCCGAAGGCGGCGAAGACCGCGCCGGAGTGCATTTCGAACCGTGCCCAGTCGCTGGCGGCTTTCACGATGTCCATGGGATGACCTTTCGATCAGAGGGTTGAAGGCGAGGGGTCCGGTGATCCCGGAGACGCCCCGAACTGTCGATGGGCTCAGAGCGTCCAGGTAAATCCGGTGTCCTGCTCGGACCGCTCCCAGAGCCGGGCCATGACCGCTTTGTCGTAGGCATGCGCGTTCAGCGTGCCCTTGCCCACCGGGCCGACGAACTCGCGGGTGCCGGTCGGGCCATAGAGCGCGCGCTGCTCGGTCAGCGCCTCTTCGGTAGCGCACATGACCTCCGGATAGGCCCCCTGTTCGGCGGTCTGGACCATCGGCGTCTTGGTCATCAGCCACCAGATGGCGCGCATGGTCCGGCTGCCGCTGGTCGAGATCAACGAGGTCGCCGACGAGCCGGGGTGGCAGACATAGACTTCGACGTTGCGGCCGGCGGCCTCTGCCCGGTCCTGAAGCTCGTAGGCAAACATCATCTGCGCCAGCTTGCTCTGCGAATAGGCGGTGTTCGCGCCGTAGCCCGCGTTCCAGTTCATGTCGTCGAAGCGGATGGTCTTCAGCCCCATGTTGTAGCCGAGGCTGGCAACGACAACGATCCGCCCCTGCGACTGCTCGATGCAGTCGAACAGCATCCCGCAGAGCGTGAAGTGGCCGTAGTGGTTGGTGCCCAACTGGCTCTCGAAACCGTCGGGGGTCAACTGGCGGGTCGGCACCTGCGCGATGGCGGCGTTGCAGATCAGCGCATCGATGCGCGGGGTGGTCTTCAGAACCTCTTCGGCGGCCTTGCGGACCGAGGCCTGTTCGGCCAGGTCCATGCGGACAAAGCGCACGGGCGCGGCGGTGCCGAACTCCTGCTTCAGTTCGCTAACGGCAGCGGTGGATTTCTCGGCGCTGCGGTTCAGCATCACCACTTCCGCGCCCTTGCCGAGCAGGATGCGCGCGGCCTGAAAGCCCGCGCCGGCATTGGCGCCGGTGATGACATAGGTCTTGCCGGCAAGGGTGCCGAGGCGTTCGGGCGTCCAGCCCTTTGGTCCGAAGGTCGTGTCAGCCATCTGTATGATCCTTGGTATGCGTCTATGGAGGGGCGCGCCCGGACATGATCTGGGCGCCATATTTTGGCTTCAGTCGTGAAGCTGGCTGAACAGCGTGTCTCCGCGCCGCCAGACCGGCAGGTAGCCGGGGTATTCGGGCTTGAGCGCGCTGACGTCGTCGAGCTGCGCCATCTCTGCATCGCTCAAGCTGATGTCGGCGGCTTTCAGGTTGTCGACCAACTGCGCCTCCTTGCGGGCGCCGACGATTACGCTGGTGACGCCGGGCTTGTGCAGCAGCCAAGCCAGGGCGATCTGCGCCACCGAGGCATCCTTTTCCTCGGCGATCTGCGCCAGCGTCTCGACAATGTCGAACCCCTGCTCCTTGGCAACCGGCGGGAAATCAAAGGTGGCGCGGCGGCCGGAGCCTTCTGCCTCGCGGGTGTATTTGCCGCTCAGGAAACCGCTGGCCAGCGGGCTCCAGATAAAGGTGCCGAGACCGAGGTCGCGCACGGCGGGGAGGATCTCGCGCTCAAGCTCGCGGCCGACGAGGCTGTAGTAGGACTGCGCCGAGACGAAGCGCTCGGTGCCCAGAAGCCGCGCCACGCCGTCCGCCTTGGCAATCTGCCAACCGGCGAAGTTCGACAGACCGATGTAGCGCACCTTGCCCTGCCGCACGAGGTCATCGAGCGCGCGCAGCGTCTCTTCCAGCGGCGTGGTGATGTCGAAGTTATGCACCTGGTGGAGGTCGATGTAATCGGTGCCCAGCCGTTTCAGGCTGCCCTCGACCTCACGCATGATGGCCAGCCGGCTGGTACCCAGATCGTTCGGGCCGGTGGACATAGTGTTGTAGAGCTTGGTGGCGATGAGGGTGTCCTGACGGCGCGCCCCAAGCGCCACGCCAAGCATCTCTTCCGAGACGCCCGAGCTGTAGACATTGGCGGTGTCGAAGATGTTAACGCCCGCCTCGATGGCCAGATCGACCATGCGTGTTGCCAGCTCCTGACCGGTGGCGCCCACCAGATCGGCATAGCTGCCGTCTTCGTTGTCGAAGGTCATGGTGCCCAGCGTCAGTTCGGAAACATAGAGACCGGAATGTCCAAGCTGCTTGTATTTCATCGTGATGTCCTTTCGCGCCGCGGCGCTTGCGTTTGTAAACTGCGATGTTTACTTAGTGAGGAGGACGCATTTGGTAAACCACCGTGTTTACATTTTTTCGGCCGAACAGGGTATATCCGATGAAACTGACTGAAAAGAAACGAAAAGATATCCTGGACGCCGCAATCCAAGAGTTCCGCGAACAGGGGTTTCCGGCGGCGCGGGTGAATAGAATCGCCGAATTGGCCGAGGTTTCGAAGCGCACGCTCTACAAACATTTCGAGAGCAAGGAGGTGCTGTTCCAAGCTATCACTGACATCCTGCTCGAGCAGATCGCCGCCACGCCGAAGCTGCGCTACGACCCTCAGGCCCCACTGCGAGAACAGCTGACCGCGGCGGCGCGGGACTACATAGGCCACCTCTCGGGCGCAGAATACATGGGCCTCAACCGGCTGGTGATGTCAGAGCTGTTGCGCGATCAGGATCTCGCCCAGGCCTTTTTTGCCAAAGCCGCGATGCAGGACGGCCCGATACAGGCGCTGATCGCCGAAGCCATGCAGGCCGGCGCGCTGCGGCGGGCCGAACCGGGCTTTGCCGCCGGGCAGCTCCTGTCGATGATCAAGCATTTCCTGATGTGGCCGGAGTTCCTTTTGGGCGAAAAGGCCGATGTCGACGCAGAGGCGGTGATCGCCGATTGCCTGGACATGTTCCTCGCGCATTACGGCGAGAAAGACTGAGGGGTAGATGTGCAGCTGCCTCCGCTTCCCCTCTATTGCATCTATCGGCGCAGTTCCGACGTATCCACCTACAAGGCGATCGCCGATCTTGCGCGGGCCAGTGCGGAGCGTCATCAACAGCAGACCTGATGTCGCTTGAGATGGCCTGACCGGAAAAACCTATCACGCCGCCCGAATAATCCCGTTTTCCGTTGGACCCATCTCGGCAAGGGTGCCCCAACAACAGTTGACAGAGCTTGAACGCACCTCGACGGAGACCGCCTCCGCGTCGAAGATGGAAAGATAGTGGAGCATCGTGATACTCTCTCAGAAATCCCCGCAGACATGCCCCATGATAACGACAGATTCAGAAAGGAAGACCATGCGTGATCCAGAGACCGACAAGGCCAACGTCATCGCTTTCTACGAAATGATGTTCAATGATTGCCGCCCCGCAGACGCCATCGCGCGCTACGCCGGAGCGCATTACATTCAGCACAATCCCCATGTGGCGGACGGCAAGGCGGCCTTCGTTGCCTATTTCGAGCGGATGGCACGCGAACATCCGGGCAAACATGTCGAGGTCAAGCGGTCATTCGTGGACGGCGATCATGTGATCCTGCATTGCCATCAGCTATGGCCCAACGGCCCCGATTATGCAGGCATGGACATTTTCCGTCTCGATAAGGAAGGGAAGATCGTCGAGCATTGGGACGTGCTTCAGGAAATGCCTGTGCATAGTAAGAACGACAATGGCATGTTTTGAAGCAATGGATGCCGTTCGAGCACGGTGCAGCAACTAACGGTCAGGAGATGTACCTAAGGTCAAAGCTATTCGAAATTTGTCGATGCAGGCTTGGGAGTGAGCTTTGTGACCAGTCGCATCGATAGCGCGATCAACGCTGACATGCGTATTGTCGATCTCGAAGGCCCGGCTCCCTATTTGTCCCTCGCACTGGCGTGGTGCCGCGATGACCCATCACCTCTCCTTCAGACTGTGCGCGCGCTGGCCCTGAAGGAGATCGTCATATGACAGCCGCCTTTAAGGTTCTACTTTGTCAGGCCACTCACGGCTGTATTGCACACCAAGAAAGAAATTGCGTAGTTCAGGAAACGATTTCCAACACCAACGCCGCAAGAAACAGGCCAAGGCCAAAAACCGAATGGCCGAAAACGCTTTTCAACCGGGCAACATTCGGAGAAGGCGCCCGCGACGCTGCGATACCCAGCCCCATGCCCGGCATCATGATAAAATACGGCAAGACAAGCAAAGCAATAGAAAGGCTCATGGGCTGCGCAAGCTGGGGATCAGCAAACCAATCCGCGCCCCAGATCAAAGCCAAGAGTAGTCCATAGCCGATGCCGATGGCGTAGTGGAACGACCAGCCCAGTATGTTTTCGCCAGGGATCGGTTTGGCGTCTTTCAAACTGCGCTGAATGAATTGCCCATTGGGCATATGACCCATCCAGCGCCCGACCATGCGCCAATTCGTGGCCGTGTATCCTAAAAACCGAGCCATAAGGGCCATAACCGCGTCGAAAATCAACGTGCCGCCGATCCCTACAAGGGTCGCTGTTATGAGAGTTTGTAAATTAGGCATGTTGAGTTTGTCCTTTTGGTTTGCATTCTTTTGCTAATCTCAGAGGCCTTTCGGCGCGGCACTTACAAACGTCGCGCCGCTTGCCAGACCAATGGCGCAAGCACGACGGCGATGAAGGGAAACATCAAGAGATTGATAAGATGCCATCCCGACGCCTGCATCAACGCGCCGGAAAAGAACGAAAGCGCCGCGACTGTGCCGAAAACGGCGAAATCATTCAGCCCTTGGGCACGCCCGCGCTCGGCCTCTGTATGCGCAGCGGCCACCATCGCAGTGGCCCCGATGAAGCCAAAGTTCCATCCAATCCCAAGAAGGATGAGAGAAATGAAGAAATGCCTCAGATCCAGACCGGTCAACGCAACAGCACCTGAAATGCCGATGATGATCAGGCCAGCGGCGGTGACCTTTTCCTTGCCGAACCGGGCGATCAGCTTGCCCGTCACAAGGCTTGGCGCGAACATCGCCAGCACATGCCACTGAATACCCCACGCCGCGTGGTCAATCGAATGCCCGCATCCGACCATCGCCAGCGGTGCGGCCGTCATGACGAATGACATAAGCCCGTAAGACACCACGCCAGCGGCGACCCCAAGCATGTATTTCGGCGAAGCCAGAAGTTGGAACACTGTGCGCCCCCCATCATCGGACAGCGTTTCGGCTGTGGCTGCAGGTTGGCGTCCCCTTAACCGGGTCAGAACAAAAAACGCGATGAGCGCCAGCGCCGCTTGGCTCAGGAAACTGCCCGCAAAGGGCACGCCCGGCACAGCGTCGCGCGTGGCAATGACCAGTTGCGGGCCGATAATGGCAGCGACCAGGCCGCCGACCATGACCCATGAAATGGCCCGCCCCCTGTCTGCTCCTTCGCGCCCGTCGGCAGCTGCGAAACGGTAGGACTGTACATAGGACGCATAGAGCCCCGCCAGAAACGTTCCCAAACAGAAGAATGTGAACGCCCCAAAGGATATCGCACCAGCGGCGACCAATCCCGAGAACACGCCGATCATCGCGCCCAGAAGATAACCGCTGCGACGCCCGTATTGTCGCATGATCCAAGCGGCAGGCACCGTTCCAAGGGCAAGCCCAAGATTATAGATGCTGACCGGAAGGGTCGCCAAAGCAGGGTCAGTTGCAAGGTCCTGACCAACCAATCCCCCCAGCGAGATTACAATCGGTCCGCTGGCAGCCCCCAAAGATTGGGCGAGGATCAGCACCGTAAGGTTGCGCCGGAACCCGGCGGCTTCAGTCGTGCGTAATGTCCGAGTCATCATATGTTATCCGTATGGCCACCATGCCCGTTGGATTGGCTTGGCGCGGCGTGTTTTCATTCTTCTATTGAATGCCCAAACCCATGCGGGCGGGTGGTGATCAGGTCTGCATGGGATCGTGCAGCGCCAGTGTGCTGGCCGCATGTTCGGCCGCCTCTAATGCGCCCTCAAGAAAGCCTCCGAATTCCGGTGCGGTCTCGGTCGACGCAAATATCATCCCGCGTGCTGAAAGGGCACACAGGTTGGTCGGCAAACCATAGCGGGGGTGGCTTCGGACCGGCTGCCGATCCTGTAGCCGCGCGATGTGGGGAATGGTCGCCCAGTCTTGCAAAACAAGGTGCATCGGGTTGGCCATTTCCGGTCCGAACATCGTCGTCAGCTGCGTCACCGCAAGGCGCATCATCTCATCTTTGTGCTGGGCACGCGCATCCGCAGGAACCCCGACAAAACCGAAGAGCGCATAGGGACCGCCCTGCCTTGGCGAAGCATCGTGAATTTCGACCATCGGCCCCTGCTGGCTCATGGCGTCGCCGGACAGCCCGGCATGTCGCCAATGAGGCTGATCGTAAACCGCAACGATCTTGGCCTGACCGGCCATCCAGGTCGGCGTGTCTTGCAATGCCTGCATTTGGCCCGCATCCAGTGCGGGCTCAAAGGAAACGGTATCGGCGATCACCCGGGGCGGCATGGCCATTGCGATCCTGTTGGCCGTGATGATCTGTGCGCTGCCGTTTTGATCAACCTCCGCCGTGATGATGCCCGCCGAGTGATCGACCGACGTCAGCCGCGTGCTGGTCATGATCTTCACCGGATCCAACCCTTTGGCCAAAGCATGCACCACAGAGCCGATCCCACCGGCCAAGCGGTACGACCCCTCCATAGAGGCATAGCCGCGCCCGCGCTGCACGGTGCCATTTTGCTCTTGATAGACCAAGTCACCCGTCGAGAACTGCTCGAACACAGGGATCTGAAAGCGTTCCGCGAGGGCCGCCATGCGCGGCTGGCCCGGCCAGAACCACGCAGGCCCGAGGTCGAACGCGCCGCCTGAAAGCTCTTTGGTCAGGATGCGCCCGCCAAGGCGGTCCTGCGCTTCAACCAGCAAGAAATCGCGGCCTTGGTGGGCCAGATGGTCGGCAAGCGCAAGACCCGACAAACCACCGCCCACAATCAGAACATCGGTCTGCATCAGAATGCCTCTCCCATCGGCCTGAAGTCCAGCTCATGCGTCCAGGTGGACCGTGGTTGATCCGCCAGCGCCAGATAGGTGCGGGCAATATCCTCCGGTTTCATCATCCTTGCAGGGTTCATACTGTGCAAGGCGCGGCTGGCATCCGTGTCGACAATTCCGTCAAGAACCACATGCACAACGTGGATACCCTGCGGCCCATATTCACGCGCCAGCGATTGGGTCAACGCCCGCAACCCTGCCTTAGCCGAGGCAAAGGCCGCAAAATTCTTGCCGCCGCGCAGGCTCGCTGTTGCGCCGGAGACGATGAAGGTGCCACCGCCGCCTTCCACCATCGCAGGCAACACGCTTCGGCCCAGATTGACCGCCGAAAGCACCATCGCACGCCATGTCGCCTCAAAATCTGCAGTCGTGGTATCTTCAAACCCTGCGATCACCAGCTTCGCGGCGTTGTGAACCACCAGTTTTGGTGCCCCATGGGTTTGGATCAGGTCCGAAACGGTTTGGGCTGTTTGATCAGGGTCGGACAGATCGACGGTAAGTGTCGTGCCCGCCGTCCTATTGGAAACCGAGCGGTTGAGGCCGATGGAACTATAGCCGTTCTGAGCAAAGGCGCGCACCAAGCTCTGCCCAAGACCGGCACCCGCCCCGCCAATGATTGCAAGTGGATCTGACATCTTATCCCCCGACATTCGGGGCTGTTGGCGTTTCCGAAAGATGGCCGGATTTGACCCAAACCCGCGCCCCATCAGGCCCGGAAACAGCGTTCAGCGGCGTGTGGGGCGGTAGGCGCAGCCAGGAATTGACCCTGAAGACCTTATCCCCTTCGATAAAGCTTCCTTCGACCACAAGGGCTTCGAACCCGTTGTGGCCGGCCTGCGTCACTGCCACGTTGGGCTCCCAAAGCTCAATCCGCACCCGTTCGTGCGCATCCGCGAACAGCGGAATTTCTGAAACACCCACACGCACCGGCTGCGGGGTCTGGGTGGTGGTGTCTATGGTGATCTGCTGACGGTCATCCATGTCGAACTGCCACAGCTTGACGAAGATCGTCGCCCCCGCAGCCGAGCTTGGCGTGTGCGCAGAGGTCGGCGGGTTGCGCACGTAGGTGCCGACCGGAAAGTCACCGTGTTCATCCTGAAACACGCCCTCAAGCACCAGAAACTCTTCGCCGCCGGTATGGGTGTGCGCCGAAAACGCGCTGCCCGGCGCATAGCGGACGATGGTCGTCGCCCGCGCGACCTCATCCCCGATCCGGTCCAGCATCCGCCGGTCCACGCCCTTCATCGGGGATGCAACCCACGGCTCCCTGTCCGAATGTACAACAGCACGTTCATCAAAATTTGCGTTCAGGTCCATGGTACATCCTTCCGGTTCAGCGCGCAGCGGCGCCACATAGCTACCTATCAGTTGATAGGCATTCAGTTAGATATTGCCCTCCCCCCTGTCAACACCTATCTACCACATGATAGACAGGAGCTTTGCATGCCGCAGACAATGAAAGACAAAATCCTTGATGCCGCTGAAAAGCGTGTCCGTGGTGCGGGTTTCTCGGCGATGAGCTTTCGCGACCTGGCAAGCGATGTCGGCATCAAAAGCGCAAGCGTTCACTATCACTTCCCGACCAAACCCGATCTGGGCGAAGCTTTGGTGGATCGCTACACCAGCCAGTTCAAAGAACAACTTGAACAGATCGACACGACCGGCTTGCAAACGGCGTTGGACAGCTACGTTGCGCTTTACTCTCAGGCGCTGGTCTTGGACGAAACCATCTGTCTTTGCGCAATTATGGGAGCAGAAGCGATCGGGCTGCCCAAGAATGTTAACCAGAAAACAAAAGCTTTCTTCAAAATGAACAGGCTGTGGCTGCTTGACCTGTTCCAACGCCATAGCGTTCAAAACCCCGAAGACACGTCCTGCCTCATCGTCGCGGCGCTGGAGGGTGGCATGATCGTTGCTTCATCCTCCGACGATCGTGCGATGTTCGACCAGATCGCCAAGGCCGCGATCCGAAGTATCGCCAAGATTTGACGTCGATATGGAGCGCTCTCGGCTGCCATTAGCTGCCTTTGCGCATCGACAAACTCGATCGCCGCACTGAACGTCCACTTTTTCGAGTTTACGCGATTAGGGTCAGGACCCATTGATTTCCGCGTGGTGGCGTGATTAACGGTTTGAAAATCGAGCGGTGAACATGTCTGACCTTTTCTGGCTAACAGAGGCGCAGATGGCACGCTTTGAACCCTTCCTCCCGACGTCCCACGGCAAACCACGTGTCGATGACCGGCGTGTATTGAGCGGGATTATCTTTACCAATCGCAATGGGTTACGTTGGCGCGATGCGCCCACAGCCTATGGCTCGCACAAGACGCTGTACAATCGCTGGAAGCGGTGGAGCGATAAGGGCATCTTCGCCCGGATGATGGCCGGCCTGGCTGCCGAGCACGGCGAACAGAAGACTGTGATGATCGACGCCACTTACCTGAAGGCCCACCGAACAGCGACCAGCATGGGCGTCAAAAAGAGGGGCGCGGACGCCTGATTGGCCGCACAAAGGGCGGCATGAACACAAAGCTGCATGCCATCTGCGACAGCGAAGGCCGGCCCCTGAACCTGTTTGTCACGGCCGGGCAGGTTAGCGACTACATCGGAGCACGGGCATTGTTGGGCAGCCTGCCGGATGTCGACTGGTTGCTCGGGGCCCGCGGGTATGACGCCGAATGGTTCAGAGAAGCATTGAAAGACAAAGGGATACGCGCCTGCATTCCCGGTAGAAAACAACGCAAGAAGACTGTGAAGTACGACAAGCGCCCATACAAGCGACGCAACAGGATCGAGATCATGTTCGGCAGGCTCAAGGATTGGCGACGTGTGGCGACCCGATACGACCGCTGCCCGAAGGTCTTCCTCTCAGCCATCGCATTCGCGGCAACCGTAATCTATTGGCTATGAGTCCTGATCCTAGATTGGTCGGTCTGGCTTTGCGGCGATATATCCGAATAGCTGTGGTGGACGAAAAACTGAAAAATTGTTTTTGCTTGCCAAAACCCCGCCCCATATCCCTTCTGAGAGGCGGGGCCCTCTATTTAGCCCATAAGGGGGCCTGAAACGCAAAAATCGGGCGTTTCCGCCCGATTGACTTATTTTGCTTGCGAAATGGACATTTCAGCCCGGCCGCTGGCTATTTATTGGTGGTCAGAACAACAAAAGAGGGAAAAACAGGAGAAGGCTTCTCAAGCTCCCAATAAACCCTGATTCTAAGATTCGAAAATTAATTTCTTTTCAATCACTTAAGATTCAGACACCCACGTGTAAAAACTAATAGTCTGCTCAAGAAAGGAAAAGCTTGCGCAGAATATTTTATTCTTATTATCAATTACTTAGAACGTGGCTCATTCACGTGATACTCTCATTTTCGGTTTTCTTGTGGGCGTCAGATATTGATCTCTCCCGTGTTTGGCGTCTTAGGGTTGCGGAAACCCATGGCGACCCAGGCCCCGAAGAGCTTGGCGAAGAAGCCAAGGCTCTGCTTCTTTGCGTTGGGAATGTCGTCTGGCAGCGTGGCACCCTCCGGGAGATCGGAGGCCATGGTGCGCATCGTGGGCTCAGGCTTTGTGCCAGGCGGCCAGAGTCCACTGTAGAGACTCAGCCAGTGTCCGCCTTTAAACTCCAGATAGACAGGCGTGTTGCAACAAGTGGCGATCACCCGCGTGCTGGGGGCCTCGGGCGACAGGCGGAACCCGGCCAGGTTGGCGGCTCCCGTAAGGAAACGCACGCGATCCTTGCGATACATGACAAAGGGCGTCGTGCCGTAATCGGTCAACGTCGGGGGTGCGCCCTCAAGACCCTGCATCCTCCCCGCCGCCTCGCGGCAGGAGTTGCAGCAGCATTCGACGCTTGCAATGGGCCTCCCCTCGACTTCGAGGTGGGTCTGGCCACAGGCACATCCGATCTGTGTTGCCTCACCCATGCGTTGGCTCCTTCTCGGCAGCAGCTTCGAGGGCGGCAATGTCGATCTTCTCCATCTGCATCATCGCCTCGCTCACGCGGCTCACCGCGCCCGGATCTTCACTGGCCAGCAGGCCCGGCATTCGCTTCGGCACGATCTGCCAAGACACGCCGAAGCGGTCCACGATCCAACCACACCGTCCTGCTTTACCGCCTTTCGCGGTCAGCGTGGCCCAGAGCCGGTCCGTCTCATCTTGATCCTCTGTCAGCACAGAGATAGATGCGGCGGGCGTCAGCTTGTGATGCGGCCCGGCGGTCAAGATCATCATGGGCGCACCTGCCAGCGTGAACTCGACAATCATCGGGTCGTCCGGTTGGCCGTTTTCGCGCACGGCCTCAATTTTGCTGTTTGGTATAAACGTTACGTATTCCTGCGCGGCAGCATGTCCGCCCTTCTCAAACCAGAAGCAGGTCCGCACTTTCGAGGCATGTTCCATCCAAAATTCCTCCATTGCTCTCGTGGTTGGGGGGTTAAGCTTTCAAGCCGGGCGGCCACATCAACATTCAGCCGCGCTTGCTTTCGACGTAGGTAGTGAAATTGTTTAAGATCGCCTGCCAACCGTCGCGCTGCATCTCGATCGGGTTCTGCGCCTCGGCGTCGAAGGTGGTCACGACATGGGTGTTTCCGCCGCTTCCGGTAAATGTTGTGCGGGACTTACGGCCGTCGTCAAGAACCAGCACGAGTGACTTATGCGGCTCGATCTCTTCGTAAGTGCCCTCGAAGTCGAAACCCATGCTTCCGTCCTTCGCCTCCATACGGGCGACCTGCTTGCCACCGGGGCGCAGAGCCACTTCGGCGCGCGGGCAGCACCAATCATCGTTTGCGAAATTCCACTGCATTATGTCGTCCGGGGTGGTGTAGGCGCTCCACACCTCTTCAACGGAGGCGGCAACTGTCGTTTCCACGGTGATTTGCTGGTTGGTCATGTTGATCTCTCCTTGTAGCTGGCTTCAGATGTATCTGGTTCCACCCCGAACAGGCCGCGCACATAGCGAATGAGGTGATCAACGCTTTCACGGGCGAGGTCCGGGTCTCCGGTGGCCTTAGCGAGGATGAACCCACCCTGAAGGACCGCCTGAGTGTGGCGGGCAAGGCTCTCGGCAGTCCAGTCAGCGGCGATGTTACGCTGCTTGCACGCCGCTTTGATGTCGGCCTCCAGCGTGGCGGCATGGCCGAAGATGCTGGCGGCGCAGGCATCCCGGATCGCGGGCGCGCTATCATGCACCTCCTGTGTCATGGTGCCGACAAGGCAGGTGTATTCAAACGTCTCGCCGCCGATGATCCCTTTGCGGAAATCGAGATAGGCCAGAACCCGGTCCAGCGGATCGTCCGGCTCATGGTATGGCGCGCTGGCAAAGAGTGCGCTGGTTGTCTCGGCCCAGAAATTTGCTGCCGCCACGCCAAGCGCGTCCTTCGTCTTGAAGTGATGGAAGAACGCGCCCTTAGTGACACCGGCCGACTGGCAGAGATCATCGACTGAGGTCGCGGCGAACCCCTTGCGCCGGATCACGTCGCGTGCGGCTTTTAGAAGGCGCGTGCGCGCATCGCCGCGCTCGGGGGATTGTTTGGTTGGTCTTGGCATACTCTACACATACCATACAGTTGGTATGTAATCAACAATTTCAAGAACGGCGTGCTGCGGTGACGCCAGAAGTCGCGGCCTGCGCACTTGAAACATGATATTAGGCATTGGCCGAAGCAGACTGTTCAACTATCGCGGCGAAGGGCAGCAAGGCCCCGCAGAGCGGACCAACACGGTTTGCGGATACCCCAAAACCTTACCAGGAACGCGATTTTACAACCGCATGACGGAAAATGCAGCCCTTTTGCTAGGGAAGTCCGAAAAGTCTCAGTCAAAGCTTACCACATGGAAACTAAGACGAAACGTCCGCCGGCTGAAAGCCGACGGACTGCCTATCTCGAGAGATAGATCAGCTTAAAGCGTGCCGTCACGCTCCAGCTTTTTGCGTGCAACTTTACGAGCGCGTCGTATTGCTTCGGCCTGACGACGCACCTTCTTTTCGGAAGGCTTTTCAAAATGTTGCTTAAGTTTCATTTCCCGGAATACACCTTCCCCCTGAAGCTTCTTCTTCAGAACACGAAGGGCCTGATCGACGTTGTTATCGCGAACACTAACTTGCATGGAATTCTCGTTATAGTAGCCAGACAGATTCACACTGGACTACCAAACCAACTTTTTTACCAGCTTTTTCATTCCCCCAGCAGCCTTAGAATGGGCTACAACCGGGAACGCGAACTCAAGCAGCCAAATGACTGCTAGCTCAACTAAGAATGCGTCAGACGGCTGCGACACCCATCGCCCTGAGTGGAAAGAGCCAGACAAGTAGGTGGGCATCTAGAGAGGGCCCGCCCGCAACTCCTATCGACATGCCCTCCCCTTCCTTTCAAACAACATAGGCGCCTTAGACCGAGTAGCGTTTCTCCAAATCATCAAACAGATCCTTCCGGACCAACCGCTGACGTTCGAGGAAACTTGCCACCGGACCACTTTCATCCATCTTGCCTTGTTCCTTGAGCTGCCCAAGTGCCGTCTGCATACCAAAAACTGCAGATTGCAGGGCCACATTGGCGTATAAGACAAGAGAGAAGCCCATCTCGCCAAGATCGTCGGCGTGCAAGATTGGTGTTTTTCCACCGACGACCAAGTTCACCAACTGTGGGGTGCCCTTTAGAGCAGCCGGAATACCCCTCAGCTCGTCCTCCGACTGAGGTGCCTCAACAAAAGTAATGTCAGCGCCTTCTTCGATAAATGCGGCGGCACGGTCCAATGCTTCTGAATAGCCGTCGGTGGCGCGAGCGTCGGTTCGGGCAACAATCAGTGTATTCTCATCTTGGCGTGCATCGACAGCTGCACGAATTCGAACGCGCGCTTCTTCAAGCGGCACCACTTCCTTGCCGGAAAAATGTCCACAACGTTTGGGGGATTTTTGGTCCTCGAGCTGCACGGCACTGGCGCCAGCTCGCTCAAGCGTTCGAATGGTATGGCGCACATTAAGTGCATTTCCAAAACCGTTGTCAGCATCAACAACGATCGGGAGCTCAGTGGCATCGCGAATAGTTGAGGTATGTTGAGCGATATCGGCTAAACCCACGAAACCCAAATCTGGCATACCTAGGTATGTATTGGTCAACCCCGCCCCCGACAAATAGACAGCTTCAAAGCCTTGGTCTTCGATAATTCTCGCAGCGAGCGCATTGGCCGCACCAGGCATTAAAACGGGTTTGCCCGTCAGGATACGTTGCTTAAAAGCGCGATTAATCTCATGGTTCATCATTGTCGTGTCTCACTTCTTCAAGTCTACTGATCAGGATTTCAGAGTGCGCCGACTGGGGCATAAACCTTCCCGTCCATCAGCCGCCGCTGGGTCCGCAGGATGCGGGCGGAACTTATAGCGTTCGCATCAATGTCTTTCGTGGCACCGACGGTAACCACTCCGCTTGGCGTGCCAATTCGCAGATTGAGCGGATCGAAACCGTCTGAAGCACATACAAATGGGACCGACCCCTGAAGCACGGCAGCGCAAGCAAGGGCCAGTGCCCCGGTAACAGGAACAGCCCGGTGGGCTTGACCCGCTGAAATCATGCGGATCTGTAGGTCATGCGATTGCGCTGACTGGAAGCTACCTGAAAGATCGTTGTAGTCCTCATTGGGACCCAACATAGCCACCTTGGGCGTTGCGATACGGTGCGCAGCCGCTGCAAGATCCTCAGTTAGCCCCATAGCAACGGATGCTTGCTGACGTATCTCTTCCAGGCGCGCCATCAGTATCATGTCAGCATCAATTTTCATGGGGTGGGCACTGGCGCTGCCGTTGACGTCGGCTGCCGCGACGAAGACCGTTGGAACGGCCGCATCAATCATCGTCACATTGACCTTTCGTTGGTCTGCCAATGTGAAGCAATCCATTACGCGATTGCTAGGCAACGTTCCGCGGCCGAATGTATTAGTTGGGTCTAGGAAGTCCAGAACCACTGGCGCCCCAGTCCCAAATACACCAGGGATCTCCAAGGTGCCCTCCACCTCTGAAAGCCCTTCCTTCACCGGAAAATTCGACACAATAATCTTACCCGAATTTGTATTGTGAATTCGAACGCAGGCCCCTCCATCACGCGGACCACTGACAAGTCCCTCATCGTAAGCAAATGGCCCCATCGCCGAACTCATATTTCCACAGTTTCCGGTAAAATCCACGGTATCATTGGCTACGCCCACTTGGGCAAATGTATAATCTATATCCGCATCTTCCCGAGTAGGTGGGCCAACGATACAAATCTTACTTAACGAAGAAATGCCCCCTCCCATCCCGTTGAGCTGGCGCATATGGGGATCTGGACTGCCGAGTATTGCAGCAAACAACTCGGGCCATTCTGCTTCCTCGTCGGGCAAATCGTCGCGCTTCAGCACGATGGCCTTAGATGTGCCTCCACGAATAAAGGCAGCGGGTATGCGGCGCTGGCTCATTCCGCGTCCTCCTCAGTTTCTGAAAGCTGCGCTTCAAGGGCAGCCCAACTGTTTAAAATATGGCGTCGCATTAACAGTCTTGCGACCTCCGGATCACCATCTGAAATAGCTGCGGCGATGCGCTTATGTTCGCGCAAGGCTTTGGCTCCTCGCCCAACCACATTGCGGTGCTTCATGCGCAGAAGTGCCAGTTGCGGATAAAGCTCCCTAGTGAGATAACGCAAAATAATGGGGTTGCCGGCCATCTGCGCTGTGACCATGTGAAAATCCTTGTCACCGGAACCCTGTAAATAAGCCCCTTCGGGGTGCGAGGCGATGTCCTCTGCATGCTGCTCCAACAGCATTCGAAAGGTTTGAGCGGAAGCCTGATCCGCCCTGCTTGCTGCCAACCCAGCAGCTTCTCCCTCAAGAGCTACACGCATCTCATAAAGAGCACGCGCATCTTCCCGGCTGATCAGCCGAACCCGCGCCCCACTATTTGGCACGATCGTCACAATGCCGCATTCGCTAAGGAGACTGAGCGCTGCTCGAACCGGCCCCCTACTGACTTCAAAGCGTTCGGCAAGACTGACCTCACCCAACCGCTCCCCCGGCCCCAACCGTCCCGACAAGATGTCGTCACGTATTGCATCGGCAAGCCGGTCAGATACTTGGCCTTTTGATTCGGTCCCTTTTGTCAACAATTCAGACATTAAGCACTCCACACTATCATCGCCGAAAATGATCTAGTTTTTCGTATACGCCATATTTAACTGGGTATTGTCAACTCATATCACCGTATTGACAGAGCGGTAGGCAGAACGTTACATCACAACGATCCGTCACATTGAACTACAATTTGGCGGTTTAGGATTTTTAGGGAGGACTATCTAGATGAAGAGACGCACCTTTACCGCTGCCGCACTCAGCCTTTCGCTCGCAGCAACAGCAATTCCAATTACCGCCTTCGCTCAAGACGCCTGGCCGCCGAAAAAAATCAACTTTGTAGTCGCACTTGGACCCGGTGGCTCCGCCGACCGCACTGCGCGCGCGCTGGCTCAACGCCTACAGGAAGAGCTCGGGACATCTATTAGTGTCATCAACCAAGAAGGGGGTGGCGGCCATGTCGGCCACACATATTTTAACCAGATGCCAGCGGATGGAAGCTACTTCCTTGCCACATCGATCCACCCATATATTTCCAACGCGATCCTTCGCTTTGATGCGGACTATTCGCTAGACGATTTCGCCTTTATCAATGGGCAATGGAACGATTATGACCTCTTTGCAGTCAACGCAGAAACGCCATATGAAACTCTTGCTGACTTCATGGCAGCGGCCAAAGAAAACCCGGGCAAGCTAAGGGTCTCGGTAGTTCCGGGCTCTACAGGAGCTATCAACCTTGAACTAGCGCTGGAAGCATTCGGGCTGGACAAGAATGCAGTGAGCATTGTTACTTACCAGTCGGGCGGCGCAGCCAGAACGGCGGTCGCCGGAGGTCAAGTGGATATGACAGTCCTTGCGGCGGATGGCACCCTTTCAATTCAAGAGCTTGTGCGCCCCTTGGCGCTGGCGTCAGACACCACAGACGAAAATTGGGACACTCCAACTTTGAACACTGTGCTGGCAGAGTCAGGGCTTCAAGACGTCCCGGTTCTAGCGGGCTCAATGCGTGGACTTGCTGCTCATGCTGAGTTCAAAACCCAGAACCCCGAAGCGTTCCAGAAAATGGTCACTGCATATAAAACCGTTCTAGAAGACGAGGATTTTGTAGCAAGCCTTAAGGCTCAGGAAATTGGGACCGAGTGGCTGGGTCCAGACCGCACAACAGAAATCATCGAGTCAAACTTCGATGTTCTCAAACGCTTCACAGCGGATGAGTAATACAGATTCTAGGTAACCGATTTCGTGGGGGCTTTATCGCCCCCGCGTTCATTTACCCTCGGTTTCGGAAGGAAAGAGATATGCTAGGGAAGTTTCCGGCAACCCACGCTGCACTGCTTGGATTTATTTTCGCGGTTTCTGCCTTTATAACGTGGAGCGCAGTTTCTGCCTCCTCATCTCTGAACAACCTTGTCGTCGTCGCACCCGTGGCGGCCGTGATTGCTTTGCTCCTAGTAGTGCTGGTCGCAAAGGCAATCAGAGAAGCGAATGCTTCTTCCGAAACCTCCCAGCAAAGCGGTTTATGGGGCGATCTTTTACTGCTTTCCGGCTTCGCTTTGTTCTGTTTTGCGCTAACAAAGCTGGGTTTCGACGTCGCCACTTTTCTCTTCGTTTGGGGTGGCATCGCATTAAGCGGCGAAAAAAGCCTTTGGAAGCCGCCACTGTTTTCGGCGCTCTTTACCATCTTCTTAGTCAAGGGGTTTGGCTCATTGTTTCCTTATCCAATGCTGACGATGGTGCTTTGATATGATCGATCAACTCGCATTTTCGCAGGCTTTAGACCTGCTGTTTACCGATTTCGCTCCATGGATGTGGGTCATTCCAGGATTGCTGATTGGACTGATCTTCGGCTCGATTCCGGGGCTCCAGATTTCCATGGCAATGGCAGTTTTCTTGCCCATCACCTTTGGCATGGATTTTCTACAAGCTATGCTATTTCTCACCGCGATTTTTACAGGCGGCGCCTATGGAGGCGGTGTGACCGCAATCCTGATGAACATTCCGGGTTCGTCGTCTTCAATCGCTACGGCATTTGATGGCTACCCAATGGCCCGTCAAGGAAAGCACAATGAAGCGCTCGGCTTGGGGCTGGCTGCATCTGTCGTAGGGGCTTTTATAGGCTATGTCCTTTTATTGTTACTCATAGACCCACTTGCTGCATTCGTTTTAAAGATTGGGCCAATAGAAATGGTTGTCGTGGTGCTTTGGGGGCTGACCCTTATCGCCACCCTCAACGATAGCAGCCTACCCAAAGGCCTTATCGCGGGTTTTCTTGGCCTAATTCTCAGCCAGATTGGCATGTCCACAACGGGTATCATGCGCACGACAGTGGGTAACCCACATCTACTTGACGGAATTCCGGTTGTTCCCGCAATGATCGGCATCTTTGCAGCATCCGAGTTGCTGCGCTTACGCAGCGGCTCCTATCTTGTGCAAGACAAGACCCAACGTGATATCTCCATCAAGAAGATTCTTAAGGGTGGCGCCGAGACATTCCGTCATCCAGGTGTGCTGATACGCGGAAGCTTGATCGGGGCGCTAATTGGAGCGATTCCCGGTGTTGGGTCATCTGTGGCAAATCTTGTCTCCTATGGAGAAGCGCGACGCACATCGAAAACTCCCGAGGCTTTTGGCAAGGGTGCGCCTGATGGCGTCATCGCCGCAGAATCCGCTAATAGTAGCTCTGAAGGCGGCTCTATGACCGCTCTCTTGGCCCTCGGGATCCCCGGGGGAGCTGCCACCGCAGTGTTGCTCGCTGCGTTTTCGTTTCATAACATCATCGGCGGGCCGTCTTTCATTCGGAACCAAACCGAGATCGTTTATTCGATTATTTTGGGCAATATTGGACAGGTTGTCCTGCTCGCGGTAATCGGACTCCTTATGCTGCGCGTGCTGGGAATGGTCGTGCGCGTGCCTCTTTCTTATTTGGTGCCGAGCGTTCTAGCTATGTGCGCATGGGGCGGTTACGGGATCACTGGCACAATTGCTGGTCCCTTGACCGTAGCGGCGTTCGCCGGGCTTGGATGGCTCATGCGCTGTAATGACTATCCTGTGGCGGCAGCCGTCATAGGACTTCTACTCGGACGCATGATGGAGGGTGAACTTGTTAGAACCTTACAGATATCGGGCGGGGAGCCCTTCCGATACCTGCTGGAGCGGCCAATTGCCTTGATCCTCTTTATCATCATGCTGCTCGTGTTGGGTGGCGCGCCGCTACTCAAAGCATTGGGTAAGCGTAAGAAGAACGCCACATGAGCCCAACCATATTGAGCTCCGCCCTCCAACGCGGCGTGGCTACAATGCTACTTGGTGCAGTCGGTGGACTTGCCTTCCTGTGGCTTAATTTGCCATTGCCGTGGGTATTAGGAAGCATTGCGGCTTCAACGCTTGCCACCCAGGTTTCGCCGTTTCATCCAAAGCTACCGGCATCATGGCGCAGCTACGCTATGGTTGCAATTGGCACGATGCTTGGCACTGGCTTCACGCCGGACGTAGTTGCGCGATCAAGCACGTGGGCGATCAGCTTGGCATTTATGTCCGTGCTCTCAATAGTTTTCTGTCTCTTAGCCTATGTGGTCTTCCGGCGATGGGGGGACATGGACCGCAATACCGCTCTTTTCGCCGCGATGCCCGGCGGACTGTCGGTCGTCTCAATGCTCGCAGAAAGCTACAAGGTCGAAGTCAACCGAGTAGTCTTGTGCCATAGCGCAAGAATTATCGCCTTGCTGGTGGCGGCTCCCATCGCAATCAAGCTAATTTCCGGAATTGATCTTTCAGAAGCTAACCAGTCGCCTTTTGCCGGTGCTGAAGCACTTGACCCGCTAAAGCACGGCCTCCTCGTTGGCATTGCAGTGGCTAGCTGGGCGGTAGCCAAGAGAGCAGGCTTTCCTTCGGCGATGCTTCTCGTCCCTTTGATTAGTTCCGCCGTATTGCATGCGACTGGTATTCTGACAGTGCATGTCCCTCCCGTCTTCTCGATCTTTGCACAAATCGTCATCGGAGCAGGTGTTGGCGCGCGCTTTGTTGGCTATCCTCTTAAACAAATTTTGAAAGACGGCTGGTTAGCTGCGTTAGTCGGTGTGGCCCTTGCTACTGGCTCGCTTGCCGCGGCGGTCATGATTGCCCCCTTCGCTAGCGCGGCTACGCCTGCATTGTTTCTTTCCTACCTCCCTGGCGGCGCACCTGAGTTAGGCGTTGTGGCATTGGCACTAATGATTGATCCTGCCATGGTGGCAGCACACCACGTCTTACGTGTATTTTTGATCGTCGCGTTCCTGCCCGCAGCCGCGCGATGGATATCCGAATAGAACGCGGGCGGTTCAACTAAGGTCATACTACCGTTTGAGACTAGGAAATTCGGCAAGATAAACCCGCTTCACAAACAGAAACCCAATTTCTCTCCACAGTATCCCTCGGCCATGTGCTATAAATTTCCCCAACTATGGTCTCGTAGTAAGGTCTTGGCGCCGTGAGGCCTTATTTAGGGAAGATCAAAGGAGGTTCGAAGTGCGAAGCATAGTATTCCATAGAAATGCCGGTTCGCTACCGTCTAACGTTCGCACGATATCGCGGGATGACCGCATAAGAACAAGCGGCCCGGGCCTCCGGGTCTTTCAGAAAATCGCAGATCGACTTGGCTTAAGTGTGGCGGAACGTATCGTCATACTAGGCGACCCGAGCAGGTCCACCTATTATAGATGGTTGATGAAAGCGAACCACCGTCGGCCCATCGCCCTATCCCTTGATACACTTTTACGCATTTCAGCGAAAATCGGAATCTACAGAGCTCTTACCTTCTTGTTTGAGGACGAGGCGCAAGGAATGCTTTGGTTAAAAGGCATCCACAAAAGTCCTCATTTTGCCGGGAACTCGCCTCTGAGAAGCATGCTGGAGGGCGGGCTCAACGGCCTCATGTCTGTGCGCCGCTACCTTGATGCATGGTGCAGCGGCAATTTGGATTCCGGCACGCACGGCGATATTTTCGAACCTGTCGCTGAACGTGATCTCATTTTCATTTGAGACGACTCTCTCTAATCCTCAGTCAAAGAATGCCGAAGAAAGAACTAAACCAGTCGGCTTTTGTAGTAGCCTATCCCAAATCGTGCGAGCAAAGCGCCATTTTTGGAACCCATCGGACGGATCGCCACCGCGGAGGTTCACAATCGTTTTCTATAATCCGTGCTGTCCCAAAACATCCCGTTTACAGGTTTCAAATTGCCTGTCTCGCCGTACTTTCTCAGCTGCATCCTTAGGTCTGGTCGGTGGCAGGTAATACTGAACACAATTTGAATGGGCTTGAAATTCAATCTGCTCAAGGGCGCATGTCGTCACATCATTGGAGGGCATTGGCAGGCTGCTGGTCGCGCATTCCTTACGGTAATAGGCCAATCTTTCTTCGGCGGTAGATTGCCAGAGAAACCAAGCTGGACCCCCGATGCGATCGGGGTCTGGCGTGCTGCTGCCCCCGCAATAACCGGTCGGGTTAAGGCAAAGGAGGCGTTCGCTATTGGAGCAGGAGGCCATTGCGCCGCCCAACCCGACGATACCTACGGCCAGCCATATGACCTTTCTCATTACTATCGCTCCCTTATCGCCCTCTCCCCCCCCATTGGAAAGGGCAGGCTGCCCTCCCCCCGTCAAGCACCGGCTGCCAGCGTTGTTGTAGGGAACGGGTTGGAACTGTAGTATACTCCCAATCTCCATAGGAGGATATTGAGATGATGAAGTATGCTGCCGCCATAATAGTTTTACTATCTTACACTCCACTTTCAGCGCAACAATTGGATATGGACTTCCTAATTGAGGAAGATGAACAGGCCGCGGGATGCCTCGGCGCCAGTGTGGAAGGTCTTGATCCGAACAGAGATGGCTTTCTGGCTGTTCGCACAGTTCCGGGGACAAATTACCGTAAGATCGACGAACTGCATAACGGCGACGGTGTTCGCCCATGTGTTCGAAACGGCAATTGGTGGGGCGTGTATTATGGCAATCCCCGCCGCAATGGCTGGGTCCATGGCAACTGGTTGGGAAGATGGGTCGGGTAACCTGCTGTCCGAGGTCGTTGAAACTTCCGCTGACAGATATGGAGATGAGCCGAGGTGCGGTCATTGTCCCACCGATCACCGCATCCTGCGGCATGGTGATACCATCCTTCGGCCTCTCTGCCTTCGCCCCCTTCGGAGAAATGCAAAAACTGATACCGCGCACGACCTTCCCAAAGCGCTTTTGCGACGTTTCGCCCTCATCCAGCGTGAGCCGCAGTTCGGACATCAGTGCCACCTCAATATCCGCGACCCCCGGCAAGCGCTCCACTGCGCCGCGCACCTTGGCGGCGCAGGCAGCGCAATCCGTGCCTGTGACGCTCTACTCTTGCTGTGCCCTACTGCTGCCTGCCATCTCCGCCCCCATTCTGGTTTTCCGGCAAACAAGCACATAAGACCTACAGCTACCGTAGCTCCAAGTGCGCTTTGAAGTTTTCCTTATCCCAGCCAAACATCCAAAAATAACATGATGACCAGCCCGACCGCTAAGCCCAATGTCGCTTTGTTCTGATGTCCATTACGATGGGTCTCCGGAATAATCTCGTGGCTGATGACGAACAGCATGGCACCGGCGGCAAATGCCAGGCCCCAAGGCAGCAAAGGCTCTGACAGTGCAACAACGCCCGCGCCAAGCAACCCGCCGACCGGCTCGACCAGTCCCGTAAGTGCGGCAATTCCCCATGCGCGGCCCTTCGCATAGCCTTCACCCAAAAGCGCGACTGCGACGGCCAGTCCTTCGGGCGCGTTTTGTAGGCCGATGCCAAGCGCCAGTGGCAGACCTCCCTCCAAACCGTGTGCGCCAAATCCAACGCCCACTGCCAATCCCTCGGGAAAATTGTGAATCGTGATCGAATGTCTTATCGCCCTCGACAAAGGCAAGCGGCGCACCGGCATCTGCCCCATGCGGGACGGCCCGGTAAAAGCAGGAGCGGTAGCCTACATGGCAGGACGCGCCTGAGCCGTTGACGGCGACGCGCAGCCAGAGCGCATCCTGATCGTCGTCGATCCGCGCTTCGACCAGCTTCTGAACCAGTCCGGAGGTCGCGCCCTTGTGCCATAGGACCTGCCGCGCCCGGCTGAAGTAATGTGCCTCTCCGGTCTGGATGGTCAGGCGGAAAGCCTCGGCGTTCATCCAGCCCAGCATCAGGACCACTCCCGTAGCGGCATCGGTGGTGATGCAGGGCATCAAGCCATCAGGGCCGAACTTGGGCGCAAGATCAGTGCTTTCCTCAATCTGCTCCACGGAACTGCGAGCTTCAAAATTCAATGCGAGCATCTTGGTCCTTTCAGGTCTCTTGCGTGAAGCTATGTTATATCATAACAGGATGTGGCGAAAAGCAGATTTTTGACGGAAAGGGGACCCGATGACATTCGAGGATACACGCGTTCCGGTCACCTTGTTGACGGGGTTTCTGGGCTCGGGAAAGACGACACTGCTGAACCACTTGATACGCGATCCCGAAGCCGGTCGGGTCGCCGTCATCATGAACGAGTTTGGCGATGTCGGTCTGGATCACGACCTGATCGAGGAGATGACCGAGGAAACCATCCTACTGCAGTCGGGCTGCCTGTGCTGCGCTGTTCTGGGCGATTTGGTCGAAACCTTCGACAGCCTGATGGACAAGCGCGACGAAGGGCTCGTCAAATTTGATCGCGTCGTGATCGAAACCAGCGGTATCGCCGATCCGGGGCCGATCGTGCATACCATGGTGACCGACTACAACATCGCCGAGGCCTTCCGGCTCGATGGCGTCGTGACACTGGCGGATGCGGCGACTGGGATGAAGACGCTCGACCGGCAGTTCGAGGCGGTGCATCAGGTGACCATCGCCGACCTGCTGATCCTGTCCAAGACCGATCTTGTCGACCCATTTGATCTTTCCCGGTTTGAGAAGCGGTTGAGCAAGCTCAACGCCACGGCGCGCCATGTCCGTGCCGATCACGGCAAGGTGCCGGTGGGCACGCTCTTTGGTCTGACCGCGATGCGCGCGGATGTGACCTCTTCGGATGTCGACAACTGGCTGGGGCTGGCAGCGACGCAGACCGAGAGGGCGACCAAGCCCGATCCGCTTGCTGGCCTCTCGGGGATGGCTGTCAAACCTGCCGCACCTGCGACTTTCAACCCATCTACCCCGGCTCGGCACCGGGGGCACGACCACGGGATCTGCTCGGCCTCCATCAAGGTGCCCCACCCCATCCCCGCCGAGGTCTTCGATACCTGGTTGGATACGCTCATGATGCTCCGCGGCCCCGATATTCTGCGCATGAAGGGCATTCTGCACGTCGAGGGCCTGCCATATCCCTTTGTGTTTCACGGTGTGCAGCACATTTTTGATACCCCGGTGCCGATGAAGTCCTGGGCCAGCAGGGACACCACCAGCCGCGTCGTGGTCATCGCGCGCAATGTCGATGAGGCGGAGCTGGCAGAAAGCCTCGAGGCGCTTCTGATGCGCCCGGAGGATTGGACGCCAAGCGAAACCTCGCCGGGCGGCATGATGGCCGACAGCACCGAGCTTCAAGATTGATCCACCGCGGCCGCGCTGCATGCGTCGATGGCCAATGCCAGAGTAGACTGCGGCCGCGCCCCTCCGAAAGAAAGGCCCTCCATGATCCATATCCGCTTGCCTGACGGTGCGACCCGCGCGCTTGATCCCAAAAGCACGCTGCAGGTGGATTTCAACCTGCCCGAACGTTTCGGCACGACCTATGTGGCCGCTTCGGGCGACCGCTTAGCGCCGGTCATGCTGCACCGCGCGCTCTTTGGCTCTCTGGAGCGATTAACCGGCATCCTGATCGAACACCACGCCGGCCATCTGCCGCTTTGGCTGGCACCGGTGCAAGCGGTCGTTGCGACGGTCACCGGGGCCGCAGACGGTTGGGCGCGAGAAGTCACGGCGGCGTTGCAAGCCGCAGGCCTACGGGTGGAGAGCGACCTGCGCAACGAAAAGATCGGCTATAAGGTCCGCGAACATGCGCTGCAGAAAATCCCCCTGCAGATCGCGCTCGGAGCGCGCGAGGCGGAAGCCAGCAGCGTGACCATGCGTCGCCACGGCAGCGACAAAACCGAGACCATTACGCTCGACGAAGCCGTACTGGCGCTGGTCTCCGAAAGCCAGCGCCCCGGCACCGCAGATTGACAGACAGGACAGAAGGACACCCCATGCAAATCACCCAAGACGAAATCTATCAGGCGCTGAAGACCTGGGGCGAGGGCAAGATCGCCATCTCCAATGCGTTCGAGGAAAGCGGGATCGAGGCGGCGCGCAAGGTCGCCTCGGCCAATATCGACAGCTACTACGGTTTTGACCTCGGCCCGGTTCTGTTCAAACCAACCATGGCCAGCGGTGCCCAGACCTTCCGCACGACCAAGGCCGGAGCTCTTGCCTATTTCTGCGGCCATTCCGAGGAATACCCGCTCGACAACGGCTTCGCGATCATGGGCTGGGTCGCCTCCGACAGCATCACCTCGGCCAGCTTTATTCAAGGCGATGTCGCGATGTGGATGGGCTGGGTCTCGCTCACCAACAAGGACGGCTCCGTCACTACGGTCGACAAGAGCTTCGGCTACAAGAAGGACGCGGCCGGCACCCTGCGCATCGTCCTGCACCATTCCTCTTTTCCCTATCAACCGTCGGAGGCAGCAACATGATCGTCGACACCATCGCACCACTGCAACGCTGCACCACCCCCGCAGGCCTGTCATCTATCCGTGACCCCGGCACCGCCGCGGCGGTCTGGGAGCGCGCGCCGCTGCCGGGTTTCCAGGCCTGGATCGACGCCCTGCCGCCCAGCCAGCTGCCCCGCGCGCGCGTCATTCTGCGGCCCGAGGCGGTCTGCGACGCGCTGATCGAGATCGCGGATTTTCATCAGATGCCGAAGGGCGCCGAGCGCAACATGCTGATCGAAGACGCCTCGGCTCTGGCGTTAATCTTCGGCAATCTGATGCGCTGCGACCATGTGCAGCTGCGTCTCGACGTTGTCGACACCAATGCCTGCAGCAAGTTCCACATCGACACGGTAACCGCGCGGCTGGTCTGCACCTACCGCGGGACCGGCACGCAATACGGCCTTTCCGAGAGAGGCAAGGAGCCCGCCGAGATCCTCACGGTGCCGACAGGCTCTCCGATCCTTCTGCGCGGAACACGCTGGCCGGAAAGCCCGCCGGTGGGCCTGCTGCACCGCTCACCTCCAATTGCGGAGACCGGCGAGACGCGCCTGCTGCTGGTGCTCGACCCGGTCACCGACCCCGAGCAGGATGACGACGCGATCTATATCCACTGATCGCGGCGGTCCGTCTGTGATGGTGGCTATGCCGCGACTTCAGGCCACGTCCCTCACCATCCTCAGCGGACGCTGCAAACCGGCTTGCAGTCAGCGTTCCGCATATATAATGTAATGTTATAACATATCACTTGATCAACGGAGACTCCCATGCCAGCCAGCGATAAACGCCTGCCTGTCACCGTCCTGTCCGGCTTTCTCGGTGCCGGGAAGACCACGCTTCTCAACGACGTTCTCAACAATCGCGAAGGGCGCCGCGTCGCGGTGATCGTCAACGACATGTCCGAGGTCAACATCGACGCCGATCTCGTGCGCGACGGCGGTGCCGACCTGAGCCAGACCGAGGAAAAACTCGTAGAGATGACCAACGGCTGCATCTGCTGCACCCTGCGCGACGACCTGCTGGTTGAGGTGCGTCGCCTCGCCGAAGAGGGACGTTTCGACTACCTACTGATCGAAAGCACCGGCATCTCCGAGCCGCTGCCCGTGGCCGCGACCTTCGATTTCCGCGACGAAAACGGCAAGAGCCTATCGGACGCCGCGCGTCTTGATACGATGGTCACCGTGGTCGATACGGTGAACCTGCTGAACGATTATTCCAGCCATGACTTCCTGCGGGACCGCGGCGAGAGCCTCGGCGACGCGGACGACCGCACGCTGGTCGATCTGCTGGTCGACCAGATCGAATTTGCCGATGTTGTGGTGCTCAACAAGGTCTCCGACGCCGGGCCTGAGAAGCTCGACGCCGCACGCAAGATCATCACCTCGCTGAATCCCGATGCGCAGATCATCGAAACCGACCAGAGCAAGGTTCCGGCCGATCGCATCATGGGCACAGGGCTGTTCGACTTCGACAAGGCGCATCTGCACCCGATGTGGGCCAAAGAACTTTATGGCTTTGCTGATCACGTGCCGGAAACCGAGGAATACGGCGTGTCCTCCTTCGTCTACCGCGCGCGGCGCCCGTTCCACCCACAAAAAATCCATGATGTCCTCACCGGTGATCTGCCGGGCGTCATCCGTGCGAAGGGTCATTTCTGGATTGCGACACGTCCAGACTGGCTGGCGGAATTCTCGCTCGCTGGCGCGCTTAGCAACGTCAAGCCAATGGGCAACTGGTGGGCTACGGTGCCGCGCGAACGCTGGCCCGATCACCCGCAGGCCCGCGCCTATCTCGCGGAGCACTGGCAAGAGCCTTACGGCGACCGCCGGCAGGAGTTGGTGTTCATCGGCGCAGGCATGGACAAGACGGCGATTACGGCCGCCTTCGATGCCGCCCTTGTCGGCGACGAGAGCAACTTCGTCCCCCACCAATGGGAAAACCTGCCCGACCCCTTCCCCGGCTGGCGCCGCGCCCCTGAGGCTGCTTGACGACATCGGCGGAATAATCAGGGCCGGGAGCGTATCCCGGCCCTACGGCGAGGCGTCACTCAGATACGCCTTGCCAGCGCCGACAGCGCAAAGAGGATCGCCACCAGGCAGACGATTGTGGGCCCGGTGGGCGTATCCAGCCAATAGGACGCTTTTGTCCCGCCAATGACTGATCCACCAGCGATGACCATCGCAAGACCAGCCATTACCTCCGGCGTGCGACTGAAGGCGCGTGCAGTGGCAGCGGGGATGATGAGCATCGCGGTGATCAGAAGCGCACCCACGACCTTGATCGCCACTGCCACCGTGATCGCCAGCGCCAGCGTCAAGACAAGCTGCTCGCGCCGGGGATCGACCCCTTCGGCCCGGGCGAGGTCCGGGTTTAGCGTCGTGGTAAGCAGACCGGACCAACGCCACGCGATTAGGCCCATCACACGCGCCGCGCCCGCCCAGATCACCGCGAGGTCCTCGGATGCTACAACATAACCAGGAGTTCACTATGTCCTTATAATTTATCCTCGGAACCGTTTCCGCCTGAGGTCTCGCCCGCGCCGCGTCGGCCGACGCGCCTTCGGTCGCCACAGACATTCCGCCCGTCCAACGCTGCGGAGACCTGCAGGTGGACTTATCGCCCTCCCGGCCACGCCCATCGCCTCTGTCTTCGCCGTTTGGAACCCGCCGCTTCCCGTCCGCAAAGCCGTCTGGGCGTGTTAGTGACATAGGTCGACCCGGAGACGGAAAAGAAGTCGTGGTTCTCGACCGAGCCTTGCGAAATTGCCGCCATGATTGCCGGGTTTACTCGGCAGGCCTCGGCTACTTCCACATAAGCTTGGGGTAATATCTCGGTTGCAGCGAATGTCCGGTTTCCGCCCTTCGTGCCGATAAGACAGGGGCTGGCCATGATGCCAGGCTGAACGTCTGCTTTCGCGGAAGGCGCGGGTCGCTCTCGCGGATGCAGCGATGGTCCGTTCCCCGCAATGCTTACGAGCGTCTGCTTAAGGGACGGAGGGTGCGCATCGAACGGCAGGATTGTCCCGCTTATCAGACCTCAAGCCTGCTCCAAAAAACCTCGACTGTGAACGTTCAATATGGGTGTGTTTTTGGCGCTACCAGATAGTATCTATATGCCGCCCATCACTATGTTGACAGACTCCGACCCCACCAGCTGTCGTGAGACTACTTGAGTCAGCATATTGCAGTCACAGGATAGAGTTGATCCTCAATTGCCAAGCAATTTTGCAACGAAGTCTCCAGTACATGATGGTCCCCATCCGTGAACAAGCAGTTCGGCTGGTTGGTGAGGGAACAATTGCGATCAAGCAGGGCGAGAAGCGCGTCGATCCTAAGTCGTTCAGTGGGATATACCGCATCGCCATCGCCTAGAAGCCGGATTAGTCTTGCGCCAAGCCGCGCCACCAAACGGCCTGTAGTCTGTTCTTTGGGTGGTGGCGGTTCACGTCCGGGGCGCCGTCGTTCCACCAGACCGGCCCACGTTCGCCCAATGCCACCTTGGCCTCATGCACCTTTCCTTGAGCAGTTTTCACGTCTTCATTTGTCTTTGCATTCTTCACAGCCAAGCGTGCTTGCATGAGTTCTTTTACAAGCGCCGCCCGTTCCGCTTCGGGGAGGGTGAGATTGGTACAATGCGAAAGACGGTTCTTGAAAATCGAAAATTTTTGGGGGATTACCTTTGTGGAATTGAATGACATACTAGCATTCCAACTATTTTCAGATGCAGGTTAAAAGATGGCGAAGATGACCAAGGATAAATTGCGCTCGCGAGATTGGTTTGCGCGCGAAGGTGATCCGGAAATGTCGGCGCTGTATCTTGAACGTTATCTGAACTACGGGCTCACGCGCGAGGAGCTTCAGGGCGGCAGGCCGATCATCGCCATTGCACAGACGGGCAGCGATCTCAGCCCCTGTAACCGCCATCATATCGAGCTTACCAAGCGTGTCAGGGAAGGAATTATCGCGGCGGGCGGGACCTGTATCGAGGTGCCTGTGCATCCTATTCAAGAGACCGGCAAGCGCCCTACGGCCAATCTGGACCGCAATCTTGCCTATTTGTCATTGGTTGAGACGCTTTACGGCTATCCCATTGATGGCGTGGTTCTGAACATCGGATGCGACAAAACCACCCCGGCCCTGTTGATGGCGGCTGGGACGGTCAATATTCCGGCGATCGCACTGTCTGTTGGCCCCATGTTGAACGGCTATTGGAATGGGGAGCGCGCAGGCTCGGGCACTGTGATCTGGAAAGCGCGCGAGTTGATGGCCAAGGGCGAGATCGATGGCGAGGAGTTTATGGAGATTGCCGCCTCCAGTGCGCCATCCGTCGGATATTGCAACACGATGGGAACGGCCACCACGATGAACTCGCTAGCGGAGGCTTTGGGCATGCAGCTTCCCGGCTCCGCCGCCATTCCCGCGCCGTACCGCGAACGCGGGCAGATCAGTTATGAGACTGGAAAGCGTATCGTCGAGATGGTCTGGAACGACCTGCGCCCGTCCGACATCATGACGCGGGAGGCTTTTGAAAACGCAATTGTCATCAACTCGGCCATTGGCGGCTCTACCAATGCGCCCATCCATCTGAATGCGATCGCTGCGCATCTTGGCGTGCCGCTGGACAATGACGACTGGCAAGACTTGGGGCATAAGGTGCCGCTGTTGGTGAACCTCCAGCCGGCGGGAGAGTATCTGGGCGAAGATTATCACCGCGCCGGCGGCGTGCCTTCCGTGGTGGCGCGTCTGCTGGACGGTGGATTGCTGCCGCACCCTCAGGCGATCACTGTGAATGGACGGTCGATGGGCGACAATTGCGAAAGGCGCACCGCGACGAACGAGGACGTGATCCGCAGATTGGAGAACCCGCTATCGACGAATGCGGGGTTCTTGAACCTCTCGGGCAACCTGTTCGAAAGTGCGCTTATGAAGACCAGCGTGATCTCTGACGATTTTCGCAAACGCTATTTGTCCAATGCGGACGACCCCGATGCTTTTGAAGGCCGCGCTATCGTGTTCGACGGCACCGAGGATTATCACAACCGCATCGATGACCCTGCCGAGGATATCGACGAGAACTGCGTCTTGTTCATGCGAGGTGCGGGGCCGAAGGGCTATCCGGGCGGGGCTGAAGTGGTCAACATGCGCCCCCCTTCCTATTTGCTGACAAAAGGGATCGCCGCCCTGCCCTGCGTCGGCGACGGGCGCCAGTCTGGCACGTCCGGGTCGCCTTCGATCCTTAACGCCTCACCCGAAGCGGCGGAGGGCGGCGGCTTGGCTCTTTTGAAAACCGGTGACCGGGTGCGATTTGATCTGGGAAAAGGCACCGCGGACATGCTGGTGCCGCTGGACGAGCTGGCCGAGCGGGCGCGTCAACTTGTCAGTGACGGGGGATATCAATTGCCCGCCAGCCAGACCCCGTGGCAGCAGTACTTCCGCGACCTGACCACTGGATTGGACAAAGGGATGATAATGCGCGATGCGCCCTCCTATCGCGATGTCGCCCGTAAGAGCAGGCCGAGGGACAGTCACTGATGACCGGCTTGTCCATCCTATAAGAAAGGCGGCGCCATTCGAGCGTGAGTTGGCGCCCCGCTCTATCGCCCCAACCAGCCGCCATCGACAGGCAGCGTAATCCCCGTGACATAACGCGCCGCGGGGGAGGCGAGGAACGTGACCGCACCCGCGATATCTTCAGGCTCGGCCCAGCGACCCAGTGGGATACGGTCGAGGATCGCTTTGTTCCGCTCGGGGTCAGCACGCAGGTCTGCTGTGTTGTTGCTGACGACATACCCCGGGGCGACAGCATTCACCGTGATCCCCTGTGCCGACCACTCGTTGGACAGGGTTTTCGTAAGCCCCGCCACGGCGCTTTTCGATGCTGTATAGGATGGCACGCGAATGCCGCCCTGAAACGAGAGCAGCGATGCAACGTTGATTACACTGCCGCCTTGTTGTGCCGTCACGCGCGCCTTGGCAAAGGTTTGGCTGAGGAAGAAGACAACCTTGAGGTTGATGTCCATCACGGCGTCCCAATCGGCCTCCGTGAACTCCAGACTATCCGCGCGGCGGATGATGCCTGCGTTGTTGACCAGCGTATCAATCGGCCCGAACTCGGCCACAGCCTGTTCGAACGCGGCGACCGCGCCTGCGACCGTTCCCAGATCGGCCTGCACTGCATCAGCCTTGCCACCTGCTTCGGCAACAGCCTTTAGCGTATCCGTCATGCTGGACCGACCCACCGCGATGACGTGGCAGCCTTGGGCTGCCATATCAATCGCGATTGCCTGTCCGATGCCTGTGTTCGCGCCGGTCACAAATGCACGGCTTCCCTGTAGTGAAAAGCGGCTCATCTAAGGTCTTCCATCGCGACCATATCCATATCGGTGAAGGCCATATTGTCGCCTGCCATCGCCCAGATAAAGGAATAGGCAGCCGTGCCAGCACCACTGTGTATCGACCACGGGGGGGACAGAACCGCCTGTTCGTTGCGCACGATCATGTGGCGGGTCTCGTCAGGCTCACCCATTAAATGCACGACGTTCTGATCTTCGGGCAGATCGATGTAGATATAGGCTTCGGAGCGGCGTTCATGCACATGCGCGGGCATCGTGTTCCAGATCGAACCGGGGGCGAGTTTCGTCATCCCCATCACGATCTGGCAGCTTTCGATCCCTTCGGGATGGACGAACTGGTAGATGACACGCTCGTTGCAGGTATCGCGCGACCCGAGCGGAACCTGCCGTGCATCGTCGATGGTTACCAGTTGCGCAGAAATGGCGCGGTGGGCGGGGGCAGAGATGATATAAAAATATGCGTCTTCCCCGCTGAGCGTTACGACGCCCGTTCCCATGCCGAGGTACAGCATGTCGCATCGGCCTAAGGAATATGTCTCTCCGCCCGCCTCGACAGTGCCTCCGGTGCCGAGATTGACAAACACAGCCTCGCGGCGGTCCAGCCAAGATGGCGTGCCCGTCTGGTCGACAGCATCAATCGCGAGCGGGCCGCTTTTCGGCTTGGCGCCCCCCACAATCATGCGGTCATATTGGGTGTACGTCAGATTGACCTCGTCGTCCTTGAACAGGTCTTCGATCATGAACTCCGCACGCAGCTCTGCGCTGCTCATCGTCTTGGCGTGGCGCGGATCAATTGCGCGGCGTAGGTTGGTCTTATGCATCGTTTCCTCCCGTGATGCCTGAATGATCGAAGGCTTTAATGGGCCTTGTTTTGTAGGGTTACTCCTTTGCCCCTATTGGTCCTCAAATGCCTCGAAATAGCTGGCGTTGGTGTCGGTGATGCGCTGGATTGTCTCATCGAGACGTGACAAATGCAGCGCCCCTGCGGCGACAGCCTGGTCTGCATCATGCGCCTTGATCGCCTCTGCAATCGCTTTGTGATCCACCAAAAGCTCAGGCATGCGCTGTTCCTTCGACAACCCAAGGCGACACAGGCGATCTACTTTCGCCTTCTCCCGCATGATGACGTCGAAGGCGAATTCGGCATCTGCGATGCCGCAAAGGGTTTCATGAAACTCGTAGTCTAGCTTGCCGAAGCCATCGACATCGTGGTCCTGTATCGCCTGCTTTTGCAGCTTGAGGGCCGCGTCGATCTTTGCCGCACCATCGGCATCGCATATTGCAGCCGCGCGGCGCAGCACTTCGTATTCCACAGAAGCGCGCACAAAGCGGGATTTCTCGATCTCTCGCATGGAGAACCGCTTTACCTCTGTCGCGCGTTGCGGACGGATCAACAGCAGGTCCAAATTCGCCAACCGGCTAAAGGCATCGCGCACGGGTTGGCGCGAAATACCGAATTTCGTTGCGATCTCCGCCTCGGAAATCTTGTCGCCGGGGAGGAGTGCCAATGTCGAAATTTCGCTATGCAGGTAATCGAACACCTCATCGACGCTGGTGCGCCGCTCGCTCAATTTTGTTACCTTCGCCATGTCGCTACCTTCTCTTAAAGGGGCCGTGAATTTCGCCGTCTCGTGGCATTGGGCATACTGGCCCCACAGAAGCGGCTCACTAACTTTTGCTTCTTTGAAGCCGCCAGATCCAGAAGTCTAGGGACACCCTACCCAATAAGTAACTAGTATGCTAGTACTCAGTTTAAGTTGATTCGACCAAAGTCGGCGGTAAGACGTATTGAAAATTGCTGAGCAGAAGGCCTTTTCCCGCGCCGACCTGCATATGCCGATACGATAAATCGCATTGCTTTGGGTGCTTCGCAGAAACCGGTCAACATATTGTGCCACGCCAGTCAGAAGAAAGTAGATTTATGAAACTTGCAGGAAAAACAGCCATCATCACTGGCGGTGGTCGGGATATCGGGGCGGCGGTCGCGCTCAAATTTGCGGAAGAAGGCGCGAATGTCGCGATAAACTATTTCGCCAGCTCCAAAGGTGCCGACGATGTCGTGGCCAAGATCAAAGCCGCTGGCGGCAAGGCAATTGCGGTTCAGGGTGATCTGAACAAGCAGGCAGACGTCGATGATCTGGTGGCAAAAACGCTCGAAGCATTCGGCGGCATTGATATTCTGGTGAACAACGCAGGCGGGCTGATCGCACGCAAAACACTGGCAGAGATGGATCTGGATCACTGGAATGCGGTCATGTCGCTTAACCTGACCAGCACATTCATGATGACCAAAGCCTGCCTGGAGCATATCAAAACCGGTACGATCTTGAACCTCGCCAGTCAGGCCGCGCGTGATGGCGGCGGCCCCGGTTCGGTGGCCTATGCATCTTCCAAAGGTGCCATTGTGACCATGACCCGCGGCTTGGCCAAAGAGCTTGGGCCCGATGTACGCGTAAATGCGCTTTGCCCCGGCATGATCGATACGGATTTCCACAACATCCACACGCCCGATGCGGGCCGTCGCGGGTACGAGGCGAACGCCCCGCTGAAGCGCCAAGGCACCGTGGATGATGTGGCCAGTGCCGCGCTCTTCCTAGCTTGCGATGACAGTGCCTTCCTCACGGGGACAAACATCGACATCAATGGCGGTATGCTGTTCAGCTAAGGATAGAAGATGGCTGATTTTCCTGTTGTGCCCACTGGCGAAAACGTCACCCGGCAAGTACTCTCGGACCATCCTGAGATGATGGTCGTGGCGTTCCGCTTTGCGGAAGCCGGTGCGGTTGGCGCGCTGCACGATCACCCGCATGTGCAGTCGACATATGTCGAGACGGGGCGTTTCCGCTTTACTCTCGGCGATGTCGAAAAAGAGGTGGGGCCCGGTGATAGCTTCGTCATTCCGACCCAACTGACCCATGGATGCGTCTGCCTTGAGCCAGGCACTTTGATCGACTGCTTCACGCCCCGGCGTGACGATTTCCTGTAGCCTTCGGCATGCGGATTTTGTCCATAGGGGAATGTATGGCAGAGCTTTCCCCGCAGGAGGATGCGGGGGCGTTCAAGCTTGGGTTTGCGGGGGATACGTTCAACACCGCATGGTATCTGGCGCGCATCGTCCCAGACAGCCCAGTGTCCTATTTCACGGGGCTGGGGGACGACACGATATCGGGCCAGTTGCGTGACACGATCACGGCTGCCGGCGTCGATGACAGCTATTGTGTCGAGGTGCCGAACCGGACCGTGGGCCTCTATCTGATCTCTTTGGAGAATGGCGAACGGAGCTTCTCCTATTGGCGTGGTCAATCGGCGGCCCGCAAGCTGGCCGCTGACCTCCCCGCATTGGAACGTGCGATTGACGCGCATGATCTGATCTATTTTTCAGGGATCACTTTGGCGATCCTTGAGGCTGGCGACCGCGACGCGTTCATTTCGGCTTTGAAAGCGGCTCGTGCTAGCGGCAAAACGATCGCATTCGACCCCAATCTTCGCCCCCGGCTTTGGGACGATAGCGAAACGATGCTCTCGGTCATCATGGCGGGTGCTGCGGTATCCGACATTGTTCTACCCTCGTTCGAGGATGAGGCGGATTGGTTCAAGGATGCGTCCCCACAAGCCACCGCAGATCGCTACGGCGCGGCAGGGGCGAGCACCGTAATCGTGAAGAATGGCGCCGGTGACGTTTACTATGATAGCCCGGAGGATCGCGGAACGGTTGCCGTCGCGCCGGTCACGAATGTGGTGGATTCCACGGCTGCCGGTGACAGTTTCAACGCGGCAATCCTTGCGGGGCATGTCGGTGGGCAGCCATTGTCAGACAGTATCGCGATGGCCTGTCGCCTGTCCGGCGCGGTCGTTCAGGGCCGTGGTGCTTTGGTCGACATCAATCTGGGCCCATCCAAAATTTGAAGAGGCGGAAAGATGCGGGAGACTTGGCGCTGGTTCGGTGAGTTCGACCCTATTCCGCTGGATCAGGTCGCACAGACAGGGGCGGAAGGCATCGTGAGCGCGCTGCATGCGATCCCCTACGGCGAAGTCTGGACCCGTGACGCCATATCCAAACGCCGCGACGAGATTTTGGCAGCCGGATTCACATGGGATGTCGTCGAAAGCCTGCCCGTTCACGAAGACATCAAGCGCGGGACCGGAGATCTGTCAGGCCTGTTCGAAAACTACCGCCAATCCCTCGCGAACCTTGCCGCTGAAGGTATCACGACCGTCTGCTACAACTTCATGCCGATCCTAGATTGGACCCGCACCGACCTGATGGCGCCTGTCGCGCGCGGTGGTACTTGCCTGCATTTTTCAGCAGCCAAGATGGCCGCGTTCGAAATTCATATGCTGGGGCGCGAGGGCGCAGAGGAAACCTATCACCCCGATGCCGTTCGACAAGGACGTGTGTGGCATGACGCCGCTTCACAAGAGGACAAGGCGGCGCTCTTGCACGCGATCATGTCCGGCCTTCCGGGGGCCTATGACAGGTACGATATCAGCGGCTTGCGCGACGTTCTGACAACATACGATGGGCTAACCCATGATGATCTGCGCGCAAATCTCGGGCGGTTTCTGGCGGAAGTCATTCCGGCAGCTTCCGAGCTTGGCATTCGCATGTGCATCCACCCCGATGATCCCCCGCGCGATATCTTGGGCCTGCCCCGCATCGTATCGACGCAAAGTGATATCGACTGGATCATGAACGCCCACCCAGATCCGACGAATGGCCTGACGCTCTGCAGCGGATCGCTAGGGTCTCATGCGGATAACGACGTGCCTGGCATCGCGCGCGCCTTTGCGGATCGCATCCACTTTGTCCATCTGCGCAACGTGACCAAATCGCACGACGGATCGTTTAGTGAGGCGGCCCATTTGACGGGTGATGTCGACATGGTCGCGGTCGTGAATGAAATCCTGAAGGCCGAAAGGCTACGCAATGCCGAGATCCCCTTCCGCGCGGATCATGGTCATGCCCTTTTGTCGGATGCCGAGGCGGAAACCCAGCCCGGCTATACCCTTATCGGGCGGATGCGCGGCTTGGCCGAACTGCGCGGGATCGTCACTGCCCTCAAAAGATGACTTTCTTCTAGTATACTAGTCTGTATGAACGTAAGGTAAGGCGGGAGATTACTTGTTCGTCTAGGAGTAGGAAATGGAAAACCTTGTCATCGGCTTTATCGGGCTCGGCCTCATGGGCGGCAATATGGTCGAATGCCTTCAGAAGAACGGCATCGAACCTGTTATCATGGGCCGAAACCGAAAAGCGGTCGATGCGGCCGTCGCCCGCGGAGCCCGCGAGGTGGCTACCCCTCGGGAGATGGCGGAGGCCTGCGACATCATCATGCTCTGCGTCACCACCTCTGAAGTTGTGGAAAGCTTGGTCTACGGCGACGATGGCATCTTAGCGGGTATCAAAAAGGGCGCCGTTCTGATCGATTTCGGCACATCCATTCCGGCATCCACGCGCAAGATCGGTGCCGACCTCGCCGCCAAAGGCGCGGGCATGATCGATGCGCCACTGGGCCGCACACCCGCACACGCCAAGGATGGGTTGCTGAATATCATGGCCGCTGGGAATGAAAACACATTCTCCTCTGTCAAACCCACGCTGGATATCTTAGGTGAAAACGTATTCTACGTCGGCGCGCTCGGTGCGGGGCATACGACGAAATTGATCAACAACTTCATGGGCATGACGACCGTCAGCGCCATGAGCCAAGCCTTCGCCGTTGCCGACCGGGCGGGCCTCAACCCGGCGCAGTTGTATGAGATCATGTCGGCAGGTCCGTCCAATTCACCCTTCATGCAATTCTGTAAAAAATACGCGGTCGATGGTGTAAGCGACCTTGGGTTCTCATTGGCGAATGCCAACAAGGACATCGCCTATTTCCTTGAAATGGTCAGCGATCTTGGCACGCGGTCCGAGATTGCCGAAGGCACGTCGCACAACCTTCAGGCCGCCGTCGATGCAGGCATGAGTGATGGCAACGTACCCGAAATTTTCGACTACTTCCTGAAGCTTAAAGGCTAGGTGCCCTCAGCGTCAAACGCATCAACACCGGCCTGTGCGACCTCAAGGTCTTGGGCCGGTGTTCCCGAACTTACCCCGATACCCCCGATCACTTCGCCATCCTTGAGTATTGGCAACCCACCTGCGATCACGACAAAACGTCCGCCATGTGCGGAGGTGAGCCCGTAGACAGGGCCGCCCGGCATGCTGGGTTCGGCCAGGGCCTGCGTCGGCTTCTGGGTTCCCGTCGCCGTAAAGCATTTGTCGATGGCCATTGTGATGCTGGGGATTTTCCCGCCATTCATGCGCAGAAACCCGATCAAGTGACAGCTTTCATCCATGACCGCGATGCACATCGGCACACCGATTGCCTCGGCGTGTTTCTTTGCGGCCTCGATAATACGCTGCGCGTCGTCGCAATCAAGACGGTGAATAGTCTGCATTCTAAGTTCTTTCTTCTGTTTCTTGTGGGCCATTAACGGCCCGCTCAATCGCTGCTCGCACGCCAAAGGCCCAAACCTCCTTCGCAGCGGCGGTCAAAGGTGCTTTCAGTTGGCGCGCCAAGCCTTCGGGGAACACCGCGCTCATTCCCAGCAGCGCGGTTACGGTTGCTTCCGGCCCGTCTGCTGCGGCGGTCAATGCATCGAGTTCGCCTGCCAAAGGGTCACGGACATCAATTGCACTGCCTGCTTCATCGACGCCGCGCACATAGAACATCCATGCCGCAACCGCCAAACACATGAGCGGAGTATCGCGGCCGGATTTATGCGCGTCGCCCATGGTTCCCAGCAACCGTTGTGGCAGTTTCTGGCTGCCATCCATCGCGATTTGCCATGTGCGGTGCTGGATATTGGGGTTTGCGAAACGCGCGAACAATGACGTGGCATAATCGCTCAAATCAACGCCTGCCGGTGCTTTGACCGTCGGCATAATCTCATCCCAAAGACCGTGAACAAACCGCTTGAACACGGGATCGGCCACGGTTTCGGAAATGGTTTCATATCCTGCCAGATAGCCTGTGTAGGCCAAAGCCGAGTGCGCGCCGTTCAGCATTCGCAGCTTCATCTCTTCGTGGAATGCGACATCGGGGACCAGCTCGGCACCCGCGGCGGTCCAATCGGGCCGTGCATCCGCGACAAAGCTATCTTCGATAACCCATTGGGAAAAGGGCTCATGCACAACCGGCGTGGCATCATAGCGGTCCGTCAGCGCGGCGATCCGTGCGATGTCATCTTGGGTTGTCGCAGGCGTGATACGGTCCACCATCGTGCAGGGAAACCGGGCGTTCTCGGCGATCCAACGCTGCAACTCGGGGTCGACGAGGGCCGCAAACTCAAGGACCAGCCCGCGCAAAAGCCGACCGTTCTGGGGAAGGTTGTCGCAGCTCATCACCGTGAAAGCCGGTGCGCCCGCGCGCATACGTTCCGCCAAAGCGCGCACGATGAATCCGATCGCGGATTTAGGAAGCTGGCTTGCCAAGTCATGTGCGATATCGGGGTGACCACGGTCCAGTTTTCCCGTCGCCGGGATGTGGCAATAGCCCTTTTCAGTCACCGTTAGGGTCACGATGCGCACATCCGCATCGGCCAACGCTTTCAACACTGCGGCAGGATTCTGCGGTGCGACGAGCACGTCATTCAAGATCTCGATCACACGCGGGGTTTCCACTTCCGATCCTACGGAAACGGCGGTGTAGGCCCAGCCCTGATCCCGCAAGGCATCGCGCAGATCCGAACTGCGAAGAGAGACCCCGACGATCCCCCAACCGCCGCCACTTGCCGCCATGGCATCGCTGGTTGTCGGTGCGCCAAAAGCCCGAAAGAATGCACCAAGGCCGAGGTGGACGATACCGGTTTGGGGGCGCGGATCGGTCGACCGTTGCAGACGAGGTTGGGTCATAGCTTATAGGCCGTCTTGGCCAACCCGTAGGACAGGTCATGGGCCACTTCGTCGGCTTCATCCCGGTCAAGCCGCCCTGTCTCCACCAGCGTCGCGAGAAAACTGCAATCGACGCGCCGCGCAACATCGTGCCGCGCGGGGATCGAGCAGAAGGCCCGCGTGTCATCGTTGAAGCCAACGGTATTGTAAAACCCCGCCGTTTCCGTGACCGTTTCGCGAAACCGCCGCATGCCTTCGGCGCTGTCGTGAAACCACCAAGGCGGCCCCAGTTTCAGTGCGGGATAGACCCCAGCCAAGGGCGCAAGCTCCCGCGCGAACGCCGTCTCATCCAGAGTGAAAACGATGATGGTCATTCTCGGGTGCTGCCCCACGGCGTTCAGCAAAGGGCGCAGCGCTTGGACATAATCGGTGCGCGTTGGGATGTCATAGCCTTTGTCGCGGCCAAAGCGTTCCATGATCGGACCACTGTGATTGCGACAGGACCCGGGGTGAATTTGCAGGACCAATCCATCATCCAGCGACATCCGCGCCATTTCAGTCAGCATGTGACCGCGAAACGCATCCGCCTCTTCCTGCGTGCATGCCCCACGCAGGGCTTTGTCGAAGAGAGCGGCGGCGGCCTCCTGCGAGAGGTCTTCGGTTCGGGCGGTAGGATGACCATGATCTGTCGACGTGGCGCCGAATTCCTTGAAAAAGGCACGCCTGTTCCGATGGGCAGCTAGGTATCCGGCCCAAGTGGTCGTATCCTCCCCTGCGAGTTCGCCCAAGGTAGCGACATTGTCGGCGAACCCTTCGAACTCGGGGTCGATGACGGCATCGGGCCGGTAGGCCGTGACCACCCTTCCGGACCAGCCGCTTTCCCGTATCATGCGGTGCCAGCGCAGGTCATCGATCGCGCTGTCGGTGGTGGAGAGTGCTTCGATGTTGAAGCGTTCGAACAGCGCACGGGGGCGGTAGGTCTCTTGCGCGAGGCAACCGTCGATCTGGTCGTAAATCTCGTCAGCGGTGGTCGCAGACAAACGCTGGGTAACGCCAAAGACCTCTTGCAGCGCATGGTCGATCCAAATGCGCGAAGGTGTGGCGCGGAATAGGTGATAGTTGTCTGCAAACAAACGCCAAATCTTGCGCGGGTCTTGCTCGATGGCACCGCCATCGACGCGCGGCACACCCAGTTCCTCCAACGCGATCCCCTGAGAATGGAGCATCCGGAACACATAATGATCGGGGGTGACGAACAGCTCGGACGGGTTGGCGAAGGCTTTGTTTTCAGCAAACCAGCGCGGGTCGGTATGGCCGTGGGGGCTGATGATGGGCAGATCGCGCACCTCATCATGGAGCGTGCGCGCCAGTTTTCGTAACTCGGGTTCAACCGGAAACAAGCGGTTGGGATGAAGCTGGGTCATCACTGGGCCTTCACTAATGAATTATCTGGTATTCTAGTCATCATCAGTTGGTCTGTCACGTGATATAAGGAATTACTGGCCTCCTCTGTTTTGATGTCTTCCCCACAGCTGGTTGAAGAAAACACGAGGTTAAGCGTGCCCCCTCGCACCCGCGAAGTCGAATGATGGTGGGGTGCCCAATATATAATCGCCCCCCTGACAAGAGGCGCAGATCGATCATTCCACCCCTTAAAAACCTTAGTAAAAACCGCGGCCTCGTGCAAAAAACACCACTTTCGCAGATGGATAATTGACTCAAACAGAGACAGGACATACTAGTATACCTGTTACGATGGGCGAGCGATGTGAGAGGGCACATCAACGTTCCAAATAGTCAAACGTATCTGGGAGGATCACATGACAGTAGGTTTCACACTTCGCAGCGCACTGCTCGGCAGCTGTATCGCACTCGCGGCGACATCCGTTTCGGCGAAAGAGCTCAGAGGCTGGAACATTCACGTTGAGGACTATCCAGTGTCTATCGCCATGGACTTTTTCGCAGAGTCCATCTCTGAAGCCACGGACGGCGAATTGACGGCAAAGACTTTCCACAATGGCGTTCTGGGCAGCCAGCCTGACGCGATCGAACAGCTTCGCCTTGGCGTATTGGATTTCGGTGAATTCAGCCTTGGCCCTTTCGGGACTTCCGTGCCGGAAGCCAACGTTGTTTCGCTGCCATTCATCTTTTCTTCGATCCCACAGATGTACAAACTCATGGATGGCGAAGTCGGTGAGGCGATTTCCGAAGGCATGCGCGCCCGCGGTGTTGAGCCGCTTGGCTGGTATGACGCTGGCGCCCGGTCCTTCTACAACTCCGCCCGCCCGATCAACACGCCGTCTGATGTCGAAGGTCTGAAAATCCGGGTGATGAGCAACGACCTCTTCGTGCAGATGGTCGAATCCATGGACGGCAACGCGACACCGATGGCATTCTCCGAAGTGTACCAGTCCATCCAGACAGGCGTCGTCGACGGCGCGGAGAACAATCCGCCCTCTTACGAATCGACAAGCCACTATGAGGTCGCAAAATACTACTCGCTGACCGAGCACCTGATCATTCCCGAGTGCCTTTGCATGTCGAAAAAGACTTTCGACTCTTTGACACCCGAGCAGCAAAAGATCGTGAAAGAGGCGGGGCAAGCCTCTACCGAGTTGCAGCGTGAACTGTGGCAGGCCCGTGAAGCGGCTTCCATGGAGACAGTCAAGGCTGGCGGTACGATCGTGAACACCGTAGCGGACAAAGCGCCTTTCCAAGCCGCGATGACACCGGTTTACGAAAGCTTCCTTGAAGCGAACCCTGATCTTGCGCCTTTGGTGGACATGATCCGCAACGCTGAGTGAACCTGCATCGAGTGAATGAATGAAACGGCCCGTGTCCTTTGCGGCGCGGACTGTTTTTCATTCGGACAAAAAAATTAACTCGGCGAGACTGTTATGAGTGGCAAGAAGACCGTTCTGGAAAGATGTGAAACCGTACTTGCGGCCGTTCAATGGGCCAGCATTCTGACGGCGTGTATCGCTCTCGTCGTACTGATCGTTACATTCGGTTGGCTGGTCTTTGGCCGCTATGTTTTGAACGCCACGCCAACTTGGGTCGAGCAGCTTGCGTTGCTCCTGATCTGCTACATTGCATTTTTGGGCGCTGCCGCGGGGGTTCGGGACAACACCCATCTGGGCGTCACACTGTTTCGCGACGTCATGCCCATTCCGGTGCAAAAAGTCATCATGATGGCAATCGACTTTATCCTCGCCGCGTTCGGCAGCGTCATGTTTTACGCAGGCACGCAATTGATGATATTTGGCTGGGATTCCAACCTGCCCATGCTGGAAATCCCCGAGAGCTCTCGCACCCTCGCCATCACCCTGTGTGGCGCTTTGATCGTGCTGCATGCGGGCACGCGCGGCATCATTCGCATTCTTACCTATTCCGATTGGCATCCCCAATTCGAAACGCGGGAGTCCTGATATGGGCCTGGTGATCCTTTTGCTTGTGTTTGCCATCGGCGTCTTCATCGGCTTGCCCGTCGCCTTTGCCATGGGCATCGCTGCCGCCTCTGCCTTCTGGATCGAAGGCTTTCCGATGCTCATCACTTTCCAGCGTGCGACAGCGGGCGTTTCGGTTTTCTCCCTTCTGGCGATCCCCTTCTTCGTCCTCGCGGGCGAGATTATGCTTCACGGCGGGATTGCTGCTAGACTGGTCAAGCTTGCATCGGCCCTCGTAGGACACCTCAAGGGCGGCCTTGCGATGGTAAATATTTTTTCGTCAATGCTGTTTGGCGGCATCTCCGGCTCTGCCGTGGCGGACATCTCGGCGCTTGGATCGATCCTTGTCCCCGTTATGAAAGAGCGTGGATACCGGCCCGACTTTGCGGTGAATGTCACGGTGACGTCGTCCATCGCCGGGATCGTCATCCCTCCCAGCCACAACATGATCATCTTCGCCGTTGCCGCCGGTGGCGGGATCTCTGTCTCCAAACTGTTCCTTGCTGGGGTCGTCCCCGGTCTGTTGATGTGCATCAGCCTTGCGATCGCCGCCTATATCCTTTCCGTCAAACATAACTATCCATCCGAGCCATTCCCCGGATGGCGTGAGGTTGGACGCAGTGCCGCCGACGCGATACCCGGCTTTTTGACCGCCGTGATTATCGTCGGCGGTACGCTGTCGGGTGTGTTTACCGTGACGGAATCCGGTGCCTTCGGTGCGATCTACGCAATCCTTTTGACCAAGTTCTACTATCGGAGCCTGACGTGGCACTCCTTCAAGATCGCTTTGGTCGGTACCGTGCGCACGACGTCGATGGTCATGATCCTTATCGCCTTTGCCAGCTCGTTTGCCTATCTGCTGGCCCTCTACCAAGTACCTGCCCGCCTCAGCGAAGCCTTGGTTTTGATCTCGGATAACCCCATCATCATTTTGCTGATGATCAACGTGATCCTGCTAGTGCTCGGAATGATCATGGATATGGCCGCCCTTATTCTGATCTGCACACCGATCTTCCTGCCTATCGCAAAGGGTCTTGGCATGGACCCGACGCAATTCGGCATCATGATGTTGATGAACCTCGGCCTCGGCCTCTGTACACCGCCCGTCGGAACCTGTTTGTTCGTGGGATGTGCGGTCGGTCGAATCAAGATCGAAACGGCGTTGAAATCGATCTGGCCCTTCTACATCGCGATCCTCGGCGCTTTGATCTTGGTGACCTATGTTCCGGCTGTATCGCTTTGGTTGCCGTCGCTGTTCTGATTTTGCGCTCCCCGCTTTAAGGCGGGGGTTCACTGCTTTCGGTCTGACCTACTACTGTCTCGGGGCAGAGCGTTGCGGCGAAGCGCCACTGAATCGCCCATTCATCCATCTTGTAGTATTGCCGGTGGATGAAGGCCGGGAAAGCGGACCTTAGTGATCTTAGCAGCAAAAGACAGGTTGAGCGATTGCTGACCAATTGAGGTGCAGAGTTCTTCGCCACTGCTGCATAGGCCGCGCCTCTAGGAGCGGCCCAAAGCCGGCCTTGGCCAAAGTCAGTGTTGCCGCAGTGCAGCCCGCCCTTCCTCCCGGGGGTGTTCGCAATCGCGGCGGAAACTGAGTGTCCACCGCGAACGGCAGGAAGGTCCGCCTATCGGACCTCAAGCCTGCTCCAAAAAACCTCGAATGTGAACGTTCAAAATGGGTGTGTTTGTGGCGCTACCAGATAATATCTATAAGCCGCCCATCACTATGTTGACAGACTCCGACCCCACCAGCTGTCGTAGGACCACTTGACTCAGCATATTGCAGTTCACAGGATAGAGTTGATCCTCGATTGCCAAGCAATTTGGCAACGAAGTCTCCAGTATAGCTGGACGCCACTAATGTAGACAGGCCTACATTACCAATAGCTGTTGAGCTTCACCGCATCACAGATTTGCCAACGAATACTTCTTGATCAATGGTTGCTGTTAAGCTGTCACTCGACATGCCTTGTTCGTATGAAAACGCTACCGGTTCGCCGGTACCTCGAACTGTTGATTGTCACCGAGAACTGACCCGGCATTGTCACCGAGACTTGACCCACCCAATTGTTATGTTCTTTGCGTTATGATGGCGTCAATGCCGCTGTCTCCTTTCGTTTCTTTTTGGCTGTCGCGGAGCTGGCCTTGAACCGGTAGCTGTCATTGCCGGTCTCGAGAATGTGGCAACGATGTGTGAGGCGGTCGAGGAGCGCGGTGGTCATCTTTGCATCACCGAACACGCTGGCCCATTCACTAAAGCTCAGGTTGGTTGTGATGACGACGCTGGTGCGCTCGTAGAGTTTACTCAGAAGGTGGAACAGCAACGCGCCACCCGAAGCGCTGAACGGCAGATATCCCAGCTCATCCAAGATCACCAAATCGGCTTTCACCAGCACCTCGGCGATCTTTCCTGCCTTGCCTTGGGCCTTTTCCTGCTCCAACGCATTGACCAACTCGACCGTGGAGAAGAAGCGCACACGCTTGCGATGATGCTCGATTGCTTGAATGCCGAGGGCGGTAGCGACATGCGATTTTCCCGTTCCAGGGCCCCCGATCAGCACTACATTCTCAGCCGCGTCCATGAACTCGCATCGGTGAAGCTGGCGCACTAATGCTTCGCGGACTTCGCTGGCGCCAAAGTCGAAGCCAGAGATGTCCTTGTATGCCGGAAAGCGTGCTGCCTTCATGTGGTAGACGATGGAACGCACCTCACGTTCAGCCATCTCGGCCTTAAGCAGCTGCGACAACATGGGGATCGCTGCATCGAAAGCGGGCGATCCCTGCTCATGCAGGTCCTGCACGGCCTGTGCCATGCCCGGCATCTTCAGGCTGCGCATCATGATGACGATGGCAGCACCGGCGGGATCATGACGCATGACGTGTTCCTTCCGTCGTGCGTAGCCCGTCATATCGTGCGACATTGGCCTCGGGCTCCTTATTCAAAGAAAGGGCCGCAGGCGGGGTCACATCAGGCTGGTCTATCGGTGCGCCATCCACCAGCCTGTGAAGTAGGTTCAATACATGGGTTTTTGTTGGCACGCCCGCCTCCAGCGCCATTTCCACCGCGCAAAGCACGGCCTGTTCGTCATGGTGGAACACCAAGGACAGGACGTCGACCATCTCGCGGTCACCACCTGGCCTACGCAACATCTGATCCTGCAGCTTCCGGAACCCTTCTGGCATCTCAACGAAGGGCGCCCCGTTGCGCAGCGCGCCGGGTTTGCGTTGAACCACCGCCAGATAATGGTGCCAGTCATAAATAACCCGCCCTGGCTGACGGTGTGAGCGTTCAATAATGCGCTCATGCGTGCAGACCACGTAGCCTTCGGCGACGACGACCAGCCGTTCAGGATAGATACGGAGACTGACAGGGCGGTTCGCAAAGCTGGCAGGCACTGAGTAGCGATTACGGTCGAATGCTATTAGACAAGTGGGGGACACCCGCTTGCTCTGCTCGACAAAGCCGTCAAACATTGTGGGCAGTGGCATCAGCGCGGCCTTCTCGGCGTCCCAGACATCCGCAATGTTGCCAGGCAATCTGCCATGCGGTGTCTCGGCCCACAGAAGCTTGCAGCGCTCCTCCAGCCATTCATTCAGCGCATTGAGGTTCGGAAAGGCGGGCATGAGTTGCCAAAGCCGATGGCGGGCGTCGCGCACACTCTTCTCAACCTGACCTTTCTCCCACCCTGCCGCAGGATTGCAGAACTCAGGGTCAAAGACATAATGGCTGGTCATCGCAAGGAACCGTGCGTTTACATCGCGCTTCTTGCCGACACCAATCCGGTCAACGGCTGTCTTCATGTTGTCATAGACGCCACGCCCCGGAACACCCTCAAACACCCGAAAGCCATGCCAGTGGGCATCGAACAGCATCTCATGCGTTTGCAGCAGATAGGCCCGCACCAGAAATGCGCGGCTGTGGGACAGCTTGATATGGGCGACCTGAAGCTTGAGACGCTCGCCCCCGACATAGGCCCAGTCCTCGCTCCAATCGAATTGGAATGCCTCGCCCGGCTGAAAGACCAACGGCACGAAAACACCCCGGTCAGTCGTATGTTGAGCACGCTGTCGTTCGCCCTTCCAGTTCCGCACGAAGGCCGCGACACGCTCATATGAGCCATCAAAGCCGAGCTGAACCAGATCCGCATGCATCTGTTTGGCCGTTCGCCGTTCCTTCCGTGATTTACGCTGCTCAGACAGCAACCAGCCTGTCAGCTTCTCAGCATAAGGGTCCAACTTGCTCGGTCGGTCCAAAATTTGGAACTCGGGCTCAACTATCCCTGTCCGCAGATACTTCTTGATCGTGTTGCGAGACACCCCTGTCCGGCGCGCAATCTCGCGGATGGGCATCTTGTCTCGCAGAGCCCATTTCCGAATAATCCTCAGAAATCCCATGTCTAACACTCCAATAGCTCCCAGCTGATTCAAGCAGGGGCAAGGTTGCACATGGGTCAATTCTCAATGACAATTTCTGCAGTTGCCGGGTCAGTTCTCGGTGACAATCAACAGACTCAGGTCCAAATGCAGCAAGGGGTACTTCCTACTCGCAGTGAAGACTGCCACTCACGGCCCGTTGCTGCCGTTCGCAAGGCTGGCTATTGCTGCGGCGCAGATTCACCAGAGCGGCCATTCGTCCATCGCGTAGCATTATCGGAGGATGAAGGTCGGCAGTGGGGACTTTCCGACACTGTAGCGAAGTTCAGCGTTTTAAGGCGGTGGGACAGAAGTCATCTCAACTGATAAACTTAATAACAAGTAAAGAATAAGGATCTTTGACGGTGACCGACTTAGAATAGCTCGATGACGCAAAGCGAAGGTTCATTGAGGCTCAACGCGAAATTGAAGAACTCAGAACCAAAATCGCTCATGGAAAAATGTCCAGTTAATGAGGGCGATGTTGTTCAGGTTAACTACGATGGCCGAGAGTTCTCATTCGTTGTTGAGTTAGCAACCTACCACCTTGACATGGACCCAATGACTGGAGAGTTGCCTGGTGCTGTCGCAGGTGCTGAGACTGGATGGGCAGCATCTGGTCCGAAAATGCGCAAGTCGGATGGTGAGCCTGGGAAGCACCGCTATTGCATCAACGGTGCCGAATTTAGCCTTGAACATGACCGGTGGGTCTCCCAACCAAAGGGTATCGAAGAAGCTCTCGGGATCGGAAAGCTCAATGAAACCTAAGTCTGCTTGTAATGCGCCTTCTACGCCGATCAGCGTTGAGTTCATGACCATCCGTGGTCTGAAAAATTCTCACACTACTCGAAGACGTTGATGCAGTCAGGCTCGAAAAAGGCCTTTTCTGTGATTGCATCACGCATCTGTGCCGGATCTTCGGCAAAAATGACTACGGCAAGGTCGGACAACGCCCGCGAGCAACAGACATAGAACAAGCGCCGTGTTCGGCCGATTACGGAGTCCCGCCCGGCATCTACATGAGCCTGATCCGTGTCAGAAAGCGGCGTCACACCAAAGTATTTGCCATAAGAGAATGCGTTCGATCTGCCCTCCTGATCATCAACGACCACTAAGACTTTTTCGAATTCCGCGCCCTTGATGCCTTGCTGTGTGGCAAAAGGCGAGAGTTTTTCGATGTATTTCCGGTAGCCCCACAACTCGGATGCTTCGCATTGCATGAAGCGCAGCGCTGCGTTCTCGGGGGCGGGATCGGCTACCTGTTCTTCAGTTTGGGCAAATTTCTCTACAAGCGCGGCGTATCGTTCGTCGAGTCCGAACAAGTTGTTGGCTTCCAGAAAACTAACGACATCGCCGATACGAGCACCGCTGCCGGGCTGGAGCATTCCCACCAGTTTGGCGATTTCGTCTCGCAGCGCATTCAGGAAACCTGCAGTATCTGCAGCGGCCGCGGTTTCGGGCTGGAACTGCGGGCTATGCTTACGCAGCAGGCGCATGATTTCGAATTCGCGCCCCTCCTGACGCGCGAGCGCGACCGGCATGATATACGAGAGGAAGGGCCGCACGACCCAGGCGGTGCCATCGATCAACCCCGAGCTCAGTTCTTCCGATGATTTGTCGTTGAGCGCGCTGTACAGGTCCGGAAACCCGAGACGCGCCGCAGCCATCCGGTGGACCAGCACCAGCAGCCTTAGCGCGCTTTCATCTTCGGTTTCTAACCAGCCATCATCATTGTCCTGATCGGCAAGCCACTGACGCGCATTTTCGAGCCGTTCTTGTCTCTGCTCGTCAGCCGGCAAGATCAACACCCGTGTTGTGCCTTCTACCGGAACCTCTTCACCGTCAACGATTTCACGGCGTCCGCGTGTCTGCTCCAACCCGTCATCTTCGGCCCTGATCCGGTTGATAACGCGCAACACAGCTTGCGGGCACCTGAAATTCTCAGGCTTTTCCAGCGTTTCCCAGCCGTCCTCGGTCTCGATTGGACCGGCCCCCTGCATGTAGATCTTCTGGACCGGATCACCGAAGAAACCGAGACAAAACCCTTGGGGTGTTTCTCTCGCTATGTGGCGCAAAGCCTCGACAAAGGCGGGGTCTGTATCCTGGCTTTCATCGACAAAGATGACGGGAAAGCGCCGCGTCAGGACACTACGCATCAACGTATGATCCTGAATAAATGCGGGGCCAATCCTCAGAATGTCACTGTGACCGAGCACACCATTGGTGTAATCGCTCCCGGTGCCATAGCGAAAATTCTTGACGCGATCGATCTCGGCAAGTTGACCCTGATATCGCAGGATATCCTCGGCCGCACGCGCCTTTGTGGCTTCTCTTGTTTTAGGCTTATCTATCTTTTCCTGCTTTTCGGCAATCTTCTCGTGTAGCCTGCCTTTCACCCATTCGCGGAGATTGTTCTGGAACGGCTTGATTACGGTCCAGAGAAAGCTGTGAATCGTCGAAACGTGGAAGAGATCGTCATTGCCGACATCACCGCGAATTTCTTCGACTGCCACTTCCGTATAGGTGATGCAGGCAACTTCTTGTCCGTTTCTGCGCAACGACGCACCCTGCGTGCGTTCGATCTGAGCCAAGGCCTTTACGAGCGACGTGGTTTTCCCCGAACCGGCGCCTGCCACCATGACAAAGTGGCGGTTGCCGTCTTTGGCGAGCCGCTCATGAAGAGCCGTGTCGGTCGCTGTATTGGGCTTTCCTATACGGCTTGTCATTCGGCAGCACCCCCGGGCTCTTCGATCTCTTGCTCCGCAACGCCCAGTGTATCTTCAAGCCATTGCAGCCCCTCGGCGATATAGCGGGGCACAGTCCAGCCATCGGGGTCTTTGGCGAGCAATGCGAGGGCGAAGTCTGTTTTCTTGTAGTTCGATCCGTGCACCTTATTGTGCAGCTTCAGAGCAAGGTCTTCGAGGTCCTGCGGCGCGCGTATCCGCAGCCTGAGTTCCCGATTGTCGTATTCCTGAGTCCATTCGAGGTTGTCGAAAGCGAAGGCAACTTCGAGTGTCCGACCGGCACGCTCAATCTGTTCATCGCCGCGTGTGAGGTTGACCGTGCACGGATAGGTGACACGAACAGAACCCATGCTGGTCGCGTCACCCGAAATGGTTTTCGCCGCGGCATCGGCGGCCAGCAACTCGTCGATCCTGCTTATGGCCGGGAGCCACCGGGCAAGCATCTGGTTCGAGGTAACGGCATTTGGTGTTTCAGGCGTGCAAGTGCTGCCCGTTGCGACACCGTCCTCTTCGTCTTCAGCCTCCGCCGGTTCAGCCTCTTCGCCTTCGTCCACAGCGGCAGCCGGAGTCACGCTATCCAGGTCGGTGACGACCAGTGTCGTAATCCCAAGAAACTCAATAAGCGTGCGGAACAGGTGTGCGTAAGCACCGCCGATCTCCAGCACGCTCAGGTAACACGATCGCAGGCCCGGCGCGGCCTTCGCGATCATTTGCGGCATGATCAGCCGTTCGACATTGCCTTCCACGAGCACTGCGGCATCAGCAAAGAACAGGTCGCAGTGTGTAAGCTTCAAGTATCTTTCCAGAAAGTCTCGGCTCGGATTGCCGGTTGTGCGGTAGAACGCCGACAAGTTCAGAACTGTCGACGCTTGCTGCGTGCCGTTGCCCTCGCGCCGAAAGTAGCGGATCGGCTGAAAGCCCCTTTCATACAAGATGTGTGGCGAGTGCGTTGTCAGGGCAAGTTGCGTATGGAACCCGTTCGGCGCGTCGTCCTCTGCGGCGAGGATTTCCCGGACCTTGTTGACGAATACCTGCTGCAGCTGCGCATGGAGATGCGCTTCCGGCTCTTCGACAAAAACCAGATGGACCGGCGGACGCCGTTCTTCCGTAGCAACCCATTGCGCGTGAAGGTCGAGCAGCTCGACCACCATGTAAATCAGGTTCTTAAAGCCAAGGCCGTTGTACTTGTCGGGGAGCGTAAGCCCCTCATCGTTAAGCGCATAGTGGACGTGTGCGCCGTCCTGGCTGTTCATCACCGTTGCGGGATTGAGTGCGGACTTGATCATCAGCCGCGGGTTAGTCAGCCCCGGATATCCCAATTGCGCGAGGCGCTCCAGCGTGTCAGCAAAAACCTGACGCAGGTGCTCGTTTAGCAGCGCCTCCGAGGCCGCCAGCGCTCTTATTGCATTCTGGTCTTCCTCGTGACGTTGCAGATTGCGCTGATAATAGCGGCTCAGGTGTCTGGAAAGCTCCTCGGCGCGGCTGCCGCCTTCACTATCCGAGAGGTGGCGCTGTGCATGAAGAAAATCGACTTTGATCAGAGAGCTAATGATATCCTTGCCGGTCCGCCCCTGTTCACGGAGCAATTCCTGCGGCTCGTAGCCGGCGTTGGGCTCCAGATCATCGTTGAACTGCGCTCCATCAAGAACATAATATTTGAAATCGTACTCTTTCCCCAATTCCCCTTCAAGGAATTCGCGTAACGACCGCGGCGAGGCGATATAGGGCTCCTGACCTTCGGGCGTTTCTATCCCCGCCACAGCTTCTTGCGCCTGTTGGTGCCGCTCATTGAAATGCGCCAGCGATTCGTCTGCGTTGCGCGGCGCGAAAGCGATGCGAACACCGACCTGCGATCCCTGCCATTCGAGACGGGGAAGCAGATCGAGTACACGATGAAGGTCGTCCTGCTCTACGGTAAACCACAGATCGAGCGACAACACCGGAAGTGAGGCATCGTCATTCCCGGCTTGAAACGCATCGATATCACTCCAGCGACACGCGCTGATATCGTGGAAACTGACGCGATCGCGGGTCGCGTTGACAAAGAAATTCAACGCATGGCCGACAGACGTCTTGCCACTGTTGTTCGCGCCAACAAAAATCGAGATATCCCGATCGAGGTCAATTTTAACATCCGCCAGGCGGCGAAAGTTCCGAATGGCTAACTTATTCAAATGCATCATCAATCCAAATTAAATTTTGAGCGCTAATTTTGTCGGGTCGCTTAGCGCGATGTTCGTCACACTGCCTCTATGAATCAAGATACTTTAGCAAAAACTCGCGAGAGTGGGCTTGTCTCACTCGGCCAGCGAGGTGTCGAAGATCGCTCCGTGAAAGCACTCGCCAAGTATTACGTTTGCCGCAAGACCTCTTTGGCCGTGGGGCCATGCCTCGAACAGCTGTTCTCAAATTCTTAAAACTATTCCATGACGCTACTTTGATCCCCTTGGGAAATACAAGCGCCAGCAATTTAAGGGATTTTAGTTTTCAGCCTGAATGTCGTCCTTCGCCTCCATCCGCGAGGTTTGTTGGCTGCCCCTGTGTTTCGCGCCCAAGGGCTGCGAGCCAGAGTCGGCACGTATGTTGGTAATGCGCGGATTAAATCAGACCAAGCAACGCTCGGGAATCTGCCCGATGATGGCTACAGGTGCGGACACCCCCCAATGCTTTAAGACAAACTATTTGCGCGGAATTGGCCGTGGGGCTGGGGGGGCTGCCGCCAGTGCTGAGCCTCGTGTAACCTATAAGTCGGTCAAATCGGGTTCGTCCTACTATCAAATGGGTGTGGAGCTTGCCGAGGCTATGAACGCGGACAGCAGCGGGGACATCTCGGTTGCGGTGGAAGAAAGCCAAGGCTCTAACCAGAACGTCATGGAAGTACGCACGCGTGGGGCCGACTATGTCTTTACCTCCCCGTCCTCTCTTGTCGGTCTGGCCCCCCGAACGGCAAGGTTGTGTTTGAGGGCGGGTGTCGCCGCCAAAATACAAAATTCAGCAGCGATATTCTCTTGTGAAACGTAGAAGACCCGGAATGGGACCAGATTGGACCTAACTGCAAATTTTGAGTGGAACGTTGCTGATAAGGCCTTGTTCAGTGTAAACTAAAAGTCGACTGCGCTTTCTGACAAGCGGACGATCGATCATAGTTTTGTCGACGCAAACACTGTAGGGGTTTGTGCTGCCGTCAATCGCAACGATGTCTATGTGCCCCGCAATGTTGATTGACGGCTCGATCAGAGCACGTTTCACGAGACTAAACTCGTGTACCGCTTCTCTGTGAACGCTTGGCAACAGCAAGCGCCAATTGCCTGCGTTGCCACTTAGATAGCAAATCCCAGATTTTGCCATCGGCAAATTCCAATAATTGGTTTCAACGATGCGCGACGCCTCGTTCCGGAACCAAACGGGACTCAGGTGCTCAGCAATATCGATGTAGTACGTCGTAGTCTTTAAAGTCATTTCACTCTCCAAGTTCAGTTACCTAAGAGAGATGGACATTTAGTGATAGACGCGGAAACGCCGACGCCCAATTCTACGAGATTAGTACCAATATAAACGGGCAACAAACGGCCCTAACCGGCCATTGAACCAGCCTTCCAATGCCGCAACGCGGCTTCCCCAGACCGCCCGTTCGTGTATCGCGCGGCATTTTCGGCGGCTGATAGCCCGCAGTGCGGACGTTACTGCAGTTCGCGGCACCTGCTCAATCTGCGCAGCGCCCGTGAGGGCCTTCAAAAATGAAGGGCGGTTTCCGGCCATTCGCCGCAGCCCCGTGCGGAAGCCGATCATGGCCACTTGCGTATTTCGCCATCCACCCGAAGTTCTTTGCACCCCGCGCGACCTTGCCAGCATTCCCAGACGATGCGGGGCATGTTGCAAAGTAAATGAGAATGAACCTTACGGTAGGAGCGGCCCTGCCTGATCCAAATAAGCTAATTCAAAATCAGCGAATTCAGCCAGAAGATCATAATTATCGAACGTGACATAGTCGTCGCGAAATGTGACCAATCCCTGCTCACGTAAGTACCGCAAAACCCGGTTTACATGGACGGCGCTCAGCCCAAGAGCATCTGCGAGGTGGTATTGCGTTAGAGGGCAAGCAAACCCAGTCTTGGTTCCCATGCCGACGAGAGTAAGCCTCGCACCAAGTTCCAGCAGGAAATGTGCCACACGTACCTTCGCATCGCGGCAACCAATTCCCACCAGATGTTCTACGACCATGGCTTCGTCACGAGATGCGGCCCACAGCACAGCGGTGGCAAGACGTGGTGTTCGCGCAAAAGCATCCAAGAGATGAACAGCTTTCACTTCCGTCACTTCAATCTTAGTTACAGGCATGATGCTGTGATCTGAAATGTGTAGTACGACACTGCGTAATCCCAGAAAATCCCCCGGAACCTGGAAGTCGATAATCTGCCGCTGACCGGTCCGCAATAGCTTGTAGGAACAGGCCCAGCCAGAAATCAGGATGTATGCGGCATGATCCAGTTGCCCCTGAAGGACCAGATCGCGCCCAGAAACGAAGGTGCGTCGGCGCTTATGTAGACCATCAAGTACGCACAATTCTGTCTCTGAGAGGGCCACAAATGCGCCCAGTTTGCGGACGAGAGGCTGGCTTTCGATGATGTCCTCCCTTCCGCGTTCATTCGCAAAATTTTGTCTGATAAAGCGCACAATTGACTGATTTCGATCAGGTTGTGGACGTGTGTTTTCTGAAAGTCTGTGGGGAGCATGGTCGAGGAAGGCCATGCAGAGACAATCGCTTTGAAAGGCAATTTACATGTCTGAGCATAGCATCAATTCAGGTATTGCGGCACTTTCAATTTCCGAAGCTTTATTGCTTGCTTTGAACGACGCACATATTTTACCGGAACACGAAATCTTGGGCGTTCTTCGGGATGCCGCTATCACTCATGAAAACGCTGGCGGTTCTGATATTGAAGAGCATAAGGCCGTGGCCGCTTTAATCAACAGGATCATCGCCAGCGGAAACTCTGTTCGTAGACTGTAAGCGTATTACTCATTTGCAACCACTTTTCTGGGCCAGCATCTCTTGAAGACCTGTTGAGTAGCATGTCTTGCTACCGGCCGTTCCAGCAAGATGATGCCGTTGTAGCTCAGACCCCAACCTGTGTTAGCAAACCACGTTTCATAGAATGATAGATCTTGCTCAGCACCAGCCTCTTCGGAGAGGTTCTGGTGCAGCATCTCCTACGTCGTCCGTGTGGTCACTTTTTCTTTCTGTGTTTGTGACCAACTTATGCACGAACGATCTTCGTACCGCGGAACGACCATTCAGGCCCCGAAGCGCGCTCCAAACCCAGTTCACATCAGAAAAGAGGCTGCCATGACCAATTCGAATTTCCCAGATGCGATAGCTGAACTCGCTCGGCATTTTTCTTCATTAGACCAAGATGACACAGAACTCGACATGCAGCGAACTCGCGGGCTGGACGTCGTCGCCGACAATGCCCAACCGGCGAAGGATCAGTTATTTGATGAAATCGAATGGTTCGACAATTTTCCAGTCTGAACACGACGCTGTTTGCCAGCCATTGGTATTTGCACACTGCTCAGTGTGAAGGGTGTTCATTGATAATAGGAAGCGACGGAAAGCTAACCTGCGTCAATTACTGCAGGTTCGCAGAGTGCTTAAATGTCATGTGTTCATGAATTTCGGACCACAACGATTTTTTAATCTCTCATGGGGCGCGAGATATCCTCATCCTCTATCAGGATGCACCCTTATCTCGCGCTTCGTATTTCTACCATAGTCTGAAATGCTAAATCGATGCCGTCTGTTATGGTTGACCCATCTGAGAAATATGGTTCGAGAGCACAGCTCTGGTAAGCACTCGATTGGCACCGCCTGCCGTAAACTCCCTTCACGGCGTCACAACTTAACAATGCTATCTTCGCCACGCAAACCGTCCAGGGCGATCCTGATCGTTTCTTCAGGCATGTTTAAGCGTGAATGGCCGCCCTCCGTTCACGGCAGGCGGCCATGTTGGCTAATTCAGAAACCGGTGTTTACGACAGTTTGTGTGTCACCGCATCGAGTTCTTTATTGGTTTCAGCATCGTTTTTAGCGGTATGCGCCTTCTCGGCAGCTTGGTAATGCTTGAACGCCACGTCCTTCTTCGGACCCGAGGGCGCCTTGTCCCATGCGGCTTTTACTAATTTCATCTTGCTGGAGGTTTTGCTTTGTTCGGGTGTCATTGTTTTGTCCTTTCATGGACGCTCCCAAGAACGAGGCGTATAAACGGGCGGATCTGCTGAAGCCTACTTATCTACACATTCTTCGAAAACTCGGGATGATTGGGCTACAGAGTCTTCTGCGGCTACATCTGCTCTTAATCCGGTCGGGATGGTGTTGCACTGACGCAGGTTAGCCGCCTGGAGATTAAAGACCCTTCGCTACGTTAAGGTGAACCACATACATTCGGTCCACGTACACTGTGCCCAACTGAGGCCAGACTTGCTGGAATACATAAATAATTCAAGATCATGCCACGGGAGTTTGCTGGTGTGAGACGCGCAGCCATCTCGCTGCGTCGTAGAGGTAGGTGGAAGCGCAAAAGGCCTCATAGATCGGTACCTCGGCCTTCTCGGCGGACACGCGGTAACTGAGCATGGCGACCTCACCACAGCGCATTACGCGGCGTTCAGACATGGCGATAGAACGCCAGCCAGTTCGCACTTTGATATGTTCCCAAATCTGATCGCCCTGTAAAATACCCGGCGGATAAGGAAAAATCATAATGGCATTCGTCGCTGTCGTTGTTTGGGCGCTGGCTGCATCGCTGGTCCAGAAGCGCTCTTCCATGTCCCAAAGCGTCGTTTTATCTATGGGCGATACTGTGCCCGTCTTATGCGCAATGTGACTGAGCACTGGAGGGTTTGGCAAAGGAATGGTCATTCGGCCACGCCCCATATGGTGATCGACAGAAAATGGACCATAAACAATACGAGCGCGAGTAGGGACCAGATCACAATGATAGTTACCTGTTGGCCCTGAGCGAGCTCCTTCTTAGAGGGTCTTGGGCCGGGCGCCTGGCGGTCGGGAAGCAAGAGACTTAAATCCTGCGCCACTTGGCCAGCGCTACGTTTCAGCCCAGGCACATCCCGAAGTTGAGACAGTAACTGGGCCAGCCTTACTCGTGCCGCGCAGTGGTCCATTGAGACAAGCGCCGCAGTTTCCGCCCAACGATCAAGATCAAGCCTCGCCAGCGCCGAGAGAACCGTCACGACGTTGCTGTTCCGGTCCTTTCCGACTGGCGAATAGAGAAACTGCTCGAAATCAGGCGGATGTGGGTAGAGGCTGTTGCTGTGGTTCAACATGGGAACTCCTTCCTATGATGTCGTGCTGCGCGCTCAAATTATGGTTCAGAGGCGTGGCGCTGAAAGCCCCAATCTGGTTGATTGTAATCTCGGATCGACGCCGCCGCCCAAACATAGATCAGTGGAGGTCAGGACCTATCTCAGCACTTGCTTACAGCCCATCCGGATTGTCTTTCGAAGGTGGGCGCTAACCTACATCAGTACTTTGATCGCACATGGGGCGTATTGTTGACGGACTGGCGTAAGCACTACGCCCCTTAACCTTGGGAGCGTTCCGGTGACGGGGTCGATAAGGGCCTGCCTTTATCTCGGAATCTTAATATGAACCTGCGGTCGTCTAAATTTACATTGGAGTTCTCGAATGTATTTTGTTTGCCGGGCAACGCGCAGGTGCTTCCCGCTGGCCCTTATGAAGTCCTCATAGAGGAGGAATGCTTACAGGGTCCTACATTCGAAACCTGGCAGCGGAAAACAACCTACTTGCTCGTGCGACAAAAGGGAGCGCGCTCGGGCCAAGTTGACTTGTGGGAAACGACCGAAAGAGCTCTCTTCGAGGCGCTCAGGCGTGATGACGCCACCCACAAAACGAACGGACACAGCGGCGCAGCACTGCCTCTGCCGGAGGACTCGAAATGACAACCCTTGTATGGTTAAGGCCGGGCATTTACGGTGCACTCATAGGTGCTGTGCTTGCCAGCATCGTCGGCTTTACATGGGGCGGTTGGGTAACCGACGGAACCGCAGTTGCGAGAGCGCGCGTTCTGTCTCACAACAACGTTGTTGCATCCATGGTGCCTGTTTGCCTCTACTTGGCCGAGGGCGACCCGGATCGGTCAACGAAATTGGCTACCATTCGGGCGGCCCCATCCGTGCGGAAGCGCGATGCTCTTATGGCATTTGGCTGGGCCACCGTGCCAGGAACCGACACCCCAGATCAAGATCTCGCAAACGGCTGCCTTGCCGCGCTCGATATTGATCGTCGGTCACCTGACGCCATAAACGCGTTGGCAGATGGCGGCTAAGCATCGCTTACGTTCTTTCCACCAGTCCAGCGTCAGCGGTAATCGCTGCCATCGACAGTAAGGCTACGAGCATCTTATCCCTGGCCAGGAGGAGTCGTTCAGTATGGAACCATTCAGAGGAACAAATAAATGGAAAGCCTTACAAGCAGAAGCGTCATTGTCCTATCCAAACCTTTTAGGGTCCCGGGGCACGATGAAACGTTGCCGGAAGGTGAGTATGAAATAGAAACCGAATTGCACCCGCCCCCTGCCCACCAAAGTCCCGGCAGCTGGAAGGCCTCTGTGATAGTGAAACTACAACCTCTGGCATCTCATCCGGGTCTTGCAAGAACCTTGACCCTATCACTGGCAGACCTTGATCAAGCGCAGGCAAGAGACAAAAAGACTGGGACGCAGCTTTCAACGCTGTTTCTTGAAGAGATGCTGGCGGATCCTATGATCCAAATGGTCATGGAAGCTGATGGATACTCAGAAATGCAACTCCGGCACCTTTATTCTGCTCAGATCAAGCCAGGTGATGCCACACGCGCAGGCGCATTTGGACAGAGCCTGAAAAGTAAAAAGGAAATCTTTTCGATCCAAGTCGCAGAAAACGAAGGAATGCCAACCAATCCCAAATGCTGAATCCAGCGTGGAAATTCGGTGCTCAGCAGGCGAAATTTTACGTGCCGCTATTACTGATCCCAGTGAAGGAAAATTCTGCCGGCAACCGCACTAAGCAAGGTTTTGGCGGCGTATGATTTTGGACACAGCGGACCTTGATGCTTACCGCGGCGAAGGTCCGCAAACCGCCCATTGTGTTGAAAAACTATTTGCTGCAGCTGCAAATTTTTAAAAAGTGGGAAGCTGTTCTCTGACAGAGCAATTGTGCCCCGGGGGCGCCGCCAAAATTTCAATAATTTGGAATTTTGTTCTGACAAATTTGGCTTCAGCGCGCTGTGAGAGCGTTTTTCAACACAATCCGCCCATTAGTGAAGGAAGTCGCTGAAAATTCCCACCGAACATCATGATGCTGCCCTGCGGCAATCCGAAGGATACGTTCGCGGTCTGGGAGATACTTATGCGTGACCGAAATTGGCTGTGTGAACGTTGCGAGCGCCCTCGCTCTGAGCGTCAACAGCTGCTTTTCAACTGATTAAAGAATTCACGTTAAATATCTGTGTAGCTGCGGGCGCCAGCATCATTACATGTTAAATTAAGCACGCAGTGGCTCGACTGCAATTGAAGTGGTATGCCGCTTAGTCGCCCCCCCGAAAAGGAGCATTCGTTTTTCTTAGGAGCTGTCAGGAGGGCCTATTAGCGCGCTACGCCATCAGATTATGCATCGCGGAGGGCAAGGGGGATCGAGGCTATACTGAGCTTTGGGCGGTTCGAAACAGTACCTTTCCTTCTTGGATCATTATCTCAGAAGCGCCAAAGCTTCTGCCGAGCGCCGCGTCATAAGCAGGTTTTTCTGGACAGATAATCTTTTCTATACCGCATTGAATTATAGCCCTCGTGCAATCTGCGCAGGGGAAGCGGTTGATATAAATCGAGCAGCCAGTCAGCGGTACGCCTATCCGGGCGGCGTTATAGATTGCATTGCGCTCGGCGTGTTCGAACCAATAGAACTTCTCCCCGCTCGCTCGATCGAAACGGGCGCCCTCGTTTGAGGCGACGCCGCGCGGCAGGCCATTGTAGCCTGTCGCGCGGATTTCATGGTCAGGCCCGACAATCACTGCGCCGACATGGAAGTCGCGGTCTTCCGACCAGCCGGAAACTACCTCGGCCAGTTGAAGAAAGCGCGCATCCCATGTGGCTTGGTCCGCCATGCTTAGCCCGCAAAGACATAGGAGGTTTTCACAATGGTATAGAATTCCACCGCATAGCGCCCCTGTTCGCGCGCGCCAAAGGACGAGCCTTTGCGGCCCCCAAACGGCACATGGTAATCCACCCCGGCGGTCGGCAGGTTGACCATCACCATGCCGGCCTCGACCCGGCGCTTGAAGGTGCGCGCCAGTTTCAAACTGCTGGTGCAAATCCCGGCTGAGAGGCCAAATTCAGTGTCATTCGCCACCGCCAGTGCCTCGTCAAAATCGGCAACTTTGATGACCGTCGCACAGGGGCCGAAGATCTCTTCGCGGTTGATGCGCATCGAATTGTCGGTGCCGACAAAGAGCGCGGGCGCTTGATAAAAGCCGGGCGTGTCACACTCCAACTGCTCACCGCCGATCACCTCAGTGGCCTCGGATTTGGCCAAGGCGACATAATCGAGGTTCGACTTGAGTTGCTTTGCGTCCACAACCGGCCCGATCTGGGTCTCGGGATCAAGCGCGTCGCCGACCTTGAGCGCCTGCATCTGCTTGGTCATCTCGGCTACAAATTCATCATGTATCCCGGCTTCGACAATCAGACGCGAAGAGGCGGTACAGCGCTGCCCGGTGGAGAAGAAGGCACCATTCAGGCAGGCAGAGACGGCCACAGATAGATCCGCGTCGTTCAGCACGACCATCGGGTTCTTGCCGCCCATCTCAAGCTGCACCTTCTTCTTCATCTTGCCGCAGACCTCGGCAATGTGATTGCCGGTGCCGACAGAGCCGGTAAAGGAAATGGCGGTGATGTCGGGGTGGGTCACGATCGCCTCGCCCACGGACGAGCCGCGGCCCATCACCAGATTGAAGACGCCGGGAGGACAGCCATTTTCTTGCAGCAGTTCCGCAATGGCATGGGCGCATCCGGGGGTCAGGTCGGCGGGCTTCATGATGACGCAGTTGCCATAGGCCAGCGCCGGGGCGATCTTCCATGCCGGGATGGCAATCGGGAAGTTCCAGGGCGTGATCAGTCCTACAATGCCCACCGGTTCGCGGGTCACTTCGACATCGACGTTTGGCCGAACCGAGGCTTGCAAATCACCCACTTGCCGCAGGGCTTCTCCGGCAAAGAACTTGAACACCTGACTGGCGCGCATGGTTTCGCCAATGCCTTCGGCGAGGGTCTTGCCCTCTTCGCGGGCCAGCAGTCGGCCAAACTCTTCCTTGCGGGCGGCCAAGGCGTTGCCAACGGCGTCCAACAGATCATAGCGGGCCTGCGGGCTGCTGTTGGCCCAAGCGTCTTGGGCCGCCTTGGCACCCTCGACGGCCTGCTCAACGGAGGCAGCATCGCCATAGGAATAGCTGCCGATCACGTCATTGGTGTCAGAGGGGTTCACGTTGTCCTTGTAGTTGCCAAAGCTGACCCAAGTGCCGTTGATCAGATTGTCGTGCTTGCCCAGATGGGAGAGATTTTCATGTTTGGTCATATGCTTTGCTTTCTGTCTGTTGGGTCAATGAGTCAGCGCGGGCATCAGCAGGTCGATCTGATCCAGCCGGGCCGTCTGGGCGTCCGCTAAGGAGGTGAATGGCGGCAGCGTCTGGGCCCAGAGGTTTGCTGCCGTTCGCCGGGCCACGAGGTATTTCACCGCCGGGATCAGCGGCTCACTGGCAATCGCGGACCGCAGCGCGGCGATCCGCGCCATGGTCTCGGTGTTCGGTGCGCCCCGCGCCTGCCAGACCTGCGCGCAGAGCGGCGCGCTTTGGTTCACCGTGGCCGAGATACAGCCCGCAAATCCCGACGCCGCGGCCTCGGCCAGAGATGTCTCGGAACTGGGGAAGACCGCGAAATCCGGCAGTGCCGCGGTCAGGGTCCGGCAATAGGCCAGATCGCCTGAACTGTCCTTGATGCCGGTAAAGCGCTCGGGATAAGCGCGGTGCAGTCGTTCGATCAAGCGCGGCGTCAGCGGGGTCCCGGTCATCTGCGGGAAGTTATAGAAATAGATCTCGATCCGTCGCGCGCCAAGCCCGTGGTGCAGCGCCTCATACCAGCAAAACAGCCCGTCTTCGTTGACAGGTTTGTAGTAATAGGGCGGCAAGACCAGCGCCACGCCGTAGCCTGCGTCGTCTGCATGCGCAGTCAGCGCGAGGGTTTCCGCCAGTGCGGGCGTGCCGGTGCCAACCATCAGGCGGGCCGTCTCGAAAGCCTCTGCCGCCCAGGTCATGATCTCCTTGCGGGTGGCCGCATCAAAGGAATTGGCTTCGCCGGTGGACCCCAAGATGTTGAGCGCGTCACAGCCGTTTTCCAGCATCCAACGGCAATGTTCAAGAAACGGCGTTTTTTGGGGCACGCCCTGCGCATTCACGGGCGTCGGCACGGCGGCAATGATACCTTGCATCGATAACCTCATTGATCCTGTGTTTCGGGTTGCCGCGCCTCATGGGCGGCGACCTCTGGGTGATCCTTGATTGGATCGGCGCCTTTGTACCAACCGCCCGGCTCTTCGATCTCGCCCCCGGCATCGTGAAAGGCTTCGGCATTGATCCGAACGAATTTCACCTCTGCCCCGGTGGCTTCGTCATCATAGCGGATCGCATCCACCGGGCAGATGCTTTCGCACATGCCACATTCGATGCATTCGGTCGGGTGGATGTAGAACATCCGCTCGCCCTCGTAGATGCAGTCGACCGGACAGGAGGTGGTGCAGATCCCGTCTTTGACGTCGATACAGGCGCTGGTGATGATCAAGGGCATGACGACCTCCTTTTATTTGCCGCGCCAGACCGGGGCACGTTTTTCGCGAAAGGCTGCGACACCCTCATCGGCATCCTCGGATTGCAGCGCGGCGATCAGCGCGGGGGTTTCGTGCTGATAGGCCTCATGCACCGACATATGCGCGGTCTCGCGGGCGGTGGCCTTGATCGCCTTCACACTCAGCGGGGCCGAGGAGAGGATGTCGGCGACCCAACGGTCGATCTCGGCGTCGAGATCGGCGGCAGGGACCACCGCGTTAACCAATCCGAAGCCCGCCATGTCCTGTGCCGAGACCATGCGCCCCGTCATCATCATGCCCATGGCGATGTTACGTGGGATCAGGCGCGGTAGCGTGACCATGCCGCCATCCAGCGGCAGCCGGCCCACCTTAGCCTCGGGCAGGCCAAAGCGCGCGGTGTCGGCGGCGATGAGAATGTCGCAGCCCATCGCCATCTCCAACCCGCCGCCAAGCGCCAGCCCGTTGATCCGCGCGATCACTGGGGTGGTCAGCGTGCCGCGCAAGGCGATCCGGCCAAAGCCGGTGGCGCTGATGTCTTTCCAGTAGTCGACACCGGACATGCCGCTGTCGTCCTTCAGGTCCGCCCCGGTCGAGAAGGCCCGGTCCCCGCTGCCGGTCAGCACCACGCAGCGGATCTCGGAGGTGGCCTCAATCTCGTCCCAGATCTCGGCCAGCCGGGCCTGCGTCGCGCTGTCCATCGCGTTCATCCGGTCGGGCCGGTCGATGGTGACGCGCGCCACATGATCTTCGACAGTGAAGAGAACGCTCATCCTGCGGCCCTTTCCTTCTGCCGTAGGCCAAATTCGGCGATCACCTCTTCGGTATGTTCGCCCAGACGCGGCGGCATCCGGCGGATGCCCATCGGCACGTCGCTCAGGTGCACCGGAGAGCCGACCAACTGCATCTCGCCAAGGATGGGGTGGTCAATGTCCAACAGCATGCCGTTGATCTCGGTCTGCGGGTCTTCCAGCGCGGTGCTCAACGAGCGTACGGGGGCGCAGAGCAAATCTTGGGCCTCCAGGCGCTCCAGCCAATAGGCTGTGGTGTTGGTGGCAAACCGTTCGCGGAAGGTGTCTTGCAGGAAGGGCTTGTTCTTCCGCTGCGTGGCGAGGGTTGGATACTGCGGCGACAGATCCTCGATCTCGAGCGCATTGCAGATGTCCTGCAGTGGGTTGAGCTTGAACGCCCCCACCACAACCAAAGCGCCGTCGGTGGTGTCGAACACGCCCGTCAGCGGCATTGCGGCCCAGTTCAGCACCTCGCGGTGTTTGCTCCACTGCGCGGCCTCCTGCATCTGCATCGCAATCATCGAGTCGTAGAGCGAGACACTGACCTTTTGGCCCTGCCCGGTCTTGGCCCGCGACAGCAATGCGGCCAGCACGCCCTGCACCAGATGCATCCCGGCGGTGTAGTCGCAAAGCGTGGTCGGGTAGATCGACTTGGGGATCGAAGGGTCTGACCTTTTTTCCATCACGCCGCTCATGGCTTGGGCCAGCACGTCCTGCCCGCCTTTGTGGGCATAGGGACCCGTCTCGCCATAGCCGGTGCCTGAGGCGCAGATGATGGCGGGGTTGATCTCTTTCAGCTTGTCGTAGCCAAAGCCGAGCCGCGCCATCACACCAGCGCGGAAGTTGTCGACCACCACATCGGATTCGCGCACAAGGTCATAGACCATCTGCTTGCCCTCGGGCGATTTCGTGTCGATCTCGACCGAGCGTTTGTTGCGGTTAAGCGAGGCGAAGACGGCGTTGTTGACCGCCTCCTCACTGTCCTCGCCATAGAACCCCCGCGACAGGTCGCCGGCGCCGGGGCGCTCGACCTTGATCACATCTGCACCGAAATCGGCCAGCATTTGGGTGGCGCAGGGGCCGAGCATCACTTGGGTGAAATCGATCACCCGGATGCCATCAAGTGGGAGAGTATTCTGCTGCATTAGGGCCTCCTATGCGTCCATTTTTTCTTCGACGAGGGCGTTGGACGAGGGCACATCGCCCGGGTCCGCGCCCTGCGCGCGCATTTGCTTCTGAATTGCGGTCACATCGACGTCACGCAGGGCGGTATTCCCTTGCAGCGCCTTGGCCACGGCGACACCGGCGGCCTCACCTTGCGACATGCAGGGCGGGATCTCGCGCGACATCTTCTGGGCCTCGCTTTCGACCGAATAGTGGCGGCCCGCGACGATCAGATTGTCGACACCTTTGGGCAGCAGCGCGCGGTAAGGGGTGTAGTAGTCCCGGCCCCGGCAGACGCTGTCGGCAAAGTGGCGGCGGCTTTTGACGTCGTCTTTGGTGACGACATATTCGCCCTGCAACAGACGGGTCTGGCGGACGCCCATCTGCTCGGCCGCGCCCAGCATCTTGGCATTCTCAAAGCCGGGGATGTTCTCGCGGGCATAGGCCAGCAATTTCATCATCCGCTCGCGGCCCTCGAACTCGGCCTCGACCATATGCTCGGGCGACATGCCGTCATAGCCCGGCATATGCGGGCAGTTGCACCAGACGACGCCCGGCAGCGGCGTCTTCAGCCACCACATGCCCCAAGCGCCACCGATGATCCGGCGGGCCTGCCGGTCGATCTTTTTGTATTCCTCAGGGTTGGCGTATTCAAAGGCTTCGGCCTTGTCGGTATCCACGTCGCAAAGGCGGAAGACGGTGGTCACGATGAACTGCCCGTCGATGAAGGACGCGCCGGCCGAGGAGGCCACATCCAGATCACCACTGGCGTCGATCACCATGTCTGCCTTGATCGCTTGGCGGCCCAGTTTGGTCTGGCAGATCACGCCGGTCACCCGGTTGTCTTCGACCAGCGCCTCAGAGAACCAGCTGTGCAGGCGCAGGTTGATGCCCGAGTCCTTGACAAGATCAAGGCTGACCCGCTTCCAGGCGTCGGGATCAAAGGCCACGGCGTGGATGATCGGCTGCGGCATCCCGGTCTTGTGGAAGTCGATGCAGCCCCAGCGGGACCATTTCTGCCACATGTCCCAGTTGGTCAGGCAGTCCTCGGACGGTGGGTAAACCGCCCCGTCTTGCTTGACCATCCGGTCGACATATTCGCTGACGATGCCGGTGGTGACGACTTCATTGCCTTCATTGACCATGTCGTCGAGGACCAGAACCATGCCGCCAGAGGCCATGCCGCCGAGGTGGTGGTAGCGCTCCAGCAGGGTCACTGAGCAGCCGTTGCGGGCGGCAGAGACCGCGGCGGAGACCCCTGCCGGGCCAGCGCCGATGACGACGACATCGGTATGAGCAACAACCGGAACCTGCTCGCCGCGGGTTTGAACGTGATCTTTGATTTGTGCAGTCATGTGACGTACTCCTTTCGGTGCCCTGCCTGACCCTCGGGCCGCAAGCAGTGCAATTTACGTTTGTTTTCAGTTTATTGGCTTACCAGCGCACAACCAGACGTTCGACAATCGAGACGGTCGCGAACATCAACACCGACAGTCCGGAGGACATAAAGACGGTAGCGTAGAGCAAGGGTGAGTTGAAGTTGAAGGTGGCATCGATGATCAGCGCCCCAAGGCCCATATCGGCCCCAACCCATTCGCCGACAATCGCCCCGATGACACTGGTGGTCGCCGCGATTTTTAGCGCCGAGAACAGGAAGGGCAGCGACGACGGCAGTCGGATTTTCCAGAAGACCTCGGATTTGGAGGCCGAGAGGATACGGGCCAGTTCCAGCGCCTGCGGGCTGACAGCCTGCAAGCCGCGGACCATATTCACCAGCGTGGGGAAGAAACAAATCAGCGCCGCGATCACCACCTTGGCCGTCAAGCCCGGCCCAAAGATCAGCACTAAGATCGGCGCGATGGCGAGGATCGGAATGGTGTTCACAAAGACCGCGATCGGGAAGAAGGCCCGCTCGACCGTGCGGCTGTGCACAAAGGCCACCGCGATCAGCACCGCCGCGATATTGCCCACGACGAACCCCAGCACACTTTCATAAAGCGTCGGCCAGAAGTTGGCCAAAAGGATCGGAAACTTGTCGACCAGCGTATAGGCCACATCCGTCGGCGCGGGCGCGATATAGGTAGGCACGGCGAACAGGCGAACGCCAATTTGCCAGAGCAGGATCAAACTCGCTGCGGTGCCCAAGGGCACGGCGATGGCCAGCATTTTCTGGCGCCTTTCGAGGGCGCGTTCGATGTCGAGCTCCGGGTCGGCAGCCTGCATGTTCTCAATGGCGGTCATCAGCATGTCTCCAGCAGCTTGCGCAGATAGGCGGAATATTGAACGAATTCCTGCGTATCGCGTTGTTCGATTGTGCGCGGGCTCGGCAAATCAATGTCGACCACCTCGCGCAGGCGCCCAGGGTGGGCCTGCAACATCATCACCTTTTGGCCCAGAAACACCGCCTCGGGGATCGAGTGGGTCACAAAGAGGATCGTGACCCCGGTCTCCTCCCAGATCTTCAGCAGTTGCAGGTTCAGGTGATCACGGGTCATCTCATCCAGCGCGCCAAAGGGCTCATCCATCAGCAGCAGCTTAGGCTGACAGACCAGCGCCCGGGCAATCGCAACCCGCTGGCGCATCCCGCCCGAAAGCTCATGCGGCAGCGCGTCTTCGCGGCCCTCAAGCCCCACAAGTTTCAAAAGCTCGCGCGGGGTCTTGTTGCCGATGGGGAGTTTGATGCCCCGGCGGCGTCCAATCTCAAGAGGCAGTTCAACGTTCTTGAGCGCCGACCGCCAGGGCAAGAGGGTCGCATCTTGAAAGACAAAGGCGAACTCGCGCGCCAGCCGGGCCTCTTCGGTCGATTTGCCAAAGATCGACACATCGCCCGAGGCTGTCGGGATCAGATCCGACACCAACCGCAGCATTGTCGATTTGCCACAGCCCGAGGGGCCCAGAATGGTATAGAACGCGCCCTCTTCGATATCGATCGACATCCCGCGAATGGCCGTGAAGGAGCCAAATTTGACGGAGGCATCTTTCAAAGAGGCGGCGATTGGACCAGTCGGAGTTCCGTCGGGTGTGGCTTGGGTTTCAACTATCGATGGCATTGGTCAATCATCCGTATTTAGGACGTGCGGCCGCGGTGGCTTCGAGCACGGAGAGGGTCATCACGTCTTCGAGCGAAGGCGCGCCATTTTCAAACTGGCCGAGCTGGTCATAGATGTCGATCTGCGCTTGCCAGTTTTCCGGGGTCATCGTGCCCCAGCCTTTCGCGGCGGTCTCTTTGTTAAAGGAATAGTCGAGCACCAGGTCGATGGTTTCCAATTCCTTTGCGCGGTCCATGTTGGGATAGCGTTTGACCAGCATATCGACGGCTTCTTCGCGGTTGTCACGCGCATAGCCCCAGCCTTTGGCGATCGCACGGATCATGCCGTTCACCTGCTCGGGGTGTTCGTTCAACGTTTCGTCGGTGACGTAATAGGGGTTGGCATAAAGCTGGATGCCCGCATCCCAAAGCGTCATGTCATTGCGCTGATCGCCCAAGACGGCAAGCGCGCTGGTGTTCGTCTTCCACCCCGTCACCACATCGACCTGCCCGGTCATCAACGGGGCCATATCCGACCCCATGACCATGATCTCAACATCGTCCTCGGAAATGCCGTTCGTGGCCAGCAAGGCGCGCAGCAGGATCCGGGCAGTACCGTTGGTTGCGACCCGTTTACCGATCAGATCCTGCGGGGTGTTCACCGCGTTATCCTTAAGGGAGAAATAGGTGAACGGATGCTGCTGATAGCCAGCGGCGATGCATTTGACGGGCAGCCCAGCAGAGCGGGCCAACATCAGCGATGGGCTCGAAGAAATTTGACCAATGTTGGCACGGCCCGACGCAACCGAAGCGACACCATCCACATTCGGGCCGCCAGCTACGATATCCAGGCTCAGCCCTTCCTCAGCAAAGAAGCCTTTCTCGTCGGCGACGACTTCACCCAAAATTCCATTTGTGGGCAACCAACCCAGCTGTAGGGTCGCGTTGAATGTATCCTGCGCAAAAGCTTTTTCGATGCCCACGAAGGTGCCGGTGGTGGCAGCACCGCCGAAAGCAGCCATAGATTTCAGCAGCGCGCGCCGTTTCATCTCGAGAAAAGAAGGTCGTGTCATTGATGATCTCCCGTTGGTCGTATTTTAGTCGTTTGTCTCTGTACGCCTTGTTCACATTTGACACTACGTCTGTGGAGAGCGATGCAGGAAGGATCAATATTGACCTACAGTGGTGCAAAAAATGCACCACCCCAAAATCGGAGCATTGCCTTGCACTCTAACTTTTTGAAATACTTTGATGAAGTTGCGCGTCAGGGGTCGATCCGCAAAGCCGCAACAGTTCTGAATGTGTCCTCAACCTCGGTAAATCGCAAAATACTAAGCATTGAGAAACAGCTCGGGGTCGCCGTTTTTGACCGCACGCCGGAAGGCGTTGAGTTGACAGGAATCGGCAGCATCCTTCTGGAGCACTGTCGCAAGACCCTGCACGACTATGAGCGCACCCGTGTCCTAATCGATGACCTACGCGACCTGCGCACCGGCCACCTTAAGGTCGAAACGATCGACTCAGTGGCATTCGGAATTTTACCTCAGGCCCTGCACCAATTCAGCCAAACTTTCCCTGATATCTCCATCTCCGTCACTACCGCGTTGCCTGACGATGTGATGAAATCCGTAGCTGAGGGTAGCACGGATATCGGCATATCGTTCTTACTGGACCTACACCCTGATGTACGGGTGATCTCCGAAAAATCCGCGCCGTTCGGTATAATCGTCCGCAGCGATCACCCTGTGGCCGAACGCAACAGCGTTACCATTGACGATATCGCCAGCTATCGTCTGGTACGCACTCTCGATGCCCGTGGTCGCAATTCCATCATCGATCAGGTCGTCTCGACAATCACCTCACCGCTATCAACACATGTTTTTACCAACGCACTAATCGTTGCGAAGCAAATGATCCTCGATAACCAGGGAATCGGCCTTTACACAAAAATTGGCTTTATTGACGAGATAGAGGCGGGAAGTCTAAAATTCATTCCTTTGGTACAAGAAGGGCTCAATGACATGCGGATTGGCTTGCTGGTGTCCGCAACTCATGGCATTGATCCAGCGAAGCGGCACCTTTGCGATGTAATCGGGCGCGCTCTTCGAATGATGCGGCTCGACTCTTAATGTCCCTAAATAATCTTCCGCGAGTTCCCAAGGTTATCTGATAAATTCATGTCGACAAGCCATTCGCTGATAATTTGTATAGCAGCAATCGAATTTATTCTACCTGGTTAGCATGACCGACGCTTCAGTATTAAGAAGACCTCCGTAGGAGAGATCAATTAGACGTTAGCGGCTCAATTGATCGTTATCCACACACACAGGTCAAAGGTAAAGCGATTATAGCGATTATTGACCCTTTCTGGAATTGGCGCTTTCGGCCCTAACCTGCCGTTCGCCTTGTGGCGGAACGGTGCTGAGCAGCTTCTTCAGACCTGCCATTCGTTCATCGTGCAGCATTTTTGTTGGATGAAGGTTGGCAGAGCGCAACAGAGGATGAATTCCCCGCGATTGCTGCAATGATCAGTCTATCGCCGCACATGACACCGAAAGGCCAATAGCCTGTTTCAGTAGCTCCCTTTGTTAGCTAAGGTTCCAGAGTAGACAAGCGAAACGGACCACAGGCAGGGCCAGCTACTTCCAGAGTTTTATCATTCGTCAAACCCCGGGACATTTCCCAGCCTCACAAGGAAGCTTGGATCGGCGACTTCTCCGCTGTTTGGATCTTCGCGGATCATGTAAGCGTCGGCACCAACAAAATCGTCGGATAGAGCCTCTCGTTCGGCACGGTTCTGTGCCTCTTGCGCGGAGGAACACTCAAATTGCTTGGCAATTTTCAAGCCAGTCTGCCCATTGCGCCCGGCCTTTGTTGTTACATAGGTCTGGCAGATATAGTGGATCTTTTCTGATGAAGGTTCTGGGTCGGTCACGAATGATTCCTTGGAAACGACTGGGTGGATTGGAAGGTTAAAGAGCGGCCTCAACCATCTGTGATATGCTTGAAATGTCTGTTGTCCTGTTCCGGAGCCACTTAACAAACGGCCGCCGGAGCTTGTTTGCAGTTATGAATCAGTTTCAGTGCGGCGGGTTTTGCGCACCGGTTTAGCTGTGGTCTCGGGTGGCGAGCTCGCTTCCCTTTCGAGGCGCGCAGTTCGCAGTCTGGAATTCTTCGCATCTCGCTGCGCCGCTTCTTCGACAACCATTTGTCTGACGACACGCGTTGTCTTTTCCATCGCGGTTTCCGGCTTGGCATCATACACTTTGGACAGGTTCTTTTTTGTGGGCTTTGACAATTTTCAGTTTCCTCTTTGGGTTGCATAAGGTTGAATCAAGTTCGCCCTTTCAAGCAGGCGCCAAGTGGCCAAGCTCCGGTTTGCTGCACTCGGACGGTCCTGAAGGTAGTTTGTCTAACAGACTCACTTCGATGTCGGGCGCAGACATGGCGAGCATCAACGCATTGTAGTTCATTTGAATTTTCATTTCGGAACCCACCGGCTGCGGGGATAGGTTTGTCCCTACGACAAAATGATCGCTGGTCGCGCCGATCAATACATTCCCGGCAGGCAGTGAAAGCCCCAGAATGTCAGTGTCCTGATGCCCAAGCGCGAGGATCATGAGCGCGGGCGCACCACCGGCAGACTTAATGAGAAGGCGTTCCGTAGTTGGATCGATCAGGGCGATGGGGAAAGGCGCAGGTTTTGCACCCGTTTCAATAACTTCGGCAACAAGCGTGAAGGCATCCGTATGCATCCCCCCGATCCGTTCACCGGACAGGGGTTCGACACCCAGAAGGATCGCCTCGCCCAGCCTGAGGTCATTGACGCGGCCCGTTGCGTGCCCACCGAATGCCCAAGGCAGGTTGGCAGATCCACCACCAGATACGATCTTGAGGCTGGGGCCGCCCTCTCGCTCAATCTCATTTGCCATTTCACTTAAGGTGGCCATTTGAGGTGCTGTCGGAGCGCGCCCGTTCAAACACGCAAAGTTAGCACCGATCCCCTTCAGCGTGACCCCGGGCATCTGCCGGACCTGCTGCGCGATTTCAGCCAGTTTCTCAGGAAATATTCCGTCGCGCCGATCCCCCATCTCGACCATGAGGATGATACCGTGGATTGACCCATTGCGGATCGCAGCGGCTGCCAAGGCCGAGATGACAAGAATTTCAGTGTTATAGCTCGCTTCGCAGGACTGAACGACCTCATCAGCCTGGCTTAACATCGGCGTCCGGATTAGCGTAATCGGGCCTGTCAGCCCTGTCGACCGTAGCCTTTGCACATTGCTGATACGTGAATCCGCAAGCGCCGTGGCCCCACCATCAAGCATGGCCTGAGCGATTGCAGGATGCCCGCAGACAGCCTTCGTCACGCTAGTGACGCCGACCCCCCGCAGGCCCAAACGCTCGACCAGTGTCTGCGTGTTGTGCCTGATCTTGCATAGGTCCACCTCGATGCGTGGGCAGCTCATACCGTTGCCACAGCAGGCCTTCGCGTCAGTGCTGGGTATGCGGCAGTTACCAACGCAAGCAGATCTGCAACCGGTCTGGCCAATGCATCGGTGACCGGCAGCCCAAGCTGTTGTGATTGGGCCGCGATCGTGTCGGTAATCTCGACCTCAGACATCCTCTCGTGATTAAGCGTGACACCGATGACCTTGGTATCAGCAAAAGCTTCAATCAAAGCGATCTCACTTGATGACGTGGGCATCGGCATAGTTGGAAAGTCGCAGCGATGGGCGCGTTTTGGCGCGTGCTGCAGGATGACCGCATCGGGCTGGCTCCCCCGCAGAATGAAGGCCGATGTGCAAAAGGCAGGGTGGCTGAGGGCGCCCTGCCCTTCGATCAGGATTACATCGGGCTGTTCGCCGTCGGACGCGGCGACAATCGCGCCCTCAAGCTCGCCACAGCAGAACTGCGGCGGCACGGCATCCATTGCGATCCCGTATTTTGCGCCCTGCATCAGGCCGGTCTGGCCCGTGCCAACAAGCACGGTCTTGATACCTTTTGCATTCAGCGCTCGCGCCAAGACGGTGGCCGTTGTCCGCTTCCCGATGGCGCAATCGGTGCCGAGAACGGCAATCCGCAGCGCTTTGACATTAGCGACACTCCCATCAAAGAGCCGCATGTCTTTGCTGGCTTTTGGCTTGCGGATGTCGCGGATCGTGACATTCCGGTCCGATGCAGCGCTGGCTATTTCTGTATCATCGCACAGATATTCATGCAGCCCGCTTACGATATTCATGCCAAGCTCAATCGCTTGCAGAACGACGCCCCGGTCCACAATAGAGAGACGCCCTGTTGAAGGGGCCATCCCATAGATAAGCGTATCGGGCGTGACGGCTTCATGCGCAACCGCTGCTTCGAGATGACCAAAGATCGGTATTTGGTTGACCCTATCATCGAGAACGAGGCCGCTGTCTTGTCCGCTATAGGTGCTGTCGATGACTGAAAGGATGCGATACGCTTGGGAATGGCGAACAAGGCCGTTCGCAGTCTTGCCATCAATCCGCGTGAAATTGCCTTCGCAATAGACAATCGCCGTTGGGTGAGCCGAGATCTGCGAATTTGATAGTGCGACAGGCGCGTTGCTCCGGCTCATTGGCGGAGCTTGCGCACCGCTGGCCGGACGGCGGATGGTATCGACAGTGTCAGATTTCGTTTCCATTTTGTTCTCTCTATTTATATTCGCATCAACGATAGGCCCGTTTGCGGCAGCCAAGGTTGATCCACGTGATGCTGTGTTTTGCGTTTAGTTGTTAAGGACGCACTGTCCTTTGGATTTTTGGAAATTCTTGTTACATTCCCACCGGTTGCCCGATCTGCCCAAATGCGCGTACTCAGGAATGTCGATCAATTCGCATCTATTGCCCGATGCGGCATATCCACGATCGCACTTCCAGCCTTTTCCATAGCTTGCGCCATCGAAATAGGCATTTTTGGGAATAACGGCGGCTTTGCAAAGACCGGCCTGTTCAACGAAGCTACGCTCGCACGTCCAAGGCTGACCGTATCCCGTTCCATTCAGATAGGCGTTGGCCGGAACCGCAATCTCGACACACAGGTTGCCAGTTGCTTCATACCCACGCTCACACCTCCACGCGGAGCCATATGAGGCATCTATCAAATACGCATGCGCTGGCACAACGATTTCCTGACATGAGTCATCGACTTTGACATAGCCACGTAGACACTCCCACCGTTTGCCTGACGGGTCTAAGAAGCCACCCTCAGGCACCGCGACCGCAATGCAGGTGTCCGTATCGGTTTTGCGAAACCCATGTAGACAGTCCCATCCGGACCCGTATGACCGCTTTGTGTCATATGCATTTTGCGGTACAATGACTTCAAGGCAGGCATTTTCGTTCAAGCGGAAACCAATATTACATTCCCAGCCTTCGCCGTAACTTCTGGCACTGGCGTTTTCAGGCATCGCTTGCGCGCTAGTTTGGGCCAATGCAGGTAGCACAGAAAGCATGAGCGCAAATATTGAACCGGCAAACAGACCGATGAATGAGTGGGTTTGCGAAGGGGCGCAGCAGGCAATTGCATGCGGGCCGCGGGCCCCTCTGAGTTGTGGTTTACGATCCATTTCTCTTAAGCCCCGCATGGCAGGCGTCTGCCAGTTCCCGGCTCGCAGCTTCAATGTCCGGCACCGAGGCCAAGGTCACTCGTTCTTCCACAGGGCCGTCAGCGATCTCCTGTGTGCCGCTGGAAATGGTCAACCCGTTACAGGCGAGGCCAAGGCTCGAGACAGCACCATCGCCAACTACAGCGCCGTAAATGTTGGGTTTTGTCCGCTCCGGAAATGTCATGTTCGATCCTCTGACGGCGAAAGTCCCGCCTCACTGTTTTGATTAGGTTCGTGATTGTATTTGCCTGGTACTGCGCTAAAGCCAGCTCCCGGCTTCAATGAACTGCGGCGCAATGTCTTGCCTTCCCAGTGCGCAGAAAAACCAAACAGAGTATCGTTCTTCGTCGGTGTAGCCGCAGAGCTTGAGCCTTCAGCGGCTGCGCCGTCTAACAATCATCATATTCGGCATTGGGTCTCTCCTCCCCGTGTGCAGCGACCATGGGCAGGTGGAGTGTGTCACAGTCGACCTGACCCCACCCTATGCCAACGGCAACGGTTCCAAACACCAAATCCCTAATAAAGAATCTGACAGCTGATTTTTAATGATGAAGGGTTATGGTCGGCTCTGTCGGGCTAATGCGCCTATCCGGGAGAGAACCACAACTTCGTAACTCATACATAGTATCATAGTCACGCAAATACAACGTTAGTGAACCACGCTTCACCTTGCAGGGGTCCATAACGTCAAGAGGTCACACTCTAAAGGCTTCGCCCTTGTGCACCGGAAGAATTTTGCGCAACTATTTCAGTGTATGTTTGGCTGGTCAGGAAGCTCTTTGTCGCTGCATCATTGATAAATAGTGGCAGTGGGGCCTTTTTTTCGCTGCCATTCTCTGCGGTCAAAAGTCCTACGTACTGCCGAATGTCCGCCTTCTCGTACCGTTTAGCTAACCGCGCACCCGCAGCGAATGACCGCATTCCGCCCAGTATGTGGCAGCTGCTGTTCGCAGATGTTTGCTGGCATGATCTCGAAGCCGCTTATATGTGGCCGGGCTGTTGGTCGACCCGTGGGTCGTGGTCTTGCTCGGGTTACGTACGCGCCGTGATCTCAGTGGTAGAAAGGTCAATTGGAACCATTAAGCAGTCAGGTTCTCGTGACGCGATTGCTCCGTTTTTTGTTTTCTATCTGTCGCGAACCATTTTGGGTCGTTTCGACTTAAACCCGAGCTGCGGAAGCAGCTGGCTGGTGTCGGGCCGTATGAAGGTAGCCTCCAGCTCCATCTTAGCTATCAGTCGGTCGTGGCTGCGCCCAGTGACTATCCCGCCACGGCGCAAATAGGCTGAGATCTCGCATGACCCGAGGAACGGCTATTTAGCGAACGCGCGGTAGATTGTTTTCATCACCGTCAGCATGCCCATGTCGAGTCCAAGCGGCATGTTATAAAACGCCGATCGGCTCAGGTTCACCAACAGTCGCTTTTGGTCTAACTCACATTAGGATGGTCCCGCGGGGGCGAATCCAACGCTCGCCCAGCTCAGGGCCCAATGTTATGATACAGTAGGCCAAGCAGATGGAGAATACTGTTGCGACAAATCCAAAACCCGATGAATCGGACCCGGAGTGGATGGAATGGTTCTCCAAGAAGATGAATGAAGCCAGTCCAGAGGAAGAGGCGTTTTGGGAAAGACGGCGGCGCCTTGGGCTTGGAGTTGGTCTCGATGAGAACGGCAATCTTGTCTCTGCAAAAGATGTTCTGCGGACTGAGATACTCGGCTCAGTCTCAATGGTGGAACAGGATGAAGCCTGCATCTTGTTAGGCCTCATAGACACGGATCCTTCCACCATACTCAAGCGTTACGAATGAGATGGCCGGATTCTACGCTTCGACATTGAGGGGCAGGCGGCCTATCCTATATTCCAGTTCGACGTCGCCCGGCAGCGGGTGTATCCTGCACTTATCGAGTTAATGAAGATGCGCTCAGACGACTGGGGCAGTCAATTTGCGTTTCTACATTGGCTTACCCGGCCTAACCGCAGCCTCGGTGGTGCTCGGCCCTGCGATAGCTTAGCGAAGGATGCGAATATCATCTCGGCCTGCTTTCGGGCTGAAATCTCTCAACATTTACATGGTTAAGGCTGAATTTGCTGCCTTTGGCCGTCACGGCTGTGAATACCGTGTGATGACGGGCGAAGGTTACGCCACGCCCGTATAGCGTAACCTCGTCGGATCGATTTCAGAAAACGCGCACACCGCGTGCCTCCATGTCATCGAGCAGCACATAGAGCCCGCTTGGCCAAACCACCCCTGCCTCCGCAAGATCATCCACGCGCTTCCTGAAGTGTGCCGTGGAGAACGGACCAGAGGATTTGAATTCGAGGAAGAACCCATTCATCCGGTCGATCATATCAAGGATAGACTGTCGCCTCCTTTTACTCGCCGGCTTTTCACGCAGTATGCCAACTATCGCCAGAACGAGCAGTGCCAGCAGGATGATCGACCCTAATGCTCCGACTGCCAGACCGCCGAGAAGCATCCCGTCAGCGGGCAAGGCAGGGAACACCATGGGTAATGCGGCAATTCCAAAGCTGACAAGGAGAAGGCCGAAGATTACCTTGGAGACATTCCAGACCATTTTCATCACGCTTGGGCTGTAGGTTTCTTCCAGCTTGCTCATACCAATCAAAGGGTTCTTCCATAGCATTTCGTCCACATACGCCACTAATTCTACTTGCGTGAGTGCTTGAGCAAAGACGCGATCGACCCAGGAGGACTTGAAGCGCCCCATTACATAGTTTCCCGCTGCATAAGATAGATCGTCTTGGAGAACCCCAAGTTTCCCAGTTTTTTTTACGTGCGCAGGGAGGTTCGTGACGTGAGGCGGCACGAGAAGAGCCATCTTCTCGGTGACCTGCTCCGGTGTCAGTGCTGTGCGGTCTTCCATGGAGAACGGCAGGCCCTGATATGCATGGACTACCGAAGTAGCCGTATCATGGCCCTCATCGAATGCCGCTAAGGCCTCATTAGAGCCAGGTTCCATATTCTGCTCTTCGCAATGTTGCTGAGCCAGTTCCAGCATATGCTTGATCAGCTGATAGCTCTCTGACCGGACCTCGGCCTTCCGAGCCTCTTCCGAAGCATCTTGCGGAAGCATGATGGAGTTCTCGAGATAGATTTCGACACTTTTCTCGTGCGTGCTGTGTGATCGCGCAAGCGACCCCCTGAAACTCTCTAAGCTCATACCGCACCCTCCCTCGGCCTGAAGTATAAGAGTTTCACTCCCGCATAGCGAATGTATTCAGATCAATCTTCAAGCTGGGGACCCTTACCCTCCCGGTCCTGCGGCGCCGCCGATCCTTTAATAATCTGCCTACCAAACTTCACTCTGTCTGTTCCGCACCCTGCGGACTCATCCCTTGGCCAACGACAGGAGATACCACGAAAGAGCAAGGCCAAACCAATCCAAAAGGCGGCAAGGCGCGCAAGCTTGATGAGCACTTGCATAGCGGCCGCCTCCTCACCGCGACTGTCCTGGGCCGGTTCCGCCTTCGCGCCTCATGGCTTTAGGAAAATAGAATAGGAGAAACCTGCAAGGCATGCGCTACTACTACCACGCAGGTGCACGAGAGCTCTTCACTCAGATTCATCCACGGAAGATCAAGCAACCGCCGCGACTGAGCCGCGCATGCAATCAATCGCGTTCATATTGGCCGAATTTGCTCTCAAACGCTTTGTGTCGGCCCCTCAGGGGAACAAAACCGGGCCGGTGGAGCTTTCGAGCGCAAAACTACCCAATATAAACCTGCCGACGCGTCCAAATGGCGGTGGCAGGTTTATAGTGGTCACAGTTTCAATCTAAGCTGGTCAAATTGCAAACTGTTGTTGGTTTTCACAATTTCAATCCACAAAAAGCCTAAATGCCCCATTACCCACACTTACTATGCCCGCAACTCCCGCAAGTCATGCACCCTTCGACCATGCGCAGGTCGAACTGCCCGCAAGACGGACAAGACTTTCCACGCGGGGCGTCCAAGCCGACGACCTTCGCTTGTGGATCAGTCTTCAGCCCCATGCCTTCGCCCGCGATAAAACCGGTAGCGATCATGTGCTGTTCGATCACGCCGCCAATCGCCGCGAGGATGGAGGGGATGTATTTGCCCTGCATCCAAGCACCACCACGCGGGTCAAAGACGGCCTTCAGCTCTTCTACGACGAAAGACACGTCGCCGCCGCGCCGGAATACCGCAGAGACCATGCGCGTCAAAGCCACAGTCCAAGCGAAATGCTCCATGTTTTTGGAGTTAATGAAGACCTCAAACGGACGACGATGACCGTTCAGCACGATGTCGTTGATGGTGATATAGAGCGCGTGCTCACTGTCGGGCCATTTGACTTTGTAGGTGTTGCCCTCCAACTCGGCGGGACGGTCCAGCGGATCTGACATATATACGATTTCGCCGCCTTCGCTGACCTGATCGGGGCTGTCGGCGGGGGCCTTGTCTGTCTTTTCGGACGACACGCTCAGGACCGATCCGGTCACGTCATTCGGGCGGTAGGTGGTGCAGCCTTTGCAGCCCAGATCCCATGCCTGCATGTAGACATCTTTGAAGTCGTCAAAAGAGATATCTTCAGGGCAGTTGATGGTCTTGGAGATCGAACTGTCGATCCATTTCTGCGCGGCGGCCTGCATCTTCACGTGATCCGCAGGCGGCAGGGTCTGAGCGTTGACGAAATAGTCGGGCAGCGGGGCGTCGCCCTTCAGCTCGCGCCACATCTGCACGGCGTAATCGACGACCTCTTCCTCGGTTCGGCTGCCGTCTTTTTGCAGCACCTTGCGGGTGTAGGCGTAAGCAAAGACCGGTTCGATCCCCGAAGACACGTTGCCCGCATAGAGGCTGATCGTGCCGGTGGGCGCGATGGAGGTCAGCAGCGCGTTGCGGATGCCATGTTCGCGGATCGCGTCACGCACATCGTCGTCCATCTGCATCATGGTGCCGGACGCGAGGAACTTTTCTGCGTCAAACAGCGGGAAAGCACCCTTTTCTTTGGCCAGTTCCACTGACGCAAGATAGGCGGCACGGGCAATCGCACGCAGCCATTCCTCGGTCTGTTGCGCGGCCTCGTCGCTGCCATAGCGCAAGCCGACCATCAAAAGCGCATCCGCAAGCCCGGTGACTCCAAGGCCGATGCGGCGCTTGGCCTGTGCCTCGGCCTGTTGTTCGGGAAGTGGGAATTTCGACACGTCGACGACGTTGTCCATCATCCGCACGGCGGTGGCGACCAGTTCACTCATGGCGTCCTGATCAAGATGCGCTGCCGCATCAAAGGGTTGCGCCACAAGACGCGCAAGGTTGATCGAACCCAAAAGGCAGGCACCGTAAGGCGGAAGCGGCTGCTCACCACAGGGGTTGGTGGCCGCGATGGTCTCACAATAGTTCAGGTTGTTGGCAGAGTTGATGCGGTCGATGAAAATCACGCCCGGCTCGGCATAGGAATAGGTCGCCTGCATGATGCTGTTCCACAGATCACGCGCCTGCACGGTCTTGTAGACTTTGCCGCCAAAAACCAGATCCCAAGAACCATCGGCCTTCACCGCTTCCATGAAGGGGTCGGTGACCAGCACCGACATGTTGAACATGCGCAGGCGGGCCGGATCGGATTTAGCCGAGATGAAGTCTTCGACATCAGGGTGGTCACAGCGCATGGTGGCCATCATTGCACCACGGCGGCTACCTGCGGACATGATTGTGCGGCACATGGCGTCCCAAACATCCATGAACGACAGCGGGCCAGAGGCATCTGCCGACACGCCCAGCACATCCGCGCCGCGTGGGCGGATGGTGGAGAAGTCATAGCCGATCCCCCCGCCCTGCTGCATGGTAAGCGCGGCCTCTTTCAGCATGTCAAAGATGCCGGACATGCTATCGGGCACAGTGCCCATGACGAAGCAGTTGAACAGGGTCACACGGCGCGCGGTGCCCGCCCCTGCGGTGATGCGGCCAGCGGGGAGGTATTTGAAATCCTCCAGCGCGCCGAAGAATTTGTCTTCCCAAATATCGGCCTCCGATTCGACCTGCGCGAGGTCACGCGCGATGCGGCGCCAAGTGTCCTCTACCGTCACGTCTTTCGCGGTGCCATCGGCCCCCTTAAAGCGGTATTTCATATCCCAAATTTGTTCGGCGATCGGGGCGGTAAAGCGGGACATTTTGAAACTCCTGAGGTCAGTGGCAGGGGCCCTTCATAGCTAGGGTGCGCGAAAACGAAAACAGGAAAAATGCCGCCTAACCCACAAGAATTTGCATGTGATTGAAATCCAACTACCTTATATGGATTGCTGGATGTTTTCCGCAAAACGCGTGATATCCCTTCATTCTGCGGCAACTGGGGTGGTCAATGGACGCTCCAGACACACGTCACCGCTGGAAGATATTTCTTGCCGAACTTATAGATTTTTGGTGTAAGCTAACGATCAGCGGGGAGAGGCTCCTACCCCCCTCCCCCTTAGACTGTTGAGTTCTGGGGGCGATGGTGTGCAAAACTAACACCCCCGGCTCTTCAACCCTGCACCCTTACATTAACAATCGAAGTGCAATAATTAGGCCGATAATCGAAGCAATTGACCCAAGTAGGGTAATCACTTCCCGTGCCGACCAAACTTTGATGAGAAACTTCACCATGCAGTAGAGTTAGCTAGGGTGCGCGAAAACGAAAACAGGAAAAATGCCGCCGAACCCACAAGAATTTGCATGTGATTGAAATCCAACTACCTTATATGGCGTAGACCAATGGAATCGCTGGGGGGCGATGTGACCGATAAAATCAACCTAATCAAACTTTCGGTCGGCACCGAGGGCGTCGAGAGCCTCACCAAATGGCAGGCGCGCAAAGATGTGCGGACGAAAGACGGTCTGCCGCGTCATGTGACCCGCATGTGGCCCAAGCGCGAAGCCGAGATTCTCAACGGCGGATCGATCTATTGGGTGATCAAAGGGGTGATTCAGGCCCGTCAGCGCATCCTGCGTCTGGAAGAGATCACCCGCGCCGATGGCATCCGCCGCTGCGCCATCGTGCTGGACCCCGAGATCATCCGCACGCAGAACAGCCTACGCCGCGCGTTCCAAGGCTGGCGATACCTCAAATCCGAAGACGCGCCCCCTGACCTGCCCGAGGGCCGCGAAGAGGAGACCGAACTGCCAGTCGAATTAAACCGCGCATTGGCCGAAATTGGCGTGCTCTGACCCAATTCAGGCGTAAAGCACATAGACGTTGGCGCGGTACAATTTGATTGTCGCCATCGTCATGGTCCGACATTTTGCTATGTGATCCCCACAATAAAACACCCGGAACTTTAGGCTCCGGGTGTTGCGATAGAAAAGAATAATCGCGCTATAACGCGAATTCAGGTCAGTTGCGCAATCAGGGTTTTCAGCGCTTTGCGGCTGTGGTCTTCCAACGGCGCCATGCGTGACCGCCAAAGCGTCGCCTGCGATTGCAGGATCAACCCATCGCTTAGGACCTTCAGGTGATTGGCGCGCAAAGTCTCTCCACTTGAGGTGATATCCGCAATCGCCTCGGCGGTTTCGTTCAGCACCGTGCCTTCGGTCGCGCCTTGGCTGTCAACCAACGCGTAATCGGCGACCCCGTGGGTGCGCAGGAATTCCCGCACCAAACGGTGATACTTGGTCGCGATGCGCAGCCGGAACCCATGTTCGGCGCGAAAGGCTGCCGCCGCAGCATCCAGATCATCCAGCGTATCGACATCAACCCACGCCTGCGGCACCGCGATGATCAGATCGGCATGGCCAAAGTTCAACTCTTCCAGAGGCTCGACCAATTGATCCCAAAGCGCCAGTTTCTCCTGCACCAAATCGGTGCCAGTCACGCCTAAGTGGATCCGCCCTGCCGATAACTCTCGCGGGATTTCCCCGGCTGAAAGCAGCACCAGAGAGACATCCTCAACCCCCTCGACCTTGCCAGCATATTCGCGATCAGATCCGGTGCGCTGCAGGCGGACGCCACGCGCACCGAACCACTCAAAGGTCTTTTCCATCAGCCGCCCCTTGGACGGCACGCCAAGTTTCAGCGTCATTGCCCGGCCTCCAGTTCCAGCATCAGGCCGGGGCGCATTACGCCGCCCACCGCCGGGATTTCATCGCCCTGCCCCAGTCGCCGCGTCAGCGCATCATAGCGCCCGCCGGTGGCGATGCTGGGCAGATCGGGGCGTGTTTCCGCCCGGAAGGCAAAAACAAAACCGTCGTAATATTCCATCGAAGAACGGCCGTGGCTGGCCTCGAAAAGCAAGGCATCGGTATCAATCCCACGTGCGCGCATTGCCTCGGCACGGTCGGTCACGCCAGTCACCGCATCAGCGATCGCGGGCATGTCCACCATCAGATCGCGCAGACGGCTGAGCGCATTCGGCAACGTCTCTCGCACTTCGAGAAGGGCATCGAACAGATCGACTTGTTGCTCTGAGATCGGCGCGGTTTTGGCATCTTCGCGCAGGGCTGCAACCCGCGCGTCAATCTCGGCGCTTGAGCGCAGCCCCACCATAGGCGCGCCGCCGTCTGCGGCGTCACCGGCCAACAAGGCTTGACGCGACGCGGGCACCGGGCTGCGGCCCGCGTAACGGTCAAGCAAGGCACGAAACCGGCGGGGCCGCCAGATGTGCCGCATCAAAGCCTGTTTACGTGCAGGCGATGTCTCAAGCCCCTGCACCGCTGCCATGAGCACACCGATGTCGCCCGTCACGGGGCGCACTGGCAGCCCCTGCATCGCCTCGGCAATCAGCGCGAACACTTCGGCATCTGCCGCTGCCGGATCGGCGCGGTCAAAGACCTCATAGCCCACTTGGATATACTCATTGGGTCGGTTCGGGTCATGCTCCTGCCGGCGAAACACCTCGCCCGAATAGGTATAGCGTGCAGGCTCCGCCCCATGTGCCATATGCATCTGCACCACGGGCACGGTGAAATCGGGGCGCAGCATTTGCTCGCCCCGCAGCGCGTCCGAGGTGACATAAGCGCGGGCACGAATGTCCTCGCCGTAGAGGTCCAGCAAGGTGTCCGCAGGTTGCAAGATTGGCGGTTCAACCAGCACAGCGCCCTGCGCCTCAAAGATCGCGCGCAGGCTTGCCGCGCGGGCCAACGTGTCAGAACTTGTCGGCATCAGTTGGTCCGATCCAGAATATTGCGCACTTCCTGCACCAGATCGCTGCGCTTTACCTCATATTGGTTTTTGCGCTCTTTCCACTCGTCATGGCTGGCCTCCTGCGCCAGTTGCGCGCCCAGCACCATGTCCTTGATCTGCACCACGCCGCGGTCTTTCTCGTCACCGCCTTCGATGACCACAACCGGGCTCTGCCGCTTGTCGGCGTATTTCATCTGGTTGCCGAAGTTCTTGGGGTTGCCCAGATAGACCTCTGCCCGGATGCCCGCCTGCCGCAGTTCCGCGACCATTGCTTGATAATCGGCCATGCGGTCCCGGTCCATCACCGTGACGACGACGGGGCCTGTCGCTTCGGCCTCAAGCCGCCCTTTGGCGGCCAGCGCGGCGAGCAGACGGTCGACACCGATGGAGACGCCGGTTGCTGGCACTTCCTGCCCGGTGAAGCGTTTCACCAGATCGTCGTAGCGCCCACCGCCCGCGACCGATCCGAAGTTCCGCGCGCGGCCTTTTTCGTCTTTGATCTCGAAGGTCAGCTCGGCCTCGAACACCGGACCGGTGTAATAGCCAAGCCCGCGCACGACCGACGGATCAATCTCAACCCGATCAGGGCCATAGCCGCCCGCGGCCAGAAGGTCAGAGATCAACTCAAGCTCATCCACACCCTGCACACCGACATCGGAGCCCGCGACCAACTCGCGCAGCCGCGCCACAGTCTCGGCCCCGCTGTCGCGCTTGGCCTGCATGAAGCCCATGACCACATCGGCCTGCGCGTCTGCCAGACCTGCGCCCTTGGTGAAATCGCCGCTGTCGTCCTTGCGGCCGTCCCCCAGCAAGGCGCGCACGCCCTCCGGGCCGAGGCGGTCCAACTTGTCGATGGCGCGCAGCACGATGCCGCGCTCGATATCCTTGTCGTCACCGGCAAGGCCAGCGACTTCCAGCACGCCGTTCAGAACCTTGCGGTTGTTCACGCGCACCACATAGTCGCCGCGCGCAATCCCGACCTCTTCCAAACAATCGGCCAGCATCGCGCAAATCTCGGCATCCGCTGCCACTGATGGCGCGCCTACGGTATCCGCATCACACTGATAAAACTGACGAAACCGCCCCGGCCCCGGCTTTTCGTTGCGCCAAACCGGACCCATCGCATAGCGGCGGTAGGGCATCGGCAGATCGTTGCGGTGTTGGGCATAGACCCGCGCCAAGGGCGCTGTCAGATCATAGCGCAGCGCCAGCCAATCGCCGGGCTTGTCGCCTTCGGAATCTTCCTGCCATGCAAAGACACCCTCGTTGGGGCGGTCCACATCGGGGAGAAACTTGCCAAGCGCCTCGACCGTCTCCACGCCCGAGCTTTCCAGCGCGTCGAACCCATAGCGGTGGTAAACTGCGGCAATCTTGCTGAGCATCTCGGCCCGATGGGTCACCTCGGTCCCGAAATAATCGCGGAACCCCTTTGGGGTCTGCGCCTTGGGACGGGGGGTTTTCTTGGGCTTTGCCATGGCAAGGATCCTCGGTGCATCAATTGGCCTCGCGTCTAGCCCAAGCCCCCCGCAAGAGCAAGCAACGCTGCGTGTTGCCCCTGTCTTGTGTCGCCCGCACATGCTAAATCGCGCAAAAAGGACGCGCCCCTATGTCAGAACAAACCCCAGATCAAACCGCAGAACGAATTAACCAACTCGAAGAGCAGATCGCCCACCTGACCCGCGCGGTCGATGATATGTCAGAGATCGTCACCCGTCAGGAGGATGAAATCGTCACCCTGAACCGCCGCGTGCATATGTTGATGCAGCGCGAGGGGGAGCGGGATGCCTCAGGCGGCGGCGCGGTGCTTTTGGGCGACGAACGGCCACCGCATTACTGAGCCGCAGTTTCGCTCAGTTCGCTGATTTCATTGCCACGGCGGCCACGGCCCCGTCATGCACGAGCACCTCAGACCAACGTGCGGTTTGGCCCAAACGCTCATAGGCGCTGACGAAAAACGCCGTTTTGTCGAGGGTGCCAATCCGCTTTCCGCAGGGTTTGCCGCGTCCTGCCCCGCAGACGCTGGCCTTGATCGCCTCATAGGCCGCGTCAGTCTCAGCGATGGGCAGGTTTTCCCCGCCCGGGCCATAATGCAACTGCTCATAGACCGACGGCGTGCCGAACAACACATTTGCTGCCGTCAACTGGCGCGCGCAATCATCCGCAAAACCGGTGATATAGAAACTGCGCGGCCCCGCGCTGCCGGGTTGCGAATCGAACAGCCGGTAGCCCCGTGCCGCGGGCTCTTCGACCATCTTCCCCAACTCCTGCTCGCGCACATCACAGACACGGGCGACCTCGCCAAAGGGCAAAGCGGTGCCAAAGCCAACCTCTGCAACCTGAGGCGATGGCGCCGTGGGCGCGATGCCGCAGGCTGAGGGAAGCGCTGCCATGAGTAGAAGGCTGATGCGTCGGTACATGGTCGGCTCCCCTTTGGTTGTCAGGGAATTAGCGCAGCCACCGCTTGCCGTCCACTGACGGGCGGAAAAAGGGCGGAACTGCGCGCGCCGCCGGGGTTAGATTTCCTCGACTTCCATCACCCCGTCGAGCGAGCGGATCGCGCCTTTGATCTGCGGCGTCACCGGGAATTCGCGGCCCAGATCGACCTCAACCTCGCCCGGCAGGCTTGGGTCCATCAGGCAGAACTGCACCGGCCCCTTCCCCGCCGCCTTGACCGCTTGGCACGCCCCGTCAAGCACATCGGCCACCGCCTGAATCGCCGCCGGCCCATCGATAAAGACCCGCAGCCCCATGCTGCCCGCATCCGCCACCGCCGCATCAATGGGTGCCACCGACCGGCCCAACAGCTTGAGCTGGTCGCTTTCCATCGTGGCCTCAACCGTGATGACGATCTTCGAGCCTACTTCGAGATGTTCCCGCGCTAATTCCAGCGTGTCAGAGAACAGCGTCACCTCATAGCCACCCGTGGTGTCCGATAGCTGCGCAAAGGCAAAACGGTTGCCTCGCGCCGATTTCCGTTCTTGCCGCCCGGCGACGACCCCCGCCAGCCGCGCATTCATCGCGCCGCGTGTGCTGACCTTCTCGGTCAACTCGTCCAGCGTGAGGAAGGGCAGCCCGGTTTCCCGCGCCCATTTACGGCGCAGAGGCACCATGTAGTCATCAAGCGGGTGACCTGAGAGGTAGAAACCAACCGCTTTAAATTCTTCGGCCAAACGTTCAGCCGATTGCCAGTCATCACAGGGCAACATGCGCGGCTCTGGCAGATCGTCGCCCGCCTCGCCAAAGAGCGAGACCTGATTGCTGGCCTTCTGCTCATGGATCGCCGCCGAATAGCTGACCAACCCGTCGAGGGATTGAAACACCCGTCGCCGATTGCTGTCGAGCTGGTCAAAAGCGCCAGAGCGCACCAGCATCTCCAAGGGCCGCTTGCCGACGCGCTTGAGGTCCACCCGCCGCGCGAGGTCATAAAGCGTGGCAAAAGGCTTATCGACGCCATCCACCTTGCGCCCCTCGGTCACCAGCTTCATCGCTTCAAGCCCGACGTTTTTCAACGCGCCCAATGCATAGACCAGCGCGCCGTCGACCACTTTGAACGTCGCATCCGAGCGGTTCACACAAGGCGGCACCCAAGGCAGTTCCAACCGCTTGCGCACCTCTTCAAAGTAGACCGCCAGCTTGTCGGTCAGGTGAATATCGCAGTTCATCACCCCGGCCATGAACTCAACCGGATGGTTCGCCTTTAGCCAAGCGGTCTGGTAGCTGACCACCGCATAGGCCGCGGCGTGGGACTTGTTGAAACCGTAGTTGGCGAATTTCTCCAGAAGGTCGAAAACCTCCGCCGCCTTCTTTTTATCGACCCCATTGGCCATCGCGCCCTTTTCGAACTTGGGACGTTCCTTGGCCATTTCCTCGGCAATTTTCTTACCCATCGCCCGGCGCAGCAAGTCCGCGCCGCCAAGGCTGTAGCCCGCCATGACCTGCGCGATCTGCATCACCTGTTCCTGATAAACGATGATGCCTTGGGTTTCTTCAAGGATGTAGTCGATGCTGGGGTGCACCGATTCCAATTCGCGCTGGCCGTTCTTCACCTCACAATAGGTCGGAATATTCTCCATCGGGCCGGGACGGTAAAGCGCCACAAGAGCCACGATGTCCTCGATACAGGTCGGCTTCATGCGCTTGAGCGCATCCATCATGCCGCTGGATTCCACCTGGAACACGGCAACGGTCTTGGCGCTGGAATAGAGTTTGTAGGTCGCAGCATCGTCGAGCGGGATCGTGGCCACGTCGTCAACGTGCCCCTCGGGTGGTTGGTAAAGCTCGCGCCCATCGGCGGCGAGATGCAGATGCCGCCCCCCCGCCTTGATCTGATCCACGGCATTCTGAATCACGGTCAGGGTTTTCAGGCCCAGAAAGTCGAACTTTACCAGCCCGGCCTGTTCAACCCATTTCATGTTGAACTGCGTCGCGGGCATGTCAGAGCGCGGGTCTTGGTAGAGCGGCACAAGCTGATCGAGCGGTCGATCCCCGATCACCACCCCCGCCGCGTGGGTCGATGCGTTCCGCAGCAAGCCTTCGACCTGTTGGCCGTAGTCGAGAAGCCGCGCCACGACCTCTTCGTTCTTCGCCTCTTCCCGCAGGCGTGGCTCATCCGCCAGCGCCTTTTCAATGCTGACGGGTTTGACCCCCTCAACCGGAATCATTTTGGACAGACGATCGACCTGCCCATAAGGCATCTGCAACACACGCCCGATGTCACGCACCGCAGCCTTGGACAGCAGCGCACCGAAGGTGATGATCTGCCCCACTTTGTCGCGGCCATATTTCTCCTGCACATAGCGGATCACCTCTTCGCGGCGGTCCATGCAGAAGTCGATGTCGAAGTCGGGCATCGAAACCCGTTCGGGGTTGAGGAAACGTTCAAACAGCAGCGAATAGCGCAGGGGATCGAGGTCGGTGACCGTCAGCGCATAGGCCACGAGGCTGCCCGCACCCGAGCCCCGGCCCGGCCCCACCGGAATGTTGTTATCCTTGGCCCATTGGATGAAGTCGGCAACGATCAGGAAGTAGCCGGGGAAGCCCATACCTTCGATGATGCCCAACTCGAAATCGAGACGTTTTTGGTATTCCTCAACGCTCACCGCATGGGGGATCACAGCAAGACGCGCTTGAAGGCCCTCGTTGGCCATACGGCGCAGCTCGGCGACCTCATCATCGGCAAACTTCGGCAGGATCGGATCACGGCGGTAGGCCATAAAGGCGCAGCGTTTGGCGATCTCGACGGTGTTGCTCAGCGCCTCGGGCAGATCGGCAAAGAGCGTCGCCATTTCGGCTTGGGACTTGAAGTAATGCTGCGCGGTCAGACGGCGGCGCGGTTGTTGCTGGTCGACATAGGCACCTTCCGAGATACAGATCAGCGCATCGTGTGCCTCATACATGTCGGGCTTGGGGAAATAGACGTCATTGGTGGCCACCAGCGGGATGTCCATCGCATAGGCCATCTCGACAAAGCCACGCTCGGTCAGGCGTTCAGGCTCGGGCTGGCCGCCGTCTTCGGGGTGGCGTTGTAACTCGACATAAAGCCGGTCGCCAAAGGCACCCTGCAGCCGCGCCATCAACGCCTCTGCCGCCGGGCGCTGACCGCCTTGCAACAGCATGCCCACCGGCCCCATTGGCCCACCGGTCAGGCAGATGATATCGGCGCTCAGCGCTTCCAACTCGTCCAGCGTCACCTCTGCCACGGCCCCGCCTTTATCAAGGTAGAGGCAAGAGTTCAGCTTCATCAGGTTTTCATAGCCCAATTCGCTCTGCGCCAGCAGCACCACGGGCGCGGGCGGACGCGGTTTCTCACCGGGCTGCACCTCGACATAGGCGACATCAACCTGACAGCCGATGATCGGCTGTACGCCCGCCCCCGCCATGGCGACCGAGAATTCGAGCGCGGCGAACATGTTGTTGGTATCGGTCAGCGCCAGCGCGGGCATGCCCGCATCGCGGCACATGCCGGGCAGTTTTTTCAACCGCAGCGCGCCCTCCAGCAAGGAATACTCGGAGTGGCTGCGCAGGTGAATGAATCGGGGATCATTTGACATGGCCGCAAACTACGCCAGCCACCCCTGAGGCACCAGCACCCGATCGCGCCCAGCGCATTTTTCGCCCAAGGTATTTTTCCTTGCCAAAACGCCCCCCACCCCGCTAGCCTGACCTCTACCTCGCCCGCGCCCGGTTCTACGCCGCATCGAACCCCGCGCACCGTTATGGGCCACTTTGTACCGCGGCGGATGAGAACCAATGGACATCACTTTTCTTCTCAACGGAGAAGTCGTGTCACTCTCCAACGTGTCCCCGACTACCACCCTGCTTGACTGGCTGCGCGAAGAACGCGGGCTGACCGGGACAAAAGAGGGCTGCAACGAGGGCGACTGCGGAGCCTGTTCGGTAATGATTACCGATGAAAACGGCAGCCGCGCGCTCAATGGCTGTATCCTCTTCCTCCCGCAGGTGAACGGCAAAGCCGTCACCACGGTCGAGGGCATGGCGAGCGCCGATGGCACGCTGCATCCGGTGCAGGAGACCATGGTCGAACACCACGGCAGCCAATGCGGTTTCTGTACGCCGGGTTTCGTCGTCTCGATGGCCACAGCGCATCTTAATGGTGCAACGGACCATGATGTGCAACTGGCAGGCAACCTCTGCCGCTGCACCGGCTACGCGCCCATCATCCGCGCGGCCAAAGCCGCCGAAGGCGCGCCGGCGCCCGCCCATCTGCGCAGCCTCAAGGACAAGTTGGCGCAGGACATCCCAGCCCCCGCCAAAGCCAAAGGCGCGCCGCATGTGCAGCCCGAAAGCAGCGACGAACTCGCCGCTTGGTATCTCGACAATCCGGACGCCACACTGATCGCCGGGGCAACGGACGTGGGTCTTTGGGTCACCAAAGGCTTCCGCGATCTTGGCGCCGTGGCCTTCCTCAACCGCTGCGCCGATCTGCGCGGGATTACCGAGGACGAAACCGGCCTGCGGATCGGTGCGATGACCACGCTGACCGAGGTGGAGGCAAAACTTGCCCCCCTGCACCCCAGCTTGGGCACCATGCTGCGCCGCTATGGCTCGACGCAGGTGCGCAACGCGGCGACCTTGGGCGGCAATATCGCCAATGGTTCGCCCATCGGTGACGGCCCGCCCGCGTTGATTGCGCTTGGGGCGACCCTGCAGCTGCGGCGCGGTGATGCGCGTCGCGAAATAGCGCTTGAGGATTTCTTTCTCGACTACGGCAAACAAGACCGCGCGGCGGGAGAATTTGTTGAAGCCATCCTCATCCCCCGCCAACATGACACCCTGCGCTGCTACAAGCTGTCGAAACGTTTCGATCAGGACATCTCGGCGGTCTGCGGCTGTATTTCGATCACCGGCAATGGCACCGAAGTCCTGACCGCGCGCATCGCCTTCGGCGGCATGGCGGCAACACCGAAACGCGCCGCTGCGGCTGAGGCGGCGCTGGTCGGCCAGCCGTGGAGCGAAGACACCATCCGCAAGGCGATGGAGGCGATGACCGACGATTTCACCCCCCTTTCGGACATGCGCGCCTCTGCCAGCTACCGGATGGAGGCGGCGCAAAACATGCTGCTGCGCTATTTCCATGACGCCAACGGCACCCCCACCAACCTGCTGGAGGTCTCGGCATGAGCGTTGCAAAGCCCCTTCCCCATGATGCGGCGATGCTCCATGTCACCGGCGCCGCACGCTATGTCGACGACATCCCCACGCCGCGCGGCACGCTGCATCTGGCCTTTGGCCTCAGCCCCGTCGCGGCGGGCGAATTGACGGCGCTTGACCTCGACGCCGTGCGGTCTGCGCCCGGCGTGGTCAAAGTGCTGACCGCAGATGATCTATCTCATGACTGCGACACCTCACCGTCGAACCATGACGAGCCGCTTTTGGCGACGGGCGAAATCCATTTCGCGGGCCAACCGCTCTATCTGGTCGTGGCCACCAGCCACCTTGCCGCGCGGCGCGCCGCGCAACTGGGCACGCCACAGATCACCCCGCGTGATCCGATCTTGACCGTCGAGCAGGCGCTCGCCGCCAACAGCCGGTTCGAAGACGGCCCGCGCATTTACCAGAAGGGCGATGCTGAGACAGCGCTTGCCAAGGCCAGCCGCCGCCTCTCGGGCCAGATCGAAATGGGCGGGCAGGAGCATTTCTATCTTGAAGGTCAGGCCGCCATGGCGCTGCCGCAGGACAATGGCGACATGCTGGTGCATTCCTCGACCCAGCACCCAACCGAAATTCAGCATAAAGTAGCCCATGCCATCGGCCGCCCAATGCATGCCGTGCGGGTCGAGACCCGGCGCATGGGCGGCGGTTTCGGCGGCAAGGAAAGTCAGGGCAATGCGCTGGCCGTGGCCTGTGCGGTGACGGCATTGCTGACCGGCAAGCCCTGCAAGATGCGCTATGACCGCGATGACGACATGATCATCACCGGCAAACGGCATGATTTCCGCATCAGCTACGATGTCGGCTTCGACGAGGCGGGCCGGATCACCGCGCTGGACGTCACGCATTACGCCCGCTGCGGCTGGTCGATGGACCTGTCGCTGCCCGTAGCCGACCGCGCCATGCTGCATGCCGACAATGGCTATCACCTGCGCGACATCCGCATCACCTCGCACCGCTTGCGCACCAATACCGCCAGCGCCACGGCGTTTCGCGGTTTCGGCGGCCCGCAGGGGATCGTCGGCATTGAGCGCGTGATGGACCATATCGCCCATGAACTGGGCCTCGACCCGCTCGCCGTGCGCCGGGCGAATTACTACACCGATAACGCCCACCGCCCGACCGAGGTGGAGAACACCGGCACCGCGATCGACAACCGCACCCCGCCGGATGCGGAGGCCGATCTATCGTCACGCGGTGCGCCTCCTGTGCCGACGGGCAAACCCGCAATCCCGGCCACGCCACCCGATGTGCAGACCACGCCATACCAACAGCCGGTGACCGATTGCATTATCAACGCGCTGACCGACCGACTGGTCGAAAGCGCCGACTACGACGCCCGCCGCGCGGCAATCGCCGAGTGGAATGCGCAAAACCCGCTACTCAAGCGCGGCATCGCCATCACCCCAGTGAAATTCGGCATCTCCTTCACGCTTACGCACCTCAACCAAGCGGGCGCGCTGGTACATGTCTATCAGGATGGCTCGATCCACCTGAACCACGGCGGTACCGAGATGGGCCAAGGGCTGTTCCAAAAGGTGGCGCAGGTCGCCGCCTCGCGTTTTGGCGTCTCGCCTGAGGTGGTCAAGATCACCGCCACCGATACCGCCAAAGTGCCAAACACCTCGGCCACGGCGGCGTCTTCCGGGTCTGACCTCAACGGCATGGCCGCGCAAAATGCCTGCGACACGATCCGCGACCGCATGGCGGCGCATCTGGCGGAACGCTACCAGACCACGCCAGATCAAGTGCGCTTTGCCGACGGCATGGTACGGATCGGGGGCGAGGAGATCACCTTCGCCGCCGCTGCCGCTTCGGCTTACGAGAACCGCGTCAGCCTCTCGGCCACCGGATTTTACAAAACGCCCGACATCGAATGGGACCGCATCGCCGGACGCGGGCGGCCGTTTTACTACTTCGCCTATGGCGCGGCCTGTACCGAGGTGGTGATCGACACGCTCACCGGCGAAAACCGCATTCTGCGCGCGGACCTGCTGCATGACGCCGGCGCCTCGCTGAACCCCGCGCTCGACATCGGCCAGATTGAGGGCGGATACGTGCAAGGCGCGGGCTGGCTTACGACCGAGGAACTGGTCTGGGACGAAACCGGCACCCTGCGCACCCACGCGCCATCGACCTACAAGATCCCCGCCTGCTCCGACCGGCCGCCCGTCTTCAACGTGACGCTCTGGGACCAACCCAACCCGGCGCAGACGGTCTACCGCTCCAAGGCCGTGGGCGAGCCGCCCTTCATGCTGGGCATCTCGGCCTTCATGGCGTTGTCGGATGCGGTATCGGCCTGCGGCGACAACTACGGCGATCTGCAAGCGCCCGCCACAGCCGAGGCCGTCCTTGCCGCCGTGGGACGGGCGCGGAAATGACCGCGATTTTCGTCGAGATCACCGCCACGCGCGGATCGGCCCCGCGCGATGCGGGCACGGTGATGAAAGTCACGGCGGACAGTATCGACGGCACCATCGGCGGCGGGGCGCTGGAACATCAGGCGATTGCACATGCCCGCAAAATGCTAGCCAACGGGCGGCTTGAGGACACGCAGACCGTGCCGCTCGGCCCCGGCCTTGGGCAATGTTGTGGCGGCGCGGTGAGCCTACGCTACACAACCACGCCGCGCCCATTGGACGCGGCCACCCCCCTGCCCCTGCCGGATGTGCAGAGCGATGTGCCGCTCTGGCTCTGGGGCGCGGGGCACGTTGGCCGCGCAGTGGTCGCCGCATGCTCGCCGCGTGCCTTTGCCATCACATGGATCGACAGCGCGGCAGACCGTTTCCCCAAAGACGTGCCGCCCCATATCACCGCTACCCCTGCCGCCGACATGCCGCGTCTTGCCGCCCACGCGCCGCAAAACGCGCATCACCTGATCTTCACCTATTCTCATGACATCGACCTCGCCCTCTGCGCCGCCTTGCTTAAACGCGGGGCAGAGAGCGTCGGATTGATCGGCTCTGACACAAAAAAGTCACGGTTTTCCCGCCGCTTGCGCGACATGGGGCTGGATCCCTCTGGCATCATCTGCCCTATTGGCGATAAGTCGCTGGGCAAGCTGCCCGCCCAGATTGCACATGGTGCGTTGATCTCTCTCATCGCCCGGACCCAGACAAAGGTTTCCGCATGACTGACAAACTCCTCGACCTCTCTGGGTTGACCAAGGCCTACCCCGGCGTCGTCGCGAACGATGACGTGTCCCTGCGGATCGCTCCGGGTGAGGTTCACGCCCTGCTGGGCGAGAATGGCGCGGGCAAGTCTACGCTGGTCAAAATGATCTACGGGCTGGTCAAACCTGACGCGGGCCAGATGCAAATGCGGGGCGAGAACTTTGCCCCCACCGATCCCCATGCGGCACGACAGGCGGGCGTCGGCATGGTGTTTCAACACTTCTCGCTTTTCGATGCGCTCAGCGTGGCGGAGAACATCGCCCTCGGCATGGAAAACCCGCCGCGCATGCGTGAACTCAGCCAGCAAATCCGCGATGTGTCGGACACCTACGGCCTGCCGCTTGCGCCGGACCGCATCGTCGGCGATCTATCGGCGGGGGAACGTCAGCGGGTTGAGATCATCCGCTGCCTGCTGCAGGATCCCAAACTGCTGATCATGGACGAGCCGACATCGGTTCTGACCCCGCAAGAGGTTGAAATCCTGTTCAAGACCCTGCGCAAGCTCAGCGCAGAGGGCACCGCGATCCTTTATATCTCGCACAAGCTCGAAGAGATCCGCAGCCTGTGCGACAGCGCGACGATCCTGCGGTTGGGCAAGGTCGTCGGCCATTGCACCCCGCGTGAGACCTCGGCGCGCGACATGGCAGAAATGATGGTCGGTTCAGCACTGAAAACACCCACGCGCGACAGCAAAGAGCCGGGCGAGGTGACGCTGACGCTGAACAAACTCTCGGCGCGATCGGCCCATGCTTTCGGCATGCCGCTGCGCGAGATTTCGGTCGAGGTGCGGCGCGGTGAGGTGCTGGGCATCGGCGGCGTCGCGGGCAATGGGCAGGATGAATTGCTCAACGCGCTCTCGGGCGAAACACTGGTCGGCGCGGGCATGATTGCCTTTGACGGGCGCGACATTGGCCTTCTTGGCCCAACCGCCCGCCGCGCGCTTGGCGTGTTGACCGCCCCCGAAGAACGGCTTGGCCATGCCGCCGTGCCGGATATGTCGCTCACAGAAAACGCCATGCTCACCGGCGCTGCCCGCGAAGGGTTGGAGCGGGGCGGTATGCTCGACTGGGGCAAGGCCCGCAGCTTTGCCGAGAAGATCATCAAGACATTCGACGTGCGCACCCCCGGCCCCGGCAATGCGGCGCGATCGCTGTCGGGTGGGAACTTGCAGAAATTCGTTATCGGACGCGAAGTGCTGCAACGGCCTGAACTTTTGGTGGTGAACCAGCCGACTTGGGGCGTCGATGCCTCTGCCGCCGCCGCGATCCGGCAGGCGCTTTTGGACCTCGCCTCCGGCGGCACCGCCGTGATCGTCATCAGCCAAGACCTAGACGAGTTGATGGAGATTTCCGACAATTTCGCCGCCCTGAACGAAGGTCGCCTGTCGTCAACGCGCCCCGCGCAGGGGCTGACTGTCGAAGAGATTGGCCTGATGATGGGTGGCGCGCATGGCATGGAGGTGGCGCATGTCTAAGCCAAACCTTGCATCTTTCGCTCTGACCATTGGGGGTGATCTGTGATCCGCCTTGAAAAGCGCCCGCAGCCCAGCCGGGCCCTTTCCCTGTCGACGCCGATCATGGCGGTGCTGGCCACTTTCATCTTCGGCGGGCTGTTGTTCGCCGTGCTGGGCAAAGACCCGGTCGAGGCGCTGCAAACGATTTTCTGGCAGCCACTGTTTGGCGAATATGCCTTTTATTACCGCCCGCAACTGCTGATCAAAGGCGCGCCCTTGGTGCTGATCGCCATCGGCCTCAGCCTTGGATTCAAAGCGGGCATCTGGAACATCGGGGCCGAGGGGCAGTACATCATGGGCGCCATCTTTGGCGCGGCTGTAGGGCTGGCGTTCTACCCCGCCGAGGGCTGGTATATCTTCCCGCTGATGGTGCTCGCGGGGGCCTTGGGCGGTTGGGCGTGGGCGATGATCCCGGCCCTTTTGAAGGTGCGCTTTGGCACAAATGAAATCCTCGTCTCACTGATGCTGGTCTATGTGGCGGAACAGTTCCTTGCCTCCATGTCATTGGGTTTGCTTAAAAACCCCGAAGGCTACGGCTTTCCCGGCTCGCGCAACCTGCAACAATACGCTTCTGCCCATAACGCCGAACTCTTTGCCGGTTCTGGTATGCACTGGGGCGTGGTCGCGGCGCTGATCGCGGTGATCTTTGCCTATGTGCTGTTAACCAAACACCGTCTCGGCTTTGCCATTCGCGTCACCGGCGAAGCGCCCCGCGCGGCGCGGTTCTCAGGCGTGAACCCGGCGCGGCTGGTGCTGTTTTGCCTTGGCACCTCGGGTCTGCTCGCTGGGCTTGCGGGCATGTTCGAAGTCTCCGGTCCCTCGGGTCAGATCACCATCGACTTCAACGTAGGTTATGGATTTACCGCGATCATCGTGGCCTTCCTTGGCCGTTTGCATCCCATCGGCATCCTGCTTGCGGGCGGGCTGATGGCACTGACGTATATCGGCGGTGACATCGCGCAGTCGAACCTCGGCCTGCCCGCCGCCGCCATTCAGGTGTTCCAAGGCATGCTCCTGTTCTTCCTGCTCGCGCTGGACGTTTTCACTCATTACCGGCTGCGCTTTGGCGCGGCGGAGGCTGCCTGATGGACCTTTCCGCAATCAACCCGCTTTTGTTCGTCGCAGGTTTCCTCGTTGCCGCGACGCCGCTGATCTTCGCCGCCATCGGCGAATTGGTGGTCGAGAAATCCGGCGTGCTGAACCTCGGCGTCGAGGGGATGATGATCACCGGCGCAATCTGCGGCTTTGCCACGGCGGTCGAGACCGGATCGCCGCTCTTGGGTTTCGCCGCCGCCGCTGTTGGTGGTGCTGTTCTCAGCCTGCTCTTCGCCTTCCTAACGCAGGTGGCGCTCGCCAATCAGGTCGCCTCTGGCCTATCACTCACCCTCTTTGGCCTCGGCCTCTCGGCGTTGATCGGCCAAAGCTACGTAGGGATCAAACCGCCCCGGCTTGGCGATATCGACTTTGGCCCCTTGGCCGACATTCCCGTCATCGGGCCAATCCTCTTTACCCATGACATCATCCTCTACCTCGGCATCGCGCTGGTCGCCGGGGTCTGGGCCGTCCTGAAATTCACCCGCGCCGGGCTGATCCTGCGCGCCGTCGGCGAAAGCCACGACGCGGCCCATGCGCTCGGCTACAAGGTCAAACGCATCCGCACCGCCGCGATTCTCTTTGGCGGTGCCTGCGCAGGCCTCGGCGGGGCCTACATCAGCCTGATCCGCGTGCCGCAATGGACCGAAGGCATGACCGCCGGGATCGGCTGGATCGCCCTTGCCCTCGTCGTCTTTGCCTCATGGAAGCCATGGCGGGCGCTTTTGGGTGCCTATCTTTTCGGCGGCATCACCCAGTTGCAATTGAACTTGCAAGGCGCGGGCGTTGCCATTCCGGTAGAGTATCTGGCAATGTCACCGTATATCATCACCATCATCGTTCTGGTGGTGCTGTCGGCGGACAAAAGCGCCGCGCCGGCCTCACTGGGCCGAACCTTCCACGCCTCGAACTAGGGGCAACATGTCACGCGGCCCTGCGCCGCACATCAAGCCCCGGCAAGGGGCACGTAAACAGGGGAAACCTCATGAAACTATCAACCCTTATGACCAGCGCGGCACTTGCGCTCGGCCTTGCTTCGGGCGCTGTTGCCCAAGACAAGACCAAGGTCGGCTTTGTCTTTGTCGGCCCCGTGGGCGACGGCGGCTGGACCTATGAGCACAACCAAGGCCGCTTGGCCGTCGAAGAAGAGTTCGGCGACAAGGTCGAGACCGTTTTCGTCGAAAGCGTTGCCGAAGGCCCCGATTCCGAGCGTGTGATGACGCAGATGGCGCTCGACGGTGCTGACCTGATCTTCACCACCTCCTTTGGCTACATGGACCCCACCATCAACGTCGCCAAGAAATTCCCCGATGTGAAGTTTGAGCACGCCACCGGCTATAAACGCGCCGACAACGTCTCGACCTATTCCGCGCGTTTCTACGAAGGCCGCGCCATTCAAGGCCACATCGCGGGCTCCATGACCGAGAGCAACATCATCGGCTACATCGGCTCTTTCCCGATCCCGGAAGTGATCCGCGGCATCAACTCCGCCTATATCCACGCCAAGAAAGTAAACCCCGACGTTCAGTTCAAGATCGTCTGGGCCTACACATGGTTTGACCCGGCCAAAGAAGCCGACGCCGCCAAGGTACTGATCGAACAGGGCGCCGACGTGGTCCTGCAACACACCGATTCCACCGCGCCCCAAGCGGCGGCACAGGAAGCGGGCAATGTGATCACCTTCGGTCAAGCCTCCGACATGGCGCAATACGGCCCCAAGCCGCGCGTTTCCTCCATCATCGACGACTGGGCGCCCTACTACATCGACCGCGTCAAAGCGGTCATGGATGGCACATGGGAATCCAAAGACACATGGGACGGTATTGGGCCGGGCATGGTCGGCATCGGCGAGATCTCTGACGCTGTGCCTGCGGACGTGAAAGCCGAAGCGCTGGAACTGAAAGACAAGATCGCGTCTGGCGACTACCACCCCTTCACCGGGCCGATCAACAAGCAGGACGGTTCCGCGTGGCTGGCCGAAGGCGAGACCGCCGATGACGGCACGCTGGCGGGCATGAACTTCTATGTCGAAGGCATCGAAGGCACGATCCCGCAATAAGCCGAACGGGCTGATAGACGACAGGGGCGCACGGGCAACCGCGCGCCCCTTTTTCATTGCGGCCCGTGTCGGTGTTGCTAGGCTCGCCCTTCCCACTTCGCGAAAGGCCCTGCCATGATCACCGTGCACCACCTCAACCGCTCTCGCTCACAGCGCATCCTTTGGCTGCTGGAGGAGTTGGATCAGCCCTATGACATCATCCGTTACCAACGGGATGCCAAGACCAACCTCGCCCCGCCCGAGTTGAAACTGGTGCACCCTCTGGGCAAATCCCCGATGATCGAAATTGACGGCCAGTTGGTTGTCGAAAGCGCCGCCATCGTCGATCTGCTCTGCACCCGCTTCGCCCCCGAAATGATTCCCGAACGCGATACGCCCGCCTTCTTGCGCCATATGGAATTGATGCATTTCGCCGAAGGCTCTGCCATGACGCCGATCCTGCTGAACCTCTATGTCTCGCGCCTTGGCGATGCCGCCGCGCCCTTACATCCACGTATCAGTTCCGAGCTGGACAACCACTACAGCTATATGAACAGCCTCGTGCGCACCTGCGGCCACTTCGTACAAGATACGCTGTCGGCAGCCGACATCATGCTGAGCTTCCCCGCCGAAGTCGCCATGCGCCAAGGCCGCGCTGCGGATTACCCCGCGCTAAAGGGCTTCGTCGAGATGATCCAAAACCGCCCCGCCTACCAACGCGCCCTTGAAAAGGGCGAGCCGCAGGACACCTAGCGCCCCACCGCCTGCCCCGCGCCAAACCCATTGCGCGCGGGCGGCACCCATGCCACCAATCGTGCATGACACAGATGCTCACCAGCCTTGATGGCACCCCCGCCAGCCGCCTCGCCTTCGGCACCATGCAGTTCGGTGGTCGCGCTGATGCGACAGCCTCCCGTGCGATGTTCGACGCCTGTGTCGAGGCGGGGATCACCCATTTTGACACGGCGCATGTCTATACCGATGGGGCCTCTGAAACGCTGCTGGGCCAATTCGTGAAGGAGCGCCGCGACAGCCTGATTGTAGCCACCAAAGCCGCCTTTAACGGCGGCGCGGGCCGGGCAAATATCCTCGCCTCTGCCGAGACATCGCGCCAGCGGTTGCAGCTTGATACGCTCGACGTGCTCTACCTGCACCGTTTCGACCCCGAGACACCGCTGACCGAAAGCTTCGCCGCGCTGGCCGAGTTGAAGGATCTGGGACACATCCGCCAAGTGGGCCTGTCCAACTTCGCTGCATGGCAGGTCGTCAAAGCAGCCCATATCGCCGCCGACTTCGGCCTTGAGATCGCCGTGATCCAACCGATGTACAACCTCGTCAAACGCCAAGCCGAGGTCGAGATTCTGCCCATGGCCCATGACCTAGACATCCTTGTCGCCCCCTACTCCCCTCTGGGCGGCGGCTTGCTGACCGGGAAATACGCCACCGGGGGCACAGGTCGCCTGAGTGAAGATGAACGCTATGCCGCCCGCTACGGTCAAGAAGCAATGCACGGGGCCGCTGCCGGACTAGCCGCTCTCGCCCGCGATCTGGGCACCCATCCTGCAACCCTCGCCGTGGCATGGGCCGCAGCCCACCCCACGCGGCCGACGCCGATCATCTCCGCCCGTTCGCTGGCGCAGCTCGAACCGTCACTGGCCGCGCTGAACTATCAAATGACGCCACAAACCTACGCCGCCATCACCGCCCTCTCGCCAACGCCGCCACCCGCCACCGACCGGCTGGAAGAGCAATCATGAGCCGACTGCCGCCCAATGCCAGCGTCGCCGAGGATGCAGGCGGCGATCGGCTCTTTGCCCCCGCCGCCGCACGCAACCTCGACGCGCTCAGCGATCTGCTGGCGGTTCACGCGCGACCAACAGGCCGCGCGCTAGAGATTGCCAGTGGCACCGGGCAACATGTTGTGGGCTTCGCCAAACGCCTGCCGGGCCTCACATGGCTGCCCAGCGACATCGACACCGCCCGTCGCGCCAGCATCAACGCCTACGCGGCCGAGGCCGCCCTGCCCAATATCGCCCCGGCCCTGCCACTCGACGCGACCCAGCCCGGCTGGGCGGGCGAATATGGCCCCTTCGACCTGATCATGCTGGCCAACCTCCTGCACCTCATCCCAACCTCCGCCACCCAGAGCCTGATCACCGAAGCCGCCACAGCCCTCGCCCCCGGCGGCATACTGATCCTTTACGGCCCCTTCAAACGCGCCGGCCAAACCACCTCTCCCGGCGACACCCGCTTTGACGCAGAACTGCGCGCCGCCGACCCTCTGATCGGCTACAAAGACAACCTCGACATGGCCCGCTGGCTCAGCGATGCTGGCCTCAGCCCCATCGACGAGGTGGCCATGCCCGCCAACAATCTCGCCTTTATCGCAGGAAACCCCAGCCCATGATGCTTCGCCGTGCCTTGATCCTGTCGCTTCTGGCCCTCGCCGCCTGCGGCCGCCCCGGCAGCCCGCCTCCCGCCGATCCCGGCACGCTTTTCCCGGCGCGTTTCAGCGACAGTGACCCGGTGGATTTCAACCGTCGCAATCCGCAATCCTTCCCCGTCCACGGGATCGACGTGGCCCGTTTTCAGAACAACATCGACTGGAACACCGCCCGACTGAACGGTGTGAACTTCGCCTTCATCAAAGCCACCGAGGGCGGCGATCTCAAAGACATCAACTTCGATACCCATTGGCAAGGCGCAGGCCAAGCCGCCGTAAAGCGCGGCGCCTACCACTTCTATTACTTCTGCACCTCACCCGAGGATCAGGCCCGCTGGTTCATCCGCAACGTGCCGCGCACCCCCGGCATGCTGCCCCCGGTGCTCGACATGGAATGGAACCCCTTCTCCCCCACCTGCGCCCACATCCGTCCGCCTGCATCCGAAGTCCGCGACCAAATGCGCCGCTGGCTCGCGGTGGTTGAGCGTCACTACGGCCAGCGCCCGATCATCTATACAACCCCGAAATTCTACCGCGAAAATGGCCTATCTGGCTTTAACGGCTATGACTTCTGGCTGCGCACCACTGCCAACACCCCCGCCGAGGCCTACCCCGGCCAAACTTGGCGCTTCTGGCAATACAGCGCCACTGGCATCGTGCCCGGCATTGGCGGTGACGTAGACCTCAACGCCTTCTCCGGCAGCAGCGCGCAATGGCAAAACTGGGTCGCCACCCGCGCCGCACGCTAAACGCCAAAGGGGGGGGGCGCACCTCCTCCCCCTTTCATCCTTTCTTAAATACCGCTGCGCCTCAGCAGCCCCGCGCGCAACGCCACTGTTGCGCGTCAATCCCGCGCATAATGACGTGCCACGACAAAAAGCCCGCCCACCAGCAAGAGCGGCAACAGGAAAATCCGAAACACATGCACGCCCAACACCGCCAGCAAAGCGCCGATTAACTCATCCGCCCGGCTCCAAAGGTTGCTGGCAAGCTGCCGATACTCGGTCAGACCCGGCTCTTCTTCACCCAAAGCCTCACTGCCTCCGACACGGGCGGTGATCTCCTCAATCACCTCCATATTGCGCAGATAGACCCCTTCGGTAAGCTGCCCCGCCAGCGGCTCGGACACAACCAAGGCCAGCGGCAAGGCAAGCCCCAGAAACCCGCCATACCACGCCAGCCGCCGTGGCAGCCCTGCGTGACCGCGCTTGCTCAGCGCCCAGACTGCCAGCGCTGCCGCCAACAACCCCAGGCCAATCGCACTCACCGGCCCCAAGGCCACCGCGATCACGCCCGTAGCCACCATCACGCCAAAGACCAACCCCGCGATCCGCTCAACCGTGTCGTCAATCGGTTCCAACACCTTCAAAGGTCGCGCCGACCCGGAAGCAATGAAGGACAGCCCAACCTCGATCTCTTGCGCGGTGGACAAAAAGGCATTCAACGTGCGCAGCGTGACATAGGACGCCGCCGCCTTGGTCGCCACATCCGCGGCATAGCCCTGCGCCGCGCTGACAACCGGATTGTCCCGCAACAGCGCCGCCGTCAGCGCCAGCACACAGAAGAAAGCAAGCAGCCCCCGGCGGATCAAATATCCGCCCGGATGCGCTGGTTCTTCGGATCATAGGGACTGTCTTCGACCACCTCGGCCTCCCACAATTGATCAAGCATCTTTACCTTCAGCTTCGTGCCTACCACCGCGTCTTCAACTTGCACATAGCCCATGCCGATGCTCTTGCCGAATGCGACCGAATAGCCACCCGAGGTCAGCCGCCCGGTACGCCGCGCGCCATTGTAAAGCACCTCGCGCCCCCACGGGTCCGCATCCTCTGGCCCATCGATCAAAACCGTCACGCATGTCACGCGAATGCCGTGATCGACCATCGCCTGCTTCCCGTGAAACTCTTTGCTGAGGTCCACGAAACGCGGCAAATCCGCCTCCAACGGCGTCGCATCGCGGCCCAACTCATTGCCAAAAGCACGGTAGCTCTTTTCCTGCCTGAGCCAATTCTGCGCCCGCGCACCGACCAGCTTCATTCCATGCGGCGCGCCCGCCTTTTCCAACTGATCAAACAAATGGTTCTGCATCTCGATCGGATGATGCAACTCCCAGCCCAACTCCCCGGTATAGGCCACCCGGATCGCCCGCACCGGCACCATCCCCAACTCGATGTTGCGCATGGTCAGCCAGGGGAACCGCTTGTTGCTGAGCACCGTCTCCGGCTCCGCATCGCGCACCAAATCCCGCAACACATCACGCGACTTCGGCCCCGCAATCGCAAATACACCCCACTGCGTGGTCACGTCATGACATTCGACATAACCCACCTCGGACATCTTGTAGGCAATCGCCTTGCGCAGATAGTCACTGTCATAAGCCGACCACCCCCCCGCAGAGACCAGATAATATTCATCCTGCGCCAGCCGCACGATGGTATATTCCGTCCGCGTCGTCCCTGCCCCCGTCAGCGCATAGGTCAGGTTAATCCGCCCCACCGACGGCAGCTTGTTGCAGGTGAACCAATCCAAGAAAGCCGTCGCCCCCGGCCCGCGCACCAGATGCTTAGTAAAGGCCGTGGCATCAATCAGCCCCACCCCCTCGCGAATGGCTTTCGCCTCTTCCACCGCATATTGCCACCAGCCCCCGCGTCGGAAGGATCGGCTGTCATGGTCGCTAAACCCCGCAGGCGCAAAATAATTCGGCCGCTCCCAGCCATTCACCTGCCCAAATTGCGCTCCCCGCGCCGCCTGCCGATCATATGCCGGAGAGGTCCGCAGCGGCCGGCAGGCCGGACGCTCCTCATCCGGATGGTGCAGAATATACACGTGATCGTAGGCTTCCTCATTCTTCCGCGCGGCATATTCCGTGGTCATCCAATCGCCGTAGCGTTTCGGATCAAGGCTCGCCATGTCGATCTCGGCCTCGCCCTCAACCATCATCTGCGCGAGGTAATAGCCCGTGCCCCCCGCAGCCGTGATCCCAAAAGAAAACCCTTCCGCCAACCACATGTTGCGCAAGCCCGGCGCGGGGCCGACCAGCGGATTACCATCGGGCGTATAACAAATCGGCCCGTTGAAATCGTCCTTCAACCCGCAATCCTCAGCCGAGGGGATGCGGTGGTTCATCGCCATATATTGATCTTCGATCCGCTCCAGATCGAGCTGGAACAGATCGGCCCGGAAACTGTCCGGCACCCCATATTCAAACCGCGCCGGGGCATTTTTCTCATAGACCCCAAGGATCCAGCCGCCCCGCTCCTCGCGCACATAGCTCTGCGCATCGGCATCGCGGATCACCGGATGTTCGCCATTGCCAGCCGCCCGATAATCAACCAGCGCCGGATCGCGGTCCATGACAATGAACTGATGTTCCACGGGAATCGCAGGCATCTTGATCCCCAGCATCCGCGCCGTGCGCTGCGCATGGTTGCCGCTCGCGGTCACCACATGTTCAGCAGTAATGACGATCTGCTCATCACTGGCGACAAGGTTGCCGCCCTTCTCCACCATCTTGGTGCAGGTCACATCCCAGTGGGTGCCATTCCACTCAAACGCATCCGCCTGCCACTTGCGCTCAATCGAAACCCCACGCTGCCGCGCGCCTTTGGCCATCGCCATCGTCACATCGGCGGGGTTAATATATCCGTCGGTCTGGTGATAAAGCGCCCCCTTCAAATCCGATGTCTCAATCAACGGCCACTTCGTCTTGATCTCATCCGGGGTCAGGAACTCATACGGCACACCGCAGGTCTCCGCGGTCGAGGCATAGAGCATATACTCATCCATGCGCGCATCGGTCTGGGCCATCCGCAAATTGCCCACCACGGCAAAACCCGCGTTCAACCCCGTCTCAGCCTCCAAGGTCTTATAAAACTCGACCGAATACTGATGAATATGCGTCGTCGCAAAAGACATGTTGAACAACGGCAGCAACCCCGCCGCATGCCAAGTCGAACCCGAGGTCAACTCGTCCCGCTCCAAGAGCATCACATCATCCCAGCCCGCCTTCGCCAGATGATAGGCAATCGACGTGCCAACCGCGCCGCCCCCGACAACCAATGCTTTGACTTGCGTTTTCATCTGCCAATCCCTCTGCGCTAGGCTCCTCCCCGTTGTACGCAGCAAGGCCAAAGATCGCAGGCACCAGCCGACCGAACATCGCCAGAAACCGACCTCACCTCACCAAACGCGCCAATCCTGCGTTGGGGCGCCCCTCCCCCAACTTCATCCTTTTCCAAATACCGTGCACCACATGTCCCGCCGCACAACATCAGGGCAAGCCGCCCCATCTCACCCGGGCAAAATCTTCCCCGGATTCAAAATATTACCCGGATCCAGCGCCGCCTTGAGCGTCGCCATGACATCCACCGCAGCGCCCAGTTCCTTGCTCAGATAAGCCCGCTTGCCCTGCCCGATCCCATGTTCGCCGGTGCATGTGCCGTCCATCGAGATCGCCAGTTCCGCCAGCCAACTCACAAAGGCCTCGCCCCGCGCCACCTCATCGGCGTCGTCCATGTCGATCAACAGCGAGGCATGGAAGTTCCCGTCGCCTGCGTGGCCCACGATGGGCGCGATCAGCTTCAACTCCTCCGCCCGCGCCTGTGCTGCGACCACGGCATCGGCGAGCCGCGAGATCGGCACGCAGACATCCGTTGCCACGGCCTTGCACCCCGGGCGCAGCGCCAGCACCGCCCAATAGCCATCATGCCGCGCCTGCCACAGTTTGTTGCGTTCTTCGGGCGTGGTGGTCGCCGCATAGCCGGTGCCGCCGAATTCCTCGGCCAGCATGCCAAAGGTTTCCGCCTGTTCGACAACCCCGGCGTCCGAGCCGTGGAATTCCAACAACAAAAGCGGGGTTTCGGGCAGGGTCAGCTTGGAATAGGCGTTCACGGCCTTCACCACATCGGCGTCCAAAAGCTCGATCCGCGCCACGGGCAGACCGTATTGGATCACCGCCATGACGGTCTCACAGGCCGCCTGCACCGTCGGAAAAGAACAACGTGCCGAGGAGATCGCCTCAGGGATACCCTGCAAGCGCAGCGTTATCTCAGTGATGATCCCCAGCGTCCCTTCCGAGCCCACCATCAACCGCGTCAAATCATAGCCCGCCGAAGATTTCCGCGCCCGGCCGCCGGTGCGGATCACCCGGCCATCGGCCATGACCACCTCAAGGCTCAACACATTGTCTTTCATCGTGCCATAGCGCACGGCATTGGTGCCGCTGGCCCGTGTCGCCGTCATCCCACCGAGCGAGGCATTGGCACCGGGATCGATCGGGAAAAACAGCCCCTGATCGCGCAGATGGGTGTTCAGCGCTTCGCGGGTCACGCCGGGCTGCACACGGCAATCCAGATCACCCGTGTTGACCTCAAGCACTTGGTCCATCTGCATGACATCGATGCAGATCCCGCCCGCCGGGGCGTTTACATGTCCTTCGAGCGAGGTGCCCGTTCCGAAGGGGATCACCGGCACCCGATGCGCGGCGCAGATTCTCACCGCCTGCGCCACCTCTTCGGTCGAACGTGCCATGACGACCGCGTCGGGCGCCTGCGTGTCGATCCATGTGGTGGTGTGGCCGTGCTGCTCGCGAATGGCTTGGCCGGTCAGCAGATTGTCCCCGAAGGCTTGTTGCAACTCGTCCAGCACGGCGGCGATCCCCGCCTCATTGCGCGGCAAATCTGCGATTTTCGTCACGTCTTATCTCCCAATAGCATCCTCAAGCCGCAAAATTTTGCGGCGGCATCTTTGTAAAAAATCAACCGAAAGGCCCGCGTCGCCGCAGCCGTCCGGGGGTCAAAGCATGGAGGGCACAACTTGATCCGGCGGACGGTGGCCGTCATCGAAAGTCTTGATGTTAATCAAAACCTTCTCGCCCATCTCAATCCGGCCCTCCAGCGTGGCCGACCCCATATGCGGCAGCAGAACGACGTTCTTCAACTCACGCAGGCGCGGGTTGATCTCGCGGCCATGCTCATAAACATCCAACCCCGCGCCTTTGATGTCACCAGTGCGCAGCATCCGCGTCAGGGCGTTCTCATCGATCACCTCCCCGCGTGAGGTGTTTACGATCACTGCGTCCCGCTTCATCAAGCCCAAACGGCGCGCGTTCATCAAATGAAAGGTGCTGGGCGTATGTGGACAGTTGACGCTGATTACATCCATCCGGCTGACCATCTGGTCAAGGCTGTCCCAATAGGTCGCCTCCAAAGCGCCTTCGACCTCTTCGCGCAGACGTTTACGGTTGTGGTAATGCACCTGCATACCAAAGGCCTGCGCGCGGCGCGCCACGGCCTGACCGATCCGGCCCATGCCCAGAATGCCCAAACGACGTCCGCCGACCCGACCGCCCATCAGCGCGGTCGGGGCCCAGCCATCCCAATTGCCAGACTGCATCACTGCCATGCCCTCGGGCATGCGGCGGGTCACGGCCAAGATCAGCGCCATGGTCATATCGGCGGTATCGTCAGTCAGCACGCCGGGGGTGTTCGACACCAATACGCCGCGCTGGCGTGCGGTGGCCACGTCGATGTGATCGACCCCCGCCCCGTAATTCGCGATCAGTTTCAGCCGCTCGCCCGCCTGCGTGATCAGCGGCGCGTCGATTTCATCCGTGATCGTCGGCACCAGCACATCCGCTTGGCGCATCGCCGCGCCCAATTCCTCGCGGGTCATGGGCCTGTCATCTTCGCGTAGGGTCACGTCAAACAGCTCTGATAGCCGTGTTTCCACCGCCTCTGGCAACCGTCGCGTCACTACAACACTCAACCGCTTCTTTGACATGCCTGCTCTCCCGGTCTTGGCGTCGCCTCGTTTCCGGGGCATGGTGTCTCATGCAGCGACGAGGCACAAGAACTCGCGCCGGAAAAAGAGCAACAATAACCGCAGATTTGCACAGCACCGACCCACAGCAGTGAACCGCATAGCAGGCAATTCCATGATAACGGCTTTTCTTCGCAGCACCCTTTTGGTGGGCGCGCTGCTTTTGGCTCAGGCAAGCCCCGGGGCCGCAGAAGAGGCGCGCGGACAGGTCACGAACCTCCCCCTCCCCCGTTTCGTTTCGCTTAAAGCTTCCGAGGGCAACGTTCGTCGTGGCCCTTCACTGTCGCATCGGATCGACTGGGTTTACAAACGCCGCGACCTGCCGCTCAGGATCACCGCCGAACACGGCCATTGGCGCCGGGTAGAGGACCGCGATGGCATGGGCGGCTGGGTGCATTACTCGCTTTTGTCGGGCACCCGCACCGTGCTGGTTGAGCAAGACATGCTGCAACTTCACGTCAACCCCGACCCAAAGGCCGCCGTTGTGGCGCGGCTGGAACTGGGCGTGGTGGCGCGTTTGGGCGAATGCACTTTGGAATGGTGCGAACTACGCTCGGGCGGGTTTACCGGCTGGGCGCCCAAAGTACGGCTTTGGGGTGTCGGCCCTCAGGAACTGCGCGAATAAGCCCGCCTTTCAGGCCAATTGCATGATCCCGGCGCATGCGCCACTCTGCGCGTTGAATTCAAGCCGGAGAAAGCACCATGCACGCCATCACTTATGACCAATTTGGAGCCGCTGCCGATGTGCTGCGCCTGTCGGAAATCGACAGCCCCGCACCGCAACCCGGCGAGGTCTGCGTGGCGCTGAGCCATTCGGGCGTGAACCCCTCTGACGTCAAGGCCCGCGCAGGCACCCGCCCCGGCGTGACCAAACCACCCTTCCCGCAGGTCATCCCCCATAGCGACGGCGCGGGAGAGATCATCGCCGTGGGTGCGGGCGTCGATTCTGCCCGCGTGGGTCAAAAGGTCTGGGTCTGGAACGCCCAGTGGCAACGCGCATTTGGCACGGCGGCACAGCAGATCACCCTGCCCGCGCATCAGGCCGTGCCGCTGCCCAAAGGCGTCTCTTTTGAGACCGGCGCGCAGCTTGGCATTCCGGGGCTGACGGCCTGCCACGCCGTTTTCGGCGGCGGCGGGGTGGCCGGGGAGACGGTGTTTATTCAAGGCGGTGCCGGAACGGTGGGCTACCTTGCCGTGCAATTAGCCAAATGGGGCGGGGCCAAGGTGATTGCCACCTGCAGCCCGCGCGACAATGATCTGGTCCGCGAGGCTGGCGCTGATGCGGTGCTGAGCTACGCCGATCCCGACCTCGCCGCCGCCGTTTTGGACGCCAACGGCGGCAAGCCTGTCGAGACCATCGTCGAGACCGAGTTCGGCCTGAACCTCACCACCGATACCGAAGTCATCGCCCCCAACGGCCGCATCGCCGCCTATGGCTCGGCAGGGGAAATGTCGCCCACACTGCCCTTCTACCCGCTGCTGTTCAAAGCGGTAACCATCGACATCATCCTGATCTATCTGCTGCCCACCGGCCCGCGCGAACAGGCGATCACACGACTGCATCACGCGTTGGAAGATGGCGCCCTGCGCTGTCCTGTCGACACAGTTCTCCCGCTTTCCGAGGCCGCCCGCGCGCATGCGTTGGTCGAGGCCGGACAGCGCAGCGGGGCGGTGCTGCTCGATTGTCGGGGGTAGTGCGCTAATTGACCAAGCCACCGCCCTCACCGAGGGGCGGCGGCCTTGCCTGTCGACGGAGACCCCCATGCGCCTGATCACTGCCCTACTCCGCCTGCTCTTGTGTCTGCTTCTGCTTCTGGCTCTGCCGCTGGCCCCTGCCTCGGCGCAGGACAACGACCAGCCCGAAGGCACCATCGCCGTCGAAGGGGACGCCACAGCAGATGCCGCCATCGCCAACCGGATCCGCGCCATCCTGCGCGAGCTTGATGGGTTTGAGAAGGTCAGCGTCTCCGTCTCTTCCGGCATCGTCACCCTGCGCGGCACCACGCTCGATGCCGCTAGCGCCGCACGTCTGAGCGAGCTCGCAGGCCGTGTCGAAGGGGTGGTGGCGATCCGTAACGAGGTCCGCGAAAGCACCGATGTGTCCGAACGGCTCAACCCTGCAGTGGACCGCTTCCGCGACCGGATGGAGCAGGCCGTGGCTTTCCTTCCGCTGGCCCTAGTGGCGCTTGGGGTCTTTGCCCTGATCGTCGTTGCCGGACTGGCACTAGCGCGGCTGCGCAACCCGTGGGAGCGGCTGGCCCCCAACGCCTTTATCGCAGATATTTACCGCCAGATCATCCGTCTGGCCTTTATCATCGCGGCACTAGTCGTCGCGCTCGATATCCTCGGCGCAACGGCGCTGCTGTCGGGCATCCTTGGCGCGGCGGGGATCGTCGGCCTCGCCATCGGTTTCGCAGTGCGCGACACGGTCGAGAATTTCATCGCCTCCATCATGCTGTCGATCCGCCAGCCGTTCCGCCCCAATGACACGGTCGAGATTGATGGCGACACCGGCAAGGTGATCCGCCTGACCAGCCGCGCCACGATCCTGCTCAGCTACGATGGCAACCATGTGCGCATTCCCAATGCCACGGTCTTTAAAAGCCGCATCATCAACTACTCACGCAATGCCGAGCGGCGCTTCACCTTTACGCTCTCGGTCGCGAGTGATGCCGATCTGGCCCGCGCCCGGGAATTGGCGCTGGAGGTGTTGAATGCCCTTCCCTTTGTCCTGCCCAGCCCCGAAGCCGCCGCTTGGGTGGAGGAGGTCGCTGATCACTGGATCAACATGCAATTCGCCGGTTGGATCAATCAAGAGACCACCGATCTGGTCGCGGCGCGCAGCGAAGCGATTCGCCTGACATTGGCCACCTTCAACGCGGCAGGGCTTACCGCACAGCCCCCGGCCTACCGATTGATAACGCAAAGCGAATCGTCCAGCACCGAGCAGAAAGATTCGCCTCAATCGCCAACGGAGAGCGCCAATCCGGCCCCCGTACAGCCCGTTGAAGCGCAGGCTGACCGTGAATTGACCCGCATCGTCGCGCAGGAACGTGCCGAATTGCCCAGCAAAGACCTGCTCTCCGTTGATGCAGCCGAAGAATAGGCTAATTTATCAAAAACGGGTCTTGCACCCCGGGCCAGAGAACTCTAATTAGCGCCCTGTGTTGGGATGTAGCCAAGTGGTAAGGCAACTGTTTTTGGTACAGTGTACCGTAGGTTCGAATCCTACCATCCCAGCCAACACACCTTAAAAATCAACTACTCGCCCTTGGGCTTCGCCGCACAAGTCCATGCTGGGATCACTTCATGAATCCGGATGATCTGCACGCCATCGCCGACAGGCAGGTGTGGTCGCCAGTGCTAACTCATTAATATTCTGATCTCGACCTGTCTCACCCTGAAGGTGCAGTTCGGAGTGCCCGTTTGGCAGGCGATCGGATTGGTGGAAAGTTTGTTGCGGTTACAGAGACCCTGGCCAGCGTCGCAATGCTCAATCGCTACACCGTTCTTAGCAGCCCCATCACAGAGCCCGTAAAACAAGTCTGTCCGGGGGATGGGCAAGCACGAGTAGCTGCGACCTGCCGCAAGCCCGCGGAACTCGCGCTCCTTTCCCTCCGGACTATGTCTGTAAAGGCACAGAATCTGTCAAAATAGCTAAACACTTTGATGACCTGACTATCCCCCTTGAGATTCCTGACAGTTTCTATAAGGAATCGCAAAAATAGCAGCTTCAGTCGGTTGATTGGCCGGTTGTAAGCCTTTTATTAAGGGGAAACTAATGAAGACGACACACGCATTTGCTTGCCTCGCCGCAGGGATGATACCCGCCGCAGGTCAGGCGCAGAGCAACAGTGAAGAAGCATTTTTGGGAACTATCGTTTTGGAAATGCCATCCGTGCCAGGGATGGAAGAAGACACCATTTCTGTCTCAAGCGAGGGCTTGGCGCTGAGCAACCCTGCCGACCTGTCAGAGCTTTTTGTAGCCGAGCCCACCATTGCTGTGGGCAGCTCCATTCCGATGTCACAGAAGGTCTATGTGAACGGCATTGAAGAGAACAACCTCGCCATCTCTATCGACGGGGCGCGGCAGAACAACAAGGTTTTCCACCACAACACAACCACGCTGATCGACCCCGCCCTGTTGAAAGCCGCCCGTGTCGATCCCGGTGTGGCCCCCGCAGATGCCGGACCCGGTGCTTTGGGTGGCGCGCTGGCCTATGAAACTAAAGACGCCAGCGATCTGCTGGCTGCGGACGAGACGTTTGGCGGACGCTACAAGTTTGAATATGATAGCAATGGCGACATCTTCTCGAACAGTCTAACGCTGTACGGCCGCGAAGGGGGGTTTGAATACCTTGGCTTTGCAAAGGTGGCTGATGGCGGCCTGCGTGAAGATGGCAACGGCGACGATATCATCGGCTCTGGCACCGATCTTCTTAGCGGGCTTGGAAAACTGGCCTACGAAGCCCAAACTGGCGACCGGGTCGAGCTATCCTACGAGCGTGTGGTCGACGATGAAATGCGCCCCTATCGCGCCAATATCGGCACCATCTTTGGTGGCCGCCCCCTCCCGGCAGAGCGCCCCTATGATCTGGAGCGGACCAACATTGTCTTGAGCTATAGCGACACCACGCCGACGGCCATGTGGAACCCTACCGCGCGGCTGGCCTATAGCGGCACGGAATTGGTCAATGACGAGACGGACCTGTCAACCAATTCTGTCACCCAAGGTGAGACCGTAAGCCTGAACGGCGAACTCTCGAACCGCTTTGAACTTAGCTGGGGTGAACTGAACACAGGTTTGGATTTCTACTCTGACGAAGCCGATCTGGACTATCTTGCCATTGCGTCCGGCGCGCGTGAGACGGCTCGTGAAAAACTAAACAACATCGGCCTTTTTGCCCAAGCGCGGATGGAGCCCAGCAGCAATGCGCGGCTTTCTTTCGGGGCGCGGGCCGATTTTCAGGATTTCGAAGGCACCGATGGTTCTTCGCAGTCTGAATCCGGTCTGTCGGGCAATATCTCGGGCGAATACGATATCTCGAACGAGCTGACCGTCAGCGCGGGCTACTCCCATGTTTGGGGCGGTCTGGAACTGGCAGAGAACTACATTCTCAACCCTGCTTGGGACTACTCTACATCCGACATCGAAGAAGTCACCGCCGACAACCTTTACATCGCGGCAAACTACGCCTTGGGAGCGTGGATCGTTGACGGTAAGATCTTTGCCACCAACATTGACAATGCTCGCGCTGCCACTTGGGGCGGTGGTCCTGCCTTGTCGGCAGACGTGCAATCCCGTGGCTTTGAGCTTGGTCTCGGCACCGCATGGGAGGATGGCTTCTTCCGCGCCGGTTTCGCCCGCATCGATACCGAAATCAACGGCCGTTCTTCGGACTCCTATGTCGGCAACTACCTGACTATGCCGATGGGGGATTTCCTGACCTTCCAAGTTGCGCACCGACTTAACAACGGCGTTCTTTTGGGCGGCGATGTCCAAGTCGCCTTCGACTTTGACGATACTTACGACTCGGATACGGGTGGACGTGGAGCAGAGCTTGATGGCTATACAATCGCCAACGTCTTTGCCGAATACACGCCCAAGCGTATGGACAATCTGACCCTGCGGGCCGAGGTGAATAACCTCTTTGATGAGCAATACACCAGCCGCGCAACCTATGGGCAAGAGTTTGTAGGCGAAGTGGAGCCGCTGACCGAACCGGGCCGCTCCATCCGTGTAAGCGCCGAGATCGTCTTTTGATCTACTCTTAATCGTTGGTCAAACGACGCTTTGATCCGCTCCCGGCGCCACAATTGGCGCCGGGTATTGCTATTAAAGTCGACCTATTCGACCGTCCAAACCATCGTTTTCTCTGGTTCGCGAAAGGCAAATTTCTCCAAGTGACGGTCAATGACATCATGCACCACTTGCACCGCTTTCGCGTCTTCTACTGTCGCGGTCACGGTGAGACCGCCATCAGTGGCGCTCAGATACGCGGTGCCCATCTCAAACGCCACCCAGCCCTTATGCGGATCAAAGGATGTCTCGACCTTATGGCCAAAGTGTTTGCACAGCTGCTGCAAGTATTTCGAGCCGTTTTCGGTCTCGTAAAACCCCGTTGTCGTCGGCATAGCGCGCTCTCCAGATTCAAGTTGTCTGCAAGTCCTACGACGCGCCATTGGGATGGTAAACACCGGCCCTGCCCCCCCGTTCTCTCTCTCACGAAAGCCCTACCGCTATGATAAAACCCCTAGCCCTGATGGCCCTTCTGCTTGCCCCGCCCGCCTTTGCAGAAACAAGGTCGGTTGAGACCGCCCGAGGCCCTGTGGACGCGCCCCATTCCCCCGAAACGGTCGCGGTATTTGACTTGGCCGCGTTTGACAGCCTCACTGCGCTTGGCGTGAAACCGCAAGGAATGGTGCGCCCAGTCTACCTGTCTTATCTTGAGGACGCCGCCGCTGGCACCGATGTTGTCGGCTCCCTTTTCGAGCCCGACTTCGAGGCGCTTTTTGCGTTGAACCCCGACCTGATCATCGCCGGTGGCCGCAGCTCTGAACAGGTGCCCGAGCTTGCCCGCATCGCGCCGACACTCGATATGACCATCTGGGAGGACACCATCGGCGAAGGACTTGCCCGGCTTGCCACCTATGGCGAAATCTTTGACAAAGATGAACAGGCCGCAGCCCTCGCCGCTGATTTTCAAACCAAATTGTCCGAGACCAAAGAGGCGCTGGCGGGCAAGGGCACCGCTCTGATCGTGATGACGAATGGCCCCAAGATCAGTGCATACGGCACGGGCGGGCGTTTTGGTTGGCTGCATGAGGCGCTTGGTCTGCCCGAGGCCGTGGAAGACGTCCAAATGACCGACCATGGCGAGGCGATCAGCTTTGAATTTATCCGCGAGGCCAACCCCGACATCCTGCTGGTGATCGACCGTATGGCCGCCATCGGTCAAGAAAGCGAAGGTGCGCACGCGACGCTGGACAATGCTTTGGTGCATGAGACCTCCGCATGGAAATCCGGCCAAGTTGTGCATTTGAGTGCAGCACCAATCTACATCGCTGGTGGCGGCATTCAGTCGATGAACCTCACGCTGGATGAAATCAACGCCGCCTTGGCAGAGCAGTAAACCCCGTGGCGCTGGCCCTTGCATGCCTTCTTGTGATCTTGTCGATCACCTCGCTTTTTGTCGGGGTGATTGACCTGTCGTGGGCAGCCCTCTGGAGCGATCCGGGTGCCGTCGAACTGCTTGTGGTCAGCCGGGCACCACGGACCATCGCCGTCATCATTTCAGGCGGTGCATTGGCGGTCAGCGGTGCGATCATGCAAATGCTGGTGCGCAACCGTTTCGTGGAACCGATGACCGCCGGGACAGGTCAGGGCGCGGCCCTTGGCATCCTGTTGGTCACGCTATTTGCACCGGGCGCGTCTATCCTTGTGAAAATGGTCCTCGCCTCGCTAACCGCCCTTGGGGCGAGCGCGGGGTTTCTGGCGATTGTGCAACGCCTTCCGCCAACACAGCCCTTGCTGGTGGCGCTTGTCGGGCTGATCTACGGTGGCATCCTTGGCGCGGCGGTCACCTTCATCGCTTATCAAGCAGACCTGCTGCAATATGTCGAAATCTGGATGAATGGAGAATTCTCCGGCGTTTTGCAGGGCCGGTATGAGCTGCTCTGGCTGGTGGCGCTGGTGGCGGCGCTTGCCTATCTCGCCGCGGATCAATTCGCGATCATTGGCATGGGGCGTACCGCCAGCATCAATCTTGGCTTGAACTATAGGCAGACGATGGTGCTGGGGCTGCTGGCCATTTCTATCGTCACCGCGTTGACGGTTGTCACGGTGGGACTGATCCCCTTTGTGGGGCTTGTGGTGCCCAACATCGTCGCGCGGCTGGCCGGTGACAATCTGCGCCGCAGCTTGCCGCTCACTGCAATGACCGGTGCCACCCTCGTTTTGCTCTGTGACATTCTTGGACGTTTGATCCGCTACCCTTACGAAATTCCGGTTGGCACAGTCTTTGGCGTGGTCGGCGCCTTGCTGTTCTTGTGGCTGCTGCACGGACCCAAACGCCATGTATCCTAAGCGTCTGTGGTGGCTTCTGGCGGTGCTCTGCCTTTGCATCGCGCTTTACCTCGGGCTGGGCGCGCGGGGTAATTGGGGTTTTGTGCTGTCGTTTCGCGCCAACAAATTGATCGCCTTGCTGCTGGTCGCCATCTCGGTCTCGACGGCCACCGTGCTGTTCCAGACGATCACCCGCAACCACATCCTGACGCCTTCGGTCATGGGGTTTGACGCACTCTATCTGCTGACCCTTACTGTGTTGATCTTTATTCTTGGTGGTCAAAGCTTCACGCAACTCCCCGAGATCGCACAGTTCATCGTGAATACGTTGCTGTTGATGGGAGCGGCGCTGGCGCTTTTTGGCACGCTTTTGCGCCGTGGCGGACATGACCTTTTCCGCATGATCCTGACCGGCATCATCTTTGCGGGGTTGTTTCGTTCAGTCACCAGTTTCTTGCAACGCATCATTGATCCCAATGAATTCATGGTCGTTCAGGCGAATTCCTTTGCGCGGTTCGGCAGGGTCGACACCGAGCTGTTAACCCTCGCTGCCGCGTTGACCGGCGCTGCGCTATTTGCGGCTTGGCGCATGCGGCACCGGCTTGACGTGCTGTCGCTGGGCGATGAAAGCGCCATCAACCTTGGCGAGGCTCCAAAGAGCGGCATGTTTCAGGTGCTGGTCCTTGTGTCGATCCTCGTCTCAGTTTCGACGGCCCTTGTTGGTCCGATGGCGTTCCTTGGCTTGTTGGTGGTAAGCGTTGCGCGGCAAATTACACCGGTGATATCGCATCGTATCTTGCTGCCCTCCGCGGGCTTGGTCTCGGCGATCACTTTGGTCGGTGGGCAAATGGTGTTGGAGCGCGCCCTACAATCCACAATGCCGCTGATCGTAATCGTTGATGTGCTCGGCGGCCTTGTTTTCCTAACCCTCCTGTTGCGGAGAAAACCCAGATGATCGCCATCCGTGACCTGAACCACGACCGAGACGGCAAACCGACCCTGCGCGAGATTGACCTGACGCTGCAATCGGGCGGTGTAACCGCGCTTATTGGGCCGAACGGAGCTGGGAAATCGACACTTCTATCGTTGATCGCGCGGCTGATTCCTTTGCAGCAGGGGCAGATCATGGTCGACGATCTGCAAATTGGCGTCTGCGCGAATGATGTACTAGCTCGGCGGCTCGCTATCTTGCCGCAGGCCAGCGATGCCGCGCCGCTGCTGACGGTGCGCGAATTGGTGGGATTTGGCCGCTATCCCTATCACAAGGGTCGCCCCACAGCAGAAGACGACGAAAAGGTAGAGGCCGCGCTGGCGACCTTTGATCTGCTGCCCCTTGCAGAGCGGCGGCTTGATACCCTGTCAGGCGGGCAACGGCAGCGCGCGCAAGTGGCCATGACTTTCGCACAGGAGACCGACTATATCCTGCTGGATGAGCCGTTGAACAATCTCGATATCGCCGCCTCGCGCAGCCTCATGCGCACATTGCAAGACCTCGCGCGCAATCATGGACGGACCATCGTCATCGTGCTCCATGACATCAACTATGCCGCCGCCTATGCTGATCAGATCGTCGCGATGAAAGACGGGCGAATTACCCATCAAGGCCCAGCTGTCGAAGTCGTAACCGAAGCGATGCTTTTGGAGGTCTACGGCACCTCCGCCAGCGTCCACCATATCGGTGATAAAGTGGTGGTGGCAGTTTGATGAGGCCCGCTTCGCGTTGAGCCGGCAATGTCGACCATATCATTCCGACGGCTAACCAAAGATAACACTGCTTCCCCAAGACCCACAGCGCAGCACCCCGCCCTACGACAACACGTCGCAGATTGCTCCGCGCTATAGCCTTGCGCAGCCCTTCGCGTTATCACGCCCTATGTCCGCCGCTTCGCGCATATCTTCGCTTCGGGTCACCCTGACCCTTTTGCTGGTTTTGGCCTTCGCCAGCCTGCCATTTGCGCATCGTTCCACCGCGCAAACTCAGCAAGATCCCGCGTTTATCGCCTTTATCCAAGCGGGCGGCACGCTAAGCGACTTTTGCGATGGACCGTTGGACGGCCAAGGCCATGCAGCGCTGGATTGCGAAGCCTGCCGGATCGTCAGCGCGTTGATGCTGCCGACTTTGGCCAATGTCCTACTTCCCGCTGAAAAGATGGGCATTGCCGCGCCCCGTGCGGCTTGCGCCCTTGGTGCGCCGCGCAGTCCAGCCGGGGCGCCGCCCCCGGTCCGCGGGCCGCCCTTTGTCTGATTAATCGCCCGTTAAGCAATTTATCAGACAATGGAACATCACATGAAAACCATCATTATCGCAGCCTTGGCTGCCCTTTTCGCCCTGCCTGCCGCCGCACATGAATACAACGCGGGCGGTATCGTCGTTGATCACCCCATGGCCTTTGAAACCCCTAAGACAGCCCGCGTTGGCGGAGGGTATCTCACCATCACCAACAATGGCGATACATCCGACCGCCTGCTCGCAGTAAGCGCTGAAGGTTTCGACGAAGTTTCCCTCCATGAGACAACGACCGATGACATGGGCGTGGCGCGCATGTCGCATGTCGAGGGGATCAACCTGCCTGCGGGTGAGACCGTCACGCTTAAGCCCGGCGGTCTGCACGTCATGTTCATGGGCCTAGATGGCGACCCTTTCGAGGAAGGTGAGAAAATTCCTGCCACACTGACCTTTGAAAAAGCCGGGACGCTGGACGTGACCTTCAACGTCGAAAGCCGCCGGGGTCATAGCGCCGGCGATATGGAACATTCCTCGCACGCGCACGAAAACTAAACCCTGAAAATACCGAAAATGCGCCGTAGGGCGTTGACCGGCTCCCTTCAGCACCTCTGCCTCTGGGCTTTGGTGCTGTTTTTCGGGGCGTTCTCGGCGCTTGCGTCGGGAACCATGCCAGAACGCCAGCAAGGCGGGCTGACCATAGTCTTGTGCACCGGTTACGGGGTGAAGACCGTGACCATCGGCCCCGACGGCGAACCGATCACGCCTGAGCATAAGCCCTGCGACTGGAACCAGCACCTCGTTGCCGAGGTTCGTACAGCGCTGGAATTGCAGCCTCGAACCGTCAACTTTCACCCGGCCCCTGCCCTACCGCCGGCCGCGATCACACAGCCCAAACCGCGCCCCAGCGCAAGCAAACGCGCGCGTGCGCCGCCAAAAACCCTCTGACGTCCACCTTACAAATCAATTCAGTCAGAGGACCAATTTAATGGTTTCTATCGATCCCGCAGGCGCCGCGGCCCTGCAAAACGACAATACGCAACGCACGAACAGTTTCTACCGCGCCGCTTGGCGCTGGCATTTCTACGCTGGGCTCTATGTCATCCCTTTTTTCATAATGCTGGCCCTCACAGGGTTGGTGATGCTTTGGATCGCCTTTGTCGGCGGGCGTGATGGGGAGCGTATCTCTGTGATGCCCCAAAACGCACCGCTTGCTGTCTCGGAACAGGCGGCCGCTGCACAGGCCAGCATAGAGGGCGGCACGCTGGTTCAATATGTCGCCCCACGCGCCGACGACTTGGCCGCGATCTTTCGGGTGGATGTGAATGATGTGGCGACAATGGTCGCCGTCGATCCCTATACCGCCGAGATTCTCGCCAGTTTCCCACGCCGCAGCGGGTGGTATGACATGGCCGATAACATCCACGCCAACCTGCTGCTTGGCGTCACAGGCGACCGCATGATCGAGATTGCGGCCTCGCTTGGGATGGTGCTGATTGCGACCGGGCTCTACCTGTGGTGGCCGCGCGGCACCGGCTGGCGCGCAGCGCTGCTGCCGCGACTGAGACGTGGTCGTACCTTGTGGAAATCTCTGCACGGGGCGATCGGTCTTTGGGTGTCGGTCGTGTTGTTCTTCTTCCTGATCTCGGGCCTGTCATGGGCCGGTGTCTGGGGGGAGAAAATGGTCCAGGCATGGAGCCAATTCCCAGCAGAGAAGTGGGATGCCCCGCTGTCTGATGACATCCACGCCAAGATGAACCACGGCCCGAAAGAAGTGCCTTGGGCGTTGGAGCAGACACCAATGCCCGCCTCTGGCAGTGATGCCGGTGTCGCAGGACTCGCCGAAGGCACGCCTGCCACGCTTGACACAATCGATGCGCTGGCACGGCAGATCGGCTTTGATGCGCGCTATCAGATGAACCTGCCGCAGGGCGAAGAGGGCGTCTGGACCCTGAGCCGGGATACGATGAACACCGATGCAACCGACCCCACCAGCGACCGCACGGTGCATATTGATCAGCACACGGGCAATATCCTCGCCGATGTGCGCTATGCGGATTACTCGCTGGCGGGCAAGGCGATGGCCGTGGGCATCGCGCTGCATATGGGCACGCTGGGCTGGCCGAGTGTCATGGCCAATACGCTGTTTTGCCTCTCGGTGATTTTCTTATGCGTCTCTGGCGTGGTGATGTGGTGGAAACGCCGCCCGGCAAATCCCGCAGGCTGGCTGTCGGCCCCGCCTGCGCCGCGCAACATGACGCTGTGGAAAGGCGCGGTTGTGGTCGGACTGGCCGTGGCGCTGGCCTTTCCCATGGCGGGGATCCCCCTGCTGGTCGTCGGACTGCTGGATTGGCTGCTGCTGCGCCGTGTGCCGGTGCTGAAACGCATGGTGTCTTGAAACGCCGCCCGCCCCTCCGCGGGGGCGGGCACCGCTTGGTCCTCAGGCCGCGTGCTGTTTGATCAACTCTTTATAAAGCGCCTGAATGCGTTTGGTGACGGGCCGTTCTCCGCTGCCGATGGTCTTGCCGTCAATCTCTGCCACCGGGGTCTGCGCCCCAAAGGTGCCAGTGAGAAAGGCCTCATCCGCGCCATAAGCCTCGTAGAGCGAGAAGTTCTTCTCCCGCACCGGGATGCCGTTTTCATGGCACAGGTCGATCACCTTCTGCCGCGTCACCCCGTTCATGCAGTAATCCCCGGTCGAGGTCCAAACTTCCCCGCGCCTCACGATGAAAAAGTTGCAGGCGTTGGTGGTGTTCACAAAACCATGCGGGTCGAGCATCAGCGCCTCATCCGCGCCCGCTTCCTCGGCCTGAAGGCAGGCGATGATGCAGTTCAGCTTTGAGTGGCTGTTGAGCTTGGGGTCTTGGCTATGTGGCAGCCCGCGCACCTGCGGGACGCTCGCCAGACGAATGCCCGCCGATTGCAGCCGGTCCACGGGTTTGGAATGTTCCATGATGATCACCAGCGTCGGGCCAGTGGTGCTGAGCGAGGGGTGCTGGAACGGTTTGTCCTTGATCCCTCGGGTCAACATCAGGCGGCAGTGCACGTCCTCGTGCATATCGTTCGCCTCTGCCGTGCGGCGCAGGGCGTCTGCGATGCCTGCCCTGTCCATCCCCACATCGAGCGAGATCGCTTTGCAGGAGTTGAAGAAGCGGTCCATATGCTCATCGAAGAAGGCCCATGTGCCGTTATAGAGGCGCATGCCTTCCCAAATGCCGTCGCCCAGCATGAAGCCCGCGTCATAGACCGAGACCTTGGCCTCATCCCGGTGGACGATGTCGCCGTTGACGTAGATCTTGATGTCGCGGTTGCGGACGTCTTCGTCAGCGGTGTGGGTGGTGGTGTGGTCGGTCATGGTGGGGTCCGTTTGTGAGGGCGGTTGCAGCATTGATACGCAAATGGATGGATGTTGCCACCCCGGGCCCGGAATCAAGCCGCAGGCGCCGGGCCATCGCCTGCCCGTCCGTCACGCCGGAGGCGTGCCAGCCTATATTGGCGCACCTTTGGTGCGACCGGGTAGGCGCTGGCCCTTCCGAAACCCTCAGACCCGCCAGTTCAACACACGCCGTTCAACGAAAGCCACCACGGAAGACACCGCAACGCCCAGCAGCGACAGGATCACCACGCCTGCAAACAGGCGCTCCAAATCATACAGACTCCCCGCCTGCAAAATATACGCTCCGATCCCATATTCCGCGCCCAGCATCTCAGCCGCCACCAACAGAATAATCGCAATCGTCAGCGAAATCCGCAGCCCCGACAGGATCCCCGGCATCGCGCCGGGCACCACGATTTTTGAAACAATCGACCACCAGCCGAGGCCGAAACTCTGCCCCATCCGGATCAGCACCCGGTCCACGTTGTCCACTGCCGCATAGGTGGCGACCACCGTGGGCGTGAAGGTGCCAAAGGCGATGAGCGCGTATTTACTCGCCTCATCAATGCCAAACCAAATCACAAACAGCGGCAGAAGCGCGATCTTGGGGATGGGGAAAATCGCCGCCACCAAGGGCACCAACCCCGCGCGTGCCAACGAGAACAGCCCGATCAGCACCCCAATCCCGATCCCCAGCGAGGCACCGATCAGCGCGCCCACGGCCAGTCGGGTCAACGAGGGGCCGAGGTGTTTGAACAACATCCCCGACTGATAAAGCTCTTGAAACGTTAGCAACACATCGCTGGGCCGAGGCAGCGTCAGGGCCGAGATAAAGCCGCTGCGCGTGCCCCATTCCGCCAGCAGGATCAGCACCACGAAGACCGCAAGCCCCACGCCCCGCCGCGTGCCGGGCTGGAAACCACCGCCTCGAAAAGTGACCTCGCGGGCATTTGCATCTGTCATCTCAGCCATCGATCAACTCCGCATCCGCCGCCGCAGCCTCATCGCGCATCAGCCCCCATAGGTGCTGTTGTTGGGCCTCCAGCACCGGATCGCCGTGACGCCGCTCGGCCAAGGGCATGTCTAGCTCCACCACCTCGCGCAGTTCACCCGGACGGCGCGAGAGCACGACGATCTTATGCCCCAGCCGCACCGCTTCGGCGAGGTTGTGGGTCACATAGACCGCCGTGAAAGGCTGCCGCGTCCAAAGCGCCACGAGGTCATCCATCAACAATTCGCGGGTCTGGCTGTCGAGCGCGCTTAGGGGCTCATCCATCAGCATCACCGCAGGGTTCACCGCCAGTGCGCGGGCGATCGCCACACGCTGCTTCATCCCGCCCGAAAGCTGTTTGGGCAGGGCATCTGCAAAATCGGTCAGCTTGGTCCGCGCCAGCACATCGGCGATGATCGCCTCGCGCTGCGCCTTGCCCAGCCCATGATCCTCCAGAACCAGCGCCACATTGCCGCGCACCGTGCGCCACGGCAGCAGGGCGAAATCCTGAAAAATATAGGTCAGCGGGTTCAGACAGCCCTCCGGCGCATCGCCCATTTGCAGCACCCGGCCTTCGCTGGGCCGCTCCAACCCGCCGAGCATGCGCAGCAGGGTAGACTTGCCACAGCCGGAGGGGCCAACGATGCAAACGATCTGGCCGGAGGGAATGTCGAGCGTGATGTCACGCAGCACTTGGGTATCGCCATAGTAATGGCTGACAGAGGAAAGCTTGAGGTCCATACCGCCCTTTTTCAGCAAAAACGCCGCGCGTGCAATGTGCGATCCGCATACTAGGACAGCCGCCCGTCGCAGGTGGCGCGCTTAAGGCTGCTCACCCTCTTTCCCGCGCAGCCCGTCCACCGCGATCCCGGCGGTAAACCCATGCACTAAGGTCGACACAAGGATCGCGAACCCCACCATCGCCCAAAGCGTCTCTTCGTCCAGAAATTCCACCTTCCCGGCCGCATAGGCGAGGTAGTAGACCGACCCGATCCCCCGAATGCCATAGAGCGCCACGACCCAGCGGGGGCGCGCCTCAAGCGGCGATCCCAAAAGCGCCACCCACCCCGCCAAAGGGCGTACGATAAAGATCAATGCCAGCACGATCACCCCACCGGCGAGGGTCAAATCAGCCAGCAAGGCAGGCAGCACCGCGCCAATCGCCACCAGCAGCAGCGCCGTTAGGGCGTGCTCAACAGCAGCGGTGAAGTCATGCAAACGGCGGTGGAATTCATGGTCCGCCTCAACCCGTCGGATCACCAGACCGGCCACCGCCACAGCGATAAAGCCATAGCCTTCGACCAATTCCGTCGTGCCATAGCACAAAAGCACCCCGGCCAAGGCCACCACCCCTGAGGAGGTATCCGCCAGAACCGCCTTGCGCGGCACAACGAACAACACCTGCCCCAAGGCCCAACCGCCCGCAGCACCCATGGCGGTGCCGACAGCAATGCGCCAAAAGACATCGCGCGCCAGCCACTCTACACCCCAAGCCGCCGGGGCCAATCCCTCAGCCGCGACCAAAATCCCGAGATAGACAAAGGGGAAGGCCAAGCCGTCGTTCAGCGCCGCCTCGGTCGTCAGCGCGAAACGCACCGGATGCTCGCCCCCCTCATGCGGCGGGCCGACCTGCACATCGGCGGCCAGAACCGGATCGGTCGGGGCCATCACCGCGCCCAAGAGGATCGCGCCCGCCGCGGTCATCCCCGCAAAGGCCCAGCCCATCAGCGCGACCGATAGGATCGTCAGTGGCATGGTCAGCGCCAAGAGCCGCGCCGTCGGCCCCCAGCGGGACCAATCCGAGAGTTTATCAATGCGCAGCCCCGTCGCGAATAAGGCGACGATCACGCAAAGCTCTGACACCATCTCCCACGGGAAGGGATAGATGCGGGGGTCGGGGAATATCGGCATACCGGGGACAAGGGCGAAAATACCCATGCCCAAAAGGATCAAAAGCCCCGATGCCGCAGGCTCGCGTCGGCTGACAAATCGCGGCAACCAATGAGCAAGGATGACAACCGCCCCGACGGCCCCCAAGGCGAAATGATAGCCGTTTAGGGTGAAAAAGCTGCCGTCGCTCACTGAACGTTCCCGTCTACTGGTCAGGGGCTTGGCCCTGTATCAGCTTCAAAGGTATCTTTACGGGGCGGCATTGCCAGTCACGCCCGCCCAAAATCGCCCCTGCGCGCGGCCAAAAACAAAGGCGCGCCCATTTCGAACGCGCCTTTTAGAATGACTTCAAAACGCCAGTGGCGCGCTTAGCTGCCCGCCGTCTCGACATAGGATGTGTCGACCAACGTCTCCAGCGTGATGTCGCTGTCGACCAGCCCTTCGGACTGGAACCACTCTAACTGGTCGCGCACAGAGGCGACGTTCAGCTTGGCACCTTCGTTCAGACGCATGGTGCCGTTGATGATCGACGGCGCCGCCTTGTCGCGCGGGCGGTCGGTGTAGACGTAATTATGGATCAGATCGACCATCTCATCCACGCCCGCATCGCCGCCGTCCTTGGCGATCATAGCGGCGTTATAGTCGGCGACACCTTTGGAATAGCCCGCAAGGAAATTCCTGGTCATCTCCTGCTCATCGCTGGCGTTCTTGGACGAGGTGAAGACGGTCGTCACCTGATAATCCGGCAGATATGTCGCCACATCGCCGATGATATGAACGGCACCCGACCCGGCCAGCGGCTTGGCGATATGCGGCACGATCGACCATGCGTCGATCTGGCCAGACTTCAGCGCACCAATCACCGCGCCGACCTTTTGCAGCGGCTTGAACTTCAGCTCAATCCCCTCGGCCTCGGCCATTTTGGCGCCCATGTAGTGGAAGGACGATCCCGCCTGCGTCATGCCAAAGCTTTTGCCATCCAACATGCCCGGCGCGGTGATGCCCGCTTGATAGGCCGCGTCGGAGACGAGGAACTTCTGTCCGTCGATGCCCGGCTCTTCTTGCAGACCGCCGCCGATAACCTTGACCGCGCCCTTTTGCGCCAAGGATACCAGACCGCCCGAAATCGCGGTGATCGCATAGTCCACATCGCCGCTGGCAATCGCCACGGCCATCGGCTGCGCGGCCTCGAAAAAGCGCAGTTCAACGTCCAGCCCGGCCTCTTTGAAATAGTCCCGTTCAAAGCCGACAAAGCTGCCCGCGTGGCTGGTAAAGCGCAGCGCGCCCACGGTGATCTTACGGTTCTGCGCCAGCGCCGGAGCCGCCAGCCCCACAGCGGTTGCGGCACCCAAGGTTGCGATGGCCTGACGGCGGTTGAACAGGGTCATGATCTCACTCCTCCAATTTTGCCGCAGGATGGTCGGCGGCTGCGCCGAAAGTCAAGCGAGAGCGCCCTCAGCGACCACAACCAGGACTGGCATCTCATTTCAAAGCATGGCATCGATTTGCCATGAAGCTCTTTTCATCCAAGACCCGCCCCATGCACCTAGGCCCCTTCCCGTTGGAGCGGCTGCGCCGGCTGCATGCACCCCATGACCAACTGCCGGGCGCGCCCATGCCGGTGCTGCGTTTTGAGCGGCCCGAGACGCCGCAGAGCATCTGCAACGCCATGGCGCCCTTTCAGGCGATGATGGACGTGCTTCGGGATGGGCCGATCAACACCGCAGGCGCGGTGATCCCCGACAGCCCGGTGGAACGCGCCAACCACCTCAAATCTTTTGGCTATTACAACGATGCCTCGATGATGGGCGTCTGCGCTCTGCCACAAGAGGCGCATCTAGCCACGCCCCGGCGCAGCGAAGGCACCGCGCAATTGGCCGAAGGTCTGCGCAGCCGCCAGACCAAGACGCTCGCCGCCGGAGTGGATGTCATCATGGCGAACCTGCGCGATGCGGTGGACGCGCCCGAGACCTCGATCGATACTCACAGCCACGCGCTGGTGGTCCTCACCGCCTATCCCCGCGATCCGCGCGCGGGTGAGCCGGGTAGCGATTGGATCATCGACGCCCAAGCCGAGCGCGCCTGCCTACGCGGCACCGAGAACGCCACGGTGCTGGCCGAATACATCCGTCAGTTGGGCTTCGCGGCCAAGGTGCATTCCGCCACCACCGCCGATGTGAACCTCGGCCAACTGGCCGTGGCGGCGGGCCTGGCGGTTTGGGAAGACAACACACTGCAGGCCCCGTGGATCGGTCCACGCTTCGGGTTGGCGGTTGTTACCACCGACATGGACCTCGCGCCCGATATGCCACTCGCCCCGTTCTCCGAACAACAGTGGTCGGTGCTCAAAGGCCCGCATTGGCAGCTTGGCACCCATGGCGGGGTCAGCGCCCGCGATGTCGACCCCTACGCGCGGCGCGAGTATGCCGCAGGGCCGCATCCGTTTGAGACGCTAAAACGGGTGGACGAACCCACCACCTACATTGACGCGCCCAATGTCCCGCGCGTGCCGAAACGCGGCGATCTTTTCGCACGCGGGCAGTTCGGCGACATGGGGCCAAAGGTGCAGAACGCCATGAAAGGCGGGCACCATGTGGTAAAATCCGCCCCCTCCGCCGCGCAGCGCCGCTTGCTGGGCGCTCTGATCTTGCTGCAAGATGGGCCAGTGAACGATGCCGCCCCTGCGATGACAGACAGCGCCCGCAATGCCGCGAACCTCAAGGCAGCGAGCTATTTTCTGGGGTCCGATGCTGCGGGCCTCTCGGCCTGCCCCGATTGGACATGGTACAGCCATGATGCCACCGGCACCCCGATCACCCCGCCGCATGACCAAGCGCTGAGCCTCATCATCGACCAAGGCTTTGACACGATGGAGGGGTCTTCGGGCGACGATTGGATCGCCGTGTCGCAATCCATGCGGGCCTATCTGCGGTTTTCAATGTTGGGCGGCGTGATGGCGCAGCACCTGCGCAACTTGGGCCACGCGGCCAAAGCGCATACGGTGATGGATGGCGATGTGCTGCAACCGCCGCTGCTGTTGCTGGCGGGACTGGGCGAAGTGTCGCGGATTGGTGAAGTCATCCTGAACCCGTTCCTCGGCCCGCGTCTGAAATCCGGCGTGGTCACCACCACCCTGCCGGTCGCCCATGACAAGCCCATCGACTTTGGTCTGCAAAAGTTCTGCGAAGCCTGCAACAAATGCGCCCGCGAGTGCCCCTCGGGGGCGATCACCGCCGGGCCGAAAAAAATGTTCAACGGCTATGAAATCTGGAAATCTGACAGCCAGAAATGTGCCACCTACCGGATCACCAACCAAGGCGGCGCGATGTGCGGGCGTTGCATGAAGACCTGCCCGTGGAACCTTGAAGGGCTCTTCGCCGAGGCCCCCTTCCGCTGGGCCGCCTCCAACATCCCCGCCGCCGCACCACTGCTGGCCAAGCTGGATGACAAGGTCGGCAAAGGCCGCCTGAACCCGGTCAAAAAGTGGTGGTGGGACATCGAGCGCAAACCCTCGGGCCAGTTCGACACGCCTGCCCAGCCAGTGAACGCCCGTGATCTGCAACCCGATCTCGACCTCAAGTTCGAAGATCAAACCCTCGCCGTCTATCCTGCCCCGCTGGCCCCGCACCCATGGCCCTACCCCGATCCGATGAACCGCGAGGCCGGGATTGCCGCCCATGCGGCCCTGCTGAGCGCCGATGAACACCGCCGCAAAACCGCAGCGGGCGAGACCGACCATTTGCATCTCTACAAGGTCGGCAACGACACCCCGGTCCTTGATCTGCGCATCACGCAAGTCACCCGTCTGAACGCCACCACCGCCCTGTATGACATCGCCCACCCCGAGGGCCACGACCTGCCTGCATGGACCGCTGGCGCGCATCTCGATCTAGTCGTCGCGCCCGAATTCCTGCGCCCCTATTCCCTGCTGGGTGATCCAACTGACCGCAAACGCTATCGCATCGCGGTACTGCGCGAGGACGCGGGCCGGGGCGGATCAGCCCTGCTGCACCGGGTCTTCACCAAAGGGCGGCGCATCTTTGTCGGCAAGCCGGTGAACCACTTTGAACTGGTCGAGGACGCGCCGCATAGTCTGCTCATGGGCGGCGGCATTGGTATCACGCCGATGATCGCCTTTGCCCATCGCCTGCACGCCCTTGGGCGGCCCTTTGATCTGCATTACTCCGCCTCCTACCGGGAAGCGGCGGCCTTTGCCGAGGAACTCGCGCAGGCCCCTTGGGCCGACCGCGTTCACCTACATGTCTCGTCTGAGAGCACCCGCGCCGACCTGCCCGCCATCATGGATCACGCCGTACCGGGCGCCCATGTCTACACCTGCGGCGCGGACGCCTACATGCAATCGGTCATGGCCGCCGCCGAGGCCGCTGGCATCCCCGAAGACGCGCGGCATCTGGAGTATTTCTCAACCCCCGAGGTGCCGGATTACGTCAATCACCCCTTCACGCTGAAACTCAGCTCTGGCCGTGAGATCGCCGTCTCAGCCGAAGAAACCGCCGCCGACGCGCTGATCGCGGCGGGGGTGCCTGTCGATCTGAAATGCAGCGATGGCATCTGCGGCGTCTGTAAATGCGGCCTGCGGGGCGGCGCGGTCGAACACCGCGACTTCGTGCTCTCCGCCAAGCAGCGCGAAGGCGCGATCATCCTCTGCCAGTCCCGCGCGGCAGAGGCAGGCGGCGTACTGGAACTCGATCTCTAACCCCTTTCGCAAAAAGCGCGCAGCCGTTAAGAGAAGCCAACCTCTGCAACAAAGGGCTGCCCCATGACATTCGACCGTTCGACCAAGATCGCCCCCTCCATCCTCGCCGCCGATTTCGCCAACTTCGGTGCCGAATGCGAAGCCATTGAGGCCCAAGGCGCGGACTGGGTGCATGTGGACGTGATGGACGGGCATTTCGTGCCCAACATCACCTTCGGCCCCGCCACCTGCGCGGCGATCCGGCCCCACATCAAGGGCGTGATGGACGTGCATCTGATGATCGCCCCGGTCGATCCCTATATCGAAGCCTTTGCCAAGGCGGGCGCCGATGTGATCACCGCCCATGTCGAGGCCACCCCCCATATCCACCGCACGCTTCAGGCGATCCGCGGCGCGGGCGCGAAGGCGGGTGTGGCACTCAACCCCGGCACGCCAGCCAGCGCGGTGGCCGAGCTGCTCGATATGGTCGACCTGATCTGTGTGATGACCGTGAACCCCGGCTTCGGCGGGCAGAAGTTCATCGACATGACAGCCAAAATCCGCGAATTGCGCGCGTTGATCGGCGACCGGCCCGTGCATATTGAGATCGACGGCGGCGTCGACCCCAAGACCGCGCCGCTGGTGGCGCAGGCCGGAGCCGATGTGCTGGTGGCGGGATCCGCCGTTTTCAAGGGCGGCTCGGTCAGCGACCCCGCGCCTTACGGCGAGAACATCCGCGCGATCCGCGCCGCCGCCGAAGGCACCTACGTCTGATAGAAATGCGGGGCGCCTCTGCGCCCCGCGCTGTCACGCCAGTTGATCGGCGAAAGCCGTCAGCAGGCGGTGCTTCAGGATCTTGCCGGTGGGCGCTGCGGGCAAATCGGTCGCCACGATAATCTGCGACGGGCGTTTGTAGCCGGTCAGCCGCTCTTTGACGAAACTGCGCAACTCTTCTGCGGTCACCTCGTCCCCCGGTGCCACCTGCACGAAGGCCAGCACCTCTTCGTCGCCTTCGCGCCGCCGTCCGACCACGGCCGATTGCACCACGCGCGGGTGATCGTTCAACGCGGCTTCGACCTCGGGTGGATAAACGTTGAAACCGCCGTGGATGATCAATTCCTTGCTGCGCCCGAGGATGTGCAACCGCCCATTCTCATCGAGCTTGCCCAGATCGCCGGTGTGCAGCCAGCCCTCGGCGTCGATGGCTTTGTCGGTTTCGGTCGGGTTCCGGTAGTAGCCTTTCATCACATGCGGGCCGCGCACCAGCACCTCACCTTCGCCCGCGCCATTGCCGCCGGGGGCTTGGTCGTCGATCTTGCATTCGGTGCCCGGCGTGACCGGTCCGACCGACGTATCGGGCGAGCCAAGCGCGTTGGTGGTGGCGGAGGCGCCCGAGCATGTCTCGGTCATGCCAAAGCCGTTTTGTAGAGGTAGTTCGTAGAACGCCTCGGCCTTGCGTTTCCACGCCGGGTCCAGCGGTGCACCGCCTGATGAAACATAGCGCAGCGTGGGGCTGGCCAGTTTCGCCATGCCACCCTCGCGGGAGTATTGCATCACCAGCGCGTGCATCTGCGGCACCGCTGGCAGGATCGTCACGTCTTCGTGGGTCGCCGCGTGGAGCTTCGCCGCCGAGAAACGCGACTCCTGCCGCACCTTTGCCCCCGCGCTCACTGCCGCCATCAACACAGAAACCAACCCGAAAACATGGGTCATCGGCAAGACGCCATAGACCACATCGCCGGGCAGCATCTGCCGCAAATCCGCCGAGGCCCGCGCGCCGAAACGCAGGTTGGAATGGGTCAGCATCACGCCCTTAGGATCGCCCGTGGTGCCGGTGGTATAAAGCAGCACAGCCACATCATGCAGATCGGCGTCCGGGCTGCTGGGCTGTGGCGTGGCCAAATGCAAGCTGCCGAAATCGCCCGCAATCTCGCGCGCATTCAGCCGCGCCGCGTGGGCCGCCGCTTCGGGCGAGACATCGCAGGTCAGCAGCACCGCTGCCGGGGTGGCGTGATCGATGATGCGGGTGACTTCGGCCTCGGTCTGGCGGGCATTGACGGGGATCGCCACCGCGTTCAACTCCCACGCGGCATAGAGGCCGGCAACGGCGGAAACACAGTTTTCCACCATCAAAAGCACGCGGTCGCCCGCCTGCACACCCGCGCTGCGCAACTCAGCGGCCAATGCCACGCGCGCACGGTCCAGATCGGCGTAGCTCCACGCGGCACCGCTGGGATCGCTCAGCGCGGGTGCCTCTGGTCGGGTCGCCAATTGCTCAGCTAGAAAATCCTGTACCCTGGCATTCATGGGTGTCTCCTCCTGCCTATCTGCGACGCCCTCCTCCGAGTGTCGCCGCCCGGTTTAAAACCGGGGCTTACGTTTATCCAAAAAGGCCGCGATCCCTTCGGCGGCCTCATCCCCGCCGGCGGCATGCGCCATGGCGTTGCGCTCAGCATCAAGCTGATCGGCCTCTTCGGTCTCATAGGCTTGCGCCACCAACTGTCGGATCACAGCTTGCGCCGCACGCGGGCCAGCGGCCAGCGTATCGGCCAGCATCAGCGCTTCGTCCAAGGCTTTGCCGTTGGCGCAGATGCGGTTCACCGCGCCCAGTTCCGCAAAGCGCATTGCCATGACAGGACGGCCCAAAAGGCACATCTCCATCGACAAGGGCCGCGGCAACAGCCGGGCAAGCGACGCGGTAAGCCCCGCGTCAGGCACCAGACCAGCCTTCACATAGGCGGCAGTAAACTGCGCCTCTTCGCAAGCCACGATCATGTCGCAGGCCAGCGCCAGAGACAGGCCAGCGCCAGCAGCACCGCCTTCGATAGCCGCAATCACAGGCACCGGGCAGGCGCGCATGGCGCGGACAAGATCATGCAGACCGTCCACCCGCTCGCGGCGTTCGGCCTCGGTCAATTTGCGACGTTCGATCAGCACGTTAAGGTCGCCCCCCGCACAGAAAAAGCGCCCCTCAGAAGTGAGGATCACCGCGCGGATGCGCGGGTCTTCGGCCATCCGCATCGCCTCTGCAATCGCCTCATAAAGCTCTGGCGTCAGTGCACCGCGCTTCTCGGCATTGCCGTTCCAGACGATCAACCGATCACCGCGATCTTCGATACGTGCGCTCATGTTTTTGCCCTTTTGAATACGCCTGTCGCGCGCGATAGCAGCTTGCCCTCGGCATCATGCAACTGCGCCTCGGCATAGAGGATTTTGTACCCCCCGCCCGTGACGCGCCCCGTGGCAACGACTTGGCCCTCGCGCACCGCCAAGATGTAATCGGTGGTCAGCGACAGGGTCAGCATCGGCACGAAAGGCCCGCTCATCGCACAGTGCCGCGCGCAGGCAAAGCCCGTGGCCACATCCAAGAGCAACGTATGCAGCCCCCCGTGCAGCACGCCCGAGACATTCAGGTGCTGTGGGCCGATATCGAGCGTCACGCGGGTGCTGCCATCGGGGTTCGACAGGTCGGGTTGAAACCCGATCAGCTGTTGAACCCCGCTGGTCGGTGCCTCATGCGGCGGATAGTGCAATGAACCGCTCCAGATGATGGTCAATGTCGCCAAAGCGGTGATCCGCCATGGTGATGCGCTTGGCGATATGGGCCAGTTCGTACTCCTGCGTCATGGCGATGCCGCCGTGCATCTGGATCGTGTCTTCGGCCACCAGACGGCCCACGCGGCCCATCAGGTTCTTTGCGGCTGAGACGTGACGCTCGCGGCTGGCGCGGTCGTCAGCCAGATGGCCTGCGGCATTGATCACGGCAGAGCGGGCCTGTTCGAGGTCAATCAGCAGGTCCGACATGCGGTGCGCCAGCGCTTGGAAGCTGCCGATCGGGCGGCCAAACTGCTTGCGGGTGCCGAGGTATTCGCGGGTCAGATCGCAGGCGGTTTCCATCGCGCCCAGCGTTTCCGCGCAGAGCGCGGTGGTCGCCACGGCCACACGGGCCTCGATGGCGTCAAACGCCTTGCCAGCCTCGCCCAAGCGGGCGCTTTCGGGCAGAGTCACATCGTCCAGCGTGACTTCGGCGGCGCGGCCACCGGCCAGCAGGGCGTAGCCCGTGACGGTGAGCCCTTTGGTATCCGCTGGCACAAGGAACAGCGAAATGCCTGCCTGATCGCCAGCCTCTCCGCTTTCGCGGGCAGAGACGACGAGCATATCGGCAGCCTCGGCATTGGCGACGACGGCTTTGCGACCGTTCAACACGATGTCACCGCCGTTTTGCGACGCAGTGGTGGTGACGCGCTCAAGGTCATAGCGGCTGGTCGGCTCGCCATGGGCAAAGGCCAATTGCAACGCGCCGCCGATCAGTGCCTCAATATGCTCCTGCTGCGCTTCACTGCCCAGATCGGCAATCAAGCCCCCAGCCAGCACGGCGCTGTCGAGCAGCGGCTCGACCACACCGGCGCGGCCCAGTTCTTCGAACACCACTGCGATGTCGAAACCCGCGCCGCCAAAGCCGCCCTGCTCTTCGGTGAACAGCGCGCCGATGACGCCCAATTCGGCCAAGCCGTTCCAGATATCAGCAGAGAAGCCTGCTTCGCTTTCCAGAATGCCGTTGCGCGTGGCGGTGTCGTATTTATCCCGCAGGAAACGGCGCAGGCTGTCTTGCAGCATCTGGCGTTCTTCGGTCAGGTCGAAATTCATTTTGCACCTCCCAGCGTTGTCTTGGCGATGATCTGCCGCTGGATTTCGTTAGAGCCGCCAAAGATCGACAGCTTACGGTTGTTGAAATACTGCGCGGCCACCGGGCCGGCCTCATTCGGGTCGGGCAGCGCGTCGTTGCTGCCTGCCACCGCTTCCGAGGCGAAGGGCATCGCATAGATGCCAGCCGCACGGCGCGCCAGATCGTTGATTTCCTGACGGATAATCGTGCCTTTAACCTTGAGCATCGAGGATTCCACCCCCGGTGCCTGCCCGGCTGCAGCCTTGGAGATGATGCGCAGGTTGGTCGTGGCCATCGCCATCAGATCAATCTCCGCCTGCGCCACACGGGCGGCGAAATGCGGGTTCTCGATCAGCGGGCGGCCCCCGGCCATTTCGGATTTGGCGATGCGTTTCACGGCCGACAGGCCCGCTTGGGAGAAGCCAACACCGGCGATGTTGGTGCGCTCATGGGTCAGCAGGTACTTGGCGTAGGTCCAGCCCTTGTTCTCTTCGCCCACAAGGTTCTCGGCGGGCACTTTCACGTTGTCAAAGAAGACCTCGTTCACCTCGGCGCCGCCATCCAGCAGGATGATCGGGCGCACGGTGATACCGGGCGTTTCCATGTCGATCAGCAGGAAGGAGATGCCCTCTTGCTGTTTCACGTCCTTGTCTGTGCGCACGAGGCAGAAGATCATGTTGGCGTGTTGGCCCAGCGTGGTCCAAGTCTTCTGGCCGTTGACGATGTAGTGGTCGCCGTCCTTCACCGCTGTGGTTTTCAGCGAGGCAAGGTCCGACCCCGCGCCCGGCTCGGAATAGCCCTGACACCACCAGTCTTCGCCCGACAGAATCCGCGGCAGCCAGTAGTCCTGCTGCTCTTTCGAGCCGAATTTTTGCAGCACCGGGGCCAGCATCGACAGGCCAAAGGGCACGATGCGCGGCGCGTGATGCGCGGCGGCCTCTTCCTCGAAGATATGGCGCTGCACGGCATTCCACGCCGCCCCGCCGAACTCCTTGGGCCAGTTGGTCGCCAGCCAGCCTTGGTCGTTCAGGATCGCGTGCCAGCGCTCGTGGTCGTCCTTGGTCAGCTCCTGACCGCGGCGCACCTTCTCGGAAAGTTCCTTGGGCAGTTTCTCGGCGAGGAATTGACGCACCTCCTCGCGGAAGGCGCGTTCTTCGTCTGTATAGCTCAGGTCCATGTCGGCCCCCTTTAGTAGATTTCGAAGAGGCCAGCCGCCCCCATGCCGCCGCCGATGCACATCGTCACGACGCCGAGTTTCGCGCCGCGGCGGTGGCCTTCGCGCAGGATGTGGCCGGTCATCCGCGCCCCGGTCATGCCGAAGGGGTGGCCGATGGCGATGGATCCCCCGTTCACGTTGCATTTGTCGGGGTCGATGCCGAGTTTGTCGCGGCAGTAAAGCGCTTGGCTGGCGAAGGCTTCGTTCAACTCCCAGATGTCGATGTCATCGACGCTCAGACCGTGGCGTTCCAAGAGACGCGGCACGGCAAAGACCGGGCCGATGCCCATTTCGTCAGGTTCGCAGCCCGCGACGGCGAAGCCACGGAACGCGCCCATGGCTTGCAGGCCCTGCTGCTCGGCCTCTTTGCTGTCCATCAGCACGAGGGCCGCGGCCCCGTCGGAAAGCTGGCTGGCGTTGCCCGCGGTGATGAAGGCCCCCTCGCCGCGCACGGGCGTCAGACCCGCAAGCCCTTCGAGCGTGGTGCCGGGCCGGTTGCATTCGTCGCGGTCCACGGTGACCTCGCGGGTGGAGATCTCCTTGGTCTCCTTGTCCTGCGCGCCCATGGTGGTCTGCATCGGGACGATTTCGTCATCAAAGAGACCGGCCTCTTGCGCTGCGGCAATCAACTGCTGGCTGCGCAGGCCATAGGCGTCCTGATCCTCGCGTGAGATGCCATAGCGTTTGGCGACGATGTCGGCGGTGTCGATCATCGCCATATAGACCTCGGGCTTATGCTCCAGAAGCCAGGCTTCCTTGACCGATTTCACATCCGGCTGGATCATCGAGATGCTTTCGACCCCGCCCGCGACCATCGGGCCTGCGCCCTCCATGCAGATCGCATTGGCGGCCATGGCGACGGTTTGCAGACCCGACGAGCAAAAGCGGTTCACGGTGACGCCCGAGGCGGTGACCGGCAGGCCCGCGCGCAGGGCGATCTGCCGCGCGATGTTCGAGCCGGTGGCGCCTTCGGGGTAGCCGCAGCCGATCATCACGTCTTCGATGGCCGACGGATCGACGCCCGAGCGTTTGACGGCCTCGGCGACGACATGGCCGCCCATGGTGGCACCGTGGGTCATGTTGAATGACCCGCGGAAGGATTTGGCCAGCCCGGTGCGGACGGCAGAGACGATTACGGCCTGTTTCATTTGGCAGCTTCCTTGTTCAGATCATCAAAGGTGCGGTTGGTCTTGACCAGTTCGGCCAGCAGCGGCGCGGGCTTCCAGAACCACGGGTCCTGCTCGGCGAAGCCTTCGATCGCGGCGAGGACATTGGGCAAGCCCTGAATATCGGCCCATTTCATCGGGCCGCCCCAGTAGCGCGGGAAGCCGTAGCCGAAGAGCAGCGTCATATCCACGTCGAGCGGACGCTTGGCGATGCCCTCTTCCAGCACCTTGGCGGCCTCGTTGACCATGGCGCACATGTAGCGGCGCACGATCTCGGCCTCGGTGAATTCACGCGGGGTGATGCCGCGTTCCTTTTGCTCTTCCTCGATCAGGCGGGTGATCTCAGGGTTCGGCGTGCCGCCGCGTTTGCCCTTCTCGTAGATGTAGTAGCCTTGGCCGGTCTTCTGGCCGAAGTATCCCTGCTCGCACAGACGGTCGATATAAGTCGGCACGCGCTCCTCGGGGTGGCGCGTTGCGGCCTTTCGCTTGCGCGTGGCCCAGCCGATGTCGAGCCCGGCCAGATCGGCTACCGCGAAGGGGCCCATGGCAAAGCCAAACTTCTCAAGCGCCGCGTCGATCTTGTAGGGGCTGGCGCCGTCCAGCACCATGTGGTCCGCTGCGGTGCGGTAGGTGGCGAGGATACGGTTGCCGATGAAGCCATCGCAGACGCCCGCGCGCACGCTGATCTTGCCGAGCGCTTTCCCGAGCGCAAAGCCCGTGGCGACAACATCTTTCGCGGTCTTGTCGGCGACCACGACCTCAAGCAGTTTCATCACATGCGCGGGCGAGAAGAAGTGCAGCCCGATCACGTCCTCGGGGCGCGAGGTGCTGGCGGCGATCTCGTTCACGTCGAGATAGGAGGTGTTGGAGGCCAGCACGCAGCCCGGCTTGCAAACCGCGTCGAGCTTGCCGAAGACCTGCTTTTTCACGTCCATATCCTCGAACACCGCTTCGACGACCAGATCGACGTCCGACAGGCTCTCGTATTCGGTGGAAACGGTGAGGGCGTCGCCGGTCAGGTGATCGAATTTCGCCTGATCGATTTTGCCACGTTTCAGCGCGCCTTGAAGGTTGCCCGAGATACGCTCATGCGCGGCCTTGGCGGCCTCTTCCTTCATCTCGATCAGCACGACCGAGAAGCCCGACAGCAGTGCTGCGGTAGCGATCCCTGCCCCCATGGTGCCGCCGCCGATCACGCCAATGGCTTTCAGTTCGCGCGGCTCGACGCCTTTCAGCTCGGGCAGGTTGCTGACGGCTCGTTCGGAGAAGAAGGCGTGGATCATGCCCTGCCGCTGGTCGGTGTTCATCAGTTCCGAGAAGATACGGCGCTCGGCTTTCATGCCCTCTTCGAAGGGTTTCTCGACACCTGCCTGCACGGCGCGGACGGCCTCAGCGGGGGAAATCTGGCCGCGGCCTTTCTTCAGCGTCACTTCATAGGCGGCATCCCAGTCGATCGGCGCAGGCGCGGGCATCTCGCAGATCGGGCGACGCTCGGCACCGCTGTCGAGCAATTCGCGGACGTAGGCGAGACCGACCTCCTGCGGATCGCCCTCCTCCACGCGGTCGACGATGCCCATCTCCAGCGCCTGCGGTGCCTTAATATGGCGGCCCGTGGTGATCGCGTCGAGCGCGGGTTCAACGCCAATGAGGCGCGGCAGACGCTGGGTGCCGCCAGCACCGGGGATGAGGCCAAGATGAACTTCGGGCAGGCCGACGCGTGCCGAGGGTTGGGCGATGCGGTAATGCGCCGAAAGCGCCACTTCGAGACCGCCGCCAAGGCTCACGCCATGCATGGACGCCACAACCAAGAGCGGCGAGGCTTCGATCTGGTTGCAGAGGTTGGGCAGATGCGGCTCCATCGGCGGTTTGCCGAACTCGGTGATGTCGGCCCCGGCGATGAAGGCGCGGCCCTCGCCCACGATCATCACCGCGCGCACGCCGTCTTCGGCCTCGGCACGGTCCATGCCGTCGGCCAGCCCCTGCCGCACGGCTTGGCTCAGCGCGTTGACGGGCGGGTTTTCGATGCGCAGCACGACGATGTCGTCATGGCGGGAATAGGCAATCTTGTCGGTCATGTTAAACTCCTTGATCTATCCGCGCCGGGATAGGGCCGGTGCCCGTCCGGTGCGTTGTTCGATGCCGCTGACCACGTCACGCAGCGCTGGCCCCACTTGTGACAGAATGCGGCTGTCGGGCAAGTCGCCCGGCAAAGCGCCGCAGGTGAAGGCGACGGGTTCGCCGAATTCCCCTGCGTAATAGGGCACGCTCACAGCGTTGATACTGCGGGCATAACGCGTCTCAGGCGGGGCGAGGACAAAGCCCTGCGCCAAAAGCTGCTCATACCCTTCGCGGCGGAAATTGCGTAGCCGCTCATCTGGCTCAAGCGCGTCAAACCGGTCTTCATTCAGGCTGGCCAGCGTGGCGAGGCCGGAAGAAGAGCCATAGACCGGGATGCGATGGCCCGGCTCCAACCAGATGGTCGAGGCGGTATGCGGACGCCATGTGCGCACCAGCATCATCCGGTCGCCATCGCGCACGGCAATCAGCGCCAGCGTGCGGGTCTCGTCGGCCAACTGCTGCATCACGTCCGACGCCATATCGACGAAACTGACCGCGACCGAGGCGACCGAGCCGAGCGCAATCGCCGCAGGCCCGAGCCGGAACTTATCGTTGCGCCCGCCATGCGCCAAATAGCCCAGTTCGCACAGCGTATAGGTCAGCCGCGAAACCGTGGGTTTCGGCAGGCCCGTCCGCTCGGCGATCTGCGCGTGGCTCAGCCCGCTGTCGCTGGCGCGGAAGGCACGCAGAATGCCGAGGCCCCGCGCCAGCGTATTGGCGAACTTACGGTCCGCTGTCGTTTCGTCGCGGTCCTTCATCGCGCCGCCATCGGGATCAAAAGCGAGATCATCGGGAAGGACATTATGAGGATCAGCACGATGAAATCTACGCTGAGGAACCGTGTGATGCCCGCAAAGATCTTATCAATCGGCGCTTCGCGGCCCACCACATTGGCGATGACAAAGACGTTGAGGCCCACGGGCGGTGTGATGAGGCCGATCTCCAGCAGTTTGATGACCACGACGCCGAACCAGATGAGGTTGAGGTCATAGCTTTCCACCAGCGGGATCATCAGCGGCAGGGTCAGCACCATGATACCGATGGGATCAAGGAACATGCCGAGCAGAAGGTAAATCAGCGCAATGCAGAGCATCAGCAAAACCAGCGACATCTGCGCGTCGGACACGAAACCAACGATGGTGCCCGCGACGCCAGTCAGCGCAACAAAGGCCACAAAAATCTTTGCACTGGCAGCAATCAGGAAGATAGCAGAAGTCTGAACACAGGTTTCTTTTACCGCCTCCCAAAGGCCCGCCCAATCCAGTTTGCGCTGCGCGAAACCGATCAGCGTGGCGGAGACGACGCAGACGGCGGCAGCCTCGGTCGCGGTAAAGATACCGCCGTAGATGCCGCCGATGATAAGCACGAACAGCAAGATCGCGGGCCAGCTATCAAGGGCCGCCTGCCAACGCTCACCCGCGGTGTAGCGTTGGTCGGTCGAGGGTGCTACCGCCGGATCGCGCCAGACCCAGACGGCGATGACCAGCACAAAACCCGCCAGCGTCAGCAACCCCGGCAGAACACCCGCAAGGAACAACGACGAGATCGAAGTCTCGGTGAAAATGCCGTAGATGATGAACAGAACCGATGGCGGAATGAGCGAGCCCAATGTGCCCCCCGCCGCGACCGAAGCCGTGGCCAAACGCGGGTCATAGCCCATGCGCAGCATCTCGGGCGTACAGATCTTACCCATGGTCGAGGCGCAGGCGATGGATGAACCGGTGATCGCGGAAAACCCGCCGCAGCCCATAACACTTGCCATGGCGACACCACCCGGCAGGCGGGTCAGCCAGACTTTGGCGGCGTGATAAATCTTGGTCGTGATATCCGCGCGATACGCGATGTGACCAAGCGCCACGAAAAGCGGGATCATCGACAGATCGTAAGAGTGAATGAGGTCGAAGGAGTTTGAAAACACCATCGAGGTGGTCGCCTTGATCGCACGTTCGGGCATGAAGGTCCCGGTACGGAAGGCGAAGATAAAGAAGGTAGCAACGGTCGCCACGGCGGCCAGCGTAAAGGCGATTGGCACGCGCAGGGCAAGCAGGATCAGCACCGCGGCAAAGGCGATCATTCCGATGGTCGAAGCATCCATTACAGCACGTCCTTCTCGGCCAGAAGGTCGGCCGCATGGTGTTGTTCGTCAGAGACCACGCCACCCGCCAGCACGGTGCGCCCATCGCGCCACGTCAGCTCAGCCAGTCGCAGGAAGGTCGCGATCATTCCGATCAGGAACAGCAGCCGCCCGGGCCATTTCGGCAGATTGAGGTCGCCATAGAAAAAGCTGCCCTTCTCGACCACGGCAAAGAACTCGCGCCCGCCGGAATAAATCAGCGGCGCCAGTGCCAGCATCCCGATGGCAGAGCCCGCAACGATCAACACCGAACGGGCGCGGTCGGGAAACCGGTCCGTCACGAAGGCCACGGAGACATGCGCACGGGCTGCGGTCGCAGCGGCGAGGGGCAGTAGGATGGCGGCGACCATGAGCTCTCGCACCATGGTCACGCTATCGGGCACCTGACTGGCAAAGAGCGCGCGAGCGATCACGTTGGAGGTGATCAGCACCCCCAAAGCGATCACCGCCAAAGCGCCCAATCCCAACAGAATTTTCTCCAGATTTACCAACATATGCTGCCCCTCCCCTAATTTAGCGCTTAGTTGCTTTTGGCTTCCCAAGGATAACCATCCGCGTCGCGCTGCTCGGTGTATTTGGCGATGAGGCCTTTATACTCTTCCAGCAGTTGCTCTCCGGGCAGGCCCGCAGAATCGGCCGTCTGCTGCCATTCGTCGAGGAACTTCTGACCCGCTTCGACCAGTTGAGCGCGGTCTTCTTCGGGGAGGGTGATGACTTCAACGCCCTGCTCTTTCATCGATGCGATGGCGTTGTCGTTGGCCTCTGTGATCATACGGCCAAATTCATCCGCCATGTCCGACCCCACGGAAGCCAGCGTTTCCTGCTGCTCGGGCGTCAGACTGTCGTGCATGTCTTTGTTCATGAAGATGCCCAGACCGCCGACCTGACCCCAATCGAGGATCGTGTAGCTGTCCATCACCTCGGCCTGCTTCAGCGCGGCGACGGCATAGCTGTAGCCCTGCGAACAGTCGATCAGCCCGGTGTCGAGCCCTTGGTAGGCGTCATAGATCGACATGTTGACCATGTTCGCGCCCTGCTCGCCAAAGACCTTGCCGTAGGCGCCCACGCCGCGGACCTTCTTGCCCGAGATATCCGCCACAGATTTGATCGCGCCGCCCTTGCAGCCGATGTTTACCTGGCTGGTGGTCCAAGTGCCTATGTAGACGAGGTTCTTGTCGGCCAGATCGTCTTGGATCGCTTGGCTGGAGCGCATCAGCTCATCCGTGGCGCGCATACCGACCCAAGCGTCGGGGTTGTTTACCGGCAGGTCAGCAATGCCGTAGCCCGCCATTTCCTGCGGATAGTACACGGCGATGACCGAGCCTGTGTCAGCCACCCCATAGGCGATGGATTGCACGGCTGCGTTCGCTTTGAACAGCGCGCCGCCCCACTGAATGTCGAATCGGATATCGCCGTCCGAGCGTTCGGCAACTTGATCGGCGAACCACTGCAACGCATCGGCGCGTGCGCCGCGGTTGGGCCCTGCTTCACCGTGAATCAAAACGGTTTCAGCGCTCACCGCGCCGCCAGCCAGCGCCAGAGCTGCGGCGCAGCTCAGGTGTTTGAAAATTGTCATGTCGGCTCCTCCCAGAGACTTGTTTCGCAATGTGAACCATTGTTTCACATCTGTCGCAGGTCACGCTAGTCCGCGAACTTGGGGCGATCAAGCAAAACTTCTGACTTGGGAAGGGAGAGTGCCTAGAGCACTGAATTCATTGTATAAGAAGATAATACAGGGAATTCGAAAGCGGCTCCCGTTGCGACCTGTGCGGGAACCGTCGAAAGGGTCGGCCACACCCCAATGGGCGTAGCCGCAGGGCTTTAGCTTTCGTACCAGCCGCCGATTTTAACCTCGACATCGGTGCCGACGCGCTTGGCGAACTCTTCTGGGTCTTGCGTGCCGCCGTCTTTGCCCCGGAAGTGATAGGGATAAACATAGGTCGGTTTGAACTCTGCCACGGCGGAAGCAGCGGCGTTGGAATCCATGGTGAACGGCAGGTTCATACAGACAAAGGCCAGAGAGATATCGGTCAGGCTGCGCATCTCTGGCGTATCTTCGGTGTCCCCCGAGATGTAGACGCGGAACCCTTCAAACCCGAGGATATACCCGTTGTCGCGGCCCTCAGGGTGAAACTTCTTACGCTCTTCGGTGGTGTTATAGGCCGGGATCGCGTTGATCGGCAGGCCGTTAAATTCGGCATTCTCGCCATTGGCAATCTTACTGGCCTTGGCGGCCAGCGCCTCGGGCAGCATGTCGAAGACGGCGGGGTTGGTGATGATCTGCACGTCATCGCCTGCCAGTGCGGCCAGCGTATCGGCATTGTAGTGGTCGCCATGCTCATGGGTGATGAGGATCAGATCGGCGGCGGGGAAGTCGCTGTATTGCGCGGGCTCGCCCACCGGATCGACATAGATCACGCCCGCCGGGGTCTCCAACACGATAGAGGCGTGGTCGACCGGATGCACCGTGATCGGGCCAGCGTCGGTATCGAATGTATCACCACTATGCGCGGCGGCGCGAGCGGCAAAAGGCAGCAGGGTCACGACGCCAGCGGCGGCGGCAGAGGTGGCAAGGAAATGGCGGCGGGTCTGGGACATCTCAGGCTCCTGTTGGTTGCTGGAACGGGACATAGCTGTCCCGTCCCTCATTTCAACGCAGCGCCTCTTAGACGGCAAGCCTATGCCGGGCGCAGACCCAGAATCTCACGCGCTTGTGCAGCCGTGGCGACCGGACGCTCGTATTTTGCGCAGAGATCCGCCGCCCGCTGGATCAGCGCGGCGTTCGACGGCGCCAGCCTGTCGCGGTCCAGCCGCACGTTGTCTTCCAGCCCCGCGCGGGTATGACCGCCCGCCGCGATTGCCCATTCGTTCAGCACGATCTGGTTCGGCCCGATCCCGGCAGCACACCACTGCGCATCGGGCGCGAGGCGGTTCAGCGTCTGGATGTAGAAATCAAAGGTCTCACGGTCCACCGGCATGGCGTTTTTCACGCCCATGACGAATTGCACATAAAGCTGGCCGGGAATGCGCCCGTCGCGGTTCATTTCGGCGGCCTTGTGGATGTGGCTGAGGTCAAAGGCCTCAATCTCGGGTTTAACCGCGTGAGTTTTCATCTCCGAGGCCAGCCAATCGACCAGTTCCGGCGGGTTCTCATAAACTCGCGTCGGGAAGTTGTTGGACCCAACCGAGAGCGAGGCCATGTCGGGCCTGAGCGAGAGCATTCCACCCCGCTCCCGCCCCGCGCCCGAGCGCCCGCCGGTGGAGAACTGGATGATCATGCCGGGGCAATGCTTTTGCAGGCCCTCCATCAGCCGCGCGAACTTATCGGGGTCGGAAGACGGGGTCTCGTCGTCGTTGCGCACATGGGCGTGGCAGATCGAGGCCCCGGCCTCGAACGCTGCGTGGGTCGACTCGACCTGCTCGTTGATCGAGATCGGCACGGCAGGGTTGGCGGCCTTGGTGGGGACGGAGCCGGTGATGGCGACGCAGAGGATGCTGGGGGTGGTCATGGGTGGTGGTCCTGTGGCGGCGGTGGTTGGGTGCGGAAGGTCGCATATGGTGGGGGCGGTGTACACTATTGGGAAGTGGAAGGTGGTGCCAGCGGGGAAGTGAAGTCCCCGCTTACCCTCAAGAAAGCCCAAGAGCTTCCAGCGTGAACCAATGCCCCCAAACACAACCGAGCGGGAACGCGCATTGCTTTGCAATACGCTGCCTCCCGCGCGCTCTAAAAATGGCCAGCTTTTAGCTGTCCATTTTTAGAGCGGAAATAAACGCCTCCTGCGGGATATCCACTTTCCCGAACTGGCGCATCTTCTTCTTACCGGCCTTCTGCTTCTCCAGCAGCTTCTTCTTCCGCGTGGCGTCGCCGCCATAACACTTCGCCGTCACGTCCTTGCGCATGGCCGAGAGCGTCTCGCGCGCGATCACCTTGCCACCGATGGCCGCCTGGATCGGGATCTTGAACATGTGGCGCGGGATCAGGTCTTTGAGCTTTTCCACCATCGCCCGGCCGCGCATCTCGGCGCGGTCGCGGTGCACCATGGTCGACAGCGCATCCACCGGCTCGTCGTTCACGAGGATCTGCATCTTGACCAAATTATCCTGCCGGTAGCCGATCATCTGGTAGTCAAAACTAGCGTAACCCTTGGTGACCGACTTCAGCCGGTCGTAGAAATCAAACACCACCTCGTTCAGCGGCAGGTCATAGACGACCATCGCCCGCGAACCGGCATAGGTCAGGTCTTCCTGAATGCCGCGGCGGTCTTGGCAGAGCTTCAGCACGTCGCCGAGGTATTCGTCGGGCACGAGGATCGTCGCTTTGATCCGCGGCTCTTGCATGTGGTCCACCAACGTCATGTCGGGCATGTCGGCGGGGTTGTGCAGCTCCTGCATCGTGCCGTCCTTCATGTGGACGTGATAGATCACCGAAGGGGCGGTGGTGATCAGGTCGATGTCATACTCACGCTCAAGCCGGTCGCGGATCACTTCGAGGTGCAGCAGGCCAAGGAAACCGCAGCGGAAGCCAAAGCCGAGCGCGGCAGATGTTTCCATCTCATAGGTGAAGGAGGCATCGTTCAGGGCGAGCTTTTCGATCGCATCGCGCATGTCTTCGAAGTCATTGGCGTCGACCGGGAAGAGACCACAGAAAACCACCGGCACGGACGGCTTAAAGCCCGGCAGCGGGGTTTCACACTTGCGCTTCTCATGGGTGATCGTATCGCCGACGCGGGTGTCGCGGACCTGTTTGATCGAGGCGTTGAGATAACCGATCTCGCCGGGGCCGAGGCTTTCGACGCCGGTCATCTTGGGCCGGTAAACGCCCACATCGTCCACGTCATAGGTGCCGCCGGTCTTCATCATGCGAATGCGGTCGCCCTTTTTCAGGGTGCCGTCGATGATCCGGACGATACAGATGACGCCAAGGTATTGGTCATATTTACTGTCTACCAGCATCGCCTTGAGTGGCGCATCGGGGTCGCCGCCCTTGGGCGCGGGCAGTTTATTGACGATCGCTTCCAACACATCGGGGATGCCGACGCCGGTCTTGGCTGAGATCAGGCAGGCCTCGGAGGCGTCGATGCCGATCACGTCCTCGATCTGTTCGCGCACGCGGTCGGGGTCAGAGGCGGGCAGGTCGACCTTGTTCAACACCGGCACAATCTCATGATCCGCATCGATGGCGGTATAGACATTGGCCAGCGTCTGCGCCTCGACGCCCTGAGTGGCGTCGACGACCAGCAGCGAGCCTTCGACCGCATGCATGGAGCGCGCGACCTCATAGGCGAAGTCGACGTGTCCGGGCGTGTCGATCAGGTTCAGCACATAGGTTTTGCCGTCCTTGGCAGGGTATTCGATGCGGACGGTGTTGGCCTTGATGGTGATGCCCCGCTCCCGCTCGATATCCATGTTGTCCAGAAGCTGGCTTTGCATGTCGCGTTCGGCGACCGTGCCGGTGAGTTGGATCAACCGGTCGGCCAGCGTGGATTTGCCGTGGTCGATATGCGCCACGATGGAGAAATTGCGGATGTTTTCAAGCGGTGTCATGCAAGGGGATATGGCGCAGTGCCGCGCCTGCGTCAATTGGCCATGAACGCTCCTGTGCCCCCTGCCCGCCCTTCACGGCGCTTTATCGCGGGCTGAGAGCCAGTACCCCTCCAAAGGAGAATTGCACGAAGCCCCTTTTTGCGGCATAATGTTCGGCAGAGCAGATCGGGCCGACAAGGGGAAAACCCCACGGTCCAAAACAATAGGGCAAATCAATGCGTACAGTTGTAAGTTTGATGGCGCTTGTCGTCTTGGCGGGCTGTGGTGGGTCGCGGTATTCCAGCGATGCGGCCGTGGGGCGTTTCGCTCCGTCTCCGGTGCTTTTTGCCACAGGACCGATCCAAAAGGCCTGTCTGGCCGATGGGCGTCGCGGCTCGAGCCATGCGCGTTGCGGATGCGTACAGGCGGTGGCGGATCAAACGCTGTCCCGCTCAGACCAGCGCCAAGGCGCCAAGATTTTCCGCGACCCCCACCGTTTGCAGGAAATGCGCCAGTCCGACAACAAGAGCCACAACGCTTTCTGGAGCACATGGAAAGCATTTGGGCAAAGCGCTGCAGCGGCTTGCTCCAACACCTAACCGTTCAGCTTTCGTTCAGCGGCGGTCCGAACCGGTCAATCAGCCGTCCGACGATCTGATCGCGGGCGGCGCGAAACTGGGTGAGCTTGGCCTCGCGCCCCTCTCCCAGCCCGGTGGGGTCGAGGATCGGCCAATATTCCACGTCGAGGTGATAAAACCGCGTCAGTTCCAGCGCCCGGCGCTGGCTGGCGGGGCTGAGCGCGATCACAAGGTCGAATGACCCCAGATCGTCGCCCCATTCTTCCATCTCATCGAAACTGCGGCTGCGATGCCGGTCCAACTCCACATCCAATTCACTGCACACAGCGATGGAAAAACCGTCGATCTCCATGTCGTTCTTGACGCCCACGGACTGCACATAGGTGCCAGTGCCGTAGAATTTCTTCATCAAGCCTTCGGCCATCGGCGAACGGACGGCATTGTGGTCGCAGCAGAAGAGAACGGACTGAGGCAGCACCTGCTTCATTTATCCGCCGAAATGCAAAACGCAGATCAGGGTAAAGAGCCGCCGCGCGGTATCGGTGTCGATCTCGGCCTTGCCCGACAGGCGCTCTTGCAGCACCCGGGAGCCTTCGTTGTGAATGCCGCGCCGGGCCATGTCGATCGTCTCGATCTGACTGGGGGGCAGTTTCTTGACCGCCTCGAAATAGCTTTCGCAGATCTGGAAGTAATCCTTCACCACCTGCCGGAACGGACCGAGGGAAAGGTGGAATTCCGCTGCTTTTTCAGCTGCTTCGGTTTCCACATCAAAGACCAGCCGCTTATCGCGGATCGACAAAGACAAGTGATACGGGCCGGACGGCACCGGGCCTTTTTCGCGCTCAGGCAGAACAAAGCTGTTCTCTTCCAGCAGGTCGAACATAGCCACCTTACGCTCCTGATCGATCTCAGGCGTGGGGGGCGGCATGTTCGCGTCATCAAGCGCGATATGGGTGATGCGGGTCATTGGCGCATCCTTTTTGCTGGCGATACCCTTTCGTGGATAACGCAGCGGTGGGGAGGGGGCAATGCGCGAGAGCACACCCTATGGCGAATGTCGCGCCCGGTTGGCTCAGCGAGCAGCCCCCTGCCCTAGTCGTTCAGTTTGCGCAGGCGCGCGGTGACCGACAGGCCGTGCGCCTCAAGGCTCTCTGACTGGGCCAGCCGCTCTGCCGCCGGGCCGATCGTCTTGAGCGCCTCGGGAGACATCTGTGCCAGCGTGGTCCGCTTCAGGAAATCCAGCACCGATAGGCCAGAGGAGAAGCGTGCCGAGCGGGCTGTGGGCAACACGTGGTTCGGGCCGCCGACATAGTCGCCAATCGCCTCAGGCGTCCATTGGCCGAGGAAGATCGCGCCCGCATGGGTGATCTTGGCCGAGAGCGCTTTGGGGTCCGCGACGCACAGCTCGAGGTGTTCGGGCGCGATGCGGTTGCTGAGGGCTGCTGCGGCGTCGAGGTCCGGCACGGTGATGATCGCCCCGTTGTCGCGCCAGCTGGCACCCGCGATTGCGCGGCGCTCCAAGGTCAGAAGACGCTTTTCGACGGCTTCTTCCACGGCACGGGCAAAGCCTGCATCCGTGGTGATGAGGATGCTCTGGGCGCTCTCATCGTGCTCGGCTTGGCTCAGCAGATCAAGCGCGATGAAATCGGGATCGTTGTTGCCATCGGCGATGACGAGGATCTCGGATGGCCCCGCGATCATGTCGATGCCAACTTTGCCGAAAACGCGCCGTTTGGCGGCGGCGACAAAGGCGTTGCCGGGGCCGGTGATCTTGTCCACCGAGGGGATCGTATCGGTGCCATAGGCCAGCGCCGCCACGGCCTGCGCGCCGCCGATGCGGTAAATCTCATCCACCCCGGCGATGCGGGCGGCCAGCAACACAAGCGGGTTCAGCACGCCGTCGGGTGTCGGCACGACCATGGCAAGGCGCTCGACCCCCGCCACCTTGGCCGGGACCGCGTTCATCAGGACCGAGGACGGATAGCTCGCCAGCCCGCCCGGCACATAGAGGCCAGCGGCGGAAACCGGCGTCCAGCGCCAACCCAGCGTGGCGCCGTCGGGGTCGGTCCACTCGGCGTCTTCGGGCAGCTGCCGTGCGTGATAGGCGCGGATGCGGTCGGCGGCCAGTTCCAGCGCCTTGCGGTCCTCGGGAGAGACTTCGGCGACGGCGGCGTCAACCTCGGCGGCGCTGATGCGCAGGGTTTCGGGGGTGAGGGTCACGCGGTCGAACTTTTGCGACAGGTCGATCACGGCAGCATCGCCCCGCGCGCGCACATCGGCGATGATCTCGGCCACCACGGCATCGACATCGGGGCTGTCTTCGCGCTTGGCGTTCAGCAGTTTGTCAAAGGCCGCTTCGAAATCGGGGGCGGAAGCATCAAGGGTGACGGGCATGGGGTCAGGCTTTCGAAAAGGGGGCCACCGCAGCGGGCTGGCCCAAAGGTATCAAGACGCGGAAGGACGGCGCAGGCTGGGCTCGGCCCGCAGGCCCGATGTTTTGACAGCGGCACTGGGGACGGAGCGCTGTGCCAAACGCATGGCGCGGGTATCTTGGGCGTTGTCGAACACGGCGCGCGCGACATGGGCTGCCAGAATGGCAAACAGCCCGCCCGCAATCGCCGCGGCAGGGGCCAAAAGCCCCGGTAATGTGACCGTGCCCAACAGATGCCGCACCGCCAGCGCCACCCCAAGCAGCAAAAGCGCCCAGCCGGTGGCCTCGGTCATGAGGGCCGCAACGCGCCCCCGGGTAAATCTATTCTGTTTAAGTTCAGGCATCTCGCGATCCTTGCCACCGTGACGGGATGTCACTCGGGGTGAACGGGCCGTCTCTTGGAGGGGGCGACATAGGGACGGGTCACGTCCTTAAGCGTCACTTCAAGCGCTTCGACTTCCAATCGGATCGCGCCATCCCCGGCCAGTGTCAGCGTGACATGGCCTGAAGGTGCGTCGCTTTCCTCAAAGGTGATGTCGAGCAGCGATAGGATCGTATCGGCATCGCCCTTGGGCACGCCTTGGCTCGCCACACGCTGCACGTTGTTGAACATCAGTATTGATTGCACACGTTCAGGCGCGTGCCGTGCAGCGCCCGTGTCTTCGTGCCGCAAGCGGTTCAGCAGCAAGGCAAAGCGCGCCCCGGTGCGATGCCAGCGCATTTCAGAGGCGGGAAAGACCGCGTCTTGGGTCAGCGAGGCGATCACCGTCAGATCCTCGGCATCCAATGCGCCGAGGTTCAGGGGTGCTTCGCGGCCGTCTTCGAAACGTGCATCTTCGGTCATTTGCCGCTAATCCTTTCGATATCCGCGCCCACGCCGCGCAGTTTCGACACCACATGCTCATAGCCGCGATCGAGGTGGTAGACCCGGCTTACCGTGGTCTCTCCGGTGGCGGCCAGCCCGGCAAGGATCAGGGAGATGGAGGCCCGAAGATCGGTCGCCATCACCGGCGCACCTTTGAGCTTTTCAACCCCGGTGACCTTGGCCGTGCCGCCATGCACGTCAATCTTTGCTCCCATGCGGATCAGTTCCGGCGCATGCATAAAGCGATTCTCGAAAATCTTTTCCTCCAACACGGAGGTCCCTTCCGCCGTGCAGAGCAGTGCCATCATCTGCGCCTGAAGGTCGGTGGGGAAGCCGGGGAAAGGCTCGGTCGTGACATCCACCGCCGAGATGCGCCCTTTGCGCCGCGCGACCTTGAGGCCTGCTTCGGTCTCAGTCACTTCAATCCCTGCCGCATCGAGCTTTTCACAGAACGCCTGCAGCAAGTCGATCCGCCCGCCCAGCAGTTCCACTTCGCCGCCGCAAAAGGCTGGCGCAAGCATGTAGGTGCCAAGCTCAATACGGTCGGTTACCACCTTGTGGGTCGCGCCATGCAGGCTGTCGACGCCCTGAATGGTAATGCTCGACGTGCCGTCACCTTCAATCTGCGCGCTCATGGCCCGCAGACAGTCCGCCAGATCGACGATCTCAGGCTCCCGTGCAGCGTTGTTGATGACGGTCGTGCCCTTGGCCAAAGTCGCGGCCATCAAGATATTCTCGGTCGCACCGACAGAGGCGAAGGGGAAGTCGATCACCGCCCCCTTGAGCTTACCGCCCTCAGCCTTGGCATAGAGATAGCCGTCACGCAGATCGATTTCCGCGCCCATCTTCGCCAGCCCATCGGTGTGGATATCCATCGGCCGCGCGCCAATGGCGCAGCCACCGGGGAGGGAAACTTCGGCATGACCTTGACGGGCCAGCAGCGGACCCAGCACAAGGTTAGACGCCCGCATCTTGCGCACGATGTCGTATTCCGCGCGGGTGTTGATCTCACCATGGCTGGCCATTGTGATGACCTTGCCGTCTTGCATAGAGGTCACTTCGGCCCCCAAAGAACGCAGTAGTTCGGTCATTGTCCGGATGTCGCTCAGGCGGGGCGCGTTGGTCAGCGTCAGCGGCTCTTCGCTCAGCAGCGTCGCCGGCATCAGCGCCAGACAGGCGTTCTTGGCCCCCGCAATAGGAATTTGCCCGTTCAGCTCGCCGCCGCCTCTGACCAGAATCGAATCCATCGTTCAGCTGTCCTTTTCCGACCCTTGGGGGTCATTGCCTGTATCCTGCGCCACATCCTCGGCCCGCGCACGCGCCTGCGCCTTGCGCCGGCCCATATTGGCCTTCAGCGCAGCCTTCAACCGCGCCTCACGAGCGCTCGGTGTTTTTGCGGTCTTTTCTGAAGCGTTTTGCTTTGCCATGCCGCCTATCTAGCGCAGGGTGCACGAAGCGTCCAGATCAGGGGTTGCGCCCCATTTCGATTGCGGCTAATCACCCGCCCACGGCGCTGCTGTAGCTCAGAGGTAGAGCACTCCCTTGGTAAGGGAGAGGTCGAGAGTTCAATTCTCTCCAGCAGCACCATGAACCCCACACTTCGTCATATAAGACACTTGTCGCGCTGGCGATGATCTCTCGACTTACGCCCGTCGCTGCGCGTCACTCTGAGTGCGAAAGATCGATTCTCTTCAGCAATATTGTGGACCCTTACTTTTTTCAGATAAGTCCTTCTTCACCCTCAGTTTTGCGAAGGCAGAGTTTCTTCGGGAAATGGTACCGGGGAAACCTACTAAGCCCAGCAACATCTCGAACCTCAACTTCAACCACCCTGCCCCAATCATGGGGCAAGGCGTGGTGTTTTCTACGCTTCAAGTCGAATCAAGATGCTTCAAACACACCGCAAGCAATACGTGATCCTGCGTCACCCGCTGGCTGAGATGTATAATCATCCGAGCCGTCGTGTATAACAAAAGCCGCGCCGTCATCGTCTTTGATCATGCTGTCAATTTCTAACAGATCAAGAAAGACTTCGGCCTTCAACACGCCATCATCACCGACAGTCATATTCGGCATGTCACCCGGATGCGGCCCACCTTCGACAAGCACGCCATGCTGATGATCGCCCGCGATATGACCGCCTGCCGATTTGAAATCCTCCGCAGAACAATCGCCAGTCTCATGCAGATGGACGCCATGAGTTCCAGCCGGAACGCCCGTCACATCGATCTTGACCAATGTCCGACCCGAAGCGGTCGTGTTTAGCGTAACACTGCCTGAAATATCATCAGAATTGCCGGCCACCTGAGCGGTTGCTGCCGTTTGCATATGGCCTTCGGCTTGCACCGCTGCGGCGCCTGTGGCGGCCAGAGTGGCCCCGATTAGGATATTGCGCAGATACATGGCTTTCCTCCGTTGGGTTCTATATCAGATGATAGCCCAACCCACCCGGCCCGCGTCGGGTTCCTCTTGATGCGCGCTAAGGCTTACCCCTATAAGCAGGCGAGTGCTCCCTTAGCTCAGCTGGATAGAGCAGCCGACTTCTAATCGGCAGGCCGAGGGTTCGAATCCTTCAGGGAGCGCCACTTTTCATAAAGCCCGAATGCACAAACCTATTTTCTTACGCACCACCCTGTGCCGCGGCTTTCGCCGAACTGTGCCTTCACTGGCTGGCAGCATCTTCACGAAATGCCTTATCAACCTGATTGTGAAGCCCAATCCGTCAGGGCCGAAATTCATCGGCCCCAACATCGACCGATTGGATCAATCAAGCCGCAGCGAGCGCTTTTTCCGCAACGATAACGGAAGCGCATTCCGGCAGATCAACGGTGAACTTTGTCCCAACACCAACGGTGCTTTCCACACCAATGTCGCCATCATGTGCCGCGGCTAATTTTTTGCTGATCGCAAGGCCCAGACCGGTGCCCCCTTCGGCGCTTTTGGTCGCTGTTTCAGCTTGGATAAAGGCTTGGAAAATCCGCTCCAAGTCTTCTGCCGGCATCCCGCAGCCGTTGTCCTCAACCTCAAGTCGGCAGGTATCGTCGATCATTCTGGCGCGCATTCGTATGCTTGAGGCCGATGAAAACTTCAGCGCATTGCCAAGCAGGTTAATCAAGATTTGCTTGCAGCGCCCACGGTCGGCGAAAACGTTGAACTCATCAAACTCAATTTCCAATGACGACTGTTTCTCTCTCGCCAGGCCCTGAAACTGCTCCTGCAGCTCGGCCAGCAAATCACCAGCTTGAAAGGAGATTCTGTTCAGTTTGATCGAGTTAAGTTCAATACTTGTGTAATCCAGAAGCTCGTTGATGATCGTTAGCAGGTGATCGCCTGCCGATTTGATGCGGCCCCCGTAACGCTCTGTCTGATCGCCCAAATCATCAAAGTGGACCTTGGTGATCGGCTCATTCGGTTTCAACTTGGCTATCGTATGCCCTTTGAGGTTCGTCAAAAAGCTGGCGTAACCGTTGATAATCGTCAGCGGCGTACGCAACTCGTGGCTTAAAACGCTCATGAATTCTGATTTGGCGCGGCTGGCATTGCGCGCTTCATCCCGCGCCTGGCGCAACTCGTCGATATTCTCCATCCGCGTGCGGTTTTCGATAAAATAGGTGAACAGCCCACCAAGAACGATCAGCGCCGCCGTTCCCGCGATGACAAGCGCCAGCAGCTTGAACTCAGCAGGGTTGCTGTGCCCGGCCATCAAATTCGTGGGTGTCACATGAAAGGCGGCCATCCCGGTAAAATGAAGCCCAATGATCGCCGCCGCAAAGGTCAGTGTCATGTTGAGTGTGGTGAACTTCCCGTTCTGCGCGCCAAAGAATAACGCGAAGATCGCAAACAGCATGGCAAATACAACTGAGGCGATGAGGTAATTCTCGTCCCAATGGATCATCCCTTCAACCCGATAGGCGACCATCCCAGTGTAGTGCATGGCCGAGATCGCCAGCCCCAAGATCACCCCGCCGATAATGGTTGTAATCCAAAAGCGGAACATCCCAGCGATCAGAATGCCGAGTGTACACCCAAGGATCGCGATCAGCAGGGATGCGAACGTCAAACCCAGATCAAAGCTTACCGGAGCGTCAGGCTGATAGGCAAGAATGGCGATGAAATGTGTGCACCAAATGGCGATACCAGAGGTGACAGCGGTCATAAAATACCACAGCAAGGCCTGTCGCGGCGTCTGCTTTAGCGCATGCCGGTAAAGGTTTGTGAACACCCAACTGCCGAAAACACACAAAAGCGCAGCCAGCAGAACCAGCATCATGTCGTGGTCACTATGCATAGAATGAGCGACTGTAAGCATTTTTTAACCTCAAAATAATCAAGGTAGTGTTGCTCAAGGAATGCGGCAAAACGTTGTCAAAGACCGCTCCTTTTAACGGTATTTTCACCTCACATAACCAGTGCGTGTATTGGTTTTCGCTCGGCCCGCACAGCGCACTGCTGCTCCGGCTGGGGCTGTGGACATTAATTCACCCAGCACCTTTGCTAGACGCCCATGCGTTTTCTAAGCCCTCATAGGCTTGAGTTGCCGCAACACCGGAAACTCTTGCGCCCCTCCTCAAGAATGTCGCGAATGCCCGCGTCCAACCGTCCTGTAAGGACGTCACCGCAGCCTAATCCCGCGCCAACCCCTTGATTCACATCCAAGGGTTGCATTGCTCTGCCACAATACGGCACTAGAATGCCAAACTTGTGCCGCATTTTCATGCTGATCTGCGCACATTGTATTTAGCTTACAGGTGTTTTCGCCATGCTAACGTGTTTTCAAGGTCTGATGCTTGACCCGGTCTACTGGACCGTGCTCGCCGTTAGCTTGATCGCTGCAGCAGTCGCGCTTTGGACGCTTAAGTTCCAAAAATTCCAAGCCAAGGTCTACTATGCGCTGACATTCGTCGGCATGATCTGGACCCTAATGATGGTTGGAGCCGAAGCCGCAACAACACCCTATCAATGCCAAATGCGGCAAGCGCAATTGGCTTGGTTGGGCCATGGTTTAGTTCCGGTCGCATGGTCATTCTTTATCTTCGACTATGTCGGTCCTTCGAACCGCGCGCGGGGACGGCTGAGCCTTTTGGCCCTGATCGCTATACCGCTGGGTGCATTTGGCCTCGCGGCGACGAATGACTGGCATCATCTGGTCTATACGGCAGAAACGGCGATCCCGCCGGATGGGGATCAGATCACGTTTTTGCATGGACCGGGATATTTCCTGATCCTAGCCGTGCTTTACTGCTTTGTCATGGCGACCTTGGTCTGGCTGGGCCGCGCATTTTCCCGGGCAAAGCGGGCCGCTTGGCCATTGTTGACGATGCTGCTGGCCATCACGCTCACCCCATTGGCAGCAAACGCGGCCTATGCCTTCTTTGGTTTCACGGTGTTGGGGCTGGACCCGACGTCCTTCATGTTCACCTTGGGGATATTAGCCTTCTCGTGGCTGCTGGTGACGAACAAGACCATGGACATGCCCTCGGTCGGACAATCGACACTGTTTGACACGATGAGCGAGCCGCTGATCCTGCTTGATGCGCGGCGCCATATTGTCCGCTCGAACGCGGCGGCGAAACGCAGCGGGCTATTGTCTGAACCGGAATTCGCGACGGACCTAATCGCCGGAATCGAAGCGCAGATTAACGACGCCGGTGCGCCCCATATCGCCTGCAATGAACGCCTCTATGAGCCGCGCGTTCACCCCATCGAAAACCCACTCGCCCCCGCTGGCCCGGGCATCGGATGGAGTGTTACTTTTGTCGATGTAACCGAACAGATCGCCACCACAAGAGCGCTTGAGCAAGCCTTGAAAGAAGCCGATGAAGCCAACCGCGCCAAGGACGAATTCATCTCTGTCGTCAGCCATGAACTGCGCACGCCGCTGACCTCGTTGAAGGGGGGATTGGCATTGGCGCTGAGCGGGAAGTTGGGCGAGGTCAAAGGGCCGCTGCGGTCGTCCTTGGATATCGCCCATCGCAACGGGGTGCGGCTGTCACGGCTGGTGGACAATATCCTATTGGTGCAGAAACTTGAGGTACAGGCGTTGTCGCTTGAATGGCTGCCCGTCGATCTACCTGCCCTGCTGAAAGAGAGCATTGAGGAAAACCGCATGTACGCCCATGAGCGCGGCGTGCGGCTTGATATCGGCGAACTGGGCCAGCCCGCCGTGGTCTTGGGCGATGCCTTTGCCATCCGGCAAGTGGTCGATAATCTGGTTTCCAATGCAGTGAAGTTCTCGAATGTGGGCGCCACTGTTGAGGGTACGTTGACCACGAATAATGGCCGCGTGCGGATCTCTATCACTGACAAGGGGCGCGGCATTCCTGAGGGGATGGAAGAACGGGTCTTTGGCCGCTTTGGGCAGCTTGATGACGACGGTCAAAAATCAACTCAAGGGTCCGGACTTGGGCTGCATATCTCTCGCCAACTGGCGCGGCAGATGGCGGGAGACCTATTTTACGAAAGCGAAGTCGGCGTCGGATCAACCTTTCATGTAGAGTTTGGCCTTGGGGCCGCAAGCAACCCCACGCCCCAAGGTGACGAAAACACGCTGCAGCAAACGGCCTGACGGCCCCTGCCCCGCCTACAGTTCAATACGGATGTCGTGAATCCACAGTTTCGGCGGGCGTGACAGGACAAAGACCACCACATCGGCCAGATCATCCGGCTCAGTAAAAATGTGGTTCGGCACATCCTCACCCGCTTTGGCGAACATGCCGGTATTGGTGCCTGACTGATAAAGCCCGCCAACCCGCACACCGGTGCCCTCCTCATCTGCCTTTAGCACTTCGGTAAAGCCACGCACGCCGTATTTCGTGGCCGTGTAGACCGACTGTCCCGCCTGCGCCACGACACCGGATTTTGACACGACATTCAGAATAATCGCCTCATCATTGTCGCGCAGCGCGGGCAGCGTGGCATGCGTCATCTGCATCAACCCCGTCAAATTGGTCTGGACCGTGGCTTGCAGCATTTCGGGCGCGATCGTGTCGAGCGGGCCTGCCTTGTGCCAAATCCCCGCGTTGTTGATCAGGATATCGAGCCCGCCAAAGCGCGCCACCACCTCTGAGGCGGTTCGGGCAATAGCAGACGGGTCTTGCAGATCGCACACCAGCCCTACCGCATCCGGCGCGCCTGCGGCTTTGCAGGCATCGGCAACAGATTGCAGCCGAACCTCATCGCGGCCCAGAATGGCCAGCCGCGCACCAGTCTCTGCCAGTTTGAGGCAAATGTGCCGCCCAATCCCGTCGCTGCCGCCGGTAACCAAAATACGTTTGTCGCGCAGTTCCATATTGCTCTCCTATGCTGTCGGCGGCTTACCGCGAAGGGCGGTTTGATGCAAAGACACGCTGCGGTCAGATCGTAATGATCTGCGCCCGGATCGCCTTGGCGACCGCATGGGTTTTATTGGTCACGTCCAGTTTGGCGCAGGCGTTATAGAGGTGGTGATTCACGGTGCTGTTGGACACAGTCATTACCTGTGCCGTCTCCCACGCGGTTTTGCCCACCGCCGCCCATTTCAGCACTTCTTTCTCGCGATTGCTTAGCCTCGGTGCGGGCTGCCCCTTGCCGATACTGGCCACCATATCGCTTTGAATCAGGCAGCCCAGATAGATAGCATCGGCAATGATCCCGCGCTTGTATTTGCGCCATTCGTGAATCCGCAGGTCAGAGTTCAACGTCAGCACCGCCTTGCCATGCGCATGGTCCCGAATGGGAATCGACACACCATTCTGGCGCACGCCAAACTCCATTGCCTCCCCGAAAAAGTTGCGCGTGGTCCGGTCGACCTTTGGCAATTCGCTCCAATCTACGGGCAAGGTGCCCTCAAGCGATTTGTCGACCACCGGGTCAATCAGATGGTAGCTTTCCTCTTGGTAGCGCGTCAGCCAAGCGGGATCATAGGTCGAGTGAATAACTGGATCACTCCCGCCCGAAGTGGTTTTGTGAAACCCCAGATAGGACAGGTTATTCAGCCCCATATCCTGCGCCAGGACCTGCAATATTTCAGCAGGCTTGATATCTGGTCGTTGCTCTTTCAAAGCGAGGTAGCGGTCGGAAAGCGGGGTCACCATAGGGCGGCGTTCAAAAGCTCATGTGTTTAAATACTGAGCAATATTTTAAGGCACCTCAACCAGTGAGGGAACATGGCCCACGGCGAATGATTTCTCGGTATAGGGGAATCTGACCAAAACGTTGCATTTTTGCCCCGGTGACCAAAGGTCAAGCTCAAGGACGCCCGGCCGATGATCGGCCCCTTCCCCAGCACCCTGCAGGGCATAAAGCGACCCCCGCCAGAAAACCGATACACCCCTTACAAAAACACAGTCGTCCAACACAGCGGACAGGGGCGCGGCTTCCTCAAGCGAGGGCCGGAACAGAGCCAAATGGCAGACCCTGTCAAAAGGTCGCGTCAGCCGTAGCACGCAGGTCTTATGTGGCTTCCATTCAAGGCAGCCACAAACCCGAATAACAAGATTCGCGCATCAGAACCCCAAGCACTTGTTATAGTTTGATTAAATTTTTCGCATATCTTGACTGATCGCGGCGGGTCGCATTTGTAAAGCTGGTAAAAATTATAGGGTCCGGTAAATCGACGCCACGCCCCAGCGTTACGCCCACTATGCCGAACATCCCCGTTACAAAAACTTCACTTGCAAAATTGCGACTAATTCCATAATTCATGAATTATGGAACAAGTGATCCCCAATCGCCTTGCCACCCTTGGCCACCCACAGCGGCTCGCGCTGTTTCGGCTGCTCATGCGCCGCTATCCCGACCGCGTTCCCGCAACCGAATTGGCACAGGCGCTTGGGCTGAAACCCAACACCCTCTCAACCTATGTCGGCGCGCTTATGCAGGTTGGTTTGGTCACTCAGGAACGTGTCGGGACCTCCCTGCGCTATGCGGTTGATCTGACTGCCGCCCGTGACACGATCAACTATCTACTGATCGACTGCTGCCGTGGACGGCCCGAGATTTGCACCCCCAACACCACCCCCTCCATACATGGAAATGCTCTCATGACTGACAGAAAATTCAATGTCCTGTTCATCTGCACCGGCAATTCTGCCCGTTCGATCTTTGCCGAAAGCATCTTACGCGATCTCGCTGAGGACCGTTTCAATGTGTATTCCGCAGGCACCCGGCCGCAGTCACAATTGAACCCCTTCGCGGTGGAAGTCCTTAAGCAGAAGGGCCATGACGTATCGCAACTGCGCTCAAAAAACGTGTCAGAATTCCAAGCCGAGGATGCCCCGGCGTTCGATTTTGTGTTTACCGTCTGCAATCAGGCGGCCAACGAAGAATGCCCCACATGGCCGGGCCAGCCGATTACCGCGCATTGGGGCCTGCCCGATCCGGTCAAGGTCGAAGGATCCGACGCCGAAAAGAGCCTCGCCTTCCAGCAGGCCTATGGCACCCTGCGCAACCGAATGTTGGGCTTTACCAGCCTACCGCTGACCTCGCTCGACCGTATTTCGCTGCAAAAAGCGCTCGATGACGCGGGCCAAACCGACAAAGAAGGATTCTCCGCATGACCGTCTATGCCATCAACGGCCTTGGCCGCATCGGCAAGCTCGCCTTGAAGCCCCTGCTGGATCAGGGCGCAGAAATCGCTTGGATCAACGACGCGGTGGGCGACCCAGAGATGCATGCCCATTTGCTGGAGTTCGACACGGTGCACGGGCGTTGGCAGGCGGATTTCGCCCATGATGCCGACAGCGTAACGATCAACGGCACCCACCTGCCTTTCATCGGCACGCGCGACCTCAGCGCGCTGCCGCTCGACGGGGTGGATGTGGTGATCGACTGTACCGGGGCCTTCAAAACCGAGGCCAAACTCGCCCCCTATTTCGATGCAAGGGTGAAGAAGGTGGTGATCTCGGCCCCGGTGAAAGACGGCGATGCGGCGAATATCGTCTACGGCGTCAACGATGACGTCTATGATCCCGCACGGCACCGGATCGTCACGGCGGCAAGCTGCACGACCAATTGCCTCGCCCCGGTGGTGAAGGTCATCCATGAGGCGCTGCGGATCAAACATGGCTCCATCACCACGATCCACGATGTGACCAACACGCAAACCATCGTCGACCGCCCCGCCAAAGACCTGCGCCGCGCGCGTTCGGCCCTGAACTCCCTGATCCCGACGACCACCGGCAGCGCCACGGCGATCACGCTTATCTACCCCGAACTCAAAGGCCGCTTGAACGGTCACGCGGTGCGGGTGCCGCTGCTGAACGCCTCGCTGACCGACTGCGTGTTTGAGGTAGAGCGCGAAACGACGGTGGAAGAGGTAAACGCCCTGTTCAAAGCCGCCGCTGAAGGGGAATTGAAAGATATCCTAGGCTATGAGGAGCGCCCGCTCGTCTCGACCGATTACACCAATGACACGCGGTCCAGCATCGTCGATGCGCCCTCCACCATGGTGGTGAATGGGACACAGGTGAAAATCTATGCGTGGTACGACAATGAGATGGGCTATGCGCACCGTTTGGTCGATGTGGCGCTGATGGTCGGGGCAAGCCTGTGAGCCAGGGCGCGACCCGCCCTGAGGGGCTATCGGCCTATATCGCGGTCACGGCGGCCTATTGGGCCTTCATGCTGACCGATGGCGCGTTGCGCATGTTGGTGTTGCTGCATTTCCACCGGCTCGGTTTTTCGCCGGTGCAACTGGCCTATCTCTTTGTGCTGTATGAGATCGCGGGCGTTGTCACCAACCTCTGCGCGGGCTGGATCGCGGCGCGCTTCGGGCTGGCCTCGACGCTCTATGCGGGGCTGGGATTGCAGATCGTGGCGCTGCTGGCACTGGCGCAGCTTGATCCGTCTTGGGCGGTTGGCGCCTCGGTCGTTTTCGTCATGCTGGTGCAGGGGGCCAGCGGCGTGGCCAAGGATCTGGCCAAGATGTCGTCGAAATCCGCCGTTAAGCTGCTGGCGCCGGCTGAGGATGGCGGGTTGTTCCGCTGGGTCGCGTTGCTGACCGGCTCCAAGAACATGGTTAAGGGTCTGGGCTTTCTGCTCGGCGCGGCGTTGCTGGCGACGCTAGGCTTCGTCTGGGCGGTGCTCGGCATGGCGGCGATCCTTGCGCTGATCCTGATCGCCGTGCTGACCGCCATGCCGCCCGGCCTGCCCAAAGGGCGCAAGGGGGCGAAGTTCTCCGAAGTCTTCTCTAAATCCGCCAATGTGAACTGGCTGAGCGCGGCGCGGGTGTTTCTCTTCGGCGCGCGGGATGTTTGGTTTGTGGTGGGCATCCCGATCTATTTCTACGCGGTCCTCTCGGACGGCACGGAGGAAAGCAACCGCGCGGCCTTTTTCATGATCGGCACATTCATGGCGGTCTGGGTGATCCTCTACGGGCTGGTGCAAATCTACGCCCCGCGCCTGCTCCGCGCGAAGTCCCGCCCGGCGGAGGATCTGATCTCAGCCGCGAAGGGATGGGCATGGTCGCTCGCCGCCGTGCCTGCGGCGCTGACGCTGGCGGCGCTCTTCAGCGACGGGCCGCAGGGCTGGCTCACCGTGACGCTTGTGATCGGCCTTTTGGCCTTTGGCGCGATCTTTGCTGTGAACTCGTCACTGCACTCCTACCTCATCCTGTCCTTCACAAAGGCCGAGCGGGTGACGATGGATGTCGGGTTCTACTACATGGCCAATGCCGCTGGGCGGCTCTTGGGCACGCTGCTGTCGGGGCTGAGCTATCAGATCGGCGGTCTGCCCCTGATGCTGGGGGCGGCGGCGATCCTGGTGGCCCTGTCGGCGCTGCTGGTCGGGTTCTTGAAACCCGACCAAGGCTGACCGTTAGCTTGCTTTGCTGGCGCGGCCATTGCTCTCATCGACCTGCGTATAGGCATTCATCGCCGCGACGGCCCCCTCATCCCAAATGAGCGAGAGCCAAGCAACAAAAGCGTCGCGGAACGCTTCTGCCTGCGCCAGATCGCCATAAAGACGGTCTTGCGCCAACCATGCCTTGGGCCGCGTCCGCGCGGCCTGCGCCGCCTCTTTCAAAGCCTCCCAGATCGGATCATTCGCCACGATCTCGCTGCCATCCTCCCGCGTGCCCGCACACATTCGCGCCCAAAGCGCCTCAACCAAGGCCAAACCACTGACTGAACGCCCCGCTGCGAGTTGATCCCGCAGGATCGGCAGGACGAACCCGGTGTGCCGCGCCGAGCCGTCAAAGGCGACACGGCGGGTGGTGTCGACGATGCGCGGGTTCGAGAAACGCTGTTCGATCAGCTCAAGATAGGCCAGCGGCGTCATACCGGGCACCGGGGCGACCGTCTGGGTGATCTCTTCGGCCTGCACGCGGTGGAACATCGCGCGGATCGCCGGATGCGCCATGGTGGCGGAAATCGTTTCGATCCCCAGCACCTCACCGACATTGGCTAAGACCTGATGGCCCGCGTTGAGGATACGGATCTTCATCTTTTCATAGGCATGCACATCGTCCGAGAAGGTCGCTCCCACCTGATCCCAATCCGGGCGGCCTGCGCAGAAGTCGTCTTCGATCACCCATTGGCGGAAGGCTTCATGGGTGACGGGGGCGGCGTCGTTCACGCCAAACTCCCGCGCCTGCGCGATCTCGGCGGGGCCGGTGGCCGGGGCGATGCAGTCGACCATGGAGTTGGGGAAACTGGCGTTTGCCTCGATCCAATCGGCCAACGCCGGATCGGACATGCGCGCCAGCGACACGACCGCTTGGCGCAGGATATCGCCATTGCCTTGCAGGTTATCACAGCTCAGCCCCGTGAACGGCCCCTGCCCCGCATCGCGGCGCAGCCGCAGGGCCGCGACAATGGCCCCAAAGGCGGTGCGCGGAGTGTCAGGGTTCGCCGCGTCATGGACGATATCGGCGTGAGCCGCGTCGAACCCCTTGCTGACGGGGTCGATGTAATAGCCGCTTTCCGTAACCGTCAGCCCGACGATGCGAATGGCCGGGTCGGCCATGGCGCGGATCAGGGCGCCGTTGCCTTCCTCGATCGGCAGGTAGTCGATCATGGAGCCCACAACCTCGGCCGAGGTTTGCGCGGGGTCGAGTTCGATCAGCGTCGTCAAGCAGTCCTGCGCCAAGAGCTTCTCGCGCATCGCCGCATCATAGGGGCGCACCCCCGCACCAAGGATCGCCCAGTCATGCGCATGGCCGTTCTGCATCAAACGGTGCAGATACCACGCCTGATGCGCGCGGTGGAAGTTGCCGACGCCGATATGCACGATGCCGGGGGTCAGGGCGCTGCGGTCATAGGTGGGCCGCGCGATATCAAGATCGCCCAGCGTCGCGTTCGAGAGGTCTACCAAATTATCCATGATCCACATCCTTGTAGGGCCGCGCACCGGGGAGAGGGTGCGAGGGTCGGCCTGTCATTCCTGTCGCTTGCATCACTCGACCCGAAGGCCCTGCGCATCGAACCGGTGCAGCTTGTCCGCCTGCGGGGTGAGGAAAATCCGGTCGCCATGTTTGACCGACAACTCCCCATCCACACGCACGGTCATCGGGTCACAGCCCGCGACACCGTGGATGTGTAGGAAGGTGTCAGAGCCCAGATGCTCGGCCACACCGATGGTGCCTTCCCAAGCGCCCTCGGTGGTGGAGACGTCGAAATGCTCGGGGCGGATGCCGATCGTCGGCGCGCCGCGGGCTTCGGCTTCGGGCCCTTTGATGAGGTTCATCTTGGGCGAGCCGATGAAACCCGCAACGAATTCGTTGCGCGGCTTGTAGTAAAGCTCAAGCGGGGTGCCGACCTGTTCGATATAGCCCGCGCGCAGCACGACGATTTTGTCGGCCATGGTCATCGCTTCGACTTGATCGTGGGTGACGTAGATCATCGTTGTCGCCAGCCGCTTGTGAAGCTCGCTGATCTCAAGACGCATCCCCACCCGCAGCGCGGCGTCAAGGTTCGACAGCGGCTCATCGAACAGGAACGCCGAAGGCTCCCGCACAATGGCACGGCCAATAGCGACCCGCTGGCGCTGACCGCCAGACAGTTGGCCCGGACGGCGATCAAGGTAGTCGGTCAGGTTCAGCGCTTTGGCAGCCGCTTCGATCCGGCGCTGCTGTTCCTCCGCCGGAACGCCCGCCATCTTCATCGGAAAGGCGATGTTCTTGCGCACCGACATATGCGGATAAAGCGCGTAGGATTGGAACACCATCGCCAGACCGCGTTTCGCGGGCGGCACATGGGTCGCATCGGTGCCGTCGATGTCGATATGGCCCGAGGTGATATCCTCCAACCCCGCGATCAGCCGTAGCAGTGTCGATTTCCCGCAACCCGAGGGGCCGACAAAGACCGTGAACTCGCCATCTTCGATGGTCAGATCAAGGGGCGGAATGACTTCCACATCGCCGAAGCTTTTGGAAACCTGATTGAGTTTAATTTGTCCCATGTGACTGTCCCTTGCTTACTTGACTGCGCCGAAAGTCAGGCCGCTGACGAGTTGTTTCTGGCTGAACCAGCCGAGGATGAGGATTGGCGCGATGGCCATGGTGGAGGCCGCGCTGAGCTTGGCGTAGAAAAGGCCTTCGGGGCTGGAATAGCTCGCGATGAAGGCCGTGAGCGGTGCCGCTTTGGCCGCGGTGAGGTTGAGTGTCCAGAAGGCTTCGTTCCATGCGAGGATGAAGTTCAGCAGCAAGGTGGAGGCAATGCCGGGGATCGCCATGGGCGTGAGGACATAAAGCACCTCTTCACGCAGGCTTGCCCCATCCATCCGTGCCGCTTCCAAGATCTCGCCGGGGATTTCGCGGAAGTAGGTGTAAAGCATCCAGACGATGATCGGCAGGTTGATGAGCATCAGGATGATGACCAAAGCGATCTTGCTGTCGAGCACGCCGAACTGGATGCAGAGCAGGTAGATCGGATAGAGCACACCGACCGCGGGCAGCATCTTGGTCGAGAGCATCCAGAGCAGGATATCCTTGGTCCGTTTGCCGGGCACAAAGGCCATCGACCATGCGGCGGGCACCGCGATCAGGATGCCAAGGACGGTCGAGCCCCCGGCGATGATGATCGAGTTCCACAAGAACCGCCCGTAGTTCGACCGTTCCAGAACCGCCTCGTAGTTCGCCAGCGTCCAATTAAAGCCGAGGAAGATCGGCGGATCGGCAATGGCCTGTGCTTCGGTCTTGAAGCTGGTGAGGATGGTCCAAAGGATGGGGAAGAAGATCAAGAAACCGATGCCCCATGCGAGGGCCGTGTTGACGATCTTGCGTTGTCTGGTGACTGCGCGTGCCATGATGTCTCCTCCTCAGGCGTCCAGGTTCTTGCCGACGATGCGCATCAGGAAGATGGCAACGATATTGGCGAGAATGATTGCATAGACACCGCCTGCCGATCCGAGGCCGATGTTCTGGCTTTCCAGCACCCGCTGGAAGATGAGATAGGTCAGTGTTTTGGTCCCAAAGGCACCGCCCGTGGTCACGAAAATCTCCGCAAAGATCGACAGCAGAAAGATCGTCTGGATCAAGATCACCACGGTGATCGCGCGGCCCAGATGCGGCAGGGTGATATAGGCGAAACGTTTGGTGGCGGGGGCGCCGTCCATCTCGGCGGCGTCAAGCTGCTCGCGGTCGAGCGACTGGATCGCGGTCAGAAGGATCAGCGTCGCAAAGGGCAGCCACTGCCATGACACGATGATTACGATTGACGACAGCGAGGCTTGGCTCATCCATTGCACCGGGGTCGCGCCGAAAAACTCCCACAGATGCGCGAAGAGACCATAGTTCGGGTCCATGAACATGTTCTTCCACACCAGCGCCGAAACGGTGGGCATAACAAAGAAGGGCGCGATGACGAGGATGCGGACAAAGCCCTGCCCCCACATCGGCTGGTTCAGAAGGATGGCGAGCAAGATGCCCAAGCCCACCGTGATCGCCAGCACACCGCCGACGATAATCAGCGTGGTCATCACCGAGGGCCAGAAGGCGCTTGAGGTGACGAAACGCACGTAGTTGTCAAACCCCACCCAGCCCAGATCACCGCCGCGCATCGGCAGGTATTTCTTGAAGGAAAAATAGAGCGTCATGGTCAGCGGGATGAGCATCCATCCAAGGAGCAAGACCACCGCAGGGGCCATCATCAGGCGTGCCGCTGATCGGGAATGTTGGGTAGCCATCGGGCACATCTCCTCTGCAGGCGGCGGATGCCGCGTTTAGGTGAAGGGTATCATATCAGGTGGTGGGGCGAAAAAGGGCGGCGGTGTCCGCCGCCCTTTGTGCCGGAGAAGCGGCGGCTTAGCGGTAGCCAGCAGCTTCCATTGCGTCGTTGGTCAGGTCCTGTGCCTTCTCAAGTGCCTCTTCGACGGTCTGCTGACCGGCATAGGCGGCAGAGAACTCTTGGCTCACGTCGGTCGCGATGCCTGCAAACTCTGGGATCGCGGCGAACTGAACACCGACGTAAGGCGTCGGATCGACGGTGGAGTTCTCAGGATCGGCCGAGAGGATCGAGTCGAGCGTCATCTGTGCGAAGGGCACTTTCTGGTACTCGGGGTTCTCATAGAGCGACTTGCGCGCGCCGGGAGGAACGTTGGCCCAACCTTCGTTCTCGGCAACCAGCTCGATGTAGTCTTTCGAGGTGGCCCATTCGATGAACTCTTTCGCGGCATCTTCTTTCTGAGTGCCCGCCGGGATTGCCAGCGCCCATGCCCAGAGCCAGTTGGAGCGTTTGCCAAGACCTGTGTCCGGTGCCAGCGCAAAACCAACCTTGTCGGCCACGGTGGAATCATCGGCATTGGTCACGAAGGACGCCGCCACAGTGGCGTCGATCCACATGCCGCATTTGCCCTGCTGGAACAGCGAGAGGTTCTCGTTGAACCCGTTGGAGGCATAGCCCGCAGGGCCGCTTTCATCCATCAGGTCTTTGTAGAAGTTGATCGTGTTGGCCCAAGCCTCGGTGTCGAACTGGGCGTTCCAGTCTTCGTCGAACCAGCGTGCGCCAAAGGAGTTGGACATCGCCGTGATCAGCGCGCCGCCCTCGCCCCAACCGGCCTTGCCGCGCAGGCAGATGCCGTTGATGTCGTTCTCACGATCGGTCATGGCGGCCGCGGCTTCGCGGATGAATTCCCAAGTCGGGTCTTTCGGCATTTCCATGCCGGCTTTTTCCATAAGATCTGTGCGGTACATGATCATGGAGCTTTCGCCATAGAACGGTGCGGCGTAGAGCGTGCCTTCGTGGCTCAGACCGCCGGCCATCGCGGGTAGGATATCGTCCGCGTCGTATTCTTCGCTGAGGTTGTCCAGCGGCACCAGCCAGCCGTTCGCGCCCCAAATCGGCGTCTCGTACATGCCGATGGTCATGATGTCGAAAGAACCGCCCTTGGTCGAGATGTCGGTGGTGACGCGCTGGCGCAGCACGTTCTCTTCCAACGTGACCCACTCCACTTCGTGGCCGGTCTCTTCGGTGAATTTGTCGGTGTAGCCTTGCATCCGGATCATGTCGCCGTTGTTCACGGTGGCGATGGTGATCGTCTCAGCAAAAGCGCCGCCGCCCATGACCAAAGACAGGGCCGTCGCAGCGTGCAATGATTTATTCGAGAACATCAATAGTTCCTCCCTCTACAGATGATGGAACGAGACTAACGGCCCACATAACGCGCAGTCAAATTAAATTTTACGCGCGATAACTATTTTCTGAGCAACTTGCGAACTCAATGACTTAGGCCGAGGCGCGCATCACCAATTTGCCATCGAACACGGTCTCTTCGCGTTCGGTCAGTCTGGTTTCGCTTTCGATAATGCGGAACAAAGTGCTCGCCGCGCGATTCGCGATGGCGCCATAATCCTGTGCGATGGTGGTCAGCGGCGGACAGGTGTAGCGCGAGAACGGGTGGTCGTCCTGCCCCGCGATCCGCATGACGCAATCTTTACCGTGACCGACCCGCACACCCAGTTCATAAGCAGCCGAGAGCATCCCAATCGCCAGACGGTCGTTTGAGCACAGAACCGTGTCCGTCTCGAATGCCCCAGCTGAGATCAACCGCCCGCCTTCGGTTGCGCCGATCTCTTCAAAGTTCCATCCCTCGCCCGGCACCTGATGGATCTTCGGGGCAAAGCCGTGACGTTCCATCGCTTCCAGATAGGCTTGGCGGCGCTTGTTGGCGTTCGGGTTGCTGGGAGTCTTCATCTCAAAGAAACAAGGCGGTTCGCCACTGCGGCAGAGGTATTCGACGATCAACTCCACACTTTGGAAGTTATCTGTACCCACGAAGGCCTCACACACCCCTTCAACATTCGCATCAAAGGTCACGACCGGCACGTCTTTGCAAAAACGCTCAATCGCCCCTCGGTCCGAGGCCTTGCCGAAAGGTGCCAAAAGCACGCCCGCAGGCTTCAGCGCCCGAAGCGAGTCGAGATTGGCCCGCTCCTGCGCTGGCTTACCGTGTGAACTAAGCAGGATAGGGCTATAGCCTGCCGCCAGACAGGCCAGTTCCACCTCACGACCAATCTCAGAAAAGAACGGGTCCGCAAGGTTGGGCACTACCACGCCGATGTTGCGGGTTTTGCGGCGGTTTTGGTTCACCGCATAGACGTTGGGGCGGTAGTCATACTGACTAAGGGCCGCTTCGATCCGCTCCCGGGTAGAGCGGCGCACGCTGTCGGCATCGTTAAAGTATTTTGACAGCGTGGGCCGAGAAATGCCACTGACAGCGGCGAACTCTTCCATATTGCGGATCTTTTGCTGGCCCATCTTAACCCTCCCTTGACGAAACGCATCGCGCGTAAACTCAAGTCAATATAGAGACAAGTTCGGTCAGCCAGCAAGGGTCTGATGGTGTTGGGCTTTCCTCGGCATTTTCAACCTCGGCGGAAAGCCTTCGGTCCGAATGGAAATCAGCCTTTTTGCCCGGATTGCGCTGCTGCACGTGCCAGCGCTTCGATCCCTGCCCAATCCTGCGCGTCGATCAGCTTTTTCGGGGCCACCCAACTGCCGCCCGCGCAAAGCACATTGGGCAGGCTCAGGTAGCTTTCCACATTACCGGGGCTGACGCCGCCTGTCGGGCAGAAGGTGATCTGCGGCAACGGCGCGCCGATGGCTTTGAGTGCGGGTGCCCCGCCAGAAGCTTCGGCGGGGAAGAATTTCAGCATGTCATAGCCACGTTCCAACAGACGCATCGCTTCGCTCGCTGTGGCAGCGCCGGGCAGTAGCGGCAGGTCTTCTTCCTCGCAGGCGGCGATCAGCGCGTCTGTGGCACCGGGCGAGACGCCAAAGGTCGCCCCCGCCCGTTTCGCCGCGCGCACGTCTTCGGGGGTGATCAGCGTTCCCGCGCCCACATGCCCGCCCGTGACTTCGGCCATGGCCGCAATCGCGTCGAGTGCGGCAGGCGTGCGCAGGGTCACTTCCAACGCAGGCAGCCCCCCGGCGACCAGCGCCTCGGCCAATGGCCGGGCGTGTGCGACGTCTTCGATCACCAGAACAGGCACGATTGGGGCGAGCGCGCAGATTTCACGCGTGCGACGGCTGGCGTCTTTTGCGGTAAGAGTCATGGATCAGCCTCCAAAAATGGTTGCGCCGGTGGTAGCAGAACCGACTGTGTCGCGGAACATGGCAAACAACTCGCGCCCCGTCCCGGCATGGTAAGCAGAAAGATCAGCGGTGACGTTGGGACGGTCGTCGAACCCTTCGGCCAGCACGTCAAGCGTACCGGCCACCGCGTCAACCCGCAGCATATCGCCATCCTGCACCCGCGCGATGGGGCCGCCGTCGACAGCCTCGGGGCTGACATGGATCGCCGCGGGCACCTTGCCCGACGCCCCCGACATGCGCCCATCAGTGACCAGCGCCACTTTCTGACCGCGCCCCTGAAGGATCGACAGAAGCGGCGTCAGGCTGTGCAACTCGGGCATGCCATTGGCCTTTGGCCCTTGGAAACGGACGACAACGATCACATCGTCGGTCAACTCGCCCGCCTTAAACGCTGCCTTCACCTCATTCTGATCCGCAAATACCCGCGCCGGAGCCTCGACGATGTGATGTTCGGGCGCCACGGCAGAGACCTTCATACAGGCGGTGCCGAGCGATCCGGCCATGCGCCGCAACCCGCCAGTGGGCTGGAAGGGATCGCTGGCGGGGCGGAGGATCTTCTCGTTCAGGCTTTCGCCCGCGCCCTTCTCCCAAACCAAGCCATCGGCCTTTAGCTTTGGCTCGGAGGTGTAATGCTCCAACCCCTGCCCGGCGACGGTATGGGTGTCGGGGTGCAGATGGCCGGATTTCAGCAATTCACCGATCATATAGCCAAGACCGCCCGCCGCGTGGAAATGGTTCACATCGGCCAGACCGTTGGGATAGACCCGCGCCAGCAGCGGCGTGATGTCGGAGATGTCCGAGAAATCCTCCCAATCCAGAATGATCCCACCGACCCGCGCCATGGCGATAAGGTGGATCAGCAGATTGGTCGACCCGCCCGTGGCATTGAGCCCGACGATGCCATTCACAAAGGCCTTTTCATCCAGAACCGAGGCGACGGGGGTATAATCATTGCCCAGAGCGCTCAGCGCCAGCGCCCGTTTCGCGCCCTCTTGGGTCAGCGCATCGCGCAGCAATCCATTCGGCGGCACGAAGCTCGCCCCCGGCAGGTGCAGCCCCATGAACTCCATCAACATCTGGTTGGTGTTGGCGGTGCCGTAGAATGTGCAGGTGCCCGGCCCGTGATAGGCGGCCATCTCGGCGGCCATCAGCGCGTCGCGCCCGACTTCGCCCGCGGCGAACTGCTGGCGCACCTTGGCCTTCTCATCATTCGACAGCCCGCTTTCCATTGGCCCGGCGGGCAGGAAGACGGCTGGCAGATGCCCGAACGCCTGCGCCGCGATGACCAGCCCCGGCACGATCTTGTCGCAGACCCCAAGGAAAACCGCCGCGTCAAAGGTGTTGTGGCTGAGTGCCACCGACGCCGCCAAGGCGATCACGTCGCGGGAGAAAAGCGACAGTTCCATCCCCGCCTCGCCTTGGGTCACCCCGTCGCACATGGCAGGCACCCCGCCCGCCACCTGCGCGGTGCCGCCCGCCGCACGCACGGCCTCGCGGATCAGTTCGGGGTAACGCTCAAACGGCTGATGCGCCGAGAGCATGTCGTTATAGGTGGTCACGATCCCGAGGTTGCCTGCGCTGGTGGTCGCCAGCCGTTCCTTGTCTGCGCCAGAGGCGGCATAGGCATGGGCTTGCCCACTACAGGACAGATGCGCGCGGGCTGGTCCCTTGGCGCGGGCGGCTTCCATTCGGTCGAGATAGGGGCGCCGGGTCGCCTCACTGCGGGCGATGATACGGTCGGTGACGCGGTCAATCGTGGAATGCAGGGTCATTGGTCGTCCTTTCGTGTGATCTCGCGCCAGCGGCGGCCGTCGCGGTGCATCAGCATCAGTGCTTCTTCGGGGCCTGAGCTGCCGGGGTCATAGGAGTACGGGGGTTGCCGGGTCTCTTCCCAGCCGTGAATGATGGGATCGGCCCAAGCCCAAGCGGCTTCGACTTCGTCCCCGCGCATGAACAGCGTCTGATCGCCACGGATCACGTCCATGATTAGCCGCTCATAGGCGTCTTGCGGAGTGGCCTGTTCGCCCAAAGCGTCGGCAAAGGTCATATCCAGCGACACTTCAGCCAGACGCATGCCGCCGGGGCCGGGGTCTTTGATCGTGTTGCGCAGGGTGATGCCTTCGTCCGGTTGCAAGCGGATGATCAGGGCGTTGCCCTTATGGCCCTCCATCGCCGGGAAGATCATATGCGGCGGGTCGCGGAAGATCACCGCGATCTCGGAACTGCGCCCGCGCAGCTTTTTGCCCGTGCGCAGATAGAAGGGCGTGCCCGCCCACCGCCAATTGGCAATTTTGACCTTCATGGCGACGAAGCTTTCGGTGCGGCTGTCGGGGTCGCCCGCATGATCACAGTAGCTGCCCTCGCCCTGCGCGGCGCGGTATTGGCCGCGGGCGATGTCCTTCTGGACCACTGGTTCCAACGCCTCGATCACCTTCACCTTCTCATCGCGCACGGCATTGGGGTCAAAACGCGAGGGCGGCTCCATCGCCGTCAGGCACAAAAGCTGCATCAGGTGGTTCTGCACCATGTCGCGCATGGCACCGGATTTATCGTAATACTCCCCCCGCCCTTCGACGCCGAGGCTCTCGGAAACGGTGATCTGCACATGGTCGATATGGGTGGAATTCCACAGAGGCTCCCAGAGCGCATTGGCAAAGCGCAGCGCCATGAGGTTCTGCACCGTCTCTTTGCCGAGATAGTGGTCGATGCGGTAAATCTGGCTCTCATCGAAATTGGCGCGCAGGTCGGCGTTCAGCGCCTGCGCGGTTGCCAGATCATGGCCAAAGGGTTTTTCGACGACGATGCGGCTGTCGGATGTGGCGATGCCATGGTCATGCAGCTTGCCGCCGATCTTACCGAAGAGCGACGGCGAGACCGAGAGGTAGAACGCCCGCACGACATCATCGCGCATCAGGTCTTTGAGGTCCGCCCAGCCCGCATCGCCCGCCGCATCCACACGCATGTAGTGCACCATGGCAAGGAACTGCTCCAAGGCGGCGCTCTCTTGCGCCAGCTTCGGGGCAAACTCCAAAAGGCTGTCGCGGATCATCTTGCGAAAGGCATCAGCATCAAGCTCGGAGCGGGCCGCCCCAACGATCCGTGCGCCTTCGGGCATCTGGCCGACGGTGAAACGGTGGAACAGACCGGGCAGGATCTTGCGCCGAGCAAGGTCGCCGGTCGCGCCGAAAATGACGAGGTCGAAAGGATCAACGGGGATTACGCGCGATACCATGGGGTCAGCCCTCCTGCCTGCGTTGATGCGCGGCGGCACCATGTTTTCGATTGCTCAAAGCCATCGCCATCCCTCCTGCGGCCTCCTCAGGGCAGCCACTGGTAGCGCTAACATATCTGAGCGAAAAAGATAGGCGGTTCTTCAACATTTCATATTTCCTCTACCCAAGGTGGGTTCGCCCCGGCCCGCGAAACGGTCACGGCAGCAACCCGCGCGCCATAGGCCAGCGCCTCGGTCAACACCTCCGGCGAAAGGGTGGCGAGCGCGGATTTATGGAGCTGCCCCAGCTCGGACATCTTGGCCAAAACGCCTGCATTGAACGTATCGCCCGCGCCGACCGTATCGACGATTTCGGCTTTCACGGCAGGCACTTGCATCTCTTCACCATTGGCCAGATAGCCCGTTGCCCCCTCGCCCCCGCGGGTCAGGATGACAACCGAAGGGCCCTTGGCCAACAACTCGGCCACCTTATCGCGCAGCGACAGGGGCGCGGGGTTGATCCAGTTCAGATCCTCATCCGATACCTTCACGATGTCCGACAGCGCCAGCATCCGGTCGAGCCTTTGACGGTAACGCTCGATATCCTTGATGAAACCGGGGCGGATATTGGGGTCGATCATCACCGCACGGCCTTCGGCGTTGCGCGCCAGCAGGTCTGCATAGGCATCCGCGCCCGGCTCGCAAGCCAAACTGATCCCGCCGAAATACAGCGCCGAGACCTCAGCCGAGAGCGCGGGCATATCCCCCGGCGTGATCATGCGCCCGGCCGAGTTTTCGTCATAGAAATCATAGGTTGCATGGCCACCGACCAGCCGAACAAAGGCCAGCGTCGTCGGCCGGTCGGACAGGACAACATGCGAGACATCCACATGGCTCGCCTTCAGCCCATCGACCAACTGCCGCCCGAACATGTCAGACGACAGGCCCGACAGCATCCCCACCTGCGCCCCGAGCCGCCCCAAGGCGATGGCCGTGTTAAAGACCGCCCCGCCCGCATGGGGCACAAAGCCATCGGGGCCTGCGGTGGTTGGGGTTGGGATCATATCGATCAGGGCTTCTCCGCAGCAAAGGATCATCTGTCAGCCTTTCAAAAATGCGTCGCGGTCGACGAGGAAACGATCAGAAAGCGGCAGGCTTGCCGCGCCAAGCGCGCGGGCGTCACTGCCGACGGTCCCTTCGCGCAACTCGGGAAGGGTCACCCCCGGTAGGGGCTGCGTGGCAAGATAGCGACGGCAGCGCGCAACGATGGCCGCGCGGACCGTTGCAGGCAAAGAACCGTCAATCATCACTGTATCGAAATCAATAAGACAAGCAGCTGCACGGATCGCCTGCCCCAAGGCTTCGGCGGCGCCATCGAGCCATTGCTCAAAAATATTCTCGGAAAAGCTCCAAGCCGCCGGGTCGCTCCAACTGCCGCGGCGCGTCTCTCCAGCATCGTGCAGCATCGCCTCTAATGTCGCCAAAGAGGCAACGTCTACCAACTGCGGCCCTGCGGCTCCGGCCAGCGGCATGGAGCCAAGCGCCCCCGCATTGCCGCTTTTGCCAGTGTAAAGCTTGCTGTCCAACACAAGTCCGCCGCCAACGAAATAGCCGATGTAAAAATACAAAAAATCGCGTGGCTTGTCCTGTGCACCAAAGACCAATTCCGCCCCGCAAGCGGCAGAGGTGTCATTACACAGGTAGATCGGCATCTTAACCACCTCAGCCAAAGCCGCTGCGATATCAAAATCACGCCAAGCGCTTAGATCGCCGCTGGCGACCCTCCACTCCCACATGCCAAAGGGTAGCGCGACACCCAAACCCGCAACGCGCGCCAGTTGATCCGCGCTCAGCGACGCAAGCGTGTTCCGCAAGGCAAGCGTTGCAAATTCCATCACGGCGGCGGGGCTTGGATGGTCATAAACCTCGCTGCTGTGGCGCGTCACTTGGCCCTGAAAATCGGTCAGGATCAGCTCTACGCTACGCCTCCCCAGCTTTAATCCCAGAAAAAACGCCCCCTCTGGATTAAGACTGATCGGCACCGAAGGCTGCCCAACCCGACCCCGCACTCGCGCGCCTTTTCTCAGAAGCCCATCCGCTTCGAGCGCCCGCATAATGACAGAAACCGTCTGCGCAGAAAGGCCGGTCAGACGGGCGATCTCAGCCTTTGAGGTCGGACCACTACGGCGGATAAGCGACAGGACAAGCCGTTCGTTATGCGCCCGCATCCCGCTTTGGTTTGAGCCGCGCGCGGTTTGGTCGGCCAAAGTCTGGACGTGTTGCAAACTGGCCTCCCCTCCGGTTTCTGCGCTCCTTCGTCAGCACAAATCCCAAATGAGCGGCTCTGAGTCAATAAATAAATCAATCTAATTTATTTATTGACAGCGGAATTGGCCGCCCACGTTATGCGTACGGCCTAGGATTGATTTACGCAGCCACCTGAATGCCAATCTTACCCATATGGGATTTCTCCAAAAACGCCTCCTGCGCGCGGCGTAGGTTTTTCAGGGGGTAACTCTCCGCCAGCAAGGGCCTGATTTCGCCGCGTTCAATATACCCCACAAGATCGCTAAATACCGCCGGTTCCTGCCGTGTGCTGCCGATCAGTGTCAGATCTTTGAGATAGAGCGTACGCAGGTCCAACTCGACAATCGGCCCGGCAATCGCCCCCGAGGTCACATAGCGCCCGCGCGTCACCAGCGCATCCAACAGCTTGGGCCAGCGCTCGCCGCCCACGAGGTCAAGCACCACGTCGAATGCATCCTCGGGCAATGTGGCATCACGGTCCAGCGCCTCATCCGCGCCGAGCGCCTTCAGCGCGTCTATCTTGGCTAGGCTCGTTTGAGCCGTCACATGCGCACCGCGCCGCTTGGCAAGCTGCACCGCAGCCGAGCCGACCCCGCCTGATGCCCCCGTGATCAACACCCGTTCCGCGCCCAAACCCGCGCGCTGGATCATACCTTCGGCGGTGGAAAAGGCGCAGGGAAAGGACGCAAGTTCAAGATCAGAAAGTGTGCTGTCAATCACAAGCGCATTGGTGGCCTCGGCTTGCATGGGGTCCTTACATGTAGAATGGTTGCTCTACTTGCACAGGTAGAGGGACCACTCTACACCGTCAAGCATGACGAATACAAAGAACAAGATCGCCGCCGGGCTTGAACGTGCTTTCGCCAGCCGAGGCTTTGCCGAACCCAGTGTCGAAGACCTGCGCGATGCGGCGGGGGTAAGTCTTCGCACGCTATACAAATACACACCCTCGCGGGCCGAGATGGTATTGGCAGCCCTGGAGAATCGGCAGCAGCGTTATTTGGCGTTGGTTTTTAGTGACTTGCCGGATGATCCAGCAGACGCGCTGGAGGTGATACTGTCTCGCGTTGGGCAATGGATGGAGACCGAAACCTCGCATGGCTGTCTGTTTCACGCCGCCGTCGCCGCTGATCCGGGGAGCGAAAGCCTGCGTGCGTTGCTGATCCGTCATAAACAAGAGGTTGCAGCCAAAGCCGCTGCCGCCACGGCGCTGGAAGGCGCGGAAACCGAGCTGCTGGTGATTATCGAAGGGCTGACACAGACTTGGCCACTTCACGGGGAGGCTGCCGTTACTGCTGCGAAATGGGTGAGCAAGGCACTGCATGCACCGCGCTGATTAAAACGGGTCTTGCTCTGCAAAGGAAGTAGGTATACCGATCTACCTACTTATAGGAGCAACCATGTCCGAGACCCCACCCAAACGCCCCGCCTATGACAGGCTGATGCAGGCCGCGATGGTGCTGTTCTATAACCACGGCATCAACGGCACGGGCATCGATGCCATCGTCGAACGCGCAGGTGTGGCCAAGAAAAGCCTCTACAATAATTTCACCTCCAAGGCGGACTTGGTGAGCCACTACCTAGAGGCGCGCCATGCGGAATGGCTGGCACTTTATGACGCGCGGGCCGCGTCGGCAGAGACCCCGCAGGCCCGCATCTTGGCCGTTTTCGACGCTTATCAAGATCACGCGGAATTTGCCTATGAACGTGGCTTTCGTGGCTGCGGCCTGTTGAACGCGGCGGCCGAGCTAGAGGCAGGCGACATCGGACGCGCGGCGGTGCGGCGGCATAAAGAAGAGGTTGAAAGCATCTTGGCAAAACACCTGACCGAGCTTTTCCCCGACGCGCCAGAACGTGCCGCCCCGCTTGCTGCGCATATTGCTTTCCTGCTTGAAGGGGCGATGGCGCGTGCGGGACTAGAGGGCAACAGCGCACGGGTTCTGGCCGCACGGGCGATGGCCGATGATATGCTGAAAGCATTGACATGATAGAAGGCCACCGCTGGGGTGTTATCGCCATTCTTTTCGCCGCCGTGGTCTGGGGCACAACCGGGACCGCCGCCACTTTTGCCCCCGATGTCAGCGCCGCCGCCATCGGCGCGGCAGCTATGGGCGTGGGCGGCATCGCGCAGGCGCTTTTGGCCGGGCGCGGCATTCTGCGCCACCGCACGCAGCTCTGGGACCAATGCCGCCTTTTGGCAATCGGCGCGATAGCCGTGGCGATCTATCCGTTGGCATTTTATGGTTCTATGCGGCTGGCCGGTGTGACGGTGGGCACGGTCATCACCATCGGGTCTGCCCCGCTTCTTTCGGCGCTGATTGAATATCTGCTAGACCGGCGCCGCCTGACTTTGCGCTGGAGTATCGGCGCTACGGTCGGACTATTGGGTATGGGCCTTATCTGCCTTGCCGAAGGGGCCGCGCACGTCGAGATGGCGGGCGGAACATCCGTACCCGCGGGGGTTTTCCTTGGGCTGATCGGCGGCTTTACCTACGCGCTTTATTCATGGAGCGCGCGGAAGATGATGCTTCAAGGCACGCGGTCGTCGGTCGCCATGGGCGCGACCTTTGGCCTTGGGGGTCTGATGTTGATGCCGGTGCTGCTGCTTTCGGGCGGGCCTTTTCTGGCCTCATGGACGAACGCCGCCGTGGGTCTCTACATGGCTGCGGTGCCGATGTTTCTGGGCTACATCAGCTTTGGCTTTGGCCTTGCACGGGTTGAGGCAAGCACGGCGACGGTGATCACCCTTTTTGAGCCTGTGGTCGCGGCGATACTGGCCGTGCTGATCGTCAAAGAGCGCCTTCCCCCACTAGGCTGGATCGGCGTGGCGCTGGTGATTGGCTGCCTTGCAATCATCACCCTGCCCCTGCCGTCATGGCTGCGCCGTGGTGAACCCGCACAACCGCCGGGCGTGGCCTGACGAGCATGCGGCGGCCAACCACCGCATTTACAATTGGTCGGGCGGCGTCTCACCTCGAAAGAAATGGTCGAGGTTATCAAGCGCCTTGAACCCCATCGCATCGCGCGTCGCCACGGTAGCACTGCCCACATGCGGCATCATCATCACGTTATCATGGCCTGCAAAGGCCGGATTGCCGCCCGGTTCGGTGACAAAGCAATCCAACCCCGCCGCCCCCACATGGCCCGAGGACAGCGCATCAAGCAACGCTGCCTCATCCACCAGACTGCCCCGCGCAGTATTCACGATCACACAGCCCTTGGGCATCTGCGCCAAACGCGCGGCATTCATGAAGCCAATGGTTTCCGGCGTGGCCGGGCAATGTAGTGACAAGAAATCCGACACCCCCAGCAGCGCGTCCAAATCAGCGTGATAAGTCGCGCCCGCCTCTTCTTCGGCGGTTAGGCGACGGCGGTTATGGTAGTGGATCTCCATATCCAACCCCCGCGCCTTGCGGGCAAAGGCCCGCCCCACGCCGCCCATTCCGATAATCCCCAGCCGCGCACCAGAGACCTGTTTGCCCACCAGCATCGCAGGCGACCACGACTGCCACTGTCCGCTGCGCACGAGCCGATCACCCGCCACCGCGTGCCGGGCAGCACCCAACATCAACATGAGCGCCAGCTCGGCGGTGGCATCCGACAGAACGCCGGGCGTGTTCGTCACGACAATACCCCGTTCCTTGAGGCTTGCCAGATCGCAGTGATCCACGCCGACGGAGTGGTTGGCGATGATCTTGAGCCGAGGGTCAAGCTGCGCCACGACCTCCGCGCTGAAATGCTCGGAATGGCAGGGGATCATCCCATCCACCCGCGCGCTCATCGCGATGATGTCTTCGGCGCTGCCGGGTTCGTCAGCCGGCTCCCAGATCACCTCATAATCACGGCGCGCCCGTTCAAGCGTGGCGTCAGAAAGCTGCCGGGTGATCCAGATGACGGGCTTGCCCATGGGTCAGTCCCGATCCTTCCGACTGGAGGTGAAGAAATCATAGGCCACAAAGGCCAGCGTAACCGCGACGATGACAATCAGATCAATACTGGGCACCTCAACCGCGAGGATCAGCAGAAAGATCGCAATCGCAGCAAAGGCGAAAAGGGCAAGTAAACGGTTCATGTTTCAATCCTCATTGGGTTGCGCCATCGGCCCAGTCGAAAAGCCATTGTGCGCTGCGCATCAATCGTCCGTCTTGGCCGTGCCCGCCGACCAGTTGCACGCCCATCGGCAGACCGTCTTCCGATGTCATCAAAGGCACGTTCACACAGGGGCTGCCGCAGAGCGTCCATAGCCCGTTGAAAATCGGATCGCCGGTGGTCTCCAGCCCGCGGGGCGCGGGGCCGGTGGCCGACGGACAAAGGATCGCATCGCAGCGGGTCAGCAACTCCTCCAGCGCGGCGGTCAGCACCTTGGGCAGGTCGCGGGCCGATTGATAATCGCGGGCCAGTACCTTGTTGCCCGCCTCCATCGCCTCTCGAGTCGCGGGTGACAGCAGGTCGGTCCCATCTCGCAAATAGGGGTAATAGTGATAGGCCATCTCGGCAAAGTTGATGCGTTTGCGCGCCTCTGCCGCCCCGTCGAAGACCGACGGCAGGGGCAGCTCAAACGCCTGATCGCCAAGTGCTGCGACCAATTCTTCGAAACCCGCGTGAAGCTGGGGATCTGCGTCCTCCCACCCCGGCGGGCGAACGAAACCAAAGACCGGCGGGATCGGCGGCGCGGTGGTGGTCTGCGCCAACAGCGCGGGCGTGGGGACAAGGATGGTGGCGCTGTCTTCGGGGTCATGGCCGAATAGCACCTCGGCCAGCAGCGCTGCACCGGCGGGATCGCTGGCAAAGACGCCGATGGTGTCGAGCGAGGGTGACTGCGTCAGCACCCCTCGGCGCGGGATCGCGCCGAAAGTCGGTTTGAACCCGGTGACCCCACAATAGGACGCAGGCCGGATCACCGAGCCGCCGGTCTGCGTGCCGATGGCCAGCGGCACCATTCCATCCGCCACCGCCGCCGCCGAGCCTTGGGACGAGCCGCCGGGGCTATGCGCCGGATTATGCGGATTGGCGGTCTTGCCCGGATGCATGAAGGCAAGCTCGGTCGTGACCGTCTTGCCCATGATGATCGCGCCCTCGGCCTTGAGCCGCTCCACGATGAAAGCATCGCGCAGCGGCACGCGCCCCTTGTCTTGGGCCGCGCCGTTCTCAGTCGGGATGCTGCGGGTGTCGATGACGTCTTTCAGCCCGACAGGCAGCCCATGCAACCGCCCAAGCGGCCTGCCCGCCCGACGATAACTGTCGAGCGTGCGGGCCTGTGCGCGGGCGAACTCGGGATCGAACCATGCCCAAGCGCCCACCACCTCCTCGCGCGCTTCGATCCGCGCGATGTAACTTTCCACCAGCGCCAGCGCGTCCAATGCGCCGCTCGCCAAACGGTCCCGCAATTCGACCACGCCAAGCGCTGCTGCGGCGGTCATCCTTGGCTCAGCGCCCATAGAACAGCTCCGGCAGGTAGAAGACGATCTGCGGGAAGACATACATCAGCACCATCGACAGGATCACGCAGAACAGGAACGGCATGACCCCCGCGAAGATCTGCGTGAGCCGCAACTCGGGCGGGGCGATCCCCTTGAGGTAATAGGCCGACATGGCCATGGGCGGTGTTAAGAAACTGGTCTGCAGGTTCAGGGCCACAAGGATGCCAAAAAATAGCGGATCGATCTCAAACACCGCCAAGAGCGGCAGGAAGATCGGCACGAAGATGATGATGATCTCGGACCATTCCAGCGGCCAACCGAGCAAGAAGATGATGAGCTGCGCGAGGATCAGGAACATGATTGGCGAGAGGTTCAACGATTGAACGAACTCGGAAATCACATGCTCTCCCCCAAGGTAAGAGAACACCGCCGAGAACGTGTAGGAGCCGACGAAAAGCCAGCAGACCATCGCCGTGGTGCGCACCGTAAGGTAGACGCTCTCGCGCATCCGCTGCCATGTCATCGCGCGGTAGATGAAGGCGAGGAAGATGCCGCCCAACGCACCGATCGAGGCCGCCTCAGTCGGGGTTGCAAGGCCGAAAAGGATCGACCCCAGCACCGCGAAAATGAGGAAGGCAAGTGGCAGGAAGGAGGTGGCGATCATCAACAAGAGCTTGCCCATCGGCATGTCCGGCACCTCATCTGCCGTCGGGCGCGGCGCGGAGGATGGCTGCAACAGCGAGCGACCGATGATATAGACCAGGTAGAGTCCGACCAGCGTCAGCCCCGGCAGCAGCGCCGCCGCATAGAGCCGCACGATGGAGACGTTGGTTGCCGCCGCATAGACGATCAGCATGATCGAGGGCGGGATCAGGATGCCCAACGTGCCGCCCGCGCAGATGATGCCCGCCGCAAAGGACGGATCATAGCGCGCCTTCAGCATCGCGGGCAGCGCCAGAAGCCCCATCAGCGTCACCACCGCGCCGACGATCCCGGTGGCCGTGGCAAAAAGCGCACAGGTGATCAGCGCCGCGACCCCCATCGAACCGGGGATGTTCTTCGACGCAATGTTGAGCGTGGTGAACAGCCGGTCAACGATGTTCGACCGCTCCACGATGTAGCCCATGAACAGGAACAGCGGCACAGCAGTCAACACTTCGTTCGACATCACCGTAAAGGTCTGGTTCACGAAGAGGTCGAATATTCGGTTGTTGAATAACCCCTCGAACCACGTCGTCCATTGCTCCCACTGGCCGGCCCCCTCGTCCAGCCGGTCAAAACTGCGCCACATGCGGCGCGCATCGAAATAGGCGTAGTAGCCAAAGCCGATGCCCATCGCCATCAGCGTGAAAGCAATCGGAAACCCTAGGAAAACAAAAACGATGAACAGCCCAAGCATCATCAGGGCGATTTGCGGATCGGTCATGTGAGATGGCCCTTTTCGGCCTTGTTGGCTTCGCGCATCATGAGGTCTTCGGTCTCAAAGACGTCTTCCTCGGCTTCGAGCCAGTAGTTGGAACGTATGGCGATGAGACAGCGGCAGACCTGCGCAATGCCTTGGATGAACAGCAGGATCCCCGCCGCCACGATGATCGCCTTGAATTGATAGATCGGCACGCCCGCCGGGCTATTGACCGACACTTCGCCATATGACCAAGACCGGGCGGCGTATTTCCACCCCGCGAGGATCAGCGCCGTGACCCCGGGGAAAAAGAAGATGATATAGAGCACGAGGTCGATCATGCCTTGGGTGCGCGGCTGGAATAGCCGGTAGAGGAAATCCCCCCGCACATGGCCGCCCCGCGACAGCGTATAGGCCCCGCCCATCATAAAAAGCGTGCCATACATGATGAAGGACACGTCCAGCGCCCAAGCGGTAGGATTGTTCAGCACATAGCGCACAAAAACTTCGTAGCCCGTGCCGATGGACATCAGCAGAATGAGCCAAGCGAAGGCCTTGCCGAACCATGCGGAAAGGTTATCGGCGAACCGAATGAAAGATATCATGATGTCCCCAATGTCTCGTAGAGCCCCCGGCGCATGGTGGCGCCGGGGGCCTCATTACTTGCGGGTATGCGTGATCACATTTTGATCTTGCCGGGGAAGTAATGCTCATAAGCAAGCCCGTAGTCCGGCGAGTTCATCAACTCGTAATAGGCCACGCGGTCGACCCATTCGCGCTGGCTGTCGAGGGTCTTTTTCATGAAGGGATCGGATTCCAACTCGGGGATCAGCTCATCCCATGCTTTCAGCTGCGCATCGAGGATCTCTTTCGAGGTGCGCCGCACGTTCACGCCCGCTTCGTTTTGCAGGAATTGCAGGTCTGCCGAATAGCGGTCCATCGCCTTGGCCGTGTTCGCGGTCGAAACCGCTTCCACAGCGTATTTGAGGATCGCCTGAAGATCAGGGTCGAGGTCTTCGAGGAACATCTTCGAGAACAGGAATTCAAAGCTCTCGGAGGCTTGGTGATAGGACGACAGGTAGTAGTTCTTGGCCACGTCCTGCGCGCCGAAGTCCTTGTCCGACGAGGGGTTGTTGAACTCGAAAGCGTCGATTACGCCGCGCTCCATCGCGGGCACGATCTCCCCGCCCGGCAGCTGTGCGACCGACATGCCCAGCTTGGCCATCAGATCGGCGGCCAGACCCACGGTGCGGTATTTGAAGCCTTGCAGGTCGTCGACGGTATTGACCTCATTCTTGAACCAACCGAACGGCTGCGCGAACATCGGGAAGCCCATGTAGCCGACAACGTCGAGGCCCATGATATCCTGCGTCAGCTCGTTATAAAGCTCCTGACCGCCACCTTGGTAGAACCACGACAGCATCGTCGTGGCAGAGCCGCCGAAAACCGGGCCGGTGCCAAAGAGCGATGCGGCCTTGTTCTTGCCGTACCAATAGACGGGCACCGAATGCGCCGCGTCAATCAAACCGTCGTTCACCGCATCAAGCACTTGGAACGCCGCCACGACCGCGCCCGCGGGCAGCACGTCGACCTTCAGACGCCCGCCCGACATCTCCTCCACCCGTGTCGCGTAGTCGCGGGCAAAGTCTTGCCAGATGTTGGCGTCGTTCCACGACGTCTGCATCTTGATGACGATCGGCGCTTGGGCCAACACCGCCGGTGCGGCCAGCATGCTCCCAGTAGCGGCCCCCCCAGCAAGTGCGGACTTCGTCAGGAACGAACGTCGGTTGAACTTTTTAGTGTCAGTCATGTTTCCTCCTCCCAGAGTGATCGCCCGTTTGCTTACTTTAAAATACGCTTTTGGTCGGACGACCCGAGATCAGAGACTAACCGAATGATCTCATTTGGCAAGAATTGTCCGTCAGAGACTCATCGAGAGCAAGATTGTTGTGCAATTTTATGACCGTATAACATTCTTGATCGATGCGGGTTTTGTTCGTTCTGCTGCTGCTATGGCGGGGCTTTGTCCCTTAAACCGGCCGGGGCAAACCCGTTTCCTCCTGTGGCTGCCCGCAAAGCTTGACCACAACAACTTTGTCATAGGCGAGGGGCTCGAGCGTCCGCGCGCGACAGGACCGACCGTTTCAAATCGGCCTGTGAGAGCGTAAAGCACGCGCTGTTCCCGCCCCGATTCATCGTGAGCCGGGTACAGCCATCATCGGCGGGTCAAATCGCCGGCCCAGCTCAGAAGCTGCTGCGGGGCAAGAACCGCTGAAATACGGCCCCTGCACTACCGCGCCACTTACGTCTCTTTTTGCAGCATGTCGTCGCGCAGTGGCACGGTTTGGCGCTCGATCATGCGGTGCACTTCGGGCGGGGTGTCCCCTCGATGTAGCCGTCTGATCTGATCCGATAGCTCTGCATCAGCATTAGTTCGCCGCTCGTTGTGGCGGACGTATTCACCCCACGTGGGCACATGGTAACTTTCGCTCCAATGCTCTGGTCGGTGCAGATCACGTAACAGCGCCCATTGCTGCGCACCATCGCGGATGCGCACCCGACGCCGGAGGCTCATCGCAGTTAGAAACTCCGGCACATCCGCCTGAGCGATCTCATAATCGACCATGACCATCACCGGCCCGCTGCGATAGCTAAGATCAAACCGCGTGTCGGGTTCTTTGAAACGGTTGAGGGGGTCAAGATCGAGCCCGCTAAACTCCGGCAGCGGCAGCCGCAAGCCGATTAGCGCACCAATCAGCAGCATCACACTGGCCCCGGCGAGCGCGGATTCCGGCCCGCCCCGGTCGGCGACGATCCCCCAGATCAGACTGCCCGCCGCCATGCCCCCGAAGGTGCCGGTCTGATAAAGCGCGATTACCCGGCCCACGACCCATCGCGGCGTTGAAAGCTGGATCGTCACATTGAACATCGACAACGACAACACCCAGCACGCGCCTGCGAGCATCAGCGCAGCACCCGACAGGACAGGCTGCGCGCTTACCGCCAGCACGGCACAGCTAAGGGCAAAGCCAACAAAACCGCCACGCGCGATCATCTCATTGCGAAACCGCGCCCGGAGCCCCGCGTTCGCCAATGCGCCAAACACCGCCCCCATGCCGAAACAACCCAGCATGATCCCATAGACAAAGGCCGTCGCTTGCAATGTCTCGCGCACCACGACCGGCAACAGCGCCAGTAGTGCGATAGCCGACAGTCCGAACCAAAATCCGCGCAAGATGACCCGCATCAGATTGGGTGACATAGCCACATAACGCAGCCCAGCGGAGAAGGCGCTGCCCATCGGCTCACGCGGCAAATGCGTATCGCGCAGCGGCGCTTTCCACCGCAGCAAGGCAAGAATGATCGCCACATAGCTCAGCGCATTGACGGCAAAGGCCGCCGCCGCCCCCGCAATCGCAACAATCGCCCCGCCCGCGGCTGGCCCGATGCTGCGCATCAGATTGAACCCCATGGAGTTCAGCGACACTGCCGAGGGCAGTTCCTCTCGGCTGACAATATCACCCATGGTGGCCTGCCAAGACGGATTGTGCAGTGCCGTGCCACATCCGATGGAAAAGGTGAAGGCCAGAAGCAACCAAGGCGTTAGCCAGCCCTCAAATGCCATAAAGGTCAGCAAGATCGAGACGCCGAACATAAAGCTTTGCGCGATCAACATGACCCGGCGGCGGTCAAAATTGTCGGCGAAGACGCCCGCCAATAACGAGAAGATCATGATTGGCAGCGCCACCGAGCCCTGCACCAGCGCCACCATATTCTGCGAGTCCGACAGCGAAGTCATAAGCCACGCGGCCCCCACCGCCTGCACCAGCCCGCCAAAGTTCGACGCCAGCGCGGCGATCCAGAGAGAGCGGAAGGTCTGGTTGCGGAAAAGGATCAGTGGAGAAATGCGGTCGGGCAAAACAAACGGGCCTATGTAGCTATCCCTATTCGATATGTGCTTTGGTGCCCGACTGTCGAGAGGTGACGCGCGATTCTCCATCCAGTAGACTGGCGCCCTATGAGCAACCAGCTAGACGAGCTTGACCCGTCCCAGCGTAATGGGTGCAGGGGCGCGTAAAACACGCGACAAACGGGAACGCGGCGAACACACGACAAGAAAAACGCTGAATACTGCTAATCCAAGAAAGCTACGTTAAAAGCTGTAAATTGGGGCAAAGTTATCTCGATGAAGCTCGAAAAATCAAAAGAAATCAATTCATTATTGACCGCTGGTTCGCAATGGGAGCAAAGAATCCGCGAAAATCGGACGAAGATCCCGCGAAACAGTGTAAATAGACACAAAAAATCCCGCCGAAGCGGGCTAAGTGGACCGGGATTTCATACGATTTCAAATGGATTTTTTCATCGAGGCCAAGGCGCCGACATCGACATAGATGGCAGAGATACCGGTTCTTTCTAAATGGCGGAACGCCAAGATGTGCCCCTGAAATATGTCGCTGAAAATGTCCTCAAAATACCCGGCACCTCGCTGACAGGCATACGAAATTGGATGGTAGGCTTCTCCAGCGGCGTCATCCAAGACCGGCAAATCGAGAATGCGCTTTAAGAACTTATCAAGATGCGACTTACCAAACACAACGTTGCGTACAGCGCCACGTTTGGTGCGCGGAACCAGAGGCTGGAGCACCCGAGCGCGATAAAGAATTTCCACTTGCCGATGGCTCGCTCCCAGATATTCAGGGACGTCTTGGAGCGGAATTGCAGTTTTAAACGCTTCGATCAGAGGAACCGTCTTGTCGACATCAAAAACCATATTGCCTGTTTCGACTTCGGTTGCGCTTGCCGGAATCTCACCTAACTTTTTCAGGAGGCGCGACAGACGTGGACGCTCGATGCCTACTGCGGTCGACAGGCTGTACAGGGTGTGAAACCGTCGGTCGGTAATTTCTACGCCCAGTACCCTGGTTCCGGGCTCAACGGCTGAGTGCTTCAAGATATGATCGCGTAGAATGTCGCGGATCGGGCCCGGATCGATGGCATTGCTACGACGGTCCAACCAATCATAGAGCTTGCCGTAGTAGGCCAAAGGACCGGCCTGAACCGCAGTGGCGGGTGATCTTCTACGGATGGTATCCAGTGCTTCTTCGATTGCCTCGGGGCCCTCGGAGTAGATAGCAAACCCGATGTCGGTCGCCTCTTCGGTCTGCTCCGGGGAAAGCTTTTTCAGGACCACCTTGTGACCGTGCTGGAGAATGCCACCCAGCATTTCAGAGGCGACAAGCACTTGCTCCAAGGTTTGCCCCCTCATCCAAGAGCCCCCGATGCAGGCGCCGCCGGTAAGGCGAGCCCGTAGCCACGCGAGGTATTCCGGAGTTTCAGGCGAGGCCATACGCGGTGACCCGAGTCGTTCCCCACCGAGAGCAAGGCGCAGGTTGACTTCGTCCTTGCACGGGGCCCCCAAGAGCCACGTCGAATGCCGATCACAGCGGGCGACATGACGGAAGCCCCAGATCAGACGAAACCGGCGATCGGCATGGTCACCGTCCTCTGCAAGGCAGCATGGGCAGTAGCGGGCCACGCGCGGGCTCAGGAAAGTCTTCGAGATCGGCTCTCCGCGGAAAGATGCACTCCGCTGGAAAACGCGCACCGAAGCCTGATTAGCGTCCTCAACCGGCACTTCGACAGCCTCGGCAAAGGCCAGTACCGCTTCTCCGCGCCCAGACCTGAAATGTTTAGTGTTGATCCCAAGATCCCTGACAAGGCGTTCCATGCCACGCCCGGTGTGCAGGACAGACAGCCGGTCTGCGTAGGACAGCAGGGTTTCACCGTGGTCAAAAGCAAGGCGAGGCCAAAGGATCATCACTGCCCCCATCCGATAGCGGTCAGTTCAGACTTCACCACATCCCATCCCGCGCCATCAAAGGGCGTCATATCAAGACCGGCGTTCGATTTCCGGTAAACGCGCTCTACGGCATCAAGAGTAACCGCATCACGCTGTCGGATGATCGCAGCACGCAAAATTTCCTTTCCCAACCCAACACATTTTCCGACCTGACCATGCTCGGCGAAAAGAATACGATCGGGAATCGCGTCTTCTTCCGCAACTTGGAGCCCAAGGAAGTTGGCAGATTTTACGAAGTTTCTGCCAAAAGTCGCGGCACCCTTGGACCCCGGGCGTATCTTGGACATAGAAAACTCGGTAAATCGGCGCGCGGTTTCGCCGGAAGCCTCCGATAGAATCGCATCCTTCAAACTAGGCACACCGGCAATGATCAGCGCTACGTGATCCTCAGACTGCATAATATGTTTCAGTGCCTGAATGGCGGCAGGAACATCACGCCCGGCCCCTGGGCGGAGAATGTGATGGCATTCGTCGATCACCAGAGCCTTGATGCCAACTTTGCCAAACCGATGTCGTGCAATTTCCCACGCATCCGCGGCGCGAATCTTAGAATAGCCCGTCCTATAGCCCGTTTTCGCGAGGATGATTTCTGCTAGCTTCTTGATGGAAGCCTCCGGCGGAACGGTGATGTAGAGCGTGTTCCCCCCCTGATCGACCTCGAACTCCTTCAGAATCTCATCAGCCCGCAAAGCACGCCTCATAAGCGCTGTCTTGCCATTTCCGGATGCACCGAGGACCATCATTCCTTTGGTCTCGCCCGTCAGCGGGTCGAAACGCGGCTCTGCTGTTCGGCGCCCTTCGTCATCCACGTTAAACAGGTCCAACAGGTGGTCGTCGAAGTTCTCTTCCTCTCCAAATTTCCAGTACCGGTCCTCAAGCCACGCAAGCTTTTCGGAGATACTAGCGGGGCTGATATTGCTCATTTCCTTCATAGTCATTCCATTGAATCGTCATCAAAATCATTATGGTTGCTGCCAGTGTCTTCATGGTCGGCAGCATTTTCCGAGGTGTACTGCGAAGGCTGGTCCCCCGTCTCATTGTCGAGGTCACCCAAGAGATCACGATAGGGACCTGCTTTATGTCGCCGCTCTGCGGTGTCAGCATGCCGCATGAACCGATCCACATCTTTTTGTAGTTCGGCTGGCGTCTTGGGCAGCGAAAGCAATCCCTTCAACTGCTTCAGGCGAACAGACTCCTTGTTAGCGTCGTTGATGAAATCACGGCGCGCGCGGACTTCATCAGGGTCTTGCGTAGCCCGTTCCTGGAGCCACACCCGCAGATCGATATCGTTCTTGCCGATCCACTGCTCATCCGCAGCTGGCACGGTGGTCCAAGGACCGTCATCACAGCGTACGCTGATGGTACCGATATCCCCATCCCACCGAAGGTAATCGAAATATTCAGCACCGGAATCGAGAAATTTTTCCATGCAAGCATCAGACTGGTAGTCGATGTGGCACACGCGAAGGCCGCTCCGGCTAAGTTTTCGCCGTCCCTGGTTCCCGAACGCCTCGCGCATTTCGTCGCTGCTGAGCGAACGGGGTTCACACTCCTTGGTTGCCTTTTCCCACGCTTCCTTGGGAGACATTCCCAAACCTTTGTGGAATTTGGGGTGGTAGGCATCGACGGTCCACCGCACGAGCCATACAAGAAAAGCCTCCAAAGTCAGCGTGGAACGTGCCGCGGAATCATTCTCGCCGCGTTCTATTACATTGCTGAATGCCCGCCCAGAAAAACGCAGTAGAAGATCTCTGTGAATCGTCCTAAAAACGCGCTCAATGAAAGGCTTTAGCCATGGCTTGCCGGCGGGCGCCCCCAGGTTTGTGATGCCGAGACTTGCGAGAACGTCATAGGCATCATCTGTGACATACGCGGGACCACGATCAAGAACGATGGTTTCAGGCGCCCCCGCCATCGGCCAACCAAATTTGGCTCCAGCGGCGTCGGCAATGGGGTTCTTGTCCGTGTAGATCATTTCCACGGTATGTCGCAGGGGGCTTTCAATGCCTTCAGGCACGATCTGCAGCGCAAGAAAGCAGCGGGTGTGAACATCAAGCGCGGCAGACAGCGTAACCCGTCGCGCAGCCCCGTCCAACTGCAGAATATTTTTGATTGACTGCGGCAAATGTTCAAACAAGTCAGTGCTTTTCATGAGCACGAAGAGATCAACTGTGTATTCATCAATTTCGACGCGCTGCAATGCGCGGGAAGTCTCTATCCCAGGGCCCAACGTGTGCAGGTCTTTGTAGGTCTTGTCCCACCCGTTCTTACGGATTTTATGATCAAGCGGAGCATTCTCCTTGATCAACCTCAGAATGTAATCATACCCGACCATCTTCATCTTGATCGCCGGAACAGGCAAACGTTCACGCCGCTCATTCTCCGCGCCCAGCGCAGCTTGAACGCTCTCAACGAATGACTTGACGGTCGGACGTTCTTGGTCCCAAAGGGCGCTCAGGATGCTTACGATGAATGCATCGGTCGCATCGTCGTAGCGATTGTATTTTCCGCAGTTCCTATAATTGTCAAAGAGTCCGTCGTCGCCGTTGTCACGCCACTGCCAGTACCACTTCCACATGGTCTGGCCGCATTTGAACCCTTGGTGGAACTCAACCGACTTCTCGATTTCCCGCCTCTTCCTTTGAGCCCTTGCGCCGCCCCTCTTTTTCTCTCGAATTGCAAGCCCCGCGAGATACCTGTCGTACCGGTTTTTTCCTTTAGCAACGATGTCGATGATCTTGTCACAAAAATCGTCGCGGATTAGCCGAAGCTCCCCGGCATCAATCATATCCTGTATCGCCATGACATATTGCTTCTTGAAGCGCTGGCGCGCGACCTCGACGGGCAATCGTTCGATGCGTCGAATCTGCTGACGGTCAAACGGTTTGGCAGAGGGGCGACGGAGGATTTTAAGGGTGCCGTAATTGTTTTCGGTGACGATCGCATCGAACGAGATTACGCTAGCAGTACTCTCATGGCATTCGCCAGAGTTCTGATCCATCCACTCTTCCCAAGACACCAAGTATCCCTCGGAACGCAACTCAAGGACGCGCCCTTGCCGGACACCAATCGTGAACTCGCAATCCTTCTCCAAAAGGACCTTTTTAAGTTTTTTGAATGGGCCGCCATTACGCAGGTTCCCCCCGTTCGATCAACGTTTTGCCGCGGATCTTTTCAGGGTTAAAAAGGCGCGCATGTCCGAAGCGAATCGCTCGGGCCACGCTAAAAAAGCCTCGGCCGGAAAGGCCGATGTTCTCGAGGAACCGGTCAATTGAAATCGGTGCCTCGAGCAGCGCCAACCCCTCGACAACCAATGCATCAATGTCCGGCTCAGGCCTACGAGCGGCGTGGTAAAGTTCGGCATTGTGCAATTCGATCGGACTGATGTTGCGCTCGGTCACCGTTACTACGGCGTCACAAATGTTGCCGATCGCCGCTTTTTTCACAGCGCCGATCATCGCCTGGTAGTCATAAGTCTGCGCGATCCGCTCCGGTTTCACGGAAATGCAGAGCCTCTGCCCACCCTTCGTGGTGAACCGAAAATCGAAGAAGTGTTGGCTGCGGACACCTTTGGGGTGTCGAAAAGGTAACGACGCTAGCTGCTCTTCGATATCGGCGAAATCGTACCGGTAAATCAAGCAAATCGCCGCCTTAAATTCCGTGTAACTACCAAACCCCAGCCGCTGCGGTTTGCCATCGACATTGTCATAAACCAATTCACCAACAAAATGGCCCTTTGAGGATTTCGGGATCTTACGAACAGCACGGTTCGGCAAAGGGGGTAGTGCATAGTGTTTTCTTGCACCATTCATTTGAGGACATATCTCCATCGGTCCGCGACAGAGGAAGCTGCGCGGAGGGTTATTTAATGATGGAGGGCGAGATCTGGTGTTGTCCTAGCGCTTCAAGGCGCTTATTTAAAGACTATGCAATCGGGCAGATCCGCCCCACCTTTTTAGCGCGTGCTCTTGTAGCACGCGTTTTTTTGGGGGAGTGAATTAATGTGTATCCGGTGTCTTCCTTTCATCTCTAAAATCTCGTCTCACTAGAACAGCTGTATTGCGCCGACGAAATCACACGACCCCACCGAAATGTCAATAAAGTCGTTATTTTTCTGATGCTTGCGAAAATTTAGCGCAGTTTCATATTTTCGCACTCCAATCCGGATTTCCTAGCACCCGGTAAACCAGTCCTTCAGTTGCCTTCTCGGCACCAGAATAGCCGCACTGCTTTCCCTGAGAAACCCGGCACCCTTCAAAAACAGAACCCAAAAGGTCGAAAATTGTGGATAACTTATACCGAGAACGCAAAATCCTTATAGGGAATTCCTCAAAAGCGACCGTGCGATAAATCCGGACAGAAACTCCCTCACCCGCCTTAAAGGCCGGATTTCGCAAAGGGGAACCAGTTCGACAGTCTGAGCAATTTCCGTTCTTTGGTCGCAGCGTAGCGCGCCGACTTCGCCTCTACAGCTCGCGTTCGAGCCTCACAGGTCCGGCACTAGGCGAATATGCTAATTTATCGGAGGACCCCAAAGACCGTGACAGACGAACACCACGTTATAAATAGATGCCGCGAGGCGTTTGCAGCACCCTCTGCCCGCCGCATAATTGAGCTTAACCGTTGCACTCATAACTGCTTTAGGACTACCACACTTAGACCCGAAAAACCCCGCGACGAACGCAACAAGTGCTGCACTTGACCCGAGGAATCTCAAAATGGAAATCATCAGTGCGACCCGTGATCCATCACAAATTAACGCAGCAGCACTCAAAGCATATACTCACATTGCCGGTCTTTGGTCTCTCGGTGTTAAAGATACTGCCAAACTCGCCGACATTTCTGAAGTTAATTGGTTACACTACATCGAGTCTGGCCTTGCAGTAGAACTTACTGAAGAGCAGCTGTTGCGTATCAGCGCAATTATCGGCATTCACAAGGCACTCGAAATTTACTTCTCCAAACCGATCGCTAGCGCTTGGTTCACGTATCCAAACATCGGCCCTTTGTTTTTAGGTCGCTGCCCACTTGATACGGCGATCAACGGCGGCCTACCTCAAATCATTGCAATTCGAAAATATTTGGATGCTTTGCTTGAAGGAGTATGATGTTTGCGCTCGTTTCTTACCCCTCATTAAGGAGATTGAAGCTTATTTGAAGATTTGATGAAATCTTCGTCTTTGCCTTTCGTCGAATTTGAAGTGACATTATCGCTGGAAATTAGAGGTATTTGGCCCTGCTCGACATGGGGCGGCTGTATGTGAAAGCCGAGAAACCGCTACCGCTGACATGTCGCAATGCCGAGTCAGACGCGACCCTTCAGGGTGGGCTTGCTTGGGGATTCCATGGCGGAACTGCACCGCTGGACCTATAAATCGGAACCCAATTCTACGCGTCCAGCTAAACGCTGCATCACATCCCGCACAGGCAGGATAGATACCCCCCCTGCCTGTGCGCCTGCGAGGATCGCCTCGAGACGTGCGGGCGGGCAACTGTAGTCATGGCCACTGTCGTCGACCCCATGTGCAAGCACGATCCCCCAAGCCTTCTGCCGCGAGATATCTTTAAAGATCGCGGTCCAATCGATCTCTGCCGCAAAGATGTTATCCGCGGGGAGAATGCGGAGAAGGTCCCGGTCAGTCAATTGTTGGTTCAGCCCGGGGCTAACGCCTCGGGCAGAAGAAAAACGTCGGCTGACCAGAATTTTCGCGGCGACCGAGACCTCGCCATAGGGATAAGCGAAGCTACCCGCACAGAACTTCGGTCCAACGACCTCCCGCAGGAAGCTGTCGTTCAAGCAAATCTCGTTGCGTATCTCACCCGGGTGCAAATTCAGGGTGCTGCGGTGATGGAAGAGATGCGAGCCTAGCTCATGCCCGGCGGCAAAGATTTCGTCGATATCCGACCGGCGGTATTGCGCGCGCCCCTCGACAGTCTTTCCGCAGAGATCGCCGCTAAGATAATAGGTTGCACGAACTCCGCATCGCCAGAGTATCGGCCCTCCTTCGCGCCAAGCTGACCGGGGGATGTCGTCGAAGGTGATGCTCAGATAGCCTTGGTCGGGGACAATCGGCAGTCTGCGAACGGCCACGCGTGCGGCGATGGCAAAGGACAGGCGCCCGGCGAGTGATATCCTGCGCTTCGTCGCGTTCTTGGCCGATTCAGGTGCTGCTTCACGTGCGATAGAGTTCAAGAACTTTCCCCCCGAGAATTTGCGAGCAGATCCCCGCGTGCAGCGATGCTCGCATCAGAGCCTTTGTGCGGCGGGCTGGGGACGTCGCGGCCGCCCCGGCGGCCCCGAGCAGCGCGCAGGTCTTACTGATCGCTTTGAAGAAAAGGATAGCCCGCCCGATAGATCGCTCAGGCCTATTGACACGACTATGCGTCTGACCGGCGCGGAAACTGCGGCGCAAGAGAAACCCGAGCGTCTCTCGCTGCTCTGACACTTCCTCATAGGCAACGGCGCTCTCTGCATAGCCAATTGTCCCGCCGTCCTTCACCATGCCGCTGAAGAAGGCGTCATCCTCACCCCCCGTCAGGCCATAGGCAAGCTCGAAGCGGCGATGGCGCAGATGGGGGCTATCCATCCGCAGAATCACGTTGCCGGTAAATCCGGTAACGATCTCGCCACTGCGCTGTACCACCGGGCGGACATCATGCAGACCCGCCCTTTTCATCCATTCCGGCGCCCCGGCACGATAGCGGGCAAAGACCGGCCCAAGCACCGCATCGGCCCCACCGGAGGCTATTTCGGTCAAAAGCGTCGCGGCCCAATCAGCCGTGACTTCCTCGTCATCGTCAATCATTGCGAAAAACGTGACACCGAGCGCCGCAGCTTTAATAAGCAAAGCATTGCGCGCAATGGATATGTTGCGGGCAGGAGCATGCACGTAGTGCATAGCAATGTTGCTTTCAGCCTTTAGGTCCTCCACCAGCGAAAGAGCCGAAGGCGTGTCATCATTATCGGCCACGATGATACAAAAACGGTAACCCGGCATCTTGGTCTGACCGGCCAGACTTCGGAGCGCACGCGCAAGCAGGGGGCGGCGGAATGTGCAAACACCGAAGGCGACCAACGGTAGGTTCTTGCATGAAAATTTCGAAGCCGCGATCGTCATTGGTATGCCCCGTTTCTTATGCGACCGGACTGCCGCGACAAGCTAATCATTTCGTTCCGCAGATCGATCGCTGTGCCATGCTTCAAGGGACTAAAGCGAATCGAATCGGCGGTGAAAGGCTCGAATACAGCTGAATTGGAGAGTATAGATTGAAAAAACTCTTTACGCTTGATAGACTTTAGGCAAGTTCGACGGGCTGAAACTTTCTCTGTTTTAGACTTATAGTGATCGAGCACAATCGAGAGCAGATGATGAACATATTCCTCTTTGTAATCGGCATGTTGACTACGGCGATCATTTCCATGGGCGCGACTTTGCTGCTTGGTGGTTCGGTCCTTCTGGCTCTTGCGATGGGAGGTGTGACCCTTGTGACCGCGCAACTTCTCTATTTGGTTCTGTTGCTGTCCACGGCTTGGCTCTCTAGGTCGAAGAAAGAAAAAGACTGGGCCAAACACCGTGAACAGAGCCGCACGAAAGCCTGATTTTGCCTTAGCGTTAGTGCTTGTTCGACGGTGAGACCGTGAATCAATTCCACGCGGTTTTTCCAGATTTGTTTGAAAGATCACGACAGTGGCCCTCCCTGCCCGCGCGTCCGCGCCTGTGGCTCTTCTCGGACGGCACGAAGGCTCTGCACCAGTGCAACGAGCACAATTACCGTCACGGCGTCGAACTCGAAGAATACCGGCACTTCGACCATGGATAAGGCCAGCACGAAGGTTACGGCCATGAAGGAAAAGATAGCCGGGGCGCGGCGCGACCGCATGAGCCAGAAGGTGCTCAGAAACAGAGCCGGCACCAGAAGTGCTGTCGAGAGCAGCAAACCAATCAGCCCGATTTCGACCGCGCTCGACAAAAACAGATTGTGAAAATTGAAGCCCGATTTCGACAGGATATAGTATTCCGCCCATATCTGTTCGGCAAGCGGGCTGCCCTGGACCCAAAAAGCCCGATAGCCGGTGCCTAACAGGGGCGACCGGGCAATCTCGCCGAGCGCGAGGGACCAAAGCTCTGTCCGTCCGGTAAGCGAGGGGTCCTTCCCGGTCCGCTCAATGATCAGATCAAGGATTTGGCCTTGGAAATGAAGTCCCGCCAGAATTCCGGCCAGTGCAGTGGCGCCAAACAGGGTAAGCACCCCCGCACGGCGCGCGAAAGGAAGAGCATGGGTGAGCAGGATCGTCAGTGCCGCAGCAAGGACAAAGACCGTCGCCAAGATCGCGCCAAGAGATTCCGCCATCTTGATCTGCGGCAACCCCATCGCCAGTCCAATGAAACCTGCGCCACGCCAAGCAGGCGACTCTGCCGGGTCGGCTAGCAGGGCGAATGAGCACAGAACTAGCGCGACCATGGTGAAAGCATAGTAATTTTTGCTTTCGAAGATTCCGAGCCAGACCCCGTCAAACCGCAGACTGCCGAACAACAGACTTGCCACGCCCGCCAGTGCAAGCGCGGAAAAGAGAAGCCTCAAAAACACGATCGGCGAAAGACGGTTCGCTAAAGTCGCGGCGATCAGGAAGGTAACCCCAAGCTGCGCGCCATGCCGTAGCGAGAGATAGGGGTTATCCGACCAGAATAGGCTGAGGATGCACCAACCCGGGAGGAGGTAAATCCACCAGAAGGCGCGCATCTCCACGCCCGCTCGGTCGGGACGGCGCAATAGCATGCAAAGCCCGGCCGCCAGGAATGCCACCACTCCCTTAAAGCCTAGATAAGAGACAAGGACCAGCGCATTGACAGACAAATACCCGAGCACCGTATTGGGACAGATCGTGAGGGTCGGTGCCGGTGCGGCGAGGCTGCCCTGATGCTGGTACTCAGTGATCAATTCAGCCTCCTGCAAGCTTGCAAAGGACCGATGCGGCAAACTGGCAGGACGCACCCTGCGCGGTAAAGGCGACCCAGTCTATCTCCATCCGTTTTGCGCGGTCCGGTGGAACGAAGGGCCCCATCCAGTCGTTCAATATCTCGGTGCCCCAGAGGCTGAGATAAATCTTCTGCGGCGTTTCCGGCAGCGCCGGGCCTGCGACGGAATGGATCAGTTGTCCATCGACGAACCACCGCAGGAGACCTGGCTCCCAGATAAAGGAATAGACGGTAAAGGCGACATTCGCAGGGTTGCTTAGCCGGTACACCCCACCGTGCATCGACTGGCCATCGACATAGGTGTTCACAGTCACCTGATCGACATTTCCCGTAAGGATTTCGAAATCGATCTCGTCGTGCCGCGCACCATGGGCGGGGCCGATATAGGTGAAGAACGCCGCATTGAGACCACTGCCATCATCGGTTCTAAGCCGCGCCTCGAAAGTGCCGTAGCCAAAACGCTGCTTGGTTTGGATTTCGCCGCAGTGATAGCCATGTGTCTCTGTCGGGGCCTCTATGAAGCTTAGAACCGCCCGACCGGGCAGATGCGATACGGCGGCAGAGGACCAGAGGCAGTTCTGGTGATCGCCGTTGCTCCATCCGTCTGAGACATACCAACGCGCGGCGTCGAAACTGGTGAAATCGTCCTTGAAGCTTTCGCCCAAAGGCTCGGCCTGCCCAGCGCCCGCTAGGACGAACGCCAGCGACAGTGCCGCCGTAATAGCGACCAACGTGGGCCGCCAAGCCCACCTGCACAAACCTTGGGCCAGATTAAGAGGCTGGATCGCCATAGGCATAATAAAGTTCTTCCGTTGGCTCGGACTTGCTGTATTTCGCAAGTGCCTTCATGTCGGTCTTGTTCAACGCGGCCCCGATCAGCCTTTCGTGGAGGATTGGGTCCGAAGATAGAATGTATTGCAGGAGTTCAGGCGACACTTTCCCCCATTCCAGCATCAGCACCAAACCATCCAACGCCGGTATGAGCGCCCGTGCGTCCGAGACCGGGCCGAGGGGCGCCAAATCAACTATCGTGAGTTCATAGCGCTGCTTGGCCTCGGCAATCAGGGTGCGGAATTCCGGCGCACTAATCATGTCGCCGGTCACTCTCGTTCCTTTGGACGTGGTGAAGGGCAAGAAGTGCAGGCCCGTATTGACCTCAAGGCGCAGGGCGTCCTCCCAGTCCGCCCGCCGGGTGAGCACCTCGTACAGCCCCATACCGATCGACTGGCGCCACCCCTTGGATAGCGAGGAGGTGCGGGCGTCGGCATCCACTAAGAGCACGGATCGCCCAGTGGTCGCCGCAAGCGCCGCGAGGTTCTTCGCCGATGTGGTCTTGCCCTCACCCGGTCGGATCGAAACGATACCAAGCGCATAGCCGGTCTGGCTACCTGCCGATGCTTCGACCGCCACACGGATGTTGCGCAGGGCTTCGGTAAACTGCGAATGAGGGTCTTTAAGAACCGGGAAAACGTGCCGGAATCCGAGACGTGGCTTGTTGCTGCCACGCCTTGGCTTTTTCAAAGCCTCCGGCGCCGTCGCACCTTCGATCTCGTTGAGGCTCATCTGGGGCAGATAGCCGAGAAACGGCAGCCCGATGGCGTCCTGTAATTCGTCCCTCGTGCGGATGAAACGCTGTGCCCGTTCCCGCCACAGGGACAGTGCGGCACCGGCCAGCAGGCCCAGAAGCATCAAGCCCAAGATCATCGTCTTGCGGGGCGCTATCGGGTCCTGCGGGGTGTCCGCAATCGACAGCAGTCGCACGTTGCTAACCGGGAATGTCTGGGTCTGCTCGAGGTCCTTCAGGCGCAGCAGGTAGGTCTCGTTCAGGCTTTCATAGATCTCCGCCTGCCGCTCGAGTGCGCGCAATTCAACGCGGGAAGTGGCAAGCTTGACGTTCTCCCTCGAGATCTCCTCAATGCTATTGCTCAACATGGTGATCTCGGCTTCCTGCGCGCGCAATGCGTTCAGCGTCGTTTCGTAGAGGCGCTGCATCTCGCGTTGCAATATCCGCCCCTCGACCTCGATCCGCTCCCGCAGCTGGAGGACTTCGGCATGGTCGGGCCCATACAGCCGCATGGTTTCGTCCAAATGTTGCTGCAGAACCAGCAACCGCTCCTGCCGGGCCGAGAAATCCGCATCTGGCACGCGCGCCCCGGCCGCGCCAGACGCGATGAAACGGGCTGGATCGAGATGCTGCAATTCGTCAAAGATGAGGCTTTGCGCCCGCAGCCGTGCGACCTCGACAGTGGCGGTCGCGAGGTCTTCTTTCAGCCGTGCGATCATCTGGACAATGATCGGTTCGCCGGCGACCGTCTCCAAACCACTCCGCGCGCGGTATTCCTCGACCTGAAGCGCCGCTTGGGTGGAATTGTCCTGAATGACGAAAAGACGGTCCTGCAACCAATCCAGCACCCTCGCAGAGGCCTCGACGTTCCCCATCAACTGGTCCGAGACGAACGCTTCGCCATAGGCGTTCACGATCTCCGCGACCAGCTCCCGATTGGTTGCCGAATACCGTATCAGGAAAACAGCACTGCGCCCCTCGCGCCGAATCTCAACCCCTTCACGGAGTATCTCCACGGCCTCGAACCGCTGCCGCATCTCTTCGGTTTTTGGGTCGACCGCGCTCTCCGGTGTCGCCGCCTGCGGCAAAAGGTCAGGGACCCTGCTCCGCAACTCCTGCACCGCTTCACCAAGCAGTGACGTGGGCGGCGACATAAACGCATCGTTCCGGTGAAGGTCCAGCTTATTCACGACCGCCAGTGCCAGTGTCTGTGACTGCAGCACCCGAAGCGCGCTTTCCAGGGTCAGCTCGTTCTGGGACAGATTCGCCGGACGGTTGGAGATCCCGGACGTGCCCGCGACCTCATCGCCGATCATGACTTGGGTCGAGGCCATGAAGACCGGCGGGGTCGTCTTGATGTAGAGAACCCCAATAAGGAGCGCTGCGACCACGGTTGCGACGATCAATAGCTTATGTCGCAGCACCCCTTGAAACAGAGCGTTGAGGTCAAAGGTCGTCCCCATCGGGTCTGGCGCTTGACTAGGAGCGGGCCCGTGAGTCGGATCGATGCTCGCATCGCTGTCGCTCAGTCGCACAAGCACCCGCCTCCCGGTCATTTCTCATCCTCCGCTGTTGGCAGGCGCCCGGGTACAGCATGGATGTCAGATGCTTGTAGAGCGTCATGAATTGCCCGCCCCCAGAAACCGCACGACCAGGCCAACTGCATCACCGCCCCCGCCAGACCGCACAGGACGATCTCTGCCTGTCGGCTTCGCCAAGCGGTCAGCACGCCAGCCGTCAGACAGGCGAACAGCCAAAGAGCCGTCGGCATCGTAAGCAGAGGTTCAAACGGTGACAACAGGCCCAGCAGCGCGATAGGAGCCAGCGAGAGCAAGATGAAATGCCGTTTTTGCAGGCTATCGGGATGTTTCCGGAAGTTCGCACTGCGGCCCGCGCCAAAGCGGTAATACTGCAGCGCCAGTTGTGTAAGACTTCGACGGGGATAATAGCTGATTTCCGTTGCGCCCGTGAGCCAGATTCGATGGCCCGCCTTCACCAGCCGCTGGTCAAGCTCGACGTCTTCTGCGTGGCTGAACGTCTCATCATACCCCCCCACAGATCGGAAGGCATCGACCCGCATGAGTGCGTGATGCCCGTGATCGACGTAACGGCCTTGGCCCTCCCCGCGATGGGCCGAACCACCATTGCCAAATAAGGCGTTCTGCGCCGCCGCGATGTTGCGCTCCATGACGCGGCGCCCGGCCGGGGTCGCCTGCATCCGCACCACGACACTGTCGGCTTGATGTCGGTCCGCCTCTGCAAGCAAGACATCGGCGTAGTCCCGCGGATAGTCGGCATGCGCATCGACCCGCAAAATCCAGCCGAGTTGCCCGCCATACTGCGCCACCACGAGGTTCACGGCGGCGGCCTGCTGGCGTTTCGGATTATGCAAGAGCACGATGCGCGGATGCTGCGAAGCCATCTGCGCCACCAGATCCCGCGTGCCATCGGTCGACCCGCCATCCGCCACGAAAATTCTTGCCTCCAGACACTCGGCACTGCCAAGCAGCGCCGTGATCACGCGACGGATGTGCCGCGCTTCGTTCAATGTCGGTATGACAAAGGCGATCCGGCCCTGTGGAGCATTCGCTGCAAACTGTTGTAGTGTTTTCTGAGGCGTCTTCATGCCACGACCTCCGCGCTTTCGGAGAGCGGCAAGGCGATTGGCCGCGCCCTGTTGGTCTCCCCGGCGAGCTCCTGCACGAGGCGAGCGCAGTCTTGTCGCGTGTAGTGCCATTGCTCCCTGCCCACCGCCGCGACCCGCGCGCGGGCCTTTGCCAAACTGGCGTCATCCAACTCCGTCAGCTGGGCGGCGAGCGTCTCGTGGTTCAAGTCATGCAGGCATAATCCCAGCCCCCGTCGCGCGAGATAGGAGCCGGCCTCGGTTCCAGCCAACCCGAGCGGCACCGCCCCGTAGCCGCAGCTTTCGTAGAGTCGGTTCGGCAGCAGCCAATCGGAATTCGCCCGCGCGTCGAACCTGTCCACCAGCCAAGCAATATCGATGCCCCCATAAATTTCTGCAAGGTCCTCGGGATAGCGATAAGCGCCGTGAAACTCGATATAGGGGTTCCCCGCGACGATCCGGTTGAACTGCGGCAACGCATCCAGCGCCGGACGCCCCCGCAGCACCAACCGCACCCGCCCCTTCGTCCCGCGACAGAGCGCGTCGAGGCAGCGCAGGGACTGGGCGCAGCGCAGAACCCCGAACCAGCCAATGACCAGCGACCCGTTGTAGGGGCGCATCTTTCTCGGCGGCGGCAGCGGAAGATCCGCTCTATCAGGGTGCCAAATCTTGTTCTCCACCAAGAGCGTCGGTGCAGACAACTGCCCATGCGGGCGGAAATACTCCGTCTCAAAGCGAGGAGAGGAGATCAAAACACGCGCCACCCCGCGACAGAGGTAGCGCTCCACCGCCCGCAGTATTGAAGAAACGAGGCCCCGCCCCACAAGCAACCGGTGTATGTCGAGCACTTCATAGACCAGCCGCGGCATCTTTTCGGACCGGCTGCTGATCCGGTGGGCAAGCGGCAGCATTTCGAGGTTCCGCGCCAAGATCACGTCGTGGGCGCCCTCCCCGGGCAAAGCCTCGCAGCGCAGAAATAGTCGCAGGGCGCTATGCCCGCGATGCAGGAACTTGCCGTTTTTGGTCTGGCCCAACACTACGGCTTCGCGCTTAAGCGGTGCAGTTTGGCGCCGAAATCCCGCAACATCGACAAGCGCCCCGCCGGCTGTCAGCATGGACACCCGGCGCCAGGTGGCCGGATCGTCTAGATCGTGCGACAGGTAGAGTATCCGCGTCGCGTATTTCCGCGCAGGGGCGGCACTCTGCTGGCGCAAAGGGCTGTAGCTTACCTCGGCGGAGGCAAATTGCGGCACCAGACCCAAAGCAAACTCCCCGGCCCTGTCTGCGGCTTGGATATGCAACTCATGCTCGCAGGCCATGCCAGCCAGATGCGCCCAGGTCTGCGCAGCGGAGGGCGACCATACCGCCGCCGAGACCTCCGGAACCTCGAACTTCATTAAGTGGGATGCCTCGGGAGGTACTTGCCCTCCGCGCTTACACAGGACCAGGTCCATCCGCCCTCCGGCGGCCTGCATGCGCGCGCGCCGCCGGTGGAGACGCTCCCGAAGGCTCTTCCCGAAGAGCCAAAGACTACGCGGGCTTCGTAGGAGACGTGCAGCAGTACCAAGCCAGTTCCCGGCCTTTGCAACCTCCAGCACATAGGCATATTGCAACGCCACCGCATGGCCCTTCATGCGCCGAGCGACAGCGGCGGACAATGCGTGTTGTTCGGGCCCCAAACCCTCAATAAATGCCGCCTGCGCTTGCACCATACTCTTCAAACCATCGACATTCAGACGATGGGAAATCGACTTCGCATGGCGGCGGTACAGGTACATTGCGTCCGGGATCACGACGAACCGAGCCCCCGAAACCAGCAAGCGAAGGTACAGATCATAATCCTCGTCGATAGTAAGCTCGCTGTCATAGCGAAGGCCGCCAAGCGCGGATCGACGGATCAGGGGCTTGAGATACCCAAGCGAAAGGTTCCTGACGCCGCAAAGCGTCCCTGACGCCATCGTCACGGCATCGATCACTTGCGGGACTTGCAGAGCGACCTTCTGCAACAGGGTCTTGTGGCGCTCCAACGGGTCTTTACCAAAATAGATAAGGTCGTCCGCGAGCATATCGGCCTCGAGCGCGTGAGCCGCGCGCAAGAGCCGCTCTAGCCGCTCGGGATGCATGATGTCATCCGCGTCGCAAATGGCAATCCAGTCTCCGGTTGCCGCATCGAAAGCGCGGTTGCGGGCGGGCCCCGGCCCGGTCGCCGCAGCGGCGCAAATCAGAAGGACCCGCGCATCGCGTGACATCGCCTTGCGGACGACGGCCAAGCTGTCATCGCTAGACCCGTCATCGCTAATCAAAAGCTCTAGGTTGCCATGGGTTTGATCCAGAACCGACTGGATTGCGCGCACGAGGTATGGCGCACAGTTGTAATTGGCCATGATGACTGAAACGCGCTGCCCTGAAGCCCTTTCGGTCAGCGCGACATTACGTCCGGTGCCGAGTGGAATCTGCCCTTCTGCGCTCATGAGGCCTTCCTTTCCGCGAATACCCGCCGCAATTCCGCGATCTGTTCTTTAGAGAAGCTTAGGCTAAGGGCGACGTAGACTGCGGTCGCGAGGAAAAATTTCAGTGCCAGCATCGGCTCGGGCTGCATCTCCGGTAGCGCCATTGGCAGCAACATAAGAAAACCCGCCATCGTCAGCGTCGTCAGCAGCGGCTGTATCGGTGCGGTCAAATACTCGCGCGCCGAGATCCCGATCAACTTGCGGGCAATGAGGAAGCCGCTTGGCAGCATCACCGCATGCACGACCACGAGCGCCGCCATCACTGCCTCGAACCCGTAATCCAGGCCCCACAAAATCGCTCCTGCCGAAAGCAGATTGCGCAGCAGGTCGACCCCGAAGGCCAGGTCCGTCCGCCCCAGCCCAGTGGCCAGCGACGTTGACGCGGCGAGCACGCTTGCGAACAACCCGAAGAATGCAAAGGCCTTGATTGCGGGCAGGGCCGGCAACCAGTGGTCTCCCAAGATCAAAGGCACGGCGCCTTCGGCAATGACGTAGAGCCCCCCGAAAACCGGAAAGGTCAGAAGCGTGGTCGCGCGCATGGCATTCCGGAATGCTTTGATCTGCCCCTCGGGACCATCTTCCTGCGTCGAGGCGAAGAACACGGTCGTTACCGATGCAATCATGCCCACTGTCACACCGCTGAGAATGTCAAACAGTCGCTTGCCGAGGAAGTATAGTCCCAGCACGCTCGGCCCGGCGAGCAACCCCAGCATCAGTCGGTCGAGGTTCAGATGATGCAGTGTGTTGGTGCCGGACGCGTACAGCCCGAACCGCAGCATCTGACGCAGCGCGCCGATATCCAGGTGAGGACCGGGCCGCCAACGCGCGGCCCTCATCAGGATGACCAGTGACACGATGGAGGTCACCATCGGCGCCGCAGCCAAGGCCCAGAGCCCAAAGCCATTCAGGGCCATGGCGACGCAGACGATGCCTCCAATACTGTTTCCAATGGCTGTCCGCGCGGCGACATATTTGAACTGCATTGCTCGGACCACCAAGGCCTGCGGCACGACTGCTATCAGATCCAAGATCAACTTCACTCCAAAGAACGGCAACAACAACGCAAGCATCGGTTCGCCGCTCAACTCAGCTACGCTCCCTGCAAAGTAAAGAAGCGGCAGATAGAGGATCACGCCCGAACCGAGGCAGAGCCAGAAGACGGTATCGAGATGCGCGCGGCTGATCGCCTTGCGCTGGACAATCGCCTCGCCAAAGCCACCCGGGGTGGCGCAGCCGACGATCGTGACGATCGAAAAGCCAAGTGCCACGATGCCGAACTCTTCGGGGCCGAGGATCCGCGACGTAACGATGAAAACAAGCACCGAGATCAGCATTGCCGAACCGGTGTTCAGCGCAGACCAGCCCACGCCGAGAATAGCGCTGCGACCGCGCTCTGTAGTCACGTGCTGCTGGATCAGGGCTCCGGCGGCGTCGGGTGCTATGCTGGTCAGTCCCGGTTTCATTGGGTAACGAGACCTAGGGCCTCGCCCGGTCGACGGCTCCAATTGCGTGGGATGGCGACCCGGACCACGTCCCCCGGCGCAAGAAGCGCCTCCGGGCCTGATCGCGGAACCGCTACACCGCTTTGATCGCGAACGATAGTCACGATCATATCGGTAGAGTGCCGATCACCCTCGCCCAAACCGTCTCCGAGGGCGCGCCCTATCTCCAGGTGGGCAAGCTCTTCTTCCGTGGCGAAGTTCGCAAGCATCCGTTCCAATTCCTCTTCGACCCGCTGCAATTCGCGCGTATCTTCGATCAACTCGCGATCCCGTAGCGCCGATTTTTCCGCTTCGGCCAGCGTGATCGCCTGCCGGGCCCGCAAAATGGCTGTCGAAAGGTCAAGCAGCTGACCCTCGATCAGCACGAGACTGCGCTCGGTCTCTGCAACGCGGGAGCCCACGGCCAAGCCGCGCTGGGCCAGCGACCGCGCGGTCTGCCGCTCATCCCGCGCGCTTTCGACCAACAGTTCCTGCGCCGCGGTTCGCTCGGTTAGCGAGTCTATCTCGTTGTTATAGAGCCGAATTTGACTGTCCAATGAGGCGAGCTCGCGCTTGCGCCGCACTTGCCTAAGCCGAAGCACCTCGTTTTCGCTTTTCACCAAATCTGCTGACCAGGGCAGTCCGCCATGCCGCCGCGGCTCCTCTAAGCTATCGGCACCGCCTATTGCCGCCTGCAACATCGCCCGCCTAATCGCCAGACGCTCGCTTTCAAGCGCGAGCAGCCGCATCGTTCCTTCCCGCGAGAGCAGATCGCTCAGATTGATTTCCGCAGTATCCCGCGCCAAGGCGCTCCCCCCTGCGCGCGCTATGAGCTGCGTGGCCGTCAGCCCGGGACGGAAGGTATACTCACCCGGATTGCGAACCGCCCCGGTAACATAGACGGGCCGGTAGCTGGCGATCTGAATCACCGCATCCAGTGAGGTCGAGACTGCCAGCCGTTGTCTTAGGGCTCTGGAGATCTCTGTTGCAAGTTCCTCCGTCGAATGGCCAGCGGCAGGCGTCGGACCGAGGAAAGGGATCGTGATCGACCCGTCGGCGTCCACCAGTAGCTCCACGGTGAAGGCATCCCAAACCTGCGCGTGACTTTCGGTAGGCTGCCATTCCAACACACGCAGACTCAACACATCTCCGGACGCAATTCTGTACTTCTCTGCAGACGCAATTGCAGGCAGCAGGTAAAGACAGGCAATCATCCCGAGAATCCATCTGCACCTTAACATCTATCCAATCCTTGAATTACGCAGGCCGAAAGAAATGCAATTCAGTATGAGCCGCGACCTGATAACGCGGCTGGCACTGTCTTAAATAAGAGAATGATATCGAGAAATGGCGTCCAGTGAGTTAAATACAGCCGGTCGAGCGCCACCCGCTTCCGATAGGAGACATCGCTGCGTCCGGAAACCTGCCAGATTCCAGTCAGGCCGGGCCTACAGGCGAGATAATGCCGCAAAGAGCTTCCATAAAGAACACATTCCGCTTCCGTAATTGGCCGCGGGCCAACAAAACTCATTTCGCCAATAAGAATATTAAAAAGCTGAGGCAATTCGTCGACACTGTATCTACGCAGTACATGCCCCAAACGGGTAATCCGCGGATCAGATCGAAGTTTGCGGCAGGCCTGCCATTCCCGCTCAGCCTGGGGATTGCGCCCAAGATGCTCCCGAAGACGCAGTTCTGCATCCGGCACCATGGTGCGAAACTTCCATACTTTAAACGCCTTACCGTCTGCGCCGATTCTGGTCTGGCCGAAAAGGGCCGGACCCTTGTCCGACAGCCGAACCGCCAGCACCAACCCGAGAAGCAACGGCGACAACACCAGTATCGTTATTAACGCCAATGCAACGTCGAATAGCCTCTTCCCCTGTCCACCGTGGATAGACTTATTACGAACAACGCATTCTCTTGCACTCGGAAATGCGAGTACCTCCATCCTTTCATTCCTCAAAATAATCTGCTTCATCTGAAAAATCGCACCCCTTATGGATCACCCGAGGATGGGATCGTCTATTAAATTCGTTCTCTCCCCCCCCTGGTGAAGAAAGCTCCGCCTATAGATTATGGCATAAATACGCCTAAAAGCTAGAATATCTTGTTTCCGACCTTAGCCCTTGATTCAATTAGTACATTTCGACAATGATCGGGCTAGTATTTCTTTCTTAGGTGGTTCCCTATTTAACCCACACAGCTTTAAGTGGCGTTCTTGCTCAACAAGGCCTGCGACTACATAACCGATTCTCAGCAGACGATCCTTCTATCGGTTCGGGAACAAGCGGTTCCCTTCAATCGCTTACCAAGGCCGGAGGACTGCCTCATTCGAAATCCTCGAACACGGCTCAACCTTCACAGTTGATCCAAGCGCAAAAGCTGAGCGATCGCGTTGTTTTCTCTTCATCCAAGGGATGTTGAGCTAGCTCGCCAAGAACAACAGGCGGGGATCGCCGTTTTGCAGAACCGTGAAATCGTTGCGGCAGTAGAGACCAAAGCCATAGTCCCGCCGTTGGTGGACCATATAGATATCAAATCCCGCGCGCTTGCATCCTTTCAGTGACGGAATGTTATCTTCGGATACGAAAGTCATGGCGTAATCCGCGTCCAGTTTTCGCGCCTGCTCCGCGATCAGAAACATTGCCGCGGCCATGACATGCTGTCCGCGGTAAGCTGGCGGGGTATAAGCGTTTTCAAGCACGGCCTCATTCTGCGCCAGTACCGGAAATCCCCATGGCTGCGCCTGAATCTTGCTATTTTGCTCAGCCCCCATTAGCCACTGCAAATAGCACGGCGTTCCCGTATATTCGTCAATTGCGACGTATGGTGTCGGAATATCGGCCTGGAGATGTTCAAGACGGTAGTTAATTTCCGTTAGATCGGCAGGGTCGGCGCCGGCATGGCGGTGGCCGAAAAGGGCGTTCTCGTCCTCCAGCTCGAATGGGCGGACATGCAGCGGAATTTTCGCCTTTGGGGCTTCGACTTCTTCGGTAAGGTTCCGGCGCAAGCCGTAACGCCAAGTATAGGTGTATAGACCTTTGCGCCAGCGCCAGCCGAACCTGTCAGCGAGCGATCGATGCTCTGGGACTGCGTTGGATGCTTCAATGATCATGACCCCACTCCCTACCTATCTGCCCGATCAGTATGGTTTGAATTGCGATTTCGGGCAATCACTGAATCGGCGAAGACTCTCCTGACTTCGGTGGACACGCATAAAGGACGCGCTTCTTTCGCCTAGACAGCGGAATCTATGTTAAAGTGAGAAACTAAACTTTGGATTAGCACTGGTATTAGGTCGGCCGTATCCGCGTATTTGGAATTACTTTGCGCTATTTCTGCGCCAATTGCTCTCCGAAACGGTCGGACCCGCGCTTCAAAGGCTCTGCGCGTACTGGGCGAGAGAAGTGGTCGTGAACAAGGTATCAAAACGTGGTTTCGCAATTCCAATCGGCTTAGGGGGCACAATGAAACATTCCATACTTGGCGAAGGATCGGCTGCTGCCAGTACGTCCCAATTGCGCAGAACGATTGCGTTACACCGGGATTGGACAAAACTGGAAACGGAATGGCGCCAGTTGGAAGAGGAAGGCCTCTGCACCGTATTTCAGACCTATGACTGGGTTTCCAAATGGTATGAATGCACCAGCCGACACGGGATCGCAGAGCCGCTCATCGTTACGGTGTCCGATGCAGAAGGACTCGTTTGGATCTTACCCCTGTGCCACCATCGCTGGAAGAGGCTCGACGTCATATCCCTCGCCGACCTCGGAGTCAGTGACTACGGCGGCCTTGTCATGGCGCCCGACGATCGCATCGATCCGCAAAAGGTTCCTGAGGTTCTTGCCGATATCCTGAATGTTCTGCCTCGCAGCGACTTGGTGCATTTCCAGAAACTACAGAACCACATCCAAGATCGGCCCAATCCCCTGCTGCAGATGAAGCACTTGGTCGCCATGCGCGAGAGCTGCTACGGAATTCATGTGAACCGCCCTTGGACCGAGATGGCGCCAGACGTAATGCAATCCCGCCTTCGCTCGACTATTCGCCAGCAGAAGAAGAAGATCACCACACTAGGCCCGCTGAACCTCGAGCATTACGACGACCCGAAGTCTATCTCCTCCGCCATGACGGCACTCTGGGGGATGCGACAGCGGCGTTTCGATGACATCGGACGCGATGAAACGCCCCACGTCTGGCGCGATTTCTATTTCGGCGTTGCCGAGGCCCCGAATCGTCGTCTCGAGGTGTCGGTCACGGTATTGAAGGTAGGAGAGACCCCTATCGCTGCCAGTTTTGGCCTCTCGCGGGACAAGGTGTATCTCAGCGTCATGCCCACTTTCGCAATTGAGGAATGGGGCCGTTATCGTCCCGGAATGCTCATGTTCGACGCGACGTTAGAAGAGTTCGGCCCTAAGACCGACTTTCAGGGCTACTTCGACTTTACCATCGGCGACGAACCCTACAAGCAGCGCTTTGGCGCGACCGGCAGCCCGCTATTCGAGAGCATGATACCGCGCAGCCTGAAGGGTGCGCTTGCACACCTCTATTGGCGCTACAAGGTTTCAAGGCGTTTCAAATAATGCTGCCCTACAGCAGTAGAACCGCGCCCTTCGCCCCTTCGCCGAGCTTGATATAAAGCTTAACCGCGCGCAGTCGTTCTTCGTAACTGTACATGGGCTGTCTCCAAGGTAGTCCAACTTTTCGTCGGTAATCGCCCCTAAAAATAGTGGTGTTCAAAAGTAGAACTTTCTCGGCAAGATATCTGAGGAGATTTATGATGAAGAACGGACGATTTAGCGACGCACAGATCATAGCCGTGTTGAAGCAGGCAGAGGGTGGCGTTCCGGTCTCTGAGCTGTGCCGCGAGCACGGAATGAGCAGCGCGAGTTTTTACAAATGGCGGGCCAGGTATGGCGGCATGGACGCGTCCTTGATTTTCCAGATGAAGGATATGGCGGAAGAGAACCGTCGTCTGAAGCGCATGTATGCCGAGATGAGCATGCAAAACGATCTGCTGAAGGAAGCGCTTGGAAAAAAGCGTTAAGGCCCTCTCATCGGCGAGAGATGGCCATGAATGCAGTTGCGCAATATGGGGTCAGCATAGCTCTGGCGTGCCGTGCGTTCGAGATCAGCGAGACCTGCTACAGATACAGCCCTGTGCTGAGCGATGAGAACGAAGAGATCGCAGATTGGCTTGAACGCTTGACGGCCAACAAGCGGACCTAGGGCTTCGGCCTGTGCTTTTTGTATCTGCGCAACGTGCAGGGCTATGGGTGGAACCATAAACGAGTCTACCGGATCTACTGTGAGCTGGCGTTGAACCTGCGTATCAAGCCGAAGAAACGTTTGAAGCGGGACAAGCCGGAGCCACTGGCTGTGCCTGACAGACCCAATGAAACTTGGTCCATGGACTTCATGGCGGATCTGTTGGCGGATGGCCGGTCGAACAGGACGTTAAACGTCTTGGATGACTTCAATCGCGAAGGACTGGCTATTGAGGTCGACTTCTCGCTGCCTGCTGAACGTGTCGTGCGTGCGCTGAACCAGATCATTGAGTGGCGCGGAAAGCCCCAAGCTATTCGTGTGGACAACGGCCCAGAATACATCAGCGGGAAGCTCATGAAATGGGCTGAGAAACGCAATGTGCGGCTCGAATATATCCAGCCCGGTAAGCCCCAACGGAATGCCTATATCGAGCGCTACAACCGCACCGTTCGTGGCGAATGGCTGGGGCAATACATCTTCGAAACCATTGAGGAGGCACAAGACCAAGCAACACAATGGCTCTGGACTTACAACAACGAGCGACCCAACATGGGCATCGGCGGCATGACACCCGCCATGAAACTGAAAACGGCTGCGTGAATTCTACGGCTGGACCCCATTAAAAATGGGAGGATTATCAATAGATCACCCAGTCTTTAGTGTTCCAGTACTCACCGTAGCCTTGGGTAAATCATCATGATAGGTGCTGGCCACTACATGCTATTGAATATTGATCGATAACGGAAATCTGTGGGAGACAGGCCATGAGCTTCAAGCTAACGATTGACGCCGAGGAAGAGGCTCTTTCTCTCAAAATCAGCGGCTTTGACGCAAAAGACCGTGTGCTAATACAAGCCAGATTGGCAGAAGTCGCAGAGCTTCTCGAAGAAATCCTATCTTCTGATGAAGCCGCAAACAGTCTCACCGATGCAGAGCTCACGCGGTTAAGGCCAAGCCTAGCAGCACTGGAGCTAAAGTACAAAATTCTTATGCACCAGGTTGGTGGGTTGGCGCAGGCCGCTAAAGGCATCGCCCAAGGCCATGAGACAATTTCTCATCACGGCTTTCCGGAGCTGGATGATGCCTGACCAAAGAACGGCGACTGTCCACTTTGGGGCAAACCGTATCGCGACCGGCTTTATAGAATGCATATCAAATCACTTGGGAAGGGTCTTACTAAGTACGTCGACCAAAGCCATCACGCGCCACGAATACGTAGAGCACTTTAGAGCGACAATGACCGCCTCAGACAAGCTGGGCCTTCTACAAGGTGCTGTTGAGCCTGTTCTAAGAGGCAAAAAATCTCTTGACGCCTTTAAGCACATTATCATCAGCGAACACGCCCTTCTCGGCCCGGTGAGCGATATGCTAACCAAAAAAACCATGTTCCCCAAGGCCAATCGCAGAGCTCAAAACCTCGACAATGCTTTCTCCGACCGCCAGCTGCATTTGCATTTAGCAATTGCTCCTCAAGCAGAATCTTGGACATATCTGCTGGCGGATGATGACATCTCCCCCGGTCCTTCTGACCGCACCGTGCCAGTTCATTCTTGGGCCGATCTGGTGTCTCGCATCACGGCTGCCTGTCCTGGAGCGACCTTAACAGTTTGGAATTTCGAGCAGCCCCATCAGGTGATGCTACCGTTCTTGGCAGCCCTGCTTGATTTAGATGTTGAGCTTATTGATCCTCAAACCCGCAGAGCCCTGTCGCAAGAGGCTTGCCATCACCTTAAAAGCGCAAAGCTTCTCAGTAAGATTGTCCAAATCGATGAAGAGCTCCAGATCCGCATGGATGCCCAGTATGAGCTCGATCTGATCAGGATTGCCGCCATGTCGAAGGTCACCTTGCGCGATGGCTGAGGCCAAGTCCGACATTCGCCACGTCAGACAATGTTCCATGCCCCTTTCTTACGTTTCTTGATAGAAGCTTTCGCCAAAATGGGTCCGAAGAAACGCGGCCTGGGGCGCGGCCAGCTCCTCCAAACGCTCAATGACATAGTCTGGCAACTGTAGCGGCGCTGTTTGATGAACTCTCTCAGCAGCCTGAGGGTATTCAGAGGCAGGCAAGCCACAATGATGCTCAATCTTGCGCAGAAGGCTCAAAGGATCTTTGCCGATTTGTCCGTAGGGTAAGTACAGCAATCGATCTGGTGCAAAATGTGCGCTCCACCGCGGCACATTGTTGAGATAATCTCCGCGCATACGAAGCGCAGGCATGTCTAGGAGCTCCTCCCACTCCTGTGGCGATGAAGGCAGTTTCTTTCTGCGATGCGCATTCATGCGTAGTTGAGACTTTAACCGATCCAAGGGGTTGCGGATGAGATAGATCAGTTTGCTCTGCGGCAGAAAGCGCCTGAAAAAGTCCACACCCTCATCTGGAATACATGAGTACTCCGGCGTGACATCGAGACATTTTTGATCCTCCGGCGCTCGGGAAAAAATGTACTTATACCATGTGCCGTTCAAAATGGGCGCGGTCTGCAAACGATCAAGATAGGCCAGATAGGCCTCATCTGGGGGTGAGGCGCTTGCGAGATGGCGCGCGCGCGCGCCCTGAAGACCCTGTTTGACATGCCACGGCGCCCACCGCCGGCATTCAGCAATGAACTTGTGATCAAAGAAATGAAGCTCCTTGAAGGGCGGCACCCAAATGTCCCGTCTTGTTGCCAAGGCGACGTGTAGCCAAGACGTGCCTGCCTTCTGCGCGCCGATACACAGGATATCGGGTTTACGACCTTTGTTCATATCACCTACCTGCTTGTCTAATCCTGAGACCAAGCGCTGGTGCAGCCCCCAAACACGAGAGCGGTACAGGGTACGCTCACCACCGGCTCAAGCATTGTTCTTCATAATCCGCTGTAGCCGCTCTTTGATCTTATCGTCTACCAGAGGTGCGGCCTTCACCCCCGATATAAACTTAAACCGCCTATAGACGGTTGGGCCAAGCTTCAGTCGCTCAATCACCTCCATCAAGACCTTTCCAGCCGTCGGCTCCGATGCCGCCACCTTCGCCGAGCGTGCAAACATATTGTCGATCATATCTCCCCTCTCCACCCAATAGGTCAGCATGCCATCAAACAATGCCCCTCCTGATGAAAAACGTCTGCGGGGAGGCCACGGACGCTTTGGGTGGAACAATTTAAGCTCGCTCTCATGAAGCTTCGCCGTATTTGCGTAGATACTGGCGCTCATTCCAACAGCACATTCTGCGGAACTTCGGCCCAAATCTGCGACCGTGTCTGCAATCGACACCAACCAGCGTAAGGATAGCTCTGACCGGATCACCTCAAACTGTTCATCCAAGATCCGCCAAAAAAGTTTAAGGGCGCTCTCGCAGCTCGGGTTCCTGCGCAGCACAACGATCGTACAGGCCAGCAGGTGCGAGAGACGAGAAGCCCCAGAAAACTCCGGCTGAAGCTTCTGAAAATGAGCTACCAGATCTTTTGACCGCCCCGCCCAAGCCCCCGTTGGAGAGCCCGGGATAATCTCATCCGCGAATGGCTCAAGCGCAGAAGTCTCCTCAGGCAGTGCTTGCGCGGCATCTTTTAGGAAGACCTTTTCGTCCGAGAAATAGGCTGGCCAAAGATCGTAAACCGTCCTTTCTTTGGGCCTAAAAGGTTCAAGATTATATCGTTTCTTTGTGGGTTCAGGGCGACCGGGAGCATACCCCAAAAAGCGATAGTCATCGGCAAACAAGCGCATGAAGCGCTTTTCATCCTCCGGCCGCCACCGCTCCTCGTGTTTCAGGCCACTCCGAGACGCTCGTAGTCGCGGCAGGTGTGCAGCGATCCCAAAATTTGCACAAAACGCCCCAAAATCCTCTTCAAGGGTTTCGAACCGAAGAACCGTGTCTGCATAGAACAAACAATTAAACGGATGGGTCTGGGGAATGATATGATGTTTGAAGTTCCAAGGGATGTCCCGATGACTGCGGTCAAAGCCAATCCACGGGTCTTCCAGCACATCAAGCGCCTGCGAGATGGACAGATCGGGCCATCGCGGCTCGGCATAATAGTCCCCCTCCAACTGATTGCCGAACTTGAACATCCGGAAGGCAGACAGAAATCGGGCTTTTGGCTCGCGAACAACCGCCAAGCTGTGTCGGTCTCGAAAGTGCTTTGGCACATGACCAAAGTACCGTCCCTCCAGCTCCCCAAGCGCGTCGCGCACCGATGTGCCGCCGGTTTTGGGCAAATGGATGAAAACAATACGCGGCTCGTCGATTATAAAGTTTGTCATCTCGTCCTAGAGCAATGTTGGAGCCGGTACGGGGGGCGCATTTCCTAAGTGTGGACGAGAAACAGCGTATTGTGAAGCGGTTACGCTCACAACACACGTTGCGAATCTTTAAACCTTCCCAATCTTAAGGGGATACGGAGCGCGCTCCGCGAGGTTTGGCCTCGGAGCCGAGATATGTCACTGCAGCGAGCAGCGAAATATCGATGTCAGGGCTGGACAACGCTCTCGGCCAAGAGCTGCCTTTTACGCACATCTCAAGCAATGTCCAAGCTCCCCCTCTTGAGGGCTTATCCTAGGAATCAATTGCGCAGCGTTTACAGCTAAGCTTGACTGGAGTGGCTCATAAGCGTGGCCAACGTTGTCATAACTTGAGCATGAACGGACGACTTAGGTATCAGTACGCTCTCCGGAACGCCCTCAGGCTTTTGAACAAGGGACCAGCGGGGGCAGGCCAATACCAGTGACCGTCCTGTTCGCCTGTTCATCACCGCAGCGCAGGTAAGCTATTTCACAGGCGGCGCGCCTTTAACGAACGGCCTCCCTGAGGTCGAGTGGCATCGCGTTATCTATAAAAAACTGGACCGACCAACCAGAAATACCGCCAGCATTGCGAGCATGGCTTGGAGCACTCTAAGTTTGCATTGAATGTCGCGTTCCTCGTTCGTCATGAAAACTTCCTCCACCTCAAACTAGGTAATTTATAGGAAGTGTCCCGAGAGTTCTTATATATCTACAGGCGCACTATATTCCCGCCTATTGGGGCCTTCCCATCATTAAGCGCAACGGCTCGTACACCATGACAGTTTTGTCTTCTTGATTGCGAACCGTGTTGCGTGTTCGTACTAGACCACGGCCGCCATTGCTTTCTTGGCGTACACTGAGCACTTCCATTTCGACATCAATCGTATCGCCAGCTTGGACGGGCCCCTTAATTTCTAGTGTGGAAAGCCCAAGAAAAGCTAAACCCGTTTCTTGAGCTGTGGCATTGAGGGCCAGCGCCTCTGCTACCGAAAACACGAGCGCTCCGGGTGACGGTTCGCCCTTCAAAGTGCTTTCGGTCTTACGGTATTCCGCATTGGTGAAAAGCACTTCGATCATGCCGGCCAGACCGACGAAGGTGCTGATATCCGCCGAGGTGATGGTGCGGCCGTAGGTTGAGTACCGATCGCCTACTGTCAGTTCTTGCCAGTAAAAGCCACGGCCTAGGCGAATGGGTGCAGGCGTCATTAATCTTCTCCATATTTTTCCACGAGGTCCAGAACCCGCTTTGCACGTTTGAGATGCGGCATATCAATCATCTGTCCGTCGATGCTGACCGCACCCACATTAGGGTTGCTCGCCAGCATCTGAGTGATCCGTTTGGCCAGCACGACTTCAGAAGCTGTTGGTCGGAACGCCTGATTGATGATCGGCACTTGTGCGGGGTGGATTGCCATCTTGCCGGTGAACCCGTCGCGCCGGGCGGCGTTGCATTCCTCCTCCAGCCCGGCGAGATCCCGGATGTCGGTCCAAACCGTGTCTATGGGTAGGCACTTTGCGTGCATCGCTCCGGCCAACATCAGATTGCGGGCCAGCGCGAACGGGCCAGTCAAGGCTCCGGTGTCGTCGCGTGAAGCTGTGCTTCCCAAGTCTGCCGATAAATCTTCTGCCCCCCAGGCCAATCCAAAGAGATGTGTCTCCAGCCCTGCATACTGGCCTAGGCCGAACAAGGAGCCCGCGGTTTCCGTAGCGATAGCAAGGATTGGCGGGCAAGCGTTGCCAGCCATATCGATCAGGTCGCGGACCGTGCCGCCGTTTTTGGATTTTGGCAGGACCAGCCCATCGGCGCGCCCTTTGACCGCTGTCGCGACATCTTGCGCGCAAAAGGCGCTGGATATGGGGTTTACCCGCACCCACAACTGCGAGCTCCGATCAAGCGTAGAGAGGGCGTTTGCCACTGCCTCGCGTGCCTCTTCCTTTTTTTGAAGCGCAACGGAGTCTTCGAGATCTAGGATGACGGCATCGGCGCCCACGCGCGCAGCCTTTGCCATCATGTCGGGGCGGTTGCCCGGGACGAAAAGCCACGATCGCATCAGTTTGCCTCCTGCGCTGGACGTGCGCGCATAAGCGCAGAACGACGGCAGGAAACAACCAAAGTTCCGTCCTGTTTGTAGGCGCGATGGATAAGCTCCACGATACCCTGACCGGCGCGCGACTTTGATGCCCGTGCTGAGATTACTTCAGTCTCTACCCGCAGGCTGTCACCATGAAAGACCGGCGCCGGAAATATCACATCAGTCATTCCCAGGTTGCCGACAGTAGTGCCCAGTGTAGTTTCATGAACCGAAATACCGATCATGATCCCCAACGTCAGAAGCGAGTTAACCAGCGGCTTACCCCATTCTGTTTGAGCGGCGAAGTTCCGATCAATGTGCAGCGGCTGGGGGTTCATCGTCTGGGTTGAAAAAGCAATATTGTCAGCTTCGGTGACCGTGCGCGTGATCGCATGCGAGATCACCATGCCAGGCCTAAATTCTTCTAGCCACAGACCTGCCATCCTATTCCCCCTCCTTTGGTGGGGGGGCCTGCACGACGCCGCGCTCTATCATGTCGTGAACTTTGGTAGGTTCGTAACCGAGTTCATGAAGCAGACTGATCGAATTCTCACTAAGCAGCGGCGCACCTCTGTCTACGGTGGTGTGAGCTCCATTGACCTTTACCGGCTGGGGCACCGACCGCGCTCGGCCAGTTGTATTATCTGTAACACCAAAGAAATCGACGGCCTGGAGGTGTGGATCATTCAGCAGGTCCCCCAAGGAACTAACCCGCGAATGCGGCACATCCAGCCGCTGAAAGGTGTTGATCCAGTCGTCGGTACTACGCTTGGGCATTACTTGAGCGAGGATTTCATACATCTCCGCCACATGGCTTGATCGACTTGAGGCGCTTTTAAACCACTCTTGTTCGATCACGTCAGCGCGCCCGATCTCCTCAAGCGTGCTGCGCCAGTGAGTTTCAGTATAAGGAAGAACCGCGACCCAACCGTCAGAGCTTTTGAACGGCCGGCGATGGCGGTTGAGCAGCCGGCGATACCCTGGTTTAGCGTCCTGTTCGAAAGATGCCGCGGCAAGATGCTCAGTCATCACGAACGAGGTCATAACCTCGAACATTGGGACCTCGATTTCAACTCCCTGTCCCGTTTGGGCTTTGTTGTATAATGCTGCGGAAATGGCATTGGCCGCGTAGAGCGCTGCCACCTTATCTGCGATCACGCCCGGCACATATGCGGGCTCAGCACCCGTGTATGTCGGCAAGTGCGCAATACCTGATGCTGCCTGAATAACGTCGTCATAGGCTGGACGATCAGCATAAGGGCCATCGCTGCCAAAGCCGATGGCGGAACAATAAATGAGGCCGGGGTTTATGGCGCGCAGAGTCGCGGCATCGAACCCGAGTTTGCGCACCGCCTTCATACGCATGTTGTGCAGGAAGACATCCGCCTGCGATATCAAGCGCTTCAAGACCTCGCGGCCCTCTTGTGTTTTCAAGTCTATAGCGATGCTCTGTTTGTTGCGATTGCAGTTCACAAACATCGAGCTTTCGCCGGCTTCTGAACGAGGCTCGACATGTCGTGCTAGATCACCGCCGGGAGCCTCGATTTTAACAACGTCGGCTCCAAAATCTGCAAGTATCTGGCCCGCCATGGGACCCAATACAATCGTGGTTAGTTCGACCACGCGAACGCCTTTTAGAAGATCAAACACAATGGCCTCTGATGGGTTAGGGTGAGGTTCGGGAAATCGGCTTGCGATACACGCGGCGACGAAAGTTTCCGTCGCCGCTATTGGAGGATTTACTCGTTCGCGACTTGTAGCTTTTCGACTTCGCTGCGGAAGGCCGCAAGCGCTTCGCTGCCCTTCTTGTCCCGGCTGTCGAGGTTTTTAGCCCAATCTTGGGCAACGGTTTCGAAGGATGCGTTCAGCCGCGCTGTCTCATCGTCAGAGAGACTGAAGACATTAACACTCTTAGCAGAGAGGTCGTCGGCGAACTGAACCTCTGCTTCGTCAAACGCCAAGCAAGCGCTTTCCGTCACCTCTTGCCCGACGCGGGTCAGGACTTCCTGAACATCCTGGGGAAGGTTGTCCCACTTCTTTTCCGAGATGGAATAGGTAATCCCAACGGTGCCAAAATTCGCGTTCCGCGTAGCCGACCCGACGATCTGATCGAGACCATAGGAGAAGGTAGAGGTGAAGGGCAAAAGAGCACCGTCGATTGTGCCTTTTGTCATGGCATCAAAAATCTCTGGCGGCGTCATGCGTACAGGAACGGCTTCGACCGACTGTAGCGACAATTCCATCGCGCCAGCATTCGAACGCAGCTTCATACCGTCGAATTCATCCAGCGAGCCCACACCTGCCCGTTCTGAGAAAATTGCCTGGTAAGGTGAGAGTGCGACGTTGTAGAGCACGCGAACGCCAGCAGGCTGAAACTCGAGTTCGTCGAGCATCCCACCGGGTTGCACGAGGTTGCGGAACGCCAGCGATCCTTCGCAAGAAGATGCGATTTCGCCGGGCAGCTCCACGACGCCACCCAAAGGCATCTTCTCAGATACATAGGATGGCACGATATAGCCGATGTCTGCGATCCCGGCCTGAGTAATGGAAAGGATGTCCTTTGCTTTAGCAAGCTGCTGAGCAGGATAGTGTTCGAAGGCAACGCGGTCGCCCAGTTCTTCCTGCACCCGCGCCATGAATACGTCGGTCGTATTCTTGGTAATGATGTGGTCCGCTGGCAGACTGTCGGCGATCTTCAGTGTAACCTCTTGCGCAAACGCCGGGTTGATAGCGCTCACCGCCAGCAAACAGATCGCAGTTAGGGTCGTTTTCATGATTTTACTCCTCCAGTTCATCATGTTTGGTAGAAATTGCCCTTAACACTCGACGCGAGCGCCTTCTCCGTAAGGGGGGGCGTAACAAATGAGCACACGCACCGGCGTCTCACCAATGGCGGTGAAAGTGTGCGGCATGTCGGCGGCGAAAAAGCAGCTTTCTCCTGGCCCAATCTCTTGTTTATGCGACCCGATGGTAACGTCCGCGTGGCCTGCGAGCATCCAGCAGAACTGATCAATTCCCGGATGGAAATGTGCGCTGGCGCCTTGGCCCGGCTCGATCCGTCCGATCAGAACTTCCATTTGGGTTGCGCCGGTTTCAGGAGAAACGAGACGACGATTTACAGTTCCGGAGTGTCCGCCTGGCGAATAGGGCTGCGCCATGTCTTCGGTCATGAAAAAAACGGATGGGTCCAGATCTGCAGCCTTTGGTTGCGTCATTTTCAGTGTCCTTTTTAGTTGTTGATTGTGCTGGGCAGCCACAGAACCAGCTGTGGAAACGCGATAAGCAATGCGATGATGATCAGATGGGTTACCACATGCGGCGCGACGCCACGGAAGATCTCTGATAGCGGTCTTCCGGCATAGCGGGCTACCACAAAGATGTTCATGCCTAGAGGCGGTGTGATCATGCCTACCTCAGCGGAGACGACGACGATCACGCCGAACCAGACCGGATCAAAACCCAAGGTGACGATGGCTGGCACCATGACGGGAACAGTCAGGATCAGAATGGCGAGCTGATCCATGAAACAGCCAAGAACCAAGTAGAACAGGATGATCCCGGCCATCACGACATAGGGCGAAACGTTCAGCGTGGTGATCCACGTCACGAACTGTGGGGTTATCTGCCCCAATGTCAGGACATAGCCGAAGATGTGCGCGCCGATGATGATTAGGAAAATCATACAGGTCGCGCGCACCGCACGAGACAGGGCGCCCCAAGTTCTTGCCCAGGTCAGCGAACGAAAAGCGGCAGCGATGACGAAGGCTCCGAATGCCCCGAGGCCAGCGGCCTCCGTGGGTGTTGCAACCCCAAGATAGATCGAACCTGTTACACATGCGAGTAAGGCGAGCATCGGGCCAATCTCGCGCAGGGCAAAAAGCTTTTCCCGCAGTGACCAACGCTTTGCCGCTGGGGCAATGGATGGATCGCGCGCCATGAGGGCGTAGATCGTTACGATAATACCAAAGGTCACCAGAACACCGGGGATAACGCCGCCAATCAGCAGCGACGCGATATTCACTTCGACGATAATGCCGTAGAGGACCAAGGCAATCGAGGGCGGGATGAGCATGGCCAAAGTGCCCGAGACGGCCACCACGCCAGCTGAAAATTTGGCTTCATAGCCAGCCTTTTGCATGGCGGGTATTGATGTCGACGACAGAGCCGCAGCGGCCGCAGTTGAAGATCCAGAGATTGCACCAAAGCCAGCCCCGGCAAGGGCCGTGGCAACAGCCAGACCACCGGGCAAACGGCCAACCCAGATCGTAATCGCCTTGAACATCCGATCGGCGATGCCGCTTACGATCACAAACTCGGCCATCAGAATGAACAGCGGGACGGCGATTAGCTCATAACCGTTGGTCGTGGACAGTGGAGTGGTTGCTAGAACCGACAAGGCTGAGTTGAATCCGACAATAGCGACCAGTCCCACCATGCCTGAAAAGGCAAGCGCGAGACCAACCGGAACCCCGAGGAACAGAAGAAAGAGAAGTCCGATAACGACAATCAGCGAGGTCATAATGCTTCTTCCCCGGGTTCGGTGTGTTGAGCCCTAGAAGGCTTTTCACCGGTGAGAACGACTCGGATGGCCAGAAAGAGGCGCGCCAAACAGACAAGGGCCATCGCTACCGATCCGACCGGCACTAAGATGTAACTGAGCCATGCTGGCCAGGGCACAATGCTGGCGATCCGCTCACTGTTAACAAAGCTTGTCCATGCTCTGTCCCATGACACCCAGATAAGAAGTGAGAAGATGAACAGGCCGATGGTAGCACTGACTGCATCTGTCACGGCACGTTTTCGAACTGATAGGCGCAACACGAGAAGATCGACAGCGAGGTGCTCGTCGCGCCAATACGTTGGACCGACACCAAAGAAGAAAAGAGCGGGTGTCAGGTACAGGACGACGACGTCATGTGCGAAGAACACTGGCTTGCCAATGCCGTAGCGCAAGGAGACATCCGCGACGACGAGAAGCGTCAATGCTGCGATGGCAGTAACGGCAACGGCGGTGAATGCCGTGTCTATGATGTGCATGGTTTTATTTAACATTTGATGCCTCCCGACCCGCTTATCTGGTCGCAGAGCGCCTTTATTGATCGAGTAAGCGCCTCGGCGATTGAGGCATGCCGGCCTTCCATGCGATAGTTCGGCCCGGCTACCGACAAACCAAGCTGGCGGCCTGCGACCTCCAGCATAACCCCCACGCCCGAAACCTCGGGAGTGAACTCGGTCGCGTTAAGGAACCAGCCACGCTGGCGGCCCTCAACGATCATTTGGAACAACTTGTCCGGATCGGTCACAGAATTCTCGTTGGCACCGGAGTAGTCCATCGCCTCGAGTTCAGCCATTAATGCCTTGTCATCGAGCGCGGCGAGCAACGCCTTTCCAGATGACACAGCATAGATGGGACGCCGTTCACCGGGCTCAGCCGAGTATCGCACCCCCTGATCGGAAACCATTGTATCCAGGTAGATTAGGTCGTTACCGTCGCGAGCTGCCAGCAGCACCGTTTCTCCGGTTTCGGAGCGTAGTTTGGCCATTTGGTCGCGCACGCTTGCAAGAACCGGATCGCCATCAATGATGTTCTGGCTAACGTCGAATAGCCTCCGGGTGGGATAGAACCCACCTCTTGGGCGCACCTCGAATAGGTATCCCTGTTCACGCAGCGTCTTAATTAGATTGCTGGTGCTAGAGACCGGTAGCGACAGGGCCGCCGACAGCCGCGTCAACGTTGCAGGCACTCGTTCGTCCGAGAAAAATTCGAAAAAACGCAGCACGTTTTCGACCTGCTTAACAGACATACTCTCCCCCCATTTGAGCCGTGCGTCCTTCCTCAAAGACGCAGAATTCTTCACGTATGTGAAAAAGATTTCGTATGTAAAGAATTTCGTCAAACACGGTATCTGTCAAGAACAAAGATTTAGAGGGTAGCGGCGACACAGGTAGCTCGAGAAGCCGCCGAGTTTTGCCTCAACTGGAACAACGGTGCGGGGGGGGCCGGCTGGACTACATCCGGCGCGGTATCGAGTGATTGTCACGGTCCGCCCGAAGTACGCCCGCCCCAAAGGACGCGCGGGCGTACTTCAGGCGAAAGCTCCCGCGCATCTTCTGGAGGGCAGCTGGCCCACTTAGGCGCTGCTGGCGCAGATCGCCGTGTCCAAGCATTCAGAGTACATGCCGCTGAACCATCAAGCCGTAGTCATGGCGCGGCAGGGCGTGCTAAACGACCGATCGGTCCTCGCCGACTGGATAGGCCGGACCGGTACACTGATCGCAGCGGTGGTGGATCGAATGGCGGTACTGCTAAAACAAGGCAGTACCCGGCCGTATATCGATAAGACGACGGCTCCCGCTTTGGACCCCGGACATGGCAAAACCAAGACTGGCTACCTGTGGGCGGTGCTGCGTGACGATCGCGGCTGGAACCGGGGCCAATCCAGGGGGCGGGCATCCCGCCCATCCCGCTAGGCTTCTCATTTCACATCCAGAAAAGGTCCTCGCAAGCCCTGTCAGGAATCAGATTTCCTACCCAAAATCAAGCTATGGCACCGGCTACGCCTAAGTTGATAGTTCCGTGCCATTTCTCTAGTAGAGGTCAAAAACTCCTAGGCCATCCAGAATGGCTAAAGTCTGCCGGATTGTCATGCCACCATCCAACAGCGCGCGTAAGGCCTGCACATCCTGCACACGGACCTCCCGAATATCTTCATCTGCCCCCCGTTCCGGGGAGACGAAATGTATATTTGTGACATATAAGGTTTCACCGTCGACCTCCTCAACACCCGTTGCGATGAATACGGACGAAGCAACCTGCTCTTTCCCTTGCGCCATAGCCTCAACAAAAAGATGATCGTAATAGACCTCATGATCACGGCCGCTTAGCTCCTGCCGAAAGCCCACTAAAATTTCATGTTCAGCAATAGGATGGACTTTATAAGCGGACATTTCGCTCCAGCTGTTGAAGCCATACTGCTTTGCGATTTCATCCTGCGCTGTCAATGAGCGTTCAAAACTGCCCCCTGGTTCAGCGTTTGATTTTGACCCGCCTATCGGATGGCAAAGCCCCCAGGCGGGCCGCCCTCATGTAGCGAGTCCGTCTGGGGGCTTTGCTTGCGGCATGGTTATTTTTCTGTGCGACTTTTGCTCTGTGCGAAGCGGTAGGATCTATTACCGGTCTCGATGATGGCGCAGTGGTGCGTGACGCGATCCAACAGCGCGGTTGTCATTTTGGCATCGCCGAAGACAGCGACCCATTCCCCGAACTCCACGTTGGCGGTGATGATGACGCTGGCTTTTTCGTAGAGCTTGCTGATCAGGTGGAACAGCTGTGTGCCGCCGGATTTCGGGAACGGGATATAGCCCAACTCGTCGATGATAACGCAATCCAGGGCCGACAGTTGCCGGACAACCTTCCCGGCATTGCCATCGGCCTGCTCCTTGATCAGGTCATTGATCAGATCGACCGCGTTGAAGAAGTGGGCCTTCTTGCCATTGTTGATCAAGGCGGCTCCAAGCGCGATGGCGATATGGGTTTTTCCCGTCCCGGTTCCGCCCACCACGATGAGGTTGTGTGCCTCTTCGGTGAACTGGCCCGAGCAGAACGGTTCGATCTGGGTCTGAGTGACGGCGGCCGCACCGTAATCGAAGGTGGCGAAGTCCTTGTGATGGGGGAACTTCGCGATGCGCATTTGATACTGGATGGAGCGCGCCCGCCGCTCTACAGTCTCAGCATCGACCAGTTGCTTTATCGCTGTGGTCAGACTTGGTGGCTTGCGCGCGGACAGCAAATCATGGGCGCAAGCTGCCATTCCGTGCAGCCTCAGGGCGGTGAGTTGGTCGATGAGGGCATTCATGCCGCGACCTCCCCGGCTGCACACAGCACCTCATAGCGCTTGCAATCGGCCTCGGGCCGAAGGGTCAGCTGCGGATAGGTATAGGCGTCGCTGAGTGGCGTGATGACCGGCTCCACCAACTGGTTGATCAGATTGATGATTGCGGGCAGGCGCAGCGTGCTTTGTTCCACTGCCAACTCGCAAGCCGTCTCGACCACCTCGATCCCGTGATCCTGGGCCAGCAGAAGCAGATCGACAAACTCCCGGCCCCCACCTTTGCCGACCATGTAGTGCTCCCTGATCCGATGCATGGCACCGGGCAGTTGCCAGTCCACGAAGGGTGCCCCGTTGCGCAAGGCACCTGGCTTGCGATCCAGCAGCGGCACGTAATGCCACGGCTCAAAGTAGCTGACGTTGCGGGTGAAGCGACGCTTGTGCTCGGCGATGCCATCGTGGCCCGACACCAGCACGATCCGGCCTGCATAGGCGCGCAGCGACACATGTTGCTCCGCGAACCGGGACGGCATGCTGTAGCGATTGCTGGAACCTCTGGGGACACCCCGTTCTGAAGGGCACGGAGCTTGCGCGGGCGCCACTCGAAGCGGCGCTTAAGGGCGAACTCGTTCTCGTCGGGATCAGCGAAGGAGGCATCGATGAAATTGATCTTCGTCATGGGGGCCTTTCTGGCGCGTCGCGCTATGCCCTCAGGCAGAGGATCTGCAGAAGGAAGTGCTTGGAAAGAACCCGGCAGGATTTGCCCTGAGGGATGCCGAAATCGCGACTGGCCGTCAACGGCGCCCACCAGGCCGGAGCACTGTCATGGCGCATCAGAAGCCGCAAAACCGACGGTGCCGCAAGGTGTTGAAATAAAGAGAAACCACCGGTTTCATGGCAGCCGTCATCATTTGGTCTGTGCCGGAATGGTCAAATTACCCCGGAATGGCCAATTTATCGTGGGTCAAACAGTTGGGTCGCCCTGAGGAAGCCGGCTTCGGGAATTTCGGCAGCGATCTGACGAGCGTCAAAACGTTGCGCGCCGCGCTCACCAACGTCCAAATCCGGGGCTCTGCGAAATCCTTAACCCGATTCCGAGACAACTTTGCCCCGATTTACAAAAGCCTTCAGTGCGTCCAAGCCCCACGACGTCCGGTCGCGAAATTCTCACCGTAGCCGCCCGCGCGGATGTTAGGTTTGCGCTTGTTCGGCAGTTGCACCTGCGCATCGATACCGTGATCGCGGGCGTATTCTTCGGCAACTTCGCGGGTGTCGAACTGCAAGCGCACTTGGCTTTGCGTGTCATCCGACGATGTCCACCCCATCAAAGGATCAACGCTGCGTGCTTCCGCTGGCGAAAACTCGAGCAGCCAGACACGGGTCTTGGCCGTGCCGGAGGACATCGCTGTACGGGCGGGTTGGTAGATACGTGCACGCATTTCGGGACTCTCGCTTCAGGAACCACGCGCTTTATCTAATATTCCACGCAAAGGAGCAAGGGAATGCAAGACAATGCAAATAGACCCTACCATGCTGCAGTGCAGAGACTACATGAGTAGAACCCCATTGGAGCCTTCCACATGAACCCCTTCGCCATTTTTGCCATGCAGAGCCAGCTTGCCTCGCTGGCCTTTGAAACCCAGATCGTCATGTCATTGCGCATTCTGGCCATGGCCGGTGCCCTTCCCGCACGCCCCGGCGAGAATAACCGCATGGTCGCCGAAAAAGGCCCGGCCATGGTCAAAGCCTTCAGCGCCGGAACGCAGGCGATGATGCTGGGCAAAAGCCCCGATCAGGTCATGAACGCCTCGCTCGCGCCCCTTGCCCGCAAGGTGCGACAGAATCGTAAACGATTGATGAAGTAGCGGCAAAAGCGCCCTTCGCGGCCCCCTGCCCCTTGAACCCCGCGTGAAAGAGGGCACCTATGGGAAGCTTGACGAAGGATACCCGCGATGCCCTATGCCCATTCCGACAAATCCGAGGGGATGCCGATGCTGGCAAACCCCGCGCCAGACGTGCGCAGCCGCCCCAAGCTGGAGGGCGGCCATAAGTTCAAGCTGGTGACCGAGTTCGCTCCGGCGGGCGACCAGCCCACCGCAATCAAAGAATTGACCGAAGGGGTGAACTCGGGCGAGCGCGATCAGGTGCTTCTAGGCGCGACCGGCACGGGCAAGACTTTCACCATGGCCAAGGTGATCGAGGAAACGCAACGCCCGGCGATCATCCTTGCGCCGAACAAGACGCTGGCGGCGCAGCTTTACGGCGAATTTAAGGGCTTCTTCCCCGACAACGCGGTGGAATATTTCGTCTCATACTATGACTACTACCAGCCCGAAGCCTATGTCGCGCGGTCCGATACCTTCATCGAGAAGGAATCCCAGATCAACGAACAGATCGACCGGATGCGCCACTCCGCCACCCGCGCGCTTTTGGAGCGTGACGACGTGATTATTGTCGCCTCGGTGTCGTGCATTTATGGTATCGGTAGCGTCGAAACCTACGGCGCGATGACCCAAGATCTGAAAGCCGGTGAAAGCTACGACCAGCGCAAAGTCATCGCCGATCTGGTGGCGCAGCAGTACAAACGCAATGACGCGGCCTTCCAACGTGGTTCATTCCGGGTACGCGGCGACAGTCTCGAAATCTTCCCGGCCCACCTTGATGACCGCGCATGGCGGCTGTCCTTCTTTGGTGAAGAGTTGGAGAGCATCACCGAGTTCGACCCTCTGACGGGCGAAAAGACCGACACTTTCGACCAAATCCGCGTCTATGCGAACAGCCACTATGTGACGCCGAAGCCAACGATGTCTCAGGCGATCATCGGGATCAAGAAAGAGCTGCGCACGCGGTTGGATCAACTGGTCGCCGACGGCAAACTGCTTGAGGCGCAGCGGCTTGAGCAACGGACGAACTTCGACCTCGAGATGCTGGAGGCCACCGGCGTCTGCAACGGGATCGAAAACTACTCGCGCTACCTCACAGGCCGCGCGCCCGGGGAGCCGCCCCCCACCCTGTTCGAATTCATCCCTGACAACGCCATCGTTTTTGCGGATGAATCCCACGTTTCGGTCCCGCAGATCGGCGGCATGTACAAGGGCGACTATCGGCGCAAATTCACGCTCGCCGAACACGGCTTCCGTCTGCCGTCCTGCATGGACAACCGCCCGCTGAAGTTCGAGGAATGGGACGCGATGCGCCCGCAGTCGGTCTTTGTCTCGGCCACGCCCGCCGCGTGGGAGATCGAGCAAACCGGAGGCGTATTCACCGAACAAATCATTCGCCCGACAGGTCTGATCGACCCGCAAATTGAGATCCGCCCAGTTGAAATGCAGGTCGACGATCTGCTTGATGAGGTGCGCAAAGTCGCCGCCGATGGCTACCGGACCCTGTGTACCGTGCTAACCAAGCGGATGGCCGAAGACCTGACCGAATATATGCACGAACAGGGCATCCGCGTGCGCTACATGCACAGTGACATCGACACGATCGAGCGGATCGAAATTCTGCGCGACTTGCGTTTGGGCGCCTTTGACGTGCTGATCGGGATCAACCTATTGCGGGAGGGGCTGGACATCCCCGAATGTGGGCTGGTGGCCATTCTGGACGCGGACAAGGAGGGCTTCCTGCGCTCTGAAACCTCGCTCATTCAGACCATTGGCCGGGCCGCGCGAAACGCCGAAGGCCGCGTAATCATGTATGCCGACCGCATCACCGGCAGTATGGAACGGGCGATGGGCGAAACCGACCGCCGCCGCGCCAAGCAGCTGGCCTATAACGAAGAACACGGCATCACGCCCGCCACGGTCAAAAAGAACGTCGATGACATTCTGGCCGGCCTTTACAAAGGTGATGTCGATATGAACCGGGTCACTGCCAAGGTCGACAACCCCCTAGCGGGCGGCAACCTTCAAACTGTGCTTGATGGGCTGAGGGTCGACATGCGCAAAGCTGCCGAGAACCTTGAGTTCGAAGAAGCCGCAAGGCTGCGCGATGAGGTCAAGCGGCTGGAGGCAGTCGATCTGGCTGTGGCCGACGATCCGATGGCCCGTCAACAAGCGGTGGACCGCGCTGTCGATGCCGCTCAAAAAGCGTCGGGGCGCAGCACCTCTGGCCGAGGCGGCATGCGTGGCGGCAACGTGAAACGGCGCAAACGCTAAACGCAACGAGCCGCCCTTTTGGGGTGGCCCGCGCATCTCACTCGAAAAACTATGCTCTGCTATCGCCGAAGCGCTGCGACAAGCGCCAGTACCAGCGCTGCACCAACTGCCGCAACAACCAGCAGCAACAGCAAGCCCCCTGCCGCCACGACCGTCACGCCGAGTGCTGCAAGGATGAAAGGCAGCGCCACCGCGCCAATCACCCCCAGAATAAGGTACAACAGACGGTTCCGGCCTGCGACAGCCCCGGCAATCGCCCCGGCGGCAAGCCCCACAACTACAAGCGCGATCAGCGCCACCGCGCCAAGCGTATCAAGAAAGGCTTCCATCAACGGGTCTCCTATAAATTTGGGCGAATGGCCCGATTAAATCAGCGGTATGAATGGCACGCCGCACCCTGCAAGGGTGAGCATCATACCCATAACGATCAAACAGCGCATCGGCGGCCCCTTTTAATAAACGCGGCTAACAGTCAGCCTTCGTCATGAGACCCGATCTGCGCTTCAAAAACAATGGGCTGCGCGATGAACCGCGCAGCAAAAAGGGAGGCGCCGCGGCCTCCCTCCAGATGCCTAGTGTGAGCGGTCAAAGCCAGTAATAAGGCACCCCGTAGTGATCAAAGGTACGTTCTTGCCATGAACGGTCGCTGTACCAACTGTCGGTACGCTCTGGTGCGCCTTTGACTGTCGTCTCGTCAATGTTTGTCATGAAACCATCGCGGGCTGGGTCATAGTCCAGCGCGTTCCATGGCACGGGATAGTGTTCTTCGCCTATGCCCAGAAAGCCGCCGAAACCCATAACGGCGTAAGCGACTTTGCCGGATTTCTTATCGATCATCAGATGGTCGATATGGCCGATTTCGGTCCCATCCGCGCTGAAAATGGCGGTGCCGTTCACATTGTCCGAAGAAACCAGCGATGCGGGTGCTGTGGTGTCAGTCATGGCCTGTTCCTTTCTTGGTTGATGTAGAAACAAAACCCAAGGCAGGCACCGCCGGTTCCCGCATAGCGGGCAAGCTGGCGGGTTCTGGCTCATTCAGTCAAAGACAGGCCCCCGGAACCAAAGAGGCCGTAGCTGGGTTGAGCATTCAATAGGAAATACACGCTTTCAAGAGGAGACACAGAATGGAATATGGACTTTTAGGGCTTATCGTCCTCATCGCCGACATCTACGCCATCTATCAGGTCATCACCTCAAGCGCCTCGGGCGCGGCCAAGATTGCTTGGGTATTGGGGATCATCATCCTGCCAGTGCTGGGCTTCATCGTCTGGCTGATTGCAGGCCCACGCGGCAACAAAGCCCACGTGTGATACAACCTACATAGACGACTTAGAAACCCGGTGCCCTTGGCTCCGGGTTTTTACGTTCGGCCACCCGCAGAAACGATTTATTAACCGCTATTAACCAAGATCGCTGCAGGAGCCTGCTATGCGATCTGCCCTTTGCCTTACTCTTGTGGCCTACCAGTTCAGCGCCGCAGTCGCCCACGCTGGGCCGTGGCTGCGCGAAGAAGGGACAAGCTTCCTCTCCACGTCATTCTCGGCAACTTACTTTTACGATCTCACCCAAAGCACCTACATCGAATACGGACTGCGCGAGAACCTGACCCTTGGCTTTGACCTCAATACAGGCCAAAGCCGTTTCGGACTGCAAAACGGCAGCGCCACCGTTTTCCTGCGTTTCCCTTTGGGAGAGCCGACCGAGCGGGGCCGCTGGGCCTACGATCTTGGTGCAGGGGCAAGCTGGACAGATGTGCTCATCTCGCCGCATCTCCGTGCCGGGCTGTCATGGGGCCGTGGCTTTACGTTCGGCGAACGCAATGGCTGGCTGACCGTCGATGCCTCCGCAAAATGGGAGTTTGGATTCTCGCAAGAGGTCATCAAACTCGACACCACCGCGGGGTTCGATTTCACCGAAGTCGTCACTGGTATGACGCAGGTTTTCGTTACCTACACCGGGGGCGAAACCTATGCCAAATTCGCCCCCTCCATTGTTCTATCGCCAAGCTTTAGCAAATTCCGCGTCCAACTGGGCAGCGAAGTGCCCTTTGATGCGCCTGAAAACTCGGCCCTTACCGTCAGCCTTTGGCGCGGATTCTAACGCAAATGGCCCCACCATTTTCGGCAGGGCCATTTAACGTATCGCCCCGAACCGGGGGTTAACGGTTGTCCATTCGCACCATCACCGAGACTTTGCCCCGCACTGCCGACGGCCAGACCACATGGATCTGATCCCGGTCAGGCCCTTCGGCATGGGTGACATAAGGCATATCGAACTGTGCCACATTGTTACCGTTGCGGATCGCACCATGGGCCACCACCGCATCGGTATTCAGGGCCTGCCCACCAAAAGGCAGATGACCAGAGGTATCAATCACCCATGTATTTGACGGTGTGGTTTGGGTAAATTCGATCTCGGCCATATTCTCGACCTGCGCCGAGACGGCGTGAAAGGAATTGCCCTTCATCACCACATTCTTACAACGCGAGAGATCAAGATCGGCAAATGTCGTATCCACACGCTCGACCCGGTCAATACCGCCAATCAAGCTTCGGAACCGATTGCCCGAGATGTTCACCCCGCTCAGGAAATGCCCTGCCCCATGCGGCTTGACCACAATATAGCTGAACCACGGCGCGACCGCGCCCGACAGGAAGATATTGTCGCTGATACAAAGCGCGCTGAACGAATAGCCAGTGGTGAAGGCCGGGGTCGGGTCTTGCTCGTTCGTCCATTCGATAAAGCAATTGTCGACGTAATTCCCCGTCACCACCGCACTTGTATGGGCCGAGGCAAGGATCAACCCCGCCGAACGCACACCACTCTCAACCGAGTCGCCTTGGAAGAAGTGGTTGCCCGTTACGATGCTATTGCCCCCTGCCAACAACGCGAAATGGCGGAACTTCGTCGCGCGGCAATCGCGTAGCTTTACATCGTTGGCGTTGGTGTTCAGCGCGATGCTACTGCGGTTCGGCACGGTCAGCGCATCTTCAGCGGAAAGGAACTGACAGCGGTCAATCAACATGCCCTGACAACCCACCCCGGTCGAGGTAACACCCCGGTCTTTGGGCCGGCTGATGAAGCAATCGCGCAGATGAAAGATCAGCCCCGAGGGAGCAAGATTAACCGCGCTGCAGCGGTTGTTGCACTGGAATTCGACATCCGCCATCACGAATTTCGACAGCGATGCAAAGCCACTAAAATCCACCATGTATTGAAATTTGCGAAAGGTAAAATTTTGGGTGCCCGCTGCGTCGTATAGCGGCGCATTCAGGGTGACCTCCTGCGTCGCGATATTCTTGGATCGCACATAAATCTCACGCCCCACGCCGGTGCCTTCGACCAGCGCGCCCACGGGCACATTGGCGATGTTGGTCACATTGGTCAGCTTGCGACTATGCGAGGTTGAGTAGCTCGCCTGCGAGGTCACCACCACCGTGTCCCAATTGCTGCTCGATGCCGCCTCAAGCTGGCCGTTGCGGATCACCCGGCGCGTGGCATAGCTCGTCTTGTCAGGCACCGCCGCCTGCATATCCAGTGGTCCGGTCACATTCACCTTGCGCCCACCCATATCGAGCGAATCGTGGTCCGCGTTGTTCAGCAGCGCCTGAAACGCCTTGAGGAACGCGACCTCTTCGTTCTCAAATGCCTCAATATAGCTGGGCAGGTCAAAGTTGCGGCGTAGCAGCAGGATCGCCGCCACGGGCATGGTAACATGGCCCTCAAACTTTACCGGCGTGTCGAAAGTGACATCGCCGTTCAGCAGATAATTCCCCGTAGGCACCAGAACCGTACGCCCATCGGCAGCGACATTGGCAGCTTCAAAAGCGGCGGTGTCGTCGGTCACCCCATTACCCACCGCACCAAAGTCGCGCACATCAACCTGCGCCAACATGTCCCGTAGAAAAACAGAGGTTACATCTTCGATCTCGATATCGTCGATCCGCACCACGCCGCCCGTCGGCCCGATCAGGTCCAGCCCGAAATGGCCATAGGTCGCCCGCGTGCCCCAAACCATATCGACCCCGCCACGGTCGCCACTGCCGATGATCGCGCTGACCTCAACCACCTCACCGTAGCTGGTAAGCGTGGTGGCCGGTCCGAACTCCGGCACGCCGCCTACTTTGCCCCCGCCTGATTGCGCCGGATAGCCTGCAATGCGCACCGATGGTAGGTTGCCGCTCACGGCCTTGACCCGCGCCGTCACGCGCAGATAGCAGCCCGGTAGAAGCGTGGTCTGGCCCATGTACCGCAGCCGCTGCGTGGCCTGTGTCTTGAGCAATTCCAGCGCCCCACCAAAATCCTGATCTGCCGGGACAAAGGCCGCGTTTGAGGCATTCTCATAGGTGTCTGACCCTGGCGTGCCATCGCCGCTCGACCAGACATCCAGACCCGCCGCAAAGGGTGTCGGCATCAGCACCAAACCGTCGGTAATCGCCTTGTTCATCGCATTTCCTTTCCCCGGCCCGCACCTCTCACCAAGGCGCGCCGCTCAACTGCTCTGGCTCGGACAGGCCGAACCGCGAGGTCAGGGAAGTATCAACGATGTGTTAATCGTGACTGTGTTCACCGCGCGTATGGGCCGCAACAGACCTCACACATTCGCGCCCGGCGCATCGAGGATTTGCACCGCGCCAATGCGCCAGCCTTCCTCGGTCTGCTCCATCAAATAACCCAGCAGATGCGTGAAGCCCTTGGGGTCAACGACCTGCACCACTTGGACAAACCGTGTGCCATCCGCACGGTGATCCAGAAACCGCACCTCAGCAGGGTTCTGCACCATTGGATAGCCATTGCTGACCATACTGCGAAAGTTCTCGGGGGTCTGGAAATAGCGCTGCAAGTTCGGCGTGGCGAACTCCAAAGCCGCGGCGAAATCATCCGCGCGAAAGGCGTCGAACTGGCTGTTGATCGTCTCTTCGATCTCGGCCTGCTGCGCCATAGCGCCAAAGCTCAGGAGGGCCGACAGCGCCAGCCCTCCGAAAAATGTAAATACCGCGTTGCGCATCGCCTTTCCCCCTTACCCTTGCTGAATGATCTAAGTCACGCAGGGCAAGAGGCAAAAGTTTCACGCGGTGGTCAGCTTGCCCGCCAGCGCGTCGTCGATCAGCGCCACGGTCTCATCCACACCATAAAGCGCGATGAACCCGCCAAAGCGTGGCCCTTGACTGGCGCCCAGCAACACTTCGTAAAGCGCGGTGAACCAGTCGCGCAGCGGGTCGAAACGCTCTTTGCCCACGGCAAAAACCATGCTCTGCAACGCTTCGGCATCCAGCCCGCTGTCCCAGACTTTGAGCCGCTCGCGCAGGTCTTCCAACGCTTCGCGTTCCAACTCCGTAGGCGCGCGGAACACCTTCTGCGGCTTCACGAAGTCGTTGAAATAGCGCACCGCATGGCCCGCCGCCTGATCCATGCCAGGGTTGTTTTCCGGTGTGGCGTCAGGCGCATAGCGCTGGATGAAACCCCAAAGCTGCGACTTGTCCTCGGCGCTCGATACGCTTGCAAGGTTCAGCAGCATGGAGAAGGGCACCACCATGTCCGACTTCGGCACATCGCCCCCGTGGATGTGCCAGACCGGGTTGTTCAGCCGCGCCTTCACATCCTGCGTCTCATAGGCCCGAAGCTGCTGGTGGTATTCATCAACCGCCTTGGGGATCACGTCAAAATGCATGCGCTTGGCCGTCTTGGGCTTTTGGAACATGAAATACGACAAGCTCTCAGTGCTAGCATAGGTCAGCCACTGGTCGATCGAAATGCCGTTGCCCGAGGACTTGGAAATCTTCTGACCGTTCTCATCAAGGAACAGCTCATAGCTGAAATGCTCGGGCTTCTTACCACCGAGGATCTCGCAGATCCGATCATAGATCGCCGTGTTGGTCGCATGTTCCTTGCCGTACATCTCAAAGTCGACATCCAGCGCAGCCCAACGCGCGCCAAAGTCAGGCTTCCATTGCAGCTTCACGTTGCCCCCGGTGACCGGCAAGGTCATCTCGGTGCCGTCCTCGTCGTCGAAGGTGATCGTGCCATCCTTGGCGTTGACCTCCTTCATCGGCACATACATCACGCGGCCCGTTTCGGGGTGGATCGGCAGGAAAATCGAATAGGTCTGCGCGCGCTCCTCGCGTAGCGACTTCAGCATCACCGCCATGATCTCGTCGTACTTCTCGCAGGCGCGCAGCAGCACCTCGTCGAACTGGCCCGAGCGGTAGAATTCGCGCGCGGAATAGAACTCGTACTCGAAGCCGAAAGTGTCGAGGAACCGGCGCAGCATCGCGTTGTTGTGGTGGCCAAAGCTCTCATGCGTGCCGAACGGGTCCGGCACCACGGTCAGCGGCTTGTGCATATGCTCAGCCAGCATTTCTTGCTGTGGCACGTTGCCCGGCACCTTGCGCATGCCGTCCAGATCGTCCGAGAAACACACCAGCTTGGTCGGAATATCGCTGATCTCTTCGAAGGCGCGCTTGATCATCGTGGTGCGCAGCACCTCCCCAAAGGTGCCGATATGCGGCAAGCCAGAGGGGCCATAGCCCGTCTCGAACAGCACATAGCCCTTCTCCGGCGGTTTCTTGGCGTACCGTTTGAGCACCCGGCGCGCTTCTTCAAAGGGCCATGCTTTGCTGCTAAGTGCCGCGTCTCGGGTCTCGGACATGTCGGATCATCCATCTTTTGGCGCCCCTGCGCCCAATGCGCACGGGGTCGCCCGTTCCTATTGCTTCGCACCCTGAGGGTCAATATTCTGCGCTGCAACATACCTGTTCAAAGGATTTCCCGATGCCCGACACATCTTCCCTCTCGCTCAGCGCCCAAGACTGCCTTGTCGCGCTGATGATCGCGGTCTCGGCCTCGGACGAAGACATTCGCACCGCCGAACTGGTTAAAATTGAATCCGCACTGAACCTGCTGCCGGTATTTTCCGGCTATGACAATGACCGCGTGGCGACGATCAGCAAAACGGTGTTTGACCTCTTTGAGCAGGAAGACGGGTTGGATGCCCTCTTTGGCCTTATCCGCGAAGCCCTGCCCGAACGCCTGCATGAAACAGCCTATGCGCTGGCCTGTGACGTGGCCGCCGCCGATGGTACGCTGGACGAGGCTGAACTGCGTCTCCTCGAAGAAATCCGCTATGAGCTCAACATCGACCGGCTCCACGCCGCCGCGATCGAGCGCGGCGCGCGGGCGCGGCATCTGACCTAAGCAGACTTCAGGATTCCTCCAGAACGGCTTCAGGCTCCGGTGCTTCCTCAGATGTAACCTCAGGCGCCGGGGCCGTTTCTGCCTCTGGCTTAACCGCCGCGTTATAAAGCAGCCCCCAACGCTCAAGCAGACCACGCTGCACACGTTTGGCCCGCCCATTCCATGTCCGCGCCCCCGGCGGGCGCTCACGCTCAGCACGTGTGATTTTCGCCCGCTCATCGGTGTTCGCCGTCAGGATTGCAAAGGCCAACACACGATCTTCGGGCGTGGTCAGGAACCCGGCCAGCGCCGAGACAAAGTTCAAAGTGCCCGTCTTGGCGTCAATCTCAATGGGATTATCGCGCTCCGGTCGGCCACTATCATCGCGCAGATACACAGGTTTCAGCAGGGGCCGCAGCCCCGTACCATGAATACGCGCCAACCCTCCGGCCATGTCATGCACGGTCATCTTGCTGTCGTCGCCAAGACCCGAATGGTCGATCATCGCCGGGTTTTCCATGCCCAGCTCCTCAATCGCCCATTTGTTCATCTCGGCGGCAGAGGCACGCAGGCTTGGCACCGTTCCCAGCCGTTTGGCGCTGGCGGCCAGACCAACCATCTCAGCCGTAAGGTTGGTGGAATATTCCAGCATGTCCTTTAGGATCGGCCGCAACTCGGCGCTGCGATGGGTAACGAGGGTCTCCCCCTCGGGCAGTGTTTCGGCCAATTCCGCATCGCCCAAGTTGATACCGTGGCTCCGGGCGATGGTGGTGAAAATGTCCCCTGCATAGACACTGGGCCGCCGGATCGGCAACCAACGCGCACCGCCGGTGCCCAAGGCAGACTTCGCCACGGTCCAGACATCTCGGTCGGGGCGGTTTTCGTAGGTATAGACTGGGCCACTGCGGTCCACGACTTCCATCGTGGCCGCACGTACTGCCGGCGCATAACGCGCCGCGCGGCCCTCCATTGTCACGTCATAGCCGCTACCGCTGCGTTTCCATTCGAAATGCACCCGGTTGTAGTTCAGGGCAATGCCCGAGACGCCAGGGTTATATCCCACATGATCGGGCTGTTCGGGGTCGATCGCAAAGGTCGAGGGCAAAGATCCTTCATAGACCTTGAATTTGCCCTTCACCCCGATGATGCCCGCCTCTTTCAACTCCTCGGCCATCTGGCCAAGGTTGTCACTGTCGAGCGTCGGGTCGCCCCCGCCGACAAGGATCAGATCGCCCTGCACTTCCCCATCGACCACGCCACCTGTTGCCAGCAACCGCGTTTCAAAAACATGATCCGGCCCAAGTTGATCCAGGGCATAAAGCGCGGTGATCGCTTTGATACTGCTGGCGGGCGGGATGCCATCGGTGGCATTTGATGCTTCCAGCCAGATACCGCTGTCGACGTCGATCACGGCAAAGGCGACCGTGCCTGTGATCCCGCTGTCGGCGATGATCTCTGACACATTTGGAATGGCCTGTTTGTACAGATCGGCATCGCGCCCGACGGGGCGCAATGATGTGGTCGGTGGCTCGGCCCAAGCGGAAGCTGCGGCCATCGCGGCAGCAGCCGTTCCAAGGAAAATGCGTCGTGTAAATCTCTGGCTCATGGGCTTGATATAAACCCCATGCGGCGTTCGGCCACAACCTGTCTGACGCCTGCCCCCCTTTCGCGGTTGCACAAAACCGCCGACCTGCTAACCCCGCATCATGCAACGCGCCATTCCGCTCATGTTTATCGCCATGTCACTGATCCCCGCAGGGGACAGCGCGGGCAAGATTCTGACCTCGGGAATGGGGGTGGCACCGGTATTCGTTGCGTGGTCGCGGTTTGCCATTGGCGCGCTGATGGTGCTGCCGTTCCTGCCGCGCGGCACTTGGGGGCTGATGCGCGACTGGCGGTTGTGGCTACGGGCGGCAACGCTGGCGGCGGGGATCACTTGCATTCAAACCGCTCTACAAACCGAAGCTATCGCCAATGTCTTTGCCGCCTTCTTTATCGGGCCGATGGTTAGCTACCTATTGGCCGCACTTTTCTTGCGCGAACGCATCACCCTGCTACGCAGTGCGCTAATCTTACTCGGGTTTTTCGGTGTGCTGCTGGTCGTACGCCCCGGCATGGGGGGTGGCACGGGCGGGCCGGGGCTGCTCTTCGCTGTGGCGGCGGGGCTGTTCTACGGCGTCTTTCTCACCATGTCGCGCTGGCTGTCTGACCTCGCCCCGCCGCTCGCGCTGACCTTTACCCAACTGGCGATGAGCGCGGTGATGCTGCTGCCCTTGGGCGTGATGAACCTGCCCCAAGCCACCCTGCCTGTGGCCGGTCTGGCAACGGCCAGCGCGCTGTTCTCCATGCTGGGCAATCTGCTGCTGCTCTACGCCTATCGCCGCGCGCCTGCGACGCGGCTGGCACCTTTGGTCTATTTCCAACTGATCGCGGCGGTACTGCTGGGTCTGTTCCTGTTCAGCACCCTGCCCGATGCGCTGACATGGGCGGGGCTTGCGGTGATCATCACCGCAGGCATCACCTCTGCCCGGCTACGCTGAGCGCCAGCCCCCGGCGGCCCGCAGCGCGGTTGACGACACCTCGACCATCGGCACATTCACAAAACACCACGCGGGCGCTGTGGCATAGGACAGCAGTTGACTGTTCCGCCCCGCGATCCGGTAGGGCGCATACAGCGCCGCCGCCCGGCTCATCCGGGCTGAAATACGTTGCCCGGGTCGGGCCAGCACGCCGACCGGCACTGTCTCCATGATCTGCCGCCAGTCTTGCCACAAATGAAACTGCGCAAGGTTATCGGCCCCCATCAGCCAGACGAACCGCACGCCGGGATAGCGCCGCCGTAGGGCCTCAAGCGTCTGCGCCGTGTAACGGGTGCCAAGCTGCGCCTCAATGTCCGTGATTTCGACCCTCGGGTGATCCATCACTGCCCGCGCCCGCGCCTTGCGCTGCGCCATCGGCGCTGGCCCGTGTTCTTTCAGCGGGTTGCCGGGGCTGAGCAGCCACCAGACGCGATCCAGCCCGAACCGCTTCAACGCCTCGCGCGTGATATGCGCATGCCCCTCATGTGCCGGGTCAAACGACCCGCCCAACAGGCCCACGACCTGCCCTTTGGTGGCGAATGGCATGGTATTGCGCAAGAAAATGGCCCCCGATCCGAAATCAGGGGCCAAAGGAGGGGCATTGCAGCCCATTGTCAATGCGAAGCGCTTACTTGTGTTTCACGATCTCGCCCGAGCGCAGCCGCGCGACATAGCTGTTCAGCTCGCGCTTCACGATCGGCATCAGGAAGTAGAGCGCGATGATGTTCACGATCGCCATGGAGAAGAGCATCGCATCGGAGAAGTCGATCACCGGCCCAAGGCTCGCCGCTGCACCGATCACGATGAAGACGCAGAAGATTACCTTAAAGGTCAGTTCCTTTGCTGGCCCCTCGCCGAAGAGATAGGTCCAAGCCTTGAGGCCATAGTAGGACCAGCTGATCATCGTCGAGAAGGCAAAGAGCACCACCGCGATCATCAACAAGATCGGGAACCACGAGAACGCCCGCGCATAGGCCGCCGAAGTCAGCGCCACGCCGCTCACGTCACCTTCTGTCGCGATCCGGCCCGCTTCTTCGTTCCAGATATAAAGCCCGGTTGCAGGGTCTTGGTTCAACACGCCGCTGATAACGATCACCAAGGCGGTCATCGTGCAGATCACCACCGTATCGATGAACGGCTCCAGCAGCGCCACATAGCCTTCAGTCACCGGCTCTTTGGTACGCACCGCCGAGTGGGCAATGGCAGCCGAGCCGATGCCCGCTTCGTTTGAGAACGCCGCACGGCGGAAGCCTTGGATCAACGCGCCGGTAAAGCCGCCGACAACGCCCAGACCGGTGAAGGCGCCCATGAAAATCTGACCAAAGGCCCAACCGATCATATCCCAGTTGATGATCAGGATCAGGATCGACACCAGCACATAGAAGACGCCCATGAAGGGCACGATCTTTTCCGTCACCCGCGCGATGGATTTCAGACCACCCGCGATCACGGCAAAGGTGACACCGGCAAGGATGACGCCCGTGATCCAACCCGGATAGTCACCCAAAACGCCCGCAAGCTGCGCATGAGCTTGGTTGGCTTGGAACATATTGCCCCCGCCGAGCGCGCCGAGGATGGTAAAGATCGAGAACAGCACCGCCATGAAGCCACCCAGCGGCAGGCCGCGCTCGGAAAAGCCTTTGACGATGTAATACATCGGCCCGCCTGAAACATGGCCGTCGGGAAACTCATTACGGTATTTCACGCCCAACGTACATTCGGTGAACTTGGTCGCCATGCCGAAGAGACCGGCAACCACCATCCAGAATGTCGCACCCGGCCCACCGATGCTGACCGCCACCGCGACGCCCGCGATATTGCCCAGACCCACGGTGCCCGACAGCGCCGTCGCCAGCGCCTGAAAGTGGCTTACCTCGCCCGCATCGTCGGGGTCGGAATAATCGCCCCGCACCAGCTGGATCGAATGCCAAAACCCCTTGAGCTGGATGGCCCCGAAATAAACGGTGAAAACCACCGCCCCCACAACCAACCACAGCGCGATCCAAGAGAAATTCGTGCCCGGCAGCGGGGCGAAAATGAAGGAAACATACCAACCGGTGTAATCGGCAAAAATCTGGTTAATACGTTCGTCGACGCCGACAGCCTCTTGCGCAGCGGCAAGGCTCGGCAGCAATGACGCGAAAACGGCCATCACGTAGGTAAACAGCTTGTTCATGGCTTATCCTTTCAGGGAATGATCGTGACCGGCACACTGGAGCCTGCGACCAACCGGCCCGTCACCCCACCAAAGAGCCGCTTGAGACCCCGCTCACCGACGCGGCCAACAACGATCTGAATCGCTCCGCGCTTTTTGGCGACACCTTCAAGGATATCGGCCACGTCGCCGTGCCGCACGATGCCCTCAACCTCGATGCCCGAGGCTTTGGCGTCTGCCACCGCCGGATCAAGCACCACGTCATGGGCGCGCTGCAACTCCTGCTCGCGCCGCATATGGCGCTGCTCGTTCTCTTCCTTGGTCTGAAAGGTGAAAGGCGACCATTCGATCACAAAGCAAACCGTGATCGAACAATCCCCGATCTGTTTGGCCTGAGCCTGAGCAAAGGCCAAAGCACGCGCGCCGGCCTCTGACCCGTCCAGACCCACAACGATTGTGGATTTTGACATGAGTAATTCCCTGTTGCTGTGCTGAAAGTCGACGCCCGCGAAAGGTGAACTCCGCTCTCAGTCTTCCTACTCTGCGCTGGCCAGAAATCGCCGCCCAATCGCAGATTGTAGAAATGTTAGCGCGAAAACCGCAGAAAAGTCGACTGAATTTCGCTGTCTGGCTTTGCAGATCGCCCGCCAAACCATTGTAAAACCGTCCAATCGCCCTCTGCCCTGCGTCATGGGGTCAACCACAGGGCAGATTTCGCAAGGCTCCGCCGGGCGATTGGCTCAGGATATACAGAGTGTTTGATATTGCCCCGCACGGACGATATTGCACTGCAAACCCCAAATCGCGTTTCGAGGATTCTCCAAATGGCTGCCTATCAATACGTCTATCACATGTCCGGCGTCTCCAAGACCTATCCCGGGGGCAAGAAGACATTCGAAAACATCCACCTGAACTTCCTGCCCGGCGTGAAGATCGGTGTCGTTGGCGTCAACGGCGCGGGTAAATCCACCCTGCTCAAGATTATGGCCGGGCTCGACAAGGATTTCACTGGCGAAGCATGGGCCGCCGAAGGCGCCAAGGTCGGCTACCTGCCGCAGGAACCCAAGCTCGACCCGACCAAGACCGTGCGCGAGAACGTCATGGAAGGCGTGGCCGAGAAGAAGGCCATTCTGGACCGCTACAATGAACTGGCGATGAACTACAGCGACGAGACCGCTGAAGAGATGGCCAAGCTGCAAGACGACATCGACGCCCAAGACCTGTGGGACCTCGACAGTCAGATCGATGTGTCGATGGAAGCTCTGCGCTGCCCGCCCGATGACGCGATGCCGGAAAACCTCTCGGGCGGTGAAGCGCGCCGCGTGGCGCTGTGCAAACTGCTGCTCGAAGCGCCCGACATGCTGCTGCTCGATGAACCGACCAACCACCTCGACGCGGAAACCATCGCGTGGCTGCAACAGCACCTGATCGACTACAAGGGCACGATCCTTGCCGTCACCCACGACCGTTACTTCCTTGATGACATTACCAGCTGGATTCTCGAATTGGACCGTGGCCGCGGCATCCCCTATGAGGGCAACTACTCCGACTGGCTGGAGCAAAAGGCCAAACGCCTGAGCCAAGAGGCCCGCGAGGACAAATCCAAGCAAAAGACGCTTGAGCGCGAACTTGAGTGGATGCGCCAAGGTGCCAAAGCCCGTCAGGCGAAATCCAAAGCGCGTATCGCCGCCTATAACGAAATGGCCGAAACTTCCGAGCGCGAAAAACTCAGCCGCGCCCAGATTGTCATCCCCAATGGCCCGCGCCTTGGCAACAAGGTGATCGAGGTCGAGGGTCTGAAGAAGCACATGGGCGATAAGCAGTTGATCGACGGGCTCGATTTCTCGCTGCCGCCCGGCGGTATCGTTGGTGTGATTGGCCCCAACGGCGCGGGTAAATCGACGCTGTTCAAAATGCTCACCGGGCATGAAACACCGGACGAAGGCACCATCGAATACGGTGATACGGTCGATCTCAGCTATGTCGACCAAAGCCGCGATGATCTGAACCACGACGACACCGTTTGGCAGGCGATCACCGGCGGGGCCGAGATCATCAAGCTGGGTGACGCCGAGGTGAACTCCCGCGCCTATTGCTCGTCGTTCAACTTTAAGGGCGGCGACCAGCAAAAGAAAGTTGGTCTGCTGTCGGGCGGTGAACGTAACCGCGTACACATGGCGCGTCTGCTCAAAGAAGGCGGCAACGTGCTGCTGCTCGATGAACCGACCAACGATCTTGACGTCGAAACCCTCCGTGCGCTCGAAGATGCGCTGGTCGATTTCGCGGGCTGTGCCGTGGTGATTTCGCACGACCGCTTTTTCCTTGACCGTATTTGTACCCATATCATGGCCTTCGAAGGCGAAGCGCATGTGGAATGGTTCGAAGGCAACTTCGACGATTACGAAGAAGACAAAAAGCGCCGTCTGGGTGCCGATGCGCTTGAGCCCAAGCGCCTGAAGCACAAAAAATTCGCGCGCTAAACAGCGCGACTGGCATGAGAAAGGGGCGACGGTTGACCGTCGCCCCTTTTTTTGTGCGTTATATGTTGGCCTACCAACCTAGGGCACTACAGGCATCCCCCGTTCCCCCAACGCAAAAGCCCGCCCGCAAAGCGGACGGGCCTAGCATCCCTGAGAACGAGCAGAGCCCTCAGCGATCGTCGTCGATTGCGGTTTCCAACTGGGCAAAGAGATTGTCTTCGTCGTGCCGTGCCAGACCATGGAGCGGGTCCCAGCTTTGCAGATATTCGCGCAGCTTGTTGCTGGCGGAAAGGCCCGACCAGAGGCGCTGCTCGGTCACGGAATGCACCTGCAACGACGGGGCCAGCCCACCGTTCATGCCTTTGCCATCCCAACTGCTCTCCAAATGCTCAAGCATCCGCTCGGCCATGGTGGCGGTGTTCAAACGTGCGCGGCTCATCACCACACCGATGAAACGGCCACTGCCTGCATAGGCCAGATGAAAACGCATACCTTCCAGCGAATGAACCGACGCACGGGCCACCTGTTCCATTTGACGGCGGAAGGCAGGTGCCTTGACCGCGCGATAGATACCGCGCGCGCCCTCAACAGAGATAGAGAACAGGCTCATCGAGAAACAACCGCTGGGCAGCCGCAGCAGGTAATTCTCCAACGCGGAAACATTGCTACAGGACGAAACATCAAGCTCAAAATCTTCGTCAAAGCGGATCTTCATCATCTGCGCCAGCTCGGACAGCGTATGTTGCGCCTCACGTTCCCGCAAAAGCGAGGCATTCAACATGCTTGCAGCATTGATCCGCGCGCTCAGCTCAACCCCGTCCAGCGGTTTGCACAGGAAATCCGTCGCCCCCGCATCAAAGGCCCGCTGCATCATCGCAGGCTCTTTGCTGGCGGTGATCATAATGATCGGCACAGCCCGATAGGATGGCACATCGCGGATCATCTCACACAGGCTGATCCCGTTGATGCCCGGCATCATGATGTCCAACAGGAAGGAGTCGAACGGCTGGTTGCTCTGCTGCATGATTTCAAGCGCATCTTCCGAGCTTTCGCAGCAGGTCAGCTCGTAATTGTCATTTTCAGTCAGACATCCCGTAAGGAGGTCAAGGATGACCGGGTCATCGTCTACAGCAAGGATACGCATCATGTCTCATTACTCCGCATGAGGGGGCGCTGGCAGGCGCTCTTGGGGCTTTCCGGCAGAAAACCACCTAGTCCGGGCAGCAATGAGACGGGTTTTAGGCAAACTCGAGACGGGCATTTTCAACCTATTCCCAATAAAATATGGAGATCATGAAATTTCGTGGCAGGAATTTGCCGATAACTGAGACGCTTTTACCGCCATTACAGCCAGATACGTGTTGCCCCTTGAACGAATCCCCTCCCAATGCAATATAGGCAGTGCAGACGTTATCTTTTTCGACCCACTGTCTCCCTCATACGGCGCTCAGTCTATCGATCCAGACCAACAACGCCGGGCCATCGCACTTAAGCGGATGGCATAAATATGGAGACTACGGATATGGCCACTGGCACCGTAAAATGGTTCAACACAACTAAAGGCTTCGGCTTTATTGCTCCCGATGGCGGCAGCAAAGACGTTTTCGTTCACATTTCCGCTGTTGAGCGCGCTGGCCTGACCGGCCTGGCCGACAACCAGAAAGTGACCTTCGACATCGAAGCAGGCCGTGACGGCCGCGAGTCCGCGACAAACATCGCGCTGGCCTAATGGCCGGGGGCTTCGGCCCTGACCCAAGAATTTTAACCGACCTGCTGGCGACGGCAGGTCGGTTTTTTTATGTCCAGCCTTGCTAAAATATGCCTCCGTGGCAAGATGCACGACAAAACAGTGATCCCAAAATGGAGCCTGCCATGCGCCGCCGTACATTTCTGACCAGCACCGTGGCAGCCGCCACCCTCCCCCTCATGGCGCAGGCCCGCACCGCCGCCTATGATCCAAAGCCGCAGATCGTACCGGTTAAGAGCCAATATGCGCCGGGCCAGTTACTGATCCTACCGCGCAGCCATTACCTTTATTTCGTGACGGCCCCCGGTCAGGCGATGCGCTATGGCGTGGGTGTCGGCAAGGCAGGACTAGAGTTCACAGGCACGGCGACCATTGACGTGAAAAAAGAATGGCCCACATGGCGGCCGACCAATGAAATGATCGAGCGCGAGCCGCAGGCCTACAAACGCTTCATCGGCAATACCGACGCCCAGCCCGGCGGCCCCGGCAACCCACTCGGCGCGCGGGCGCTTTATCTGTTCCAGAACGGGCGAGACACATACTTCCGCATTCACGGCACAACGCAGCCGAACTCAATCGGGCGTTCGGTCTCCAACGGTTGTATTCGCATGTTGAACGAACATGTGGTCGATCTGTACCAACGCGTGCCGATTGGGACGAAGGTTACCGTGCTGTAAGGCATCCGGTCCGGAAACAAGCCGCAGGCGTCGGGCCATCGCCTGCCCGCCCCCCGGGTAGGCGATATCGTCAAGCTCGGCGTGACTTTGCGAAGGCGCGTCAAGGTTGAGCCATAAAGTGGCACGATGCAACGTTGGACCGCCGACCCGCGAGCAGGCGCTGACCCTCCGTGCAAACAAGAAAGGGGCCAGCGCAAAGCGCGGGCCCCCTCCATTTCAAGAGCATTCAAATTTACTGAAGCGCTTTGTCGGTGATGTCGTGGGTCCAAGCCCCCTCAGGCGCTTTGGTGATCATCCCACCTTCCATGGTGATTTCCGCGCTCCGGTCAAAGGCCGCTTCGTCCAAGCGCCCATCGCTGCCCTCGGTCAGCTTGGCGATCTCGCCCATCATGCGGGTCTGGTGCTTTTCAGTCTGCGCGCCGGTCTGGTCATTCTCCAACACGATTTCGGCGGCTTCTTCGACATTTTCCTCGGCGTATTTCCAGCCCTTCATCGAGGCCCGCACGAAACGCGCCAGCTTGTCGACCATCTCAGGGTCCGCAAGGCTCTCTTCGGTGGTATAAAGACCATCTTCCAGCGTCGAAATGCCCTCGTCCTCATATTTGAAGACCACCAAATCTTCAGGCGTCAGCCCAGCGTCGATCACCTGCCAATATTCGTTGTAGGTCATGGTGGTGGCGCATTCGACCTGCTTTTGCAGCAGCGGGTCGACGTTGAAGTTGATCTTTTGGATGGTCACACCACCGTCCGAGCCATCAGTCGAATAGCCCAGCTTGCCCATCCAGCTTAGCAGCGGAATCTCATTGCCAAAGAACCATGTACCGAGCGTGTTGCCGGGGAAGTCTTCGGGGCTCTCGATACCGTGCTCTTTCAGGCAGGTCAGCATCAGGCCAGATTTCGCGAAGGGCTGCGCGATGTTCACAATCGGTGCGCCCTTTTCCCGCGCAGCCAATGCCGAGGGCAGCCAATCAACCATCACATCCGCACCACCACCCAGCAGCACCTGAACCGGCGCGATATCGGGACCGCCCGGCTTGATCGTAACGTTCAACCCTTCTTCCTCATAGAACCCTTTGTCCTTGGCCACATAGTAGCCCCCGAACTGAGCCTGCGTGACCCATTTAAGTTGCAAGGTCAGGTCATCCGCCGCCTGCGCCATCCCGCCCCAAAGGCCCAAGGCGACCCCTGCGGTAATCTTCGTGATATTCTTCATCATTATTCTCCCTCTTGGTTGGTCGTTGTTCAGCTTCGTTGACTGGGGTGCCAGAAGGTCACCCGGCCCTCGACCAGGGCCATAATACCATAGAACGCCGATCCGGCGATCGCCGCCACGACAATCTCGGCCCAGACGAGGTCTAGGGCAAGCTGTCCGACCGAAGTAGAGATGCGGAACCCCATGCCAAGCACCGGAGAGCCGAAAAATTCAGCAACAATGGCCCCGATCAGCGCCAGCGTGGTGCCGATCTTCAACCCGTTGAAGACAAAGGGCATCGCCGCAGGCAACCGCAGTTTCAGCAGCGTTCGCCAATAGCCTGCCGCATAGGTGCGCATCAAGTCGCGCTGCATGGCGTCGCTGGCCTGCAACCCCTGCACCGTGTTCACCAGCATCGGAAAGAACACCATGACCACGACAATCGCCGCCTTGGATTGCCAACCAAAACCGAACCACATCACCATGATCGGTGCCATGCCGATGATCGGCAGGGCCGCGACGAAATTGCCCACGGGCAGCAACCCGCGTTGCAGGAAAGGAAAGCGGTCAATCGCCAGCGCCGTCAGGAACGCCGCGCCGCAGCCGATGATATAACCACTCAGCGCGCCTTTGATGACGGTCTGCACAAAGTCGACCCAGAGGATATCCAGCGACGTTGCAAACCGCGCAGCAATCACCGAAGGCGCAGGCAGCAGGACTTGGTTGATGTCAAAGCCCCGCACCACGCCTTCCCAGACGGCGATGAGCGTCAGGCCGAAGACAATCGGAGAAGCGAGCGCCGCCCAGCGGGACGGCTTCTGCCGCGCCAGCCAGACGTTAATTGACAGACCGACCAGCCAAGCGACGATGGCGAAAAGAACCCAGCCCATCATGCCATCCCCATCCGTTTTAGGGTGACCCGCTGGATCAACCCGATCAGCCCAACCATCACCGCCGCCAAGGCCGCCGCCATGATAAGCGCGCTCCAGATCTGGACGGTCTGACCGTAGTAGCTACCCGCCAGCAACCGCGCCCCAAGACCCGCGACCGCCCCCGTCGGCATCTCACCGACAATGGCACCAACGAGAGAGGCCGCGACCCCCACTTTCAGCGAGGTGAAGAAATACGGCATCGAAGACGGTAACCGCAGTTTCCAAAAGGTCTGCCAACCGCTCGCGTGCCAAGTGCGCATCTGGTCCAACTGCATCTGATCCGGGCTGCGCAGCCCTTTGACCATGCCCACGACCATCGGGAAGAACGACAGATACATGCTGATGATCGCCTTGGGCAGCAGGCCCGAGAGGCCCACGGCATTCAGCACCACGATGATCATCGGCGCGATGGCGAGAATCGGAATGGTCTGACTGGCGATCACCCAAGGCATCACCGACATATCCATCGTGCGGTTAAACACGATGCCGACTGCCAGCAGCGTGCCAAGCGCTGTGCCCATGACAAAGCCAAGGAAGGTCGCGCTGAACGTGACCCATGTGTGATAGACCAGCGAGCGTTTCGACGTGACCTTCTTCATCACCGTGGTCTCCCACAGTTCGGCCCCCACCTGATGCGGTGCGGGCAGCTTGGGCTTGTCCTGCGACCACGTATCGGCCACCAATTCCGAGAATGTCAGCGTCTTGTCCGCCCGCGCCGCCACGTCCCGCGCCCACTGCGCGTTGAGCGCGACAGCAGCGCCATACCAAACGACAATCAACAGCCCCACGACCGTAAGAACCGGGATAATGTTACGCATCAATCGTCCCCATGCCCGGCGCGCAGCCCCTCACGGACGCGATGCGCGACCTCAAGGAATTCTGGCGTTTCGCGGATTTCCAAGGGCCGTTCGCGCGGCAGCGGGCTTTCGATCACATCGGCGATCCTGCCGGGGCGCGGGCTCATCACAACGATCTTGGTCGACAGATAGACCGCTTCGGGGATCGAGTGGGTGACGAAGGCAATGGTCTTTTCCGTCCGCGCCCAGAGCTTCAGCAGTTGCTCGTTGAGATGGTCGCGCACGATTTCATCCAACGCGCCAAAGGGTTCGTCCATCAGCAAGATATCGGCGTCGAACGACAGCGCCCGCGCGATGGAGGCGCGCTGCTGCATCCCGCCCGAAAGCTGCCAAGGGAATTTCTTTTCAAACCCGCTGAGTTCCACCAGTTCCAGCACGCGCCGCACCCGCTCGGCCTGCTCTGCGCGGGGGATGCCCATGATCTCAAGCGGCAGGCGGATGTTGCCGCCAATGGTGCGCCACGGGTACAGCCCCGCCGCCTGAAAGACGTAGCCGTAAGCCCGGGATTTGCGCGCCTCCTCAGGCGAGACACCGTTAATTGTCACGGTGCCGCCCGTAGGCTGCTCAAGGTCGGCCATCACCCGCAGAAAGGTCGTCTTCCCGCAGCCCGAGGGGCCGATAAAGCTGACGAAATCTCCCTTGTGGATCTCAAGATTCACGTCTTTCAACGCATGGACCGGCCCGTCATTGGTTTGAAAGGTCAGGTCAAGATTGCTGGCGCTGATCACGCTCTGGCTGTCATTCACGTATTTTACTTCCCTGTTGGTCGGCCGCTTTTAGCGCGGCACTTTACCTGATTGTCGTGGCGGTTTTACATCGCTCAGATCCCCGCCGGAATGTTCAGCGGATCGCGCTTGATCATCTTTGGGCTGTTGAGCTCCTTCCACTTGCTGAGCGCGACATTGGCGCTTGGGAAGGCTGGGCGCGGCACGAAACGCCCACGACCGGGTTGCGGCTGGCTGTTTTGACCCCAGGCCCAGATCACCTCGCCACGGCTTAGCGTATAGCGGCTCTGCGCCTTGACCTCGAAGCCCTCAAAGACGTTGTAATCAAGGATGGAATGGTGGTTCGCTGGGCTGATTGTCTTGGTGATTTTCGGATCCCACACCACGATATCGGCATCGGCCCCTTCAACGATCGCGCCCTTCTGCGGATAGATGTTGAGGATCTTGGCGATATTGGTTGAGGTCGCGGCGACGAATTCATTGGGCGTAAGCCGCCCCGTCTCTACCCCTTCGGTCCAAAGCACGGCCAGACGCTCTTCCAGCCCGTTCGAGCCGTTGGGAATGATCCGGAAATCATCGCGGCCTGCCCGCTTCTGCTCGGTGCTGAACGCCGCGTGATCCGTCGCCACCACCTGCAAACTGCCCGCCTGCAACCCGGCCCAAAGGCTGTCTTGGTGATCCTTGCTGCGGAAAGGCGGTGACATGACGCGCCGCGCGGCATGGTCCCAATCCTTGTTGAAATACTCCGACTCATCCAGCGTCAGGAACTGGATCAACGGCTCGCCGTAAACCCGCATCCCCTTTTGACGCGCCCGGCGGATCGCCTCATGGGTCTGCTCGCAGGAGACATGCACGATATAAAGCGGCACGCCCGCCGTGTCCGCGATGGTGATGGCGCGGTTGGCGGCCTCGCCCTCCAACTCAGGCGGGCGGGAATAGGCGTGGCCCTCTGGCCCGGTGATGCCCTGATCGAAATACTTCTGCTGCAACTCGGCCACCAGATCGCCGTTCTCGGCATGAACCATCGGCAACGCGCCCAGTTCCGCACAGCGTTTGAACGAGGCGAACATCTCATCATCCTCAATCATCAGCGCGCCCTTGTAGGCCATGAAGTGCTTGAAGCTGTTCACCCCCATGTCGACCGCGTCTTTCATCTCGTTAAAGACGTTTTCGTCCCAGCCGGTGACCGCCATATGATAACCGATATCGCTGCAAATCTGCGGCGCCGACTTGCGGTGCCATTCGTTGATCGCGTTCTTGATGCTGCCATCGGCGCCGGGCAGACAGAAGTCCACCACCATCGTGGTGCCGCCCACCGCCGCGGCCCATGTGCCGCTCTCAAAGGTCTCAGCCGCCGTAGTGCCCATAAAGGGCATCTCCAGATGCGTATGCGGATCGATCCCGCCGGGGATCACATAGGCCCCCTCGGCGTCGATATATTCGTCACCCTTCAGGTCTTCGCCGATCTGCTTGATCTTCTCGCCCTCAATCAGGACATCGGCTTTCCATGTGCGATCCGCCGTGCAGACCATGCCACCCTTGATTACCTTGCTCATCGTCTTCTCCCCATCTTTTCTGGCAATTCACGTCGGGGGGCCGGGGCAGCACCCCAGACCTCCGCCCGCGTGTTCAGGCCTCTATTTCCGCCGTCTCCAGCACCGCATGGAGCAGCACATCCGCCCCCGCCTTGGCCCACTCCTTGGTGATCTCCTCGGCCTCGTTATGGCTCAGACCATCGACACAGGGGCACATCACCATCGCCGTGGGCGCCACCCGGTTGATCCAGCAGGCGTCATGCCCCGCCCCCGAAATCAGGTTCATATGGCTGTAGCCCAACCGCTCGGCGGCGTTGCGCACAGCCGTCACGCAGCCCTCGTCAAAAGCCACGGGATCAAATCCGCCGACCTTTTCGAATTCGATCTGCACATCCATATCGTCGGCGATCTTTTGACCTTCTTCGCGCAGGCGGGCCTCCATATCCTCGATCACTGACAACTCAGGCGACCGGAAATCGACGGTAAAGACCGTCTTGCCCGGAATCACGTTGCGCGAATTTGGGTAGACTTCGATATGGCCCGCCGCCCCCACCGCATGGGGCGTATGGCTGAGCGCGATCTCGTTCACCTTTTCCAGCACGCGCGCCATGCCCAGCCCCGCATCGCGGCGCATCGGCATCGGGGTGGAACCGGTGTGGCTGTCCTTGCCGGTGATCGTCATTTGGGTCCAGCTCAGCCCCTGCCCGTGGGTGACAACGCCGATATCCTTGCCCTCGACCTCTAGGATCGGGCCCTGTTCGATGTGCAGTTCAAAGAAGGCATGCATCTTGCGCGCGCCTACTTCCTCGTCGCCTTTCCAGCCGATGCGCCGCAACTCATCGCCAAAGCTCTTGCCCTCGGCGTCGGTGCGCGCGTAGGCCCAGTCCTGCGTGTGGATGCCAGCAAAAACCCCCGACGACAGCATCGCGGGGGCGTAACGGGTGCCTTCTTCGTTGGTGAAGTTGGTCACGACGATCGGGTGTTTGGTCTTGATCCCCAGATCGTTCATCGTGCGGATGATTTCCAACCCGCCGAGTACGCCGAGGATGCCATCGTATTTCCCGCCCGTCGGCTGGGTGTCGAGGTGGCTGCCCACATAGACCGGCAGCGCATCGGGGTCGGTGCCGTCCCGCTGGGCGAACATATTGCCCATCTGGTCGAGCCCCATGGTACAGCCCGCCTCTTCGCACCACTTCTGGAACAGGGCGCGGCCTTCGGCGTCTTCGTCCGTTAGCGTCTGGCGGTTGTTGCCCCCCGCCACGCCGGGGCCGATCTTGGCCATTTCCATCAAGGAATCCCACAGACGGTCGGGATCAATCTTGAGGTTCTCTCCGGGCGCGGGCATAGGTCACTCCTCTGTCATCGGCTTGGGCCGTGTTGTTTTTTTACCATTTGGTAAATCCACGATTGCGATTAGGTTAGGCTCTGTCAAGAACTGGTTTGAAACAACCCACCGCCGACCCGGCAAACGCCTTTTTTAGCAGCACCAAGGATCATTGCCTTGCCCGAAAGCACCGCCAAGAAACCCAGCCGCATCCAACGACGCAACCGCCGGGTGATTCTGGATGCCGCGCTCGAAGTCTTTTCCAAACATGGCTACCGGGGTGCCACGCTGGATCAGATCGCCGCCGAGGCTGGGCTGAGCAAACCGAATATTCTCTATTACTTCAATGGCAAAGAAGACATTCACGTCACTTTGCTGTCGCAGCTTATGGAAACATGGCTTGACCCGCTGGTGGAACTTGACCCCGAAGGCGACCCCCGGCGCGAGATTTTGGATTATGTCGAGCGCAAGCTAACCATGTCGCGCGAACTGCCGCGCGAGAGCCGCCTTTTCGCCAATGAAATCCTGCAAGGCGCGCCCCGGATCGAGCCGGAGTTGCACAGCCATCTCAAACCCCTGTTCGACGAGAAATGCGCCGTGATCGCGGGCTGGGTGGCGGCGGGCAAACTGCCCCCACTGGACCCGCAGCACCTGATATTCTCGATCTGGGCCACAACGCAGCACTACGCGGATTTCGAGGCGCAGGCGCAAATCTTGCTCGGTCCCGAGGCCGATCCCCGCCCCCGCGCGCAGGCGCATCTTCAGGCGATGTTCGGCGCGCTTTTGGACCTGCCGGAGCCATTGGCAAACCGTTAACCATGGCCTCCGGAGATGGACCGCTTTTAATTCCCCAATAACATTTCTGCCGCAGTCTGCCTGCGGGTGTGGGCTCCTCAGTAATTTGAGGGGCAGTGATGAATGTAGGCGATTTTAATGGCGCAGGGTCTGCGCGAAATGCGAAGGGTTCTGATGAAGCGGCGAGCGCGCGACCGATCCCGCGCGAACAGATAGCGCGGGATGCGGCCATGGCAGTGATTGCGGCGCAGCGCGATCTGGCACGGACGGTCCCGCAGCCATCAACCGAAACCGCCGCCCCGTCGCGGAGAAACTCCTGAACGCGGGGCGGCGGGTCTTGTCTTACTCTGCCGGTTCGACCGCATGGACTGACGGGTTATTGGGGTGCGTGGTCCAATTGGCATAGTCCGGCGCCACCGTCTTGCCCGTGCGCAGGTCGGTGGCACCAACGGCCAATTCTTCCATCGAAATACAGTCTTCGACCGGGCACACATTGACGCAAAGGTTGCAGGCCACGCATTCCTCTTCGATCACGGTGAAGGTGCGGTCCTCGGACATGGCGATGGCTTGGTGGCTGGTGTCCTCGCAAGCCGCAAAGCAGCGTCCACAGGAAATGCAGAGATCCTGATCGATCTTCGCCTTGGCGACGTAGTTCAGGTTCAGCTGGTTCCAGTCGGTGACATTCGGCACCGCGCGGCCCACAAGCTCATCGACCGATGTCATGCCCTTCTCGTCCATATACTCCGACAGGCCCGAGATCATCTCTTGGACAACCTTGAAACCATAGGTCATCGCCGCCGTGCAGACCTGCACGTTGCCCGCGCCGAGGGCCAGAAACTCCGCCGCGTCGCGCCATGTGGTGACCCCGCCAATGCCGCTGATCGGCAGGCCGTGGGTCTCGGGGTTACGGGCGATTTCGGCCACCATATTGAGCGCGATGGGCTTCACCGCCGGGCCGCAATAGCCGCCGTGGGTGCCCTTGCCGTCAATCATCGGCTCGGGCGCAAAGAGGTCCAGATCGACCGAGGTGATCGAGTTGATCGTGTTGATCAGGCTCACCGCATCCGCACCACCGCGTTTGGCGGCCTCGGCGGGGTAGAGCACATTGGTGATGTTCGGCGTCAGCTTCACGATCACCGGCATCCGCGTGTACATCTTGCACCAGCGGGTGACCATTTCGATGTATTCCGGCACCTGCCCCACGGCCGATCCCATGCCGCGCTCGGCCATGCCATGCGGGCAGCCGAAGTTCAGCTCAATCCCGTCGGCGCCGGTCTCCTCCACATGCGGCAGGATCGCTTTCCACGCTTCCTCCTCGCAAGGCACCATGATCGACGCGATCAGCGCCCGATCAGGATAGTCGCGCTTGACCGCCTTCATCTCGCGCAGGTTTACCTCCAGCGGGCGGTCGGTGATGAGCTCAATGTTGTTCAGCCCCAGCAAACGCCGGTCGGCCCCATAGATCGCGCCATAGCGCGGGCCGTTGACGTTAACCACCGGCGGGCCTTCCATGCCGAGGGTTTTCCAGACCACCCCGCCCCAGCCCGCCTCATAGGCGCGGCGCACGTTGTATTCCTTATCCGTCGGCGGGGCGGAGGCCAGCCAGAACGGGTTGGGGGATTTGATCCCGATGAATTCGCTTCTCAGATCAGCCATGTTATGTCTCCCTCTCGGCGCGGCCTCAGCCCGCCGCCCCCATCAATGTGGTGTGAATGTCCATCGCGGCATCGCGGCCCTCGGCCACGGCGGTCACCGTCAGGTCATCACCACCGCTGGCGCAATCGCCCCCGGCCCAAACACCGTCGAGGCTGGTGCGCCCGGTGCCGTCGACCTTGATCTTGCGCCCGTCGAGTTCGGGCAGCCCCTCGCCCAACAGCGTTTGACCGATGGCCTTGAACACCTGATCGGCTTGCAAGCGCAGGGTCTGGCCTGTGCCCTTCATCGCCTCATCGACATATTCAAACTCGATCTCGCGCACCGAGCCATTGCCATGTACCGCGATCGGCACCGCATGGGTCACGATCCGCACCCCCTTGGAGGCCGCGAGGTCTTGCTCGAACACACTCGCGTTCATCCGGTCCCGCCCACGGCGGTAGACCAGCGTCACGTTCAGCGCGCCCAGCAGTTTCGCCTGCACCGCCGCATCCACCGCTGTCATTCCGCCGCCGATGACCACCACGTCGCGGCCAATCGGCACGCCTGACATGTCGCCCGACTGGCGCAGTTCCGAGATGAAATCGACCGCATTGGCGACCCCGGCCTTATCCTCGCCTTCGGCCCCAAGCGCATTGACGCCCACCAGCCCCATGCCGAGGAAAACCGCGTCATAGTCGGTCTTCAATTCCTCAAGCGTGACATCCCGCCCCACGGCGACCTCATGGCGGAAGGAAATCCCACCGATTTGCATCAGCCAATCCACCTCGGCCTGCGCAAAGCCGTTCGGCGTTTTGTAAGCAGCGATGCCATATTCGTTAAGCCCGCCGGGCTTGGGCCGCGCGTCGATGATCTCAACATCGTGGCCCAGCATCGCCAGACGGTGCGCACAGGACAGGCCCGCCGGGCCTGCGCCGACGACGGCAACGCGCTTGCCCGTAGGGGCCGCACGCTCAAACGGATGTTTGCCCTGTTGTTGCAGATGGTCCGTCGCATAGCGCTGCAACTGGCCGATCAATACCGGCTTGCCCTCGGCCACTTCGCGCACGCAGACTTCCTCGCAGAGCGTTTCGGTCGGGCAGACCCGTGCGCACATGCCGCCAAGGATGTTCTGGCTCAGGATCGTCTTGGCCGCCGCATCCGGCGTGCCAGTGGCGATCTGGCGGATGAACAGCGGAATGTCGATGTCCGTCGGACAGGCCGTCATGCAGGGCGCGTCGTGGCAAAAGTAGCACCGATCCGCCGCGACCAGCGCCTCATGTTCATCCAAAGGCGGATGCAGGTCCGAAAACCCCTCGTTGTAGTTCTGCGGCGCCAGCCGCCCCGGAACGATCCCCGGCTCAAAGACATCATGTGCCATATCAAAATCCCTGTCGTTTTCTTGGTGTTTTGAAAATGCTCACATGGAATCATTTTTTTATCAACTGGTAAATTTTTGAAAATGAGCCTTTCTGCACAAACCCCGCAGCACTGCCAGTTTTGTAACAGGCAGGTTATATTTCATGGGCGCTTCCTTGCTCGGAGCCTAAGCGCCCGTAAAAATCCTTGATTTTAAAAATAGGGGTTCCAATATCACAACTGCGACGCGAAGACTTTTCGACCCGGCTGCCCTAAGGCTCCAGCGATCACGAATTCGACCGAGCCGCGCTGCCGCATGTTGCGGGCAGATCAGACAGAGGGAGACACGGGTCATGGCTACTGGCACCGTAAAATGGTTTAACACGACAAAAGGCTACGGCTTCATCGCGCCCGATAGCGGCGGCAAAGACATTTTCGTTCATATTTCCGCTGTTGAACGCGCAGGCCTCACCGGGCTGGCCGACAATCAAAAGGTCACCTTTGATGTCGAAGCAGGCCGCGATGGCCGCGAAAGCGCGAGCAACATCGCACTGGCCTGACCGGGCCACTGTTTAGGGTTGAAACGGACGCTGCGGCGTCCGTTTTTTGTTAGGGCTTATCGGCGACTTGCTCGGCAAGCTTGGCGACCGAGGGACCGATATCTTTTACGATCAACGCCACACCTTCGGTATTGGGATGGATGCCATCGCCTTGGAAATACCGGCGGATCGTCTCGCTTCGCGCCGAAGCCGCCCCCGCTTCTTCAGCAAGAAGCCCGGTAAAGAAGTCAGGGTAGAGCAGCGTCTCATGCTCTTCGGCCAATTCAGGGTACAGCCCTTCGAAATCCGCTTTGTACTCCGCTCCATAGTTTCCCGGCGCCGACATACCGACCAGCAACACCTCAACCTCCGCATTTTTGGCCGCAGTCAGGATACCGTCGATATTGCCGCGCGCCTGCGCCGGGTCCAGCCCGCGCAGCATGTCGTTCCCGCCCAGAGTCACGATCATCGCGTCAACCTCAGGCGTCAGTGTCCAATCAACCCGCGCAAGGCCGCCCGCTGTCGTGTCGCCCGAAACGCCCGCGTTCACGACCGTCGCTTCGACACCTTCGGCGTCCAGCCATGCCTGCAATTGCGGAACAAAACCTTCCCCGGCAGGCAAGCCATAGCCTTGGGTCAGGCTATCGCCAAGAGCCGCGATCACCACCTCCTCGGCCTGTGCAGCGTTGCCTAAAATAAAGGCAAAACAGATCAATACCTTGCGCATCCTTCGCGGACCTCCATATCCAACTGATACTCAGAACAAAGGCGGCCTGATGAGCAACCCTGTCTATGACCTTCAAGATGTCACGCTAAGCCTCAAGGGCAATGCCGGGACCGTCGATATCCTGCGCGGCATTTCGCTGCAGGTCCAGCAGGGCGAGAGCATTGCGCTAACCGGCGCCTCGGGGTCGGGCAAATCCTCGCTTCTGATGGTCATGGGCGGGCTAGAGCGTGCCACGGGCGGCAAGGTTGTGGCCCTCGGCCATGATCTCAGCGCGCTGCGTGAAGATGGTTTGGCCCAGTTTCGGCAAGGGCGCATGGGGATCGTCTTTCAGTCTTTCCACCTTATCCCCACCATGACCGCGCTTGAGAATGTCGCCACGCCGCTGGAGCTTTCGGGGGCGGACGACGCCTTTGACCGCGCCCGGGCCGAGCTTGAGGCCGTGGGGCTGGGCCACCGGATCGACCAATATCCCGCACAGATGTCGGGCGGCGAGCAACAGCGCGTGGCGTTGGCCCGCGCCGCAGCACCGCGCCCGGCCATTCTGTTGGCGGATGAACCGACAGGGAGCCTCGACAGCCGCAACGGGGCCGCGATCATGGACCTGCTGTTTGAGTTGCGCGACCGCCATGGTGCAACGCTGGTGCTGGTGACCCATGCCGATGATCTGGCGCAACGCTGCGACCGGGTGGTGCAACTGGCCGACGGGCGCATCGTATGAGCCTACGTCTTGCCGCCCGTTTCGCCCGCCGGGAAATGCGCGGCGGCCTGCGCGGCTTTCGCCTGCTGCTGGCCTGTCTTGCGCTCGGCGTGGCCGCGCTGGCCGCTGTCGGGACCGTCCGCGCGGCGATTGAAGCAGGGTTGGAAGCCGAAGGAGCCGCACTTTTGGGCGGCGATGCCGAGCTTGATTTCACCTATCGTTTTGCCAGTGCGGATGAGCGTGACTGGATGGCCGCACGGGCGACGCGCGTGTCCGAGATTGTCGAATTCCGTTCAATGGCCGTGAAAGGCCAAGGCGACACATCCGAGCGCGCGCTGACGCAGGTCAAAGCTGTTGATGATCTCTATCCGCTGATTGGGCAGATGGTACTGGACCCCGCCATGCCCCTTGCCGACGCCCTTGGGCCTGACGCCACGGGCCTGCCCGGCGCGGTGATGGAGCGTGCGCTGGCCGACCGCCTCGCACTCGTTCCCGGTGATACTTTCGCTCTTGGTGAGGCTGAATTCACCCTCTCTGCTCTGATCCAACGCGAACCGGATTCCGCCGCCAGCGGCTTTTCTCTCGGCCCGCGCACGCTGGTTCTGCGCGATGCACTCGAAGGGTCGGGGCTGCTGGCTTCTGGTACGCTGTTCAACAGCAAATACAGACTAGAGCTGCCCGAGGGCACCGCCCTTGACCCGCTCGAGGCCGAGGCGAAAGAGCGCTTTGCCGATGCCGGGATGCGCTGGACCGATGCACGCAACGGCGCGCCCGGCGTGGCGCGGTTTGTCGAACGGCTCAGCGCGTTTCTGGTGCTGGTGGGGCTTTCCGGGCTGGCGGTTGGAGGCGTCGGTGTGGCCGCAGCTGTGCGCGCCTATCTGCAACGCAAGACCGCCGTGATCGCCACGTTCCGCGCAATGGGGGCAACGCGGGCGACGATCTTTCAGACCTATTTCATCCAAGTGGGTATACTGGCCGTGATGGGCGTGGCGCTTGGCCTGCTGATCGGCGCAGGACTGCCGCTGCTGCTGTCGCCGCTGATCGAGGCCAGCTTGCCCCTGCCCGCCCGTTTCGCAATCTATCCCATGCCCCTGATCGAAGCCGCGCTCTATGGCCTCCTAACTGCCGCGCTCTTCACCCTTTGGCCGCTTGCCCGCAGCGCTGACGTGCGTGCCGCGACCCTGTTCCGCGACGGCTGGCAGCGCCAATCGCCCTGGCCTGCTGTGCCCTATCTCATCGCCATTGCCGCGCTTTTGGCGGCGCTGCTGGCGCTCGCGAGCTGGTTCAACGGGTCATGGTCCCTCACGCTTTGGACACTTGGCGGGCTGGCCGCGACGCTGGCCGTTCTGGCGCTCGCCGCTGCCCTGTTGCGCCTGATTTCCCGCGCCGCGGCCCGACGCGCACGCGGGCATCCGCGGCTGCGGTGGGCGCTGGCCGCGATTGGCGGGCCGGGCGAAGGGGCCACGGCAGTCGTGCTGGCGCTCGGCCTCGGCCTGTCGGTTCTCGCCGCTGTCGGACAGATTGATGGCAACCTGCGCCGCGCGATTGCGGGCAACCTGCCGGATGTGGCGCCTTCCTACTTTTTCGTCGATATCCAGAAGGATCAAATGCCGGGATACACCGCACGGCTGGAAGGCGATCCGGCGGTCTCGCGCATCGAAAGCGCGCCGATGCTGCGCGGGGTTATAACCGAGATCAATGGCCGCCCTGCCCGCGAAGTCGCGGGCGATCATTGGGTCGTGCGTGGTGACAGGGGCGTGACCTATGCCGCTCTGCCGGGCGAAGACACGCGGATCACCGAAGGCGAATGGTGGCCCGAAGATTACAACGGCCCGCCGCTCATCAGCTTTGCCGCCGAAGAGGCCGAAGAGATCGGGGTGGAGTTGGGTGACACTCTTACTGTCAACATCCTTGGCCGCGACATCACCGGCACGATCACCAGCTTCCGCGAGGTCGATTTCTCCACCGCCGGGATCGGTTTTGTACTGACGATGAATCCCGCTGCCCTATCGGGTGCACCGCATAGCTTCATCTCAACCGTCTATGCCGAGCCTGAGGCCGAAGCGGCGATCCTGCGTGACCTTGCCGGCGAGTATCCCAACATCACCGCGATCCGGGTGCGGGACGCCATCGACCGCGTGGCAGCGGTGCTTGCCGGGCTGGCCTCGGCCATCTCCTTTGGCGCACTGGCGACGCTCGCTACCGGCTTCATGGTGCTGATCGGCGCAGCAGCAGCGGGCACCGGGGCGCGCAGTTATGAGGCGGCGCTGCTCAAGACCATGGGCGCATCACGCCGAGCCATCGCCACCAGCTTTGTGCTGCGGGCGGGCTTGCTCGGTCTCTTTGCCGGTGCGGTGGCGCTGCTGGCCGGGATCACCGGGGGCTGGGCGGTAAGTCATTATGTCATGGAGACCGATTTCGCCGTGGTCTGGCCCAATGCGCTGATGATCATCGCGGGCGGCGTGTTGGCGACGGTACTGGCGGGCTTGGGCTTTGCGCTGAAGGCGCTGAACGCGCGCCCCGCGGATATGCTAAGGGCGCAGGAATGAACCCGCGCCCTTTGGCTTTCTTTGTGCCCTGATTACTCTGCCGCTTCGGCGTAGTCTTCCAACGGTGGGCAGGTGCAGATCAGGTTGCGGTCGCCATGCACGTTGTCGACGCGGTTGACCGGCGGCCAGTATTTGTCGACGCGGAAGGCGCCCGGGGGGAAGCAGCCCTGCTCACGGCTGTAGGGCCGGTCGCCCCATTCCACCACCAGATCCTCCACCGTATGCGGCGCGTTCTTGAGCGGATTGTTGGCGCGGTCCATGCGCCCTTCCTCGATCTCGCGAATTTCTTCGCGGATCGCCAACATCGCATCACAGAAGCGGTCAAGCTCGGCCTTGGTCTCGGACTCCGTCGGTTCCACCATCAGCGTGCCCGCAACCGGCCAAGACATTGTCGGCGCGTGGAAGCCGCAGTCGACCAGACGTTTGGCAACATCTTCGTTGGTCACGCCTGCGGTTTCTTCATAGGGGCGCACATCGATGATGCACTCATGCGCAACTCGGCCTGTGGGGCCTTTGTAGAGCACGTCGTAAGCCCCTTCGAGGCGCTTGGCGATGTAGTTGGCGTTGAGGATCGCGGCACGGGTCGCCTGTGTCAGCCCGTCCCCGCCCATCATCAGGCAGTAGGACCAAGAGATCGGCAGCAGCGACGGCGAGCCGTAGGGCGCCGCCGAGACCGCAGTGCCTTCCTCATTCGGATGGCCCGGCAGATGCGGGATCAGGTGCGATTTGACGCCGATCGGACCCATGCCGGGGCCGCCGCCGCCATGCGGAATGCAGAAGGTCTTGTGCAGGTTCAGGTGGCTCACGTCGCCGCCCAGATCGCCGGGGCGCGACAGGCCCACCATGGCGTTCATATTCGCGCCGTCGATATAGACCTGACCGCCGTGGTCATGGGTGATTTTGGTCACCTCATGCACGGTTTCCTCAAAGACGCCGTGGGTCGAAGGATAGGTGATCATGCAACCGGCAAGGTTCTCGCTGTGCTGCTCCGCCTTGGCACGGAAATCGTCGAGGTCGATGTCACCGTTGGCCGCCGTCTTGATGACCACAACCTTCCAGCCAACCATCTGCGCCGAGGCCGGGTTGGTGCCATGCGCACTCATCGGGATCAGACAGATGTTGCGGTGCCCCTGCCCCTGTTCGCGGTGGTAGGCGGCGATGGTCAGCAGACCCGCATATTCGCCCTGCGCGCCGGAGTTCGGCTGCATGGAGATCGCGTCATAACCGGTAATGTCGCAGAGCTTGTCGGAAAGATCGTCGATCATTTCCTTGTAGCCGAGCGCCTGATCGGCGGGCACAAAGGGGTGGATGAGCGAGAATTCCCGCCAAGTCACCGGCATCATCTCAGCCGCCGAGTTCAGCTTCATGGTACAGGAGCCGAGCGGGATCATCGCCCGGTCCAAAGCCAGATCACGGTCCGCGAGGCGGCGCATGTAACGCATCATCTCGGTCTCGGCCCGGTTCATGTGAAAGATCGGGTGCGTGAGGTAATCGCTGGTGCGCACCATCGCGTCGGGCAGGCGATACTCAGCCGTGAAATCGTCATCCGCCTGACGGATGCCAAAGGCGCGCCAGACCGCTTCGATGGTATCGGGCCGGGTGCGTTCATCCAACGAAATTCCGACGCGGGTCTCGCCCACGCGGCGCAGGTTGATGCCCTCATCCACAGCGGATTTCATCACCGCGGCCTGCAACGGGCCGACATCAACGGTGATCGTGTCAAAATAGGCTTTCGGATCGACCTTGAAGCCCGCCGCTTCCAGCCCCTTGGCCAGACGCACGGTCTTGCGATGGATGCGCTGCGCGATGGCCTTCAGCCCCTCAGGCCCGTGGAATACGGCATACATCGACGCCATGACTGCCAAGAGCGCCTGCGCGGTGCAGACGTTGGAGGTCGCCTTCTCGCGGCGGATGTGCTGCTCGCGGGTCTGCAAGGACAGGCGGTAAGCGCGGTTGCCATGGGCGTCGATAGATACGCCGACAATCCGTCCCGGCATGGAGCGCTTCATCCCGTCGCGGCAGGCCATATAGGCGGCGTGCGGACCGCCGTAGCCTTCGGGCACACCGAACCGCTGGGTCGAGCCCACGGCAATATCCGCGCCCATCGCGCCCGGCTCTTTCAACAGCGTCAGCGCCAGCGGGTCGGCGGTGACAATGCCGATGGCCTTAGCATCGTGCAGCGCGGTCATATGATCGGTGAAGTCGCGCACATGGCCGTAGGTGCCGGGGTATTGGAAGATCGCACCAAAGACCTTGTCAGCCTCCATCTTGTCGGGGTCACCAACGATCACCTCAATGCCCAGCGGCTCGGCGCGGGTTTTCATCACGGCGATGTTCTGCGGGTGGCAGTCGCGGTCCACGAAAAAGGCCATCGCCTTGGATTTCGACCCACGCAGCGCCATGGTCATCGCCTCGGCGCAGGCGGTGGCTTCATCCAGCAGCGAGGCGTTAGCAATCTCCAGCCCGGTCAGATCGCTCACCATCGTCTGGAAGTTCAGCAGCGCCTCAAGGCGACCCTGCGAAATCTCAGGCTGGTAGGGCGTATAGGCCGTGTACCACGCCGGGTTCTCCAGAATATTGCGTTGGATCGCCGGGGGCGTGACGGTGCCGTGGTAGCCCTGCCCGATCAGGCTGGTAAGCACCTTGTTCTTGCCCGCAATGGTCCGCATGTGCTCCAGCACTTCGCGCTCGCTCATCGCCTTGCCAAAATCGAGCGGCTCTTTGGCGCGGATCGCCTTGGGCATCGTGTCGTCGATCAGCGCGTCGAGGCTCTCGGCGCCCACGGTGTCAAGCATCTGCGACATCTCGGAAGGGGACGGGCCAATGTGACGCCGGTTGGCGAAGTCATATGGCAAATAGTCGGTGGGCTTAAAGCTCATATCGGGTTCCTCGTCACGGCGCGGCAGCGGCGCCCCCTGTTTGTGGTGCGCCGCCCAAAGGCGACGCAATAGATCAGTTCAAGATGCCGGACCTGCCGACATCAAAGCCGTTTAGCCGATAAATTTTTGATAGGTTGCTTCGTCCATGAAGTCGTCCATCTGGCTGGCATCGGTGAACTTCAGCTTAAAGAACCACGCCTCGCCCTGCGGATCATCATTCACCATGCTGGGGTTGTCGGTCAGCGCAGAGTTCACCTCGGTGATTTCACCGTCAATGGGGGCCAGAATGTCCGACGCCGCCTTGACGGATTCGATCACGACCACCTCGTCATCCTTGCTAACGACGGTGCCTTCCTCGGGCAGTTCGACAAAGACCACATCGCCCAGCTGCTCGGCGGCATGTGTGGTGATGCCCACGACCACTTCGTCACCCTCGACGCGCAGCCATTCATGTTCTTCGGTAAATTTCATATCAGATTTCCCTGTGTAGATTCAGCGTTTGAAGTTCGCCGCGACGAACGGCATTTTCGTGACAGTCAATGGCAAGCGCTTGCCGCGTACCTCGCCCCAAAGCGGCGTATCGACCTTCGCATGCTCGGCGGTGACATAGCCCATGGCAACGGGGCCGCCAACCGTCGGACCAAAGCCGCCGGAGGTGACGGTGCCGACTTCATTACCGCCCTCGGCCGCATCAAAGATCGCCACACCCTCACGCATTGGTGCACGGCCCTCGGGCAGCAGCCCCACCCGCTTGCGTGGCGCACCATCGGCCAGTTGTTGCAAGATCACACCGGCACCGGGGAAACCGCCCGCACGCTCACCATCATTGCGGCGCACCTTCTGGATTGCCCAGTTCAGTGCCGCCTCAACCGGCGTGGTGGTGGTGTCGATGTCATGACCATAAAGGCACAACCCGCCCTCCAACCGCAGACTGTCACGCGCGCCCAAACCAATGGGCTCGACCTCCTCCAGCGCCAAGAGCTTGCGCGCCAAGGCCACGGCATCGTCATTCGCGACCGAAATCTCGTAGCCATCCTCGCCCGTATAGCCCGAGCGCGACAGGGTGACGGTGATCCCGTCAATGTCGACATCCTTGGCAACATCCATAAATTTCATATCCGCCACCGACGGCTGAAACCGCGCCAGCGCCGCTTCGGCTTTCGGCCCCTGAAGGGCCAGCAACGCGCGGTCATCCAAGACCTCGATGCCACAACGGTCCGACAGCGCCTCTTTCATCAGAGCAATATCGTCATCCTTGCACCCAGCATTCACGACAACAAACAGATGATCGCCCAGATTGGCCAACATCAAATCGTCCAGAATGCCGCCATTGGGATCGGTGAACATCGCATAGCGCTGGCGCATCTCACCGAGGCCCAACACATCAACCGGCACGAGGCTCTCCATCGCCAAGGCCGCATCATCATAGCTGCCAGACTTCGCCCGGACGACGACCTGCCCCATATGGCTCACATCGAACAACCCGGCGGCGGCGCGGGTGTGCAGATGCTCTTTCATTACGCCAAGGGGGTATTGCACGGGCATGGAATAGCCCGCGAAGGGCACCATCTTGGCCCCCAGTTCCACATGCAAATCATGCAATGCCGTCTGCTTGAGATCGCTCATCCGGTTCGCCTTTCCTGTCGCTTCCGGATGACCTTTTGACCATGCCGGCACCTTAGCGCCGCTGCTGCCGCGCATGATGCCCCCTCTGTCCTTCCGCCTGAGATCGTTATCCCTTCGGCGTGCGCATCCGCGCATCTCTCCAGAGTCTTGGTCACGTCACGGTCCTGGGGCCTGAGAGTTTCCGGGGCGGTTGCTCCTTCGGCATCGGTGTTAACCGATTCTCCCGTGACGATTTGGCCTTTCGTATGCTGCCGCATACCTCTGCGTCAAGCGTGCTTGTAGGCAGATGCGGCACATGTTTTGTTGCGCGCGACATGGCAAACGGAAAGCACCCCGCATGACCCCCTATTTCTTTGGCTACGGCAGCCTTGTGAACCGCAACACCCACAGCTACCCGGACGCCCGCCCGGCGCAGCTTGACGGTTGGCGGCGGCAATGGGTCCGAACCGAGGGCCGCGATATCGTCTATCTCTCAGTGGTGCAAAATCCCGCCACCCGCATCGACGGGCTGATCGCTGCGGTGCCGGGTGCAGACTGGGCCGCACTGGACAAGCGCGAATACAGCTACGAGCGCCACGCCTCAGGCGGCGCGGTGGTGCATGATCTGGCCCCCGCCCCCGACATCGCCCATTACGCCATCCCCGCCGACATCGCGGTAGACCACGGCGATCACGTCATCCTGCTGAGCTACCTCGACGTGGTGGTCCAAGGCTTCCTGCGGGAATTCGGCACCGATGGCGCGGCACGTTTCTTCGACACGACCGATGGCTGGGACACGCCCATTCTCGACGACCGCGCCGCGCCGATCTACCCGCGCCACCAAACGCTGACGGAGGCGGAAACCACCGTGGTCGACCAGCACATGAACCGCCTGTCGGTGCAGATCAAACAACGCGAAGAAACCACCTTCGCGGCAAAGAACTTCTGAGGGCCGCAAGCACAGCCCCCAAACCTCCTTCATCCTTTTTCAAATACCCGCCGGGGTCCGGGGGCAGGGCCCCCGGTCGCTCGGTCTGTTCAGCCGCGCGCCTTCACGTTCTGCAGCAACGGCATCACCTGCGCCATCTCCGGCCCGTGTTCTTGCCCCGTCAGCGCCAAACGCAAGGGCCGGAACAACCCGCGCCCCTTGCGTCCCGTGGCCTCTTTGACCGCGGCGGTCCAGCTTGACCATGTGGTCTCATCAAACGGCATCTCCGGCAGCAGCAGCATCGCCTGCGCTACAAACTCGCGGTCTTCCTCGGCAATCACCGGCTCGGCCCCGTCGCGGAACATGGCCCACCATGGGCCCAGATCTTTTAGCGTCGAGATATTCTCCCGGGTGACCGCCCAGAACTGCGCGGCTTTGTCCTCAGGCACGCCAATCGCGGCGATATCATCGGCCACGGCCTCAAGCGGCAGTTGCTGCAGGTAGCGCCCCGTCAGCGGGAAGAGGTCCTGCACGTCGAACTTGGTCGGAGCCGAGCCAAAGCGGTTGATATCAAACCCCTCAATCAATTGCGCCATGTCGTTGCGCAGTTCCACCGGATCCGACGACCCCAACCGCGCCATCAGGCTCAAGAGCGCGAAGGGCTGCACCCCCTGCTCACGCAGATCGCGCAATGCCAGTGTGCCCAAGCGTTTGCTCAGCGCCTCGCCCTGCGGCCCGGTCAGCAGTGAGTGATGCGCAAAGGACGGCACGGCGCCATTGCCCAAAGCCTGCATGATCTGAATTTGCGTCGCCGTATTGGTCACATGGTCCGAGCCGCGCACGACATGTGTCACGCCCATATCGGTGTCGTCCACGACGCTCGCCAGAGTATAAAGAATCTGCCCATCGCCGCGGATCAGCACCGGATCGCTGACCGAGGCCGCGTCGATTGAGATATCGCCCAAGATACCGTCATCCCATTCGATCCGCTGGTGATCGAGCTTGAACCGCCAGACACCATCACCACGCTCGGCGCGCAGGGCGTTTTTCTCTTCGTCGCTGAGTTTCAGCGCAGCGCGGTCATAGACCGGCGGCTTGCCCATATTGAGCTGCTTTTTGCGCTTGAGGTCCAGCTCCGTCGGCGTCTCGAAGGCCTCGTAAAAACGGCCCTTTTCGCGCAGGTCTTCGGCGGCGGCGTGGTAGCGGTCCAGCCGCTCGGATTGACGTTCGACCCGATCCCATTCCAGCCCCAACCATTCGAGGTCTTGCTTGATGCCATCGACATATTCTTCGCGGCTGCGCTCGGGATCGGTGTCGTCGATGCGCAGGATGAAAGTGCCGCCCGCCTTGCGCGCGATGAGGTAGTTCATCAGCGCGGTGCGCAGGTTGCCCACGTGGATATAGCCAGTGGGGGACGGGGCGAAACGGGTGATCGTTGGGTTGGACATCTGGCGTACTCCTGTTGCGCGCGGGCTTGCCACAGGGCGCGGGCGTTGTCCAGTAAAGGCGGGGGTCAGCCGCCGTCTGCCGGGGTGCCGGTCGGCGCGGGCACAACCTCTGAGGTGTCTTCCTCGACGCTTTGCTCAGGGGCCTCTTCTGCGGCGGCTCCTTCTCCACCGGCAGTTTCCGCCGGGGTCTCATCCGCAGGCAGCGTCTCTTCCTCGGGTGCTTCTGCCTCGGCTTCCGGCGCTGCCTCAGCAGCCCCATCACTCAACGCGCCGTTCTCCCAATCGCCCGAGGCTTCCTCGCCGCTGGCATAGCGCATGGTGCCGTTGCCTTGACGTTTGCCTGCTTTAAAGGTGCCTTCATAGACATCGCCATTGGCATAGGTCGCCACGCCCTGCCCTTCGATCTCCCCGTCGGTCCAGTCGCCTTCGTAGACAAAGCCGCTGGCCATGGTGATCTTGCCTTTGCCATGGCGCTGGCCTTCGGCGAACTCGCCCTCATAGACAGTCCCATCGGGATAAGTCGCCTTGCCCTGCCCATGGCGCTGACCATCCTGCCAGCCACCTTCATAGCGGTAGCCATCGGCGTAGGTCATCACCCCTTGGCCGTGGTTGCGGGCGTCTTTGAATTCGCCCTCATAGACCACGCCATTGGTATAGGTCGCGATGCCTTCGCCTTCGATCACGCCTGCCACCCAAGCGCCCTCATAGGTCGATCCATCGGGGTAAGTGATCTTGCCCGTGCCATCGGCCAGATCATTGCGAAAGGTGCCAACGTAAACGGACCCGTCGGGATAGGTCACCTGACCCTCCCCCTCGATCTGCCCGGCGACCCAAGAGCCGGTGTAGACATAGCCATCGGTACCGGTGAAAGTGCCCTGCCCGTCACGGCGGTCGTCTTTGAAGTCACCCTCATAGATGTCGCCGTTTTCATAGGTGACCTTGCCTTTGCCTTCACGGCGGCCCGCGACCAAGGTGCCTTCGTAAACATCGCCATTGGGCTGGGTCAGCGTCCCGGTGCCGTCGATCTGGCCGTCTTTCCACAGGCCGACATAAATCAGACCGTCGGGCATGGTCAGCGTGCCCTCGCCACTGCGTTTGCCGCCTTCGATCTCGCCTTCATAGACCGCGCCATCGGGGTAGGTGATCGTGCCGACGCCCTGTTTGACGCCATCAACCCAGTCGCCCTTGTACTCATAGCCGCCGGGGCTTTGCATCACGCCCTTGCCGTGGTGCTTGGCATTGCGGAACTCACCCTCATAGCGCACGCCATTGGCGTAGATCGCCACGCCTTGCCCCATGATTGCCCCGGCTTCCCATTCGCCCTCATAGGTGCCGCCATCGGCAAAGGTAATCTTGCCCAGACCTTCGGGTTTGCCCTTGGCAAAGTTACCCTCATAGACCGATCCATTGGGGAAACGCGCGACGCCTTCGCCCTTGATCTCGCCCTCAACCCATTCGCCGGAATATTCATAGCCGTTGGGCAGCTTATAGGTGCCGCTGCCATGTTGAAGGCCGCCTTGAAAGGTGCCTTCATAGATGCCGCCGTCGTCATATTCCTTGGTCAGCACCTGCCCGTCCTGCGCCGCAAGCGGCGTGGCCAGAAGGGCGATCAGACAGAGGGGCAGGCTGCGGTGCAACATGGGCGGAAATTCCCGATCTCGTTAAGTGTCATTTGCCCTGAGGTTACGGGTGATAGGAAGCAGAGGCAACGTGTTTGCAGGACTGGCACGCCGGTTTCGGCCGATCCAACGCGGAGCAAGCGCTGCGGCACGCAGGCGCACGGGGGTTTCGCCCCTGCGCCGATCTGCTACATCCGACAAACGCCAGCCAGCCCGGAGCCATGCTATGACAGACCGCTTTCGCCTCACCCTTGGGCAATTGAACCCGACTGTCGGCGATTTGTCGGGAAATGCGGCACTGGCACGCAAAACGTGGGAAGCTGGCCGCGACGCAGGCGCGCAGATGGTTGCTCTGCCTGAGATGTTCCTAACCGGGCATGATGCCGAAAGGCTGCATCACAACCCTGCCTTTCAACGTGATGTACTGACTCATTTGAAAACGCTTGCCGAATACTGCGCAGATGGCCCTGCACTGGCACTCGGCGCACCGTGGGTCGAGGGCACGCAGGTCTATAACGCCTACCTGATTTTGCAGGGCGGCAAGATCGCCCAGCGGGTGCTTCAACACAGCCGCGGGCCGCGCTCTCACTTTGACGCTGGCCCGATCAGCGGCCCCTATATGGTGAACGGGCTGCGGATCGGCTCTCCCATCGGCGCGGATGGCTGGGAAAGCGATGTGGCCGAAACACAGGCCGAGACCGGGGCCGAGTTCCTTTTGATCCCAAATGCCGCACCCCATCTACGCGGTGCGATGGACCGGCGGCTGAACCATATGGTCGCGCGGGTGATTGAGACTGAGCTGCCGCTGATCTACCTCAATATGACCGGCGGACAGGAAGAGCAGGTGTTTGATGGTGCTTCATTCGCGCTGAACCCCGGCGGCAGGCTGGCGCTGCAACTGCCCGCATTTGACGACGCCATCGCCCATGTCAATCTAGAGCGCGGCCCAGAGGGCTGGCAAATCGCGGCAGGCAGCTTCGCGCCCCAACCAGACGCGCCTGAACGAGACTACCGCGCGATGGTCGTGGGCCTGCGGGACCATGTTGCGAAAACGGGCTCCACTCAGGTGCTTATCGAACAGGCCGAAGGGAATGACGCCGCGCTGGCAACGGCCATTGCGCTGGATGCTTTGGGGCCAGAGAATGTTCGCCGGATTGCGATCCCTGAAGAGGAACGCGTTCATTCCACGCTGCACGACAGTCTGGCCGCGCTTGGGGCGGGGGTAAGCACAGATGCTTTCGCGCCCAGTCTACGCGGTATGATGCTGCAGGTCTTGGCGGATGATGCGGGGGCACTGTTGATCACTCCACAGAATAAAACCGTCGCAACGATGGGGCCCGCGCCTGTCCCGAGGGGCGATTTCAATCCTGTCAAAGACCTCTACCAGTCCGAGGTTCAGTCGCTTTGTCACTGGCGCAATGAGACCCACCGCGATTGGATGCAAGGGCCCGCAGGCGCAGCATTGCCTGTGTTGGATCTCAGCCCGAAAAATAGCGCTTTGGACGGTATCCTGCGGATTCTTCTGGATGATAACGGCAGCGTGAATGATTGTGTGGCGGCCGGTTACGAAGGGCAGACCGCAGAAGAGGTCGCAGCGCAAATTGCCACCCGTCCGTCACAGAACAACCGGTCCGCCCCCGGCCCACGGCTCACGGCTGTGCGTGCGCCCTTTTGGAAAGCCTAGCATTGCCACCCGTCTGGCGACCGACGGAAGTATCTTGTTGGAACGTTCAAGAAGGACTGAACAACAAGGATGGACCCAATGCAGACCTTCATAAAACGATGCATGACTATTTTTGCTTTAGCGGTCACCGCGATGACCGCCCTGCCGCAAACGGCCATGGCGCAAAGAGCTGTCGTTCAAGAAAACGACGGTCACTACGACAAGACAAAGACGGTAAACCAAAACGCCAAGGCTAAGGTAGAGAAGCAAAGCCACAAGGCCAAGGTGGTGAAACAGAACACCAAGAAGGTCACGAAACGGCACCATCAACATGATATCGGCCACCATTTCAGCAAAAAAGAAGTAGTCGTTATCAACAACTGGCGCACACGGGGCCTTCCCCAACCTCGCCGCGACGAAGTTTACATCGCGCATGACGACAGCATCTACCTCGCCGCAGCGGCAACGCTCTTGGTCAAGGCACTGATTGATTAAGACGTAAAGACATCAGTACCACCGCCGCAGTCTCTGCAGTATGCGCGTTTAGTCCGATAGGATAGCAGTGCGCGATCTCATAAGCCCGGAGATTAATCTCCGGGCCTTTTCTTTGCCCTGCGTCTGGGGCAAGCATGGGGGCAGCAACCGCCGGGAGCCATCATGATCGCCGTCATTTTCGAAGTCTTCCCCCACCCCGACCGCCGTGGGGAATACCTCGACATCGCGGCCAAGATGCGGCCCCTGCTGGATGAGGTCGACGGCTTCATTTCGGTCGAGCGCTTCCAAAGCCTGACCAACCCCGAAAAGCTACTGTCGCTCTCTTTTTTCCGCGATGAAGAAGCGGTTGAGAACTGGCGCAAGCTGACCGCGCATCGCGGCGCGCAGGCGGCAGGGCGCGAGGGAATCTTTACCGACTATCACCTGCGCATTGCCCATGTGATCCGTGACTATGGCATGTTCGACCGCGCAGAGGCACCACAGGACAGTCAGGATACCCACCCGCCACGGCCTGTAGCCGAGGGCTAACCGGGCCTAGACCGTCTCTCCGGCCTCTAACCGCTGCAACCAGTTGCCCGCATCGCGCAAGATCGCCTCACGACGGTCCGCATCCATGCGGTCCCATGTCGCGTACATATTTCTCATGCGCGCATTGCTTTGAAACCGCTCTCGGTGCCGGTCTAGGAAGTGCCAGTAAAGCAGGTTGAACGGGCAGGCTTTTTTGCCCGCCTTTGCGCTGACGCTGTAACTGCACCCTTTGCAGTAGTCCGACATGCGGTTGATGTAGGCACCCGACGAGACATAGGGTTTCGAGGCGATGACTCCGCCATCTGCGAATTGGCTCATGCCGACGGTGTTGGGCGCTTCGACCCACTCATAGGCATCCGCGTAGACCTCCAGATACCATTCATGCACCTGATGCGGATCGATCCCCGCCAGCAGGGCGAAATTGCCCGTCACCATCAATCGCTGAATATGGTGGGCATAAGCGTATTTCTGGGTCTGCCCGATGGCCTGACGCAGGCAATTCATCAGGGTATCGGCGCCCCAGTAAAAGGCAGGCAAGTCGCGGTCATGGCGCAGCACGTTGCGCTCCACATACTCCGGTCCTTCAAGGAAATAGATGCCCCGCACATATTCGCGCCATCCGAGGATCTGGCGGATGAACCCTTCGGCGGCGTTGATCGGCGCAGCGCCCTCCTGCCACGCCTGTTCGGCAGCCCGGCAGACCTCCAACGGGTCTAACAGGCCGAGGTTAAGGTACGGGGAGATCAGCGCGTGAAAGAGATAGGGCTGATCCTGCAACATCGCGTCCTGATAATCGCCAAATCGCGGCAGGGCGTGGGTGATGAAATGCGCCAAGACCTGCAGGGCCTCCGCGCGCGTGGTGGCAAAGTCAAAGGGATGCAGATCACCGAAGTTGTCCCCATAGCGCGTCTCCACAAGGTCAAGCACCGCTTGGGTCTCAGCATCAGGCGCAAAGCTGATCGGCTCGGGGAACTCCAGCCCCTCCTTAGGGGGCTTGCGATTGTCGTGGTCGAAATTCCATTTGCCCCCTGCGGGATCGTCGCCCTCCATCAACAGGCCGGTCTCGCGGCGCATCTCGCGGTAGAAGTACTCCATGCGCAGCGCCTTGCGCCCCTCGGCCCAATCTTCGAACCGTTTGCGGCTGGCGATGAAACGGTCATCCGACAAGAGGCGTGTGGGGATCGGCGCATCGGTCAGCGTGTTGATCAGCCGCCACTCCCCCGGCTCGGTCGCGATCGCCTCGCTCGCGCCGGTCTCCTCCGCCCGCCGCAACAACTCGCCGACGATAGAGCCGGCGTTCTCAGGATCGTCCAAAGGCGTGTAGCGTAGGGTCCAGCCATCATCTTCTAACGCACGCGCGAACTTGCGCATGGCGGCAAAGACCAGCGCGATTTTCTTGGGGTGGTGGCGGACATATTCCGCCTCCTGCGCCACCTCGGCCATGACCACCACATCGCGCGCCTTATCGGCTTCGCGCAACGAGGTTAGGTTGAGTGAGAGTTGATCCCCCAAGACCAGAACCAGACGAGTCACCACGGCACCCCCTTTCCGGCCCAGTCGAAGAACCCGCCGCTGTCGTCCGGAGTCAGCCTATCGATTACCCGTAGAAGGTTGCCTGCGGCCTCGCTCGGCGGGACTGCAGGATGGCGGCCAAGATACTTTTCGGTAAAGGGGGTTTCCACGGTGCCGGGATGCAGCGCCACGCAGATGCTTTGCGGATGGCTGCGGCCGAGCTCAATCGCGGCGGTATGCACGATCTGGTTCACCGCTGCCTTGGCGCTGCGGTAGCTGATCCAGCCGCCCAAACGGTTATCCCCGATAGAGCCCACCCGTGCCGAAAGCACGGCGAAAACCGCCCGCCTGTCGCGCGGCAGGAGCCGCGCCGCGTGACGCAAGATCAGCGCAGGGCCGACGGCGTTGAGCGCGAATTGATCCAGCATCGCCTTTTGCGTGATCGCGCGGAGCGATTTTTCCGGGGCTGCCCCATCGATCTCCAACGCGCCTGTGGCGACGATCACCGCGTCGAAGGCGACGTTAAACCTTTCCAGCGCGGAATTGACCGAAGCCTCATCCGTCAGGTCCAGCCCATCATCTGCGCGGGACAGGGGCGTGACCCTATCGCCCCGCGCCCGCAGAGCCTCGGTCAGCGCCGTGCCAATCCCGCCGCTGGCCCCAATCACAAGCACCCGCGCGTTCACGCTGCCGCCTCCTGTGGTATCGCTTGTCGCTGCATCCGCATCTCCCTTACTCATAGGCAGATAGGTGGTGCTGTCGCGGGGGCAAACAAAACCCGAAACACCCCCTTTCCATTTGAAAACGGGTGCGTATAACTATCCCTATGACACAGGCCGTCCATATCCCGACCCTGCCGCGCGACCGCGCGGGCCTGCTGCGCGCCACCTTGCTGCTACTAATTCGCCTCTGAGCGTGCCCTTCGGCGCGCCCGCTCAGAGGGATGTGTTGCGCGCCAAGGATACCAGCAAAGAAAGAACCCAGGATGACAGATATGACGAAACAGGACCGTGTGCTGATTTTTGACACCACCTTGCGGGATGGCGAACAATCCCCCGGGGCGACGATGACCCATGCCGAAAAGCTGGAGATCGCGCAGCTGTTGGATGAGATGGGCGTCGACATCATCGAAGCGGGTTTTCCCATCGCCTCCGAAGGCGACTTTAACGCGGTGAGTGAGATCGCCCGCCAAAGCCAAAACGCCGTGATCTGTGGCCTTGCCCGCGCGCAACTGGGCGATATCGACCGCTGTTGGGAGGCCGTGAAACACGCCCGCCAGCCGCGCATCCACACCTTCATCGGCACCTCGCCCCTGCACCGCGCGATTCCGAACCTGACACAGGATGAGATGGCCGACCGCATCCATGAAACAGTGACCCACGCGCGCAACCTCTGCGACAACGTGCAATGGTCGCCGATGGATGCCACGCGGACCGAACTTGATTACCTCTACCGCGTGGTCGAGATCGCCATCAAAGCCGGGGCCACCACGATCAACATCCCCGACACCGTGGGCTATACCGCCCCGCGCGAAAGCGCCGATCTGATCGCCAAACTGCTCGAAAACGTGCCCGGCGCGGATGAGATCATCTTTGCCACCCATTGCCACAACGATCTGGGCATGGCGACGGCCAACAGCCTTGCCGCCGTGGAGGCCGGGGCGCGGCAGATCGAATGCACCATCAACGGCCTGGGCGAACGCGCGGGCAACACCGCGCTGGAAGAGGTCGTCATGGCGCTCAAAGTACGCAACGATATCATGCCCTATGAGACGCGCATCGACAGCCGCAAGATCATGAACATCTCGCACCGGGTCGCCGCCGTCTCGGGCTTTGCCGTGCAGTTCAACAAGGCCATCGTCGGCAAGAACGCCTTCGCCCACGAAAGCGGCATCCACCAAGACGGTATGCTGAAGAACGCCGAGACCTTCGAGATCATGCGCCCCGAGGACGTGGGTCTGACCGAGACCAACATCGTCATGGGCAAGCATTCGGGCCGCGCCGCGCTGCGCTCCAAGCTCGAAGACCTCGGGTTTGAACTGGGCGACAACCAGCTCAAGGATGTCTTCGTGCGGTTCAAGGAATTGGCCGACCGTAAAAAAGAAATCTACGAGGATGACCTGATCGCGCTGATGCGCACCGCGACCGATCCTGAAGAGGACCGCATTCGCCTTAAGTCGATGAAGGTCGTTTGCGGCACCGATGGCCCACAGACCGCCGATATGGTGCTGAAGATCGACGGTGCGGAGCAGACCACCAACCAAACCGGCGATGGCCCCGTCGATGCGGCGTTCAACTGCATCAAGGCGCTGGTGCCGCATTCCGCGCGTTTGCAGCTTTATCAGGTGCATGCGGTGACCGAGGGCACCGATGCGCAGGCGACGGTTTCCGTGCGGATGGAGGAAGAGGGCCGGATCGTGACCGGCCAGTCGGCGGATACCGATACCGTGGTGGCGAGTGTGCGGGCCTATATCCACGCGTTGAACCGTCTGTTGGTGCGGCGTGAGAAGGGCGGCACGGACAAGCGCGAGATTAATTATAAAGATGTGAGTTGATTGGAGGGCGGGGCAAACCCCGCCCTTTTTATTTGCGGGGAGGGCCATCGCCTGCCCGCGGGTCGGCGATCCAAGGCTACGTTGGCGCCACTTTACGGCTCAACCATGATGTGTGCTCGCGAGGTCGCGTCCAGCCTCGCTAAATCGCCTACCCGGTCGCACCAGAGGTGCGCCTAATACATTCTGGCACGCCTCCGGCGTGACGGAGCGGGCAGGCGCTGGCCCGGCGCCTGCGGCTTATCCCGGGCCAGCGGCACGAGCCCCCGTCAATACGGGTTCTTCGCCCCGCGATCCGCACTCAGCGACGCTTGCCCCCGCTCGACAATCATCACCACCGCATCCGCCAGATGCTGCCGCTGAATATGATCGTCCCCCGCCGCAACCCGCAACTTATGCGCCTCCAACATCACCTCGGCATGGCTCGACCCACGCGGCGGGATAAAGGTGTAGCAGGCCAGTTCAATCAACAGCCCCAGCGGATCCTTGAAATAGATCGAATGCATGAAACCCCGGTCCTTCACGCCGGAATGCCCGATGCCCCGCGCCTCTAACCGCTCGGGGATTTGGTCAAACATCGCGCGGTCCACCTCGAAGGCCAGATGATGCACGCAGCCCGGATCCATCGGCGTGCGGTTGTGCACCCGCTTGCGGGTCTCATTGGTGAAAATCGTGATCAACCGCCCATCGCCCGGATCGAAATAGAGATGCCCCTCATCCGGGTCATCCAAATTGGGCTGATCAAAGATGAAAGGCATCCCCAAGACCCCCTCCCAGAAGTCGATCGAGCTTTGCCGGTCGGCCCCGGTGAGGGTGATGTGATGCACCCCAAGTGTCTGTATCTTTTGCATGGTATCGCTGCCCTCCGCCTGTGCTGCGCCCTAAATATACCGCTCTATGATAGCGCGGCGGCAATATCGCGCCACCTTTGCGGTCTTGCCCCTTTCACCCTGCCCCCGTGCGCCCTATAAGAGCCAATAGCCCGCGCGTGGTCCCATGCTGGCGGGCCTGTCCGAATATTTGCAAGGCTCCGCTACTGTTATGTCCATCCTCGATCAATTCCGCGGCCTGTTCTCCTCCGATATGGCGATCGACCTCGGCACCGCGAATACGCTGGTTTACGTCAAGGGTAAGGGCATCGTGCTTAGCGAACCTTCGGTTGTCGCCTATCATGTCAAGGACGGCGTTAAGAAAGTGCTCGCCGTGGGCGAAGACGCCAAGCTGATGCTGGGCCGGACCCCGGGCAGCATCGAGGCGATCCGCCCGATGCGTGAAGGGGTCATCGCCGACTTCGACACCGCCGAGGAGATGATCAAGCACTTCATCCGCAAGGTACACAAGCGTTCGACCTTCTCCAAACCCAAGATCATCGTCTGCGTTCCGCATGGTGCGACCCCGGTTGAGAAACGCGCGATCCGCCAATCGGTGCTTTCTGCTGGCGCGCGCCGCGCCGGGCTGATCGCGGAGCCTATCGCCGCGGCCATCGGTGCGGGGATGCCAATCACCGACCCAACCGGTAACATGGTCGTCGACATCGGCGGCGGCACCACCGAGGTGGCGGTGCTGTCTCTGGGTGACATCGTTTACGCCCGCTCTGTCCGTGTCGGCGGTGACCGGATGGACGAGGGCATCATCAGCTACCTGCGCCGCCAGCAGAACCTGCTGATCGGGGAAACGACAGCCGAGCGGGTGAAAACATCCATCGGCACAGCGCGGATGCCCGACGACGGGCGCGGCACCTCGATGCAGATCCGGGGCCGTGACCTGCTGAATGGTGTGCCGAAAGAGATCGAAGTGACCCAAGCGCAGATCGCCGAAGCGCTGGCCGAGCCGGTGCAGCAAATTTGCGAAGCGGTGATGACCGCGCTGGAAACCACCCCGCCGGATCTGGCCGCCGACATCGTCGACCGGGGCGTCATGCTCACGGGCGGCGGTGCGCTGCTGGGTGATCTTGATCTGGCGCTGCGTGAACAGACGGGCCTTGCGATCTCGGTCGCGGATGAGCCGCTCAACTGCGTGGCCCTCGGCACCGGCAAGGCGCTGGAATACGAGAAACAGCTGCGCCACGCGATCGACTACGACAGTTAACACTGGCAAGTTAGCCAGACCCGGCACGCGGCGACACCGCCCCGCCTGACCGGGTGGGAGTTTCGGCACAGATGCCCAAAGACCGTTCCAGTTCCAGCGATTTCACCGGCCCCTTGCGCCGGTTGCTGCTGTCTGTGCTGGTGCTGGCGCTGATCGGGATTTTCCTGCTCTGGCGGATCGACAGCCCCCGCGTTGAACGCTTCCGCGCGCAGGTGACCGACCGTTTCGTGCCGAACCTCGACTGGGCCATGGCCCCGGTGACAGGCACGATTAACCTTCTGCGCGATTTCCAGAGCTACCAACGTCTGAGCGAACAAAACCGCGAGCTGCGTTCGGAACTGCGGCAAATGCAGGCCTGGAAAGAAGCGGCCCTTCAGCTAGAGCAAGAGAACGCCCGCCTGCTGGATCTGAACAACGTCCGGCTCGACCCGCGCCTTACATTCATCACCGGCACCGTGCTGGCCGACAGCGGATCGCCCTACCGCCAATCGGTGCTGCTGAACGTCGGCGCGCGTGACGGGCTGGTCGAGGGATGGGCGACGATGGACGGCATCGGCCTTGTGGGCCGCATCGCGGGCGTGGGCAAGAACACCGCCCGCGTGATCCTCCTGACCGACGCCTCCAGTCGCATTCCGGCGACGATCCAGCCTTCGGGACAACGGGCCATCGTGGCAGGCGACAACAGCGCCGCGCCGCCGCTCGATTTCATCGAGAACCGCGAGCTGGTGCGCCCCGGTGACCGGGTGATCAGCTCGGGCGATGGCGGGGTTTTTCCGGCTGGCATCCTGATTGGCCAAGTTGCCGCAGACCCCGGTGGGCGGCTGCGGGTACGGCTGGCTGCGGACTATGAGCGGCTGGAGTTCCTGCGGGTTCTGCGCCACCACGGCAACGAAGCCGTGCCTGATACCGCGCATGTAATCACCTCTGATGGTCCCTTGGCCGAACCGGCCGCCCCCGTGGGGCTAGATCAATGACCGATCTGTCGCGCAGCCGCCTGTGGCTTATGCGCATGGGCTTTGTCGCCTTGGGGTTGGTGATCTTGTTCTTTCACCTGCTGCCGCTAGAGACGACACCGCGCGGTTGGGCCGGGCCGGACCTGCTGCTTGGCTTTGCCTGCGCATGGGGGCTGCGGCGACCTGAATATGTGCCTGCCCTGTTTCTGGCGCTGGTCTTTCTGCTGGCGGACCTACTGCTCCAACGCCCGCCGGGCCTTTGGGCCGTCTTGGCGCTAATCGGGGTTGAAAACCTTAAATCGCGGGGGCGACACCTGCGCGATGCAAGCTTTGCCGCCGAATGGCTGACCGTGGCCGTGATTCTAACCATGATCATCTTTGCCAATCGCATCCTTCTGAGTCTCGCCCTTATCCCCACGCCTGCTATGACTCTCAGCCTCACGGAATTGGCACTGACAACGCTCGCTTATCCGCTGCTTGTGGCGGTGACACATGGTATCATGGGCGTGCGCAAGACCGCACCGGGCGATCTTGATGCGCATGGGAAACGGGTGTGATCGGAGGCCGATAAGATGAGACGCAACCGCGCCGACAATGATGCAAACCACACGCGCTTGACCCGCCGCGCTGCCCTGTTGGGGGGCGCACAACTGCTGTTCATGGGCGGACTGGCCGCCCGAATGCGCTATTTGCAGGTCGATCAAGCCGACCAGTTCCGCCTGCTGGCAGAAGAGAACCGAATCAACATCCGCCTGATCCCGCCGTCCCGGGGCGAGATCTTTGACCGCAACGGCGTGCAGCTTGCCGATAACGTCCCCTCATACCGCATCGTCATGGTGCGCGAAGATGCGGGCGACGTGGCGGCGGTGATGGAGCGTTTGGCCCAAGTCATTGAGATCGACAACGAGACCCGCGAGCGTGCGATGGCCGAAATGGCCCGCTCTGCCCCGTTCCTGCCGGTCACCATCGTTGATGACGTCAGTTGGGAGGTCGTGAGCAAGGTCAGCGTCAACGCCCCTGCCCTGCCCGGTGTCACGCCCGAAGTGGGCTTGACCCGCGTCTACCCGCGCGGTGCTGATTTTGCGCATGTGGTGGGCCGCGTGGGCCGGGTAAGCCAAGCGGACCTTGATGCGCTGGAAGACCCCGATCAGGTGCTGCGCATTCCCCGTTTCCAAATCGGCAAAATCAATGTCGAGGCCCGCGCCGAAAGCCTGCTGCGCGGCTCTGCGGGGACAAAACATGTCGAGGTGAACGCCACTGGCCGGGTGATGCGCGAACTTGAGCGCCGCGAAGGTCAGGCCGGGGCGGACCTACAACTGACCGTGGATGCCAACCTGCAACGCTATGTGCAGGCCCGTTTGGGTGACGAAAGCGCTGCCGTGGTAATTATTGACTGTGAAAATGGCGATCTGGCAGCACTGGCCTCGGCGCCCAGCTATGATCCGAACCTCTTTATCGGCGGCATTTCATCGGCGGACTACAACCCGCTGCTGAATTCCAAATACCGGCCCTTGGTGAACAAACCCGTGCAGGGCACTTATCCGCCGGGCTCGACCTTCAAAATGATCGTAGCGCTTGCCGCCATCGAAGACGGTATCGTCACCCCTGAAGACACGGCCTATTGCCCCGGCCATCTTGAGGTCGCGGGGCGGCGTTTCCACTGCTGGAAGCGTGCAGGCCACGGCTGGGTCGATCTGCAAGACTCGCTCAAACACTCATGCGACGTTTATTACTATGACCTCGCGGTGAAGGTCGGGATTGAAAAGATCACCGCCATGGCGAACCGCTTTGGCTTGGGAATTAAACATGATCTGGCGCTGTCTTCGGTTGCGGGCGGGCTTGCGCCCACAAAACAGTGGAAACGCTCGGCCCGAGGTGAGGATTGGGTCGTGGGCGACACGGTCAACGCCTCTATCGGGCAGGGTTTCACCCTCTCGTCCCCGCTGCAATTGGCAGTGATGAGCGCGCGGATCGCCACGGGGCGCGCGGTGACGCCGCGGCTGATTAAATCCATCGACGGGGTGGAGCAGCCCAGCGGCGCGGGCGAGCCGATGGGGCTGAACGAAAACAACCTGCGTCAATTGCGCAAGGCGATGTACGACGTGGTCAACGATCGCCGCGGCACCGGCTATCGCAGCCGGATCATCGACGACACCATGCGCATGGCGGGCAAGACTGGCACCAGTCAGGTGCGCAACATCACCGCCGCCGAGCGCGCCCGAGGCGTGACCAGCAACGCCGACCTGCCGTGGGAACGCCGCGACCACGCGCTTTTTGTGTGCTTTGCGCCCTATGACAAACCCAAATACGCGGCCTGCGTGCTGGTGGAACACGGCGGCGGCGGCTCGACCGCAGCGGCGCCGATTGCGCGCGATGTGATGTTGCAGGCCATGGCCGGGGGCGAGCCGCCGCTGGAGGCCTACCCCAAGTCTGACCGCGGCCGCATCGCCACCCAGCAAGAAGAGCTGCGCAATACCGCCCCAGAAACCGCCGCCAGCGCGGAAGGGGACGATCAGGCATGAGCTATCTTGAACATACGGTCAAATCCGTCCCCACGGGCCTGCGCAAAATCCTGTTTATGAACTGGCCGCTGGCGATCCTGTTGGCCAGTGTCGCGGGCGTTGGTTTTTTGATGCTCTACTCAGTCGCGGGCGGTTCTTTCAACCCTTGGGCTGAGCCGCAGATGAAGCGGTTTGGCATTGGCATGGCAATCATGTTCACCGTGGCGATGGTGCCGATCTGGCTCTGGCGCAACTTATCGGGGGTGGCCTATGGAGCGACGCTGGTGCTGCTCGTCGCGGTGGAATTATTTGGCTCTGTCGGCATGGGCGCACAGCGCTGGATCGACATCGGCTTTATGCGGCTGCAACCTTCGGAGTTGATGAAAATCACGTTGGTGGTGTTTCTGGCCGCCTATTACGACTGGCTGCCGGTTAAAAAGGTGTCACGCCCTTTCTGGGTGCTGTTGCCGATCTTGATCATCGTCGTGCCAACCGCGCTGGTACTAAAGCAGCCCGATCTCGGCACGTCGATCCTGCTGCTTACGGCGGGGGGCGGTCTGATGTTTCTCGCCGGAGTGCACTGGGCCTATTTCGCTGCCGTCATTACGGCGGCCATTGGGTTGGTCACAGCCGTCTTTCAATCGCGCGGCACGCCGTGGCAATTGCTGAAAGATTACCAATACCGCCGCATTGATACGTTCCTTGATCCCAGTCAGGATCCGCTCGGGGCGGGGTATCACATCACGCAATCTAAGATCGCGCTTGGCTCTGGCGGTTGGTCGGGGCGCGGTTATATGCAGGGCACGCAGTCGCGGCTGAACTTCCTGCCCGAAAAACATACCGACTTTATCTTTACCACATTGGCCGAAGAATTCGGCTTTGTCGGGGGCGTATCGCTCTTGTGTCTTTATGCGTTGATCATCCTGTTCTGCGTGGTCTCTGCAGTCAAGAACAAGGACCGTTTTGCAAGCCTGCTGACCTTGGGCATCGCGCTTAATTTCTTTCTCTTTTTCGCCGTTAACATGTCGATGGTTATGGGGCTTGCCCCGGTGGTGGGCGTGCCGCTACCGATGGTCAGCTATGGTGGTTCTGCCATGCTGGTGCTGCTCTTGGCCTTCGGCTTTGTTCAGTCGGCGCATGTTCATAGACCGAGGTAACTCATGACGATCAACATTCTCTTCGCTGCCAAGGCCGAACGCTGGGACGGCTACGAACAGCCTTTGAACGAAGCGCTGCGCAAGGCACTGCCGGGGCAGGATTTCACGCTGGCCACTGACCTGCCGCCCGAAGAGGTCGACTATATCGTCTACGCCCCCAATAGCGATTTGCAGGACTTCATCCCCTACACTCGCGCCAAGGCGGTGCTGAACCTCTGGGCCGGGGTAGAGGCGATCACCGGCAACGAGACATTGAAAATCCCGCTGGCGCGGATGGTCGACTTCGGCCTGACCCACGGCATGGTCGAATGGTGCACGGGCCATGTGCTGCGCCACCATCTGGGGATGGATACCGACATCCTGCGCGGAGATACCAAATGGGAGCCGCGCACCCCGCCCTTGGCGCGCGAGCGCAGCGTCGCGGTGCTGGGCATCGGTGCGCTCGGGCAGGCCGTGGCCGAGGCGTTGGTGGGACTGGGCTTTGACGTGACCGGCTGGTCACGCAGTGAGAAGCAGATTGACGGCGTCCGCTGCCTGCACGGCGACGAAGGTCTGACGGAAGCGCTTAAGCGCGCCGAGATCGCCGTGCTGCTGATGCCCGATACGCCCGCCACGCAGAACGTGCTGAACGCCGAAACACTGGCGCAGATGCCCAAGGGGGCTTTCATCATCAACCCCGGTCGCGGGCCGCTGATTGACGATGACGCCCTGCTTGACGCGCTTGATAGCGGCCAGATCGCCCATGCGACGCTTGATGTCTTCCGAGTAGAGCCGCTGCCCGAGGATCACCCCTATTGGGCGCATCCGCATGTTACCGTGACCCCGCATATCGCCGCCGCGACGCGCAATGATACGGCCTCGGAGGTGATTGCCGAAAACATTCGCCGCAGCGAGGCTGGTGAGCCGCTGCTGCATGTCGTGGACCGCGACCGGGGGTACTGACCCCCGGCCCCGGTTTTCGCCCTAGGCGGTCAGCCCGCGCCCTTTGAGCAGCGCTTCGACTCCCGGCAAACGCCCCCGGAACGCCGTGTAAAGCTCTGCCGGATCACGGCTGCCGCCGGTCGAGAGGATGTGGGTTTCCAACGCCTCAGCCCGCTCGGCATCGAAGGCGCCACCCGCTTCCTCGAAAGCGGCAAAAGCGTCGGCGTCCATCACCTCAGACCACATGTAGCTGTAGTAGGCGCTGGAATAGCCGTCTCCGGCGAAAACATGCGCGAACTGCGGTGTGGCGTGGCGCATCCGGATCGCTTGCGGCATGCCGATGCTGCTGAGCACCTCGGCCTGTCGCGCCATCGGATCAGCCGGTGCCGCGCCATCGTGAAACTCCAGATCGACCAGCGCCGAGGCGATATATTCAACTGTCTGGAACCCCATATCGAATGTCGCGGCGGCCAACACCTTCTCCAACATCTCACGCGGCATCGCCTCACCCGTGCGGGCGTGGGTGGCGAATTTCTCCAGCACTTCGGGCTGATCCAGCCAATGCTCGTAAAGCTGGCTTGGCAGTTCCACGAAGTCCCGTGCGACCGAGGTACCGCTGACGCTTTCATAGGTCACGTCCGACAACATCTGATGCAACGCGTGGCCGAACTCGTGAAACAACGTCCGCGCGTCGTCATAGGACAAGAGCGCCGGGTCGCCCTTGGCGAAATTGCAGACGTTGATGACCACAGGTGCCTGTTCGCGGGGGAACTTCGCCTGCGCGCGCATCGCCGAACACCATGCGCCCGAGCGCTTAGAGCCGCGCGCGAAATAATCCCCGATGAAAACCGCCACATGCTTGCCGTTCCGGGTCACCTCCCATGCCCGGCAATCGGGGTGGTAGAGCGGCACGTCGAGGGCAGCGAACTCCAGCCCGAACAACCGGTTGGCACAGTCGAAGGCCGCGTCGATCATCCGGTCGAGCTGAAAATAGGGTTTCAGCGCTGCCTCATCGAGGTCATGCTCTGCCGCGCGGCGTTTCTCGGCGTAGTAGCGCCAGTCCCACGGTTCCAACGCGCCATTCACCCCGTCTTCACGCATCAGCGCAGTCAGCACCTCGGCATCGGCGTCGGCTTGCGCCTTGGCGGGTTTCCAGACCGACATCAGCAGATCGCGCACTGCCGCTGGCGTCTTAGCCATTTCCGTTTCCAGCTTGTAGGACGCAAAGTTGTCATAGCCGAGCAAGGTTGCGCGTTCTTTGCGTAGCGCCAAAGTCTCAGCCGCGATGGCGCGGTTGTCGGTCTCACCACCATTGGCCCCGCGCGCCTCCCATGCGCGAAACGCCTTCTCGCGCAGATCACGCCGGTCAGAGAACTGCAAGAAAGGCACAATCAGCGAGCGCGAGAGCGTGACCACCGGGCCGTCTGCGCCCTTTTCCTCCCCCGCCGCGCGGGCGGTGTCGATCACAAAGTCAGGCAGGCCGGTGAGGTCGCCCTCATCCAGCGGCATGAACCATGCGCGCTCATCCGCCAACAGGTTTTGCGTGAACTGCGTACCCAATACCGCAAGCCGCGCCTTGATCTCTTTCATGCGTTCCGCAGCATCGCCTGTCAGCGCCGCACCGGCGCGGACAAAGCCACGGTGGGACAGCATCAAAACCCGCGCCTGTTCTTGGGTCAGGTCTAGCGCGTCCCGCGCCTCCCAGACAGCCGCGATCCGCGCGAACAGCGCCTCATTGCCAGAGATGGCAGATTGATGCGCAGCCAGTTCGGGCGAGAAATCACGCTGCAACGCCTCGCGCGCCGGGTTGCTATCGGCCCCTGCGACGGTGAAGAACACACTCAGCACCTTGTCGAGCGCTTGGCCCGAGACCTCTAACGCCTCAACCGTATTGGCGAAGGTGGGCGCGTCGGGGTTGCTGGCGATGGCGTCGATCTCGGCCCGATGGGCGGCCAGCGCCTCTTGCAATGCGGGGGTAAAATCGTCATCGGAAATACGGTCAAAGGGGGCGATGCCGAAGGGTGTATCCCACTCGGCGAGCAGCGGATTTGTCATGAAAGTCTCCTTTCCACCCTAGATGGGGGGAGCCTGAGAGACTTGCAATCACCCGCCGCAGGTTTCGCAGCCCTCGCGCCGGGTAAGGGCAATCTGGCGGTTCTCCCCGTACAGCCCGTCATAGATCATCATCTGCCCGCGCAGCACGCTACCCGCACCGGTAATCACCTTAACCGCCTCTAGTGCCATCATCGTGCCGATCACACCCGGCAGCGGACCGATCACCCCGGCCTCGGCACAAGAGGGGGCCAGATGGGCGGCAGGGGCCTTGGGGAAGATACAACGATAGCAAGGCGCGCCGCGCGCGGGATCAAAGACGCTAAGCTGCCCTTCCCATTGGCTCAGCGCGCCTGATATCAACGGCACGCCTGCCGCGACGCAAGCGGCGTTGACGCGGTAGCGGGTGTCGAAATTGTCGGTGCCGTCGAGCACTAGGTCATAGTCGGCCACCAGTTCGGCGGCGATCTCGTCGGTCAGGCGGCGATGATAAGGGCGCACGGTGATATGCGGGTTTTGGGCGGTCATCTCTGCTTGGGCCGAGAAAACCTTGGGCGTGCCGATGGCTGCGTCCTTGTGGATTACCTGCCGTTGCAGATTGGCGTTTTCCACTTCGTCGTCGTCGATCACCCCGATGGTGCCCACACCCGCCGCTGCAAGATATTGCAGCGCAGGCGCACCAAGCCCGCCTGCCCCGACAACCAGCACCTTGGCATTCTTCAATGCCTTCTGCCCGGCGCCGCCAACCTCACGCAATACGATATGACGCGCATAGCGGTTGAGTTCACTGTCGGAGAAACTATCCGTGGCTGGGGTCTCAGGTTCCGGATTGGCACGGGCGCGCAGGGTGTTCAGCCCCTGCCGATAAAGAACCACCAAGACCGCAAAGCCCCCCAGCAGCAGCCAAGGTGCGGCGCTGCCGCCCGTGGACAGTCGCAACGGGTGATCTGCTGGGAAGACCAGATGCAGCGCCACCAAGGCCACATACATCACCGCGATCAGCCCCGCACGCAGCCCGCGCGGAATGCCCAGCACGCCGCCACCGAACCAAAGGGCGGAGGCAATAATCAGAACCGCCAACATCAGGCCACCCCGGTGGAGCCGAAACCGCCCGCACCACGGGATGTTGCATTGAGGTTATCAACCAAATCGAACCCTGCTTGCACCACCGGTGCAACCACCATCTGCGCCACACGCGCCCCATGTTCCACCGTGAATGCCTCAGTCCCCGTGTTGCCAAGGATCACCCCAACCACACCGCGATAATCACTATCGATGGTGCCGGGGCTGTTGATCAGCGTGATCCCATGTTTCAGCGCCAGCCCAGAGCGGGGCCGGACCTGCACCTCAAACCCCTGCGGGATTGCCATATGCAAACCGGTTGAAATCAGCGCACGCGCGCCGGGGGCCAACGTAACTGCGCCGCCGGGCAGGTTCGCGCGTAGATCGGCCCCCGCAGCGCCAGCGCTTTCATAGCTGGGCAGCGGCAAGTTTTGGTCTGCGTCTTCGGCCCAGCGAAGTTTGATCGTGGTCATAATCTCTCCTCAGGCCAGCGCGGCGGCGATACGTTTGGCCAACCGCGCGGCCACCGCATCTTTTCCCATACGCGGCCAATCCTCGGCACCGTCATCGGTGATAAGCGTCACGGTATTCTCAGTCCCGCCCATGATCCCGGTGCCGGGAGAAACGTCATTGGCCACGATCCAATCGCAACCTTTGCGCGCGCGTTTGGCGGTGGCATGGGCCAGCACGTCATTGGTCTCGGCGGCGAAGCCGACCACAAGCGCCGGACGACCTTCGGTGCGTTGGCTTATGGTTTTTAGGATGTCGGGGTTTTCAGCGAAGGACAACGTCGGCAACCCGTCCTTGGATTTCTTGAGCTTGCGGTCGCTTGTCCCTTCAACGTGCCAATCAGCCACCGCTGCTGCAAAAACACCGGCATCGGCAGGCAAGGCAGCCTCGACCGCTTCCATCATCTCTTGTGCCGTTTGGATTAGCACCACTTTGACGCCTTCCGGCGGAGGCACCTCTGCCGGTCCGGTGACAAACACCACCTCGGCCCCCATTGCCGCCAGCGCCCTTGCGATCGCCGTGCCCTGCGCGCCGGAAGAGCGGTTGGCGATATAGCGCACTGGATCAATTGGCTCATGCGTGGGGCCCGACGTGACGACGATGCGCTTGCCCTTCAGCGGCCCGTCCGCCAGATGCGCCTCAACGGCGCTGACAATCTCAAGCGGTTCGGCCATGCGTCCCGGGCCAAATTCACCGCAGGCCATATCGCCATCATTTGGGCCGACCATCGCAATGCCATCGCCCCGCAAGGTAGCAATGTTGCGCTGCGTCGCGGGGTGCTGCCACATGCGCACGTTCATCGCGGGCGCAAGCAGAACGGGCGTGTCAGTGGCGAGGAGTAGCGTAGACGCCAGATCATTCGCTGACCCCTGCGCCATCTTAGCCATCAGATCGGCGGTGGCCGGGGCCACGACCAACAGATCAGCAGCGCGGCTGAGTTGGATATGGCCCATTTCGGCCTCATCCCCGAGGTCAAAAAGATCGCGAAACACCTTCACGCCAGTCAGCGCGGAAACCGACAGCGGAGTCACGAACTCTTCGCCTGCGCGGGTCAGCACCGGGGTCACTTTCGCCCCACGCTCCCGCAGGCGGCGGATCAGATCGAGTGATTTATAGGCGGCGATGCCGCCCCCGATGATCAGCAAAATATGTTTGCCCGACAGCATAAAGGCCCCCCGATTGCATTCGGGAGACCTTAATCCGGCCAGCAGCAATCTGCCAGCCCCAGTGGTGTCAGAGCTGCGGCTCAGGCCAAGAAAGCAAAGACCTCACGCGATTGCATTTCCAGCGACTTGCGCATCTTGCCAAAGGCGGCAGCTTCTAACTGACGCACCCGCTCTTTGCTGAGGCTCAGCTCATCACCAAGGCTTTCCAAGGTGCGCGAAGGATCACGCAGTTTGCGTTCGCGGACGATGAACTGCTCACGCTCCGAAAGCCCCTGCATCGCCGTCAGCAACCAGTTCCGCAATTGGGCTGTGTCGTGCTCTTCCTCAACACGCTCAGCTGCCTGTGCGCTTTCATCGGCCAGCGCTTCGATCCACTCGCGGCCTTCATCTTCGGCAGATTGGGTCGCGTTCAGCGAATAATCAGAACCCGACAGACGGCCTTCCATCATTTCGACATCGTGCAACGGCACGCCAATTTCGGTGGAAATCATCTGGCGCAGCTGGTGCTTATCCAGCGTCTCACCCACAGCAGAAGCCTCACGCTCAAGACGGGCCTGCACCCGGCGCATGTTGAAAAACAGCGACTTTTGCGATGAGGTCGAGCCGGTCCGCACCATCGACCAATTGCGCATCACATGATCCTGAATGCTCGCCTTGATCCACCAAACCGCATAGGTCGAGAAACGCACTCCCCGGTCGGGGTCGAATTTATCGGCGGCCTTCATCAGGCCCAGACCCGCCTCTTGGATCAGGTCGTTCATCGGGGCACCGTAGCGCTTGAATTTGCCGGCCATGGAAATGGCAAGGCGCATGTAGGCGGTAATCAAACGGTGCAGCGCGGCCTCGTCCCGCTGGTCACGCCACGCATAGGCCAATCGAAGCTCTGTATCGGCATCGAGCAACTCGGCCTTCATAGCGGTGCGGGTAAGTGAGAATTCGCGTGCGGTTTGCAATGACATTTTGGATATCCCCCTAAGAGCATGGCTTGGCTTGTTATGCGCCGTTGAGAGAGATACGCAGAGCTATGCCATTTGGTTCAAATATTTGGTGAGAAGATGTTGCCAAGAAATACCTTTGCCCTAGGCGGCGCGGCTTCGGGGAAGTCAGAATGGGCAGAAGATCTTGTAAATTCGTGTGGTCTTCCAAAGACTTACTTCGCCACCGGGCGCATCTGGGATGACGAAGTTCAAGAACGTGTGAACAAGCATCAATCAAGACGAGATGCAGGGTGGCACACTGTCGAATGCCCCCTTGATTTGGCGGAACCCTTGGCGAAACTGCCTGCTGGCGAAATCGTGCTGATTGACTGTGCAACCATGTGGCTTAGCAATCATTTGATGGAAGGCAGCGATTTGGATGCGGCGCAGGCGGCGCTTTTGGCGGCCTTGCGCGACTGTGCGGCGCATTGGGTCATCGTCTCTAACGAGGTCGGTCAGGGGATCGTGCCCGATAACGCCATGGCCCGCCAATTCCGCGAGGCACAGGGCCGATTGAACATCGCATTGGCCGCAGAGGCAGAGACGGTCGTACAGGTCGTTGTCGGCTTGCCACAACTGTTGAAAGGCGAACTGCCATGACCACTTGGCACTGGGTGCGCCACGGGCCAACACATGAGAAAAACTTCGTCGGCTGGCGCGATGTGCCCGCTGACCTGTCTGATGCGCCGCGACTGGCGCGGCTGAATTTGCATTTACCTGATGACGCGCTCCTGCTGTCCTCTGATCTGATCCGCGCCGCCCATACTGCGGATGCCTTAGAACAGCCCGCGCGCCGCCGCCTGCCCCATGAACCTGATCTACGCGAATTGCATTTCGGTGCATGGGACGGGATGCATTTTTCCGAAGTTACCGCCCGCGACCCTGACCTCAGCCGTGCCTATTGGGAAACGCCCGGCGATGTCGTTGCGCCGGAGGGCGAAAGCTGGAACCAGACCAAAGCCCGCGTTGATCGGGTGGTCGCAAGGATCAACGCCACCTACCCGCAAGCGCATGTGATTGCCGTGGCACATTTTGGCGTGATCCTGACGCAAGTTCAGCAAGCTCAAGGCGGCGGTCCTCTTGAGGCGATGGCCCATAAAATCGACAATCTTTCGGTCACGCGTTTGGTGCATGATAGCGGCAATTGGCAGATCAAAGCGGTCAATCACACGCCATAGCAAGCCTGGACCGTACAAAGCGCTTTGCTTGACCGCCCGCTTCCGAGTATTTTCCGCCTATGACATATGATCTTTATATCGGCGATCGCACCTTCTCTAGCTGGTCCCTCCGGGGCTGGCTGATGCTTGAAAAATTCAATCTGCCGTACCGCACGCATCTTGTGGGCCTCTACAGCGGGACCATGGTGGATGATCTCGCCGCGCTTGCGCCCGCGCGACTGGTACCGGTGCTTCGTCTGCCTGATGGCACGGTAGTGGGCGAAAGCCTAGCCATGGCAGAAACACTGGCCGAACGTCATCCCGAAGCCGGCCTATGGCCCGCCGATCCTGCCGCCCGCGCGACCGCACGCTGGCTATGTGCCGCCATGGCCTCAGGCTTTGGCGCGCTGCGCGCGGCCTGCCCGATGCAGTTGCAACATGTGTGGGAGAGGTTTGACCCAGATGCCAACACCCGGCAAGACCTTGAGCGTATCGAAGACCTCTGGCGCCACGCCCGCAGCCAGCCCCAGAGCGGTGGGCCATGGCTTTTTGGTGACTATTCGCTGGCCGATGTATTCTATGCGCCGGTTGCCGCGCGGATCATCGGTTATGACCTGCCCGTCTCGGCTGAGGCACGGACGTATTGCGAGGCTACGATCAACGATCCAGTCTTTAAGGCATGGCGCGCCGCCGGGTTGGAAACCAAATATGACCCGTTCCCCTATGAGCTTGGTCTGCCCAAACGGAACTGGCCGGTCTCCTGACTAAGACCTGCGTTAACCATTCCTAAACCCGCCTTGCCTACCGATTAACCATAGCAAGGCGGGAGAACGGACGATGGTATCGCGGGCCTATACGGTCGCATTTCAGGGGGTAGAAGCGCGACTTGTCGAAGTGCAATGTGCGATGACAGCAGGCTTGCCCGGCTTTTCCATCGTGGGACTGGCTGACAAGGCGGTGTCAGAAGCACGCGACCGCGTGCGCACGGCCCTAGGCGCCATGGCAATCGCGCTGCCGTCAAAGCGCATCACCGTCAATCTCTCCCCGGCTAACCTGCCCAAAGAAGGCAGTCATTTCGACCTGCCCATCGCACTGGCGCTTCTTTCGGCGCTTGATATCCTGCCTGATGACATCACCCAAAACATCGTGGCCTTGGGGGAACTCTCGCTCGACGGGACGCTGATGCCCGTTGTCGGCGCCCTACCCGCCGCAATGGCCGCCGCCACCCATGACCGCAGCCTGCTTTGCCCCGCAGGGTCAGGGGCAGAGGCCGCATGGGTGGGCAAAACGCAGGTCATCGCCGCCGCTAACCTAGGTGATGTGGTCCGCCATTACACCGGGCAAGTGCCGATCACCCCGGCAGAACCGGGCGAGGTTCCCCTGATCGCGGCAGGGCGCGATCTGCGCAAAGTCAAAGGCCAAGAGCGCGCCAAACGTGCGCTGGAAATCGCTGCGGCAGGGCGACATCATCTGATGCTCGTCGGCACACCGGGATCGGGCAAATCTATGCTGGCGGCGCGACTGCCCAGCATCCTGCCCCCACTCACCGCGTCCGAGGCGCTTGAGACTTCGATGATCCACTCGCTTGCTGGGCTGCTGGACGAAGGCGGCATTTCCCGCAGCCGCCCATTCCGCGAGCCGCATCACACCGCGTCCATGGCCGCGATCATTGGCGGTGGGCGCCACGCGCGTCCCGGCGAGGTGTCTCTGGCCCACAACGGCGTACTTTTCATGGATGAGTTCCCCGAGTTTACTCGAACGGTGCTCGAAACCCTGCGCCAGCCGATTGAGACGGGCGAGGTGATGATCGCGCGCGCCAACGCCCATGTGAAATACCCCTGTCGTTTCATGCTGGTGGCCGCGGCAAACCCCTGTAAATGCGGCTATCTACCTGACCCGGCTCGCGCCTGCGCCCGTGTTCCGGCTTGTGGCGAAGACTACATGGGCCGCATTTCGGGCCCGCTGATGGACCGTTTTGATCTGCGCGTCGACGTGCCACCGGTCAGCTATACAGACCTTAACCTGCCCCCAAGCTCCGAAGGCTCTGCCGAGGTCGCCACAAGGGTCGCCGCCGCCCGGGCACGACAACTCACGCGCTATTCCGGGCAGGACGGGATGTCGGCCAACGCCGATGTTTCGGGGGACATGCTAGAAGCAATCGTGAGCCCCGACACCGAAGCCCGCGACCTGCTGATCCGCGCCGCAGAACGTTTCCGGCTTTCTGCGCGTGGCTATCACCGGGTGATGCGTGTGGCACGCACCATCGCGGATCTGGAGGGTGCGGCGGAAGTGCGCCGCCCGCATATGGCGGAAGCGATCAGTTTTCGTCTGCCCGATCCCGCGGCAGGGCGTTGATCCAATCGGCGAGCGAGGCAAGAGTTGCTCGCGCTTCTGGCAGATGGTTCTGAAACAAGGGCCAGACATGGGGCAAATCATGGGCCTCTTCAAATGTAACGGACACGCCCGCCTCTTGCAGTCGCGCGGCGAAACGCTGGCTGTCATCGCGCAGAATCTCGCTGTCGCTTACGGTAAGCCAAACTGGCGGGGCGTTGTTGAAATCAGCGAAAAGCGGGCTGGCGCGCGGGCTGGTCGCGCTTTGCCCCTGAAGGTATAGTCGCGCCATCTCTGCTGCGCGGACCGCCGGCAAAAGCACGTCGCTTTCGGCATTCTTTGAAAAACTGTCGCCTGAAAATGTCATATCCAGCAAAGGTGAAAACGCAAAGACCCCAACAGGCAGCGCGGCCCCTTCACCACAAAGCTGCGCCAGTAGATCAAAGACCAAGGCACCCCCTGCGCTATCGCCGCCGATCACAATATCCTGTGCAGCAATGCCCATTTGGCGCAGCGCCTCCCAAGCCGCACGGACATCTTCCGCAGGTTTGGGGAACACCGCATCGGGCACCCGCCCATAGCGCGGCAGCACTGCCCGCGCATCGGTTAACAAGGCCAATCTCGAAACCATGGCGCGGTGGGTCTCAGGGCTGCCAAAGACAAATCCACCGCCATGGATGTAAAGAATGACGCGGCTTTCTAAAATGCGCGACGGCGTAAGCCAAAGCGCAGACCCTGCGCCCGGCAACTCCCGCCAATCCGCCCGCACGCCACGCGGCCCCCTGAAAAAGAGCCGCGCTTGCATCTCCATCGTGGCCCGCAAAATTTGAGGGTTTGCCCGCGCCAGAAAAGGCTTCTCAGTCAGGCGCAGGCAACGGTTCAACAAATGCTGACGCAGGCTCACCCGCGGCGGGCCTCGATTGCCTCCCAGATCTTGCCGGCAATGTTCACACCGTCAAACCGTTCCAGTTCCTGAATGCCGGTGGGAGAGGTCACGTTAATCTCTGTCAGGTAGTCGCCGATCACATCAATGCCAACGAAAACCTGACCCTTTTCTTTCAGCAAGGGCCCAATGGCCGCGCAGATTTCTAGATCACGTTCGGTTAGCCCGACCTTCTCTGGCCGCCCGCCCACATGCATGTTCGACCGCGTTTCACCTTCTGCTGGAACACGGTTGATTGCGCCCACGGCCTCTCCGTCCACAAGGATGACACGCTTGTCCCCCTTCGACACGGCAGGCAAGAATTTTTGCACGATCAGCGGCTCTCGGGAAAATCCGGTAAAGAGTTCATGCAAAGAGGTCAGATTGCGGTCATTGGCATCAAGCCGGAACACCCCAGCCCCGCCATTGCCGTAAAGCGGCTTTAGGATCACATCGCCATGCTTGGCCTTGAAGGCTTTGATCGTAGAGAGATCACGCGCGATCGTGGTCGGAGGCGTCAGTTGCGGGAAGTCGAGCACCATCAGTTTCTCTGGGTAGTTCCGCACCCAGAAGGGATCGTTGACCACCAGTGTGGTCTCTTTCAGCCGGTCCAATAGATGGGTAGACGTGATGTAATGCATGTCGAACGGCGGGTCTTGACGCAACCACACCACGTCAAAGTCGGCCAGATCGACCTCTCGCTCCTCTCCGAAATGGGCGTGGTCGCCCTGCACGCGCTGCACGGTAAAATCATACCCCCGCGCCGTGATCCGCCCTTCCTGATAGGCTAAATGATCAGGCGTGTAGAAAAACAGTTCATGCCCCCGCGCCTGCGCTTCTTCGGCCAGCCGAAAGCTGCTGTCGGCATTAATATTCACGTCCCCGATCGGGTCCATCTGAAAGGCGATCTTCATCGGAGTCTCCCTGCTGCTTACCATGGTCATGACCCAACCCGGACCAGCGGTGCAGGCTTGAGGGATCATTTCCTAGATGGCGCAGCAGTGGCCTATGCGCAATGGGTCACCCGTGGCCAAAGGCGTTTTCGATGATTTCGGTGGCCCCCTGCCCGTCGACGAGTGCCACATCAAAGCGCACTTCGGTCAGGCTGCCAGCAGGTTCACCGGCAAGAAATTCTTCGGCAGAGCGGTAGATACGCCGCATCTGCCGTGATGAAAGGCTTTCCGCCGCGCGTGCGAAACTCCGCCTTTGCTTAACCTCAACAAAGATCAAGGCGGACCCATCGCGCAGGATCAAATCAATCTCTCCGGCGCGGCCACGCCAGCGACGACGGGCAATGGCAAAGCCGCGTCGTTCATAGTCTTGCGCGATCCTATTCTCGGCAGCGATCCCGGCATGATAGGCCATGCGCCCCCGGTGGCATTTGGCGGCAGATCGTGCCGTAGCTATATCATCCTGCGCCATATTTTTATTACTCCGACAAATTCCTAATCTTTGCCGAGCGCCAATGCCGCCTGATAGACCTGCCGCCGGGGCAGACCATGCGCCTGCGCCACCAAATCGACAGCGTCGCGCATCGACAGTTCCTTCAGCGCCCGTTGCAAGTCTGTTTCTAGGTCAACTTGTTTAACAGAATCTGAACGACCACGATCAATAAGCACGACCACTTCGCCTTTCGGTGCCTTCGCTTGATAAAACTCTGCTAGGTTTTCGAGCGTATCGCGCTGAACCTCTTCAAACTTCTTGGTCAATTCCCGGCACATAGCGGCCTGTCGCTCTGCGCCCAGCGCGGTTGCAGCATCGCGTAGCATCGCCCCAAGCCGCTTTGGTGATTCGTAAAAAACCAAAGTCCCCGGCACATCGCGCAGCTTTTCCAGGGCGGCAATACGCGCAGATTTGCTATTGGGTAGGAAGCCTGCAAAGAAAAATGCATCTGTGGGCAAACCGCCCAGTGCCAACGCCGTCAACACCGCTGAGGGGCCCGGAGCGCAAGTCATCATCACCCCGGCGGCGGCGGCGGCACGCCCCAATTCAAAGCCCGGATCGGCGATTAGCGGCATCCCTGCCTCCGACGCATAGGCGACCGATTTGCCCTCTTGGATTGCTGCAATAAGCCGCTCTTGCACGGATGTGCCACTATGGTCGTGCAGGGCTAGAACCTTGCGGCCTGCAAGTGGCACTCCGTGAATTTCCATCAATCGGCGCAGGCTGCGCGTGTCTTCTGCCGCCAGCAGATCCGCCGAGGCGAGCGTGTCCAGCGCGCGCAGCGTGATATCGCGCGCCGTGCCGATTGGGACGCCCACGAAATACAGTCCCGGGGCTAGCTCTGTCTTGAGGAATTTCAACGCTGGACCCGCCTTTCGCAGTGACTATGATCGCGGCCATATTCCGGCGACCGTCGTCGTCTTGCCACCACCGGGGAGTGAATACAAATGATTGCCTGTTTCCGAGCCTTCCGCAAGAAGATGCACCTGCTATTGCTGCCTCTCTTTGCGGTCATTTTGGCAGCCTGTCAGCCCGTCGCCATGTCTGGCGCCAATTCGGGCGGCCCAAAAATTGATACATCTGCGCCCGTTCCCGTGGCGCTTTTGGTGCCGCGCGGCGGGTCCGCCAGCGACGAACTGCTGGCTACAAACCTTGAAAACGCCGCACGCCTTGCGATGCGCGATCTTGATGGTGTCGAAATTGACCTGCGCGTCTATGGCACTGCTGGCAATGCCAGCAAAGCGGCCGCCGTTGCCTCACAGGCTGTGAATGAAGGGGCCAAGATCATCCTTGGGCCGGTCTACGGCGAGGCGGCGAATGCGGCAGGCGTGGCTGTGGCCTCTTCTGGCGTCAACGTGATCTCGTTCTCGAACAATCCGACCATCGCGGGTGGCAACGTCTTTGTGCTTGGGCCAACCTTTGCCAACACTGCCAACCGTTTGGTGAACTTTGCCAAGCGCAATGGCAAAGACAAAATGGTCATCCTGCATGGTCAGGATGTTGCCGGCCAACTGGGCCGTGATGCGATTATGCAGGCGATCAGTGCCAATGGCGCAACGCTGGCCGGCACCGTTGATTATGCGCTAAGCCAAGAATCGGTTGTGGCTGCCGTGCCACGGGTCAAAGCAACGGTCGAAAGCAGCGGTGCGAATGCACTGTTTCTCACGACGTCCTCGGCCAGCGCTTTGCCGCTGTTCGCAGAGCTTCTTCCCGAAGCGGGGATTCAAACTGCAACCACACAGTATGTGGGTCTAACCCGCTGGGATATCCCGCAGCAGACGCTGGACCTATCCGGTGTGCAGGGCGGATGGTTTGCTCTGCCTGATGCGGCCGCCAGCAGCGCCTTCTCCAACCGCTACAAGTCCGCCTATGGTAGCGAGCCACATCCGCTGGCTGGGCTTTCCTTTGACGGAATCGCGGCGGTCGGCTCTTTGGTAAAGGGTGGTAAATCCAATGCGCTTTCCGGTGCTTCACTGACCCAAGGAGCTGGGTTCCAAGGGGCCAGTGGCATCTTCCGCCTGCGCCGCGACGGCACCAATGAACGTGCCTTGGCCGTGGCCACCATCCGCAACAGCCGTGTCGTTGTGCTAGACCCGGCACCGCGTGGCTTTGGTGGGGCTGGTTTCTGAATTGGACCTGGCAAAACCGACAACAACATCAGGCGCGCGTAGACACCCGCGCCTGATTTGCGCGCCCGAACAAATCTTTGATGACGCGGCCATTTGGCAGGCGCTCTCACAACTTGATAGCACGCTCGAAGGGGCCGCGCTGCGGGGCGAGATCGTCCCTCTGATCCGCGACGCACAAGAGGCAGGCCGCAAGGCCATCGCCATGAGCTTTGCTGAATCGCCGTTTGACGCGCGGGCGATGACATCTTCCTACACCTATCTTACCGACCAATTGCTGCGCTGCGTTTTGCAGATCGCCACGCAAGTGCTGCATCCCAATCCGAACCCGACCGACGGTGAACGGCTCGCCATGATTGGCGTGGGCGGCTATGGCCGGGGTGAGATGGCACCACATTCCGACGTCGATCTGCTGTTCCTCATCCCCTACAAGGCCACCGCTTGGTCAGAGAGCGTCATTGAATCGATGCTCTATATCCTGTGGGATCTGAAACTGAAGGTCGGCTATGCCACCCGCACGATCGAAGACTGTCTGCGGCTTGGGGCCGATGATTACACCATTCAGACCGCGCTTTTGGAAAACCGCTTTATCGACGGCGATGTGCTCCTCGCCGAGGAGCTTTCGGAGCGGCTCAAGAATGACCTCTTCTCTGGTGCAGGGAAAGATTTCATCGAAGCCAAGCTAGAAGAGCGCGACAACCGCCACCTAAAACAGGGTGAGCGCTATGTGGTGGAGCCCAACGTCAAAGAAGGCAAAGGCGGGCTGCGCGACCTGCATTCACTGTTCTGGATCGCCAAGTTCATCCATGATGTCGACCGGGTCGCCGATCTGGTTGATTTGGGCGTTTTCCGTGCAGATGAATACGACACATTCCGCGATGCCGAGGCCTTTCTCTGGGCGGTGCGCGGGCACCTTCACCTGTTGGCAGGCCGTGCGACAGAGCAATTGACTTTCGACATGCAGGTGCAGGTCGCACAGGCGATGGGCTATCAAGACATCGGCGGGCGGCGCGGCGTCGAGATCTTTATGCAGGCCTATTTCCGGCATGCCACGGCGGTCGGCGATCTGACCCGTATTTTTGTCAGCGGGTTGGAAGCCTCACATATGAAGGCCGAACCGCTGCTTGAACGCATCTTTCGCCGCCGCCCGAAGATGCGCGAAGGGTTTCAAGTGGTGCACAACCGCATTGCGGTGAAGGATGACCACGAATTTCTGCAAGACAAACTGAATCTGCTGCGCATCTTTGAAGAGGCGCTGCGCACGGGGATGTTAATCCACCCCGACGCCATGCGGCTGATCAAGGCAAATCTGGCGCTGATTGACGACGACATGCGGCGCACCCCCGAAGCGCGGCGCATCTTTCTTGATCTGCTGCTCAAACACGGCAATCCCGAACGCGCCCTGCGACGGATGAATGAATTGGGCGTCTTGGGCGCCTTCATCCCCGAGTTTGAGCCGATCGTCGCGATGATGCAGTTCAACATGTACCACTCCTACACGGTGGACGAACATATCATCCAATGTATCGCCAACCTCGCGCGGATCGAAAAAGGCGAGTTGGAGGAAGAGCTACCCGTCGCGTCCTCGATCCTGAAACGCGGGGTCAATCGCAAGGTGCTTTATGTGGCGCTACTCCTGCATGACATCGGCAAAGGGCGGCCCGAGGATCACTCAATCATCGGGGCCAAGCTCGCTCGTCGGATCGGCCCACGGTTAGGGTTGAAACGCGATGAGGTCGACACGGTGGAATGGCTGGTGCGCTATCATCTGCTGATGTCGGACATGGCGCAGAAACGCGACATTGCCGATCCACGCACGGTGCGCGATTTTGCCAAGGCGGTGCAGACGGTCAAACGGCTCGATCTGCTTTGTGTGCTGACGGTCTGCGACATACGCGGCGTTGGGCCAAACACGTGGAACAACTGGAAAGCAGTGCTGATCCGGGCGCTCTATCGTCAGACAGAGCGGGCGCTTGAAACTGGGCTAGAAGACCTCAACCGCGAAAACCGGGGGGCTGAGGCCAAGAAAGCCTTGAGGGCCGCGCTTTCCGAATGGCCCCGCAAAGCATTGCAGCAAGAAACGGCACGGCATTACCCGCCCTATTGGCAGGGCTTGCACGTCACGGCGCATGTTGCCTTTGCCGAACTGCTGCGCGGCATGGGCGACGACGACATCCGCATTGACCTGCACCCTGACGAAGACCGCGGCGCGACCCGTGCCAGCTTCGTCATGGCAGACCATCCGGGCATTTTTGCACGGCTTGCGGGGGCGCTCGCGCTGGTGGGGGCCAATGTCGTCGACGCGCGCAGCTATACCACCAAAGACGGCTTCGTGACCGACGCCTTTTGGATACAAGATAGCGAAGGCAACGCTTATGAAGCCTCGCGCCTGCCCCGCCTGCGCGACACAATTGAAAAGACCCTGCGGGGGGAGATCGTCGCCCGTGATGCGTTGAAATCCCGCGATAAGGTCAAAAAGCGTGAACGTGCTTTCAAGGTGCCAACGCATATCACTTTCGACAATGAAGGGTCCGAAATCTATACGATCATTGAAGTCGATACCCGGGATCGCCCCGGCCTTCTCTATGATCTGACCCGCACCTTGGCCGCCTCTAACGTCTATATCGCCAACGCCGTGATCGCGACCTTTGGCGAGCAAGTGGTCGATACCTTCTACGTCAAAGACATGTTCGGCCTGAAATACTATACCGAAGCCAAGCAGCGCACCCTAGAGAAACGTCTGCGCGAAGCGATTGCCGCCGGGGTTCAGCGGGCCGAGGGGTGAGTTCCTTTGGTCCTGGCCAACCGGCAGATTCTTGCCAACCGGCATTTCCGCGCTTTGCTTTTGACGTCGGATCCTCAAAATCCCAAGCAACCCGGCACCAGCGCGGGATTCCATGAATGAGGGACATATGAGCGTCACACGCGCCGCACTGCCGAACCGGGGCCTTATGGCTCTCTGCGCCACTCTGTTACTGACAGCAGCTTGTGCTAAAGCGCCTGATGTCCCTGAAAGTTTTGACTTTGGCGGCCTGAACCCCGAGCGTCACTTTATGGCCGTCCAGACTGCCAAGGAAATGCGCGCTAAGGGCCAACGTGTTTGGTGTGTGCCCTTTGCCCGCAATGTCAGCGGCATTCAAATTCGCGGCAACGCAGAAACATGGTGGGGCAAAGCCAAAGGGCTTTATCCGCGGGGCAATGATCCTGTCGTCGGTGCCGTGATGGCCTTTAGCGCCACCGGGTCGATGCCCATGGGGCATATCGCTGTGGTTTCTGATGTGGTCTCGCCGCGCAAAATTCGGGTAGATCACGCCAATTGGAAGCGCAACGAAGTCTCGCTCAAGATGGCAGTGATAGACGTATCCGAAAACAATGACTGGTCCGCCGTGCGACTGGAAAGCCAGCCGGGCGCCTTTGGCAGCACCTATCCCATCAACGGCTTTATCTACCCCACCGGGGGATAAGCGCCGCTCCGCCAAAGCAGGCTGAGTGGCCTTTGAAGGCCATTCACCCCGATTGCACAGGGTGAGCGCCCGCGCTAGGGATCCCCCCAGCGCAACTTAAGGCTCCCCCGATGAAACCTATACGTCTTATGTCCGGCTTCTTTACCGTTGGGGTCTGGACCCTGCTCAGCCGTGTGCTTGGCTTCCTGCGTGAAGTGCTGTTGCTGTCGCTCATCGGCCCCGGCCCGGTGATGGACGCTTTCGTCGCCGCCTTCCGCCTGCCCAATATGTTCCGCCGCTTCTTTGCCGAGGGCGCGTTCAACGCCGCCTTCGTGCCGATGTTCGCCAAAAAGCTGGAGGGCGAGGAAGGCGCTGGCAAATTCGCCCGCGATGCGTTTAACGGATTGGCGCTGGTGGTGCTCGCCCTGACCGCTTTGGGCATGATCTTTATGCCCGGCTTGGTCTGGCTGACCGCCGAGGGCTTTGTCGGCGACGCCCGCTTCGATATGACGGTCGAATTTGGCCGCATCGCCTTTCCCTATATCTTGTGCATGTCACTTTCGGCGCTGTTCTCGGGCATTCTGAACGCCACCGGGCGTTTTGCCGTGGCCGCCGCCGCGCCGGTGCTGCTGAATATCTTTGTCATCGCCGCCATGACATTCGCCGCCCTCACCGGGGGCGATGTGGCGCTCTGGCTGATCTGGTCGATCCCGCTGGCCGGTCTGGCGCAGCTTGCGCTGACTTGGCGCGCCGCGGCCCAAGCGGGCTATCCGCTGCGCCCCTCGCGGCCCCGCTGGACCCCCGACATGCGCGCGATGATCGTCATCGCCCTGCCTGCCGCGCTGGCCTCCGGCGTCATGCAGATCAACCTTGTGGTCGGGCAGCTGGTCGCCAGTCAATATGACAAAGCCGTCTCATGGCTCTTTGCCGCAGACCGTCTGTACCAATTGCCCTTGGGCGTCGTGGGCATCGCCGTTGGCATCGTGCTGCTGCCCGACCTCTCGCGCCGCCTGCGCGCCGGGGACAACGACGGCGCGCAGACCGCGCTAAGCCGCGCCGCCGAAATCTCACTCGCCCTGACAATCCCTTCGGCAGTGGCGCTGATGGTGGTGCCCTTCGCATTGGTTACCGTATTGTTCCAACGCGGCGCCTCGGGCGTTGATGACACCGCAGCGATTGCCACAGCAGTGATGATCTACGGCCTCGGCCTGCCGTCCTTCGTGCTGCAAAAAATCCTGCAACCGGTCTATTTCGCCCGCGAAGATACCCGCCGCCCCTTCTACTTTGCCGTGGTCGCCATGGTCGTCAATGCGGCCCTCGCGGTTGGTCTTGCCCCCTTCATCGGCTGGATCGCCCCTGCTGTTGCGACCACGCTGGCGGGCTGGACGATGTTTGCCTGCCTCGCCATTGGCGCGCGGCGGTTTGGCGATGCGGCCAAGTTCGACGCACGGTTCCACAAGCGTATCTGGCGCATTCTCATAGCCTCCGCCGCCATGGGCGTCGCCCTTTGGCTGGGCAATGCAGCCCTGCAACCGATGCTGGGCCTGCCATGGTGGCGCGGGCTGGCGCTGGTGCTGCTGATCGCGATTGGCGCGGTCAGCTACTTCGGCATCGGCCAGTTGATCGGCGCATTCCGTCTGTCCGAGTTCAAACGCGCGGTTCGGCGCGGTTAACGCTGCTGCAACCGCGCCCTCAGTCGCGCCCATTCACCGGGCGCGACCAAGAAGCTCAGACCGAAGCCGCAGAAGAACCCAGCCAGCTCTGCAACCCACAAGAACCCGGTCTCAAAAAAGATGCCCCAGAAAAGCTGTAGCCCCATCAGCAGAGCGATCAGCGTGAACGCCTGATACTGCGGCCCGCCTGAGCCAAGCAGCCGCCGCCACATCACGAAACTATAGCCCCCAATCAGCCCATAGACATTGGGATAGGCGCCCGCCAACCAAACCGGATCGTTGAACAGCGCCCCATAGACAAGCGCTCCGCCGATGCCCGACAGCACGAAAATCACCAAAAAAGCCACCTGCCCCATCGCCTCGGCCACCAACTTGCCCAACGCCAACAGCAGCACGACGGCAAAGATCGCATGGGTAAAGCCCAGATGAATGAACGGATAGGTCACCACCCGCCAGATATGCTCAATCGGATACTGGCCCGCCCCGATCATCGCGTCAAAGATCAGCCCCGAAAAGCCAAAGTCGCGCACCAGCGCCAGCCGCCAGCCTACGGCAGCGGGGCCACCGACCAGCCCAGCCTCGGCCAAGGACAACACCACCTCAACGCCAGTAATGGCCAAAAACAGCACGATAACCGCTGGCGGCAGTGGGTTCACAGGGGGTTGGAAATCAGGGTCTTGCATGGGCGCTCCTTGACGGGGTTCGCGGCCAGAAGTAAGCCTGCCGCGCAAGACTTTCCAGCCCAGAGGTGCCGCCCGATGTCCGAGACCCAATTCACCCCGCGCGTGTTTTCCGGCATTCAGCCCTCGGGCGACCTGCATCTGGGCAACTATCTGGGCGCGCTCAAACGCTTTGCCGATGCGCAAGAACAAGGCGTTCAGTCGATCTATTGCATGGTCGACCTGCACGCGATCACCGTCCCGCAAAAGCCCGACGACCTCAAGCGCAGCACCCGCGAACTTTGCGCTGGCTTCATCGCCTCTGGCATCGACCCTGAGAAATCAATCCTGATCAACCAAAGCCAAGTGCCCGAACACGCGCAACTAGCTTGGATTTTCAACTGTGTCGCCCGCATGGGCTGGATGGGCCGTATGACCCAATGGAAAGACAAGGCCGGTAAGAACGCCGAGGCCGCATCGCTCGGCCTTTTCGCCTACCCCGCGCTGATGGCCGCCGACATCCTGATCTACCACGCCACCCATGTGCCAGTGGGCGAGGATCAGAAACAGCATCTTGAATTGACCCGCGACATCGCGGCCAAGTTCAACCACGACTATGGCGTCGATTTCTTCCCCCTCACCGAACCGGTGATCGAAGGCGCGGCCACCCGCGTCATGTCCCTGCGCGACGGATCCAAGAAAATGTCGAAGTCCGATCCTTCGCCCGCCAGCCGCATCAACCTGACCGACGACGCCGACACAATCGCCAAGAAGTTCCGCAAGGCCAAAACCGACCCCGACGCGCTGCCGTCCGAGGCCGAGGGCCTGAAAGACCGCCCCGAAGCGCGCAACCTCGTGAACATCTACGCCGCGCTCAGCGACCAGACCATCGATCAGGTCTTAGCCGAAGTAGGCGGCCAGCAATTCGGCACTTTCAAACCCGCGCTGGCGGAACTGGCTGTCTCCAAACTGGGCCCGATCACCGCCGAAATGCAGCGCCTGATGGCCGATGAGACCGAGATCGACCGCATCCTCGCCCGGGGCGCGGAACAGGCCCGCGAAATCACCGCCCCGATCCTCAAACGCACCTATGAGATCGTCGGCATGGTCGGCTGACAGACCGGGGCTGTCCGCAATGCCGCACAGCCCCCCTGCTCTCCTACGCAATTGCGCCTGCCCCCTCTCGTTGCCATCTTAAATGAAGAGCGAAAGGACCAAGCGATGACCCACCCCACCATCGGCCATGTTCACCTCAAGGTCGCCGACCTTGACCGCGCCATCCATTTTTACAGCGACTTGCTGGGTTTTGCCGTGACCCAACGCTACGGCGATCAGGCGGCTTTTCTAGGCGCGGGCGGCTATCATCACCACATCGGGCTGAACACATGGGAAAGCGCGGGCGCCACCCCGCCGCCGCCGGGCCATACGGGCCTCTATCACAGCGCCTTTCTCTACCCCGACCGGCAGCAGTTGGCGCGCGCCCTGCGCCGGGTGCTTGAGGCTGGCATCACATTGGACGGCGCCGCCGATCACGGTGTCAGCGAAGCGGTCTACCTGCGCGATCCCGACAACAACGGTGTCGAGTTGTACCGGGACCGGCCCCAAGCCGACTGGCCCCGCGATGCACAAGGTGATCTCAAAATGGTCAACTCTCCCCTCGATGTCGCCGCCCTACTGGCCGAGGCAAACTGACCGCAACGCCGCGCAAAGAGCCCCCCTTCCCCCTTCATCCTTTTACAAATACCGAATCCCGCACCCACCCCACGCACCACCGCCCGTGTGAACCCTTCCCGCCATGGACAATCCCGCTGCCCTGCGCCACCTTCCCCGCAAGAATGAAGGGGACACGACCATGACCACAGGTTTTTTCTGGGACGAACGCTGCTTCTGGCACGCAGGCGGGAACTACGCCTTTACCATGCCGGTCGGCGGGCTGGTGCAGCCCCTCGCCGCCGGCGGCCTGCCGGAAAACCCCGAGACCAAGCGCCGCATGAAAAACCTCATGGAGGTAACGGGGCTCTTCGACGAACTCGATACCCGCAGCGCCGTCCCGGCCAGCCGCGAAGCGCTGGCACGGGTGCATCCCGCAAGCTACCTCGATGAATTCAAGCGGCTCTCTGACGCGGGGGGTGGGGAATTGGGCCATGCGGTCCCCTTCGCCCGTGGCGGCTATGAGCTGGCCGCGTTGTCTGCCGGGCTGGCCATCGCCGCGGTCGACGCCGTGGCACGCGGCGATCTCGACAATGCCTATGCCCTCAGCCGCCCACCGGGGCATCACTGCCTGCCCGATCTGCCCAATGGGTTCTGCCTGCTGGCCAATGTCGCCATCGCCATCGAGGCCGCACAGGCCAAGGGGCTGGCCAAGCGCGTGGTCGTGCTGGACTGGGACGTGCACCACGGCAATGGGACCGAGGCGATCTATTATGACCGCGATGACGTGCTGACGATCTCTCTGCATCAAGAGGGGAACTACCCGATCGACACCGGCGGCCTCGCAGATCGCGGGCGGGGTGCTGGCGAAGGCTATAACATCAACCTGCCGATGCACGCGGGCTCGGGCCACACCGCCTACCTACACGCGATGGACCGCGTGGTGATCCCCGCGATTGAGGCCTTCGCCCCCGACATGATTATCGTTGCCTGCGGCTATGACGCGGCAATCGTCGATCCGCTGGCACGGATGCAGGCCACCGCCGCCACCTTTGCCGAAATGACCAAGCGCATCCGCGACACCGCCGATAGGGTCACCGATGGCAAGTTGGTGCTGGTGCATGAGGGCGGCTACTCCGAGGCCTATGTCCCCTTCTGCGGCCATGCCACGATCGCCGCGCTCAGCGGCAGTAAGATCGACGCGCCCGATCCAATGGCCCGCGCCCTGCACGCCCGCCAACCCTCGCCTGCCTTTGACGCCTTCCTGCGCCAGTCGATTGACGATATGGCGCAGCAACTGGACCTGTAAGAGACCGCAATGCCCGTAGCTGACCCTTCCGCCCTCGCCTTTTTGCAAAACCGCCGCTCGCGCCCGGCAAAGACGCTGGGCCTGCCGGTGCCCGATGCCGAGGCCCTGCGCCCGCTTCTGACCGCTGCCGCGCGCACGCCGGATCATGGGAAGCTGGAGCCTTGGCGCTTTATCGTCATCGACCGCGCAGCAATGGCGCGATTGGCGGAGGTGGCTGAGCAACGCGGCGCGGCCCTTGGCCTCGGGCCAGAGGACACCGCCAAGGGGCGTGGCCAGTTCGATCAAGGCAACCTCGCCGTGGCGGTGATCGAAGTGCAAAAGCCCTCACCCAAAATCCCACCACTAGAGCAGACCTATTCCGCCGGGGCCGTCTGCCTTGCGCTGCTCAACGCGGCGCTTGCCGCAGGCTGGGGAGCAAACTGGCTCAGCGGTTGGCCTTCCCATGACCGCGGCTTCATGGAGAAAGGCTTTGCCCTCGCCCCGCATGAGCGTATCGCGGGGATCATCCATATCGGCACCGAAACAGCCGCCCCACCGGAACGCCCGCGCCCTGACATCGACGAGATCACGACATGGCTGTAAGCGCGATCCTCAGGTCCTTTACCCGCGCACTTGGTCAATTGGGCGATGCGCGCTTTCGCAAGGTGGTGCTGCTCGGCGTCGGCCTGTCACTGGCGCTGCTGGTCGCGGCGACGGCGGGCTTTGCCTATCTGGTGGATTGGGTCACGCCCGAAGACGCATGGCTGCCGGTGCTGGGCGAGGTCAACTGGCTCGACGATCTGCTGAGCTGGAGCGCGCTGATCCTGCTCATGGTGCTCTCGGTCTTCCTAATGGTGCCCGTCGCCTCGGCGATTACATCGATGTTTCTGGATGATGTGGCCGATGCGGTGGAAGAGGTGCACTACCCGCATCTGCCCCCGGCGCACCGTGTCGGCATCGGCGATGCGATCCGCGATACCGTCAACTTCATGGGCGTGCTGGTGGGGGCAAACCTGCTGGCGCTGGTGCTCTACCTGCTCTTCGCCCCGGCGGCGCTGTTCATCTTTTGGGGGCTGAACGGGTTCTTGCTGGGGCGGGAGTATTTCACCCTCGCCGCGCTGCGCCGCCACGGGCGGGACGAGGCCAAGCGCCTGCGTCGCCGCCATGCGGGCACGATCTGGATGGCCGGGGTGCTGATGGCGGTGCCGCTTTCGGTGCCGCTGCTGAACCTGCTGATCCCGATCCTAGGAGCGGCGACCTTTACCCACCTGTACCATGCGTTGGTGCCGCATTCGGATGCAGCCAGCCTTCGATATCCGCCACGCTGACCCAGCCCGAGAGGATGATCGTGGCGCAGATCGCCCAGATGATCGCAGCAACCAACGTAGTCCACAGCGCCTTGCGGCCCAAATGATGCTGCTCGGGCGCGCCCGCGTGGGTGCCCGGAACCACCTCGCCCGCGTCCCCTTGTGTTTGCACCCGGATTGGCAGGGCGATCAGGAACGTCATCGACCAGATGACGGCAAAAAGGACGAGGCCAGAAACGATACCCATGCTCAAACCTCCTCAAGCTCGACAAGCGCGCCGTTGAAGTCTTTGGGATGCAGGAACAGCACCGGCTTGCCATGGGCCCCGATCTTGGGCTCGCCCGAGCCCAAGACCCGCGCGCCGGTGGATTTCAGATGGTCCCGCGCCGCGATGATGTCCTCGACCTCATAGCAGATGTGGTGGATGCCGCCCGCCGGGTTCTTTTCCAGAAAGCCGTTGATCGGGCTGTCGTCGCCCAGAGGGTGCAGCAATTCGATCTTGGTGTTAGGCAGTTCGATGAAGATGACGGTCACGCCGTGATCCGGTTCGGCCTGCGGCGCGCCGACCTTGGCGCCAAGCGCGTGGCGATACTGATCCGCCGCCGCTTCGAGATCCGGCACGGCGATGGCCACATGGTTAAGACGTCCGATCATCCTGAATGCTCCTCGTGATTTGCCCGCTTTATGCCCGCACACCCGATGAACAACAATGCGTCACGTTAACGCGTCGTTAGCCAACGCGGCTTAACGATGGCGCAGCAGTTGTTGTTGGAGGCGATGATGGACGATACCGACCCCTTTGAAAGACCGACCCTCACCCCCACGGCGGAGCGGCCATTGCTCGGCCTTACCGTTCTGGTGGTAGAGGACAGCCGCTTTGCCTGTGAGGCGATGCGCCTGCTGTGCCTGCGTTCCGGCGCGCGGATCAGGCGTGCGGATTGCCTGCGCTCTGCGCGGCGGCACTTGCAGGTTTACCGCCCCACCGTCGCGCTGGTTGACCTTGGCCTGCCTGATGGCTGCGGGTTGGATTTGATCGCCGAGCTTACACAAAGCACGCCGCGGGTCGAGGCGATCATTGCCATTTCTGGCGACAGCCATAAAGAACCTGACGCCCGCGCCGCTGGTGTGGATGGATTTTTGGCCAAGCCGATTACATCGCTTTCGTCCTTTCAGCAGGCCATTCTTGCTGCCCTATCCGAAGAGCGCCGCCCGCTTGGACCACGTGTCCTCCCTGATGAATATATCACCCCTGACCGAATTGGGTTTCAAGATGACATCGCCCATATTGCAGGTGTGCTGGGGGACCAGCCCAATGATCAGACGCTGGACTATGTCGCGCAATTTCTCTGCGGTGTGGCCCGTTCGGCCAATGACCTTCGACTGGAAGAAGCGGCGCGGGCATTGGCCCATAAACGCGCGCTTGGACAACCTGTAGGTCCGGAAACTGCCAATATTGCGGGAATGATCCAGCACCGGTTGGCTGAAAGGATCGCAATTTAACGCCGTCGGTGAACGGGCCGCTTAAAGCGTCGGGTCGCTCGCGACGCGCACAAGGCGGGTCAGATCGCCCAAACGTTCCTTTTGCTGTCCATGCGTGTCAAAATTACGGGGGGACAGCCAAGCCTCGAACGCCTCTTTCAACGCGGGCCACTCTGCATCAATCGCGGCGAACCAAGCCGTGTCGCGGTTGCGCCCCTTTACGATCGTGGCCTGCCGAAAGACACCTTCGTAGCTTAACCCCAACCGCTGCGCCGCACGACGAGAAGGACCGTTCAGCGCATCGCACTTCCATTCGAACCGTCGATATCCTGCGTGAAAGGCCCATTGCATCATCAGAAATATCGCCTCTGTCGCCGCCGGAGTGCGCTGTAAGGCGGGGCTAAAATTGATGTGACCAACCTCAATACTCCCCGCTTCGGGATTGATCCGCAGGAAGCTTGCCACCCCCACCCATTGCTCTTGCGCAAGGCCTTTGACGGCAAAGAAATAGGGATCGGCCTTCCCCTCACTGTCACGCACCCAGCGGTGGTATTGGGAGGCCGAAGAGAATGGCCCATAGGGCAGATAATCCCAAACGTGGTCCTCTCCCGCATAGGCGCGGTACAAAAGCGCGGCATGACGCTCTGCCGAAAGGGGCTCTAACAGCACATGCTGTCCGGCCAGCGTTTCACCGCTGGGTCGCGCGGGGGATACCCAATTCTTGACAGGGGCCCCAACAGGGCGTTCGGCTGGTTTGCTGTTCATGGGCTAAGTTATGCACTGCGCCCTCAAGCCCGCCAAGATGAATAAACTTGAATTAATTGCCACAGACCCCTCTGTCGGCCACCTGTTTACACATTCATGCCACATTCAACCTTCAGCATTATGCATAGATCGAACCGACACCCTAGGAGGGTGAGATGAGCCTGAAAGACACCAGACATACAACAAAGGCCGAAAAGCCGGTCGATTGGATCGTTGTCGGTGCTAATATCTTTGGGCTTTTGGTTGTTCTCGCAGCCGCGGTCCACGCCCAAGCTGATGGGCCCTTTAAACAGATCGCAAGCCAAGCGGCTGCGGGCACGATCTTTTGAGCCGGGAACTCGCCCGTTCCTCCGGCGTTACCAAACAGGTAACATTGAAGGATATTTCCCATGCCCTCCATTTATGACGCAATCAAAGAAGATCACGATGAGCACCGCACGCTGCTCAACACTATTGCCGATACCGAAGGCGACAGCGCAGAGCGTCGCGACGCCTGGGACCGTTTTTATAACGACGTGAAATCCCACGCCGCAGCCGAGGAAGAAACCTTTTATTCCAAGCTGATGTCAGAAACATGGGGCCAAGATCACGCGCGTCATTCGGTCCATGAGCACCAGCAGCTTGACGATCTTATGGAAGAACTGCGCGAAACCGACATGTCCTCTTCCGCTTGGCTGACTCGTTTCAAGAAGCTCAAGCACGATTACGAACATCATATGGACGAGGAAGAAGACGAGCTTTTCACCCGCGCCAAGAAGGTCATTGGTGAAGAGCAGAACGACGAATTTGGCGACAAGTTCCTGAAGCGTAAGGAAAAGGAAGCCAAGCTCATCGATGAAAAGCGCGAAGACAGTCTTGAGGATTGACCCAAGCCGCTCTGCCCTGCTAAATGTGTTCTCTTAACGTTCTTGTGGATATCCAGCCCCTCTGGGCAGGTAGCGGTTGCAAGAAAGCCCGAGGAAACGCAATATATTGGATATGAGCGATAATCCATCACAAGACCTACGCGACTTTCTGGGAAAAGACCGGTTTGGCTGCGTCATGGCGGACCCGCCGTGGCGCTTTACCAACCGCACCGGCAAGGTCGCGCCAGAGCATAAGCGCTTGGCCCGTTATCCCACGATGACGGTTGAGGATATCTGCGCCCTGCCCGTGGCCGATCACCTCGAAGACCGCGCGCATTGCTACATGTGGGTGCCCAACGCGCTGTTGCCCGAAGGGTTGCAGGTGCTCAAGGCCTGGGGATTTGAGTATAAATCCAACATCATCTGGCACAAAATCCGCAAAGATGGCGGCAGTGATGGGCGTGGCGTCGGCTTCTATTTCCGCAATGTGACTGAGATTTTGCTTTTTGGCGTGCGCGGCAAGAACGTCCGCACGCTGGATGCCGGACGGCGTCAGGTAAACATGATGCAAACCCGCAAGCGAGAGCATTCGCGCAAGCCGGATGAGCAATATGATCTGATCGAAAGCTGCTCTTGGGGCCCCTACCTCGAACTTTTTGGGCGCGGTGTGCGCGAGGGTTGGACCGTTTGGGGCAATCAGGCCGAGGCGGACTACAAACCCGATTGGAAGACCTACAGCTACAATTCCAGTGTCGCGGCTGAGTAATCTGGCGCGGCGCATCGACGATGCGGTTTTCGACAGCGACAGGCTTGTCGAAGATCTGCTGCCCGCCGATCTGCGCGACCGCTACTCCGTCACCAGCTACCGCAGCGCAGCCGCCGTCTTGCAACAGCGTGCGCCGGAAGAACTGGCCGCAATCATCCGCGTGCTGCGTCAGTTCACCATCAGCCGCAGCGAAATCCGCGCACCGGGGGGCAATCGCATGTCGGCCACGACCCGGTTCGCCCAATATGCGGCGGCCGAGAATTTCCACGAGGAAGTAAGGATCAAGGCCGACCTATTGGTGCAACTGACCGCCGGCAAGGGCGACAGTGCCCCCGAAGTCGACCGCATCATCCGCGAGGATTTCATTCACAACCACATGGTCGACTTCTGGCGCGCGCGCGTGGCCTTTGACTATGAGTGGAACAGCAAAGACCAGACCTACGACCGTGACCTCTATGCTTTCCGCAGCTTTTTTGAAGCTGGCGTCATTGACGTAGGGGTCATCGTGACACGCGAATTGTCGAACGACTTTTTCAAATCACTGGGAAATTGCTTGGATAAATTCGGCAATGAGACCGACAAAACCGTGAGCGCGAAATTCGGAGCCAGCACAACTGGCACCCATAAGCTCATCAGCCGCATCGCCGCCGGGCGCAGCGGCGGCTGCCCGGTTCTGGTGCTGGGCATCCTACCGGGCAATATCACCCCCGACTGAGCCGAGGATGACACTTCATTCAGACAGGATCACTCCTGCGGGATGACCCGCAGGCCAAGCTCCATCAGCTGATCGCTGGTGGGCTCGGACGGCGCATTCATCATCAGGTCTTCGGCGCGCTGGTTCATCGGGAAGAGAATGACTTCGCGGATGTTCGCCTCTTCGGCCAGCAGCATGACGATACGGTCGATGCCCGCGGCACAGCCACCGTGGGGCGGGGCGCCGTATTGGAATGCGTTGACCATGCCGCCAAAGCGCTTGCGCACCTCATCTTCGCCATAGCCCGCGATCTCAAACGCTTTGAACATAATCTCGGGCTTGTGGTTCCGGATAGCACCCGACACCAACTCATAGCCGTTGCAGGCGAGGTCATATTGATAGCCCAACACCTTCAGCGGATCGCCCTGTAGCGCTTCCATCCCGCCCTGCGGCATGGAGAAGGGGTTGTGCTCGAAGTCGATCTTGCCGGTCTCTTCGTCCCGCTCGTAGATCGGGAAGTCCACGATCCAAGCAAAAGCGAAACGTTCCTTGTCGGTGAGGTTCAGCTCTTCGCCAATGACGTTCCGCGCGCGGCCTGCGACCGCCTCGAAAGACTTCGGCTTGCCGCCAAGGAAGAAGGCCGCATCGCCAACGCCCAGATTCAACTGCTGGCGGATCGCCTCGGTGCGCTCAGGGCCGATGTTCTTGGCCAAGGGGCCAGCGGCTTCCATGCCGTTGCCCTGATCGCGCCAGAAGATATAGCCCATGCCGGGCAGACCTTCCTTCTGAGCGAAGGCGTTCATGCGGTCACAGAACTTGCGGCTGCCGCCCGTGGGCGCAGGGATTGCGCGAATCTCGGTGCCGTCCTGCTCCAGCAGCTTGGCAAAGATCGCGAAACCGGAATCGCGGAAATGGTCGGACACGACCTGCATCTTAATCGGGTTGCGCAGGTCGGGCTTGTCCGAGCCATACCACAGCGCCGCGTCCTTATAGGAAATCTGCTCCCAAGTCTCGTCGACCTTCTTGCCGCCGCCAAACTCCTCAAAAATGCCCGCGATCACCGGCTGGATCGTGTCGAACACATCCTGCTGGGTGACAAAGGACATCTCCATGTCGAGCTGGTAGAAATCGGTGGGCGACCGATCGGCACGCGGATCCTCGTCGCGGAAACAGGGCGCGATTTGGAAGTATTTGTCAAAGCCCGAGACCATCAGTAGCTGTTTGAACTGCTGCGGCGCCTGCGGCAGCGCGTAGAACTTGCCCGGATGCAGGCGCGACGGCACGAGGAAGTCGCGAGCCCCTTCAGGGGAAGAGGCGGTGATGATTGGGGTCTGGAACTCACGGAAGTTCTGGTCCCACATGCGCTTGCGGATCGAGGTCACAACGTCCGAGCGCAGTGTCATGTTCTTTTGCATCTTCTCACGACGCAGGTCGAGGTAACGGTACCGCAGGCGCGTTTCCTCAGGGTATTCCTGATCGCCGAACACTTGCAGCGGCAGTTCGGCAGCAGAGCCCAGCACTTCGATTTCACGCGCATAGACTTCGATCGCGCCTGTCGGCAGCTTGGGATTAACCAAGCTTTCGTCCCGCGCCTTTACCGTGCCGTCGATGCGCACGCACCATTCCGCGCGGACCTTCTCCATTTCGGCGAAGGCGGGGCTGTCGGGGTCGCAGATCACTTGAGTAATGCCGTAATGGTCGCGCAGATCGAGAAACAGCACGCCGCCGTGATCCCGTACCCGGTGCACCCAGCCGGACAGGCGCACATTGTCACCCTTGTTCTCAAGGCTCAGATCGGCACAGGTATGGCTGCGATAGGCGTGCATGATGGTCCCTTCCTAGGGCTAATTCAGGTTTTGGGCAGGTACACCGTTTGACGGTCGGGAAGTCAAGAGTTTGCTGCCAATAACCCCAGGCCGGGCAGGAAAATCGCGCGTTTGGTGTATGGGCTGCTGTGGATTGGTTTTAGCTTTCCGTTCGGCTTCACCAGCTTATCGGACGCAATCGGTCAAGGTTGCGCGCAGAGCCACGGTTAAGACTTCTCGTAACGCTCAATCAATAAGGGTCGGTGCCGGGCCTACAGGTGCGCGCACCCAGTCATAGACTTGGGCGATTTGCATCGCTTTCTGTGACCAAGTGAAGGTTTCCTCAACACGGGCACGGGCCGCCATTCCTTTCTGAAGCAGTTCCTGCGGTTCGATGATAAGTTGCTCAAGAGCATCGCGCAGATCCCTTATGATGTCCGCACGCGGCCCGATTGGGATCGCGTACCCCCACTCAGGTTGCACCAGTTCCCCGGGGCCGGCATAATCCACCACCAACGGCGGCAGGCCCAAGGCCATCGCCTCCAAAACGACTCCCCCCCCAAATTCACGAATAGAAGGGAAGGTTAACAAATCACAGGATGCCATAACCTGTTGAACTTGCGCGTGCTCCAACCAGCCAGAGAATTCAACGGTGCCATCAAGGCCTAAGGACACAACGCTCTGCTTGAGTTCCGGCAGCATAGGACCATCGCCAATTAACGTAAGTGTCAACTTGCCCGCTTTGAGTAAGGGCGCAGCAGCCTCGATCAACATATCGGCCCCCTTGTAAGGCACCATTCGCCCCACGAAACAAGCCCTCAACGGGCCATCGTCTGCCGCCGGCGCAGCCTGTAAATGAAAGCGCGCTACATCGATGCCATTTTCGGGGAGGTATATTGTCTTGGCAGAATGGACCTGCGGGATTTCACCCATGGTAAATTTTGATCCCACCATGATGGCAGAAGCCGCCGTTAACGTAGCCCCCCGCATGGGAAGCAGCTTGTAAGCACTGCGCACATACGACAGCCATTCCCCTTCGCGGCGGCGCTCTTTGTCAAACCCTTTTGGCCAAGGCACACCACCATTGAGCGGTCCCAATACAAAAGGAACCCCAACCTTTGCGCATTGGCGCGCTACATAGCTGGGTTTGGTCGGCGTAAGCGGCGTAACGCGATGGACGATGTCCCATTCGCCCGCCGTAATGCTGGCGCCGAACCGTTGCCAGACTATCCGCTCAAAATACGCATCTGGGATGGCCGAGAGGGCTTGTTTTGCAGTCCAAGCGCCGGGGCCAAAAAGTTTGCTAAAACGCCAAAGCGGTGCGGCGACCTTCTCGGTATCTACGCTGGTGAAATCTGTCCCTTCTTTCAGCCCCGCCCGAAGGAAAGCATCGCGATTACGAACCTGCGTGACGATATGCACATCCGCCACGCTCCGCAGGGCATTGGCCAAGGACCAGCCGACCAGCGGCACACTTACCAATTCAGGGTTTGCAGCCTCTGCCATGACAAGTACGCGTGGTTTGTTCATCTTCGGGTTGTCCTGCTGTTAGGGTCTTCCGGGCTGTCCCCACGGCGCAGCAGACCGCAAAAGAGCACGTATGTCAGCCTTCGATTAAATTTTGTTTTCTATGGTGTGAAGGAAATATGGACCTGTCGCGTTTTAGTGCCGCCCCAAGTGCTCGTTTAAGCACCTTTCGTTCGAAAGCGAGGGGGCTTTTCCAGCCCAATGCTGAGTGGCGGCGACGTGGATTGTAGAAGCCATTGATGTATTCGAAGATCGCTATCTCGGCTTTGCGCCGTGTCTTCCAACGCTATCGCCGAGAGTTTCTTTCAGCTCCTGAAACGGGAGAAGATCACTCGACGGAGATATCGGACGCGCGAAGAAGCTCGGCGAGATGTCTTCGAGTACATAGAGCTATTCTACAACCCGAAACGCAAGCACACGAACAACGGCATACTGTCGCCCGTTGACTTCAAAGAAAGGCAGCTCAAGCTGGAAAAGGCAAGTGTCTAGGAAACTTGGGGCACCTCAGGACTTGGCTGGCCCAAAGCCGCGCCCACGTCTCTGCCAAGTCACCGACCGGGGGAGCTCTGAAGCACATCGCCAAATACTGGGACGGGCTGATCCTGTTCCTTCATGATGGTCGCATCGAACTCGACAACAATCCCGTCGGGCGCACGATCCGCCCCATTGTCCTAAACCGCAAAAACGCGCTCTTTGCAGGCCACGACGCAGGTTCCCAAAACTGGGCCATCATCGCGTCCCGTATCGAGACCTGCAAACTCAACGGGATCGAACCTCACAGTTACCTATCCGGAGTCCTGAAAGCCATCGCAGCCGGGCACAAACAAACAGATATCAACCTGTTGCTGCCCTGGAACTACGTCAATCACGTGTGAACGGCGCACCGCTTACAGTTTGGGGTACACTCGCGCCATAATAGTTCTGCGCCCACAAAGCAAAACCGCCGCGGCTTTTTGGGCTGCGGCGGTTTTGTTTAATATTGGTCATCGTGGAGAGATACTGTTTTGAGGACCTTATTAGGTTTGGCGATGACCTACTCTCCCACGTCTTAAGACGCAGTACCATCGGCGCTACGGCACTTAACGGCTGGGTTCGGGATGGGACCAGGTGTTTTGCTCGCGCTATGATCACCAAACCAAATAAAGTCCTCAAGCGCTCTGCTGTTCAGAGGGACGGCGGGAGGCAGGGCATCTTTAGGATGCCTGTTCTTGCGCTGTCACCACTGAAGTGCTGAGCGTTGTTTTCCAAGTCATGTACCACTGATTGTATGTGTA
>NZ_FOPG01000012.1 GCF_900113435.1 Sulfitobacter dubius | reverse complement strand
CGGGCTTGCCGCAGAAACGCCCTTGCAGCCTTGGCATTTCGCCGCGCCGTCAGCCGAAAATCGATCAACTGGCCGAGCTGATCGACGGCGCGCCAAAGATAACACCAGCGACCACCGACGCGGATGTAGGTCTCATCGACATGCCATTGCAGCCCTCGCCAGGAACGATGGCCACCATAGGCCCGTTTGCGGATCTCGGGGCCGAACTTCCTGACCCAGCGGTGGATCGTGGAGGCATCGACCGTCACCCCGCGCTCGGCCAGCAAATCGCGGACGTCGCGGCACGACAGCGGGTAGCGACAGTACCAGCGCACCGCTAGAAGGATGATCTCCCGAGGGAAACGATGCCGCTTGAACGGATTCTTGCGCTGTGCCATCGGACCCCCCATCATTACCAACCCAAGGAACTTGCGGTGGTCGGGCAGTTAATGCAACGGACCCGTTTGACCTTACTCCACTTGTCGCGCGCTTTGATGAGTTCAGGGAGATCGCGGAAAAACTTGCCCATGCAGAGGCTCGCTGCAAACGTCTGCGCGAGACCGTCAGCCTAATGCGCCGCGACCTTGCAGGTTTCGTCGCCTATGGGCTGTCATTGAAGCCCGAGTTGGCCTTATGGGACCGTATGAGCGACCTCTCCGTGCTAACGGCCCGTGACCTGCGCAGAAGACTAAGCTTCGAAGATTTAAACGTTCTCAAAGCAAAAATGATCGCAGCGCTTGAAGAAGTCAAAACCTGTATCGACGCGCCACAATCAGACAATATGAGCACCAGCGACGCTAATATTGAGCAGCACCATCAGAGTTCAAATAAAGAATATATAGATAATAGAGAAGAAGCTGCAACCGGCGCTAATGAAGCCCCAACGGTAAGCCATAGATCACCGCACCAAGCGCCTCCGATAAAGCTAGTATTGAGCACCTGCAAAGAAATACAAACCTTTGCTCCAGGCTCCGTGCGGCATTGGGATGATCTTGTGAGTCTTTCGGATGCTGTTAGCCCAATGATGGGAATTAGCAGACAGGTATGGAAGGAAGCTCAGTCTCGGATGGGCACGGCGCAAGCTGCAACGACACTTGCTGCGATGCTTGAAAGATTCGCCGAGATCAAGAGCCCATCGGCCTATCTGCGTTCGCTTACTCAAAAAGCCGAGAACGGTTTGTTTTCCTGCGGCGCTATGATCCGCGCATTACAGGTGCGACCGGGGGTAAGTTCACAGCTGTGAACTTTTGCTGCGTCGCCCCCCCTCCCCGATTGCTGTTCACAGCTGTGAACAGTGCAACCCTGAGCCTCTGGATTTTCTGGCGCCTAGCGACAAATGACGAAATTGTTAAAAGCACACCTACAGCGCTGCTTCTCTTACTAGGAGTGCAAACAAAGATCAGATTTAACGCGATACACCCCAATTAAAGATCCAAAATGTGACCAAGCCGTAATGGGCATCCAAATAGCAAAGGACACTTTTGCACTCGTCTTCGGGAACCATAGCGCGGGCGAGGTTGCGCCTCCGGGCGGATATCTGGGGGCATGGTTGAGAGAGCCGGGGCAGGGGAACCGCATCTCGATCGCAGCTTCTATGTTAGGCTCAGTGGATAAGCGTCGTGACGTATTGATCATTGAGTGGAATTGGCACATATTGCCAATAGAGGAGACCTAACCCATGGTGACACGCAACGTTGTTCTGACCGAGACCCAAGACCATCTGGTTCAAGCCCTGGTGACGTCCGGGCGCTACCAGAATGCGAGTGAAGCCTTGCGCGCTGGCTTGAGGCTGCTCGAGCAGGAAGAGGCGCAGATCACGGGCATCCGCCAAAAGCTTCTCGAAGGTCTCGCGCAGGCCAAGGCGGGGGATCTTGCTGAGGGCAGCGGCAAAGATGCGATCCGTAGGGCCTTTACGACGGCGCGCACGCGTTTATGAGCCGATCGTTCCGGCTGACGCATCGTGCGGAATCAAGCCTCAATGAAATCGCGAGATGGACGATCGAAAATTTTGGGCTGCGGCAAGCAGAGCTTTACGAGGCTGAGTTGATCAACCGCTGTGAAAGTATTCTGAATGGCCAAGCCCATAGTCGGAGTTGCGCAGTTCTCGTTGATGATGTCGAAGATCTGCGATTCATAAGGGCAGGGGAGCATTTCCTGGTCTTTCTAGATCGATCGGACGAGGTCATCATCGTGGATATCCTCCATTCCCGAAGCGAACTCCCTCGTCATGTTACCTCGCTTTTGGCCATAAAGTCCGAAGACTGCTGATCCTCGTCACAACCCGGCTGCCTTCGTCAGGTTCACTCGGAATCGGTCGCGCCGGCGTTGATAGCGGCGGGTCATTTCCGCCGAAGGGTGGCCGAGCTGTTTCTGGACATAGCGTTCATCAACCTCTGCCGAACTGGCGAGGCCGGCACGCAGGGAATGACCGGAAAAAAGCGCGGGCCGGTCCTTTTCAGGTAGGTCGGACCGAATTCCGGCGTCCAAGACCGTGCGCTTGATCAGGCGTGCGATGTGCTTGTCGTTCAGTCGCGCATCTAATGCGCGTTTGCCATCCCGCGAGGTGCTGACAAAGATTGGGCCGAAGTTGATCTTCGCGAAGTGCAGCCATTGCTCGAGCGCGTGAACAGGGCAAGTCTGGTGGCTAGAGCCGCGGCCAATCTCAACCTCACGCCAGCCGGTTTTAGCGTTCAGCGTGAGCAGGGCACCCTTGTCGAAGATCTCGATCCAACCGCTCGAGCCCGGCGTGTCGCCCTTGTGGACATCCAAGCTGACAATTTCCGACCGACGCAGACCGCCCGCATAGCCGAGGAGCAGAATGGCTCGGTTCCGGAGGCCACGCAGATCGTAGGGCAAGGTGGGCACCATCGCGAGAATGTACTCGGCCAAGATTGCTTCTTTCTGCACCGGGGCGTGCGCATGCTTGCACTTAATCCGGCGAGCACTGTCGCGATGTGGCGATCCTTTCGGTTCAGGGTGAACCCACGTTGCGCGTAATGCCACGCGAGGCCGGACAGGCGGCGCTCGATGGTGGAAACAGATAGAGGAGGCATCGCTCCAGTCGGGGCGGCCAGGTCGGTCAGGTAGAGGCCGATCACCTGAGGTGTCGGGGGCAGGGGGGCTGTGCCATTTAATCTGCACCAGCGGGCAAAGTGCTTCCAGTCCGCGGCGTAGGCCTTGTTGGTGTTTTTTGCAGTCGACCTCTTGGCATAGTTGCGCGCTGTATCGATCAGACGGTCGAGCGTCCCAGAACCTGGTACATGGGAGGGGAGTGTTAGAGCGTCGCTGTGCAATCTCTCATGCGCCTCACTCTCGTCTGGGAGAGCCTTGTTCGATGCTGATGGATGCGGATTTTCGTTGTTTTCTGCCATGGCTGCGAGGGTATTCCATTATGTCCGATAATGTAAACTTATTGGACATATGGAAAAACGGCAGGGTCCGGCGGTTAATAAGGCATTTTGCAGGAGAAAGCGCCGCTACGGGATGGGGTTGCAGGTAACCTAGCAGCGCGCAGCGCTCTCTGACGACCTGGACAGCTTACTTAAGTTGCCGGTCTGGGCCACCTCCGGTGGTCGGTAACCGTTGAAACTGTGGACCTATCCGAACAGGGCGGAGCGGGCGGTGTTGGATTAACATATAAGGGACACATCCGCCTTTGTCTAAAATCTTGCGGTGATCGCAAAGTGGCCCGATTTCGAAAGCAGGCGAATGTATCTCTATTTGGGTAGTACCGCCGACCCCTTCGGTTCCGGGTTTGCGTAGGTGTACGATAATCGCACGCAGGGACTAATATTTTGACAGATGTAGGATCCGGAACCCACAGTATGCCTGTCATGTCATGGAGGAGATGCCAAAATGAAATTCCGTAATCTTGCTGCTGGGGCTCTTGCGCTTGCCATCGCTGTGCCCGCGTCTGCCGAAACAACACTTCGTATTCAAACCGCACAGAATGCTGGCGACTTTGTTCTGACCCGCTTTAACGAAATCTGGTTGCCGAAACTCGAAGCGATGTCTGCAGGTGAGTTGAACGTCGAGTTGCTGCCGATTGGCGCGGTGATCCCGCACCGGGAAACGCCTCGGGCCGTGTCTGCCGGGATCATTGACGGCCAGATGACGACTGCAAACTATTTTGCGGGGCAAGATGCTGCCTTTGCGCTCTTTGGCGACCTGATTGCAGCTTATGACTCCCCAGATCAAGGCCAGACTTTCTGCCGAAACGATAAGGGTCGGGAAGTTCTGCAGACACTGTATGACAACCATTTTGGCGACAATCTTCAGGTCATTGGTTGTGGACCCTACGCACGCGAAGCGCTGGTTGTCACAGATCCCATCCGCACATTGGCAGATATGAAAGGTAAGAAAATCCGGGCGCCCGAAGGACTGGCCGCCGAGGTCTTCCGTGAGGTTGGTGCCGTTCCAGTGAGCCTTCCATTTAGCGAAGTCTACACTGCGCTCGAAACGGGGCTCGTCGATGGCGCCGACGCAAGCGCGCTTGTGAACAACGAGGCGCTTGGCCTCCATAGCATTGCCAAATCGCCGATCTACCCTGGCATCCATTCACAAGCAGTTCACAGTTTTTCCCTTAACAAGAAGACGTGGGAAGCATTGAGCGAACAGCATCGCACGATAATCGAAGTCTGGTACAATGCGGCCTATGATGACATCCGCCGCGCGGCAGATCTTGAAGACCGCCGTACCGCGGCCGAACTTGCCACCCGCGAAGGTATTGAAGTGGTTGATTGGTCTGCGGAAGACCGGCAGGCTTTTCGCGCAGCAGCCGCAGTTGCCTGGGAACGCGCAGCGCAGCAATCAGAAGACGCTGCGATGGTCTTTGAAGCGCAGCAAGAATACCTGCGCCTGATCGGTTTGTTGGAAGACTGATACATCCAAACGGGTCAGGGCAGGGGTTCTGGCCCGCCTTTTGGCGGCAATGGAAGGTCATCAAATGCAAGCGTTTAGCCTGTACATTTCACGGTTCAGTATCGGCATCGGGTATGCCTGCGCGCCACTCTACTTAATATCCTTGTTGGTGGCTTTGCGCGAAGTTGTGATGCGGTACTTTTTTAATGCCCCATCCGATTGGGCCTTTGAGGTGACACTGACGCTTTGCGCCATGGCCTGGGCCCTGTCAGTGGGATACGTCGGGCAGCAAAACCGGCATATCGCGATAACCTTTCTGCACGACATGGTCCGTCCATCGCGCAAGAAGGTTCTCGATTATCTGACGCTTTCTCTTACCGCTATTGCCTTCGCAGCATTGGCAACATCAACTTATGAATCGGCTTATGAGGCAATCGTAAGACTTGAGCGAACCGGGAGCGCCTTCAACCCACCGATGCCCGCCATTTTGAAACCAGCTTTGTTCATTGGGGCTATTTTAGGGTTCGCCCAAACGCTCGCGAATATTGTGCTTATCGCTACCGGATATACCCCTGAGGCCTACGATCCCAACGCTCGGGCCGAACCAGAGAAGATGGCGCTATGAGCATCGCACTAGTAACTGCAATCATCGTTCTAGCTCTGCTGGCTTTGATGGTTCTCGGAACGCCACTTGGGATCGCGACGCTACTGGTCTCCGTTGCAACCTCGCTAATCTACTTTGGCATTCCTGGCCTGTTTCTGGTCTCCAGTAATGTCTACCACGTCCTAGAGAACTACTCATTAGTTGCCGTGCCGCTTTTTGTCTTCATGGCAGGAATCCTTGAGCGGTCGGGCATCGCTGAAAGTTTGTTTGATGCCATGGCCGAGCTTGGCGGCCAGTTCCCCGGCTCGCTGGGCATTCAGACCTGCGTGGTGGCTGTGTTTCTCGCCGCTATGAGCGGGATCATGGGGGGAGAGATCGTCATGCTCGGGATGATTGCGTTACCCCAGATGTTCCGCTTGGGATATAATCGCAAACTATCGATTGGGATCATCTGTGCATCGGGCGCTTTGGCCACCCTTATTCCGCCAAGCATTGTGATGATTATCTACGGCGTCACCGCAAACGTTTCGATCTCGGACCTGTTCTTAGGCGGCACTATGCCCGGCCTGATGCTAGCCACGATCTATATGTTTTACATCTACACGCGGTGCCGCCTCGATCCGGAAATGGCCCCGGTGCCGCTACGCGACGAGCATACGTCAGGCCGTAAGTTAAATGCGTTGAAAAGTCTAATTGCGCCGCTCTTTGTGATCACCAGTGTTATGGGGACAATCTATTCGGGGATTGCTTCGGTTACTGAGGCAGCAGCGATTGGCGCCTTTGCGGCTATTCTCGTCGCCATCCTACGCGGTAAGATGAGCTATGCCATGATCCGCGATGCCTTCCGTCAGACCGTGTTGACGGTGGGCTCGGTTATTTGGCTTGTGCTTGGCGCTGTAAGTCTTGTTGGGATCTATAACATCATCGGCGGGAGTCGTTTCCTGCAAGGCGTTCTGTCCGGGTTGGACTGGCACCCAGTGCTCATAATTCTTCTCATGATGGCAATCGTCTTTGTCTTAGGGACATTCATGGAGTGGATTGCGATCGTGTTCATCACAGTGCCGATCTTTGCACCGGTGGTCACGTCGCTGGGATATGATCCGATTTGGTTCGGCGTGCTGTTTGCCATGAATATCCAGATCTACTATCTGACGCCGCCATTCGGTCCGGCCTGCTTTTTCCTGAAAAGCGTCGCGCCCCCTGATGTCACCTTGCAAGAGATATTCGCCTCAGTCTGGCCGTTTGTTCTCATGCAAATTGTTGGCGTGCTCTTGGTCTTGTTCTTCCCCCAGATTGCGCTGTTCTTACCTGAGGTGCTTTCCCGATGAACCATGATGACGAAGACCAAAACCGCCTCAAGCTTAGCCATCGAAGCGATTTGGCTGCAGATATTGCGGGTTACCTGCTTGGGGCTGCGATCCTGGTAATAATGTTCGGCCTTTCGGGCTCGTACTAGCGAACTAATGGAGATCAAGATGACTAAGCAACCAGAGGACCTTCGGTCTCATCGTTGGTTCGGCGATCCCGGCCTGCGCACCTTTGGCCACCGTTCCCGCATGAGGCAAATGGGCTATGATCCGACAGATTGGGAGGGCCGCCCGATCATCGCGATCATCAACACTTGGTCCGATATCAACCCCTGCCATGCTCATTTCAAGCAGCGTGCTGAATCGGTCAAAACCGGTATCCTGCAAGCGGGAGGCTTCCCACTGGAACTGCCCGCGATTTCGCTTGCCGAGCAGTTTGTCAAACCGTCGGCTATGCTCTATCGCAATCTGCTGGCGATGGAGACGGAGGAGCTGATCCGCTCGCATCCGATTGATGGCGCTGTCCTGATGGGGGGGTGTGATAAAACCACGCCGGGTCTGCTCATGGGCGCAATCAGCATGGATGTTCCAACGATTTATTTGCCAGCGGGGCCGATGCTGCGCGGCAATTGGCAGGGCAAAACGCTGGGCTCCGGTTCGGATAGCTGGAAATACTGGGACGAACTGCGCGCGGGCCAGATTACCAAGGCTGATTGGGAAGGTGTGGAACGCGGAATTGCACGAAGCTATGGGCATTGCATGACGATGGGCACCGCTTCGACGATGACGGCGATCGCAGACGCGCTTGGGATGACACTGCCCGGTGCCTCATCCATTCCTGCCGCAGATTCCAATCACATTGCGATGAGCAAGAATGTCGGTCGCCGAATTGTGGATATGGTGTGGGAGGACCTCAAACCCTCTGACATTCTGTGTGAGAATTCCGTGCAGAATGCCATCTCTGTGGCGATGGCAATGGGCTGTTCGACGAATGCTATTATTCACCTGTTGGCAATGGGCCGGCGCGCAGGTGTTGATGTTACACTCGACGATTTTGACCGCCTTAGTCGCAAGGTGCCAGTGGTCGCGAATGTGCGGCCGAGCGGTGAAGAATATCTGATGGAGGATTTCTTTTATGCCGGGGGTCTGCCCGCTTTGATGAAACAGATCGAACAGCACCTCGACTTGGATATGATCTCGGTCACGGGGCGTTCGCTTGGAGAGGATATCGCCACTGCGCAGGTGTTCAATGACGACGTGATCCGAAGCATCGACAACCCTATCTATGCCGAAGGCGCGCTGGCGGTTCTTAAGGGCAATCTTGCGCCAGAAGGCTGCGTGATCAAACCGTCGGCCTGCAGTGAAAAGTTTCAGCACCACACCGGCCCCGCATTGGTGTTTGATGATTACAAAGACCTGAAAGATAACATCGATTCAGATGATCTGGATGTCACTGAAGACACCGTTCTGGTTTTGCGCAATGCCGGGCCGGTAGGGGGGCCGGGGATGCCGGAATGGGGTATGCTTCCTATTCCGGGTAAACTGGTGAAGGCGGGCGTTCGCGACATGCTGCGTCTGTCGGATTCACGCATGAGCGGCACGAGCTATGGGGCATGTGTATTGCACGTCTCACCCGAGGCCCATGTCGGGGGACCGCTTGCCTTGTTGCAAACCGGCGATTTAGTGACCGTGGATATTCCAGGTCGGCGGATCCACATGGATGTATCAGACGAAGAACTGGCCCGACGCCGCGAAGCTTGGCAGAAACCCGAAGCGCCCTATCAGCGCGGTTTCGGCCAGATGTATGCAACTCATGTGTCCCAGGCCCACAATGGGTGTGATTTTGATTTCTTGGAGACATCTGCCGGCTATTCTGTCCCAGAGCCAAAGATTTACTGATCATGGGCGCAGGAACAACCGACTCCTCACCTCCATTTCCAGAGGATGTCCTGCGGCAAAACCCGAAGGACTATTCCCTGACATTGGCAAAAGGTATGGCCATTCTCGAAATGTTTGGTGCAGATGTTCAACACATCAGTTATCAAACTGCTGCCGACCATTTAGGTACAAGCCGGGCAACTGCACGCCGCTTGATATTAACGCTTCAAGCTATGGGGTATTTGGAGAAGCAGGGGAACGAGTACACGCTGACGGTCAAACCACTGGCCATTTCGCGTGCGCTACTTTCTTCGAAGTCCATCCTATCTATTCTCGCTGAAAAAGTGCGCTGTCTATCCGCCAAGATTGACCGTCCTTGTTCTGTTGTATCGCTAAACGGGGCCGAAATTCTGTTCCTGTGCCGGGACCCTTCCCGCAGGGTCTATGCATCACAACTCGCCTTGGGTGACCAACTTCCAGCCCATGCGTCTTCCGGTGGAAAGGTTCTACTGTCGGCAATGGACGATGAGGCGATTTTGGCATGGTACGTGCGATACGAGCCACAGCCGTTAAGCCAGCGCACAATAACAGGACCTCAAGCAATGCTGAGAGAAGCTGCTCAGATCCGCGCGCAAGGCTATGCTATCTCCGATGGCGAACTTGAGGAGGGGCTGATTTCTCTCAGCGTCCCTGTGCGGGACCATTTCGACAAAACTCGCCTAGCACTTGTAGTGTCACAATTTACAAATTTGGGTTCGACTGAAGATTTTGTGAGGGAGGTTCTTAGTCACGCTCAGAATGCCGCTGATGACATTTCAATGACCTACGCCGACTATCTAAGACATAGCGCCTGATTGCGAAAAAAAGGAATAAAACATGAGTTTTCACCAGAGATTGCGCAAAGGGCCTCCATTGATCACCACTTTCGTGAAAACGCCTCATCATATGGTGATTGAAGTGTTGGGCGCTACCGGGATTGATGCGATTTTGCTGGATGCAGAACACTCGGTTTTTGGTCCGGCGGAGCTTGATCGTGCCATACTTGCTGCGAGATCGACCGCGACGCCCGTTCTTGTCCGAATTCCCGATGATCGTCCGTCGAGTGTTCTTCAGGTGTTAGATATGGGAGCCGATGGCGTGATCGTTCCGCATATCAGTACTGCGGAACAGGCCCGATTAGTGGTTCAGTCGGCACGCTACGGAATCGAAGGACGGGGATTTGCCACGACGAATAGGGCAGGGGCCTTTGGTAGAACAAAGATGCCCGAGCATTTGAAAGCGTCCAGTGAGCCAACCGTCATTGTTCAAATAGAAGACCCGGATGCGGTCGACAATATTGACAGCATTACAGATGTAGACGGGCTAAGCGGTGTTTTTATAGGGCCTGCCGATCTCGCAGTGGCCTATGGAGAAAATGATATTACCGCTCCGCGTGTGATTGCAGCAGTAGACCACGTGATATCGGTTGCGGGGCAAAAAAACGTTCCGATCGCAAGTTATGCTGCAAAAATCGACGCGGCAAAAGGTTTGATTAAGAAGGGAATGACACTTGTGGTTTTAGCGACTGAACATACTGCCATGCAGGAGTTCTTCTCGGAAGATAAAATTAGTTCACTGAGATTCTAAGCAAGTTTGCGGGGTGGTGTTTCTGACGCCGTAGCAATCAGATAACTCTGAGGGGGTCCGTTGCATTAACTGCCCGACCACCGCAAATTCCTTGGGTTGGTAATGATGGGGGGTCCGATGGCACAGCGCAAGAATCCGTTCGAGCGGCATCGTTTTCCTCGGGAGATCATCCTTCTAGCGGTGCGCTGGTACTGTCGCTACCCGCTCTCGTGCCGCGACGTCCGCGATTTGCTGGCCGAGCGCGAGGTGACGGTCGATGCCTCCACGATCCACCGCTGGGTCAGGAAGTTCGGCCCCGAGATCCGCAAACGGGCCTATGGTGGCCATCGTTCCTGGCGCGGGCTGCAGTGGCATGTCGATGAGACCTACATCCGCGTCGGTGGACGCTGGTGTTATCTATGGCGCGCCGTCGATCAGCTCGGCCAGTTGATCGATTTTCGGCTGACGGCGCGGCGAAATGCCAAGGCTGCAAGGGCGTTTCTGCGGCAAGCCCGAGAGACCGTTCGCCTGTATCAGCCCCTGACCATCGTCACTGACAAGGCGCACAGCTACGCCAAGGTGATCGGCGAGATCAACGACCGGCTCGGGCCAGAGCACACAATCCGCCATGTCGATCGCAAGTACCTGAACAACCGGATT
>NZ_FOPG01000013.1 GCF_900113435.1 Sulfitobacter dubius | reverse complement strand
CCCCCGCGCGACGTCTGGCCGACGCTTTGCCGCCGCACATCGAGGCGCGGATCGACCAGCTTGTATCCAGCGCGGCAACGCGGATCGATATCAATACGAGCAAGGTTCATGATGCAGTTTCACAAGAAACGAAGAACTCTTATCGCGCGGCGCTGCGTTATCATCTCAAGTTGCTACCGTATTGCCCGACCGATCCCGATACAGCGTATGACAGGCCCGTCTCCGACCTTCAGACCGCCAATGATGTAGACGCATTATTTGCGCCCGAACATATCTCGGCGACGATCCGCGCTACGGAAGATCGCGAGCATCTTCCATCGGCGGTCCAGGCCGATTCCGCTCTAACCTACTACAAGACAATCCGCATGATCCTCGAGAGAAATGCCGAGGCCTTCGACGCAGCTGACGTGGCCGACATCAAATTGCGGATAAAATCGAGTGAATACTTCAAAGATGCTGGTCGCGACGAAATGCCCGAGCATATTCAGGCCTGGTGTCGGGACCTCGTGAAAAATCCGGAAAAAGAGCGAAGGTTTCACAATCTGCATCGCATCTTTCGCGTCAAGGCTGAAGAGGTCATGAAAAATGCGCTGGACCAAAATGGCGTTTTCGACGCGGATCGTCTCAGTGCTCAAGACCGCCCCCGCGTAATCCGCCTCGGGGTATGCGCCGCAGTCTGCGCCATCATGCTGACCGGCAGACCGCTGCGCTTGCGCAATGCAATTTGGCTGCGCCACCGCGGGCGTCGGGCAAATATCAATCCACGGGCAGGTTGGGAGTTTTTCATTCCAGCCGAGGAAGCCAAGGCCGGCGTGAAGATCCCGGAGATGACCCCTCGTGTGAATCGCCAGGGTCCAGCGGTATTAGACTGGTATCTCAAATCGATCCGGCCGCTGATCGATTCAAAGAACGAAAGCATCTACCTCTTTCCGTCAATTCGGGTGCCCGGCGGGCGCCTTCATCCGTCAACTTTTCGCCAGTGGTTTCAGTCGGCGGCCAATGATGCAGGTGTGCCGATGACCTTCCACCGCTTCCGCCACGGGTTCGCCAGTATTCTGGTCCGTATGGGAGAATCCATGCGGAACATTGCCGATATGCTTGCTAACTCCGAGGCGGTTTGCAGCAAACGCTACGCGTTCCTTGATCCCGACAGCAGCGCCAAGATTGCACAAGACGCGATGGAAGAAGCTGCTGCCGTAGCGGAGCGCACGATCCGGAAAAGGAGCAAAAAATGACGCGTCGCATCCAAGCCATTCTCCGCGCGCCACACATGAGGGGCGTTGCCCATTTGCCTGGCATTGCGAATGCCACCGCGGTCGAGCTTGAGGCGCTGGAACCGTTTATAGGGTTCTGCGCGCATCACCGCATCATGGCACCGGCAGTAGCGGACATCCGGGCTTTCTTGTCCTTGGCAATCCCCTCCAAGCCTGCAGACCCCAATGCCGTCGAAATCTGGCAGCTCGATGGGCTCATACAAATCGAAGCTCTAAGCCGAGCCTTACAGGCTCTGGGGTTTAGCCAGGCACTTATCGAAGCCGCTACTGCCGCCGGTGAAGAGTTCCAGCATCGCTCGTCTTACCGGACCCACAACCACGGGATACGCCGCACTTATCGACGCACGGTCTCCGTCCCCGTCAGTGAACTGCCACTGGATTGGCAACAGACCTTACGCAAATTGCGGCGCGATCAGACCTACGCCCTATCCATCATAGAGCGCATGGAACGACGCCTTGGCATGTTCGCTTGGTCGGCGGACCAATCAGGAATGCCGATAGATATTGAGAGCGCTGAAGCCGAGTGCGCACTTTACGATGACCTGATTGACCGCTCCACTGCAAAGGCCATCGAGAACGGTGAAGACCCGGCCGAGGCACAGCCGAGATGGGCATATCTACGTAGCACTGCTGAAGAGTTACGTCGCTTTGCCACGCACCACGGGGCGTCTCATCCCACCTCGGAAAGGTTCGATCGGAATTACCGTGGCTTCACAGGGCTCGAAAGCAGGCAAACACCAATAAAAATGTTCAATGCTCTTCAAGCCCCTACACTGCCCGTAACACTGGCCACAGCACGCATTCATCTCGAAGAGGCCAATGCCACCTCTAACGTTGCCCACCGCCACCAGCGACGCCTGAAAGCTTGCGCTCGCGGCATCACGGTCGCCTGCCCACCGCGCGCGCGTGATGTCGTCGATCGCATGTTATGGGGAAAGGGTGTTTTCTACCACGCAGATACGAACAGCTATGCTTTCAAATACACTCAATCAAAGGTTGGAAAGATGCTGAACGTCAATTTCCAGCCCAGTTTCAACATCTTCTTCAACGCATTATTGCTGGGTGACAACGACCCACGATACCTGCCGCAGTTACGCGATCAAGCTATGACGCAACACCGGCCAATTTTTTTACGCTATGAGGGCGACCCTGTCGCATATGGTTGGTTCGGACGAACTTGGGATGATGCGATTGGATCCTCAAGTCATTTGGCGCGCACATTGTTGCAAACCTTTCTTGCCGATCTGGGAGAGCCGGGCCTGGACTATGGCAAAACCGCTATGGGCCACCGAGGCAATCGCAGCTTTCAAAAATACCGTGACGATCACGCCAGAAAGATTTCTGCTGACGTGGCCGCAGATGCTTTTTCGGCTCGAGCTGAAACCTTTTCCTTAGATGACATAGTGGATTTTTCTTAAACATGAGCGCTTTGACACACGTGACTGACTTCACTCCGCACAACGATCAGAAAACCGATAGCCCTGCGCTGCACATTCAAAGGAGCGTGGTCACATTCCACGACCTTAAAGCCGCTCTCGAAGACGCGGTTCAGCGCGGACAGCCAAGTCCCGTAGATTGGGTGCACAGGACGGTGGATTTCAGAATTTTGGCACATGTTCTCGGCAATCTTGATCATCGTGTAGAAGCGTTCGGAACGCTGTTGCCGGATGAATGGGAGGAGATAGCGCCGGAAATCTGTGAGCGAATTCCGGGCAACCCAAGGAACAATCACATGCGTCTGGTTTTCACGTTCAAACGGGCCATTGGTTTGTTTAGGCCTGACCTTGACCCCTGGTCTGCTTTACAGGTTCTTGCGGACACTGAGATGTCAAAATCATCGGGGTCACTTGGCCGGGTGAGGTGCCGCGCGAAACAAGATGGCCTGAAGCCGATTCAGATCACCAGCGCATGGATCAAACAGCAGCTTGTCGGTGTCGAACCGCAAAACGAGGCGGAAGTCCGCGGCATATTTCTCTTTCTTGTCCGGCTGTCGAAACAACCACAGGTGCAAGCTTCTGGATTTCTGCGGTCGGATTTGACACTGCCAACAACGATGCGGCAGCAAAGGTGCTCAGTAGACCTACCGGACTGGTTACAGGCCATCTACACCAGCAGCGATCGCCAAACCCAGAACGCTCTTGATCGGCTCTGGCGCACTGTCCTGTATCACGACCAAAGCGCACATACTCCAGCCGACTTCTTAGCGCTGATCAATGCAGACCAGCTGAGCCATGATGCCGCGCAAAGCCTGGAGCCTATAAAGCTGAGCACTTGGCGCATCTATATTCAGCGTGCACGTAAGGCTCTGCTGCCCGTCAGCGAGGGTCCTACCTTTATACTGACAGGCTCTTCTGTATCGGAAGCGCAGAATCCACAGCTACTGAAGGGCCAGTGATCAAGAACGAAGAAATCACGTGCAAAATTGCTGGCGATATTCCGTTTTGATAAGTTCTCGTGTGATGCGAAGGTGCACAACATGTCTTAGAACTACTACGTAGTAGGTTTGATCATGAGATCATGCCCTTCTGTCCCCTCCGAACTTGATGCTTGGAAGCTTTCAGCCAGCCGGTTGCAAGCCGTGCGCTGTCTGGACCGGCGCGGTGCGGAGCAGCGCGGCGTTCCAGTGTCTCGTAGAGCATGTCCAAGGCGTATCCCGAATACAGTGTGGATGAGACTTCATGATAATCTTTAACTGGAGGTATCTCGTCACGGCCATCGGCACAAAATAGCTTGGTAAGCCAGCGCGCTTCGAACTCAGGAGCGTCTGAAACAAGGCATCGAGCACCCAAAGCTTTCAAGAATGCCTGGGTTACATCGGCCACCGATGGGGCAGGTTCCAAATTCAGAAAAGGAATATTGTGGACTGCGGCACTCTGGGGTGACCAGTCAGAAAGATCCCAAGCGGCTGCAGGACAGATTAACGAACTCCACGTCTGAACCGCGTCCTTCTCAATCCACGAAAGGCCGATTTCAATCGGCCAGCTAACAGCAGAAAGACTCGAAGCTTCAAAGTCCAAGATGGCGAAATTACTCATGCTGTGTTGTTTCATCTCACGGGATAACCCTTTCAAAAAAAGCATCGGGCCTGAGGGTAAGCGTTCCTTAGTGGATCGATTATGACCGGTCCGCTACTCTTGCACCAGTAATCCGCCCTTCCCATGGCTTCGGACGCTTCAGTCCAGCCCTGTTAGCTCAAGGCACAACAAAAGCATGGCCGCGAAAAGCGGTAGGTTAGTCGACAATCCAATATTGTCACTTGGTGTTTTTTTGACTATATTCCCCATAACTTGGAGCTGCGTGGGTGTCAAATGACTGATTCTGAAGTTTTGGGAGTCTTGCAACGAGATCTCCACCAACCATTTTTAGATTCGCTCAAAGATGCTCTTCACGGAAGATACTCAAAGGCTTACGAGGACGTAGTTCGACCGCCTGGGGGCTTTGTATTGCCTCGCCCAAATTCAGAGTGGGATCCGATTGACCTTCAAGCAGTGCGGAAATTTCGCCGAAGTAATGGTATGCAAGCCCTCATGCAGACCTGCAGTGAGCATAGCGCGCCGATTCAGTTAAAGACACTCGGGTGCAATGGACAGAAAATCGTCGTCGGTCAGATGGGTCAATTACTCATACTGACAGAGCCTATAGATAATCTTTCATCTCGCCCAGAACATGCTGCTTATAAGGCAGACTTGGCGGCTTCACATTTCGCCATTAGACAACTTGAGATGGACCTTGGAGACGGTTGGCGGCAGAGGATTAGTGTGCGGAACACAATGCTTGTAGTCATCCAGCATGGTATGCGGGCGGGTGGCTTGAACCGTCGCGATACAGCACTTGAAATGATGAGGCTCGTGGTTCCTGACGCGTCTTTTAGCTCTTGGCTTCTTCAAGCGAACGTGTTGAACGGCGAACTCAGCGCAATGCTCGATTGGACCAAGACCCTCAGGGAACAAGCCATGCGTCCAACCCAAGAGGATCGGGTTGTGGTAACGCTGAAAAGAAACTTGGGAGAGAAAGATATTGAACGATGAAACGGGTAGAAGGATTTATTGGCGAACGCCTCACCCAAGCTCGTGAGTCACGGGGCCTGACAAAAACTGCCTTGAGCGGCATGTTGGAAATATCCACTAATGCATTGGCTGCGCTCGAAACGGGTGCGTCTCTGCCTCGGCAGGAAACTTTTGAAGCTATTGCTGACAAGACAGCTTTTCCAAGACAGTTTTTTCTGAGGTCCATGCCGCCTCCGATGAGTGGTCCCGTTTTCTGGCGTCGACAAGCATCAGAACCTCTTCGCTCCCAAAACAAGACCTCACAACGCATCGAGTGGGGAGCCGAGGCGTTCGCCGTTTTGTCTGAATATGTTGATTTTCCTGATCTTAATCTTCCCCGTTTGGAACATTGGCCCGAGAACTGGGCATCAGTTTCAAACGAGAAGATCGAAGATCTCGCAGATCATTGCCGGGATATTTGGGGCATTGGATCTTATCCTATTCCCGATATGTGTCTCGCTCTTGAGAACATTGGCATTCCCATACTCGCATTTGAAATCGAGAACGAGAAGCAGTCAGGATATTCTCGCTGGGCTGATCATATCGGACGACCAATTGTCGGCACAAATACGCTTGAGACTTCGGCAGTTCGGATGCGATTCAATCTCGCTCATGAGCTTTATCATGCGTTGGCACACTTCGGTTCGGTCACGGAAAAAGAGGTTCGTCACGCTCAGACCTACCAAGCAATCGAAAAGCAAGCGCATAGGTTCGCCGGGGCACTTCTCTTCCCGCGGGAGGCATTCCTAAAATGTATCCAGTATCCGTCTCTGGAAGAATTTGCCTCTCATAAGCAGGAATGGGGCATCTCAATACTTGCTCAGATTCGACGCGCGCAAGACTTAGGCTTGTGTGACCCTGAATGGGCGCGTGCTTTGAATATCCGCGCTTCTAAGAACGGATATCGTGGGAAGCGTGGAGAACCATTCGACAAGGAGATGCCGCTTGAGATGCCGCGGATGTTTCGACGTGCCGTTGAAGCAATAGAGGCTGGTAGCGAATTGTTACTCGGTCAAGTCCGTCAGCGCCTATCTTTACCCCGCAGTGGCGAGATGGAGATATTTGGTCGTCCCTTGGCTGCATCAGGTTCGAACGTGATCCAATTGAAGCCCATTCAAGAGGGCTAAACCTATTCATCATAGGTGCTGATCTGACTTATTGGGCGAACCCATCGTAGAGCGCCGACTACCCCATCATCCTTGTTTCAAAAAACTGGCGCTGCCAGGGTCGTATCGGTATCCAGAAATCGATCCGTCCTTGATCCTCTCAACCGCCTCCTTGATCACAAAGAGTGGCACAAGAAACCATTCACGCGGCACAACAGGGCGTCCAAACCGATCCATAATCTCAATCTCAAGCCGTGCAGGCTCAAAAACGCGATGAACCAAATTTTCGAGCTTTATGCGATTGATGTTATAAAGTTCGTAGGTCGCCACGATCTCGACATTTGACATTAAGAAAGTAGGCTGAAGATGTGCGCCAGCAATGCGCTTTTCGACGCTCAGGTTGGTGACACCGATCTTATGCACCAGCTCTCGGTTCTCGGTTACAAGCGGATGGTCAGACTTGCTCCGAAGAACGTAGATTGTCCCGCTTGCCTCATCACCGTCGATTGTCTGATCTGAAAACAATGGGCCAGCGGTCGGTTCTGTGATCCGGCGCCCAGCTTCATCCTTATTCAACGCCCGCTGGAGCGATCGCATCAGCATGTTGCTCTCGGTTCCATTGTCAAAGATCACGCGCAAGCGGGCATCAGTGCGCCCTTGGTCAGTGATGATTGTCTCACCCTTTTCTGCGACATAAGCTTTCTGGCCGCTGACGACGAAAAACCGCCCTTTCTCAATCTCGGCCTTCATCTCGAAAGGCCGTGTTTCACGTAGGCCACTGTTTAGCTCGTTTTGCACTTGTTCGAAGAGCGGCTTGAAGGTGTGGAAGTCTTCACACCGATCACGGTTCGCGATGTCTTCCGCCGCCTTTTTTTCAGCAGTTGAGCGAACGTGCTTCAGTTCTGTGATCGGGAGCACATCCACTTCGATGCCCAGCTCAGCCAAAAGCGCATCATCATCAAGATCATCTGTGTCAGTGGGCAACGTTGACACAGGTGCGGTCAGAAGCCCTTGATGGTCTAACGGTTTCGCCAGCTCACGACACTCCTGCACATCACGGATACGGTCCAGCCGCACAGCGTATAGCCGCTCAAAAATGTCCCCGTTTTCGTCATGGTGCGGCTGCCGCCCCTGCTCTTCGGTAAAGCGCTGTATCTCTTCAAAACCGGCGATGATGCGCTCTTCACGCGGCGTGCGACTGATGGCCTTTTTCGTTTCGACTTCGACACCAAGCTCAGCGAGCAGAGCGTCGTCATCCGAGGTAAACTCTTTAACCATTGGCTGCCTCCTGCTTCATGCGGGCAAGGAAGGCGACGCCTTCGGCCATCTTCTTTTCCCACGCATCAGCCGATGTAATCGAAGGCAACCGCCCCCGCTCCTGCTTGAACTTCACAGCCCGGCGCGCCAGATCACGGGCTTCGTCAGGAGAAAGCTGGACTTTCTTGGCCGAGATCACCGCAGCGACCTGCTTGAGGCTTTCCTCGCTCATAGATTTTGCGAGAATGGCATAGGCTTCACCGAACGGGTTGATCCGGTCGATCAGATCAATGTCGAGCTCGCGGACGTCCATGGCAAACTTACGCACGCCATCGATCAGCGCCGTATTGCCGCTTACTTCTGCGTCACCTGCGCTGGAAAGCGCAATCTCTTTGGCTTTCTGGGTAAGGTTCAGCGCGGCCACTGCATGCTGGCGCACAGCCTCTTGATCCTCGGCATCCAGCTCGGGGAACCTGGCCCCGACAATTTTACCCATCCGAACCTGGGTCAGTTCCTCAGGCACCAACTCCTCGTCGAACAGCCCCCGTTCGATGGCTGTTTTGTCCTGCACGAAGGCAGTAATCACCTCGTTCAGGTCCTCATGGCAAATGCGCTGTGCAAATTCGCTTTTGGGTTCAGCGAGGCCCTTGATCTCGATCTGGAACTGGCCGCTCTGCTTGTCAAATCCGACGTTTTCCTTCTTCGTATCATAGCCACCTTCACCATAGTCAAACCCGTCAACCGGACCGCTCTTGACGCTTTTGGCTGTAAAGTTGAATCGCGGGGCAAGAACCTGCTCCATGAGCAAGCTCGCTGCAATAGCCTTCAGCGTGTCATTCACCGCTTCAGTTACAGCAGCCTCGGCCGCATCAGGCTCGGCAATCAGGTTAGTAAAACGGGCGCGTGATTTTCCTTCCGCATCGCGAGTGGCACGGCCGATGATTTGCACAATCTCTGTAAGGCTGGCTCGGTAACCAACCGTTAGCGCATGTTCGCACCAGATCCAGTCAAAGCCTTCCTTGGCCATCCCCAGGGCAATAATGATGTCCACATGATCGCGGTTGTTCTTCTGCGCCGGATCCTTCAGCGCGGCAGTAACCCTGTCGCGCTTTACTGCCTCATCATCCACCAGATCGGCGATCTTCAGCACCCTACCTTCCGAAGTTGTCACGAGCTGAAAGCCCGTCACAGGGTCTGCACCTTGCCAATCACCAAGTGCGTCGATGATGTGTTCGACCTCACGATGTTTATCCTTCGTGCTTTCGCGGGAATTCACGTTCGGAATGTGCAGGATTGTCTTCTCGTTCGGATCGAGCACCTTGAGAATGTCGTCCGCATAGGAACCGGAGTAGAAGAAATACCCGATATCGAGGGTTTTCAGGTGTTTGTAGCCGTTCAGCTGCTCATAGTAGGTGTAGGTGACGGTCTCGAACTTGGCCTCGTTTTCAGGCACAAGGATCGGGGCTGCATCGCCGCGAAAATAGCTGCCGGTCATGGCAACGACATGCACCCGGTCGCGGGTGATAAAATCGTTGAGCTGTTTACCCAGGATGTTGTCTTCGCTGGATGAAACATGGTGGAATTCGTCGACGGCGATCAATCGGTCGTCAAAAGCCTTAATCCCGAATTTCTCCACCGCAAACCGGAATGTGGCATGGGTGCAGACCAATATCTCGTCGCTGCTTTCGAGAAAAGCTCCGACCGACTTGACCTTGCCGCCATCTGTTCCAGGTGAATTGCACAGGTTCCATTTCGGAGCCACCTGCCAGTTTTTCCAGAAACCAAACTTGCTCAATGGTTCATTGCCGAAACTTGCGCCGATGGATTTCTCTGGCACGACGACAACGGCCTGTTTGACTCCCTGATTGTGCAGCTTGTCCAGCGCGATGAACATCAGCGCCCGGCTCTTTCCCGACGCGGGCGGCGACTTGATCAAAAGATATTGTTCGCCCCGCTTCTCATATGCGCGCTCCTGCATCTGGCGCATGCCCATCTCGTTGGACCTGGTCGATGCGCCGTTAGCTTCATATTTGACGGATACGGAGGGGACAGATTTGGTCATTTCGAAATCCTGAAATCGTTCAAATATGTAATGGCCCACGCTGGCGGGCTGGGCCACGTGCGGAAACCCTGTTGATGCCAGGATACACTTGCCGCACCAATCTTGTCGTTCTCTTCCATGAAGTGAACCAAGGCATCATGATCGTAAAGATAGACATCCTCACCATAGATAAAGGCGACGTGGATCCCCTTGCCCTGATATTTGCGATCAATGATCAGTCGGCCTTTCAACTGCACCTTGAGGAAGGTCTCTCCGTCGATATGCACGGCGATGAAATCGGCACCTTGCCAATCATCGGTCAGGCGGATGCTGTTGAAGCCATAATCGGCCAGTCGCGCAGCGATCTTTTGGAAGTTGTAGTTTTCCTTCTGGCGCGAATTCAGATCGCCGTAGGCAATGCGATCAAACATCACACGCTCACCTTGCTGGTCATCTTCGTATACATCTCGAACAGCTTTTCCAGCCGCTCGGTGTCGTTGCGAAAGCGGCGGCCGATGTAGATGCGTTCCAGCACCTCGTCGTTGCGGGCGTGGGCGGCGCGCAGGTTTTCGGGCATGGTGTCGGGATTGTAGAGATCGGCGATGGTGGCGGGGAAATGCGCCTCGCGGGCGAGCAGGATGTCTTCGGCGCTGGTGGTCAGGTCGGCTTTGTTTTTCTCGGTG
>NZ_FOPG01000014.1 GCF_900113435.1 Sulfitobacter dubius | reverse complement strand
CCGAAGAGTGACAGGGCCTCAATGGAGTATCCTCTTTTTTCTTTGTCGGTGAAGAAAGACATGGCTTCGTTCGAGTATGAACAAGGCGAGGTAAAAGTTAAGATTACACCCTCTGCTCAAGAAGGGCGTGCGAATGTTTTTGACAGGGACATTTTAATATATGTTCTCAGTCAACTGATGGCAGCGAAAAATGACGGTCAAGAGATTGGCCGCCGAGTGCAAATATCCGCACACGATCTTCTCAAAGCGACGAACCGACACACCAGCGGGCAAGCTTACGGCACGCTTCGACGCGCCCTCACCCGCCTTCAGTTTACGCAGATTGAAACCAATATCCACGATCACGGCATTGGTGAATGGCGCTCAATTTCCTTCATCACAGAGTCGCGTATCGTCAAAGAAGACTCAACCGGAAGGCTTCTGAGCGTTGAGCTCGAGATGGGAGGTTGGCTCGTAAAAGCTATTGAAAATAAGAATGTTCTCACTCTTCATAGGGCATATTTTCAGCTAAGGAAGCCTTTGGAGCGACGTCTGTATGAGCTCGCTCGAAAACATTGCGGAAAACAGGGATTTTGGCGGATCGGCTTAAATAAATTGCAACTCAAGACTGGTTCGACCTCGACGTCGAAGGAATTTAAGCGCCTGGTAAAAACCATCTGCAATGCTGATGAAGTTCAATCACATATGCCAGATTATCATTTTCGGTTGTTGCACGATATCTTGGAGGTCACTCCAAAGGCCGAGTTTCTTGATGTTTATGGGGATCAATCAACCTCAAATCTTGACGACATAGTTCGCCTCTCTGGTGACGCATACGAGAAGGCTCGTGAGGCCGCCCCGACGTGGGATGTGTATTTTCTGGAGCAAGAGTGGCGGATGTGGATGAGTGAAGCCCCTCGTCATGCTGATGGAGCATTTGTTGGTTTTTGCCGGAAGTGGTATGAGCGAAGGGGTAATGCACCATAACTATTATCTGTCATGGCTTATCTACTAACAGGTAAGTGTTGACTGTTAAGTGTTACCTGTTAGAGGTTAAAAACAGGGGGTGCTTCATGACGCAAGTTATCAGCGTAGTTCAGGAAAAAGGTGGTGCTGGTAAAACGACACTACTGACGGCGCTTGCGAGCCTGATGGTCGCAGATGGCGCAAAAATCGCTGTGATTGATACTGACCCTCAGCGGCATCTGGAGTCATGGGCGAAAAAGGAACAGACCAGCTTGGACTGGCTGTTCGAGGAAGATGATGAGAAGCTCCTTCCGACTGTCAAAGCCCTCAAGAAGTCCGAGCCGGCTTATGATGCAATCTTCGTGGATACTGCCGGTTTCAAGTCAGCGATGGCAATGCACGCGATTGCGGCTGCAAACCTGATCCTTATACCATCCAAGGCCAATGAGGCGGATGCCAAGGGTGCGAAGCGCACTTTCTCCCATGTCCAGAGCGTTGCCGAGACGATGGAGAAAGAAATTCCGGCGCTCGTCGTCATGATGGACGTAGACGCGAACACCAACATCACCCAAGCGATTGTTGATGCTTTGGATGCTCAGGATGTGCCGCGTTTGAATGCAATGTGCGCACATCGGACAGGCTTCAAGGAAATGACCTCAACAGGCATGGCCCCCCAGGGGGCCGCCAAAACGTCTGCACAAACTGTCTTGGCCGATTTGCAAAGCAGGGGCCTTATCAACTTTTATAGGAGCGGCTCATGGCAAAAGTCAGTGTAAACCTTGAGGATGATCTTGATGGCGATGATAGCGCTCGAAAGATTAAGGAGATGGCGGCGCCCTTTCCAAGTGTAAGCAAGGCCAAGTCCTCAGCATTAAAGGACGCGCCGCGCGTTCAGTTCTCGTTCACAAATGTCCCCAAGCCGATAAAAGAGGCATTTGCCGCAGAAGCAAAAAAGCGGCGGTTGACCCAAAAAGAGCTGCTTTATGAGTGCTTGCGCGCTGGCGGTCTCGACATTCCAGCCAATGCCGACATCGATGGTCGCAGAAGATAACAGTTAACCCATAACTGGTAGTAAATACCTATTATGGGTTAACTGTTATCTCGTTTTCCACATCTGCAAATCCCAAACATACTTCCGATCACTGAAAGCCCGCCAATGAACGCTGTTGAAATTGAAGAGGCCATCTCCATCCTGGCCGAGCAGCCGTTCGATGCTAAGGAGTTCCCCTATGCCTTCCTCCTGGCTTTCGGGAATAAGGACACTACCATCAAACGCCTGCGCACAGGAGCGTCGAACAAATCCGACCTCGATGGCGTTCTTCAGACGAACAACATCCACCTCAAGACCTGCGCCAAAGGGCAGGTGGCCCAGACCCTTGTAGGGCTCAAATCCAGCCCCGCCACCACCAAGGCCAAGGCGAAGTTCATCCTCGCCACTGACGGCACTGATCTTGAGGCCGAGGATACCACCACTGGCGACACCATCGCCTGCGCCTACACCGATTTCCCCGATCACTTCGGGTTCTTCCTGCCTCTGGCCGGTATCAGCACGGTCAAGCAGATCCGCGAGAGCGCCTTTGATATCCGTGCAACCAGCCGCCTCAATCGGCTCTACGTCGAACTGATCAAGGACAACCCTGATTGGGGCACCGCCGATCGCCGCCATGATATGAACCACTTCATGGCGCGGCTGATCTTTTGCTTCTTTGCCGAGGATACCGACATCTTCAACGGCGAGGACATGTTCACGGCGACGATCGACCGGATGTCGGAACGTGATGGTTCCAACACCCATGAGATCATCGGTGAAATCTTTCGCGCGATGAACACGGCCGGATCCGAGCGGGCAGGGGCCAAGCTGCCCCGCTGGGCCGAGGGCTTTCCCTATGTGAACGGCGGTCTGTTTTCCGGCAGCACCGAGGCACCGCATTTCTCCAAAATCGCGCAGCGCTATCTGTCCCATATCGGCAGCCTCGACTGGACCCAGATCAACCCCGATATTTTCGGCTCGATGATCCAGGCCGTGGCGGATGATGAGGAACGCGGCGCGCTTGGCATGCACTACACCTCTGTGCCGAACATTCTGAAGGTGCTGAACCCGCTGTTTCTGGACGACCTACGCGCTGATCTTGAAGCGGCGGGCGACAACCCCCGCAAGCTGGCCAACCTGCGCGACCGCATGGCCAAGATCCGGGTGTTTGACCCCGCCTGCGGGTCGGGCAACTTCCTTGTCATCGCCTATAAGGAAATCCGCGCGCTGGAGTTTGAGGTGAACAAACGCCGCGGCGAGCCAGAGCGGCGCAGTGACATCCCCTTGACTAACTACCGGGGGATCGAGTTGCGGGACTTCTCGGCCGAGATTGCCCGTCTTGCGCTGATCATCGCGGAATATCAATGCGACGTGACCTATCGCGGCCAGAAAGAGGCGCTGGCTGAATTCCTGCCGCTGGATGCGCAGAACTGGATCACTTGTGGCAACGCACTGCGGCTGGACTGGCTGTCAATCTGCCCACCCACGGGGACGGGGGTGAAGTTTCAGTCGGATGACCTGTTCATGTCACCGCTGGAGCAGGCCCAGATCGACTTCGAGAATGAAGGCGGCGAGACGTATATCTGCGGCAACCCGCCCTATCGGGGTAGCAAGTGGCAGTCCTCCGATCAAAAAGAAGACATGGTCAATGCTTGGGCAAAGCACCCAAAGCTTGCAAAAGTAACTGACTTTGTCGCCGGATGGTTCGCCCGCTATTTTGACTATGTTCAAGTAGTGCCTGACGCTGCTGCAGCTTTCGTTGTCACAAACAGTGTTTGCCAAGGACAGCAGGCCTCCGAAATATGGCCAGTAGCATTTCGCCAAAATATAGAAATCAGCTTCGCGCACCTGCCATTCAAATGGAGCAATCTGGCAAGCCATAACGCCGGTGTCACAGTTATTATCGTCGGACTCACGCGCACATCGTCCAAACCCAAAAAACTATATGATGAAGACTCTGTGAGGGAGTGTGCCGGTATTGGACCCTATTTGGTGCCGAACCAGCTGGAGGCCGTCGTAAAAGCCAACGAACCCGTTGGCCAACAGAGCAAAATGCTGTTTGGAAACATGCCGCGGGATGGAGGACACTTATTCTTAAGCTCAGAAGATGCGGCGCAGCTTCGACAAGACGAAAACGTTGCGAGCATGGTCCGTCATTTTGTTGGCTCAGAGGAGTTGATCAACGGGAAACAAAGGTATTGCCTTTGGATTGAGGCTGACGAAACAAGCGCTGCAGAAAAGAACACCTTTGTTGCGGAACGCCTCGGAAAAGTTGCTGTAAACAGACTTGAATCTCCTGCACAATCGACGAGAGATTTTGCCGCGAAACCTTACCGTTTTGTTCAGATTGCTGGGCGCTCCGAACGAAATGCAATCGTTGTGCCACGGGTGTCGTCTGAAAATCGGGATTTCCTACCTGTCGATTATCTGTCGAGTGATTTTATCATCGGCGATCGCAACTTCGCCCTCTACGACGCCCCCCTCTGGAACATGGCACTGATTGCCTCGCGCCTGCACTGGGTCTGGATCGGCACAGTCTGCGTGCGGCTGGAGATGCGTTTCAGCTACTCCAACACCCTCGGCTG
>NZ_FOPG01000015.1 GCF_900113435.1 Sulfitobacter dubius | reverse complement strand
TTGGTTACATGGAGTGGTCCGCGCGTAACCTTAGTCTGATCGCGTAATCTGCGTGGCCGAGGGTTTTCACCGAGCAATGCCAACCCCATGGGTGCCATCCTTCACGGTGAATGAACCCCAGACTGCCCTAATCTGAGAGACCTACCTCACCTGAATCATACCTATTTATCTTATCTACCAGACGTTGAACTCGTGCCGGATCACGTGGCCGATCGCGACCACTTGTTCTAACGATCCAATAAACGAGCAAAAGGCCGGCCATGGCTACCACGACCGAAATAACTGACAGGATGATCTCAAACTGCTGCATTCGTCGGCGCCTCTAAGCTTGCGGAATATGCAGATCCTACCATGTTTAAGATACATGAAGAATATTAAAGGCGGACTATAAATCGAATGAGGAGCTTTGGCGCATCGCGGAACAATAGAGCGAACAAAATTGGAGATATAGAGACCCCCAGATTTGTCGGCTTAACAGTTCAGAAAAACGCGCCACTCATGTTTGCAACGCTGTCAGGTCACCTCAGATCTCAATCTTATGCGATGTAGCACTTTCAAATCTACGACCTGGAGGCTCATCGTGCGACTGTTGCCATAGGCGGGGCCAATCTGAGCATTGTTTGGGCACCCCACACAGTTCGTAGTAACCGCCAAACCTACTCCGAAGTTTTTGCGCCCTAAATGATCACTTAGGTTTTTGACGCACTACAGTCATAACGCGCGAATACGGCTTGATCCAAGTTGCTTTCTCTTGACTGAGCCATTTGATCAACTCCATAATTCTACTGTATTCAGCGGTTATGTTTCTGTGCAGTATTGGCTCATGATGAAACACGCGGTTGCGGAACTCACGGACATCATCACACCTACGGTATAGGCGTTCATAGGTTACCGCTGCTGGCAAATCAGAGAGATCGGAATGCAAGTTGGGCCAGAAAACCGTTTCATGACGTGGCAGCAGCATTTTAACCCAGAAGCCAAAATTCAGCTCAGCGGTCATCCTCCCAGAAGTTACGGCACCTGCGCGCTCCAAATTGTCGGCTGCCGTTTTTACAATTCTTTTTCCTCCACTCTTGATCTGCAAAAGAAAGGCCGGTTCCTCCCACCATTTAACACCATACAGGGCAATTAGGCGGGTCACCACGATGTTGCGCAAGCAAACCTCTGCTGCGCTCAACACTGGGAAAAATGCCTCGCTGAGTTGGATATTCCAACCATACAGAGTCAGCGCTCGATCTGGATTATGCCCCGCAGCGGCGAGATACTTCGTTAACCGTTCGTTCGAAATTATTTCTGATACCAAAGCCTTAACACTCCACTCGTTCGCCCCCAGCTCGCTTACCTCGCTTGACAACTTCGAACGAGAGATCATATAAGAGGTCAATCGAAGGCAGATTTAGGCCTTCAACTTCTTAGAAGCCCGCGACAGCCTTAATTGGTCCTCGCGGGTTTTCGCTTTTTAACCATATACTTAAGAGAATCCAAGGATCTTTGCATAGAGGCAGGCTCTGTAGATTTGGTGTTTCGATCAGACGTAAATATTAACTTCAGATCACACCCCTCTTTTCCATACAAAGCTTAAGCTCAGTGATGAAACATTAGACAATGGGGGGATAGTCACGTCCTTAGGACGTGACTATCCCCCCATTGCGGTTGTTGTCAAGCGTAGAATAAAGCTCTTGACAATTAGCTATACCGGGTAAATCATGTCCTTAGGACATGATTTACCCGGTATAGGCCGAAGTTGTGAAGAAATCAGACGTATATTTTCAAGAAATTCACAAGATGACGCACTTCGCAGAAGCCATAGCTTCTGCGGTCGAAGCGTCAGGGGCAACGCTATTATCCGACTATGAAATGTTTCTAATGGCTTGTGATGTTTATCGTGCGAAGGTCGTGAAGTATCTAAGGGGGGAATACCCTTCTGTTGAGCAATACAAACGCGCAAGGGCGGTGTTGAAAGATGCTAACATTATCGCGGCAGATACAGATTACTCACGCCTATGGAGGGTAGTGTCTCGAGGGAAAGAGGCTGCCGATGAAGTCGTATGCTCTGCAGACCCATATTGCTATATTTCGCATTTGTCCGCGATGCAGCGTTATGGAGTTACCCTGAGGAGGCCTGAAGCATTATACATAACGCGTCCGACAAACGAGGTTGTTAAGAATCTGATCGCAGACCGGAAAGCGAAGGATCGACCGCGCTTAACGTTCTCACAAGAGGTGATTGGAGCTCCTGCTCTTTTGCAGGTCCGCCACCCGCGTAGGGTCAGAGGGCGGAACGTGAGCGTGAAAAAGACAAAGTTTCCAGGGGCATTTCGACCAGTTCGTGGAAGCACGGTCCGCGTAGCCTCAATTGGGCAAGTCTTCTTGGATATGTTGGAAGATCCAAAAGTATGCGGTGGAATGAGCCACGTTCTTGAGGTGTGGGATGAGCATGCTCAAACCTATCTGAAGGAAATAATACAGCGAGTTGAAGCGGCTGGAACAGATATCGCTAAAGTTCGAGCTGGATACATTCTTTCAGAGAGAATGGATGTCTCCACTAAGCTTCTTGATGTGTGGGTGCAGCACGCCCAGAGAGGTGGAAGTCGCAAGCTGGATCCTGATGCCGACTACGCCCCCCGTTTTTCAGACAAATGGATGATATCGATCAATGTTGATTGAAACCTTTGAAAAAGTAAATATTTTCGAATGGGTTGAACGCGCTAAGATAGACCCTGTAAAATACTTTGAACGCCAAGCAACTGAAGTGGTGTTGGCGGCGATCGGAATGTCAGAGCCCTTCTCAGAGCACATTTTTCTGAAGGGCGGTATCTTAATGGGAGTTCTATATGGAAGCCCTCGGAATACTGGCGATATAGATTTCACGACGGATTTAGATCCGAACGATGAACTCCCCGATGCTCTGCGAACGGCACTTGATGAAGCTCTGCCAAGGGCTGCAGCTGAAATCGGGTATCCTGGCATGCTGCTTAGAGTTCAGACAATAAAAATTAGACCGCGAAAAGATAGCCTTGCCAAAGATACGTTCCCTGCTCTTGAGATGAAAATCGGTTACGCGCAGAGGGGTTCACCGCAGGAAAGGCACTTCCATAAAGGAAGGTCGTCTCAAGTAATTCAGGTCGATATAAGCTTCAACGAGCCGATATCCGGCCTTCAGGTAATCAAGCTGGAAGAGGCATCTTCCACCGAAATCAAGGCATACTCGATTTATGACCTGATTGCAGAAAAAATCCGGGCATTGTTGCAGCAGGAGCTGAAGAATAAGAACCGACGACAAGATATATACGACATATCATTGCTTCTTCGGGCGTTTGAGTTTGACGAGGATGAGAAGGCAAAAATACTTACGTCAATAAAAACCAAGTGTGCTTCACGAGAGATCACTCCTGATGTTCATTCGCTGAGTTCTGAGGCAGTCCGCAAGCACGCTAAAGCGGAGTGGGGAACGCTCGCGGTCGAGATAGGTGAGGACCAACTGCCGGATTTTGATGAGTGCTTTGCCCAAGTCGAAACTCACTACACGAGTCTGCCTTGGTAGGAAGTTGGGCTACGCATTTCTGGTGAGTGCCTTAAGATCGCGCTGGACTCAAAAATTTGGGCGCACGACCGGCTCGAGGGGGG
>NZ_FOPG01000016.1 GCF_900113435.1 Sulfitobacter dubius | reverse complement strand
CAAGGATATCACACACAAATAAGTCAGGTTCTGTGTGTCTTTCGGGTAAAAGAGCTGTTCTTTTTTTAGGTCTTGCCATTGCTCGATACTCTACCCACCGGCTTCCGACGACCTACCACCAGATCGCTAAGTTCCTCGAAACTCAACACACCGTTCTTCAATAGTCTACCCACTTTCTTCGATAGTCTACCCACTCTTTTGAGTTACCTACCCACCATTGATCGATACTCTACCCACCGCCGATCAAATAAAGTGAGTATTCATCCTGTAGAAACATACGCTTACAAACTCGCCGATTCTCGTAACACCTTTATTAACACATATATAACACACTACCGGCCGAGTCTTTGAAGGTGAGTGCTGCTCAACGCGTCGGAATCGCGACCAGCCTAAAACGCCTACTTCAGTCGGCTCTAACGACGATGAACAAGAACCTGACACCGATCGGGACATTCATGGCCGGAACACGATCCAAAGCAAGGTCGGAGTCCGCCTGACCGACCACGCGGCGATAACGCAATATTTCGATGGCTGGCAGGGCAGGGAGTGCTGTTCATGAATGCCGCGTCTGTCATGTAGAGACGCTTACGACCCCGCGGTCAGCAACGTTAGAAAAGCCCCAAAAAAGCGTAACTGTCTCATGCGCGTCTGATAGTGTTTGGAGAAACTTGGAACAGTCGTGCCAATTCGCCAATACCCCGGCCCTCTTGATCTCGCATGCGCTGGACCTCAGCCCGACGCTCTTTGGAGAGAGCAGGTGGTCGCCCACCAACGCGGCCGCGCCTACGGGCTGCCGCCAGACCTTCCTTTGTCCTTTCTGCGATCCGTTCGCGTTCAAATTGCGCAATGGAGGCAAAGACATGAAAAACCAGTCGTCCAGCTGGGGTCGTAGTGTCGATGTCCTCGGCCAGCGATCGAAAACCGCAACCTTTCGCGCGGATGACCTCCACAATGGTAAGCAAATCCTGCAATGACCGGCTAAGGCGGTCATACTTGGTGACAACAACGACATCTCCATCGCGGAGTTGATCAATCATGTGCTCCAGTTCTGGCCGAGCTCGTTTTGTGCCTGAAATTTTTTCAGCGAAAATTCGCCCCGCCCCGACGCCTTCCAGCGCAGAAATCTGTGTGTCCAGATGTTGGTCTTCGGTGGACACGCGGGCGTAACCGATAATCATTGCCAAACCTCTCCCAAAAACCTTCAATAACTACTTTAGTTTTGAAGGGGGTTTTTGGTGGCGTCAATGGGGCTGGGCGCACGCTGTTCAACAAATGAGCGTTTTTGGAAGGTCCCTATGCGAACGAGGTCGCCCCAAGTGGAGAGAGCTTACTGCCCATTATATGGAATATGTAACTTTTTGATTGGCTAAATTTGAATCTATATGTAACATATACTCTGTAGCCCCATTATCGGAGAAGATCATGATGCCTGTGGTTAGAATAAACGATGTTACTTTTGCTCACATCAGCACGCTTAAGACTTGGTTCAAAACTAAGTCGCCGAGCGAAACCATCGACCACATTGTTCGGGAAGCTATGGAGCAACTCGGGATCGAACATGACGACGAAACAGAAGGCGTTGCTATAGTTTCCACTAACGGCACTCGGATGTTCGATGTGGCGCCGAGCCTCACTTTTACCAAGCCGATGAAGGCGATAATTGACGGAAAGACAATCAAGAATCCCACTTGGGCCTCAATCTTGCATTTTATGATAGCGCGCGTGAAGGCTAAGGGCTTTGAGGGTGAGAAGCTCGTAAGAGAATTGGGCATTCCATCCAAGGCTACCAGCTACGATGGCGAGGGCTACAAATATGTCCCCGGACTGGGAATCTCAGTGCAGGGCCAATCGGCAGCGGATGCATGGAAGGAAGTTGATCGCCTTGCTAAAAAGTGGCGCATTCCAGCAAAGGTCGAGTTTGTCTGGCGACAGAATTCCAAGGCTCAGCACCCCGGCGAAGCGGGTGCTCTATTGTCGGGCGGCTCCTAAATGCGATGGCTACTGTGGTTGTCATGTCTGCAGCAGCCCTCGGTCCGAAAGCTATCGCTTTGAGCACGATCAGACGAGGCACCTAAGCAAGGAACAGCAGTCCAATGATATATTGGTCAAATGCTCCAATAATCAAAGAACGCCGGGCTAAAAATCGTGCATCAGCCATTAAATTGCTATATAGGATAGGTGGAAGCTACCGAAGGCCAACAGGGCACCAAATGTCGGCGCGTGTAGCGCAGCCTCACACCTGCATATTGAATGAATTAAAAACCGCCATCTATAGAATGACCGCTGTAGGATTCAGTTTGGCTGGTGGAGGTTAAGGGCCTTCTCCCCCCGCGTCATAATCATGTAGCTGGCCCCTACTGATCCTCTTGTTACGTAGCTATTGCTCATCAAGCAAACCAAACTGCGCCTCTATCACAAACTGCTCGAGGTCGACATCTGTCTCTTCGCAGAAGCTATGTATATCGGCCCATCCGATATATTGACTTGGATCAGTGAGATCGACAGTCCAGAGATTGTTGATGTCTTCCCCAAACGACCCCATTCCATGATCTTCGAGACCGGAGACCAGCCTCCTTAGCTTATGGGCACCAAAGCCCAACGACCCCTGAAGGTCAGCGCATGGCACGCCAACGCTGACGTTTTGCCAGATGCCCCGAGTCGCGCATCGCTTGATCACAGCGAGTATAAACTGGCGGTATTCGGGAGGAACGTTCGACAGCCGGTCGGCGTAGTCACCGATCTCATCTGCGGCCGTTTTAGTTTCTTCTTCAGACAACCACTCAGCAGCGTCTGGACATGAAAGGAGGGCCGCTAACGTCTGCGGGCGGGTCGCTGACAAGTTTGCAGTTAGGTCCGGAAACTGGGCTTCGAATCTCTTGAGGATTGATGCTTCTGCTGCCCGAAACCGCTTTTCGTGAGCCGCCTTAATTTTCCGAAGATCCTTAGGTTTAAGGGTGGAATTCTTGCCATCAATTTTTCGGTGGTGACTCGCGCAAAGCAGCATCAGGTTGAAAGGTGAACGTCTTTGCTCGTTGGTCATCTCCGGATTGAACCGTTCACCGCCGGGCATGGCCGCCTCAATATGTGCGATGTCGCCAATCATTGTTCCGTCGCTGTCGATAAGAACTGCGTTACAACCTTCCCAAGCGCACTCGTTGCCCGATAGTAGGAACAGCTCGCGTAGGGTCTTGGCCGTTGGTGGTAGGCGCTTCGGCTCCGCCGCTCCAGTTTTCAATTTCTTCTTAGAGACCATTCCTATGTCCAATCGATGTGCTCCCACAAATCCAACATATTAGATTTTCTGCGGGTATAGACGATAATGTCCGCCCCCC
>NZ_FOPG01000017.1 GCF_900113435.1 Sulfitobacter dubius | reverse complement strand
TTTTGAGGACCTTATTAGGTTTGGCGATGACCTACTCTCCCACGTCTTAAGACGCAGTACCATCGGCGCTACGGCACTTAACGGCTGGGTTCGGGATGGGACCAGGTGTTTTGCTCGCGCTATGATCACCAAACCAAATAAAGTCCTCAAGCGCTCTGCTGTTCAGAGGGACGGCGGGAGGCAGGGCATCTTTAGGATGCCTGTTCTTGCGCTGTCACCACTGAAGTGCTGAGCGTTGTTTTCCAAGTCATGTACCACTGATTGTATGTGTATGCTTTTGATTGATAAGTTGAAGTCTTGCTTCTACTGGATCAAATCAAGCCTATCGAGCAATTAGTACCAGTCAACTGAACGTATTACTACGCTTACATCTCTGGCCTATCGACGAGGTGGTCTACCTCGGCTCTCAGGGATACCTTGTTTTGAGGGGGGCTTCCCGCTTAGATGCCTTCAGCGGTTATCCTGTCCGATCATAGCTACCCAGCACTGCTATTGGCATAACAACTGGTCCACCAGTGGATCGTTCACCCCGGTCCTCTCGTACTAGGGGCAACTCCTCTCAAGTATCCTACACCCACGGAAGATAGGGACCGAACTGTCTCACGACGTTCTAAACCCAGCTCACGTACCTCTTTAAACGGCGAACAGCCGTACCCTTGGGACCTGCTCCAGCCCCAGGATGAGATGAGCCGACATCGAGGTGCCAAACACTGCCGTCGATATGGACTCTTGGGCAGTATCAGCCTGTTATCCCCGGCGTACCTTTTATCCGTTGAGCGATGGCCCTCCCACTTGGGACCACCGGATCACTATGGCCGTCTTTCGACTCTGCTCGACTTGTCAGTCTCGCAGTCAGGCTGGCTTCTGCCATTGCACTCAACGAGCGATTTCCGACCGCTCTGAGCCAACCTTCGCGCGCCTCCGTTACGATTTAGGAGGCGACCGCCCCAGTCAAACTACCCGCCACACAGGGTCCCGGAACCGGATAACGGTCCGCGGTTAGACATCAAGCAGAACAAGGGTGGTATCTCAAGGGAGGCTCCACCGAGACTGGCGTCTCGGTTTCAAAGCCCACCACCTATCCTGCACATGTTCGGCCTAATGCCAGTGTGAAGCTGTAGTAAAGGTGCACGGGGTCTTTCCGTCTAACCGCGGGTAACCGGCATCTTGACCGGTAATTCAATTTCGCTGAGTCTATGTTGGAGACAGCGGGGAAGTCGTTACGCCATTCGTGCAGGTCGGAACTTACCCGACAAGGAATTTCGCTACCTTAGGACCGTTATAGTTACGGCCGCCGTTTACCTGGGCTTCAATTCAGAGCTCTCACCCCTCCTTTTAACCTTCAGGCACCGGGCAGGCGTCAGACCCTATACGTCGTCTTACGACTTCGCAGAGCCCTGTGTTTTTAATAAACAGTCGCCACCCCCTGGTTTGTGCCCCCAGCCCCTAGTTGCCTAGGAACCGGGCCTCCTTCTCGCGAACTTACGGAGGTATTTTGCCGAGTTCCTTCAACATAGTTCTCTCAAGCGCCTTGGTATTCTCTACCTGTCCACCTGTGTCGGTTTAGGGTACGATCTAGCGATGGAGCTATTTCCAGGGACCTCTAAGCAGCCCATTCAATCCGATAAGGATGAACTACCCTCGAGATCCGTCACTTCCATCTGGCCCAGGAATATTAACCTGGTTCCCATCGACTACGCCTTTCGGCCTCGCCTTAGGGGTCGGCTTACCCTGCTCAGATTAGCTTTAAGCAGGAACCCTTGGACTTTCGGCGAGAGTGTCTCTCACACTCTTTGTCGCTACTCATGTCATCATTCTCACTAGTGATCTCTCCACCGGATCGCTCACGCGCCAGCTTCACAGAAAGCTCCTTGTGTCCAATCCGTCCCGAGGGACGATAAGGACACATGGAACTATGTCACACTACGCTCTGCTACCATGCAATAAATGCATCCTCAGCTTCGGCTCATGGCTTGAGCCCCGTTACATCTTCGCCGCAAGACAACTTATTTAGACCAGTGAGCTGTTACGCTATCTTTAAAGGATGGCTGCTTCTAAGCCAACCTCCTGGTTGTTTTGGTCGTCTCACCTGCTTTCCCACTTAGCCATGAATTAGGGGCCTTAGCTGGAGGTTAGGGTTGTTTCCCTCTTCACGACGGACGTTAGCATTCGCCGTGTGTCTGCCGACTAGTACTCCTCGGTATTCGGAGTTTGGTTAGGATCAGTAAGCCTGTGGGGCCCCATTACCCATCCAGTGCTCTACCCCCGAGGGTATTCGGTCGACGCTCTACCTAAATAGATTTCGCAGAGAACCAGCTATCTCCGAGTTTGATTGGCCTTTCACCCCTAGGCACAGCTCATCCCGATCTTTTTCAACAGATGTGGGTTCGGTCCTCCAATAAGTGTTACCTTATCTTCAACCTGGCCATGCCTAGATCACTCGGTTTCGGGTCTGATCCCACGAACTCAACGCCCTATTAAGACTCGCTTTCGCTACGCCTACACCTAACGGCTTAAGCTTGCTCGTGAGACCAAGTCGATGACCCATTATACAAAAGGTACGCTGTCAGGACGCAAGGTCCCTCCAACTGTTTGTAGGCGTTCGGTTTCAGGTACTGTTTCACTCCCCTCGTCGGGGTGCTTTTCACCTTTCCCTCACGGTACTGGTTCACTATCGGTCAGTAAGGAGTACTTAGCCTTCGAAGGTGGTCCTCCGATCTTCAGACAGAATTTCACGTGTTCCGCCCTACTTAATACGTCCAATCATGCTTCTTATACGGGACTATCACCCACTTTGGTTGCGCATTCCAACGCATTCTAACCACACTCATGGCTCGGCTG